>NZ_JBQOUU010000008.1:0-54084 GCF_052216825.1 Bacillus sp. FH | reverse complement strand
TAGTGATAAGGCGATTATTATACTCAAACTATGAAAACTACAGTCGGACAAAACATTAAAAATCTCAGAAAGTCTTTCGATTTAACGCAAGAACAATTATCTGAGAGAACAGGTTTATCACGCGGACAAATTAAAAATTGGGAAACTGATCGTCATGAACCTGATCTTGAAAGTTTAAAGGTACTTGCATCGTTTTTTAACACCTCCACAGATGCTCTTCTTAACTTCGAGGACAGGAAAGAAGATGCGTTATTAGGATTACTATTCAATGATATCCAACGAGCTTATGAGGAGCTAGATGGACGTCAGCAAGGTCGTTTCGCTAAACAATTAGCGTTGTATGTCAAAATGTTACGAGATAACAAGGACATACTATGATTTGATTTCATTTTAGAAGAAATCATTTCCAAAGGAAAGAGGTAAAATTTTACATTATTTTACCAATTTATCCAATGAGGGCTGCGGCTCTCTTTTTTTATTTTTATTCGACAAGATATGACAATATTCCAATTGATTGTTTGCTATGATAGGCTCGGAAATCTTACATTTTACATAATTGGAGGAAAGAAAATGTATAAGAAATTAGGTACGATTGCTTTAACTGGAGCACTTGCTTTTAGCTTAGCTGCATGTGGAGAAACAGAAGTTAAAGAGGTAAGTAAAAATGATGCTCCTAAACAAGAGCAAAAGAAAGATGATAAAGCTGCTAGTAAAGTTTATAAAACTGGCGAAACAGTAGAAGTTAATGGATTACAAATCACTTTTAACTCTGCTCAATTTGTAGAACCTAATGAGTATACAAAACCTGAAAAAGGGAAAGTTTTAGAAATCACTTTCTCTGCTAAAAATAACGGCAAGAAAGATGCATATATCGGATCAGAAGAGTTAAAGATTGCTGATGCTAACGGGAACCAATTCAAGGGATATTTCGGTGCTGATAATGCATTTATGAATGAAAATGTTGTGCCAGGTAATCAAATTACAGGGAAAATGTATTTTGATGTAGCTGAATCTGATAAATACACTGGTACATATAAACCAAACTTTACGTTTGATGAAAAATCTGTGAAATTTGAATTCACACCTGGTAAATAAAAGGAGAAATTAATAAAATGAAACGAACAGCTGAATTTGTATTAGGACTTATTGGTGGTATTTTTGGAATTCTATGTGCATTTATTGCATTATTTATCGGTGGACTTGGATCTGCTTTGGAAGCTGATGGTGCAAACACTGTTATTGGCCTAGGATGGGGTGCTGTAGGTCTATCTGTGTTAGGAATTGTCGGTTCTGTTATGGTGAGAAGTAAAGCAAAAGTTGGCGGTATTATGATGACTGTTGCTGCTATCGGTGGATTTGTTTGTATCTCTGCAATTTACTTATTACCAGGAGTTTTATTATTAATCGGTGGATTAATGGGTATCTTCCGTAAAGATAAAGCTGCTGTATCTGCATAAACAATTTATATTATTAAAATTAAAGTGGTTCAAGTCGGAGGAAGGCACCTTAGGGTGTCTTTTTTATTACTTACAAAATAATATGATAAAATAACAATAAATAAATTTAATGGTACGGAGGAAAGAAAAAATGAAAGATGAATTAGTAAACATTAGAAGAGGTGGATGGTGTTGGTATGGCACTAACACATATAAAGAAACAGATAATGTAGGTAAATTTATGACATTTGTAAAAGATGACATTTCAGATGAAATGCAAGAATTAATACTTAAAGCAATTAAACAAGGTGTCACTCCATTTATTAAACACACCGATCCAGAAAGGCTTAAGCGTACAGGCGTACTTAAGCCTTTTAATCCATATGCAAAAGACGGAACATTAGCGATTATTTGGTATTCTACTGATGAAGAAAAGGATTTAAAGAATTTAGCTAAATTTTTGGTTGATAATGGATTAGTACCAAAAACTAAAGCTGGTAAATACCACAATATTTCATTTAAATATGACGAACAAACTCGAAACGGTGAATATGGTGAACAATTTAAAGCATCCATTTCTTTGAAAGATTTAATGGATTTAACTACCGGAGAATTTTATTAAATAATTAGCTACTCTTTTCTTTATGCAATAAAAAACCCACCTATTTCCGTAGGTGGGTCTCTTCAAATTCATCAGCATCATGAAAACCTAGATCAAACGAATATAACGTTTCTAATGTCTCTGAAGCTCCTATATATTTTAAAATACTCTCTATATCTTTATAAGATTGAAAATATAACGTTTTTGCTTTCGGTATTTTTCCGTCAGTCTGTAATTTCTTCTTTTTAATCCCAAGTTCCTCGAACATAAACTCATTTAAATGGTCCAAAATATCTGTAGATCCATGAATACGTAAACGCGGTCTAATGTATATCTTATTTTTAGGTCTTTTTTCTCTCATAATCCCTACATCATGTCTCATTAAGATATACGTTTTAACAAATATTTCTTTGTTAAACTCACCTTTAGGAAATGCTCTAGATTTTTCTTTTATTGGAGTCCATCCTAGTTCTTTTACTTTTCTGATAAACGGGTGACTACTATTTATAGACGTGTACCATTCTACATACCCTTTATCTTCACGATATCTTGACCTTGTTTCTTTTTCAAAGAAATCAGCAAACCTCTTCACTATCACCTGTGACTTATGAGTAAAATAAAAATATCGATCCCCATACACACTTTTTTCATAACCATTTCGCCAAACCATACCTAAAGCTTCTGAAAATTCATCTGTTTTAATAAAATCATCTGTCCAATTTACCTTTATAAGATTATTAACCATAAAATATTCCCCTTAAATTTTATCCTTTTAATCAATTGTAGAATAAAACACTATCTCTATAAATAAGTATTCAGCTTATTAAATTTCACGTACTATATCTGTTGTGTAAAACCAAATTCTGCAATAAGGCCTATTCTACCATCCGTCCCCTTATCCTCTAGCCAAGTAAGTAGTAAATCCTTTATTTATTCCTCTATCTTAGTAAGTCATTCCCACAGGAGTTAAACAATCTCAAGTTTTTCTGCTTTTTTTCGTAATTAAGCTTGACTGAAGGTTTGAAAGGTTTTCATACTGGCAAGCTACTCCTGGACACGTGCGATGACGTTTTGGGCATAGTAACCCCTTGAAATTTTTCTGAGGTTAAAACGCCCTATCAATACTGGCTTAGTACCCATTGTAGCCGATTGAGATTGTTTGCATTGACGCCGGATAGCTAGATTACTACTATCCGAATGTAGCTTATAGGATTGCTCCCTACGGTGCGTCTCCACGCCCTACACCGTTCTCTTTCGAGTGATTCGCTACAAAACCCGCTTGCCTTTGCGTACTTGCGCACTCCAAAGGTTTGCCGTGATACAGTGTCACAATCGCCGCTTACTAGTAAATGATTAACTACAGTCGTACAATTGCGTCTTGTTTGAGCCTCCATTGTCTTTTAACACTTTTTACCGCCTGCGTCTTGGTTATCATCGCAGTTATGATAGTCGATCTATCACTTAGGCTTGTTTTATGCAAGGCTTGCGTCCTTTACCTCGCTTACGTCAGACGGCTTAATGCAACGAAAGCCGATATCCGAGTGTGTTTTTTGCATTGGCCACACTAGACCCCGTTTATTTTAGGTATGCTTCACAGCTTTCCTTCGTGGGCACGGTATCCACGTTATATAAAACAAAAAGGGCATTATCCATACCTAAATGCCCTGTAAAATTACAAGACTTCTAGGTATAGATAACGCCCTTTAAACACAGTTATTTTATACATCAAATAATACTAGTCTTTACTAGTTGAAAAATGTATTGCATAACGGTACAATAGGTGTATCTAATAAGCCTTGTTTGGTGAAACAAGGCAAATAACTTATCTGACGTGGTGAGCGTCTTATAAGTCGAAGTCCTGTAGGTTCGTACAGGTCATTCTAGTCAAGTGGTGGTACACTAGCTAGAACTAAGTCATTCCCGCAACGGTTGGTAGCCGTTAGCATATGGGAGTGACTTTTTGTTTTGTGTTCATATTCAATTGTTTTGCTCAATCTTCGTTTATGTAAAATATCAAATTGTGTTTTGTTTTGTAGAATGTTGCTTGTTGTTTATTACGTTACAACAAGCGTTAACCTTTGTAAACAGCGAATTTGCGCACTTTTTTAATAATATCCCTATTTCCCTATTTCCCTATTTCTATTTATAGATATAGGGATATTTCCCCTTTTCCCTATATCTATATTTCCCTATTTTTATTATTTTTGCACCTTCTATCTTCCTTGCAAAATTATATATTTCTTTCTTACTAATCTCCGTTTTAATTGTCTAAAGAATCTTTTAATATCAACGTTTTTGTTATTAATTACTAACTCTATGATTCTATTGCATAACCCAATTATCATTGTTATAATTTCTTTAAAGATATAGAAATATCCCTATTTCTATAGTTAGAAATATCCCTATTTCCCTATTTCTATTTTTCCCTATTTCTATAAAGGGATATAGGGAAATTTCAAAAACTATAACTGGAGTGTTAAAAATGGCTATTACAATTACGGTAGGTAATTACAAAGGTGGAGTCGGTAAAACCACAAATGCTGTATTGAACTCTTATGAATTCGCTAAAAAGGGCAAGCGTACATTACTCGTTGATCTTGATCCACAAAGTAACGCAACAAAATCGTTAATGCTAACAAAGTCAATCCTTAATCCTGATGAAATCGTTACTGTTGAAAAGACATTAATGAAAGGTATACAAGAGGGGAACTTAGATGGCTTAGAAGTAGAAATTACAGATAACTTATATTTAATTCCTTCTTACGTTGATTTCCAGGACTTCGCAAAATTTCTTTATAAAAATTGTGCTTCAGAAGCTGAAGAAGATCATTACTTTAAAGGATTACTTGAAAAAATCAAACATAAATACGACTACATATTTATTGATGTTCCTCCAATGTCGCTAGAAGTTACAAAGAACGCCGTTGTAGCTTCTGATTACGTTCTAATTGCTTTGCAAACGCAAGAACGTTCTCTAACTGGTGCTGAAAATTATGTAAATGAGCTTATCAAATTAAAAGAGCAATATGATCTTGATATTGAAGTAGTTGGCATTCTTCCCGTTCTATTAAAAAACAACGGTAAGGTTGATGAATATATCATGGAAAATGCGCGTGAAATTTTCGGTGAAGAAAACCTGTTCAAAAATATCGTCCCTCAAATGGAACGTATTAAACGATTTGATGTTAATGGTATTACTGAAAAAGATAGACATGATATGAATGTAATTGAACTATACGAAACGATTAGTGATGAATTATTATCTCGTATTGATATGTTCGAAAAAATGAAGGTTGGTGTGTAAAATGGCAAGAACTCCTGGTTTACTAGGTAGAAAGAAAAGTAACTTTGAACCTACTGAGCCTTATGTACCAGAGCAAGGACAAGCTATAGTGGAAAATAACGAGGTTCCAGTTACTCCTTCTCAACCTAAGACTGAAGAAAAACAAGTAACTCGAAAAGAAAAAAGAAACGAAAAAACTGAATCAAAAAAGAAATTTAAAAATCAGCAAGGCAGCATTAAAATTTCTAATCAATCAAAAGAAGAATTAGAAGTATTAATGAAACTTACAAACACAAAATTCGCTTATGAAATCATCGATTTACTTATAGATCGCTATGTAGAAAATGAGCTAACACCTGAACAGAAAAGGAAATTCAAGCTGTTAACTGAAATTTAAAAATATAGAAATATCCCTATTTAGAAATAGGGATATTTCTATATTTCCACTTTTCTTCATGATATATTAACTTTCTCCAACTTACTTGAATACACAGAGAAAACAGCAGATAATAACATAGTCGTTACCAATACAAACGCAAAATAGTTTTAATAGTTTACGATAGAAAACTAAATAGGAGTGGTACCTTTGGATAATAAAAGTAAATCTTTTGTAGTAACTGTAACACCTATTACCGAGAGTTCTGATTTAACTATTCAAAACAATCAAACTAAAACGAAAAAGGAAATACAGACACCAGAGAAACCAGATCAACGTTTAGTTCCATCTAAAACAGCTAAAATTTCACCTGCTGTTTTGCTAAAACTCAATACCCTTAAACCATTCATTAAAGAACAAGAGGGCATGGAGAAAACGTCAATTAACAATATCATTGATATGCTTGTTGAAAGTTTTGTAGACACCCATCTAGCTAATCGTCATTCTGAAGCATATAAAGATATGTATAAACGCCTCTACGAGACGTTAGAGAATAAATAAAGAAAAAAGAAGTATCCCTGTTTCTATTTAGGTGGTACTTCTTTTTTCATTATCGGGTACTGACCGCAACATGCAGAAAGTGAGTAACACTTAAAATAAATATATAGTTCATCGCAAATATTATATTGGGGTATCCCTAAATTTTGAAATGGATAATCAAAATTCATAATCCATTAAATATGTTCCTGTATTTACTAATCTTTCAGGTATTGTATAAATATTAGTTGCAATTGCCCCAACAATTATAGCAATACCCCAAACAAACACTTTTTGTACTAAACTTGCATCTGAAAAAGTAAATATAATTGCCAAAAGAAATAAAAATCCAGTAATAATATTCACTAAAAAACCCGAAATTGTTGCAAGTAATATTAAACCTTGTCCCAAAATTATTAATAAAAGACCAACAATCTTAAATATAATTTTTATTATTGTTTGAATAATAATCATATATAATCCCCCTCCCTTTTTTTGGTATCGTTTTGTATAATATTAACATAAATAAGAGTTTAATAGTAAGAATAGTCTTACTATTAAACTCTTAAAAGTAAAGGTTTTTAAGATTATTTAAGATGCTAAGATTCATATCAGATTTACTTAACGTCTCACCA
This sequence comes from Bacillus sp. FH, assembly GCF_052216825.1. NCBI lineage: Bacteria > Bacillati > Bacillota > Bacilli > Caryophanales > Bacillaceae > Bacillus > Bacillus sp. FH. Next base: position 47,216 of record NZ_JBQOUU010000008.1, on the reverse strand, counting down.
TCAATAGTAAGAAAAAATGGATTCCGCAAGGAATCCACTCGTTCTTTTTCTACAATTCTATTTTTATACGTTCCTCTGCTTCTCCTCACCAAAACCTCCACCACGGCTTTTTCTTCTCTTTCGCAGCAGCAACCTCATCCCGAAATTCCTGCATCATTATCTTTGTTAAAAATTATGAGCTTATTGATGAAATATTAGATTACTACATTGCTAATAAAGTGAATGCACATGAGCATAACATTCTAACTGACATAGTTTCTGACAGAAAATAAGCCCTACTTTTTGTAGGGCTTCTCGTTTTTTCGTTTTGAGAACGCTATAAAATCCTTAAGTCGATGGGCATGAGGTACCGCCAGTATTTTTGAAAAAACCATACTAAGCAAAAAACTGCAATTCGATTATCTGTTTAAGCTGAAAAGATATAGAAAAACAAATTATTCTTTATACCTATTTACAGGTTTCCAATCATCACTCCCCTTTTTTTGATAATATGTAAAGTTAAAAGGATAAGGTACTTCATTACCATCACTTGTTTTGGAATTAGTTAAAACTCTCAATTCGACAGTCCTCACATCACTATCAGGTAAATCCTGCTTACTATCAGATATAACCTGAACTCCCTCAATTTTATAACTAACTATTGCCTCTTTTTTAATTTCCTGTTCTAATGATTGTTTAGCCTGCTTCTTCGCATCACTTTCAATCTCCTGGAATTCGCCTCCAAATAATCCTGATATCGTTTTAAATACGAAACCAATTACAAAAATAATCCCTATTGCCTTCCAAATTTTCTTATTCAACCTGTTTTCTCCATTCACTTTTTAATATTTAATTCATTTTTACCATATTTTGTTTGCTATCTAATACATTTTAGTATTAATATATAACGTAGTAAAGTTTAAAACCACAAAAACATACATTAAATTAGTAAAAAACGTTTCTATGATTCCTTCTAATACACTATTGCCTAATTATTAGTATCAAAAAAAGTGGATCCCTACTCTAACTAGGGATCCACTTTTTTCTATAACTCTATTTTGCCGTGCATCTTCCTACTCTCACCAGAACCGCCACCACGGCTTTTTCTTCTCTTTCGCTGCAGCAACCTCATCCCGAAATTCCTGCATCAATCGCTTCGTTTCCTGCATCTCACGCAATGTCTTCATAAGCGTCTCATCCCGCGCTTCCAATCGTTTTTCCACTCGCTCATTATGCGCTTCTACGCTCGCTTTGATTTCCTCGTTGCTCTGCTTCGCCTGCTCACTCAATCGCTTCTCCATCGCTAACATACTCTGATTCATTTCTTGCGCCATAACGCTGTACTGCTCCTGTAATTGCTGTTTAATGTGGAATGGCACTAAGTCCATTTCCTCAGATTCTTCTTTAATTAGATCCGGATTAACCTTTTCTATTTGCTGCGCAATCATCTTCGCTGCTTTCTCTAGCGTCATACCGTCATGTTTACTCAGTTCAATTAACTTCTCAATCACCATAATGTCACTGTCTGTGTACTGGCGTCTGCCACGATTATTCTTCTTCACTGCGAATCCTTCTCGCGACAATACTTCCATATACTTTCTAAGGGTGCTATCACTTATTCCTAGTCGCTTATACACTTCACTAGCAGAATAAACAATTTCGTCCGTCATAACGTCACAACACCTCCTATTGACAGTATTCCATGATGGTTAGGAAATTCCTGCTATAACCTCACTAGTGAAACAAAGCCGTACTTTGCGATAGTAACGGCTTTGACACATTTATAAGATATACCAGTTCAATATATTCTTTTTAATATTGTGCGTTTATGATAATGTGGTTCTGTGAATACTTTTAGATAAAGTGATGCTAGTCACTTAATGGAGCGCTGTTTCTTTTCGGACTGCGAATCCGAATTTTCTTGATCAGCGCTCCGGTTATCTTTTTGTTCCCGTTTCATTTGCAAATGTGTAAATAAATAGAATGTAATAATAAAAGCCAGCACAGTGTAACTTGGATAAATTTTAATTGCTCCGTTAATAAATGTCGTATACGCTTTAAATACGTCTGGAAAGAACCATAGTACAGCCGTATGTAATGGGATTGATTTTACAAAGATGTTCCAAATAAATGATAAAAATTGCTTTAAATATTTGTGCATGTGTTTCCTCCTATATTAACTGATTTTTATCTACTTAATGCGCTTGTTCATACAATCAAATTAACCACCTCCTTAAATTAATCCACATTTTTTATAGAAAAATATCATTTTGTGGAACTTTTTCTCTCGTTTTTTATCATTTTGGTCAAAAAAAGTAATCTGAATACAAATATTTTTTCTATAAAACATTATTACCAAAATATAAGGGGAAAATCTTAGGTCACTTAGGCTAAAATACATGCAAAATAGCATTTATTTTATATTATATTTATAGCTTTATCCCCCTATTTGCGCACTTATGTGCAGCGTATTCTTGAACAAGACTCTAAAACTACTTTTGCAACATCCTGCAATTAAAAAAAGTTGACCATTATGCCAGCCAACTTCATTTAACACGTTATATAATCTCTTATGTTCTCAATTACTAGAAAAATAATACATATACTTTCGTTTTTTTATATCGCTTTAGCAATCTCAACAAGCAGTCTCATAAATAACGGAATCATTTGGACTACTATATAACCAATACCCGCACGACTTATTAACGAGAAACCCCGTTCCTGGCTACCAACCATAATGAATAGCCCGCCGCATAACGCTACAACGGATGCAATTGGATAGGATACCGCTTTAATTAAGAAAATAACCGGTTCAAATGCATTTACAATACGATTGTACAGTTGGCCATCTATATAATTTTTTATCTTTCCATCGTTTGACTGCACATCTTTAAAGACTTCATTCACGTCTGGATTATTTCCATCCGCAAATACGTGAGGAATATCTATAATGTTGCTGAATATAATAGCACTACCGATCACAATACTTATTCGCGCCGCCACGGGTGCGTATTTTTTTGCTTTCTTTTTGAACAAGCTCCATTTTTTCTTTGCTCCATAGTTACCATCCATAAAATCCTTGATGCTCATTGTCTCTGCTGCCATATGGACCATCTCCCTATTTTTAATGGAAATCAGTAACCGTAAATATGTTGCAATCTAATCCTTCGCAAAGCTTTTGCAGGTTCTTCCTGCGGTATTCCGTCGTGGTGTACCAAATAAATTTAGGTGGTTTTTCAAATACATTGCATTCCATCAATTTGCGATATTTCTGCATCTTGATACGGTTCGCACTCATTTTCTGCTCATGATCCACTTCTACAATGTGATAACGGCCATTATCAGTGAATAGTGCATCTGCAATTATGGAAACGATACCTTTTACATTCATTTTCACTTCCTGCTTCCACGTTTTCGGGCATTCGTAAGCGATATAGATGTCATTCCTCATAATGTAGTGGCGAAATTGATTCGAACGTTTGAGTATTTTCTTACTCCCGATACGCTCGCGCCCTTCCTTGTTCAAATAGAAAATTTTCTCTCCATCCCTAAAGCTAGATACATATTCTTCAATGCCCTTCATGACACGAGAAGCATTCCTATCACCGCCAAGATCATGAAGTACCTGGATTTGCTTTCGACTAAGAAAGCCGAGTTTCTTCAAGCTCAAGAGTATACTTTCTGTTCGCGCTTCCTTCATGGCTAGTTTTTGCATCTTCATGCTCCTTCCTCGCTCTTATGTTGATATGTGGCTTTATGATGTTATCTATTTGCTTATTATCGATATAAACCGTCTGTAAGACCTTCTTCTCGTTCGTTTGATATATAGCCCTTCCTTTTATATTAGGGAGACTCTCTGCACCGCCTTCATCAAGTACAGCTCGACTTCCCGCTTCTGTCTGCAATCTAAAGCAAACACGAGCACCTATATTTTGTCTTAGTTGAGATGGCAATGCTTCATTTGTTGGGTACTGTGTCGCATATACCAAACGGAATCCCGCTGCCCTGCCACGACGACCTATATCTACAATAATGTCCTTGCACTCCTGATATGGCGTCATGTCGGCTGCTTCATCTACGATTACAAAGTACCTAATTGGCTCCCCGGCTTCTTTTATATCTTCGTATCCTTTTTCTAGTAAGTATTCGTTTCTAGCATTCAATTTATCTTGCAATTCCCTTAGAGTCTCAAGGGCTTCCTCTGGATTCTTCGCAATTGATTCGACTTGATTTAGGAATCGGTATCTGTTGAAAGAGAGACCACCCTTCAAATCGATTAGGAATAGCTTTATATTTTCTGATTGGTTGCGTACCAGCGAAGTAATAATAAGCTTTAATACATTCGATTTCCCCATATCCGTCATACCAGCAGAAATCATATGTGATAACTGGTCAAAGTCGTGTTTTACTAATCCGTCCCTTGTGTAACCAATAGGCACTTCCCATCCTCTACATTGCCTCATCATATCTTCTTCAAACTTCACAAAATCAGGAATCCCTTTCTCGTAAACTCGTATTTTAAGTAACCCATCGTAAGACAGCTCAATTTCCTTTCTAACGAGCTTTTTCTTGTTTATGATGTTTTGTATTTGTTTTAAGATATCTTTTCTTAGGCGGAGAGATTTGAAGTCTTGTAGTTTGAAATCAAAAACTTTGCTCTTGTGATTTAATCCATCCTCTAAATGTTGTATCTTTTGTTCAAAATCGGAGAAGCTAAGACCAAGCGGAATCCTATATGCATATTCAACTCCCCAATCATTTTTAGTTTTTCGAAGCAGCTGTATAGTCCTGGTCTCTTTTCCTTCCTTCACTTTCAAATCACAATTAGCACATATTCTTTGAATCTTAGAGGCATCATTTGTTGCTCCTTTTTGATGCATTTTTGATAGAAAGACTACACCACCAACTGCCGCTGAACTTACTAACTCAAATATCACAAACTGACACCACCCTTCTTTATGTATTCTGCAAGAATAGTCCCTGAAGATTAGAAGAGATGAAAACGGCTATGAATCATTGAAAATACTAATCTTGTAATGTCTGAAGCATCATTCTGTGAGCGAATTCTATTTGGAATAGATAAAACGAATTTTTAAAAGGCTATCAATTCGGAACTGAGAATCGTAATTTGTTTGGTATGGTAAAAGGTATTTCGTACTGTTTGGCCTTTATGTCAGTTTTTTTCTCGCGTTTAAAAAAATGACGAAAAGGGCAAGCTATGCTTGAGGTGATAGGGGTGTTTGGATTAGGTAAAAAACGTAGTAAATTTGGTAAATGGTTAGACAAACAAGGGATCTCACAAGGGGAATTAGAAAAGGCAGCTAAGTTAAGTAGAGGTACGATTTCAAAAGTATGTAATGATAAAGAATACACACCTAAATTTTCGACTATATCCCAAATCACAAGGGGATTAAAAAAGTTGGGGAAAAACATAAATGAAGATGAGTTTTGGATGTAGCCTTCACTTAAATGGGTGGGGCTATTTTATTTTTTTGAAAAAACCTCTTCATAAAAGAACATACATTCGTATATAATAAGAACTAACGTTCTGTTATTTAGGGGGAATAACGGTGTATGACTATTCAATATTGCCAAATCGAATTGTTTTATGTGTAGATCTTCGTTCGTTCTATGCTAGCGTATCGTGCATCAAAATGGGGTTAGACCCACTTCATACTAAATTAGCTGTAGTTGGTGATGTGAATAGGAGTGGTTCAATTGTTTTGGCTGCAACTCCACCATTAAAAGCATTAGGTGTTAAGAAAATGGCGAGATTGTATGAAATACCACGTCGTAAAGATATCCTTATGGTAAACCCAATTATGAGTACTTACATTAAATGCTCCAATTACATCACAAAATTAGCTCTACAATACGTGCCAATTGAGGATTTTCACCAATATTCAATCGATGAGTTCTTTATGGACATTACGGATAGTATTCATTTGTTTGCAAACGATCCATATGAATTTGCATTGAAATTCAAACGCGAAATATACGCAAAGACTCGAATCGAATGCACGATAGGAATTGGTCCAAACCCTTTAATGAGTAAGGTTGCCTTAGATGTGGAAGCAAAGAAGACGAAAGATTGCATAGCGTACTGGAAGTACGAAGATGTACCCATAAAATTATGGCCAATACGACCGCTTAGTAAGTTTTGGGGAATTTCGGGTAAGACAGAAGCAAAGTTAAACCGAAAAGGCATTCATTCAATCGGAGACTTAGCGCAATACCCACTCAAATATTTAAAACAAAGCTTCGGGGTCCTTGGCGAAGAATTGCACTTACATAGTAACGGCATAGATTTTAGCCGCATATCAGAAAAATACGTTCCAGCAACAACTTCTATTGGTAAAAGCCAAATACTCATGCGTGATTACACCATAGAAGAATTCCCGATTATTCTACTGGAACATATTGAGGAAGTTTGTTATCGAATGCGAAGGCAAAACAAACTAGCTCAAACCATCCATTTCTCCATTGGTTACAGCAAAAATTACGCTGGTGGTTTCAGAAAAACTCACACTATGAACCGACCAACCAATTTAACAATGGATATATATAAGGTTTGTACATATTTTTTACATGAGTTTTATACTGGGGAACCCATTAGAACCATCAATGTTTCTTTAACTAACTTAATCAATGAAGGCGAAGAACAAATCTCACTATTCGATAATGTAATACAACGAGAAAAAGAAATGAAACTAACTAAAGTAATGGACGAAATACGCACTAAATTTGGTAAGAACAGCATATTGCGAGGGATTTCGTATACAAATAGTGCAACAGCAAGATACAGAAACACATTGTTAGGGGGACATAAAGCATGAACAACGCTAATATGCCAAAGGGAAGAGGAATGGTTAAATGGACTCCATTCGCAGCGATGCCGGAGCAATTCGCTGGTATCCGTGAAATAGTTAAAGAAAAAACGAAGGTAGAACGCCCTACATTAACACAGGATGAACAAGAACGTATTGAGAATATGCTATTATGTTCGCTACTTTCTGAAGAAGAAATATTGATTACATACTATGAAGATGGTTTTTTACTTACTAGCTATATGACCGTCATTGATATTGATCCGTTAAATAAATCTATAATTTGTACGGATGCATTTTATAATAATATGACGTTGAAATTTATTGATATTATTGATGCAAAATGAAAATAAGGCCGCCCAACAGGACGGCTTTCGTTGTTTACTTCTTAATATACTCGTACCACCATTTACCTTCAGGTCTAGTATCCATCCACCAAGTAATCTTGTCTAATTCCTGATTAGGCAATACTTCCGTTTGTAAGTATGCTATTCCAGTTGAAGAATCCGAGATAACCTTTCCTTTGATTCCACGCTCGTTCATAGCGTTTATGACTTCTGGAACCAACGAGACGCCAAACCCACCAGATTTAACATATTGATATCCACCATTGGAAACGGTTTGTTCTGGTCGTTCTTTTTCTGTAAACCAAGATAATGGTTTGCTACCAATTAATTCGTTCAAATCACACTTACCGATACCAGGTACATTTCCCGTTTCAGTATATTGCCAAATATCGCATGGATATGCTGGTTTGTTGCCACCATAACGAGGAATCCACACGAAATCAGCTTTTATATTCGCCATGCCAAAAGGAGCGTACATATGATGACCAACATATAAACCAACTTTCTTAGCTCCTAATCGGCGTAATTCATCGATAAATGCTTGCGTGCCGGCTCTCATATCATCCATTGTCTTTACTTCCACATCAGCAACCCAGACTGTCGCGCTCTTGTCTCCACGGGTCCAGAAGTCACGAGCTTCTATACGTGCATCGTTTGCAGAAACAAAACGACAGAATGCATAATTACCAAAAGGGATGCCTTGTTGCTTCATAGCTTGTACATATCCTTTATACAATGGATCTACATAATTTGAACCATCTTGTACACGAGCGATGATGAAATCAATGTGTTGTCTTGCTACAGGCCAATTAATATTACCATTCCATTTTGAAATATCTATAATGTGTCCCATTATTTATCGTCTCCTTCACTATTTACTTCATGATCGGACCAAATCCCTAGAGAAATACCGACCGCAAATAGATAGGGCATAAACTCATCAAGAAAGCTTTTTGCTTCCGGAACCCCTGCTTTTACAAATAAAAATCCTATTAAAGATGCAATAGCTATTAACGTCTTCCAGTTGCGGAATCGTTTTTTGATATTCTCTTTTGACATATTACATGCCACCTTTCATGAGTAATCCTAATAAGCCAGCTACAATTGCCCCAATGATGATACGGAGAATCCATGTTGTATTAGCACTAATCTTTTCAAGCTGTTTATTTATATTTACAATGTCCTTTTCGTTGACAGTGGTACGTGTTTCTAGATTGCGAATATCTCGCTGCATATCCTTTTGATCTGACTTAATTTGTAGGATCTCTTGCTTTAAATCTTGAATGTCTTGCATTGGTTCAGCTCCTTTTTTAAAAATAAAAAAGCCTGCTATAAGCACGCTTCGGTTTGTTGTAAAAGCCGTATTTTATTCGATTTATTGTATCGTTACAAATACTGCATCTATTATAATCATCCAAAGAACCGCTGATGCTATGCCACCTAACACTAAAGCTTTCCCGAATGTATTCTCATTAACTGTATTCATAATATCTACCTCGCTTAGATACGTTTTGTATAGAGTATATGAAACTTGTAAATTCTTAACGACCTTCATGTGAATTCCGTGTGTCCACAATTATATAATTTTTATGTTTTCTGGATCTACACCTATAGCGACTGCTTTTTCATTAATAACAAGGGAACCGCTTGTTCCTGCACCATATTTCACTCCAAATGTAATATTTCCGCTAAAGTTATATAAATCAAGCTTAGAAACAAAGCCTTTTACTTTTACTTTCCCAAAGTTACCAACATTGATATTTTCTATTGCAATACCTGCAAACAACGAGTTGTCATCCACATCGGTCATCGGCCTAATCGTTTTAAAGTCTCCATCAAAACAAACGGCTTGCCCTTTTAAAATACTCGTTTTTGCTTTAAACGAATTATATTCATCTGAAAAGTTAGGTCTATCATGTTCTTCAGTTGTAAATGAAGAGGAATATGGAACTTCACTATTCGCAAATCCTTCAATCGTAAAATTCTTATGACTTGCCGCTGCCGGATCGCCTAACCACGGTTTATCGTCATGATAAATTTCGCCATTGATTCTACAACCTTCTAGAATGACTTTATCACTTGTTTTACTTCCTAGTGATTGTACACGTAATGCATACTTGAATTGCCCATCTGTTTTTATGATTTCGCATCTTTTCAGAATAACTAAACACGGATTTTCGAAATTAACATTATTATGGACACTGAAAGGTGCGAAAGGACCTCTGAACTCACAATCCTCAGCTATTAATGTAGAACCAGAACTATGTCCCATGCCATAAGCACATTCAGATACCCATACTTTCTCTGGTAACATGCCACTCTCAGGATGGTTTGTTCTCCACGTTCTTGCTCCTTCGTTTCCATAATGCAAGAACTTGCTTTTCTTCAAACTTCTATTCCAATTCTTCTTTGCGTTACTACTTTCATCATGAACGGCATATCTCATGTTTTTAGCCGTTACAGTGATGTTTTCTAAATCGTTTGTTTCATCAATCCAAAGGGTTGATGTATTATCTATTTGAGCATCCGTTGCATTATCAGGAAGTTCCCCTTTTAACCAACAAGTTTTCGCATCTACACCTCGTAAATTAATATAAGATTTTAGTGTCCAACCAACTTCTGTATAAGTTCCAGGATGAACGACAACATCATATATTTTTTTAGCACTTGCATCTATAATTGCATCATTTGCTAATTTAGGAGATAAATAATCTCCTGTGCCATCAGGTTTTACAGTCTTTACAATACGTTCTACAATGCCAACATCAAACCCGAGGTTCTCCGGTTGTATTTTTGCTCCAAATGGTTCATATTCCGTCACTTGTGTACCTTTCTCTAATTGAGCTGAATCTAACTGAGAGGTTAGTACTGTCATTCTAATAAAGTGCGCATTAGACGGAGAAAGAAATACGCTTGATGCATTCGTGAATCCCGAAATGAAGTTTTTACTTGAATCATAGAACGCGCCTTGTTCTGTAGTTCCACTTATCTTGTAATTCGTGTTAGGAATTATAGGGATAAAGTCCGAAGCATTATGTGTCCCATTCGGTGAATCCGCAAGAGTACCGTTATTGTTCACTACATATTTCCCTCTAATTACAATCGATTTATCAAATAAGTTTTTACTTGGTATTCCTCGTACTATATTTTTGTTTAATGCAAGCTTTTCCTCTGGAATGGGAGTTTTAATAGTATTTGCATCTAGATTTACTGAGAATGGTTCATATTCCGTTACTTTAGTGCCTTTCTCTGCTTGTACTGAGTTTAATTGAGATTCTAATACAGTAATTCTGATAAAGTAAGCGTTTGGTGGTGACATAGTGACACTGGAAGCATTCGTAAACCCTATGATGTAATTTTTATTAACGTCGTAAAATGCACCTTGTTCTGATGTACCGCTAATTCTATACGGTGTATTCGGTGTTAATTCTATAAAATCAGAGGCGTTATGCGTTCCGTTTGGAGAATCTGCAAGATTACCAGTATTATTCACTACATACTTCCCTTGTGTCACTGTAGACTTATCGAATAGGTTTTTCCCAATAACCCCTCTAACGGCTGTGTTTTTAACTTTGTTTACCATTTCAATGGAGACTTTGTTGTTTTCTTCTATAGTAGTATATGACCCTTCGATTTTTTCCCAATTTTCATTTGTCCTATTTCTAAAATCTCTATCTTGAGCGGTGTTTCCCCATCGATTCAATGCTAGTGTCATGATATACAAACCTCCTAAAAGCGAGGGCGTTATTACGCCCTCTCATAGTTTTACTAGTACATTAATTGCTCAGAAACACCATTGATCATAACGTTAACGGCATTTTCTGTTTCTTGTTGAATGAGTAATTTATCGCCTGGGTTTAATACAATAAATGTATCACGCACGTCGTCACCACTTTTTACTTTAGTAGTCATAATATCGATTGTGTTCAGTGTTAATACAACCTTTTGTTCAGTGTCTAAGGAATTATTGAACATCAATTGTTTTACCGTGATTTGTTGTCCTTGCTGTACATCACATACAACAAGTTTTTCTTTTTGAGGTTTTCCTAAGTAAATTTGAACTGGTTTCATAAATAACTCCTCCTAATTTATATAAAATTCGTTTTTTAATACTTTCAATCTATCGATCTAACCACATGCGGATTTTTCGACAATAGGCTTTCTTTCCTTCAACAGTGGAACGCAAACGAATGTATACACTCATTTCTTCTCCTGTTGGAACTCCTAAATCTATTTCATAAAGTTTTCCATAAACTGCAATTGGAGACTTTGAATCGGTATTATTTGATGCGTATTTAGCTAAAAAGGTATTCCCATCCCCAGCCATAATAGCAACTTCACAAGACGCACCCTCAGTAGCTAATTGACCGATTAATACATTTAAGTATCGCGACTTATGTTCAAACGTGTAATATTGACAGTCGTAATGCTCATCTGACTTATCTGTCACCCACCACCAACCCTCTACATTCACTGCAGTAAACGGTGGTTCGTGACCGTTGATATCAAAGCCATGCTGAAGAATGCCGCCTATGATAGTTGCATATCCATCTTCCCGCTCAACGCGAACAAGACCACGATGAACATCGAGGCCTCCCGCGCCAATATGGACGTATCTATTTTTATCTTCTGGATCTATATACCAAACGCCAGTGTTATCAGCGAATGTTTCTGTATTCATGTACAAGCGTTTTAAAGCTAAGCTTAAATTGCCTTCATCATCCATCAATTGTTGAATGTCTCTTTGAGTCTGTTGAAATTGCGCTTGAATTGCGCTTGCAGTTCGTAACGTTTTAAAAGTCGATAATTCAAATGTTGGTGAAATACTATTATTTACTGGGTCGTCTATAACCTCAACGATTCGTATCTGAACAGCTACATCTGCCTCTTCATAAAGCATATAAACATAGTCGCCATAATCGTACGGATGCATTTGCAAACCATTTTCGTATAAATCTGAAACGGATACATTAAATTTCGTTAGGGGTTTATCATTTAAATTATTTTTACAAGCTTCTAATAAAGAACTCTCATACTTATAACGATCATCATCAATCGACTTTTGATGAATTTCACCATATACACTTACTAATGGTGATTTATATTCAACAGAAAACTCTGTTTCGTCATCCCTTTTTCCAAACCCTCGAATAACTGTACAAAAGTTTGACATGTCCGTTTCTTCATTAAAGGTTTGTAAATTATGTCCATATCTAAACTGTGATTCTGTAGTTTTACCTATCTCATTTTTAAATGTAATAACTTTATTTTTGTTATCAATGGAAAACTCAGCTTTATACCTCTCTAATCCTTTTTGCAGCAATGAAAGCTTAGAATCTCTCCCGAAGTTATCAAAACGTTGTGGAGCAAATGCACCGTTTATAATGTATGTCCATCCGCTACCAACAAATAAGAAGTCGCAGAATTGTTTAAAATTAATGGTTCCATTCAGTAATTCATATTTATGTTGACTGATAAAACCGTCTAGAAATACATGCATTGCGTTAATTCTTTTTCCATAGTGTCCTACTTTAGATATACCAAGTACAATATATTCATCACCTGTTTCGGGAATTGTAACTATGGAACGTTTATCTAGCAATTTATACGCATGAGCTGCTTCTGGGGTATTTAGCTGATAGAAATTAAGAGAGTGTTCTCCATTGACTCTTCGTTTTCTTCTTACTTCCTTGAAATCGCAAAGCATCTCTGTTTGTCCATTTATTCCTGTGACTAATAACATGGCTTCACCTACAAATAATAAAACCGGAAATCAAATTCAATTTTGAAGTTACCTGAAGCGCCAGATAACACAAAATCATTCCAACCCGGTTTTAGTGTGATTAACTTCCAATTCGTGTCTTTAAAGATACTACCTACGCCAGGACGGTAAGACTTAACTCCATCTAATACAATTTGTGAACTCTCAACCGCTGTTGATTTCCCATAACTCCATGTGTCACCTGTTGTTAAATTCTTAATCGTTAACTGATCAGACCATCCTGTATAAATAATTTTTAATGGCATTTCCTTCGGATCAATCGTGACATCACCCGCATTATAGATACGGAATGATGTTGTATTATGCGTGTACTTTGTATCCTCTGCAATTAATCCCTGTCCAATTTGCCAAAGATTAGAATCAAATGTATTTGGATCAGTGGTTTTTCCAATTGATTCTGCAAATGGTAGTTTCACAGTCACAAAATCAATTTCAAAGAACCCGTATTTCCAATTCTGCTCGATACTGTAAGGTGAACTATATTTTACAAGCCATCGCTTACCTGGATTTCGTTGATCTATGATATAGAAAGCTTCTCTACTATCAAATATACGAAATACCTCATCTCGTAGTAATGCATAATCCCACATATCAACTGCTTTAAAATAAAAAGAACAGTTTATAGTTCGTTGGCCATAAACTGTTCCTCTATCAATAGTTCCATTTCTATTTTCAACAGTCTCAAAGTTATGAACAGGCGATGGTGACTGCGGATTAAAATCTCTTGTCATGATGCCTAGTTCTTCTAATACATACTTTTTCCCACTTAATGTTTGTACTGTCGTTCCTAATGTAATTACTTCAGACATTTAATCACCATCCTCCCTTTTGTCCCATAACAAATGATTGATTTACAATTCGTTTCCCCTGGTCTACGTCTATCTTGTCTCCGATTGCTCTTACTACTTCAGTACTATCAATAACAATTACATTTTCAATAACAGCAGGAGTGGCATTTTGAACGTTATTTGACGGTCTAGATTCATTTGTAGATTTACTTAAAGTTGCCCCGCTAAATCCAGAAGTAGACGACACATTTGATATGCTAGAAGGTGTTTTATAACCAGCAGAAACCATTGGAATTACAGGTCCTGAAACAGTCCCCATTGACACATCTCCGAGTGCTATCCCTTCTGATAATGAATCGAATGCATCCTTAACTATTACAGCCATTTCTTTCGCTGCTCTATATACTGGGTTCTCCATGGATCCAATACCTTTAACTAACCCTTGACCAGTGTAAATACCTAAATCCCTCATAACACGGGATGGAGAATGAATATTTAAAATTCCTTTTACCGCACCAGCTACGCTACTCCCTAATTCTCTTGCTGCAGCTACAGCGGAACCTACCATGGATCCAATACCACTTATTAATCCTTTGACAATATTTACGCCTATATCGAATAAATTGACTTTACGCAAAGAATCAATTATTTTAGCGCCTATTTCTACTCCGGCATTAAATACTGCTCCAATTAAACTAAGTATTCCTTTTATCAATGCTTCTATCAATTGCACACCAGCAGACAATAACTGAGGTAAGTGTTGAATAATAGTTGCAATTAACTTAGCCATAACTTGGAGAGCGGCACCAGCTAATTGAGGTGTCATTTTAAGAATCCCCTCAATAAGTTTGGTTAGAATCTGAACCCCGGCATCTATGATTCTAGGAAGATTTTGGACTACAACCTCAGCAAATTTAGTAATAATTTGTATAACTGCATCTACAATTTGAGGTAACATTTGAATGATACCCTCAACCAATTTCATTAGTATCTGCATTCCCGCTTCGAGAATCTGAGGCAAATTTTGCAAAATTATCGTTATGAATTGATTGATAACCTGCAACGCTGTATCAATTAATTGAGGTAAGATCTGTAGAATTCCATTAATTAACGCCATTAAAATCTGAATCCCAGCATCAATAATTAAAGATAAATTCTGCACAATTGTATTTAATAATGTTGTTATGATTTGCATAGCAGAGTCTATTAGTTGCGGTAAAACTTGAATAATGCCATTAACTATCGCTAATAAAATTTGAACCCCGGCATCTAGAACTTGAGGTATCAAAGGGAGAATCGCCTGTACTAAAGTAGTAATTATTTGGATTCCTGTATCTATTAGCATAGGTAGCAATTGAGTTATACCTTGGATCAAAGTGCTAATAATTTGAGTCGATGCTTGCATCATATAAGGCAGTGCCTGAACTATCGCCAACACTAATGTTTGTATTATTGATAATCCTGTCTGAATAATTTGAGGTAGCTGAGTCGTCAAAGTTGTAATAAGCGTTGTCATAATTTGAGCATACGTCTCAACAAGCTGAGGTAAAGCTTGCAGAATCCCTTGGATGAAGCTGACAATAATTTGCATTCCTTGTTTTAAAAATACTGGTAGTTTAGTAGTAACAAAATTTACATACCAAGTAACAAATTTATTCATTACTTCGCCAAACTTTTGTATCAATACCTCTCCACCAATACCTGCCGCATCCGACATGCGAGCAAACATTGTAGCGATCCCGATTATTAGGCCTGGAACTCCACCTAGTAAAATTGCAATAATACTCGGAATCAGCTTTACAAAGACATCAGTTATTTGCGTAAAGTCTCCGTGGAAAGCGTTAATTATCGCCTGTCTAACATAATCGAAAGCTGACCGTAACTTTTCTCCAAATGATACTACCATTGAAATTAAATTATCATTAAGTCCCATCGCCTGCATAAGTTGCATTGCCCCGTCACTGTTACCAGAAAAGGATAACGAAAACCCCTTTATAACTGCTTTTACTGTATTTAAAGCACTATTGAGGGAACGACCAAAAGAGACAACCTTTTCGATTGCCCCAACAGGGATTCCAGCAGCAACAAGCAAGTCAATATCAGCTGTACCACCAGCTTTCACTTCTTGTCCGAACGCTTTTAATAATAATTTAATTGAGTTTAGATTGTGGTTTACCTTCGCTCCCGCTTTTGTAAAAGCATTAATGGCATTATCAGATATACCAGCTGCTTTTAATAAATCAATATCAGCACTACCTTGTTTTTTCACTTCTTTCCCAAATGCCCCGATTAGCATTTTAATAGCATTCAAATTGTGACCGATTTTAGCTCCAGCACCAGTAAATGCATTAATAGCACCATCAGATAATCCAGCTGCTCGCAACAGATCCTTATCTGCACTACCTCGACTTTTTAACTCTTGCCAAAAAGCTTTAAATAACATTCCTGTTCCATTAAGTACAAAATGAACTTTGTCTACAGCACCTGTTAATTTAGAAATTGTTTCATCAGATAGTCCGGCTGCTTTTAGTAATTCAACTCCAGCGTCCTTTTTACCTGAAAGTACCTTCCAAAAACCTTTTAATGCTTTTAAAACTTTATTTATAGCATTATGGAAAGGTTCTATATTTTTATAAGCATAAGCGAACCCTACTGCTAGCCCTGTTATTGCAGCAGCTAATGCCCAAGCAACGGGACTAGCCATCGCTAAAACCATGACTGCAGGTTTAATTATCATCCATAAAGCAGCAAAAGCAGCTCTATACCCTTTTAATAATCCCATTCCTGCCCCTAAGGGTAGCAATAGGAGTGTTAAGGCTGGAACAAGCATCATTGTTCCTTGAATAAACCTTGCTAAAGCTGGATGTGCCTCGTTAAATGCTATTACCATCTTGGCTATTGCATTCACAAAATTGTAGATTGGTATCATAAGAGCAGCAAAAGCATCCCTCATGGGTTGTAGAGCTTCAGTTAATGAATCCATCATATCCTTATATGCTTTTGCATATTTAGGATTCATCTCCATATTAGCTTGGTGTAGCTTGTTGTAAAACATTACAGCGCCAATACCGACTACCAAGAAAGCTTGTCCCATACCCATAACAGATTGGTTAATAATGCGAATCTGATCATTAAGTTCTTTCATATTTGCATTAGGTCCAAGAAACTCTAAAGCTAACTGAGCAGCTGAACTTCTATTCGCTAGTCTCTCCATTGCATTAGTAGCCATCAAAGCGCCTCTAGAAACGTTATACAATGGATTACCCATACGTTGTAAGTTTGCTTGTAGTTTGCTAGACGTTGTGGACATATTGTTCATCATACCAATTGTCTGTAATATGCTTGCCTGCTTCATTCTATCTAATTTCATTATTTCATCGTTAGCAGTCTTCTCAGCCTTACCGATTTCGTTAACTTGAGCAATTAAGTCTTGTGCACTACCGGTGTATGTCGCCATTCCCATGGCAGCATCCAAGTAAGCGAGTTTCGTCCTTTTCAATTCTTCAATATGGGGTCTCATCGCTTCCCGTTGCTCATATTTCATCTGACGTAAGCGTCTGCTATATTCGCTGTTCGCATCCCCCATATTCTCAAGACTACGGTGATAATATCGTGAGGACCGAGCCGTAGCATTTACAAACTCATTCATTTCACGTTGCATAGCAGCTAATTCTCTTCGAATTTGGTCGGTCTCTGCTCGAAACTGGACTACTAATTCTTCTTGTGTCGCCAAAATCTCACCTACCTTTCAATCAACCGAAGTTGAGATTTTGTAAGAATTGCATATCTGCCTCAGCTTGTTTTGCACGATTCTCGATAGATTTTTTCTTTTGTTCATCAGTAACCATTTTCGATCTATCAAATAAATCTTTTGGTTTCATACTCTTTTTGGGATTACTGTGATAAACCGCACGCATCATGAGAGCAAATATACTATATGTTTGCAGTTCATCTAGATACTGTTCATTCCTCCCCGTCATCATATTTTGAAACTCACGAGGAGTTAGGTTCATTACCTCATTTGGCAACAAACCTAAATATCTAAATCCATCCTGCTGCACCTTGTCTATTTCTTCTCTAGAGAAGTCTGCAGTTCGTCGTCCGTTCCGTACATTTCCTCTGCAATCTCCTTGAATTCCGGATTCTTCGCTAGTAATTGTTTCTTCATTCGTGCTTTGTACTGTTTCGTCTTCGCTTTGTAGAAAAAATTGTCCGCTACCACTTCATTAAGAACATCTTCAATGTATTGTTGTGAGATTTTTTCCTCTACAAATAGTTTTTCAATAGCAGCTGTAACTTTAGATCTAGTGAATCCTTCTTCTGTGTGCATTAATCCGAAGTATACCGCGTCTTCAAATAGTTCTAAGTCACCTTGCAAACAAGCAGCGATAACTTGGTTCGCTCCACCCTCATATTTCTTGTTTAACTCTGCAATAGATTTATAAGTTAACTTTAATTCATATTCTTTTCCTTCGATTTCAAAACGCATATATATCAATCTCCTTTTAATTGGATGTTATTTTCAAATTTAAAAAGAGCAGGTATTAACCTACTCTTAAGAACCGGACGGAGGTGTTACTGGTGCAGTTTCTCCTGCTCCTCCTGGAATTTCTGTTAAAGTCTCTTCACTCACTGAACCTGAAAGTTTAACTTCCATGGAATAAGTTGCGAATTCCCCTGTAGAAGCAGTTTTTTCGAACGAAGTGATCATATACGTTCCTTTTTCCGCTTTCTTCGTACGTTTATTGATCTCATACAACTCAATGTACTCTTTATTACGAACCTTAGCTTTTGCTGCATCAGGAAATGGATCTCCTTCAGCCATAATCCCCTCAAATGAACGTGTTTCTGAGATTTTTCCGTAATCAGAAATCGTTCTGTCTTTAGATTCCACTTCAATCTCATCCGCTTCAATCGAATGAGATGAGTCTGTTTGGTCAAACGGACGAACCATTTTCTCTTTTAATGGATCAGATGGGTCTGCAATAACTGCTGCAATTAAAAACTCATCACCGCGGTACATTTTATTATTAGTTCCCGACATATAATTTCACACTCCTCAATTGGTGTAGTTCTTTTCGTATTCAAAAATCATTGTTAATTGAGATGAACCTACCTCAACTGGAGCGGTAGTCACTCTTCTGAAATAGACGGTATCAGTCGATTCACTTCCATCCTCATTCCGAAGATTTAATGTGTAACCGCTACGTCTAATCAAGTCCGCAATTCTATCAGATAGCTCCATAGCTTCCTCTGTTGTTGCATTAAAAAACCTCACTGTCATTGTGTACAGTAAGGTGAATGTATCCTTGGTATTTTTCAAATCATTCGTTGATAAGTGTGGGAAGTACACTGAAGGTATCTTTATTTCTTCTGGAACCTGCTCATGATAAGCAAATGTACCTTGTGGCAGGTTATCGAAGACAAAAGCCTTCATAGAGCCATGTATTTGTGCGTACATATCCTAACCTCCATGCACCCATTGTCGGAACTGTCGGTCAAATGCAGTCTGGAACATACGCTCATAGATAGCGATAGCATTATCCCAATAGGGACGACCTTCTATGAATTTAGCAGTTAGCATCATTCCGGTAGGTGCATGTGGATCATATTCGAAATTATGACCCTCCCATCTACCTGGGACAAATCTTCTCACCTGCTGCCAACCATCATTTTGAAGTTTGGCGTATTCTACATTTGTACCGATTTCTAGCACTAATCCTCCATCAGAAGAGCGCCAAACATTCCCATCTCCGCCCTTATCAAACGAATTAAGTAAGCGTCTTGTATCTACAACCGCTAATGAAATGATTTGATTTTGCACCTCTTCTAGAAATTGAAATCCACTAGCTTCAAGCCATAAGGCAACATTCTGATCCAATCCGTTTGCCATACGGTTCAACTTAGCACTGAACTCACGAAATCCTCTAGTCGTTATTTGGCTAGCCATGGTTCACTCTTCCTCTCCGCAGTGGCTTTTATATGTGAAACCTCACCAGTAAGTGGATGTACTACCGGAAAGGGATTGCGTATATAGTAAACGACATTAGTATTCTTTTTGATCACCTTGTCGTTATGTTTTATATCTGTACCAGGCATAAATAATACTCGTGTATGCTGTTCATTTAATTGATTTGGTGCAGATTGAATTGCAGTTGGTCTAGCAATCGCTACATTCTCTGCAAAGTAGCAGCTTTTCCCTGCTATATCAGGAGTATCTTTGTATGAATAAACCTCTTCTCCTGGTTGCCCGTACTTCCCGGGCTTCGTTTCCTTCTGCAAATGGTAAATATCGCATTCATGGACCATCAGTGCTTCTAAAGACATTAAATCGCCCTCATTTTGAACGTTACTTTATTTTTACCACCATCTGCAATGTATTTTTTTAATAAATGCAGGATATCTGGTTTCAAAACACTAGAATTATCCTTTGTATAAGAATAATCACCACTACCAACACTTTCAGATTTAATACCCTTCATAGCTGTTGTGTCAGCATTTGTATATGCGTAATACTGCGCTAATTTTTTACATGCTAATTTAACTTCAGCAGGCACTATAGGATACTTTGTTTTATCTTCGAAATCGGCTATGTTAGGAATATTATTAATCTCTGTTTCTGCCTCAAGTATGTCCTGCTCCAATAAGGAAACAGGACGTTTTTTGACTTCAGGCAGTACAGTATAATCTATTAATTCTTGAGCAGTAATAAGTGGCATACTTATCACTCCTCTCCTTTAGATTTGCTACCTTCTTTTCGAACTTCAAATTGTTCATTACCATTTAGATAATCATAGGTTTTCTTTGGAACTTTTTCTTCTTGACCTAATAAAAAAAGACGTTCATGGACGTCATATGTTTTACCAACTATTAATTTAACGTAGTAATTCAAAAGTCATCACTCCTTAACTTTGATAACTTTCGCTACTGCATCTTCCTCTTCAAATTTAGCATCCACTTTTGCAGTTAAAACAATAATGAACTTACGAGAACGGATATCTTTATCTACTTCAATTCGGATATTTCGGCTCATACCAACTACAATATTTTTAGGATGAGTTAATAGAATGTCAGATACAGTATTTGTTTCATCAGTGTATGGTTGTAACATAGCAATACCATCTACAGGGACACCGTACGCTGAAGCTAAACCGCCTTGGAGTGAGAAGTCACCAAGGTTTGTTTGTCGTGCTGCAACTTGGTCTTTCCATTCAACTTCTAATCCATGTGAAGTATAGAACTTCCAATCTTTAGGATTGCGAAGGTATTTCGCAGGAACAGCTTTATAAGCTTTCTTAAATACATCTTTAGAGAATGCACCAGCTGCATGATCAATTACATGTGAAGTCGCTTGTTTACGTAATCCATCTAGTAATGTTAAATACGTATCAGCAGAAGATTTGTCACCATTAATAATTAATTCTTCAATATCTAACGCCGCGCGCTCTGCAATCATCTGCATAATCGTATTTTGAAGATTATTACCCTCAATATTATTTTCTAATGTGTCATATGTGATATGAACTTCAGCAATTACTTCTTTTGCATTTAATGTAACTGTGCTAGTTGTTGGAGCAGAACGATCAGAATCTTTTAATGGCGTCCCTTCTACACCTGGACGAAGAATACGAGAACCGAAGCCGATTTTTTCAATTTTACGTGTATCTGAAGCCATTTGAACAAAGCGGGAATCCTTTAAAATCGTAGGAGCGCTTTGCACCATACGTAAGAATGTATCAGCTTGCTCAGGGTTCATTAAACCACCACTAGCTAATGTGGCAAGAGTCACATCCGCTTTTTCAATAATTGTTTTGTTATTTAGTGTCATATATGTTTTCCTCCTTCAGGCTTACAGTAAGCCATTCCATACAGATTTTTTTACTTCTGCTTTCTCAACAACATCAGTATCTTGCTGATTGCTAATACCCTGAGATTTCTTTAACGCTTCAATTTCTTCACGTAATGGAGCAGTAGCAGCTTCCACAGCTTTTTCTACCTTGATATCCTCTTCTGTTTTTTCTTCATCAAGATTAAGGTGTTTCTTAACAGAAGCTAATTCTTCCTTGATCGGGCCAACAGCCTTTTCTACTGCTGAAGTTAATGTCTTTTCAAATTGTTCTTGATTAAACTCCATATTGTTTCCCTCACTTCCTGCGCCTTCCGATGACGGTGTGACGCGCGTTTTTAGATTTGTTAATGATTCAATAGCTGCATCAATATCAGCCATATTTGTATTACTAATTTTCTTACCTGCTTTTTCTACTTCTTCAGCTAGGGATACAACAGGTTTGTTTTCCCATACCTTTACAACTGCTTCTGTACCCTTCAGCTCATTGATAATCTCAATAAATTCGAGTGCAGCTGATTCAATACGATCTAAGTCGATAGCATCAGCAGTCGGGGCATTCCAAAGAGACTGATAGAAAGTATCTTCTAATGCAGAGAAAGAGGCGTTAACATCACGGCGATGTTTGTTCTGGTTAAATTTATCTCTAACCTCGCCTTTCGTAACTTTTTCTCCACTAAAAAAGCCCTTCATCAATTGGAAGAAGGACTTCATTTGTTTCTCTTCAGTTTTCGTTACTTCTTCCTCAATCACTTCTGTTTCTGCGACCCCTGCAAGGGAATAACCTGTCATCTTACCATCTTTAATATCTTTCCATATCTCATCGGTGGCTTTTGTCACAAGTACCCATGTTCCTTTAGTAATTGTTTCACCGTTAATCTCCATATCAACAGGAGCTACATAGCTTTCTACTACTTCACCTGCTCCTGCATTAAAATCATGTTGAGCGTCGATGTTTCGATACTTAGCTATGAAATTATGAGCGGATTTTTCAATATCCTCAGCAGTCATGAAGTCACCATGCGCATCATGTGTACTTTTATCTTCCGCACTACCAGGAGAGTATACAATCCCATAAACAAGCTTTTGTTCTTCATCTTCACCTTTGATGATTTTAACTTCTTTTTCGAATGTTGGCACTTGCTCGCTCTTCGTTAAGAAGAATTTCTTTTTGTTTGCAGCTTTATCTACAATAGAGACAAAACTTACATCCACATTTTTTAATTTCCTTGGCATTTATTCACCTCCTTTCAAGATTCTTTCTTTTTACGAAAAATATAAGTTACTCTCATATGATTTCCGTAATCTGAATTACTTTCATCTACTTCAATAGAAGTAGAAACGACATCGTTTTTATCAATTAATGAGTTAATCATTTCCTTTTCGTAACACTTCTGTTCTTCTTCTAATTTAAAGTCATTTATTTCAACTTTTTCACCGTTAAAATCAACTGCATAGCTCATCGATTCAACTCCTTCAAAGTTTCTTCCCTAATCTGCTGCTTCTCTTCTTCAGATAGCCCTAATATATTGTTATCTACCGCAGGAGACATAACACACTTACAATTAACTCTCTCTTTAGCAGATAAAGAGCTGTCACGAGGAAACATACATTTCTCTCCAGATCCAGGTAATTCAAATTCTTCCTCTACTGGAACCGTTGTACCGTCATACGCCACATGATTGTCACGAGGCTGGTTATTCTTTGCACCGCTATGACGCCACTTCTTACCCGTTACCGCAGGGGATTGGCGGTATGACTCAAATTGAGAAGCAGAGCACGCTGCGAGGACTTCCGTCTGTGCTGTTGTCTTCGCTCTCTTACGGTCGAATTCCGGAAGCTTTGCAAGTTCCCTCGCTATTTCTTTTATGCCTTTTCCCTTCTCTAATCCTTCGTTTAAAATACGTTCTACTGCTTTGTGAGAGTTAATCTTCATGATCTTACCTAATTCATCAGACCAACTATCAATCCACTTTGTAGTACGTTTTGAGAAGATATTAAACTGAATATCCGGGTCAATTGCATCCATAAAAGCTTTCGTCATATCTTTCATCGTGTAATCAAGAAACTTCCTTGCTGCTTTGCTTAAGCTTTTTGCAAAAGTATCTGCTCCAAATAGGCTACCAGTGACAAAATCGATAATATCCTTTATCTTGATACCCTTCTCTACAGCGTCCTTTTTCGTATAGTTCTTAATCCCATCAATAAAGTACTTCTTCTGCTTCCGAAGCAGTTTAGCAATTTCTTTTTCAAATTCCTCAACGTATCCTGGTAACATGTCCAGTACTTCTAAATCGGCAGGTAATGAAGAGGTGAAATCATCAGTATCAGCCTTTTCAATCCACTCATTCAACGAATCCAGTAACTTATCAATCTTCTGCATTTTGCATCGACTCCAATAAGTCACGTAGGTCTTTCATCACATTGACTAAATCCTCATTTGAATTGCTGTCAGCTGACTTCTGCAACGTTTCTCCTAAACCTTTTTGCCAACCGCCTACCTTACGATGTCTTTCAAGTACTAAAGCGACTGGTTCATTCGCTTCTGGTATATCATAATCTGAGAACTCTTTATTTAGCATATTACCAGCGATATTACGTACATCTTGGAAAGTTAAGCCGCCCTTATCAGCCAGTACCTCAATGGTTTTAACCATATCTTCCGTATTACTAATTTCTGACTTACGTAGGTTCACATATACATGTTTTAATCCGTATGGAAGCAACAGGACATTGTTAATAATGAATTCTAAAGCACTTCGCTCCGGTTCAAATACCTGCTCCTCCGTAATCTCACGTACAGATTCAGCAGTCGCTCTGTTAAAATCACGAATATACCCAACATACACGTCAGGTAATCGGAATGCCGATTGTACTTTTTGACGTGACTTCTCATCATACTCAAGGAACAGAGCATCATTTTGCAGAATGTCTGCTAGTGATTTTAATTCAATGTCTACATTAGGTGGTGTATCGCCTACAACACCTTCTTCAGCACTTTCTACTTGTAACAAAAGATATTTATGTTGATTATCCTCACCTTCAACATTCGAGACATAATCAGTTATCGCTGCTTCACTTTCTTCTGATAAAATCCCGTTCTTCAATAAGATAGCCATTGGAATATGACGCCCTTGTTTGAAATAACGAAGATTTAACTCTTCCGCTTTCCTAGCACCGACCATATGAACAACATGTGATACCCATCGCGGAATGCCATAAGGACCATTGCCAATCTTTAGATGCATTACTTCAGTAGCGTTTTTCTCTCCTAAAGACTTTTCGGAAAACTTCCCAGTCTCTTTATTTAAGAAACGCGGATCACCAAACTCCTTGAAGTAAGTATCTACTGCTCCTACCCGTTGTACATAGCGACGGAATCTTTTCTTTCGTTTGATTTCTTTTCCGTTAACTAAATACGTTACTTCTTGAGGTTCGTCGTCTTTACGTGTTACTCGCATGTACTGCGGCAACATATTTATTAGTTCAGCAGGTTTTCCCTCTAAATTACGAATCACTTCAATATAGCCATTGCCAGTCGTCTCTTTATCATCGATAGCAGTTTCAAGAATCTCTTTGAATGGCTTGTCGAAACTAAATAAAGGTATGATTTCTGTATCAACTAACGTCCACTCTGCCTTCATTTCAGGAGTTTCCTTGTCGTCCTCTTGCTTATACTTCATTTCATGACCAAATCCAGCTATATTTCGCTTGTATGCATCGATACATTGACCAAGAATCGTACTATTTTCTCTGATTTGCTGCAAGTCTTCTATTCTATAAGGCGGTTCGATAATATCATTAATAGCATACTTCTCATTCTCGCTCTCTTGCTGGCGAGACAATACTTGAGTATTTGTCCCTGCCGCCTTAATTACCTTCGCACTAACTTGTCTTTTCTTCGTCATTAAGCTGCTTCACCTCTTTTCTTTTTCTTCTTTTTGCGTAATCCGTAAATGACTGTATTAACAAAGTATCTTGTTTCGTCCATATGATGGTCATTCTCTTTTAGCGGCTTATCTTCGCCACGTTCCACTGATTTCTCATCCCATATATAAGAAGCAAATTCTTTAAATGTTTCGTTACAGCAGTCGTTAAAATAAATAATGCCCGTGTTTAGCGCAACACCGACATTACCAATGCCCTCTTTAACATTATTCCGGGCCTTATATACTTTTCGTTTATTTCTAACTAATAAAGCTATAAATGAAGCAGCGGACGGGTCAACTACAGTGCCACGGATAGGCAAATCTCCTACAAACTTCTCAAAGTCCTCGTAGTATTCCTGGTCTGTTTTCTGCTTTTCTGTTTCTCTACCGCTATAACGGTACTCTTTCACCTTGTACCATACTTCTTTACCTTTTTCGATACATTTACCCCACAATCCATATACCATAGCGTTCTGTGTACCGTAGTCACAGGAAACAAAATATTCAACGTATTCCCTTTCGATTGTAGGAACTTTGTGTTTATCCTCATCGAACATATCGAATATAAGACCCGAAGCAGCTGCCCAAAGTCCTAATATATATCGTTTAAAGAAAACCCCGCTATACATCTTGTAATAACGCTGCTTTACCTTTTCGGACAAAGATAAGTTATCATCCATCGTAAAACGAATGTGTAGTAAGTTCTTTTCTTTCGCTTTATCTAGCCATTCTGTTTTAAACCAATGATATGGACCACCAGGGTTACAGTTAAACCAGACTTTTGAACCTTCTACAGAACAACGACCAGTCGCTTGGTTAACGAATGAACGAACCATAAGTACTACTTCATCAAAGAAGCATCCCGCTAAAGTGATACCTTGGATAAGATCCTGCGACGCTTCATCTTTACCGCCGAAGATATAAAAAAAGTTTGTCACGCCATCTTTAGTGATGGTAAGCATATTCTCACTGCGATGATCTTTAACCTTATAACCACGGGACTTCAGCATCTTTTTAAGTGGCGTTATAACGTTACGACGGTGCGAACCAATCGTTTTACCACACATACCGAAGTTCTCACCTTCGAATGATTCCATTGCCCACATAACATAGGATAGAGCCATTGATACTGTCTTTCCAGCACGAATGGAACCATCGCAAATAATCCCGTCATAATCTTTAACGGGACTGTTAGGCTTCCACCAGGTTAATACTTTCAGCTGCTTCTTGGAGAATGGCTTAAATTTGAATGGAGCAGGTTTCTTTTTACGCTTCGGAATCGTCGTCATGGTCATCCCACACTTCCTCTACCTTGCCTTCTAGCGCCTCTTTGAAACCATCATCTTCGTATTCTTCACCATCTTCGCCTTTAATACGAGCGGTATCGGCTTTTGTTTTCTCTATGTCAGCTTTCAGTTTATCTAACTCTAATCTTCTCTTATCATCAACACTCGCTAGCCTGTCGAATCTTTCTATTAGTTGTGATAATGTAGTCATTGCCCGCGATTGTGCATTTAAGAAGGTAGCATGTTTATCCCAAGCGAATTGAATTTCCCATTCTTCTTCGAATCCACTTTCAGTAACCTTATTCTTTCGTAGTTCTTTCGTTGTATCTTCTTGATATTTAACAAACATCAATCTTTGCGCTCTAATAATAGCCGTATACTGAATTGTTATGTTTTCCCATAACATATCAATCGGATTCTTCTCCATGATCTCCGCAGCTAAGTCAGCCACATCTTCTGGAAAGTGTTTTCGAAAGAAACCATGCGTCATAGCGTTATGGTTTCCTTTTGGCGGACCATGACCAACAGCATTCTTATTACCCCATTTAGGATTCTTGTTACCTGGATTCCCTGCTGCATTCTTATTACCAATGGGTGCACCTGTTTTCTTGGTTTGGGTGCACCTGTTTTCTTGGTTTGGGTGCACCCCTTTTCGATTCCAGCCGTGCCTTTTTCTCCAGGACTTAATTGTATTAATACTGACTTCATATTTCTCAGCCAGTTCCTTATACTTCATGCCTTGCATGTAATCTTCTTTGGCTAACTCGTGTTTTTGTTTCACTTCATATCACCCACCACCTTCTATATTAATAGGAAGAAACTCGTTACAATTCCTCCTCGCGGTAATCCCTAATTTAGTCTTGAAATTCTCAAAAACTCGATGTATTATATTTTTGTGTTTTTCTCAGTTCCCAAGCCGAGAATACATCATCACTTATAAAAGGACCCGAACTCCAGCGGGTTCTTTTTAATTACTTGAATTCATTTTTGAATCATTGTATTATATTTTCGGGTCTTGCTCCATAAATCATTATCAGGAGAATCTGCAGGTTTGCAGGTTCTTTTTGCAAAATAAAAAAACATCCATTATGCGAACGCTTCATGTTATTATGGTAAGGCTGTATTAATCCAGATTGATATGTAGGTGAAACGAATGGAAAATAAAGAACCTGAACAAAAGTACGATCTAAGCAAGATATACACATACACAGAACATCCTGATAAAATCAGCGGTCGCTGTGATAATTGCGGAAATACCGCATTCAAAAGTTCCGTTAAAAATTTCATCTATTTAAGAGAATGCCGTAAATGCGGCATGAAGAAAAGTATCTAGCCCCGCATGGGCTTTTTTCTTTATAAACTAAAAAAGCAGCGGATTCGCTACTTTAAAGTAAATGATTTAATCTTGAATTCCCTGTATTCTTTTTACCAGATAATGAATACATGATGTCTTGATGTTTAATCAACCTCTTATGATCTCGTGGTATATGAAAACTCTTCCTATGTTCTTTAAATAAATTTATAGTTGCAAGTTCCATCTTAAGCGCATCAGCTAAAAGATTAGGATTATATCCACTTTCCAATAAGGACAGAATTTCATAAAACATTGATTTCCCACCAGCTATGTTAATCAAATCTTTCTTTAATTTATCTCTTTCTCTGTTCCTTTTCTTTTGCAGTTCTTTCACTTCTATTTCGAATCTGCGTTGTTGTTCAGTTTCAACTCTTTGTTTCTCTATTTCTGGTTGCTTTCCATTTTCTATATCTCTTACAACGTTTTCTATTTCTGCTTGTTCCCATGCCTCGTCAACCTCCAACGACATGGAAACTGATCTTCGCTTTTGATTTGTCCGCTTAATATATTTAGTATATAGATTTGGAAACTCTTCTTGCACTTCTTTATTCAACACTGTTTTATATTCAATCATATAAGTTATCTCTAATAAAGAGCGTTTCAATGGACTATCCTCAAGAATATAAGCTACTTCATTAAATAAGTGTGCGTGATCCTTGGTATTGGAATACCCCTTAAAATGAGCATTAACCCTATTTTTTATTTTAAAAGCTTTACCTACATAAACAACCTGATTGTTATGATCTGTAATTAAGTAAACGCCACTGTCGAGATTGTGTATTTTTTTATTAAACTCATCTATACTCATGAACCTTAATTCTCCCATACATTTCCCCTCCTACATAATCCCTTTTTCTTTTGCTCTCTCATAAAGAACAGTACGGCTCACACCAGTAACTTCACATATCTTCTTCACTGTGTAGCCATTCTCTTCACGATTAGCAAGTAGCTCTAAAGCATGCTCCATTTTAGGATTTTTATCACCATATTTTTTAGGTCTTCCTTTATATACACCACGTTGTTTAGCAAGGTCTATCCCTTCTCGTTGGCGCATCTTAAGCAAATCCCTTTCCAACTGGTTAACACCAGCCATTACAGTGAGCAGGAAAGTACTGTATGGGTTATCACTTGTCGTATCAAGCCAAGTATCTTTTATTGATTTAATCGAAGCTCCTTTACCCTTAATAACTTCAATTAGTTCAAATAAATCTTTTGTACTACGACTGATACGTGTTAAATCGGTAACTACAATCGTGTCACCTTCTTTTAAATTATCAAGCATTAACTGTAGTTCTTCTCTGTTTGTTGTCGCTCCGCTTGTTTTCTCTTCATACACATGATCACATCCATAATCACTTAGCTGTTTCAATTGCCTAGCTAAATTTTGTTCTTGTGTAGAAACACGAGCATAACCAATTATCATAATATCTTCCCCTTTGTCCGTTAACGTGTTCGGAAATTAATTCTAACTACATAATAACATTTATTTTCCGTACATGTAAATAGGACACTGAGAAATATGATTAATTCGTTCGCTCTTTTATGTCCGAATAGGGTAGAGCCATTCAGGACATTCGTTTATCTCTATTTTCATTCGTTGTGTTCGTTTGTTTTGTAACATGCAACACGTTTGCGCTTATCTTTCCTTAACAACAAACAAGACGCCACCCAGATCACGGCAGCGCCTACGATAATTGCTATTGGTTTCATTACCTATAACTCGTCCCACCAATAACGCTACTTCCTAGTGTAGTTAATGTCGTATTAAGTGGGCTTTTAAAATTATTTATCTGTTTCTCTAGCTTCTCAAATGCAGCAACACATTCATTTGCCGCTTCAGTTAATTCCTTCATTTGCGTTAACGCTTCTTGAGTATCAGCATCTACTTTAATAGTAAGTTTGTTCTTAGCCATTAATAATCATCCTCCTAACCAAATGTCCATTTTGTTCAACTTCACGTTTAATGTGTAATTTCTATATAACAAAGAAAAAAGCACCCGTTATGGATGCGCTTTTCTTTATAATGCAGAATAGATGATCATTGCAACATAATTACCATCTGATGAAGTTGAAAGTTTAATATCAACAATGTTTGTATCAAATAAACTTTTTAAAGCTTCGTTAACTTTTTCTTGCAAAGTGTTTGTACTATTTGATTTTAAAATAATTGTTTGTAGCATACTTGTATCCCCCTTTCTCAATCTATCTATTCGACAATAATCAACACAATCCTTTCATTCGAATAAACAAAAAGCCATCACCGAAGTAACAGCTTTCAAGGGGATGGGAGAAAGAGAGAAAACAAATGGCAAAAAGTTTCTCTTAGATTAAGGCTGAGTACTCTCAACCTTCTCCAAGCCACCGCATCAACTAGTATGGCTACACGCCCTGTGTTCGGTGACCTGGAGAAGAATAAGAATCTTCTCATTTAACCTCCGTAGAGTCGCCAATCTAAAATCAGCATTTTCCACATGTGTAAGGGACTATTCCCTCTTTCAACCGACGACGTTCAGTAGGCGCTCCATGCGTAAGAGCTGTCATCGGTTCAAAGAGAGCTAGGGACTCTCTTATAAAGGATTTTTAATTTATATCAAGACGTGTACATTTCTTCCGACGCCTTGTTTGAACCAATATACAAGGAGGACAGTAGACTGTCTATATTGGCTCAAACAGGGAGCGGATGCTCTCTGCTCGTTTAATCGTTTAAAAGAAGAACCATAACTTACATTAGTTATTGTCGTGAGCAACTCCTAATAAATTAATTGTTACTTCTTTTATGACATGAAGTTCATTCAATCGAACGAACCATCATCCCATTGGTATAACGATCCACGTTTTAACAAAGAAATCAAGAGACACTACAGAACTTTCCGTTGTCATTCTGAGCATCTGGAACAAGAGCAAGTAGTTTTCGCTACCTCTCAGTAATAATAGTGTATCACCTAATTATCAAGAGCAGTGTGTCTTCGTTGTGGCATGATTGTGGCTTCGCTTCATTCTACTGCTCACTCTTCTAATGTGGTCGTAGCTATAACCTAGTTCACTAGCAACCTGTTTTAAATTGAATCCCATAATGTCTCGTAAATAAATAATTTGTTGTTCTAGCCCTTTCTTCTTACTCATAATAAACTGAGCTTCACCAAGTAAAGTCTTCTTCTCTGCAATACGTTGTTTTAATCGTTCTGACTTCTCCATGATACGATCATGACGACCAGCAATTTCATCTAAAGCTAACGGGATTTGCCCACCTGTTACACGTTCCTTACTATAATCAGTAACTCCATTGAACTTAGGAGCGTTCATATGCATGTTTTTCATTAAGTACTTGTGCTCTAATTTAAGGTCCTTTAACTCAACTTCCATTAGTTCAATCTCTTCTCCTAAGTTTTGATAAATGTTTGTCATGGTAAATCCCCCTATTTCTGAATTTGTCTTTTTACATTCACATCAGGTACGTGAAATTTTACTATCTCTTTGTTGAATAAGGGAAACATGCTTAGTAAAGTAGCCCCCACCAATCTACTCTGCATGGTTCCGCTATCCATTAAATCCAATCGATATAACTAAACTTAGCTGGTCTAGAAAAATACACATCTATAACTCTATCGTTACCTTCAATACGATCCCATACATATATCTTTGTCTTTTCCATTTATCCAGCTCCTTTATTCTCTAATCCAGCCTTTTTGCTTGTCCTTTTTTACTACAACTAACTCTTGCTTGTATCTATGTTCAAACATCTTCTTGAAATATGGAAAGCGATCGTTAGCGTACCCTTTGACATCAATTACTTCCTGAGTTCCGTCCTTATAAGTAACAAGGAAATCGGCTGTGAATTTCCAGTCTCTGCGCTTCTTCCGCTTTCCCTCTCGTGTTGTAATATAAAACCCTTCAAGGAGCATGTACTGAGGTTGCAGCTCAATCTCAACAACCTCAGGATTACTCTTCAATACCAGGTAATACTCCGCTTCTGTTTTACTATCAAACTCAATTCCTAGTGCGACTGTTTTTCTACTATTAATACGGCCTGTCTTCTTTTTACGTTTGAACAACTTATATCCTCACTTTCTATTCCATTTGTTCTTTACACTCTTCCAGAAAATCAATAATTTCCTGAACATGTTCCCTTGTTGTCATACTCTCCATTACATGTCCTGCATCGTCATAAACATTAACCTGACTTCCTGTAAACTCCATTCCACACATTCCGTCTGCACCTAATAGCTTTACATTACCTTCCATTCTTTTAACCTCGCTTTCTATTAAAAGGATTATTTTGTTAAGTTTTCTATAGTCTCATCAATCTTCTCAATAAACTCGTACAATTCTGATTCCGTTTCTAAATCTGACGTACTTTTCGCAATCTCTGTTAACTTTAAAGATAACGCCATTAAAAAATCTGTTGATGCTTGCATCTTCCTCTACCTCCAGCTTTCATATCTTTCAATTTCTTCTTCATTTCTTTTCTTTAATAATCTAAGAAATTTTATAACAGTTTCATCTTTCGTTTCTTTCATTTCCTGTTTAATTATTTCTAACTTATCTTTATGTGTTTTTTGTTTTATTGTTATCCAGTCCATCCCTCTACCTCCTATTTTTCAGAAACATATTCATAAAATTCGATTTTGTTATCAATCTTTTCAATTGGCCATTCATCAAAATAATTAAATTCAATCTTTACGCCTTCAACGAATTCAATCAAAGACATTAAATGTAAAACTTTTTTATATCTATCCATTTCTCTTCCTCCCTGAATAAAACTCAATATTCCGTCAATAATGTAGATACCATGATAATCCTTTCTCCTTGTTCCCCCTTGGAGATGAGCAGTTAGCTTTTGCTAGCTGCTCTTTTAATTATTAGGAACTTCAAATTTCGCTTTTAGTCGTTCATACGTTTCTCTTTCCTGCTCTTCTTTTTTCCTTTTATATTCTTCTTGTTGTTTCTGTTGTTGTAAGAGTCTTTGATTCTCATACTCTTGAATCTCTTCATGAGAGATTATCCCTTTTTCATGCAATGTTTTTCTTAACCAATTATGATTTAACACATATGCTCTTGCGTTGCCTTTGCCGTACACACCGATTTCACTGCTGCCATCATCTTGGAATTGCTCAACTACTAAAATTCCCTTATCTTTTGTAACGATTGTAATAGCTTTAGCAAATTGAGCCATGTGTGTAAAAGCTATTTCTTTTCCTATTAAATCTTCTTCTTTATCAATAAAGTACATTTAACATCTTCCTTTTCTACAAAATGAAATTTTTATACTAATCTCTTTGCTATTTCATAAATGACTGGTACAGTCACTGAGTTTCCTGCTTGCTCACATAAGTGCGATTCATCAACTACTGCTAATGCTCTATCTGTACATTCATCCGGAAATCCTTGTATTCTCATACGTTCTTTAGCAGTCAATATTTTAAAGTTTCCATTATTATCTACTACGCAGCACTTCGTTTTAGCTCTCGCCTTTGGAAGTGTACACATGATCCCATCAGCTCTATAAAAACGATCTTGCTGAGAATTTAAACCTTTTCCGCTTGCGTCAGCTTGTACGCCTTTGAGAAAGCCTGTTGTTGTTTTTGGGATAGGGAAAACCGATCTTGTCTGTCTTCCTCTAAGATGCCCAATAATGAACACTCTTTCTCGATTTTGTGGGACTCCGTGGTGCTTAGAGTTAATACATTCCCATTCCGCATCATACCCAAGTTCATCCAACGTGGAGAGGATTGTAGCGAATGTTTCCCCTTGGTTGTGTGATAATAACCCTTTGACGTTTTCAAGGAATAAATATTGTGGTTGGATTTCTTTGGCGAATCTAGCAATTTCGAAGAACAAAGTTCCTCTAGTTTCTTCGAAGCCCAGTCGCTTTCCGGCAACGCTAAAGGCTTGGCAGGGGAATCCACCACATATAACGTCGACTTTTCCTCTAAGTAATCGTAAATCGTCGTTTGTAACAGTTGTAATGTCATGTGCCGTCCACTCTCCTTTTGTGTTATGAATTGCTTCGTATGATTTTCTAGCAAACTTGTCCCATTCTACATATCCCAAGCATTTATGCCCTGCCTGTTCCATTCCTAATCTAAATCCACCAATTCCGGCAAATAAGTCTATAAAGGTAAGACTCATATCACCACCTCACTTTCTAATAAAATAGCGTTTTTGTTTAGTTATCTTCTTTAATTATCTTCACTTCATGCGGAGCTCCTGTTTCTTCCGTGCAGAATTTCGCATCTTCATAAGCATCAAAAATGTTGTAATATACTCCCACACACTCTTCACCTAAATAAATTCCAAATCTCATTACTTATCTCTCCTTTTTAAAATGATATTTAGCCTTATTTTTCGCCCTTAAAGAACGCCCCGCACCAAGGCTCAACTTTCACAACTTCTTCACGTAATCGTTCGGCTAACTCTGTAATCTCATGTTGTGCGCCTTTCCCTTTTCTCCGCTTAGAATAGAAGTCTAGTAAGCTACGTAAATTAACTGTTAGAACTAAGTTTGTTGTAGCTGCATTAGGTAGAATTGATCGTGCATCCTCTTGCGGAACTCCTTGAGAAATAAGGTAATCGTATTTGTATTGAACATCTTTCATCATATTCTCGTAAGCCCTTATAACTTCTTCTCCCTTAGCTTTTACCTTCTCAGGAACTACATAATCAAACCCTTCAGACTTACTATCAGAGCTAAACTTAACGTACCGCTGTGATTGTACTGAGAAACTGAACCCTACGCGATGCCTTGTGAGTTGTGCTAATAACGCTCGACTAACTCCTTCAACTGAAAATGTATATGTTAGATGCTCTAAAGTACTCGTATGCCCCGAACCTACAATGTGTCTAATCAACCGATCTACTTCTTTTCCGCCTTTTCCGTCAGTTGCTTTCCCTTTGAAGTACTTTTCCCCCTCAAGTGCGACGATCTCACTTGGTCTATTTGGCGAGTAGCATGTTCGAATGGCCGTTAGAGCTACTGTTTGCCCACTAGATGGTAGATTTAAAGCTTCCTCTATGCTATTAGTGTTTTTAACCAAATGGCTATTGAACTCCTCAGATAACTGTGTATGCGCTAATAATTTCACTTTCATTTTCTTCTCTCGCTTTCTTTATTTAGTTCCTGTACTCCCGAACCCCTTATTTCCTCTTTCTGAATCTGATAGCTCGTCCACCTCAACGAAATTGACTGTTTCCACTGGTGCTATGACGCCTTGAGCAATGCGTTCACCTTTACGAATGATGTATGTTTGGTTTGGTCGATGATATCCATGTTCTAAGGGAACTGTAGTGTCATCAGGTCCGATATATTTCAATTGATCATAGTTTGATTCTGTCGTTAGTAGATATCCTTCTATTTCAGGAGCTACTACGTATCCATCTGGTTGCGTATACCACGCTGTATAATCAGGTATCGCTATGTTGTCTACAATCACGCCAACTTCGCCTCTAAAGCCACTATCCACCGTTCCTTGTACTACCCTTAGCTTTGTTTTACGTGATATTCCGCTTCTTGGCCTCACCTGAAGTTCAAATCCTGGTGGTATTTCGAATGCCAATCCTGTAGGGATTACTTTCGTTTGCCCCGGTTCAATAATCGTGTCCTCTGCTGCTACTAGATCAAATCCTGAGTCACCTGGCTTCGCATATCGTGGCAGTTCCACATCTTTAACTCGTTTAATCTTCACTCGTAAATTCATTCTGTTCGCCCCTTATAAGTAACTTTTCAATTCTTCTCTCCGGCTCTTCAGCTCTTCCAAAGACTCCTCTGTCTTCCGCTTCTCGTTATTCAATCCGTTCAAATGATATTGCTTCCTGTAAATCTCGTTTTCTACTGTTTCAAGCTCACCTTCCAGCTGTATTTTAGTTTCTTTCTTCATTCGATCCCTCCTACAGTCCTAAGTGCTCCATGATTTTTCCTATGTTTTCATCAAAACCTCTTAGAATTTTTAATCCTCCAGTTCCGTCTCTCAAAACGAATGTAGGCAGTGTATTCGATTCTAACTCGTTAACCAAAAATGTTTTTTGATACTCATCTTGATCTACATTTCTTTCAATTAATTCCACTTCCACGGGACAGTTTTGTAGCATTTCCTTTGCTCGCTTACATTTGCTGCAATTATCACCTGTATACATAATGAGCTTAGTTGCCATTCTTTTCAGTCTCCTTTGCTTCTGCTAATAGTTTAGTAATTTCAAATACGCCGTTTTCCATTTTCATCATTATTCCTCACCTCCGTGATCCGCTATGATATCGTCTAATCCTGCTGCGATTCCCTCATAAACTGTTACCATCCCTTTATGGAACGCTGATAGCGCTAAATCACCCTTTTCATACGCTTCATCTGCTAGTTCTTTATTCAATTTTGCTTCTTTCCAAAGGTTGTCTGTATATGTCTTAATTGCTTCATTCATTTTCATTCGCTCCTTTTAGTAGCCCTGCCAGTTCCTCGCAACTTCCTTCAAATAAGTCGCGCCCATCTGGTAGCTTGTATATGTGATTATCGATTAATTTGTTGATTAAAACGTCTTGCCTGTCCATGTTGCCTCCTAGCTGATCTGCTGTGCCCTCTTTCGAGTTGCCACTGGTTTAGTTGCCGCTTCATAAGGTTTCATTCCTCTCTTAACCCTTTGATAAAACGTAACGTCCTTAATCCCATTCTTTCTTGCTAATTCTAAGTGTGCCGCGTATCCTACTGGCTTCGTTGCCGCCTCGTATAGGTCCATGCCATCTTTAACTCTTTTGAAAAAAGTTGGTTTACTTATTCCGTTTTGTTCAGCAAAAACTATCATCCCCGCATAAATTCCACCATTACGTTTTCTTACAGGTACTGTTATGGCACGTTCTAAGTCCCATCCATACTCATTAACCCGCTGATATACATTTGATTTGCTAATGCCATTCTTAGCTGCTTTCTCGTAATCTTCATTAGTAATGAAAGGTCCGTAACAATCCATATCGACTCCCCCCCTATCTTTTTAATGAACAACGTCTTCCTGTGTTAATTGTCGGAGTTGTTGCTGCTCTTTCTATATCCCATTTATGAGTATTAACTCTAGACATGAACGTTTGATAACTAACTCCATTTTGTTTAGCGATTTCTATCCATTCTTGCGCCATTTTTTTCTTTCTTTTGATTGCCTTTGTTGCGGCATCCTGACAACTCCATCCATAACTTAATCTGTTATAAAAAACCTTCTTGTTTATTCCGTTTTCAATGGCGATTTTTAACCATTCGATATACTTCCCTTTGTCAATATGCCTAACTGTTCCTGGTGGAGCTGTTAAAGCTTCCTCTACTTCCCATTTATCTGATTTATAGAGACGATAATATAGTGTGTGTCTGTTTATCCCGTTAGCTGCTGCCCTTGCATATTCCTCATCAGTTAACCAACGATTTAAAGCCATTTTCTCCCTCCTAATCTAGTGCTAAAAATTCAGCCCTTCTACGATTTGAATGT
Source organism: Bacillus sp. FH (assembly GCF_052216825.1). NCBI lineage: Bacteria > Bacillati > Bacillota > Bacilli > Caryophanales > Bacillaceae > Bacillus > Bacillus sp. FH. Next base: position 9,622 of record NZ_JBQOUU010000008.1, on the reverse strand, counting down.
TTTATCTCAATCTTCTGAATACCCTTTCCATGTTCTTTTACCGCTTCATTCCACGCTTCACTTTCGGTATCAGTATCAAAGCAGTCCATCTTTTGCCTTTCGTCTTGGTCGAAGAAGTGAACCTCGTATGACGTTATGACGCTAGGCTTCGCTAAGAATTGCTCGGCCGTACTTTTTGCTTTGTAATCAAAAGTTCCCAATATGTCGTCAAAGCTTAGTTGACTTCTCATTGTTCAAACCTTCTTTCCAAGTTAACGAACTTTCCATACTCCTTAATGAATGCCAATTCTACTGATCCAACCGGGCCGTTCCTTTGCTTCCCTATAATGATTTCGATTGTGTTTTTGTTTTCTGTTTCACGGTCGTAATAATCTTCGCGGTAAAGGAACGCTATGACGTCTGCATCCTGCTCTATTTGCCCACTCTCGCGCAAATCGGACATCATAGGTCTTTTGTCTTGGCGCTGTTCTACACCACGACTCAGCTGAGATAGAGCAACCACACACACATTTAATTGTCGAGCCATCGTTTTCAGCGTCCGGCTAATTTCTGCAATCTCCGCTTGTCTGTTTCCCTTATGTACCGGATTCCCTGTTATGAGCTGTAAGTAGTCGATGATCACCATGATTTGTCTGCCTGGGAACTCATCGCATAACTTTTTAACTTTTGACCAAATGAAATTCGTTGTAATCCCTGCATCATCAAAGATACGAATGTTTTTGTTATTCAAAGCTCCCATAGCCTGAGTTAACTTCGTCCAATCCTCTGGGTTTAGCTCGCCTGTTTTCATGCGATTCCCATCGATATTCCCGTTAATGCTAACCATTCTTTTTAGGAGTTCCTTTTGGCCCATTTCTAGTGAGAAGATAGCGACGACATCGCCCTCCCCGTACTCTCCTGCTGCATTATTTCCTACGTTTAAACAGAATGCTGTCTTCCCTACAGACGGGCGAGCCGCTACAATAATTAGTTCCTGCGGTTTGAATCCTGCCGTCATGCGGTTTAATTCAGTGAACCCTGTGTCCATTCCAGCTAATCCTCTTATTGGACTCTCTAAATCTCCATACATTTCGACTAAACCGTCTCTAATTCGCCCGTCACTGTTCTTGTCTTCCCTACTTAAATTCAGTAGTGCTGCCATTTGAGTTTGTATAGCAAGTTCCGTATCGTTCCCACTGTGAACCGCCTGTTTTAATGCTTCTGTATTTCTAACAACCTCTCGATCTCGCCATTTACTCCACACGATTTTTTCATAGTATTTAATATTAGAAGTACCTGGCGTAGTCTCTGATAATTGAGCAAGATAACCAATTCCACCGACGTCCTCTATAAGCCCTTTCTCAGCCAATCTAGCGGTTAAAGTTACAAAGTCTACTGGTTCGTTTCCGCTATCGATTTCGAGCATTGTACGGAAGATATGGACGTGCTGAGGACGATACATCTGCTCAGGTTGTAAATTAATATCTTTTATCTTGTCGGGATCTAAAATTAATCCCCCTAGAAGACCCTGCTCCGCTTGAATGCTATATAACCCCTCGTAATCTAAAGTGTGATTCACTGTCTTCCCCTCCGTTTAATCCCCAATATCTTTGCTATTTCTTTTAGATGCTTTTCCCGTTCCTCCGGCGGCGCTACGTCTTTGCTATTTTCATCCCACCGATCGAACATTGTTTTTGTCTCCGCTACAGTTGGTCCCGTATATTTCACTTCATGATCTTCTTTTAATAAGTCAGCTGGCTTAGGAGGAAATTGATTGTATTTTGCATAGTTAGAAAGGTTCTTAAGCATTTCCTCGTATTCTTGTTCTGATAGAATAGTAGTCCATAAGTCAATTTTCATTTGTGTTACTTCAAATATCGGATATAGCGCACTAATTGCCTTTAATAATTCAAACGTTTGCTTCTTATTCAAGGTCAAAGTCCTCCTCTCTTAATTCTTTTTTACCTTTAACAGCTTTAGGCTGAGTTTTTGCTTTTTCTTTCTTAATCTTTACTACTAACGCATCGAACTGTTTTCTTAACTTGGCTGGAGAAAGAATGTTAGTACTCCAAAAGTCATCTTTCTGTGTCCAGTTAATAAGGTATTTGATTTGTTCATCCGTTCTATTGTCTTTTTCCCTCATTAAACGGAAGTCATTAGCCCATTTTTCTAAGTTAGGTTCTTTTGCTGATGGATTGTTTAGTAACATTAATTCGAATAACAATTTCGCGTTCTCCAGGTCGGAAGTTGAAAACTTTTGACAAGAAGTCTTTTTCTTTGTTGTATTCTCTGTAGTATTCTCTGTTAAAGATTGCGACATATTGTTACTATCCATAGTTACATTTTGTGACTTTCCATTGTTACAATTTGTTACTATCCAATCTACCAATTTGTCATAATCCAATTTGTAGTGAAGAGTCGGTGCTCCGTTTGCTTTCATTAACTTAGTATCAACAAGCCCCATTTCTTTTAACTTCGCTGTCGAGTAACTAACCTGACGTTTTGTTAAACAGATTTCTTCTTGCCATTCCTTATGTGATTTGTAGAAATAACCGTCCGTTCTTTTCGATTTATCACTATAAAATACGATTTGGTTTAAAAGTACTGCTGTTGTAAGATCGCCAGTTAATTTGATGAACAGTTTTGGCACAACAACTATGTTTTCTTGACCGCTTATTTGAGAAATAATAGTACGTATCGTGTTGTAATTACTCACTTAATCCACCTTCTTCATCCAACATTCATAACTTGCACGATCTTCCATGCCTGTGAATCGAATTTTGTCCTTCCCTTTAAACTTTCCATCGTTATAAAATGTCTTTTCTGCTCTATAAACTTTCTTGATTGGCGTTACGTAGTCATAACCTCGTCTCTCTAAATCACGAACTGCTTTTAACATTTCTTTCATTGATCCACGTCTTACAGGTACTTGAAACATCAATCTTCACACCTTTCGCATTTTGCTATACCGTCATTTACTTCCAAAACCTTATATCCGGGATAACGCTTTGGTATGCGATTGATATACCTGGAAGCGTTCCTCATAATTTCTTGTTCACTATTTGCGTCCTTATAAACCCATGTTGGAAGGACGACGTTAGATATTGTTTGTTGATTCAACATGGGCTATTACCTCCTTATCCTGCTTGGCTATATTGCGTTTCCCAACCAGACAGGACTTGTATTGCTTTAGAAGCTAACTGTGAGCTTAAATCACTCAAATTTTCAGTATTGATATTACCTTTTAAAGTATCTTCAACTGTTTGTTTATCTGTTTGTGTTAGTGTTGCTACATGAGCTATCTTTGCGTGTATCATTTTCATTTGTTTCTCGGACGCTTTGCCGTTACCACTGCTTCCTTGCTGCTTATTTGGAGCTTGTCCACTGTTACTTTTTTGATTAGGTTTGTTACCTTTTCCATAAGTAGCGCCGTTACCATCATCATCTTCACCTGTATTTAAGCTAAGGAAAGCTGCTAGTGAATAGCGTCTTGCGTATGTTATGCAACTTCCTACTGCTTGTGGATCGTTCTTTACTGGCTTCATGGTTAATTCATCTGATTCAAGCCACTCGCCACTTTCATGTAAGAGAAGTGTTTTTAGCGTTACGTTTTGACCGTCACCGCTTGGTATTTGCATAATACTTAATCCGTGTTTAGAAAGGATTGGTCTAATTTCATCTATAATTGTGTCTAGCGTTGCGTAATTGTTTTTAAAGAAAGGATTATCTGCATCTTTTGCTATTTTGTTAACCTCTGAGTTGAATTTCACTAATGCTTTAGCTAATTCGGTGATAGTTTCGCTCTTATTCATCGAATCCTCACTCCTTCAGATTGCTTCAACGTAATTCCATCCCACTGCATCCCATCCTTAACTGCTGCAAGTAATGACTTCTTATCAACTTTCGCTGGCTGAGGAATCATGTATTCCGGTGGTACAACTGCATCTTCTGCGATATCTAAACTTGCTGGATTCTTTTGAATGCCGACTGTCACGATTGTTCCTTTAATACGTTTTAAATCCGTTGCCACCATTTGTTGATATAAGTAATCTTTTAATCCCTTACAATTGTTTTCTATTGCTTTTCTGCGCTCCGCTAGGCGCTTTTCTTCTGCTTTAATAGCATCTACATCAGCTTCAAGGTTGCGAATCACTAACGCTGTGTTTTGCACTTTATCCTGGATGCTTTCTTCAATAGCTTGTAGCGTATCTGCTACCGATGATGGATCTACACCATCCTCAATCATCATTTGTAACTCACGGTAATTACTGCAAAGATCATACAATCTCATTTTCATATCCTCCTAGAACGGCATAGCGCCATGCGGTTTATTTGTTAAGACTGTAATTACATAGTCGATATCTAGCTTCCTTACGCTGTCTTCTTCTTTTTCGGACATTTGTTTTAAAGTTTCGATTGCGCGTTCTTTTTGTTTGTCTAAAACATCTTTCATTTCCACATTCCTCCTTATTTACTTAGAAGAAACGACTGTGATATAATAGTGGTAGAAAATATTGCGTCGTTTCATGAACCAGTCGATTAGGGGTAATCGGCTGGTTTTATTTTGTTTTGAGTAACTCTTGGTTTTCGTAGATGTTTCCGATTACTTCTAATGTTGTAGTAACCCCATCAAATCCACTTCCTTCTTCATTTGGAATTGTGGAGTCAATTAAATATTCATAAAGCCTAGAATAATTACGTTCATATTTATCTTCATGAATCCCAACAATCATAAAAGAACCATATTCATACTTAATGACATTATTTTGATTGTGAGTTTTTACTATATCCCCTTCATAAATCTCCTTACCATTCTTGTCTTTTAAACCTGTGTATTGTCTTAAAATTGCATCTCCGTATTTACCATCAAGTGAGAAGTGACACCAGTCATTTACTTGACCATCAAAATTACCGTGTGTTGTTTTGTTTTCAAAATTAATGTTTATAGGAGTGAAATGTTCTCCTGTCGGTTTATAAATTGCATCAAACTTAATTTCTCTCATTTCCATTCCCCTTTCTCGATGCTTTCACGCATCGGAATATCCAGGAACCTCTCAATAAGGTGGGGGACCGCTATTAAATTCCTGAATATTCCGACAAGCGAAGGCTTGTCCAATCTGCTTACCAGTAGTTGTCGCCAAATGTTTCTAAGTGTTCATCAGTAAAATCAAGCAACTGCTCTGTGAATTGTGGATCATTTGCCATTGCTTCAGCTATTTCTTCTAAACTAGTTTCTGAAAAGTCCCAACCTTTTTCTTCAACTAACAACTCCAATTGATGACGAATCACCATTTCATATGCTTGTCTCAATCCCATTTTCCATTCCCCTCTCTATTTAGCTAGAGTGATAAACTCCTTATGCATTTCCTCAACCTTATCTGCGCTGTTATGTATCCCTCTAGCTCTTAAATCCTTTATGATCCATGCTAGTTTCTTTTGTTCGTATTCATCACGCTGTTCTTTATCTGTCATCTTCAAGCCATCCTGCTCTCTTTGCTACAACATCAATTCGATGTACCAGGTATACGAATACACATATTGCCGCTGCTACGATTCCTAGTGATAATGTGCTTTCTTCCATCATTTAAACCGCCTCCTGTTCTAAGAGATTGCCATTACTTCTTCATGGATTTTGTCTACTTCTGTAATTAACAGTGCTTTAATATCACACTCAAATTCTTCATTTTTATCTAACAAAATATTTATCTCTTCAACAGATTCCATATTTAACTCGTTTTCATCACTTTCTAACATGTCATCACGTTGAATCATTAATGACGTTGATACATCATCTAAATGTTTTAGTAAGTCGCTAAAAAGTTTTGCTTTCAATACTGAGTTCATGCTTACGTTTGCCATTATTGTTCCTCCTTTATATAGCCTCGTTAATGTTTACTTGATAACGAATTGCCATTTCTTTCACAATAGCTAGGTAAATCTCTAGTAACCGCTTATCTTCACCTATGATGTCTAAATTAGATACCTTATCGATTTTGGATTTTGAAACGCCCTCTAATGCCATGATTTTTTTCTTGTTGTTTACACGAATACTCAATTTAGCGCTGGCTCTTTGCTCTAAGATCTCGTAACTTTCGTTTCGAATCTTTCTGTACATTTCGAAACCACCTTGTTTACGAGCAATTTTGTTTAAAATTAACGTTGTATCTTTTCGCCAATCCGTAGAGTTCAAAGCTACAATTTCACTAATGTTGTCTACCTTCTGTTCCAACTTCTTCTGGTTTAATTCTTGAGTAGCTAATGTTGTGAAAAGCGTTTGGAACATTTGAAGCTCTGGGCTTAGTTGAGTTGTGTCTATTTGTTGTTTCCTCATATTGAAGTATCCGTCAACAAATTGATCGTATAATTCCCAAGCTGTATCATCTTCGAGGATTTTTAAAAGTTTTGCGTATCCTCGTTCTGATAGGAGGTAGATATTATTTGAATTAGCAACAGATTGTCTGCTGAATCCTAAGTCCGTAAAACTCAGTGGCTCAAACCCACTCACTTTTAAATCGATAATATCTACGCCATCTTTAAATCTTTTTCTGTTATCATTGATTCGTCTATTCACTTCTTTCAGTGCTTGTCCATGAATTACAGCGATATCCTTAACTAGCATTGCTTTTTTATCCTCGCCGAACCCACCTTCTATTCCAGTGAATTGATAACCAGCGATATATTGTTGTCCAATGATTTGTAATTGATTCATTTTTATTCCTCCTTGTTACTCTCAGGGTAACTTAGTTTCAAAAAAAATCTATTTACTCAACAAGTGATCCACTGTTACTCCAAAATATTCTGCATATGCACATAGTGTAGGTAAGCTTGGGTTCTTCTTTCCTGTTTCATACCTAGAAATCGTTGCTTTCGCTCTGCCAAGCCTTTCTCCTAGTTCACTCTGTGACAATTTATGTTGAATACGAAGTTTATGTAATAACTCGTTGTTGACTTTATTTGGTTTCATTTGTCATCACCTCGTTTACAATTTTGATTATACACCTATGTTACCCTAAAGGCAACATATATTTTAAAAAAAGTTTTTAATTTGTTTTTTAGGGAATAACTAAAATTAAAAAACACCGAAAAATATAAAAAGTTTGATATAAATATTCTGTTTTTCGTTTACTTAAAGGTAACTTTCATATTAATATATAGAAGAAGGTGACCCAAGGGGTAACTTTTCTTAAGGGGGAAAAATTAAAATGTTCAATGAACGATTGAAACAATTACGAATTGAAAATAACTACACTCAGCAAGAATTAGCTGATTTAACTGAACTATCAAAACCAACAATTTCTCGATTCGAGGGTAATAAAAAGACTCCATCAAGAGAGTCGGTTACTAAGATTGCTAAAGTATTTAACGTTTCTACAGATTATCTATTAGGTCTATCTGATCACAGAAATTTAGATGAAAATCAATCTTCAGAAGTTAAAGTAGAATTAAACAACATGATTAATAAAATCGAAAAACTTAGTGAAGACCAACAGAAAATGATACTAAATATGATTAAAGGTGCAGTAAACAGTTTAGACGATTGATGGCGAAATTCAGCTGACAATCGTCTATTTTTTTATTTACCCTTCTGATTGGAATTGATTCATTTGCTCCATGATTGCATTTAACGCTGAAATTGCCCCTTGATCCCCACTCTTTGCTGCAATAATTAACACTTCTAATTCTGTATACTTCTCCATCCTAAAACCCCCAACTTCTCCATAGTAGTTTGTGAATAATTCACATAGTTTCGGATTTATCCTATTTTGATAAAAACCGAACTTCCCCAGAAAGCACGAATGCGACCGTCATATAGACGATCGCATTCAAAAATATATATTAAGATGGTTGCTTACCAACCAGTCCCAGGTTCTTGAGCATATAATACTACTTCCTCTTTCGCTACAGCTGCTTGTTTCTGATCTTCTTTTGATGTATTAGCACCGTTAAATAATAACGCTCCAGCAACCACTAGTGCAGGAATAATAGCTAGAATCTTTTTCATTTAAGACTCACCTCACTTGTGAGATAATTATACCATTTTTTCAAAGTATACCCAAGTATAATTTAGGTAATTTCGAATAAAAAATATTACCCGACTCTTCAAATAACTCGAGAGATTTCATGATTAAATCCTTATCATTTCGAGCAAGTCCTAAATAGAAATTTTCGAACGGTGTCGATACCTCACCACTGTCCTTATTAGCTAATAATAATCTTTCTGCTTCCTTGTGGTTACCTTGCTTAAATCTGTAATACGATAATTCTATATCACCTAACGTTTCTTCTAACCCCTCTAGATCTCTCCAGTGGAACATTTTCAAAAAGTTAAGAGTGTATTGGAACATTCCTCTTTTCTTCCCAAGACCTTCGTCTGAGTATGTTGAAAGAAAATTAATACCTTCCTCCAGATATTTCTTAGCTAATTCATAATTATCAAAGATAAATGATTCTCCAACTTTCCCTAAAGCCGTTATCATTGGAATCACAAAGGAGTTATCCTCTTCATAAATAGCTAATAGTTCTTTTGATGCTCTTCTTGAGTCATCAACTCGGCCACTTTGTAATGAAATTACACTCAAAGCTTCTTTGTATCGAACGGTAAAGCTATTTTTAATAAACTTGTTCTTGATTTTATTGATCTCGATTTCTAATTCTTTAAGATGATCAAATAACGAACGATAGTTTCTGTTTTGATATAAAGCTTGGCATAATAAAATCTCCGTTAATATTTTCATTTCGAGAGTTTTTGCAGTTCTATTTATTTTCTCAATACTTCTAAACCATTCTATTGGTGGGATATTACTTGTGTATCTTTTTAAAATCAAGTCGTATACATAAGCCCACTCTCTGTTCTCACAGTTGCTTGATTCTTTTTCTTTATCGACAACATTTTTCAAGAGTCCGAATTCCCCTCGCAAAGAAAGGTACTCCATTGCTTCTCTTAAATTTCTAGCTTTAGTATTAGTGATGTATCTTTCTAACTTCTGTACACGGATATCTCTTTCTTCATATAAATTGTTTAACGTTCTGGAAAGATAGTAAAATCTCATTTGGCTTTTACTATTGAAAACATCCGATACAACACTAGAACTTACACCCCATTTTTTCGCAAGTTCTTTATTAGTAATACCTTTCGCGTACAAATCATCTTGTAATTCTCTTAGTAACACCTTCATTTAATTTGCTCCTCCTTGCCGGAACAAAAGACACGTTGTACCCTGTTTTTTACATTTAAGGAAAACGCGTCACTATATCTAAGATGTGTGTTATAATTATGTATGAGACTTATGACAAGTGTTTTCCCTAGCTGGCTTAGGGAGGACGGTGTAAGAGTGCGACCAACACTACTTGCACAGTCATGGGTCTTTTTTACGTCCGTTTATTTTGTTATTTTCATAATATCACATTTTTTCCAAAATTCAGTCGTGTGGTTATCAGAAAAATATTGAGAAAGTTTTAAAATCGCTATATATCAACATCCACCGCATGAAATAAAAATGAAAATATATACCGAGAATAAAACGTATGAAGACCTCACATGCATATTTTACCACTAAACAAACATTCGTTCTATACATATTTATAAAGGTTGTAAAAATACCTAAATTAATTTAAAAAGTTAGAATATCGACCAATTATGGTA
>NZ_JBQOUU010000007.1:0-55876 GCF_052216825.1 Bacillus sp. FH | reverse complement strand
AAATGAAAATCTTGTAATTAATAAAATAGCAAACAATGTTATACCGACAGGGAAGCCACCATAAAGCGTACCTACTATAACCGGTATTTGTCTTAAATCATGAATACAATTTTCATCCATATAGATAGGATAGCGCATACATAAAATAAGAGGGATACTCGTACAAAGTATAATAAGTAGTTTTTTATATTTCTTCAAATTGCGCCCGCTATCATATATAAAATAAAAAATAAATATGCTACTTAAAATGTATAGAAGGTTATTTAACACGTGTTGATTGATATACACAAAGTTCATAATATTTGCCTCGTTATTTTTAATTTCCTTTTCATATATATTATCATGATAATAGTATAAACTATATATTTGTTTGAATAATATAGATTTATATCTTTTTAGTATTCGACACGTTTACCCACTCTTCATAAAATTCTTTAACTGATGCATATCGTTCGGTTCGATTTTCATTTACTGCGCGATACGCTATTTCATATAAATCCCTACTTGCTTCCCATTTTGTAAAGGAGCGATCTTTTCCACCACCTAAAATCGCGAAAGCCATTGCCCCCATATTAAATACATTTGTTCTCGAATCAATTATAGCGTTTAGCTCAAATTCTTCAGGAGACATAAAACGTGAGGAACCCCATAATCTTCCCATTTTATTTACGTATGGTTTTTTAGAATATAAATCAATATCACAAATTTTCGTTTCATTTGTATTAAAATTATACATAATACTACCATCATAAAAATCTATCGCTACATATTTTTTCTTTTCGACATATGTATGGAAAGAAAAAATGGAATTTAAGGATTGAACTCGTTTTCTAACAGGTAAATGCTTAAATTTATAAAATGGAGAGTTTGGATTTTTATATTTTTCAGGAGGCGGGAAACTCCAGTGCGAATGAAGACATTCACCATCAAACCAATCGAAAATTAATACATATCCAGATTGAACTGGAAAGTGTTCAATTAGTTTTATAAGCGAGTTGTGTTTTAATTCCTCGTATAGGAAAACTGAATTTTTCAAACGTTCAATAGCGTCGTTTATTGTTCCTTCGTATGCAATTGTTTGTGCCCCTGCGTATTTAATGAATTTTTTATGGCCATTTTTTTCAACACCAAAACTTATATTACCTGAATCTTGCTGGTCAAAAACTGCAAATACGGTTCCTAATTTCAATAGCCAATCAAAATTATGATGTTCTTTTAACTGGAATGTAACTTGATTTAACTGAATTTCAACTGGAATATCTTTCATATTATACCTCGCATTTATTATAATTAAGTTATATATTTCAGTATTCGACACGTTTTGTAAAAATCCTATGTGAATCACATGAAATTTATATAAATATAATAATAAATAATTATAAAAAGGTGGATAAAATGGAACAACAAATCGTTATTAAACCATATGAAAAAGAGTGGCACGAAGAGTATTTAATAGAAAAAGAGAAATTTATTTCTTTATTCGGGGAAGATTGTATTGCTATTGAACATATAGGGAGCACATCTGTACAAGGGTTAGGAGCGAAACCTTTAATTGATATGATGATTGGCGTAACAGATTTGCAAATTATCGAAAAGTGGATTGATGATCTATTAAAAATCGGATATGAGTATGTTCCAAAAGAAACACCTAATTGGCGTTTTTTTAGAAAGGGAAAATGGAGAGCAGGTACTCATCATTTACATGTTTATATTTATAATAGTGACGAATGGAAAAACAATCTTTTATTTCGAGACTTTCTAATAAAGCATGAATGGGCACGTAAAGAATATAGAGAACTAAAAGAGAGACTTGCAGCTACATATCCTTTTGATCGTGTTTCTTATACAAATGCAAAAGCACCATTTATTCAAAAGATATTAGAATTAGCTAAAACTCAAAAGAATTAACATTACAGATTTTTATCTGAAAAAATTTAAAAAATCCCTTCCTGCGTTATTTATAGGGAGGGATTTTTTCTTTTGTCATAACGATATACATCTAATTATTAGAGACAGATTAGTTTATTTATTTCGATATTTCTAGTACATTGAAAATATTAAGGGGGAATGAAGCAATGAAAGCTATTGTACATCAATATAAAAAAGGGGTAGAGGGATTAGAATATAAACTTTCATCTGAAACAAATCCTAATGCCGGGGAAGTAAAAGTAAAGTTAAAAGCAGCAGGATTAAATCATAGGGATTTATTTATTATAAACAATAGAAAAGAAATGGATCTACCGTTAGTAATAGGGTCAGATGGTGCAGGTATTGTTACAGAAATAGGAGAAGGTGTTTCAGCTGATTTATTACAAACCGAGGTCATTATTAATCCTAGTATTGGATGGGATAATATTGCCGAAGTACCAGAGTTACCAGAGGTGTTAGGGGGACCAAAAGATGGAACGTTTGCTGAATATGTAATAGTGCCCGCTGAAAATGTAGTAGGAAAACCGTCATATCTTACTTGGGAAGAGTCTGGCGTTCTATCTTTATCGGCACTAACTGCATATAGAGCGCTTTTTACAAAGGGTAGATTAAAGCGTGGGGAACATGTTTTAATTCCTGGGATAGGCGGCGGTGTAGCGACATTTGCTATGTTATTTGCAAAAGCAATTGGCGCAAAAGTAAGTGTTACTTCAAGGGTAGAGAACAAAAGAAAATTTGCCGAAGCATATGGCGCAGATTTTTCTTTTAATAGTTCTGGAAATTGGGAAGAGAGTTTATGCGAAAGAAAAGTAGATTTAATAATTGATAGTATAGGTCCAGCAACATTCTTAAAATACTTTGATGTATTAAAACCGAATGGGAGAATTGTTAATTTTGGTGCAAGCTCCGGAGATAAAATTGAATTACCTTTACGAGCGTTATTTTATAATCAAATCGATATTATGGGGACATCTATGGGTAGCAGTGAAGAATTTAATGAAATGATTAAGTTTATAGAGAAATATAAGATTAAACCAATTATGGATAAAGTTTATTCGTTGGAAGAAGCGATTCAAGCGTTAAGACGTATGGAGCAGGGAGAACAGTTTGGTAATATCGCTCTACGTATGGAATAAAAATATGATTTAATAACCTATGTTTTTATATGTATATGTTATGTAATATATACACTTTTAGTTAGTGGGTTATATGATTTTAAAGGTTTTTCCATCATATATATTTTTAATGCGTGTAAATAGTTACATAATTGTCAAATGAAAAATAGTAACATGAATAAAGTGAAAATCTAAATGTGTGTAAATGTTGTATACTGTGTAAATCAAGTAAACTTGTATCTTAATTTCAAGTGAAATAAGAAATTATAAGGAGAGAGTAATGTGAATTACCAGTATTTCAATGGATAAACAATTTAGCAGGTACATCTGTACTCTTAGATAAGGTAATGATTGCTATTACAAATAGTGCTGCATATGTGGCTATTCTATTCATGCTTATCTTATGGTTTCATAACGGAAAGAAAGAGAATGCGATAAGAAAACAATATACAGTGTTGTATACGACACTTTCAGTAATAATTGCATTGCTAGTAAATGTTTTTATTCATTTAGTATACTATCATCCACGTCCTTTTGTATCATATGATGTGAATCAATTAGTACCCCACGCAGAAAACTCATCCTTTGTTAGTGATCATTCTGTACTTGTATTATCGATTGCATTCATGTTTATTCTTAGAGGAGAAAAGTTAAGATATATCGCACTTTTGTGGGCAGTATTAGTTTGTATATCACGTTTGTATGTAGGTGTTCATTTTCCTTTAGATGTAATGGGTGCGGCTGTCATAACGATTTTAACAAGCTGTTTATTATTGCAGAAAAAACGTATTTTTGAACCAATAGCAAAACTTGTTTTCAAAATGTATGCATTCGTAGCGAAACGAATTCGTTTTTTAGAGAAATATAACCATGTAGCTTAAATTTCATAACTAGCCTTTTATAGTTTAGGAAAAAATCCCCCTTTGGAAATTCAGAGGAGGATTTTTTGTTGTATACAAGTGAATAGATTACTTGCAATAACAATTTGAGTGTTATGCAAAAAAAGAATGAATATTCTTAAATTTCACGTACTGTATTTTAAGTATTTAAATAACTGACAATAACTATAACTAGTTTCACACTGTTTTAAAGGAATTCATACGAAAACTTCGAAACATATAGTATTGAAAGTAAAAACTACATATTTTGTAGCACATCTTTGTAGTAATTAATGGTGAAAGAAAGGAGCGAAATATGCATAAACTTCAAACGAATAAAGGCGCGCGGTATTTTATGATTGCTTTTATTGTTTTGTTTCTTATTATGCTTTTGCGTTTTTTCTATATTCAAGCAGTAGGGGTCGTGCATAATGTGAATGTAAAGGATCTTGCAACTGAACAACATAATAAAAATGGTGTTTTGGAAGCGAATCGTGGCACGATTTATGATCAAACTGGAAAAGTGCTCGTTCAAGATTCAACAACGTATCGTGTTGTTGTGAATTTGAAAGGTAATGGCAAATTGAAAAATAAAGATGAAACCGCAGCGCAATTAGCTGATGCGCTTGAAATTAATAAAGAAGATGTGTTAAAGAATTTCCATGAAGGGCGTACGCAAGTTGAAATCGGAAAAGTTGGCCGGAATTTGTCTAGGGAAAAGAAAGAACAAATTAAAAAATTGAAAATCCCAGGTGTTTCTTTTATGCCTGAGAAAGCAAGAGTGTATCCAAATGAAGATTTTGCATCTTATATACTTGGTTTTGCTAGACCAGACGATAAAGGAAATACAGAAGGGAAGTTTGGGCTTGAAAAAAGTTTAGATAAATATTTGCGCTCGACAAATGGGAATATAGAATATGTGGGAGCGCGAGGAAGTATCCCGCTTACAAATGATATAGGAAAAATTGAACCCGCTAAACATGGAAATAACGTATATCTTACGCTCGATAAACAAATTAATAGTTTTTTAGAAGAAGCGATGAATAAGGCGCAAGAGCACTATGACCCTTCTATGTTAGTAGGTATTATAGCGGATCCAAAGACGGGGAAAGTTTTAGCTATGTCTAGTAAACCTAGTTTTAATCCTAATAAAGGGGATATTGAATACTTTTTAAATGATCCAATCGCAAATGCATATGAACCAGGTTCAACGATGAAAGTATTTACGTTAGCTGCAGCAATCAATGAAGGTGTATATAACGGGAAAGAATATTTTCAATCCGGCAAGTATTCAGTAGGTTCATCGGATATAAAAGATCATAATGGTGGGTTTGGATGGGGATCTATAACATTTGATGAAGGTTTTGAAAGGTCATCAAACGTAGCTTTTTCTATTTTAGAAGATCAGTTATTAAAACCAAATAAATTTAAGCAATATATGAATAAATTTGGTTTTAACCAAAAAACGGGAATAGATTTACCTGGTGAAAGTAAAAATACTTTATTATTAAATACACAAATTCAACAAGTAACAACTTCTTTCGGACAAGGTTCTACAGTAACTCCAATTCAATTAATCCAAGCTGCAACCGCTATAGCAAATGACGGGAAAATGATGCAACCATATATCGTTGACAAAGTTGTAAATCCAACAAACAAGCAAGTTATTATGGAAAATCAACCGAAAGAAGTTGGCAATCCGATAAAAAAAGAGACTGCGGACAAGGTAAGAGACTTAATGGAGCGTGTTATTACGTCTTCAAAAGGTACAGGTACAATGTATAAAGTCGATGGTTACCCAATAGGAGGCAAGACAGGAACAGCGCAAATTCCGAATCCTGAAAATGGACGATATATGGAAGGAAAAGAAAATTATATTTTTTCATTTTTAGGTATGGCTCCAATTGATGACCCAGAGTTAATTGTATACTTAGCTATTAAGCAGCCAAAGTTAAAGGGAGATGAATATGGAGCTCAGCCGCTCGCTGAAATATTTAAACCAGTTGTGAAAAATAGCCTTGAATATTTAAAGGTGAAACCATATACAGAACAACAAATGACCGATGCAACGAAAAAATCCCAATTAAAAGTGCAAAACTATGTGAATCAATCAATAGATACGGTAGAGAATAATGTAAAAAAAGAGAAACTCCAACCGATAATTTTAGGAGAAGGAAAAATTAAAAAACAATATCCGCAGTCTGGTGAAGTAATGAGTGAAGGTGATCGTATATTTTTATTAGGAAACAACGCAACAATGCCCAATTTACAAGGTTGGTCCATGCGTGATGTTATGTATTTTTCTAAACTATTAAAATTAGATTTAAAAACTTCAGGTACGGGTTATGTAACAAATCAAAGTATTGAAAAAGGACAAGCTATACAAGAAGGCGATATATTAGAACTAGAATTAGAACCACCGTTACAACCGTTAGCAGAGGCAAATACAAATTAATTCAGGAAATATGAAGGGTCTATATATAATAGACTCTTTTTTATGATTCAAGTAATTTCACGCACCGTAATTTTTAGGAGAAATAATAAACTTAACAGTTACTAAAACAGAAAAACCTACATATATTGAAATTAGAACGACTGTTCAAATTTTTGTATGAAACGACGGAAGGAGTCTACATTGAATAAAAGACGATACGATAGCGATTTAGCCAAAGAAATAATAGCAGAGAAGGCGACAGAATTATTTTCCTTAAAAGGATATACAAGAACTTCAATTGATAACATTGCAAAAGCCTCTGGTTATAGTAAAGGACATATATATTACCATTATAAAAATAAAGAAGAATTATTTGTTTATTTAGCTAAAGACAGTATGAGAAATTGGCACGATAAATGGGAAATAGCAGAAAAACAGTATACAAACGCTACTGGGAAATTATATGGGATAGCTAAATTTGTACTTTATAATTACAAAACGCCATTATTAAGAGCAGGACAAGAACTTGCCTCTGATCCGAGCGCGAACCCTTCTACAATTCAACAACTCTATGGTTTAGCTGTTATCCCTTTAAAAACATATCAAAAAATTTTGGATGAAGGTATACAAAGTGGTGAATTTTATATAGAAAATGTTGAGGATTCAAGTCTTTTATTAGGTTCATGGCTAGGTGGATTATGTCAATTCATTCATTCATTTGAAACAGAGAAATTAGAAGTTTTATTTAATGAAGCCATTACGATTTTTTTACTTTCTATTTCAAACAAACATGCGTAGCATTACAAGCGAATTAGAACGATTGTTCAAATCTTTACACTCGTCCGTTTTCATTATATGTATTAACAACAGGAGGTTTTTTATATGGGTGAACAAAGAGTCGCAATTATAACTGGCGGAGCTTCTGGTATCGGTAAAGCTTTAGCTATTCAATTAGCAAATAAAGATATATTTGTAATTATCGCAGATATTAATGAAACAAGTGGTCAAGAGCTTGTGAATAATATAAAAAATAATAATCAACTAGCTAGGTTCGAATATTTAGATGTTACTAACGCTGAATCCGTAGAGGAACTTATTATAAAAATAGTTAATGAGTTTGGTAGAATTGATTATATGTTTAATAATGCTGGGATTGCTATGTATGGAGAAGTATTCGATATGTCTTTAGATAATTGGAAACATATTATTGAAATAAATTTATTAGGAGTAATTTACGGGACACAATTGGCTTACCAATTCATGAAAAAACAAGGATTTGGTCATATCATTAATACTGCGTCTGCAACAGGTTTAGGACCTGCTCCACTTTGTACCGCGTACGCAACAACAAAACATGCTATCGTCGGTTTAACAACGTCATTACATTATGAGGCAGAAGAATACGGTGTAAATGTAAGTGTACTTTGTCCAACTTTTGTAGATACACCCATATTTGAAAAATCAATTGCAATTAATATGAATAAGGGCCAAATTATAAAACAACTAAAAACAAATAAGCCGATTTCAGCAGACAAGTTTGCTGAAATTGCACTGAAAGCTATTCATAAAAATAAATTAGTTATATGTCCAATGCCGTTTAAAAAAACAATGGACGTATTCTTTACCTTATTTCCTTATCTTCATAAAAAGCTAATGCGTTTCATATGCCGAATTGGTCGAAAAGCAAAAATGAGGCAACTATAAATATCTGATTATTTTGTATTTACAGTTAAAGTAAATTGTGATAATATGGAAAAAATCAAATGCAGTGAAGAGAAGAGTAAATAAGATGAATTTTTCACAGAGAGCTCCATTTAGCTGAAAAGGAGTAAAAATTCTTTATTGAACCAAGCCTCTGAGCAGCGCATCGGAATCTATTAATAGAGGGTGGTGTGACGGGAGCTCCCGTTATAGAGCTATGGTATAAGCATGAATGAAAATGCAGTACCAGATAAGGTTAATATGGTGACATATTAACAAACTAGGGTGGCACCGCGATAATAAATCTCGTCCCTAAGATTAAAAGTCTTGGGGGTGGGATTTTTTTATTGGTTTAAAACAATTTGGAAAGCGGGGGCCAAAAATGAAAAACTTACTTAAAGATTGGAAATATCCTTTATTACTACTGTCCGGAGTTGGTATTGCAAATTTAGGGGCATGGATTTACTTAATAGCACTGAATGTACTTGTCTATCATATGGGTGGCTCAGCCTTAGCTGTTGCTACTTTATATGTAATTAAACCATTAGCTACTCTATTTACAAACGCTTGGTCAGGAAGTATGATTGATCGTTTAAATAAACGAAAATTAATGATTCACCTCGATATATATCGCGCGGTATTTATCGCTATTTTACCATTACTTCCATCACTTTGGATCGTTTATGTATTCGTATTCTTTATTAGTATGCCCAATGCAATTTATGAGCCAACTGCGATGACGTATATGACGAAATTAATACCAGTTGAACAAAGACAACGTTTCAACTCATTGCGTAGTTTAATAGGGTCTGGTGCCTCTGTAATTGGTCCATCGATAGCGGGAGCATTGTTAATAGCAAGTACACCAGAGTTTGCTATATATATGAATGCCATAGCATTTCTCTTATCAGGAGTAATTACCTTGCTACTACCTAATCTTGATAAAAAACCTGATATTCATACATCAAATGACAGGTTGTCTCTAGCTGTACTAAAAAAAGATTGGACCATCGTTTTAAATTTCAGTAAAAAATCTTTGTATATCGTTTTCGTGTACTTCTTATTTCAAGGGATGATAGTGTTAACTGCCGCAAATGATTCACTTGAATTGTCATTTGCGAAAGAAGTTTTATTGTTAACAGATAGTGAATATGGTTTTTTAGTTAGTATTGCTGGAGCCGGATTTATTTTAGGAGCAATAACAAATACAATTTTATCAAAAAAATTAACACCTTCATTTTTAATTGGAATAGGATCATTTTTCATCGCAATCGGTTATATAATTTATGCTTTTTCAAATGGGTTTTTAATAGCTGCTATCGGATTTTTTATTTTATCTTTCTCTATGGCATATGCAAATACAGGGTTTAATACCTTTTATCAAAATAATGTCCCTGTCCATATAATGGGACGGATTGGGAGCATATATGGATTATTTATTGCAGGTATCACCATTTTAATTACGATTTTGTTCGGAGTTGCCACTCAATTTATTTCTATACAACTTGTGGTTATTATAGGTTCTTTAGTAATGTTATTTATTACTATCATCTTGTGTGTGTTTACTTTATTGCCATCACATTCTAAAGTGCATTCTTCTGAATCAATACATTCGAAATAATTCTCTTAGTTTTGATTTAAATCTTACGATGTTCAATAGGAGGGTTATCCCTCCTATATATGGAAATATAAGAAAGGAGAACAATATTGATAAACGAGGGTGATTTTTGTAATGAAAACAAAAGATCAAATAGATAACATTGTAAAAGAAACATATCGTCATATAGATTTCTCTGGGGTAATTTTAGTGAAAGAAAAAAAGGGCATAGTTTATGAAGAAGCGTTTGGTTATGCAAATCGAAATGAGTGTATAAACAATACGCTACAAACTAGGTTTGGAATTGCCTCTGGGTGTAAAATATTCACAGCTATCGGTGTCTGTCAACTTGTTGAAAATGGGGTAATTACTTTTCAAACAAAGTTAAAAGAGTGTTTAAGTGTTAACTTTCCAAACTTTAATGAAGATATTACAATACATCACCTTTTGACGCATAGTTCGGGTATTCCAGATTATTTTGATGAAAGTATTATGGATAACTTCGAAGATCTTTGGAAACAAACACCTATGTATTTATTAAAAAGTTTAAAAGACTTTTTACCATTATTTCAAAACAGAGATATGATGTATGCACCAGGAAGTAAGTTTCACTACAACAATGCAGGTTTTATCATACTGGGATTAATAATCGAAGAACAGACAGGACTTAAATTTACGGAGTATATAGAAAAAAACATATTTAATCCAATTGGTATGAATCATTCGGGCTATTTTTCTTTAGATAGATTACCAAGGCAGACAGCTCTCGGATATATAAAAGATGAAATTAGCCAGACATGGAGAACAAATGCTTACTCTATTCCGATAAAAGGTGGTTCGGATGGTGGAGCTTTTATTACTGCGTCAGACATGCTGAAGTTTTGGGAAGCGTTATTTAACTATGAAATTATAAGCCAAGAATATACAAAAATACTTTTAACTCCTCACATCCAAGTAAATAATAATCAATCTTATGGCTATGGAATATGGATTGAAACAAGAGAAAACAAGATATTCAAATATCATGTAATGGGATATGACCCAGGCGTCAGTTTTCGTTCGGCCGTATATCCAGACTTAGGAATTACATTAGTTATTCCATCAAATAAAGAAGCAGGACCCGAAAAATTAATGATAGAAATAGAAGGAGGTTTTTAATTATATGGATATAGAAATTAGAGCGTATAGAAAAGAGGATGAAACCGGTTGGGTACGTTGCCGTGTGTTATCTTTTTTAGATACAGCTTATTACGATAATGTATTTAGAGAAAAGGAAAGATATGAACATCCGGCTATTGAACTAGTAGCTGTATATGAAAATCAAATTGTAGGTTTAATAGATATCGAATATGAATTAGAAGAACGTACAGTTTGTTCAAGAGGAACTGGTCTTGGTGGTATGATTTGGCATATTGCAGTTCATCCGGATTTCCGTAGAATGAAAATTGGTAATCAGCTATTAAAGGAAGCGGAGAAGTTAGCGAATGAACGTAACCTAAATCGCCTAGAAGCATGGACTAGGGACAATCTATGGGTACATGGATGGTATGAAAAGAACGGATTTGTAAAAGTAGATTCCTATTTACACGTATATAGCGATCATACAGACGAGATAAAAGGTGTAATGAAAAGTAATATAGATCAGTTATATCCAGTTCAAACATTTGCTCATTATACAGGTGAAAATAAAGAAGACATAAGAAAACAATTTAAACGAGTGCATGATTGTTTTTGTTTTGAAAAGTATTTTAGTTAACGAGAAACCCTTTATTTACTAAATAAAGGGTTTTCTAATTCTGTACGATTACATATGGATATATGGATTTTTAAATTAAAAAACATTACTATATAGTTATAAATTTTAATTATTAATTCATATGAAAGGATGTGTTAACAATTTGTATATGATCAACGGTAGCTTGTTTATTATTTTAGGGGTTATTTGTTATTTAATTGTACGTGGAATATTAATTGGTATCAAAAATAAAAAACATGTGATTTGGTGGAAAGAAATAATAAGTTTTTTATTCTTGGTCTACATTTGTATGGTTGTTGCAGTAACTTTATTCCCTTTACCAATCGGTTTTCCTTCTAATATTGAAAATCTGAATCGCTCGGTCAATATAATACCATTTGCATCAATTATTAAAGACATCAATCAAATTGGTAGTGCTTATGATGGAGATGCCCTATTTATGATTGGTCTAATTATAAGAAATGTAGGCGGAAATATTTTATTATTAATGCCTTTAGGATTTTTAGCACCAATCCTATGGGATAAATATAAAAAATTCAAAAATACAATTTTATTAGGATTTTCTATATCAACTAGTATTGAATTGCTACAATTAATTCAGTCTTTATTTAGTGGAGTGGGACGAGTTACTGATATTGATGATGTAATATGTAACGTTATAGGTTGTATTCTTGGATACTTTATTTATAAAATCACTATTATGCTAGCTGCTAAATTTAAAATTCAAGTATTTAATGAGACGGATTCTAAAAGAATAGAAACTATTGATAACTAACAATTCATACGTGTTAAAGTATACATTTATTTTGAATAAAGATGATAAAAGACGTACGAGTCAAAAGTACGTCTTTTTACTTTTATAAATAAGCTTATGGCTATTACATGGTGTAACATAATAAATAGACAATAGTATAATCGGAAATGAATAATACATTAATAAAAAAGTATAAATACATTCATCCCTTGTTTATCAATGCTGTGAACGGTAATACTAAATAACATTGAACTTTTATAACAAGGGATGATCATATGATATTCATTTACACGGATTTCGGCGGAACGCATTCAACTGCACTTGCAGCAGCTTATCATTTAAATAAATTACCAACGGATCGTAAGCTAACAAAAGAAGAAATATTAAATGTGGATTACTTTAATAAATTGAAAACTGAAGATATGGGGAAAATTATTTTTCATGGAGTAGATGAAAATGGTAACCCGGTTTATACGATTGGATGCGGCGCATCAAAAATCGTTGTACCTGCGATGAAGCATTTAGGAGAGATTCTGCAAAAACATTATCAAAGTCATGAAAAGATTGTTTTTTCTAATACATCACCAACAGTACCTTTACCAATGACTTTTGGCGGTCTGTTTTCTAGAAGGTTTCACATCGACTTTATCGGTGTACCATTACTCGTATGGGGTGCAAAACTTAGCTGTGATAATGTACAAAGACTTGTTAGTTATACGAAAGAAGCCGGACGATTAACAAATGATTATGTTGTGATTTTAGATAATGAAACTTTTAAATAATGTAGGATAAAAGGAAAATCAAGCTAATTTCTTGATTTTCTTTTTAATTTGTGAAAAAGACAAGAAATATTCACATTTATCATCTATCTACTATAGCCAAAACAATAAAGTCCTGTTACTATTACAGGGATATTCTCTTTTCATAACATAAATATATAGAAAAATTAGAAAAGAGGAATTGAATTAAGGGAGGAACAACATGAAGCGTGTTGCTTGGATTACTGATAGTACAACTGCGAGTTTTACAACAGAAGGAGATAACTTTGTTATCCCAATTGAAGTTATTATTGATGGTGTGTCGTACAAAGATTGTGAAGAAGGTGTGCGTGAGCGCGTTTATAATGCTTTAAACGAAGGTAAAACTGTCACTACATCACAACCTAACATAGGGGAAATGGTAGAGTTATTTTCGAAATGCAAAGAAGAATATGAAGAAGGATTTGCAGTTGCTATTAGCGGAAAAGTAAGTGGAACCTATCAAAACATGAAGTTAGCTGCAGAAATGGCAGGTTTCCCATTAACGGTATTAGATAGTGAAACAACAAGTTATCCAATGGACGAACTAATTAGAAAAGCAAAATCGTTATACAATGATGGTATGACTTTACAAGATATACACACAACATTAGTAGATGAAAAAAGAAGACCTTTCCACGTATTCCCGAAAAGTTTAAAAGGCCTTTATGCAAGTGGACGTGTAAAGGGAGTTCAATTTTTACTTGGAAGTTTATTAAGTGTCAACTTAATATTAGAAGTAAAAGGTGGAGAGCTTTTACTTGAAAAGAAAGTACGTAAAATCCAAAAATGTCGAGAATACATTAAAAATGAACTTGAAAAAGAATTACCAAAAGTACTTCACATGTTCCATGCTAACGATAAAGATGGAGCTGAAGAATGGATTTCAGATATTAGACAAGCATTCCCTGAAATGGATTTCAAATTATATCCATTACCAATTTCATTTGCGGTACATGCAGGTGAAGGTACAATAGCAATTAGTTATTAAGAAGAAAACCCGTGAATGATACGCGGGTTTTTTTATTTATAAATGGTGCATACCACGCCACCATCAAGTTGAAGTTTTATAGCACTCTAGAACGAAATTTGTGTTAACTCGAAACAAAAATCTTATTTTATCATTTTTGGGGAGCAACCACAATTTCTTGACTTGATTTGAGATTAAAAATATAAACCTTTTCCTACTGGCTGAACAGTTTCTAGTACAATATCAACCATTTCTTCATTAAGTAGGGTCCTTATAATCCAAGCCGATAGTTCTTGAGCAGCAAAACAACTCGCAGCAGTCGATATATTTCCTTCGTTTACGAAACTTTTCTCAATAACGTCTACACCAAATTCTTTTAGCTGTTCTACTGCTGAGGGATATGTAGTAGCTTTTTTACCAGTTAGTAATTTTTTAGCTCCTAATAGTAGTGAACCAGAACACATAGATCCTATTAATTGTCTTTGAGGATCTACATGAATGCTATTAATATATTGTTGATTTTTATATAAATCCTTTACACCTTTACCACTCGCAAAAATTACAGCGTCGGCAAAAGGGATATCAGATATGCTTCCTGTCATGGGAATACGCAAGCCAGACATAGATATATGAGATTGTTCCGTCCCTAAAAGCTGGACATCCCAATCGGAAATACCACCGACTAAACGTACACGATTTAATAAATCCCATGGTAGAAAAACATCTATATCGGTAAAGTTATCGAAACAGACTATTGCAATTTTCATTTTCTAACCCTCCACTTATGTATATCATTTTATTAATAATATAAACATCTCTTTTTTATGTTCTATATCCAGTTATAAATCCCTGTATATTACACGTATATGAAGGAGGTGTAGTAATTTTTTAACGCCTCTAAACATAAAAAGATATAAAATCTTTTTCTTGGTTTCTATCGGTTTTTTGTACAAAACCAAGATCTGTAGCAATAACTCGTAAGGTATTGGGGATGAGAATCTTTAAAATTCTCAAGGAAATAGGTGTAATTTATTACACATACAAATAGAAATAAAAACGTCATTATTTTTTATAAATTCTCAGATAGAAACACGTTTTTCGGTTTTAGGAGGGCATTTTTTCATTAGCTTGTTAATCTATATATAATATGATTTTTATAATTTCCCTAAAATAATTTTGACGTATTTATTTTTTCAATATAAAATAATATTCATCCAAATTTAACCAATACCATATAAAAGATGTATCTTTTTATATGCATAGGTATAAATCTCTTTAGTTTTAAGGGGAAAGGTTAATATGAAAGTAAAGAAACTAGTTACGCTTGTAGTACCATTTACACTATTATACGTGTCAGTTCAATTAACCGAAATTCTTCAAGGCCATTTCAGCAACTGAACGAAATCGGAATGGATATTAATTTGAAGGAAAAGTCCCCAGAGAAACGAAAGATTGTAAGAAACCCCCAAAAATGTTACATGGTATACAAGAAGGTGACATCATTTATGTTACGGACTTAACTCGAATTACTCGTAGTACAAAAGATTTATTTGAATTAATCGATAACATACGGAGTAAAAAGGCAAATTTAATATCCTTAAAAGATACATGGCTAGATTTATCAGAAGATAATCCCTACAGCTAATTCTTAATTACTGTTATGGCGGGTGTAAACCGATTAGAACGTGATCTTATCCGTATGCGATAGCGCGAAGGAATTGAACGAAAGAAAGTTTAAAGGTCGGTCAAAGAAGTACCATAAAAATCATGCAGGAATGAATTATGCAGTAAAGCTTTATAAAGAGGGAGATATGACTGTAAATAAAAAACTTATGAAATTACAAATGTGTCTAGGGCTTATTATATAGAAAGCTATCGGAAAGGAACAGTTGATGAGTTATACCAAAGATCGGAAATATATAATAGAAAATAAGTTTCATATAGAGGTGAAATTATATGCCTAAAATTGACAATATGCTAGCAATTCTATGGATGCTTCGTTCAGGTGAAAAAATCACTGCAAAACAAATTTCAGAAAAGTTAGAGATAAATATAAGGACTGTGTATCGTTATATTGATACAATTTCAACTAGTGGCGTACCTATAATTTCAGAACCAGGACATAACGGTGGATACACTTTATTGAACAATTTTGTAGAGGCTCCTCTTTTTTTGATTTTGAGGAGCAAACTTCACTATTTCACGCTGCTGTTTTTGCAGAAGAAGCCGGATATTATGGAGGTGAAGCATTAAATAGGGCCATTTCAAAACTAAGTAAATACTCAAATCAAGATCAAGAAACAAAGATAAACCAACATTTAACTAGTCTTGAAGTAATAAGTCGATTAAGTTCACTTTCTATAAAAACTTTTTTGAAGGAGTTGGAGCAGGCCGTAGCTAACGGGTATTCAGTAAAAATTCTTTACCATAAAAGTGGCGAAAAGCAATTAAATTATAGATCGGTCGATCCATACAGAATTATCTATTGGAATAATAAATGGTATGTAATTGGATTTTGTCATCTTAGGAATGATATCCGTAGTTTTAAAGTAGATCGAATTGAAAGTTTAATACAAACCGAAAATAAGTTTAACCGGCCAGACAATTT
This sequence comes from Bacillus sp. FH, assembly GCF_052216825.1. Taxonomy (NCBI): domain Bacteria; kingdom Bacillati; phylum Bacillota; class Bacilli; order Caryophanales; family Bacillaceae; genus Bacillus; species Bacillus sp. FH. The sequence goes on along the minus strand of NZ_JBQOUU010000007.1, from coordinate 39,337 downwards.
TTCAGCAAGTGATTTTTTTATAAAAAGTCTTCTTCCAACTATAGAAGATAAGGAAAGTATTATTTCTTTGGTTATTAATGGGGATAAAAATGTATTGGCTGATATTTGCCAACATTGGTTTTTAGGACATTATTTACAAGAACGGACTTCAAATCAAGCAGTTTTTCTTCTTGAAAAAGATATGATACATAAATATGTACCTTATTTACTTTTACCGTACAATAAATCTATTAAAGTTATTGAGCCAGTAAGTCTTAAGAATAGAATTATTGAAGTTCTGTCTGAATTAATAAAATTTCATCAAGTATGATAACTTCCCTGACGTTAACTGTCAGGGAAGTTATATTATAATAGCTATATAAATTGTGATTGGAGTGTTATTAGATGCAAACAAAAAAAGCTTTTTTATATGTATTTAATACAATGTCGGACTGGGAATATGGATATTTAATTGCTGAACTAAACTCAGGAAGATATTTCAAAAAAGATTTAGCACCTTTAAAAGTAATTACAGTAGGAGCTAATAAAGAAATGATAACTACTATGGGAGGACTGAGGATAAAACCAGATATTTCCCTTGATGAATGTACTCTTGAGAGTAAAGATCTTTTAATTTTACCAGGAGGGACTACTTGGAGTGAAGAAATTCATCAACCTATCTTGGAAAAAATTGACCAAGCTTTAAAGCGTGGCACTATTGTTGCTGCAATTTGTGGTGCAACTGATGCCCTTGCGAATATGGGATACTTGGATACTAGAAAGCATACAAGTAATAACTTAGAATATACTAAAATGGTATGTCCTAACTATAAAGGAGAAAAGTTCTATGAGTTGGGACCAGCGGTATCTGATGCGAATTTAGTTACTGCCTCAGGAATAGCTCCTCTGGAATTTGCAAGGGAGGTACTGAAAAAAATAGATGTATTTACACCAGATACATTACATTCATGGTATAACCTAAATAAGACTCATAAACCTAAATACTTCTTCCAGTTAATGAATTCAATAAAAAAATGAAATAACTAAAAAGCTCAATTTCTCTATTTTGATTTGCAGAGAAGTTAGGCTTTTTAATTTGGAATTCCCTTATCGATAACGATAAAAATGAACTTCGGTGTTATAAAAAACAAAATTCCCGTTTAGAGGATACGATAAAATCTTAGCTTGATAGGTATGTATTTGTACCCCTAGTATGTCAATTTTAATCTGTTATGAGAAAACACACGGATTTGTATCATCTTATGGTAAAATAAAGTTAAATATTCAGAAAATTCATTGTTTAAAACAAGCAGGATGATAATTAAATAAGATTTAAGTGATGGGGGTATAGTTAATACATGAGTAATGTACATTTTAGAGATATAGATGATACTAATGAATTCAAAGTTAGAAATATAAAATTAAGGTCTGGACAAGAAAAATTTATTGAAACCATAGATGAATGTTTAAATGAAGCTAATACCTATCATGAATGGCATCCGGTAGCTATATATTATGATGAAGAAATTATCGGATTTGCTATGTACGGTTCTTTTGGTCCTAATAAGGATACTTGGATTGATAGAATAATGATAGATGAAAAATATCAAGGCAAAGGCTATGGGAAAATTGCTATGATGAAACTTATTAATATAGTTTCAAAAGAATATGGGGTAAACGTTATATATTTAAGTGTCACTGAGGAAAACAGAACAGCTTATAACTTATACGAAAGTATAGGATTCGAGTTTATGAATGAAAGAGACCTAAATAATGGAGAACTCTTATTTAAGTACGCAATTAAATGAGAGCCATTTGAAATCGATTATTTCTTTACCAAAAGGTAAAGAAATGTTTACTATTCAACTCTTATAGGAGTAGCTCCCCATTGCTATTAAGATAGCAGAACAAAATTTCCTTAAATTAAAAATTACGCTATTCTATTTTTAGAATCATAGGAAAGGATGGCGTTTTTGTATGTTTATTCCTGTATCTGATGAATTACAATTATTTGCACAGGAGATTCAAAGTTTTTTATCTCCAAATGCCTTACGGGATCTTGCTAGAGATGTTGGTTTTGTATAACGAACCAGTAAGTATCCTTTGGTTAGTGGTTTATTAAGAATAAGCTTTTTATACAGAATATCTTTGATGTTCGAGATAATATATTTAGATTTATTTAATTCTAAAGAGTCCATTTCCCACCTCATAAATTATAAAATAAAGTAAATTCCCACTTAATTATATCATCATCCTAATTGAAGATTTCGCCTTTTCCTTGCTACCGATAATGAGACGTTATGTGAGCATTATACAACCTAAAATACAGAACATATCACTTTTCACTTTACCCCTATGTAATCTTCTACAGTAATCCTACTCCAATAGTTCACCGTTTATAGGTACATTTCATTAAGTAGAAATTAATAAATTTATTGAGGTTTAATAATTCTAATACTGATAATTTGACATACATTAAACCAAAAGTTGCATGTTATATTACTAGGCACAACAATATAAATGATACCATTTGTTTATTCCGTAAATATTGTTGATAAAAAAGGTGAAAGGATTTTTAAAGATAAAAATAGAAATCTATATAAAAAAATATTTAAATGGTAGGGATACTATGAAAATCAGTAAGTTTGGAGAAGTAAATAACTTAAGTATTGATACAATTAGACATTATATGGATCTCAGTCTCATTATTCCTGAAAAAAAGGGGGGACACTATTTTTTTGATGAGTATTGTCAAACAGATTTAGAACTTATTTTACATTACAAAGATTTAGAATTTAGTTTGAATGAAATTAAAGAACTATTTTTTTATAAAAATTTAGCAAAATCTATGAATTACGAAAAAGATACTTTTTACCAATCTTTATTTAAAATGAAATATGACAAGGTGGAACAGGAAATAAAACTTTTGGAGAAGAAACGGAATAAATTAAAGGCAGTGCTACATGATTTATTAGTAACAAATGAAACTTCTAATTCAATTATTGGGGTAGATTTAAGTATATTACATTTACTTATATGTTCTAAGTGCAGCAAAAAATTAATTCTTCAAGATGGAATTATTAATAACAATCAAATTACCGAGGGAAAGTTAATTTGTAATTGTGGAGAAGAATACATTATTACTTCAGGAATTATATCTGCTGGTAAATTATTTAAAGCAAATGAGCAAACGTCACTTGAAAATATTATTTCGGATTATATTCATGAAACTGATAATGCATATTTGGAAAATATGCATAGAGAAGGGGAATGGGCGAAAAAGAAACTAATACATTTAGATTTAAATAACAAATTAATACTAGATATAGGATCAGGGCTTGGGTTCTTTTTGAGGAGCATTTATGAAGAACTACCCGAAGATTGCCTATACATCGCAGTAGATAGAGATTTCAATAAACTTTTATTTTTAAAAGACGTATTAGCGAGAAAAAATCCGAGAAGAAATATTCTCTTTATCTGTGCGGATTTTTTACTTCACGAATTAAACCCACTTTTTAAATCCAATTGTTATTTATTAAGTTTATTTATTTTATTTAAAAATTTCAGCTTAAATAGCCAAATTACAAATAATTTTCGAGCAAATTTTACACTTTCAAAAATAAAGAAAGAACTCCAAAATCTACAGTTTCAATCCATTGATGAAAGTACTTCAAATTATTTGAAACGAGGCGGAAAGTACGAGGATTTCTTTGTTCAAGGTGAAGAAATTTATACATATTCATTTTTCGGAAAAAGATGGGGTTAACCCCATCTTTTATTTATTTCCCCTTAAAATTATTCAAATCGTACATATTGCGATTGGGTTGACCCAAGAACTTACAATGTACGTAACACAAAATTAGGCAGGGGGAAAAGTTATGACAAGTTTACGGTTACATATAGAAAATAAAAAAAGAAACCAAGAACTAAGGAATATTTGTTTATATTCAATTGCAAAAACAGTATCAATATTCGGTAGCTCTATTTATAGTTTCGCATTAGGATTGTATGTATTACAAATAACCGGATCTGCTTTAAATTTCGCGATTACGCTTATTTTAGGAACGATTCCAATGATTGTTATGAATCCATTTGCCGGTGTAATTGTTGATAAGGTTGATAAAAAGAAACTCGTCGTTTGTATGGATGTACTAAGCGGATGCTTATTAATAACTGTTTATATAGTAAGCAACTATTATGGGTTAAACTTATTCATCATTTATACTACTACCTTTCTGATGACAGTATTTACAACATTTTTTGTAATAGGTTTAGAGGCTGCAAAACCAAATATCGTCTCTAAAGAGAGACTAATGAGTCTTAACTCTATAAGCAAAATTATCGATTCTATATCTTTAATTCTAGGGCCTATGTTAGGGGGCATTGTTTTTGCAGTCTTTGAGATGAACACTTTTATAATCATTAACGGTATTTCATTTATCCTTTCGGCTATATCCATATTGTTTATCAACTTTAAATTGTGCGAGCAATACATAAATAAGGAATGTTCAATAAGGGAAATTAATTTTATGAAAGATATAAAGGCGGGATACTCTTACTTAATGGAGCGGGAGAGCTTAAAAAATACGTTTCGTATTTTAATTTCACTTAATTTTTTTCTAGGATTTTCTGTAACTGTTCCATTGCCATACATTATGAATACAGTTCTCAACATTAGTTCTAAACAATTTGGTTTGATCCAAGGGACTTTTCCAATAGGTATGATAGTTGGTGCAATAATAGTAAAAAAGATAACGAATCGTTTTTCTTATTCCTATCTATTGAAAAAAACAAGTTTTATGATGGCAATTTTTATGATAGTTTCAGGTGCACCTGTTCTATTCAAAAGTATTGAAGTGAATAAAATTGTATTTGTGACCATGTACTGCGCCATTATGTTCTTTTTAGGGTTAATGATAGCATTAATCGATATCCCTTTAATTTATTTTATGCAAAGAGAGATTCCAGATGAATATAGGGGCAGAGTGCTTAGTATTGGATTAAGTTTAGGTAAAATGATGCAGCCGATAGCACTGGCATTATCAGGTCTATTATTAAATCATATTCCATCCTACACGCTTCCAATTGGAGGAGGAATCGTATTTCTTATTTTAAATCAGGCTTACTCAAATAAATTGAATTTAGAAATTCATTCAAAAGGGTATAGTGTTGAACGTAATTAAATAATATCGAAATAGCGCAGGATCATCATCCTGCGCTTATCTATCGTAATTCAGCTGTTTTTCTAATAACAATCTTATCAATATCGTCTTCTTCATCACCAATAAATAACCCGCGTTCTTTTAAATACGCCTCAAAATATAAATCTGCTTCTGCACGTTCATCATATGGTTTTACAGATAGAACGAAACCTAATTTGTTTTGTTCCTCTAGATGAGAAGTGGAAATGTATGCCGGTACATTGTGGCGTAAAAAGAGTTCTTTAACCGGAATAATCATATCTTTCATTAATTTCGTTAACATACCCATTTCAAACTCGAAATTAAAACGATCTATACTACATAAATCGGCGAATACTACACCAATAAAACCTGTATTATATACTTCTTGATATTCTACTTCCTCGTTACCGTAAAAATTCTTTTCGATTAAATAATTTATAAAGTAAGCAACACCGTCACTTTGTTCAAAAGGCTTCGTTGAAAGAACAAATCCGATTTTCTTTTGTTTATGTAAATATACACATGACATGTATGCTGAAATGTTATGCTCTTTAAATAGAGAGCTTGTTGCCCCAGATAGACCATCTAATACGTGATGAACAATTTGAAGTTTTTTACGGGCGAAATAATAGGATTTCTTTTGTAACTCCAATGTATCAATAAAGACAGAGCCGATAAAGCCTGTATTTGAAATAATAGGTGTTTGCTTTTTTCTTCCTCTGCGCTTTGCTTGAGCCATTGTAAAAATCATCCCTTCATGTACAAGTAAAATAAAAAGAACGTTTGTTCGTATATTTATATTTTACTATTAAAACGCTATAAAGTAAAGGGTTTTTGACGAAAAAAACAACAAAAAAGACACCTGTAAAAGGTGTCTTAAACGCTGTAGGGAAGAGGGTTCATCCATACAATTTATATTATGATACAGAAACAATTTCTTCTGTATCTTCTACATCTAAATGACAGTCCATTGTACGAACATCTTGATCTTCATGACTTCCGAAATAAATAGTAATTTTCATATGTATCGCTCCTTTATTCTAGGAATACCTAAAATAATTACTAGTAATGTTAATATTTATTATATACCACTTTTTTCATTCCGACAACGTTATATCATATTTAATTCTTTAAGGAGACAAAGAGTGATTTATAGAGATATTTTTATAGAAATAGGTATATTTCTTATATGTTATATTTAATACTGAAAGATTCGAATTTGAATTTTTATGAAAGGGGCAAAATGAATGAATTTTAAAAAGTTACTAATAGATAATTTTACATATAAAACTTCATATATTGCGCGGCAGGCACAGGGAATGAATGTAAAAGAAACGAAGGGTTACATTGCTGTTGACTGTGGTTTACCTGCAGATACATTTAATATCATTACTTTACTAAACAATAATGTAACGGAAAATATCGAGAAATTATATAAGGAGGTAGCGTACTATAATCAAAAGAAATATCCAATGAGTGTTTGGTTTTGGGATGAGAAGCTAGAGGGTAATATAAAGAATGAATTAATAAAGCTTGGATTAAAAGAAGCAGAACAAAATATCGCGATGGTAGCAAACTTACATACAATACATCCAACAACAAACTTGCCAGAAGGTTTTACGATACAAAAAGCATCTTCGTCAGGACAAATTAAAAAGTTTGGAGAAGCGTTAGCTAGTCTATTTGGTACATCCGAGGAAGGTATACATGTACAAGCATTCTACAATCAAACTGCTTCTTTCCATTTATGGAATAGTGAAAATATGAAACTATACTTAGGGTTTTATAAAGATGAAGTCGTATCGGTTGGTTCATTAGTGTGTACACAAGATAGTATTGGTATTTATGATATAGCAACGAAAGAAGAAATGAGAGGAAAAGGATTTGGTTCTACTATGTTTCATTACTTGCTGCAAGAAGCAAAGGAATTAAACGTTGCTCAATGTGTATTACAAGCTTCACCTGATGGGATTACTATTTATAAAAAGGCTGGTTTTCAATCTGTTGGACAAATGACGGTATTTGAAAATCGACATTTATTTGAATAAATTATCCAAGCCAAATTGCTTTCATGTAGGGGTTAATACATTATTATGAAAAAGATATATATCGTTACAATCATTTGTACATTTATAGTAATAGGTACTTTTGTTTTTCATAAAGTAAATGAACTTAAGTACACAAAAGCTATTAATCAATCGAATTATATAAAAAACATTGCACATAGAGGGGCTTCGGCGTATGCACCGGAACATACAATTGCTGCGTATAAATTGGGACAACAATTAAAAGGCGATTATATAGAAATAGATCTTCAAATGACAAAAGATGGACATTTAGTAGCTATGCATGATGAAACAGTAAATCGTACTACAAACGGTACGGGGCTAGTTAAGGAACATACATTAGAGGAATTAAAGCAATTAAATGCAGGTTCTACTTACAATAAAAAGTATCCAAATTTAGCAAAGAAAGAATATGAAAATGCTAAAGTTCCAACACTCGAAGAAGTAATTGAAGTGTTTGGGCATGACGCGAACTATTATATTGAAACAAAATCACCTGATGAATATTCAGGAATGGAAGAAAAGTTATTAGAAATTATCAATCACTATGAAATACAGGATAAAGTTATTATTCAATCATTTAGTGAAGAAAGTTTGCAAAAGCTACATAGTTTACATGTTAATATACCTCTAGTCCAATTACTATCTTACAAAAAAGCAGTTCAATTAACTGAATCAGAAATAGAGAAGTATAGTACATATTGCATAGGTCTTGGTATGAACTACAAATATATTGATGCAGCTTATGTAAAGAAAATAAAGAAACACGGATTAGAAGTTCATCCATTTACTGTAGATAATGAAGCAGACATGAAAAAGTTAATATTATGGGGAGTTGACGGGATGTTTACGAATTATCCGGATCGATTACATTCAGTTTTGAAGTTTAATTAAAAGATACTATTTTTAACGTAATAGTTTATAGAAATTTTCGATTAATATATAATTAATCTAGTTAAAATAAAAAGGAGTGTAAGTAGGATGAATATATTAGCTGTTGTTCCACGCCTCTATGTTTCAGACTTACAAACTCATCTAGAATTTTACAAAATACTATTAAAGCAAGAAAAACCACAGGAATTTCAAATGAATGGAACGCATGTAATTAGATTTACAAATTTACTTTTAATTGAAGAATTAAATGAAACAATTAAGAATCATGTTGCTGCAACGATCGTAATTGATGATCTCAACGAAGTAAAAGAACTAATCTTAAACTATAACGGCGTAATGATTACTGAACCAATACAAGTACCTACAGGTATGAAAATGATAATTCGTCATCCGGATGGTAACATTATTGAATACATAGAGCCTACATTAAAATGAAATTCGAAAAAGAATCCAATACTTTATTGGATTCTTTTTATTTAGCTATAAGTGACTAACTTAAAGCAGTACAATTTTGAATTTATTAATAAAATATTACATTGAGTATAATGTTTTATAATAATCATCAGAAAGTAACGAAAATGTAATGAATTTTAACTACGCTTTTTATATTTTTTTGATACACTGGCTACGAGAGGAATACCGATTAATGTAGGTAAAAACCAAAACCATATAGGTGGCAGTAAATTAATTAAGGGGATATGAATGCCGACGTTTACTAAAAGTGCGGTTACCGCACCTATATAAGAACCTAACATACCTCTAATATGGTGGTGGATCCAATTTTTCCAGCGTTTTTTTCGTGCTAGGTATCCATAAATCGCAAAAGCATAAGAGAAAATTGCTACATAAAATAAATATGCGATTTTATCCCAGTTTATAATGGATAATATAATTGCAGTGAGGGTAATGACAACATAGGATGCATGATATATTTCGCCCCATTCCGTATGTTTCCCTTTCTTCTTTTGAGCAACCATCGCTACAATACCGGTAATTAAACATATTGTTCCAAATAAAATGTGGATGGTTAAAAGAACATTGAAAATACTCATAATAATTCCTCCTTTTTTATTTTTATAGTATTGCAGTATAGGAGAAAAGTTGAAACATATCGTTTATTCGTCTTAATATATTGAAATAAAGGTACTCTTAGAACAAATTTTCTTGAATTTAGTGAGTCACGTATTACGTGAAATGAAGGAGAGACTTCCATGTTTACATCTATTACATATTTACAATCAGGGAATGACAAGCAACAAAAGGTTTATGATGTTTTGAATAAACTAAACATCATGGAGGATTTAGCTTTATATAATCCCGTTCTTTGTGGGACTATACCTATAAGAATTGATACGCTTCAATCTGACTTAGATATAGTAATGGAAGTACATAACTTTGATGTTTTTGAACAAGAAATGAGATCTTTATATGGCTCTTATGAAGGATTCAAAATAAAAAAGAAAAAAATTAAAAATACTGAATCGATAAAAGTAAATTTTGAATTTGAAGGTTTTAAATTTGAATTATTTGCTCAGCCTAAGCCAGTGCGCAACCAAAATGCATATAGACATATGATAGTAGAGCACATGTTATTAATGCAACATCCACATATAAGAGAAGAAATTATTCGCTTAAAAGAGAACGGTTTAAAAACAGAACCTGCTTTTGCTCAAGTATTAAACATTGACGGGGATCCTTATGAAGGACTTATTGTGTTGGGGCAGGAAATGCGGTTGTGGTAAATAAAATACACAAAAACTCCTCTATGGAAAAAGAGGAGTTTTTATTATGTCATTAACTTACGAATTAATTCGCTTAACAATTTAATACCGTTAGTCATTTGCTCTGGAGAAGCATATCCATATGATAAACGAATGTATCGATCTGTTTCTTCTTCATAGATACGTCCCGGGTTTAATAGAATCCCTTTTGATAGTGCCTTTGAAAATAATTTCTTCATCGGAATGCTAGGTACTACCTTTAGCCATATAAAAAATCCACCACTAGGAATATCCCAGGTGGCAATATCTGCACAATACTTATCTAAAGCTTGTATCATTATTTGTCTTCGTTCTTTTAGTTTAATTCTTACGTTTGCAACATGTTCCTCATAAAAACCTTTATTTATCCATTCAGCAGCAACTCTTTGGGATAAGGAGCTTGATCCATAATCTATTTGCATTTTTATATCTGACAATCTATCAATAACAGGTTCAGGACCTATGATCCATCCAATTCTAAGCCCAGGACTAAGTGTTTTAGATAGGCTACCAATATATAATACATGTCCATGTTTATCTATTGACTTTAAAGGAACTGGTGGTGGTTCCTCAATCCATAACTCTCGATAAATATCATCTTCAATAATAGGTAACTGTTCCTTTTCGCATATTTTTAATATTTCTTTTCTTCGCTCCTCAGACATTAATACCCCTGTTGGATTTTGAAAACAAGGGATTGAATATAAAATATTTTTCTTCTGACTGTATTTAATTCGTTTTAATAACTCGTTAGGTAATATACCGTGAGGATCCATTGATATACCAGATAGATTTATATTTGCTGATTGAAATACATGAAGTGAATATAAGTAAGAAGGTTGTTCAAGTAAAACGGTTGACTCTCTATGTAAAAGACCAATTGATATTAATTGTAATGCTTGTAATGCACCCGAGACGATTAATATGGAACTTGGTGATGCATGTATTCCAAATGATTTTACGTATTTACTTATTGCTTCACGTAACGGATAAAACCCTTTTTGTTCCTCATATCCAAAATAATCTAATTCCTCACTTACTTTTTTTATAATGGACTGCATCGTTTCTAACGGAAAAAGATGAGGAGAAAGTTCGCCTTTACTAAGATGGATAAGTTTGTTATTTGCTTCTGCTTCATTTATTTCTCGTACCATTAACTTGCTTGGTTTATGAATACCAGCCTTTACATATTCACTCCAATCAGGTGGTGGATTCGTTGCTAATAATGACCATGTATTATTTATTACAATTGTTCCTGCTCCAATTTTCCCTTGAATCAATCCATCAGCCATAAGTTCATCTAGTGCAGTTATTACAGTGCTGCGATTTACTTGAAATAATTTCGCTAACTGCCTTTGACTAGGGATCTTACTTCCAATTGGCCATTCTCCATTTTCAATTTTTTCTTTCATATAATCTACTATTTGCTGATACTTAGGTAGTTTTTTACTAGTGGTCATCAAAAAACTCCTTCGCTCACTTGAAAAATGCCAAGTGGTTGGTTTTTACGATAAAAAACTGGTTGAAGACATTGTATCAACTATTAAATATGATGGGAAGAAATAATTGGTAATTATAAAGTGGTTGGTTTGAAGGGGGAGAGAAAACATGAATTATAAAAAATGGGATTATCGAATTATATGTGCTCATTCTTTTACAATTTTAATTTGGGGAACGGCCTTTCCGGCAATTCGTATGGGTCTTGAATCTTACACACCTGAACATCTTACTTTACTTCGTTTGTTAATCGCTTCATTCATACTTCTTTTGTTTTCGTTTATATACAAACTACGATTACCTGATCTAAAAGATATTCCAGCGATTTTTTTATTTGGTGCTTTAGGATTTACTTTTTATCACATCGCATTAAACCATGGTGAAAAAACAGTAAATGCTGGATCGGCAAGTTTAATCGTTTCAGTTACTCCTATAGTAACGGCAATTCTTGCTTTTGTTTTTTTAAATGAAAAAATGAAAGCAAATGGATGGATCGGTGGTGTAATTAGCTTTATAGGAATTGCTTTCATATCATTTAGTCAAGGGGGGTCTATTCAATTTAATAGCGGGGGATTATTTATATTATTAGCAGCCGTTTCAGAAAGTCTATTTTTCGTTTTTCAAACATCGTACTTAAAAAAGTACGGCTTCTTGCCATTTACCATATATACAATTTTATCTAGTACGGTATGTATGCTTATTTTCTTACCGGGAATGTATCAAGAAATACTGGTGGCTCCTCTTGAAGTGAATTTGAGCGTTATATATTTAGGTTTATTTCCAACAGTACTCCCGTATATTGCATTGGCCTATATTATATCTCATACTGGTGCTTCCGAGGCAACAAGCTCTCTATATTTAACGCCAGTAATTGCTTGTTTTATAGCTTGGGTATGGTTAGGTGAAGTACCTACTTTTATTTCGGTAGTTGGTGGAGTAATTACTATACTTGGAGTTTTAATAGCGTATGTATCATTAAAGAAAGATATTCGAAGTGAAAAGTACAGCGATATAACTGGATAGATTTTTTAGAAGTGATAATTCCCTGTTTCTTAAAATTAAGAAACAGGGAATTATTTTACTGCGTTGAATATATAAATACATTCTTTTTATAAAGGAGCTTACCATATTGAATATCCAGTTAAAGGTTGTTACGAGAGAGAATTGGGAAGATGCATTAAAGTTACAAGTTAAAGAAAATCAAAGAAAATTTGTTCCGGCTGTAGCAGTTTCACTTGCTAAAGTATATATAAAACCAGATGGGGACGCTGTAGAATACCAACCATTTGCGATATACAATGGCGATCTAATGGTTGGTTTTGTTATGCATGCTGTTGTAAAAGAAACAACTGATATGTATTGGATAAACGGATTTATTATCGATCAAAAGCAGCAAGGTAACGGTTATGGAAAAGCAGCATTACAAGAAAGTATATATTTAATAAAAAATACGTTTAAGGCGTGTAAAGAAATTAGATTAACAGTACATAAAGATAATATCTCTGCAAAGAAACTATATGAAAGTTACGGTTTTCAGTCATTGGGACATGATTATGATGGCGAGCAAGTATATCGCTTATTCGTTTAATTATTATGTAGCAAAGGTGTGAAATGAATTATGCAATTTACTGAAGTGAAAATTGAAGTATTTATCCCTGAAGAATACATTGAAATGTTGAGGAATGAGTTAAATAAAATTGGTGCTTGTAAAACGGGAGAATATGATCATTGTCTGTCCTATAGTTCTGTGAAAGGATACTGGAGACCGTTAAAAGGCGCATCACCTTTTAACGGGGAAATTGGTCAGATTTGTGAAGGGCAAGAATGTAAAATTGAAATAAAGTGCAAACGGGATCTTGTAAAGGATGCACTTGAAGTTATTAACGAAATTCATCCGTATGAAACACCTATGATTTATATTATCCCGATATTAAATGACTATTTTAATCAAATATAAAATAAATGAATGGGAGGAATAACAATTGAGCAATAAATTTCATCATATTGTACGAGCTGTTATGATTAAGGATAAAAAATTGTTAATGGCTGAATATATTGGCCATCATTATTTTTTACCAGGTGGTCATGTTGAAGTTGGCGAATCAGCTGAGAATGCATTAATAAGAGAACTAAGGGAAGAGCTCGGAGTAAATTGTAGTATAAAACAATTTTTAGGAGTCATAGAAAACCGATGGCAAGATCGAGAAGTTCTTCACCATGAAATCAATCATATTTTTGAGATAGATTCACAAGAGCTACATATTGATTTCATACCAAAATCTAAAGAATCTCATTTGGCGTTTCACTGGATAGATTATAATCAAGAAGCTTTACATACTTATAAAATCATGCCAGAACCTTCAGTTAAAGAGTTACTAGAAAGAAAATTAAGTGATGAACTACTAAACTGTTGGATTAGTAATTTTTAAAAACCTCTATTAATAATAAATTCGTCCAGCAAAAAGAGATTAAGAAAATAGGCTGAAAAACAAGGTACATCACCTAGTGTAAGTTCATATTTTGTTGATGTACGTATTCAAGTATATAGCCATTTGTTTCTACTTTGTTTATTAAAATTTATTAACTTCAATATGTGGACGGAATTTATATTTATAAATGGAGGGGTTTCATAATGAATCAGTTTCAACAAGAACTACAATCATTAAACCTTAATGATTATCAAACTGGTAATGTTGTGTATTGGGATCAACAACAAAGTCAATATCCATACTACTACATTCAAGACGATGCACGTCGTTGCGGCGGATGCGGAGGTTGTGGTGGACGCTGTGGCGGATGTGGCGGCAGATGTGGTGGTTGTGCAGGTCGTTGCGGCGGATGCATAGGATGCGCTGGATGTTTCGGTTGCTTTAATTGCTGGAACTGGTGGATCATTTAAGTATAGAACATCAAAGATATTTTGCTTGAAGGAAAGGTGTGAAAACTATTTTGCACTTTTCTTTCAAGCTGTAATTTTTATGTGTATTAAGGGGGAGTTATTTGTATACATATGATAAGTTGATTTCTTGGGTAGAAAATATAAAAGAACAAAACCATAGCTCTGCAGCAGCGCTTTGCATAATGAAAGATAACAAAATTGTACTGGAGCATTATAGTGGCTATCACTCAAATACATCTACAAGCAAGAAAGTAACAGCATCTTCACAATTTAACGTTGCTTCTGCTAGAAAAAGTTATTTAGGATTAATGATAGCGTATGCGCTTTACGAGGGGAAAATAAACTCTATTGATGATGAAGCGATAAAATATTTTAAAGACTTTGATCCTGTATTGCTTAGTAAAACGACGATAAGACATTTAGTAACACATTCGCACGGATTAGAAGAAACGAATGGCGGGATAATTTTTCGTGAATTTGAACCGGGGCAAGGATGGGCGTATAGAGATATTAATGTAAGAATGATGACACGTCTTATTTATCAGCTATATAACAAAAGTTTTCCTGAATTGTTAAAAGAGCGTGTGTTTAAACCTGCTAATTTCCAAGAAACAGGATGGAGAATACAGCAAGATGATAATTTAGTTGCAGTTGTTGATGATCCAAATAAAGACGCAATTAGTGAAATTGGTACAGTAGATGACGGTACTGAAAAAAATCTGTTTGTCTCCGCTAGAGAATTTGCACAGTGGGGCAATCTTCATTTAAATCAAGGTATGATACATGATAAACAAATTGTTCCAAAAGAAGTTATAAAAATCGCTACGAGTTTGCAGAGTCCAACATATGCAAATAAAGAGCTACCACAAAATGGCTTGTTTTGGTTCGTTCAAAATGAACCTGCACAATTAAGTGAACTAGGTGAACGCGTACCAAAAGGCTCGTATCAAATATTAGGAATTACGGGACCAACTATATTAGTAATACCTGAATATAATGTAGTTGTTGCGAAAATGTATAATAAAAGATACAACTACGGCGGTGATAATTATTTATATTATTTACGTGAATTTAGTAATTTAGTCGTTGATACATTTCGTAACAGTAATAGGGCATAATTACTCCTATAACAAAAAGGAGTGATTGAAAGTGAAAGATAAAGTGAACAAAAATAAAAAGCAAAACATTAAGGATGTAAATACAGAACAAAATGCAATTTATAGCGATCCAAAAGATGCAGCTAATATGCAAACGGTACCGCAGCCGAAAGATTTTGATGAAATTGAATATTAATTTTTCGTTTATCCGACTATATGATGAATGAAAAATACATCTTAAGTCCCATCTCATGACAGAAATCTTTTGGTATTCTATATACATAAGCATTTGAAAATGTCTTATCTTAACAAAGCTTTCTTTAAGTAAATCTAATATAACCTGCAGAAAGACACTTCATAATGGAGTGTCTTTTTGTGTACATGAATTCAATTTCCATTTTTCATGCAGTATCTTGCTTTTTATGGTGGTTATACTAACTGTGAAAATTCATGTCACGATAAAAGAAGGGGACAGTTAGTATGAAACAAACTTCTATAAATCCGTTACTAATTGTTCTAGGTACAATCATTGTTCAAATTGGCCTTGGAACAATTTATACATGGAGTTTATTTAATCAGCCCCTTGTAAGTAAGTTTGGATGGAACCTTAATTCAGTTGCTATAACTTTCTCCATTACAAGCTTCTCTTTATCATTTTCAACATTATTTGCAGGAAAGTTACAGCAAAAATTAGGGCTTCGAAAACTCATCGCTACTGCAGGGATTGTGCTGGGACTCGGTTTAATACTAAGTTCACAAGTTTCCTCCTTACCATTACTATATTTATTAGCTGGTGTAGTAGTTGGTTATGCCGATGGAACTGCTTATATCACATCATTATCTAATTTAATTAAATGGTTTCCGAATCGGAAAGGGCTTATTTCAGGTATATCTGTATCAGCATATGGAATGGGCAGCTTAATCTTTAGATATATAAACGGAAATCTGATCGACAGCCTTGGTGTATCACAAGCCTTTTTATATTGGGGGATTATCGTCTTACTTTTAGTATTAATCGGATCGTTCTTCTTACGTGAAGCAATAGTAAGTAACACTGTAGCTGAGACTTTACACAATGATTATACACCTCGTGAAATGATGCGAACGAAACAAGTATACCTTTTGTTTTTTATGCTATTCACATCGTGTATGGGCGGTCTATATTTAATCGGTATGGTCAAAGATATCGGAGTGCAGCTCGTTGGACTTAGCGCAGCAACTGCCGCTAACGCCGTTGCAATGATTGCAATTTTTAATACAGTAGGTCGTATTGTTCTTGGAACGTTATCAGATAAAATAGGTCGAATGAAAATCGTTTCTGCAACGTTTATTATCATTGGATTGTCAGTCTTTACATTAAGTTTCATTCCGCTAAATTACGGCATATATTTCGCATGTGTAGCAAGTGTTGCCTTTTGCTTTGGCGGTAATATCACTATATTCCCAGCTATTGTTGGAGATTTCTTCGGATTAAAAAACCATAGTACAAATTATGGGATTGTATACCAAGGTTTCGGATTCGGTGCACTTACAGGATCATTCATCGGGGCGCTTCTTGGAGGATTTGAACCAACCTTTATTATAATCGGCGTTCTTTCTATTATCTCTTTCATTATATCTATTTTAATTCGTCCACCAAAAGCAGAAAAGAAAAAAGAAACACAACATTTATATCGAAAAGTAGCTTAAGTTTAAAAAGAGTCCTCATAAAGGGCTCTTTTTATATTACACAACATTTAATTTTCCCTTTTTAGCCATTGTGTAGGAAGAATACACTTACTTAATTTAAAATGAAATGATTTGAGAAGCAATAAAGTAGTTTATTTATTAACGAATCAAGTAGCAGATAAGTAAAATATTCATATTGTTTTATAAAAGAATCAAAATATTGATAAAAAACTACAGTTAATCCGCTTCGCTAGTAGGCATACATTTCATTATAAAGGTAGTTGGCTTATTTTGGTTACAACTATAATTTCTTCTTTTATTGCATTTACTTCAACAAATATTGATGATATTTTTATACTCCTTGTTTTATTTTCACAAGTAAAGACAGGAGTATGTAAGGAAGAAGATAGAACTTTCCAGGGAAAAACTAAGATAAAAGAACTTTATATTGTTATTGGACAATATTTGGGGTTTAGTGTAATTATTTTTCTAAGTATTATTGGTTCCTTAAGCTCTTTTTTCATTCCTATATCGTGGATTGGATTATTAGGATTCGTGCCAATTTATATGGGGATTAAAGGACTATTCTCACTTCGTTCTAACAAAAGTAATGAAGTCATTGATAAAGCTTCTAGTTCATTATTTAAAGTAGCTGCGATTACATTAGCTAATGGAGCTGATAATATCTCAATTTATATACCAATGTTCACTAGTCAATCCTTGGAAGCAAATATCGTTACATTAATTATCTTTTTTTGCATGATAGCAATATGGTGTTTGATTAGCTACACATTGTTAAGAGCTCCTATTTTAGCTAAAGTACTTGAGAGAAATTGTCATATTATCGTTCCAATTGTTCTAATTGGTTTAGGAATGTTCATTCTTTTTCGCAGTAATACAATTGAATTATTGTACTAATACGTTCAAACTAACGGAAGTTTTAAGTAAAAAGAATCAAACGCGGTAAAAAGCTGTACTACAAATAAAATGTAGTACGGCTTTTTTAAATTTTAGTGAAATGAAACATTGCACTACGACAATTAAGTTAGACAGGATATTACGATTATTAAATTGAATAGATACTTTAAAAGGAGCGTGATAATTAAAATGAAAATAGTAAAACAATGGGTCCAAGAAGATAGTGATTACATAAGAGAAAAAGTAATTGAATATAATCAAAAACATATTTCAGATGAAGAGAAAAAGCCTTCAGAAAAAATTAGTTTTATAGTGAAAAATGAAAATGAAGAAATAGTAGGCGGAATAACTGGAATTACATTTTGGCACCACGTACATGTTGATTTCTTATGGGTTTCTGAAGAATATAGACACGAAGGTTATGGAACCAAGTTAATAAAACTTATTGAAGAATTTGCAATTGAAAAAGAGTGTAGCCTAATCAATTTAGATACTTTTAGCTTTCAGGCACCTGCTTTTTATAAAAAACATGGATATAAAGTAATTGGAGTAAGTGAAGATCACCCTAAAGGACATAATCGATACTATTTGGAAAAAAGGTTAGAAAATATATAGAATCCCAAAATGAATCAATCAAATCATAAAGAGCGTACGTTGAATAATTACTTTCAAAATACGTTCTTTTTATTTAGAAATGAAGGGGGATCAATTATTACCTTTACTAAGGATAGATAAATGAAATACTCTATTAATTTTTTTATATTTTAAAACGATTAAATGGTAGAATGTAACAAAGACAGAAAATTCTCGTTATTGAAGGTGGACTTAGATGAAAAAAGTAAATGTTACATATGCGCTTTTATACGATAAAACAAATGAAAAGATCTTAATGGTAAAAAACAAAGGGAAGAATGGTTCTTATTACACACTACCAGGTGGTGCAGTTAAATTAGGAGAAACGTTAGAGGAGGCAGTCATTCGAGAAGTGAAAGAAGAAACCGGTCTACATATAACTGTAAATGGTATTTGTTACATTAGCGAAGCTTTTTTTGAAGAGAGAGGACATCATGCAATATTCTTTAATTTTTTAGGAGAAATAATTGGAGGGGAAACAAATATAACAAGGCCAAAAGAAATTGAAGAGATTACTTGGATGGAATTACATAGAGCAGAACCGCATTTACGTATACCAGAACACTTATTAAATATATTACAAAGGAAAGAAACAGTACCTTACTTTTTTAACGGAACAATCATTCATCAATCTTCATAAAACTATCATTTCATGTAAGGCGGGGAAAAAATGGAGTTTATCGTTAATCATAAACATTTCACTCAAGCACTTTCAGAAGTAAGTAAAGCAATATCTACCAAAGCTATAATTCCTATACTATCCGGTATAAAAATAACTGCAGATCAATCTGGAATTACTTTAATCGCAAGTAATTCAAATATTTTCATCGAAAAATTCATCCCTAGTTCCATGGATGACGAACAAATTACGACTACCTTAAAAGCAGGAACAATTGTTGTACCTGCAAAATACTTCATTGAAATTATAAAGAAAATGCCAAGCGATATAGTAATAAAAAGTAAGAATGAGCAAACAATTACCATACAATCAGAAGAAATCACATTAAACTTAAATGGCTTTCCAGCGAATGAATTTCCTAACGTACCACAAATAGACGATCATGCAGAAATACAAATAGAAACAAAACAATTGATTGATGCGTTTAAACAAACAGTCTTTGCAGTAGCGAAAAATGAATCTAGACCCGTTCTTACTGGAGTACATATCAAGTTAGACCACAACAAATTAATATGCGCTGCAACTGACTCTCATAGACTAGCTATACGTGAAACATTAATTTCTACTAATGTGAAAGCGAATTGTATTGTACCAAGTGCAACCATTAATGAACTTTTAAAATTAATGAACAGCAATTTAGAATTCGTTTCTATTTATCTATCAGAAAGCCACATTATTTTTACATTCGGCACAATTACATTATATTCAAGATTAATTGAAGGGAAATATCCTAATATATCTAGTTTAATTCCAAATGAATTTCAAACAGTCATTAACATAGATAGACAAAGAATGTTACAAGGGGTAGATCGATCAAGCTTATTAGCAAGTGAATGGGCAAATAACAATGTTAACTTAGAAATTGTAAATGAATCTACAATTAAAGTTTCTTCTAATGCTTCTCAGATTGGAAAAATATCTGAGACACAACAGATAGATGTAATTCAAGGTGAAAAACAATTCAATATATCTTTCGATGGACGATTTATGTTGGATGCTTTAAGGGCAATAAAAGAAGAAACGGTTACTTTAAGTTTCAGCGGTTCTATGAGACCGATATTAGTTGAAGCAGGGACACACTCTGCAGCAATCCATCTTATATCTCCAGTAAGAGCTTATTAAAAACGGAGGAAGGAATCACGTTATGTACAAGCACACTTTATGTTTTATAAAAAGAAATGAAGAGATACTTATGTTAAATAGAGAATATGATCCGGTAAAAGGATTATGGAATGGTGTAGGAGGAAAGATAGAAAAGGGCGAAACACCTTTAGAAAATGCGATTCGTGAAATAAAAGAAGAGACTAATATAAAAGTTACGTATGACCAAATTCAATTTAAAGGCATTATTACATGGGAGGATTCTTCATATTCTGGCGGTATGTATGTTTATCTAGTAGAGTTACTTCATGAATTTATATATCACACTCCAAAAAAAGTCTCAGAAGGAATTCTAGATTGGAAAGAGATTTCTTGGATTCTTAGTGATTATAATTACGGCGTAGGAGAGATGATACCTAAATTTTTAGTTGAAGTGCTCCACAATGAATTCATATTAGAGCATAATTTTATTTTATCTAATCATAAATTAATAAATTATAGGAATCAGAAATTGGTTAAGCAGGATAGGTTACTTACTTCTTTATATAATACTATTCGCTTATAAATAACAAACTAAGAGAAAATGAAAATTTCAGATAGGAGATTCGATATGTGGACAACAAATATTATCAAAACTCCAAGAGGAAAGTTTGAATATTTTCTAAAGGGAGAAGGACCTCCACTTTGCGTTACTCATTTGTATAGTGAGTATAATGATAATGGAAATACTTTTGCAAACCCATTTACTGACCATTATAGCGTATATTTAGTTAACTTAAAAGGATGTGGCAATTCAGATTTGGCTAAAACTGATTCTGAATATAGTATGACCGAAACGATTAAAGATTTAGAAGCGATTCGAGAAGCTTTATATATTAATAAGTGGGGGTTTGCTGGTCATTCGACAGGAGGGATGTTAGCTCTTGTATATGCGACTGAAGCACAAGAAAGTTTAACGAAAATAATTGTTGGTGGCGCAGCGGCGAGCAAGGAATATGCATCTCATAAAGATAGTATATATTGTAGTGAAAATGTAAAATTTAATAGAATCGTATCAATTATGAATGCATTAAATGATGATAGTACAGTACAAGAAGAAAGAAAAGCATTAAGTAGAGAGTGGGCACTTATGTCTTTTTATTCTGAAGAAAAGCTTGAAGAGGCATTAAAATTGCCGAATAGCGGAAAGACAGTTGGCAATCGGTTAAATTATTTTAGACAAGTTGAATATAAAGATTATGATGTTCGTCAGAAACTTAAATTCGTAAAAATCCCAAGTTTTATATACTGTGGTAAGCATGATGTACAATGTCCCTACATATTTTCTCGTGAAATAGCAAATTTAATCCCGAACGCAACATTAACTAAATTTGAAGAAAGTAATCATAATCCATTCGTTGAAGAAATAGACAAGTTTAATCAGTTTGTAAAAAATACATTATAATTAATAAGAAAAAAAGCGAATCTTCTATATGAGACAGATTCGCTTTTTATTATAATTAGACTTTTTGCCACCAAGCATACCTAGGATAGTCTGTAGATTTTAACGTAATAGATTCCCCAATTTGAGGTGTTGTAATTTTAACTCCTAAACGGTTAGCTTCTTTCGTAACACGTTCTATCGGGTCACTCCATTCGTGTAATGCTAATGTAAAAGCACCCCAATGAATCGGAAGAAGTAATTCTCCTTGTACATCAATATGAGCTTGTACTGTTTCTTCAGGCAACATATGAATTGCAGACCACCTTGGATCATATTGCCCGCATTCCATTAACGTAAGATCGAATGGACCGTATTTTGCATCAATCTCTTGAAGATCTTCATGCTCTAAAGAAAAAGCACCACTATAACGTTTACTATTAAACAGAGGAAACGGGGAAGAGGCATCTCCAAACTGTGGCTATTTGTAGTTTAAACGAAATCATTTTACCTTTCACCGTAATTGCAGTACATTTAATAAATTTGTCAAATTCATTATTCTTATATACAAAATAAAAACCATGCAGCAGCAGATAAAACGAATACTAAGTAAATGTAAATTGTTTTAATTTAGTAAATTTCTTCTTACAAGTAACAAAGAACATACGTTTTGTTATATGTTATAGAAGAAAATATGTCCCTAATTATTAAAAGGAAGGGGAGGATGTAAGTGCAAATAGAGAGAAAAAAGAAATCAAAATGTAAACTATCGAAATCTGAAATAACGCAGCTATATACAGAAGGGAAGAGTACCTCAGAAATAGCTACGCTTGCTAATGTGTCTGCGAGGTATATTCGGATGGTTCTATCAGATAGCAACGTACCAAGGCGCGCTATAGGCAGTTGGAAGAGAAAATATGACATAACAGAAAATTATTTTAAAATGTGGTCAAATAATATGGCTTATATTTTAGGATTTATAGCAGCGGATGGTGTTATACAAAAAGAAAGTTATATTTTAGAAGATATAAAAAAAGAACTAAAAACAAATCAGCCGCTATACCAAAACAAAAAAACAGGTGTATATATGCTAAATATTAATAGCAAAACAATAAAATATAACCTTATGAACATACATGGAATTATGCCATGTAAATCTTTTAACATTGAATTCCCTTTCGTACCAGAAGAATATTTACATCATTTTGTTCGTGAATATTTTGATGGGGATGGTTACGTCAAGTATGAAACTTATACAGTAAGCTTTGTAGGAGGATCATATAGCTTTATGAATTCTTTAAATCAGGTACTACAAAATCATAATTTACCAGCCGAATTACTAAATCAAAATAAACATTTTAAAAAAGACTATGAAAGAATTCATTCATTATAAAAATGTAAGGAACCTTAGTATATCTATGCTAAGGTTTTTAATTTGAGATTATTAGAGGACACTCATTTTCGTTTATAGAACTTAATAAATACATAGATTTTATAATGAATTTATTAGTAAGGGAGAGAATATGAAATGTTCACTAATAATAGTCCGGAGAATATATTACATACAGCTTATGAAGCAAAAATGATTTCGTCTGGAGATAATTCGCCATCTATAAAAATAAAAGGAACGAAACTTCAATATTTACTTGTATTGATTCATCTTGGTTTTGAGTCAAATGCTATAAAAATGATGTTAAATTGGACGAATGATGAATTTGAAAAGCGTGTTAATTTATTAGAAGCAGAGGGGCTATTGAAACAAATAGGAGGGAGGTACTATCCAACGTGTATGATTATAACAGTTTGTGAAGGAGAAAAGCTTTATAATCTTTGTGAACCTCTAATTAAACCAACACTTAAGATTTTTGAAAACTATTCAAGTCATATTGAAGATATTTCAAAAAGAATCGACACGTTTAATCATTTATCTAGAGAATCTTATAGTCTTTTATTGTATAGTGGTGTGTTATTAGATTTTGGACAAATAAATTACATTGAAGAAAACTATTTAAAAAAGAAACGACCTTTAAGAAATAAGAAACGATATTATTATGCTATTCAAGAACAAGAACTAACAGATATAGAGGCTTTCGGGATGTATGGTAATACGTATTTAGATTTAGGAGAAGTTCAAATTGGTCTTTATGGAAATTCTCGATATTCAACATTAAATTTAATAACAGCAGATAACGAAACATTTAAAGAATATTTTCAAAACAATAGTACCGATATTAATTATAAGAAAAAACAATTAGTAAAAGGTTTCGTAGCAGCAGATAGACAAAAAGACTTACATTTAAACGTAGTTTACGAAAAATTAGGCTTATATCAAAATTCACAACCTGTTATCCCTGTATTTAAATCAACAGACTTATTTATACTTACCGAAATTGCAAACACAATCAGTGAAGATTTAGTCTTATTATTCAATGAAAACGATAAACCTTTAAAACAATACTTTGCCAGCAGCAGATACTCAAAAGAAATTACTTATGAAGAGTTTTTTATCTGGTGGTATCACTTTTTCTATACAAAAGTAACTGAAGAATTAATAAAACAAGGTGTAATTATAACAAGCACACAAAAAAATCAAACGTACATAATCCATCAATAACTTTAAATTAAAGTGTTAATATACATTTACAAATGTAGCAGCTGAACGGTAAAATCTGAATTTAAAATCTAATATAAAGAAAATAAGATATTCAAAGAGGAGAAGAGCCATGCAAAAGAAATTTATCAATCCAGAAACGATGCCACCAACTTTTGGATACTCACATGTAGTGGAAGTTAGTAACGCTAAACGAACGATTTACATATCTGGACAAGTAGCAATTAATATAGACGGTCAAATTGTTGGAATTAATGATTTAGCTACACAAACACGACAAGTATTTGAAAATATTAAAATCGCATTAGAAGCGTCAGACTTAAATTTCAATGATGTAGTAAAATTAACATTTTTCTTAACAGACATTTCTCAAATGGCCGTTGTTAGAGATATTCGAGATCAATACATTGACACTAATAATCCGCCAGCAAGTTCAGCTGTCGAAGTTAGAAAGTTAATTAACGATAACTTATTAATTGAAATCGAAGCAATTGCTGTAGCAAACTAATTTTAAAAACTTATTATGAATCATATCCATGCAATTCGTTTAATGTGTTCATTTAAAACGAATTGCATTTTTTATTGTCTTAAATATAATTTATATCTGGAGACATTATCATCAACAACTCATAAAACAACAACAAATAAGCACACAATTGATTACACAGAATGAATCTGATGAAAAGGGAAGCGTAACAATACAAACTAACGTATAATAAGTTTATTACTTTTATCCAGTTAACATAATATATATTATAGGCAGTTATAGAACCAAAGTAATATCAGGTATCAAAATACAAGTAAACTATACTTAATGAGACGAAACAGAGATTTTTAGTGAGATTCACATAAAATCTTCTTTAAACGAATTTATACAGTTTTTGTCGTTTTTTAGTTATAAATTCATCACAGCAAATCTTAATCGATTATTGATTAAGATTTAACGAATCAAAAACATTTTTTGATCAGTAACAATTTTTTTATGCAGAAAAATCTTTTTACAAAATATAAATTAATAATTTTATTTTATGTTGTACTTTATAAATTTATTGCTATTTACACACGTTTTACAACTTTACATTATTTCTTGTTATTTCTGTTATTTACGCTTGACTTTTATTATTCGTATTATCTTACACTCTAGTTAACATAACGTTTATTTTTAACATAAAAAAATCTCCCTCACCTTCAGGAAGATTTTTTAGCTTGCTAGTATTTCATTTATATCTTTTTAGTAGCAATCCCAGTTGTAAATAACATTGGAAAAATCTAGATTTAACAAATCTTCTTTTTTAATAAAGAAATTAGCAACACCAGAATCTCCCCACATAATATTTAATGAGTCGTCTGTATCGATTTGTAGTAATAATATATCATGTTGTTGGTATTTTTCTTCCCATTCCCTTGGATCTGTCTGTGTAAAAAATGGATAACCACCAATTTTATGTCCGAAATCTTTACATAAATCATCATACAGTTCGCCTAATTCTGTATTATTTTCTTCATCAACAATTTCTTCCCAATCAATATCCTCACTAAACATCTTTTCAAATCGATAATCTCTAGATGTTATGGGTTGATAATCTAATTCAAATTGTAATTTTGCTGCTTCAGGTATGATAAAGTCTTCTATTTCTAAAATGTTTAAATAACTAAAATCAGTAATTACCTTATTTAAATCTTCAGTAATTGTAGAATGATAAATAATTCGAAAGTCTTTTTGGATTGTTGGGTGATCAAAATCTGCTCCATAAAGCTCATCATCAGTACTTACGAAAAACTGCAATATTCCTTTTTGGGGCATATATTCAACATGCGGAATTTCTTCAAAGTTTAATTGCGCAAGTAACATCATAGGTTGTCCATTTGAATCTTTAGGATGCTCTTGATCTATAGGTAAATACGGATAACCACCAAACTTACTCTCAAAAAGAGTTGTCTCTGCTTTCGTTCCAGTCACTTTAATATACGGTTTTACACTTTCTTCTAAAATAGTACGATACTGTTCTAGTTCTTTCGGAATTTGAAGTTGATACGTATTTTTCATCACATTTGCCTCCCTTTCATAATGAATTGAAAATGCCTTACTTAATTATATAGCAAGAGATAGCTTCATGAAAAATTGTTAAAAGTCCGTTTTCACCCTCGTTTTTTGCGCACTTGCTGGACAAAGTAAATTATGTTCTAAAACCTTTTTATTAATAGTTCGAATTAAATTCGCTGCTTCTGCAGTATTTGTATTTTCTTTTAGTTTTTCTTTTAAGTCATCAATTTCCTTTGAAATCTCAATCCATCTAGGTAAAACATGATTATTTTTCAAAGTTCTATACAGTTGTTTTTCAGGATTGTACGAAAGATCTTTATCAAGATTCAGTGGTTTCCCTTTACCAGGTAAATTATCAAAAGACCCTTTCTTTTCTGCTTCTTTAACGATAGAACTAATATGATCCTCATACGTATAGGACCAAACTTTCTCATCTTTTACTAAAATCTCTTGCTTTTTTAGTTTTTTATCTAGTTCTTCTTGATTCATAGATTCTCTCTCCTTTTTATTTTTTAGTGTCGTTTTTGTAAGTTCTAATGCCCTTAATCCATCGAATAGCTTTTCTCGCCACCACACGCTATCATGTCCGCCTTGAAACTCTTCATAAGTGGTTTGGTATTTCTTTTCTTCTAAAGCTCTATATAGCCGTTTATTAGCCGTTAAAAGAGGTTCGTTTTCAAGTTCACCTACTGCTATGTAAGAATTGAGATGAGTCGTATTAAAATCTATTGATGAAATTTGATTTTCAATCCAAGGAATTGTATTTTCGTAATTATCCTTTTCCCAATGTACGGATCCAGACATTGACAACACATTTCCGAAAATATATGGATTTTGAAGTGCTGCATAAAAAGCTGCTAGGCCACCAAGACTGAAACCTGCAATTGTTGTATGTTTCGCTTCTTTATGCACACGATACTTAGCCTGAATCCACAGAAGTAATTCCTTCGTTAAAAATGTATTCATTTTATCGTTATAAGTTAGCTCTTCTAATCGATCAACAGGATCTATAGCAACAGCAATACACGATGGGATTTCTTTTTCGTAAATTAAATAATTAAGTGTTTTTGTGATTGAAAGGTCATTAATGAATGAATTCCCATCAAATACAATGAGAAGTTCTTGAAGATGTGAAGTGTGAGAATAATCATGAGGCGTATAAATATGAATTTTACGTGTGTTATTTAAAATCGAACTATAAAAAGAATATGTTTCAATCTTTCCGGATGGATAATCATTTGAAGGAAAACGACTGCTATACTGCACTTCCATATCTATTTTTAACACAGACGCTTTATTGGCACCTTCTCCAAATACATTTTCATTGAATGGGTCTAGTCGGTACTGTTCACTACGCTTTCTCCAATCATTTTTGAAAAAATCATTTACTGTAAAATAATAAGTTGAAATGAACCTTTTATTCGTCCTAAACGTAATATACCAAATATCTGTCTGTAACAATCGTTGTAATTGATTTACAGACAGATCCCAACCAGGAAAACTACCGACTACATAAACATTTTCAGTATTTTGATCACCTAACCATATATACGTTATAAGTTTATACTGATTATCTATAGGACATTGTTCTACTAGTGGTGTATGATTTGACTTGATTTCATCCAAAAAAGTATAAAGAGCTTTTTCGTTTCCATTCTTTAATTGATTTTTAAGCTTCTCTAACTTAGGACTGATTATTGTAGTCACCTCTCTTCCTCCTTTGTAGTATTCTATATGTAGTTTTTCATTAGAATCCCTATATAAAAGTAGTCGTAAGTTATGTGTTTAGAGAAGTTATTGATTAGAAAAATGATCAATTGCTTGAATAGAAAGTTCCAATGATTTTATTCTTCTTTCTAAAAGAGTTCTTTGAGGACTCCCGAGCTTTGACTTAACATAAATCTTTTCAATTGATGGAAGCAAACCAATTAGAACATTTCGAGCGTCTGCTAAATCCTCTTGCGTGTAATGATGGGTTTCTTGATTCCAAATACTTTCTAACATAGCTAAGCCGATACTAGCTGCTTTGAGTCTTTTTTTCACTAAAGTAGTGTTTGAGCCTTTTTGAGTCATTTGAGATAGCGCATTTTCAAGTTTACGGATTGTTGACTGTAAAGATTTAATTGATTCTACTTTATCTACATTTGATATGTTTTCCATATTAAACCTGTCCCTTCTTCGTTTCTAAATTAGTTTTCTTGATATTTGATAATACCATTTAGAAGCGAATTTTACTCGAAATATTTGAGTTGGACATGAATTGAAAGGAAAACAGCTAACAAACTTCTATCTCCTCCCTCACACATTCTCTATATGTACTTCTTTTTTCTCGTTAAAATACCTACATGGACAAGTTGTTAATATTGAATATTTTATGAACAAAAAACGTACAAGTAGCACCGCTTGTACGTTTTTAATCAGTAAGGTAATAAAGTAATAACTTTCGAGTCTTTTCATAATTCATGAAATCTCTATACAAAATGGGATACTTCATAATCTCTGTTTCTAAAAAACGATATTGTGGAAACCACTCAAAAAACGATTTTCTTAACCACTTTATTTGTTGAAACGTAATGTTCTGTATGTTTCCATTTAGTATAGAATTTAAAGTAGCTGCTGTATGCATCCAATAATGATTAAAATCAGCGTTTATACAATCATCTTCGGTAAATTTACTTTTTAAGTCTCGCTGCAATTTTGCTGTAGCACGATAAGGAAACGGTTTATGCAGTGGACTATGCATTTTCTGCAATTCATTAAAAATAACCCTTTTTCCTAACTTCAACTTTCCACCCCTTTAGTTTTCTATCCAATTTAATAAGTTTTCATAATGATATTGAGCATCTGTATAGCCAAGATTATATAAATTAACGAGCTTTTCTTTACTTCTTTCTATTCCGCTTATTGGAAGCTGTACGCTAGGCTGAATAATATAAAAGTTGTCTTTTTGTTCTATTTGATTCATATAAGATATCGTCTCATTATAAAAACGATAATGTTCTACTAAAGATTGTGCGATATTCGGATATTTCCTATATAAAATTTTAGCTAGGCCAGAAAATTTATTTCGTTGCTTCTCATATCCTTCTGGTTTTGTCATAATTACAACGTTCTTTTCATAACCATCAGTTTGCGCTTTTAAAACCGGAATAGGATCTATAATTCCTCCATCTAGTAATTTTCGATTATCATATTCTACAGCAGGCGCTATAAACGGCACTGAGCTAGATGCACGAATGATTTTTAAAATATCATTTCCGTGTTCTGCTTTATTATAATAAATAGCTTGTCCTGATTCGCAGTCAGTCGTTCCTATAACAAACTGTTCATTTGAGTTTAAGAAAGTTTGAAAATCAAATGGTACAATTTTATTAGGTACTTCATCAAATAAAAAATCCATTCCGAATAATTCACGTTTTCGAATTAAATTTCGATAAGATATATAACGATGATCTGCTACTAACTCTGTATTTACTTTTTTATTTCTCCCTTTTTGACGTGATAAATAAGTTGCTCCCATACAAGCTCCAGCGGATACGCCCACTACATAAGGGAAAAATAAGTTCTTTTCCATAAAATATTCGAGTACGCCTGCAGTATATAAACCTTTCATTCCTCCGCCTTCTAATACTAAACCGATATTTTTCATGCTATATCCCTCTGCTTCTTTTTTCTTACTTACATATTAGCATAAGATATTAAGATGAGGTTATATAAAAGGATTACAACAATAGCCAGAAACTACTAATGTAATATCATAACTTCACACCGAGTTGCATGGTACAATATAAGTAACACATTCCACAAATAATGGAGGAGGAATTTCCTATGGGTTTATTTAGCGGTATTTTAGGAAATGCATCAAATACGAGTACAGAAAGTGTAGAACGTGATTTAGAGAAGATTATGTTAGACGATGAGAAAGTTGAACATGCTTATAAATTAATTCGTGATTTAATTGTATTCACAAATCGTCGTCTTATTTTAGTAGATAAACAAGGAATATCAGGTAAAAAAACTGAGTATCATTCAATCCCTTATAAAAGCATTACACAATTTAGCATTGAAACAGCTGGGCATTTTGATTTAGACGCTGAACTTAAAATTTGGGTATCTAGTTTGAGCACGCCAATTACGAAAGAATTTAAAGGTGACGATAGTGTTTTAAGCATTCAAAAAGCGTTGGTAACATATACGACGAAATAGTGTATTTTTGCATGTTTATTCATTTTAAAAATTACTAATCCGATTATTTTGGAAGAATATACATCAAAATTGTATATTTAATCTAAAATAACATAAAAAGGTAAAGTGTATTTTAAACGCTTTACCTTTCTTTTTTGTAATAAATAAGTGTAGTTTTATCATTTAATTTCTTAGTTACTTCTGTTCTTTTATATCCCATCTTTTCGTATAGAAAACAATTTCTTTCTTCTTCTAAAATCGTAGCAAGTTCAAAACTTCGTGCTTCTGGAAACATCTCTTCAATTAAAATAAGTACCTTCTGAGCAATTCCTTTCCCTTGATAGATTGGATGAATAAACATTGGACTGATCCAAAATTTATAAGGTAGTTCTTTTTGGGATATACATATCGCTCCAACAAGTTTCGAATCTATTATCATCTTATAAAAATTACTGCTGGGATTATTTATTCTAAATATAGTTTTTTCAATAGATTCATTTGCTGGGTTTGTTTCATAGTCTTTATATTTATGTAATAAAGGGTTAAATGAGTCTATTTGCATTTGAAATAAAACTGCTGCATCACTTTCTGTTGCCTTCTCTAATGTAATCTCCATGTTACCAATTTAGTCGTTTTCTTAATGAAGTTATATGAGCTGTATGATGACGACCATGCCATGCATATAGTCCAATTGCAGCAGCAAGTTTTGTTTCACCAGTATCTGGATGGTTAAATGTCTTTTCTAAATCTTCAAGTTCTAAAGAATATAAAAGGTTAACCCATCTTTTATGTAATGACTCTAACATTACTAATGAAACATCTACTGGTAATTTAGAATCAGGTAATTCTGCCCACTTTTCTTCTTTATATGGTTTAATCGTTGGATTCTTTTCTGTTAGTGCTAATTTAAAGCGTATGTAGCTATTCATGTGGCTGTCAACAACGTGATGGACTACTTGACGAACTGTCCATCCACCAACGCGGTACGGTGTGTCTAACTGCTTCTGATCTAAATCTTTAATAGCTTTCGTTAGTTCATTAGGTAAATCTTCAATTTCTTGAATCCATGTATCTATCATGTCTTCCGTTATAGGACGTTTGTATGTAAATTGCCCAATTGGATATCGTAAATCATTCATGAATAAGTCCCCCTTCTTATAAGCGCGAAGTATTTCTCCAAATATAATGTACAAAATTCACCTGTTCCCCATTCAATTGTACAGATGTTGTATCTGCTTCGTTTTGATAAGAAGAAAACCTGCTTTTTTCTAGTACAATTTGTGATGCAAGATTATTAGAAGTTGTTTTAGCATGAACCTCATTAATTTCATTATTTTTTGCTACGTCTAAAATTAATTTTACGGCTGCAGTTGCAACTCCTTTTTTAGTAAATTTTTCTCCGACCCGATAACCTAACGAACTGATTCGAGTCTCCGAATCTATATCTATTAAATTTATTCTTCCTACAATTTCATTTTCTTCGTTACGAATTAAATAAAAATAAGATTCTCCATCCGCCTGTTCTATTAATAAATCATCTAGTAGTTTTTGAAAATATTCAAAATCAAAATATTGCGAGCCACGATTAGGTACCATTGTTTCAAAAAAAGACTTATTCGTAAGTTCAAACGTAAATAAATCCTTAGCATCGTGTTTCTTTAATTGTTCTATGTATATTTTCATTTCGATTACCCCTTCTATATCTACTAACTGTTATATATTCTTTTTTAATCAACTATTTTCCTGCTATTTCTTTCGTTTTAATAACACAGCAAGTAGCACTTTTGGATGAAATAGGTGAAATGGACTACGAATTAAATTCATCACTCGTACTAACCGAATATAAACATCAGAATTACTTGCGGATAGTCGATATATTTGTTTCGTGTACCATAGCTGAAATTTTTGTTTTGTAGTTAATTCTCTCTGTAGCTGCGGGTGACGTGATATTTCCGTTGTTGTCATATCCCAAGGGGTTTCTATTATAGTAGCTGCCTTTTTATAAAATTGTTTTGTAAATGTTTTATCAAGTTGTTTTCTACCTTGCAGAAGTAATTGCAACTGGTGAGCTTCCATAGCTGCAACGGAAACACCTTGACCGAAAACAGGATCAAAACGACAGTGTGCATCTCCAACGACTAATAATCCTTCTGGCATATTTGTAGTGAGATCAAATCTCCGACGTACTTGATAAGGAATTTTATACGTTTTGATATCTGAAATTGCCTCCGCTTTATTTAGGAAATCTGTAACATTGGAGATTGATAGATTTTCAGCAAAATTATAAAATTCCTCATCTGTTTGTGGTGCTTTCTCACTTGCATACCCGCTGAAAGTAACAAAATAACGATTATCCTCAATCGTTTGAATAAGAACACCATGCGGATTGTCAGGGAAACTTGGAGACATTAGCATATTACAGCAGTCTAACTCCTCATTTTCTTTAAGTTTAAACATTTTCGTTGCGTAAAATAAATTAATACGAACTTTCTCTTCTTGTACTTCAATTTCGTATTCTCGTAGCCACTCTATACTTTTTGAACTAAATCCACTTGCATCAACAACAATATCTGCATGTATTTCTTCTTGTATGCCTGTCTCTAAACATTTAACTTTTACTCCACATACTTTGTTAGCCTTTCTGTCTACTATTAACCCTTCCACTAGTGTTTTAAATTTACTGGTGATATTTGAAATTTGATGTATTCGTTTTTGAATATGCCATTCAAGCAAAAACCTACTTTGTTGAATCATATGTACTTCTCCTGTGAATGGCTGTTTCCATAAACCAAATTGATGCCATTTTAAATCGCGAGTAAAGTTATTTACGATACTACCTGCTTCTATTAATTCGTTCGTAATATTTGGAAACAATTCCTCAATGGCGTTTTCTCCGCCTTTTAATAACACATGAGGATGATTACTTTGTGGAACTCTTTTTCTCGAAGACTTTCCATCCCATCTTTCACCAGCTTCTATAATGATTATTTCTTTAAAAGAAGTTGATAATGCTTTTGCTGCGAACTTTCCTGCCATACTTCCACCAATAACGATAGCCTTATTAAACATGTTTTCCCCCTTAATAAAAAGAGATCCTGCCTTGTATGAATGAAACAGGATCTTAAACAAATTAACTTCTTTATCATTATACTTAAAATACATCAGTAAATTGCAACGTTAAAATTAAAATACCTAATCCCCATACGTAATACGCGAATACTTTTAAAGAGTGACGTTTTAAATATTGAATCATCCATGAAACGGCTATGTATCCAAAAAACGCTGCTGATAACGTTCCGACAATTAAAGATGTACTAGAAATAGATTCTGCTTTCCCTTGAAAAACATCTGCAAATTGCAAAATGATAGCTCCGACAATAGCTGGCGTTGATAATAAAAAGGAAAAGTAAGCAGCGGTTTCGCGGTCTAACTTCCTCCATAATGCAGCGACGATTGTCATACCAGAACGAGAAATAGCCGGAAAAATAGCCGCTGCTTGAAATGAACCAATGATAAATGCATCTTTATATGTAATGTCATCCATTTTTTTACGACCATTCTTTTGTTTATCCGCCATGTAGAGGAAGAATCCGGTCACTAAAAACTCCCAACCAATCGTAATACCTGTTTTTGAAATATCCTCAAAAAAGTCTTTAAATAACAACCCGATTACAACCGCAGGTATCGTCCCAACAATAAGTAGTAGCATTAGTTTTGAAAATGGATTTTTGATTAAATATATAAATTCTTTTTTGTAATAAATAAACACTGCAAGTAAAGTCCCAATGTGCAGCATCGTATCTAAAAACAATCCTGCTTCATCTAATTGAAACAAATGCCTTCCTAAATAAAGATGACCTGTACTACTTATCGGTAAAAACTCTGTTAAACCTTGTACGATCCCTAATATAAAAGCTTCTAACCAATTCATGATGGTCCCCTTTCTTGTTTGCTTGTACCAATATATGAAGGTTAAATTTTCGATATGAAAAAAACTGTATTTCTCTATGAATTTACTTTTAATTCATGGATATATATGTAAAAAGAGGTAAGGAGGCTTACTATGTGGCAACATACGAAATTCGGCAATGTATTACTGTGGGTAGGACCTATCCTTGTATTTGTAGGGTTATGTATGACAAATGTTATTTCTGATATTCCTTTCTTTTTTGGAAAACATAAAACAATTGGAATTGTACTTATATGTATAGGTGTAGTTTGTTTTATTGCTGCTAATCATTTAAAAAAAGGAGAAAAATATGGGGGCTAAATCTAAATAAAAAACAATCCCAGTATATGTGCTAGGATTGTTTTTTTATTGCTTATTTATAGAATACTTTATCAACGTTATATTTTGCTTTGTATTCATTAATGATATATGTTTCGTAAATTTCTCTTTCTGTTGGATCTTCTACGATACATGCATCAATGCGGTATACTTCATCACGGTGATTTTTAATTGGAGAAACATTGTCTTCGAAATGCTTCTTAATACGTTGTCTAATTTTACGAGCTTTACCTACGAAAAGTAGTTCGTCATTAATATTGTAAAACATAAAAATGCCGCCTTTATCTCTAGGGAACAAGTGGAAATCGATAAAACCATTGATTGGCGTAATTCTTGGCTCGTCTCCTCTAATAACTTGTTTACGTTCAGTAATTGTAACATCAACTTCAGGGATACTAATTTTAATCAAGTTCATTCACGTCCTCTTTTATTATAAAGATAAATAATAGCATACATATGTAAGAAAAGCTACGTTCATAGCCATATTTCATTTTATAATTCAAATATTATAGGTGTATCATATAAACTCTTCTTCCAAATTATATGATCACTTGATTCTCCCCAATAATCTTTCAGTACATAACTAGGCTCTCCAAACTTCTTCGTCCATATACTTTGTGCTTTTTTGTAGCCACTATCTAAACAGAATTCTGTTATTCCTCTGCTAAGTAACGTAAGAAACATTGTGTTTAGTAGCAAACTTCCAATACCCTTTCTTTGATACTCTGGCAGTATAAAAACAGTTCCTATTTCATACAAATCCTTAAGTACACCGCCTGTACAACTATTAATCAATGTACTTGCTGGACCAACTTCAATTGTACCAATGATTTTATCGTTATTTGTATCTATTGCTAATAAAAAGTAACGTTTTTCTCCATTACTATCAAAATCTGTTTTCAAATATTGCTTTTTCATGTCAATTTCATTTTCTATGTCATCCAATAGTTGTGATAATCCTTCGTCTTTATATGTATTCGTAATAACTATACGGAAAAATAAGTGTAGTTCCTCTAAATCATCCGAATTTGGTCTCCTAATTGCAACGTTATACATGTTTTAAGTCTCCATTCCATACAAGTGTTAAAACCATACTCTATATACTCTATTCAACAATATTCTACAAAGCCCTGCATAGATCCAGCAGTATAGAAAGCTCAGTATAAATATTGATAAAATAATTTTTATATCCATAGTTGTATGAATAGTAGGACCAAGTACTGGAAAACGGAAAATATCGAGAACTATCATAATTCCTATAAGTAGACAAATTGCAGAAAAGGAAACAACCCAAATTCTCCTCTTGAATTGTATAAAGGAAAGCCCTAAGGCTATACCTAATAAACCTGTAGTAAAAGGAAAAACAATTAGTTCACTTGGCTCAATAATAAATAATAGGAGAATAGTAAGGAAATAAGAAAGTACTCCCTCACGAATAGAGTAGCAAATCGCCAAAAAAATTGGTAACGTCGCAAAAGGGCTAATAAATAACCCTATACCAGGAATTAAGTTACCTGCTGCTTGAAACATGGTGGCCAAAGCACTCATTAAAGCTGTAATGACTACTTTATTTGCTAGGGATAATTTTCTTTTATGAACAAAGTCCCCATTATTCTTTATCATAAGTTGACACCAATAACGTACAAATCGATTCATCAAAATACCCCCTAAAGATATCTCATCCATCACTTTCTATCTTATTCATACACTAGTGGTTTATGAGCTGTGTTCTACTTGTAATGAGTTACTATACAATAAAAGGCTTTTAGGGGGAGAACTTGTACGTTTTAAAACAAAGGGAATTCCTTGTACGATTAAACTACGAGTGTATATCGTATTAAGGGATAATTTCAAAAATGGTACCTTTGTTAAAATCAGTTACTTTCATAGAACCGTAAACTCCTAAATATAACCTAGTTTGATCCAAATTTGTTCCTAAACTCATATAATAAGCTGATTGCGTACCAAAATCATAATCAGTTTCAATAACATGAAAATCAGTATGTTTACCATCTGTACCTGCTCTAGTATATGCTAATACACCTTTAACTGGCGGCCGAGACTCTTCTTTTCTAGCAAGGTCAGTAAACACAACACTACCATGTAAATTCGGGATTGCAGTTCCCATATATGGTTGAACGCCTGTTAGTGAAGTTCCTCCAAACTTATCCGGTCTTGGATCTTTATGAAAATAACTAATGAGTGGCTGAATTCGCTTCACTGATGTTTCTATTGTTTCATTATAATAAGCCATTGTTCTCTCATCAAAAGTAGGATTTTCAGAACAGTGTTTTATAAAAGAAGTAGGCAATTCTCCTTCCCATCCTCTCCAACCAAAATTAATAAATCCATCTTGATTTGAAGTGAGTCTCATTACATGCATTTGAACAAGTTCGGTAACCCGGATTGGTTTATATTGAACAAATGAAAAAATAGACTCTACAATATCCTGTCCGACATTACCTGCATATTTAATATACTGATTATAAAACCTTTGGAATGAAATACCGGTTATATTACGAACACCTTTCGCAATTACTGTAAGTGTTTCTTGTATAGATAGAGGAAGTTCATTAAAGCGTGTAACGACTGGAGGATTATTTATGAATGTATTTTTACTTACATCGATTTCAATAATTTTACCTGCTATTTCTAAATCATCTTGGCTTAAATTGAACGGATCATAACCCGAGCCGCCATCTCCATTTGTAAAAACAAGTTTCCCCGTCTCTGGAGAAAAGTTTAAAGTATTTACTCCATTATGATTAAAAAATGGGCGTTTTATATTAAGTAATGTTCTACGTTTTTGAGGGTGACCGTTTGATTGTAAAATCCATTCTTCAATTGTATCGATATGATCATATTGCGTATCTCTATTTAGCCATTTTAAATTTAAAGTTTTCGGGTCACAAGGATTCGGTTTAAATTGTTCAGAAAGTGCACTAGGTCCTTGAGTGCCAGCGACAGAATAATGAAGATAAAATAAACCGTTTTGATAAAATTGTGGATGAAATGCTAGTCCTAGCAATCCTCGTTCATCATAACCACTACTAGAGACACCTTCTTCAGATGTGCCTAATTTTATAATTCGCGGACGAATATTTAAAAATGTTTTTATGACGCCATCTCCTATGTAGAAAACCTCTCCTAATTGCGTTGCAATAAATAGCCTTTCAGCCGATTCACCTGGAAGAATTGCTGTTTTTATTACAGTGGGTAAATTGATGTTATGAACAATGGGTCGTAAACGAACTTTAACTTTTGTCAATTAACTTTACACCCCTTTATATTCTTTTTAATAGAAGAGTATGATTAGAGGGATCTTATTAGTATCAAAAAGAGAAATTCCTTTTTATTACAATTTTGTATATAATATAATTATAAATAAACTAGGAGGGCTACTTATGACACTTTTACTACAAATCATCTTACCGCTTATATTTGCACTATATTTATTTACCCTCTATCGTAATACAACTATTGGAAAAGCTGCTTTTCTTTTAGCGGTCATTATTGGGATTTTTGGATTAGAGAACATTTTTCAGCATGCTAATCTAACAGATCATGCTATTTATCCATATTGGGGCAGTTTGAAGGCTGTTGTTATTATTTTATCAGTCGTATTTCTATTTAAAAAAGATGGTTTAACAAGAAAATATTGATTTATAATGCTGTACATATTTTATTGTTAAACTGCTTTTAATTTATAAAAAAGAAATGTTTATGTAAAAACAAGAAGGGATGTGTTACATATGTCTATAAATATTATTTCTATAGTTTCTATAATAATATGGATTGTGTTGATTACAGAACTTATAAAACCTTCAAAAGAACAGAATGGACGAAAAATAGTAATGTTATTAACTGCTGGTTCCGCATCAACACTTATTTTGACGATTTCATTTATTCAAAATATCTCGTTTTGGGATTGATAGTGATATAACTAGCAAAAATATGTATGCATAAAAAAGATTAGGACCGTACATCTCTAATATGTACGGTCCTTTTGTTTACTAGCGGTTCACTTATAAGTATTACAACTTGAATTTCTTTTTAAGATTCTTATATTTTCTATACGAACGTCTAACAATGTTTAACATAAAATACGGAATTTTAACAGGGAAAGGCAATTTATAAATGAAAGGCAAATAAAATGTAAAATATGCCTTTTCTAGATCTCTCCACTTACTATCTTCATTTGTTTTTAAGAAATCAGATACATCGACTACATATCCCCTTCCTTTTTCCATCATCACATTTTTCCCGTGAACATCGCAGTGAAGCGGCGCACGAAAAACGCGAAAGCGTTTCACGATAAATGCGAAAACTAGAGAACGGACAATGAGAGGCTCGGTTAAATACCGGCTTGCACAACCGAACGAGTAGGTTACATAACCTAACCAGAAGTTACATAG
>NZ_JBQOUU010000006.1:0-216607 GCF_052216825.1 Bacillus sp. FH | reverse complement strand
AGTTTGACTGGGGCGGTCGCCTCCTAAAGTGTAACGGAGGCGCCCAAAGGTTCCCTCAGAATGGTTGGAAATCATTCGTAGAGTGCAAAGGCATAAGGGAGCTTGACTGCGAGACCTACAAGTCGAGCAGGGACGAAAGTCGGGCTTAGTGATCCGGTGGTTCCGCATGGAAGGGCCATCGCTCAACGGATAAAAGCTACCCCGGGGATAACAGGCTTATCTCCCCCAAGAGTCCACATCGACGGGGAGGTTTGGCACCTCGATGTCGGCTCATCGCATCCTGGGGCTGTAGTCGGTCCCAAGGGTTGGGCTGTTCGCCCATTAAAGCGGTACGCGAGCTGGGTTCAGAACGTCGTGAGACAGTTCGGTCCCTATCCGTCGTGGGCGTAGGAAATTTGAGAGGAGCTGTCCTTAGTACGAGAGGACCGGGATGGACGCACCGCTGGTGTACCAGTTGTTCTGCCAAGGGCATAGCTGGGTAGCTATGTGCGGAAGGGATAAGTGCTGAAAGCATCTAAGCATGAAG
Source organism: Bacillus sp. FH (assembly GCF_052216825.1). Lineage (NCBI taxonomy): Bacteria > Bacillati > Bacillota > Bacilli > Caryophanales > Bacillaceae > Bacillus > Bacillus sp. FH. The sequence continues at coordinate 216,081 of NZ_JBQOUU010000006.1, read as the reverse complement.
CCCCCCTCAAGATGAGATTTCCCATAGCGTAAGCTAGTAAGATCCCTGAAAGATGATCAGGTTGATAGGTTCGAGGTGGAAGCATGGTGACATGTGGAGCTGACGAATACTAATAGATCGAGGACTTAACCATATAATATGTAGCAATGTTATCTAGTTTTGAAGGAATATGCCTTCATAGTTTGGTGATGATGGCAGAGAGGTCACACCCGTTCCCATACCGAACACGGAAGTTAAGCTCTCTAGCGCCGATGGTAGTTGGGACCTTGTCCCTGTGAGAGTAGGACGTCGCCAAGCAAAAACCTAAGTCGTTTCGACTTAGGTTTTTTTGTGTTTATTTATATATATCAAATGTCATAATCCGTAAATTTAGTAATCTTAATGAGAGAAAAGAATGAAAATGAGGCTATTGAGGGTAACTGTTATTTCTTACTACAAGTATATATTTTACATAATGAGAGTAAGAAAAGCGGGATGATATAAGAATGAAAATAAGTATTCAATCATTACAGTAATGAATGCGATACAAAGGAATAGAAACGATATGCTTTATTCCGCATTAACGGGCAGTAAGACCCCCACCTCAAATTTCAGCGGAAGCAAAGAAGCTAGGTAGGGGATCAACTGCTCGTAAAAGCCCGATTGTTGAAGGTTGATTAAAGTTTCACTTTATATAAAAGCATACGGAATTAATATACAAACCGTTTTGTGTATGGTAGATCTCTAGAAATATATATTCTAATTGCTTATCCTTCTTGCATATAGTTACAATTATTCTTTTGAATATAACTAAAACACGAACGTTATTGATGAGTAATAAAAAAACATTCGATTATTTGTTGACATTGTTTATAAAATATTGTTAATATAGCCATAGAAAGAATAATATATAAGACCTCATATAATCGCGGGGATATGGCCTGCAAGTCTCTACCTAACGACCGTTATTCGTTAGACTATGAGGGAAAGTCACTCGGTATTTTTCTATTCACAAGGGATACGTATGCCTGAGTAGAGCGCTTTCTCTCATAGTAAAAGAGAAAATGTTCTATTTCAGGCTTTTTTTATTTGAATCGGGGGGATTCTAATATGAAATCACTAGTTGGAGTCATAATGGGAAGCACGTCAGACTGGGAAACAATGAAATATGCTTGTGACATTTTAGATGAATTAAATATACCGTATGAGAAAAAAGTTGTATCCGCTCATCGGACTCCGGATTATATGTTTGAATATGCAGAGACGGCTCGTGAACGTGGATTGAAAGTTATTATTGCTGGAGCTGGTGGAGCAGCGCATTTACCAGGAATGGTTGCAGCGAAGACCAATCTTCCTGTAATCGGAGTTCCAGTTCAGTCAAAAGCGTTAAACGGCTTAGATTCATTATTATCCATCGTCCAAATGCCAGGAGGGGTTCCAGTTGCAACTGTTGCAATTGGTAAGGCTGGTTCAACAAATGCTGGTTTACTTGCTGCACAAATACTTGGATCATTCCATGATGACATATATGATGCATTAGAATTGAGAAGAGAAGCAATTGAAAAAGATGTGCGCGAAGGTAGTGAGCTAGTATGACGAGAATCATTTTACCTGGAAAAACAATCGGTATTATTGGAGGCGGCCAGCTAGGAAGAATGATGGCATTGGCAGCTAAGGAGATGGGATATAAAATTGCTGTTTTAGATCCTACAAAAAACTCACCATGTGCACAAGTTGCTGATATTGAAATTGTTGCATCATATGACGATTTAAAAGCAATTCAGCATTTAGCGGAGATCAGTGATGTTGTCACATATGAATTTGAGAATATTGATTATAGATGTTTACAATGGCTTGAAAAACATGCTTACTTACCGCAAGGCAGTCAGTTGTTAAGTAAAACACAAAATCGTTTTACAGAAAAGAATGCGATTGAGAAAGCAGGATTACCAGTAGCAACGTATAGATTAGTTCAAAATCAAAATCAGCTTACTGAAGCAATCGCTGAATTATCATATCCTTCCGTCTTAAAAACGACGACAGGCGGATATGATGGGAAAGGGCAAGTTGTTTTAAGAAGTGAGGATGACGTTGATACAGCGCGAGAGCTTGCGAATGCAGCAGAGTGTATTTTAGAGAAATGGGTGCCTTTTGAAAAAGAAGTATCAGTTATTGTCATTCGTAGTGTAAGTGGTGAAACGAAAGTATTTCCGGTAGCAGAAAATATTCATGTAAATAACATTTTGCATGAATCCATCGTTCCGGCTCGCATTACAGAAGAACTTTCTCAAAAAGCTATTGCTTATGCAAAAGTGCTTGCGGATGAACTAGAACTTGTGGGAACACTAGCGGTAGAGATGTTTGCTACAGCTGATGGTGAGATTTACATTAATGAATTGGCGCCAAGACCTCACAATTCAGGACACTATACACAGGATGCATGTGAAACGAGTCAATTCGGCCAACATATTCGAGCAATCTGTAATTTACCTCTTGGAGAAACAAATTTGTTAAAACCAGTTGTCATGGTAAACATTTTAGGCGAACATATAGAAGGGGTCCTAAGACAAGTGAATAGATTAACCGGGTGCTATTTACACTTGTATGGAAAAGAAGAAGCAAAAGCACAGCGGAAAATGGGGCATGTTAATATTTTAAATGATAATATTGAAGTCGCTCTAGAAAAAGCGAAGAGTTTGCATATTTGGGACCATCAAGAACAACTGTTGGAGGGAAAAAGATGATTAGTCGTTATACACGCCCAGAAATGGGTGCAATTTGGACGGAAGAGAACAAATTTAAAGCGTGGTTAGAAGTTGAGATTTTAGCTTGTGAAGCATGGGCTGAGCTTGGCGATATTCCGAAAGAAGATGTTAAGAAAATTCGTGAGCATGCATCATTTGATATTGATCGTATTTATGAAATTGAAAAAGAGACACGTCATGACGTAGTTGCATTCACTCGTGCTGTATCAGAAACACCAGCATTAGGCGAGGAACGTAAATGGATTCATTACGGTTTAACATCTACAGACGTAGTAGATACAGCGTTATCTTACATCTTAAAACAAGCGAATGAAATCATATTAAAAGACTTAGAAAACTTCGTAAGTATTTTAGCTAATAAAGCAAAAGAGCATAAATACACGATCATGATGGGAAGAACACACGGTGTTCATGCAGAACCAACAACATTCGGTTTAAAACTTGGTCTTTGGTATGAAGAAATGAAACGTAACGTAGAGCGTTTCAAACAAGCTGCTAATACAGTTCGTGTTGGTAAATTATCTGGTGCGGTTGGTACATATGCAAATATCGATCCATTCGTAGAAAAGTATGTTTGTGAAAACTTAGGATTAGAAGCAGCACCAATTTCAACACAAACATTGCAACGTGATCGCCATGCTCATTACATGTCAACACTTGCATTAATCGCAACATCTATTGAAAAGATGGCAGTTGAGATTCGTGGTTTACAAAAGAGTGAAACACGTGAAGTTGAAGAAGCTTTCGCAAAAGGTCAAAAAGGTTCTTCTGCAATGCCGCATAAGCGTAATCCAATTGGATCTGAAAATATGACTGGTTTAGCTCGTGTTATCCGCGGTTATATGATGACAGCTTATGAGAATGTTCCATTATGGCATGAGCGTGATATTTCTCATTCTTCAGCAGAACGCGTAATTTTACCAGATGCTACAATCGCGTTAAATTACATGCTAAATCGCTTTGGTAATATCGTTAAAAACTTAACTGTATACCCAGAGAATATGAAACGCAATATGACAAGAACATACGGCTTAATTTATTCTCAGCGCGTAATGCTTACATTAATCGATAAAGGTATGGTGCGTGAAGAAGCTTACGATATCGTACAACCTAAAGCGATGGAAGCTTGGGAAACACAAGTACAATTTAAAGAGCTTGTAGAAGCTGATGAGCGTATTACGAGCAAGTTAACACAAGAAGAAATTAATGAATGCTTCAACTATGAGCATCATATGCAACACGTTGATACAATCTTTGAACGCCTAGGATTAAACGAAGCGTAAAATTTCATATGGCACAGAATAGAGTCATTCTGTGCCATTCTTTATAAAAACATTATTCACATTTTTCAAACTACAGGGGGCTTGCGAAATGCAAAAGCTAGAATTGCTGTATGAAGGTAAGGCAAAAAGAATTTATCGTACAGAATCAGCAGATATGGTTTGGGTAGAGTACAAAGATAGTGCGACTGCTTTCAATGGGGAGAAAAAAGAGACGATTACAGGAAAAGGTCGTTTGAACAATGAGATTACAACTTTATTGTTCAGAAAGTTACAAGAAGTAGGAATTAAAACACACTTTGTTGAGAAGCTATCTGAAACAGAACAACTTGTTAAAAAAGTGAGTATTATTCCTTTAGAAGTTGTCACAAGAAATGTAATTGCAGGAAGTCTTTCAAAACGATTAGGAATGGAAGAGGGAACTGTACTTGCAGAACCAATCGTAGAATTTTACTTCAAAGATGATGATTTAGGAGATCCGCTTGTAACGGAAGATCATATTCGTGTATTAAACGTTGCATCGCCAGAGCAAGTAAGCGTATTACGAGATATGGCTCTACAAATCAATCAAGTGTTGATTGATCATTTCGCAAGCTGTCGTGTAAGATTAGTAGATTTCAAATTAGAGTTTGGTGTAACGGATGAAGGAGAAATCATTTTAGCAGATGAAATTTCACCAGATACTTGCCGTTTATGGGATGAAACGAGCAATGAGAAGTTTGATAAAGACGTATTCCGTCGTGATCTTGGAAATTTAACAGATGCTTATGAAGAGATTTTAAAACGTTTAGGGGGAATTTCACATGTATAAAGTTAAGGTATATGTAACATTAAGAGAAAGTGTATTAGATCCACAAGGAACAGCAGTAAAAGGAGCACTTCATAGCCTTTCATTCACAGAAGTACAAGATGTTCGAATTGGAAAGTACATGGAACTAACAATTGATAAATCGGTAACTGACTTAGATAGTAAGGTAAAGGAAATGTGTGAAAAACTATTAGCAAACGTTGTAATGGAAGACTTCCGTTATGAAGTTGAGGAGGTTGTCGCACAGTGAAATTTGCCGTAATAGTATTTCCAGGTTCGAACTGTGATGTCGATATGTTCCATGCAATTAAAGATGAGCTTGGCGAAGAAGTAGATTACGTTTGGCACGATACAGAGAATTTAGATGAATATGATGCAATTCTACTACCAGGTGGTTTCTCTTACGGTGACTACTTACGCTGCGGTGCTATTTCTCGCTTTGCAAATGCAATGAAAGCAGTACAAAAAGCTGCTGAGCAAGGAAAGCCAATTTTAGGTGTATGTAATGGATTCCAGATTCTTGTTGAATCAGGATTATTACCAGGAGCATTAATGAGAAATGAAAACTTAAAATTTATGTGTCGAACAGTTCAGTTACGTGTTGAAAATAATGAAACGATGTTTACATCACAATATGAAAAAGATGAAGTAATCAATATTCCAATTGCACATGGTGAGGGGAATTACTATTGTGATGAAGAGACTCTTAAACAATTAGAAGAGAATAATCAAATCGCATTCCGTTACGTAGAAAACCCGAACGGAAGCGTTTCAGATATTGCTGGTATTGTAAACGAAAAAGGAAATGTACTTGGTATGATGCCACACCCAGAGCGTGCTGTAGATGAATTACTTGGCGGTGCTGAAGGGTTAAAAGTCTTTCAATCTATCTTAAAACAGTGGAGGGAAACATATGTCGTTAATGCTTGAACCAAATCCAACACAAATTAAAGAAGAGCGCATATATGCGGAAATGGGGCTAACAGACGAAGAGTTTGCCATGGTTGAAAAGATTTTAGGCCGTCTGCCAAATTATACAGAAACAGGATTATTCTCTGTTATGTGGTCTGAACATTGTAGTTATAAAAATTCAAAACCAGTACTTCGAAAATTCCCAACAACAGGTGAGCGCGTCTTGCAAGGGCCTGGGGAAGGTGCTGGCATTGTAGACATCGGTGATAATCAAGCGGTTGTATTTAAAATGGAAAGTCATAACCACCCTTCTGCTATTGAGCCATATCAAGGAGCAGCAACAGGTGTTGGCGGTATTATTCGTGACGTATTCTCTATGGGAGCACGTCCAGTAGCTCTATTAAACTCACTTCGATTTGGAGAATTACAATCACCACGTGTGAAATACTTATTCGAAGAAGTAGTAGCAGGAATTGCAGGATACGGTAACTGTATCGGTATTCCAACTGTTGGCGGCGAAGTACAGTTTGATCCATGTTATGAAGGAAATCCACTTGTAAATGCAATGTGCGTAGGCTTAATTAACCACGAGGACATTAAAAAAGGGCAAGCGCACGGTGCTGGAAATACAGTAATGTACGTAGGAGCATCAACTGGTCGTGATGGTATCCACGGTGCAACATTCGCATCTGAAGAGTTATCTGAAAGCTCAGAAGCGAAGCGTCCAGCAGTTCAAGTAGGAGATCCATTTATGGAGAAACTTCTTATCGAAGCTTGCTTAGAACTTATTCAATCTGATGCACTTGTTGGAATTCAAGATATGGGTGCGGCTGGTTTAACATCATCTTCTGCAGAAATGGCAAGTAAAGCAGGCATGGGTATTGAAATGTACTTAGATGATGTACCACAGCGTGAAACAGGAATGACACCATATGAAATGATGCTATCTGAATCACAAGAGCGTATGTTAATTGTTGTGAAAAAAGGTAGAGAACAAGAGATAGTAGATTTATTTGAGAAGTATGGTCTTGCAGCCGTTACGATGGGGAAAGTAACGGAAGACAAAATGCTTCGTTTATTCCATAAAGGTGAAATGGTAGCTGAAGTACCAGCAGATGCTCTTGCAGAAGAAGCACCAATTTACCATAAACCATCACAAGAAGCAGCATATTTTGCTGAGTTCCAAGAAATGAAAATGGAAACGCCGAAAGTAGAAAACTATAAAGAAACGTTATTCGCTTTATTACAACAACCGACGATTGCAAGTAAAGAGTGGGTTTATGATCAATATGATTATCAAGTTCGCACAAGCACAGTTGTTACACCAGGTTCAGATGCAGCAGTTGTACGTGTACGCGGTACAGAAAAAGGATTAGCAATGACGACAGATTGTAACTCTCGCTACATTTATTTAGATCCAGAAGTGGGCGGTAAAATTGCAGTAGCAGAGGCAGCACGTAATATCGTATGTTCTGGCGGGGAGCCACTTGCAATTACAGATTGCTTAAACTTCGGTAACCCAGAAAAACCAGAAATCTTCTGGCAAATTGAGAAATCAGTAGATGGTATGAGTGAAGCTTGTCGCACATTACAAACACCAGTTATTGGCGGAAATGTATCAATGTATAACGAACGTAGTGGTGAAGCGGTATACCCAACACCGACAGTTGGGATGGTTGGACTTGTACACGATTTAAAACATGTAACAACACAAGAGTTTAAGCAAGCTGGCGATTTAGTTTATGTTATCGGAGAGACGAAAGCTGAGTTTGGTGGAAGTGAATTACAGAAAATGCTTCACGGCAAAATTTTCGGTCAATCACCAAGTATCGATCTAGACGTAGAATTAAAACGTCAAAAACAAGTATTAGCAGCCATTCAAGCTGGCCTTGTTCAATCTGCACATGACGTTGCTGAAGGTGGTTTAGCAGTTGCAATTTCAGAAAGTGCAATTGGTGCTAACGGCTTAGGTGCTACTGTGAAATTAGACGGGGAAGCAACAGCGGCATTATTTGCGGAATCACAATCCCGCTTCGTAATAACTGTAAAACGTGAAAATAAAGAAGCGTTCGAAAAAGCGGTAGAAGCAATTCAAGTTGGAGAAGTAACAAATACAAATGAAGTAACAATTCATAATGAAGAAAATGAAGTATTACTTACAGCAAATGTAGATGAAATGAGAAAGGCTTGGAAAGGGGCAATCCCATGCTTGCTGAAATAAAGGGGTTAAACGAAGAATGTGGCGTTTTCGGAATTTGGGGGCATGAAAATGCGGCACAAGTTTCATACTACGGATTGCACAGTTTACAGCACCGTGGACAAGAAGGCGCAGGCATTGTCGTAAATAATGGAGAAAAAATCGTCGGTCACAAGGGGTTAGGCTTAATATCAGAAGTGTTTTCAAGAGGAGAGCTAGAAGGATTGAACGGAAAATCAGCAATCGGACACGTACGATACGCGACGGCTGGTGGAAGTGAAGTGGCTAACGTTCAACCATTACTATTCCGTTTTTCTGATCATAGTATGGCATTAGCTCATAACGGGAATTTAATTAATGCCAAAATGCTTCGTCGTGAATTAGAGGCAGAGGGAAGTATTTTTCAAACAAGTTCAGATACAGAAGTACTTTTACATCTTATTAAACGTAGTACGAAAGATTCGTTAATTGAAAGTGTAAAAGAAGCTTTAAATAAAGTGAAAGGTGCGTTTGCATATCTTTTACTAACTGGAAATGAAATGATTGTTGCGCTAGATCCAAATGGATTCCGTCCCCTTTCAATTGGAAAGATGGGAGATGCTTACGTTGTAGCATCAGAAACATGTGCTTTTGATGTAGTAGGTGCAACATACATTCGTGATGTAGAACCGGGTGAATTACTTATCATTAATGATGATGGAATTCACGTAGATCGTTTTACAAATGATGTAGAACATGCAATTTGCAGTATGGAATACATTTACTTCGCACGCCCAGATTCAAATATCGCTGGTGTTAATGTCCATGCAGCACGTAAAAACATGGGGAAACGTTTGGCGGCAGAAGCTCCTATTGAAGCTGATGTTGTTACTGGTGTACCAGACTCTAGCATTTCAGCAGCAATTGGTTATGCGGAGGCGACAGGCATTCCATATGAGTTAGGATTAATTAAAAATCGTTACGTTGGACGTACGTTTATTCAACCTTCTCAGGAACTGCGAGAGCAAGGGGTTAAGATGAAGCTTTCAGCAGTAAGAGGTGTGGTTGAGGGGAAACGAGTTGTTATGATTGATGATTCTATCGTACGAGGAACAACGAGTAAACGAATTGTTCGTATGCTTCGCGAGGCTGGAGCGACAGAAGTTCACGTAAGAATAGCTTCACCACCTTTGAAATATCCATGTTTCTATGGCATTGATATTCAAACGAGAAAAGAATTAATTGCAGCAAATCATACGGTAGAAGAAATTCGTGAAATGATCGGTGCAGACTCATTAACATTTTTAAGTGAAGATGGATTAGTAGATGCAATTGGACGTCCATATGAAGGGAAATACGGTGGCCTTTGTATGGCGTACTTCAATGGAGATTATCCAACAGCTCTTTATGATTATGAGCAAGAGCTTTTAGAAAGTATGAAATAAGAAGAAAAAAGCTTCTACTTCTTTTGATGTAGAAGCTAGCTTCTTTCTTAAAACGGCCCGCACAGGATAGGGAGAAATTAAAAGACGAGGTGTAAATAACGATGGCGAATGCATATAAGCAAGCAGGAGTAGATATTGAAGCTGGATATGAAGCGGTATCTCGCATGAAAAAACACGTACAAACAACAATGAGAAAAGAAGTACTAGGCGGTTTAGGCGGTTTTGGAGGTATGTTTGATCTATCAAAATTTGCATTAGAAGAACCTGTATTAGTATCTGGAACAGATGGCGTGGGAACGAAATTGATGCTCGCTTTTATGGCAGATAAACATGACACAATTGGTATTGATGCAGTAGCAATGTGTGTAAATGATATTGTTGTCCAAGGAGCAGAGCCGCTTTTCTTCCTTGATTATATTGCTTGTGGTAAAGCTGAACCTAGTAAAATTGAAAACATCGTCAAAGGTATATCAGAGGGCTGTCGCCAAGCAGGTTGTGCTTTAATTGGTGGAGAAACAGCTGAAATGCCAGGAATGTATTCTACAGAAGAATACGATTTAGCTGGTTTTACAGTTGGGATCGTTGATAAAAAGAAAATTGTAACAGGTGAAAAAATTGAAGCTGGTCACGTATTAATTGGCTTGGCATCTAGCGGTATTCATAGTAACGGTTATTCTTTAGTACGAAAAGTATTACTAGAAGATGGAGAGCTATCTTTAGATCGCATTTACGGACGCTTAGAGCTACCTCTTGGTGAAGAATTATTAAAACCAACGAAAATTTATGTCAAACCTATTTTAGAACTATTGAAGAAATATGAAGTATACGGTATGGCACATATTACAGGTGGCGGATTCATTGAAAATATTCCACGTATGTTACCAGAAGAAATCGGTGCAGAAATTGAATTAGGATCTTGGGAAATTCAGCCGATCTTTAGTTTACTTCAAGAAGTTGGCAAGCTGGAAGAGAAAGAAATGTTCAATATTTTTAACATGGGTATTGGTATGGTAGTAGCGGTGAAGGAAGAAGATGCAAAAGATGTTGTTCGTCTTCTTGAAGAGCAAGGAGAAACTGCTCGTATTATTGGACGCACTGTACAAGGAGCTGGCGTTACTTTTAATGGAGGCACAGCGCTATGAGTAGATTAGCAGTTTTTGCTTCTGGAAGCGGATCTAACTTTCAATCTCTCGTTAATGCAGTAGAAGAAAAAAGATTGGATGCAGAAATTAGTTTATTAGTATGTGATAAACCAGAAGCACGCGCTGTTGGGCGAGCACATTATCATCATATCCCGTGTTTCGCTTTTTCAGCGAAAGCATATGAGTCAAAAGAAGCGTTTGAAAAAGAGATATTAAAGAAGCTAGAAGAGTATGAAATTGATTATGTTATTTTAGCTGGATATATGCGTTTAATTGGACCAACTTTACTAGAAGCTTACGGCGGAAGGATTATTAATATTCATCCATCACTATTACCGAGTTTTCCAGGGAAAGATGCTGTTGGTCAAGCGTTAGAAGCAGGTGTGAAAGTAACTGGAGTAACGATTCATTATGTAGACGCAGGTATGGATACAGGGCCAATTATTGCACAAGAAGCAGTAGTTGTTTCTGAAGGGGATACGAGAGAAAGCTTACAAAAGAAAATTCAACAAGTTGAACATAAATTATACGTAAATACAGTGAATCAAATTGTTCAATCTACGAAAGAACCAACTGTTAACTAACATACAACCAGGGGTGAAGGGTAAATGAAAAAGCGTGCATTAGTAAGTGTTTCAGATAAAACAGGAGTAGTAGAATTTGTTAAAGGTTTACTAGAACAAGGGATCGAAGTTATATCAACAGGTGGTACGAAAAAATTACTAGAAGAAAACGGCTTACAAGTAATCGGTATTTCTGAAGTAACTGGTTTCCCAGAAATTATGGATGGTCGTGTGAAAACATTACATCCAAATATTCATGGTGGTCTATTAGCAGTTCGTGATAATGAAACGCATGTAGCACAAATGAATGAGTTAGGTATAGAGCCAATTGATTTTGTTGTCGTTAACTTATACCCATTCAAAGAAACAATCGCTAAGCCTGATGTAACATTTGCTGATGCAATTGAAAATATTGATATCGGTGGCCCGACAATGATTCGCTCTGCTGCGAAAAATCATAAATTCGTATCTGTAATTGTAGATCCAGTAGATTATGATGTTATATTAGCTGAATTAAAAGAGAACGGTGAAGTAGCAGAGGAAACAAAACGTAAACTAGCAGCAAAAGTATTCCGTCATACAGCAGCATATGATGCACTAATTTCTAATTACTTAACAGAGCAAATGGGTGAAGAAAGTCCTGAAACATTAACTGTGACATTTGAGAAAAAGCAAGACTTACGTTATGGCGAGAACCCACATCAAAAAGCAACTTTCTATAAAGCGCCATTCGCAGCAACTTCTTCTGTTGCATACGCAGAACAATTACACGGTAAGGAATTATCGTATAACAATATTAATGATGCAGACGCAGCGCTTAGCATCGTGAAAGAATTTACAGAACCAGCAGTAGTAGCGGTAAAACATATGAATCCATGTGGTGTTGGAGTAGGTACGGATATTCATGAAGCATACACACGTGCTTATGAAGCGGATCCAGTATCCATTTTTGGAGGCATTATTGCAGCGAATCGTGAAATTGATAAAGCTACAGCTGAAAAGTTACATGAAATTTTCTTAGAAATTATTATTGCACCTTCTTTCTCAAAAGAAGCTTTGGAAGTATTGCAAAGTAAGAAAAACTTACGTTTACTAACTGTAAATATTGAAAAATCGACAAGCGCGAGCAAAAAACTAACTTCTGTACAAGGTGGCCTTCTCGTTCAAGAGGAAGATACGTTATCATTAGATGAAAGTACAATTTCAATTCCAACAAAACGTGAACCTTCAGAGCAAGAATGGAAAGATTTAAAATTAGCTTGGAAAGTTGTAAAACATGTGAAGTCAAATGCAATTGTTTTAGCGAAAGATGATATGACAATTGGTGTCGGTGCGGGACAGATGAACCGTGTAGGTTCTGCAAAAATCGCAATTACACAAGCTGGTGAAAAAGCACAAGGTAGCGCGCTTGCATCTGATGCTTTCTTCCCAATGCCAGATACATTAGAAGAAGCAGCAAAAGCAGGAATTACAGCAATCATTCAACCAGGCGGATCAATCCGTGATGAAGATTCTATTAAAGTGGCGGATACATATGGGATTGCTATGGTGTTCACTGGCGTACGTCATTTCAAACACTAATAGAGGAAGTTTAAAAAGTCCGGTTAAGATAACCTTCCTTTTTAAACTTTGATTGATATGAAAAAACAAACTAGGAGCATAGCTTCTAGTTTGTACTTATTTAAATATTGGGGGATGAAATATGAATGTTTTAGTAATTGGCCGCGGTGGGCGTGAGCATGCTTTAGCTTGGAAGTTTGCACAATCTGAAAAAGTAGAAAAGGTATATGTAGCACCAGGTAATGAAGGTATGCGTGATGTTGCAACACCAATTGATATTGATGAAAATGATTTTGATGCATTAGTTTTATTTGCGAAAGAGAATCATGTTGAGTTAACTTTCGTTGGACCAGAAATTCCACTTATGAATGGAATTGTTGATCGTTTTAAAGAAGAGGGACTTCGCGTATTTGGTCCGAATCAAGCGGCTGCTGTTATTGAAGGTAGTAAAGCTTTTACAAAAGAGCTTATGAAAAAATATAATATTCCAACTGCAGCGTACGAAACTTTTACAGACTACGAAGAAGCAGTAAAGTACATTGAAAAGGTTGGTGCACCAATTGTTATTAAGGCAGACGGTTTAGCGGCTGGTAAAGGTGTAACGGTAGCAATGACACTTGAAGAGGCATTACAAGCTGTGAAAGAAATGCTGCAAGATGTAAAGTTCGGGGAAGCGAGTAAGAAAGTTGTTATTGAAGAGTTTTTAGATGGACAAGAATTTTCATTAATGGCATTTGTGAATGGAACAACTGTACATCCGATGGTAATTGCACAAGATCATAAACGAGCTTTTGATGGTGATAAAGGTCCAAATACTGGCGGAATGGGTGCATATTCTCCAGTACCACAAATTTCGGAGTCAGCAGTTCAAGAGGCGATTGAAACGGTGTTACATCCAACTGCTAAAGCGATGATCCAAGAAAATCGATCGTTTACAGGAATTTTATATGCGGGACTTATTTTAACAAATGATGGTCCAAAGGTAATTGAATTTAATGCACGTTTTGGCGATCCTGAAACTGAAGTTGTATTACCCCGTTTAGAAAATGATTTAGTGGACGTATGTAACGCTGTATTAGATGAAAGTGAGTTAACGTTACAATGGTCAGAGGAATCGGTAATTGGTGTTGTGCTTGCTTCGAAAGGATACCCGGAAGCATATAAAAAAGGTGAAATTATTAAAGGGCTAGATGCATTGCAAGATGTAATTGTTTTCCATGCGGGTACAGCAATGAAACATGGTGACTTTGTGACAAACGGTGGCCGTGTACTATTTGTTGCTTGTAAGGCGAATAGTTTACAAGAAGCAAAAGATAAAGTATATAAAGAAATCGGTAAAATTGAGAGTGATGGTCTATTTTACCGAAGTGATATAGGATATCGTGCAATTGGGCATGAGATGACGAGAAATTAATATGTGAAAAATCCCGCTGATTCCTCAGCGGGATTTTTTATGCATCTTTATCCTTTTTTAATTTCCCTTTTTGCTTTGCCATTTCTCGAAGTAAATATTCGATGTGTGCATTGACGCTACGAAACTCATCATTCGCCCATTTTTCGATGACTGCGTGTAATTCAGGATCAATACGTAATGGAAAGCTTTTCTTTTTAGCCATAAGGATTTACAACCTTTTAGTATAGGCTTCCTGTATTAATAACTGGTTGCGCACCTTTGTCTGAAACGATGGCAACTAATAAGTTGTTCACCATATTTGCTTTACGCTCGTCATCGAGTTCTAGTACGCCTTCTTCATCTAACATATGGATTGAATCTTTTGCCATCTTCACAGCACCTTCAACAATCTCTTTTCTAGCAGCTAATACTGCTTTTGCTTGTTGACGTTGTAGCATTGCATGGGCAATTTCTGTTGCGTAAGCTAAATGTGTTAAACGAGTTTCTAATACTTCTACGCCAGCAATTTCAAGGCGTGCTTCTAACTCGCGTTTTAATTCTTCAGAGATTTCTTCAGTGTTTCCACGTAACGTAATGCAAGTTTCATCTTGAAAATTGTCATAAGGATATTTCGTTGCAACGTGGCGGATTGCCGTTTCGCTTTGAATTTCTACAAATCGATCATAATGTTCAACGCCGAACATTGCTTTTGCAGAATCAACAACCTTATATACGATAACAGCTGCAATTTCAATTGGGTTGCCGTCGACATCATTTACTTTTAATTTTTTACTATTAAAGTTTTCAACACGTAACGATACAGTTTGACGGAACGCGAACGGAATCGTTAAAAATAAACCGTTTTGACGAATTGTTCCTAAATAATTACCGAAAAACGTAATGACTTTTGCTTGATTTGGCTGAACAATCCCGATACCTGTAGCAAGAACTGCAGCTAAAATAATAGTTAATGCTGCTCCTATGAAAATTTCTTGTACAAGGAAAAATACACCGATAGCGGCTAAAATTAAAATTCCAATAATCCCAAGAAAACCATTAACGTAAAATACTTGTTTTTCTTTCATATGATCGCCTCCTGATATAAAAATGATATCACTTTTATATCATTTTAAGCAAGGGGTTTACACCTAATTTTCTGAATTTTATTGATTATGTATATTTAAATACTTAAAATAAGAATGTATGTTCTGTTTCATGGTAAAATAAAGAAGACTTAACCGCCCACTGCAGCAGCTAAGTCCCTTTGAGAGCATCTTGCATCGTGACAAATGATTCAAAGCGGTTTTGCCAGGATTATATCTTCAATCGCTGACTCAATCTCTTTGTCAGAAGCGTCATAACTTCCATTTGACTGTGGTTTGTCGTGATTGGAGGTTTGATTCGCTTCTTCTTTAGTATGTCCCTTTTTAGCAAAATCCATGCTAGGCATTTTAAATGCCCCCATGTTCATGTATTTTCCGAATTTCCACATTTCAACAATAGGGCAGAAACGAACAATTCCCTCTGCAACTTTCATTGCACCAATCCATAGCAAAATGTTAGACCAAGTGCACCAAGGTTTGCGCACGAGTTTCGTTGCACTACAACCGAAGAGGACAAGTCCGAGTGTAATTCGAATTAGGGCATTTATTGTACCGATATTTTGCTTCATTAGAAAAACACTCCTTTTATGAAAGTTGAAATAGATAATACTATTTCTTTTATTAGTATCCCTTTTGATTTTTCGGATATGTAATCCAACATTTGACGTGGAAAAAGATGTTGGATTGTGCGTGTGTGTAAGTAACTTTTTTTGTTATAATGAAAGAATGCATAAAAGGAACTTCAAAATTAAATCCTCTAGTTTAAAAAATATGGAAGAGGTAATTCCAAACTTAATTCTCCGTTTTAAACAAATATTTAAGATGAAGTTAAAACAATAATGATGAAAATAAACTGTTATTTTAAACAGAAATATATACAACTTGAGAAAAGAAAGGGTGTTTTCATGTACGATATTTCCGGATGGAAACATGTATTTAAGCTTGATCCGAATAAGGAATTAAGTGACGAACATTTAGAAATGATTTGTGAGTCTGGAACAGATGCTGTTATTGTAGGCGGAAGTGATGGGGTGACAATTGATAATGTACTACACATGCTAGTTAGCATTCGTAGATATGCAGTTCCTTGTGTGTTAGAGGTTTCTGATGTGGAAGCAATTACACCAGGATTCGATTTTTATTATATCCCAAGCGTTTTAAATAGCCGAAAGGTGGAATGGGTAACAGGCGTTCATCATGAGGCTTTGAAAGAATTTGGGGATATTATGGATTGGGACGAAATTTTTATGGAAGGATATTGTGTTTTAAATCCTGAAGCGAAAGTAGCCCAGCTTACAGATGCAAAGTGTGATGTAACAGAAGATGATGTAATTGCATACGCGCGTTTAGCAGACAAGCTATTACGTTTACCGATATTTTATTTAGAATATAGCGGTACGTATGGAGATGTTGAACTTGTTAAAAATGTGAAAGCAGAATTGAAACAAGCTAAGTTATATTATGGCGGTGGTATTTCTAATGCTGAACAAGCGAAGGAAATGGCGCAGTATGCTGATACAGTAGTTGTCGGAAATATTATTTATGATGATATAAAAGCAGCGTTAAAAACGGTTAAAGCAGTAAAAGGAGAGTAGGTGCAGGCATATATGAGTATGACAGATAGATTATTAAATGGTTTAAATCCGCAGCAACAAAAAGCAGTACAAACAACGAACGGACCACTTCTATTAATGGCAGGCGCAGGCAGTGGTAAAACACGTGTGTTAACACATCGTATTGCGTATTTACTTGGTGAAAAAGGAGTAGCACCATGGAATGTACTAGCTATTACCTTTACAAATAAAGCCGCTCGTGAAATGCGCGAGCGTATTGATACACTTGTCGGACCAGAAGCTGAAGATATTTGGATTTCTACGTTCCACTCTATGTGTGTACGTATTTTACGACGTGATATCGATCGCATTGGTATTAATCGTAATTTTACAATTTTAGATTCAGGTGATCAGTTAACTGTAGTCAAAAAAATTATGAAAGAGCGCAATATTGATCCGAAGAAATTTGAACCGCGCTCTATTTTAGCTGGTATTAGTAATGCGAAAAATGAATTGTTATCTGCGGATAAATATGCAAAGAAAATTACAATTGCTGATCCATATGAAAAATTAACGAGCGATGTATATACAGAATATCAAAAACGTCTTTTGAAAAATAACTCACTAGACTTTGATGATTTAATTATGACGACGATTCAACTATTTGAACGTGTTCCAGAAGTACTAGAGTTTTATCAGCGTAAATTCCAGTATATTCACGTGGATGAGTATCAAGATACGAACAAAGCGCAGTACCTTCTTGTTAAACATTTAGCAGCACGTTTTAAAAATTTATGTGTTGTAGGTGACTCAGATCAGTCAATTTATCGCTGGCGTGGTGCGGACATTTCCAACATTTTGTCATTCGAAAAAGACTATGAGAATGCGCAAGTTATTCTGTTAGAACAAAATTATCGTTCGTCACAAAATATTTTAAATGCAGCGAATGCGGTTATTGAAAGAAATACGAATCGTAAACCGAAGAAATTATGGACAGATAATGAAGTTGGAAGCAAAATCTCTTACTATCGTGCTGCAACGGAAAAGGACGAAGCATACTTTGTGGCGAAAAAAATTCGCGACGATATTCAAATGGGAAAACGAAAATATACTGATTTTGCAGTGTTATATCGTACAAATGCGCAGTCTCGTATGGTCGAGGAGATTTTCCTGAAATCTAATATTCCTTACAAAATTGTCGGCGGTACGAAGTTCTACGACCGTAAAGAGATTAAAGACATTTTGGCGTATTTACGCTTAATTGGTAATCCAGATGATGAGATTAGTTTCGCACGTATTATTAACGTGCCAAAGCGTGGAATTGGTGCGACTTCTATCGACAAAATTATTAATTACGGTGTACAAAATGGAATTTCATTAACAGCTGTATTCGATGAGATTGAGCATGTTGGAGTAAGTGCAAAGGTTACAAAGGCAGTAAAGGAATTCGCAGGTTTATTACACAACTGGGTAAATATGCAAGAGTATTTATCTGTTACAGAATTGGTAGAAGAAGTTATTGAGAAAACAGGTTATCGCGATATGTTGAAAAATGAGCGTACGTTAGAAGCAGAAGGTCGTCTAGAGAACTTAGATGAGTTTTTATCTGTTACGCAAACATTTGAATCTCAAAGCGAAGATAAGAGTCTTGTTGCATTCTTAACAGACTTAGCACTTGTTGCAGATATTGATCGTGTAGATGAAGACCCAACTGCTGGTGAGGAAGTTATTTTAATGACGATGCATTCAGCGAAAGGATTAGAATTCCCAGTTGTCTTTATTGTTGGTTTAGAGGAAGGAATATTCCCGCATACTCGTTCTCTAATGGAAGAAGATGAAATGCAAGAAGAGCGTCGTCTTGCTTATGTAGGTATTACTCGTGCAGAAGAAGAGTTGTATTTATCTAATGCACAAATGCGTACTTTATTTGGTAGAACAAGTATGAATGCCGCATCTCGATTTATTACAGAAATCCCGACAGAACTAGTGGAATCATTAAATGAAACAGCGCCGAAGCGTGAAACTTCGTTTGGTGCAAAAGGAAGAGTGGCAAGTAGCAGTAAAACGACAACTACAACACGTTCTCGCTCAGCTTTCGCGCGTCCTGCAGCTAAGACGACAGGCGGCGAACAAATCGGCTGGGCAGTAGGCGATAAAGCTTCCCACCAAAAATGGGGAATCGGTACAGTTGTAAGTGTAAAAGGTGAAGGTGATGCAAAAGAATTAGATATTGCGTTCCCAAGCCCAATTGGTGTTAAACGCTTGTTAGCAAAATTTGCACCTGTGACGAAACAATAGGAAAGGAATGAGGATATGTCAAAAGAGATAGCAAAAAAACGTATAGAAGAACTACGTGATTTGTTAAATACATTTAACTATCAATATCACGTGTTAGACAATCCTTCTGTTTCTGATGCGGAGTATGACCGTAATATGCAGGAGCTTATAAAATTAGAAGCAGAGAACCCAGAGTTTATGAGTGAAGATTCTCCCTCCGTTCGCGTTGGGGGAACGGTTCTTGATATATTTGAAAAAGTAACACACAAGTCACCGATGTTAAGTTTAGGAAATGCATTTAACGAAGGAGATTTACGTGATTTTGACCGACGAGTACGTCAAGGAATTGATGATGCGAATGTAAGATATATATGCGAATTAAAAATTGACGGACTTGCAGTTTCACTTCATTATGAAAAAGGACGCTTCATTCAAGGGGCAACACGTGGTGATGGTGTAACAGGTGAAGATATTACTCAAAATTTAAAAACGATTAAAGCAATCCCGCTTCGTTTAAATGAAGAAGTAACGTTAGAAGTACGAGGCGAAGCTTACATGCCGAAGCGTTCATTCGTTAAGTTAAATGAAGAAAAAGAGCAAAATGGTGAAGATGTATTTGCAAATCCGCGTAATGCGGCAGCAGGTTCAATCCGCCAACTTGATCCGAAAATTGCAGCGAAGCGTAACTTATCTATGTTTGTATACGGTCTTGCGAATGTAGAAGAAAAAACAATCCTATCACATAGTGAATCGCTTGATTTCTTAGGTGAACTTGGATTCAAAACAAATCCAAATCGACGCACATGTGAAACAATTGAAGAAGTTATAGCTTATGTAGAAGAATGGCAAGAAAAACGTCCGCATCTTGATTATGAGATTGACGGGATCGTTATAAAAGTAGATGATGTTGCTCTTCAAGAAAGTCTAGGCACTACAGCAAAGAGTCCAAGATGGGCAATTGCTTATAAATTCCCAGCTGAAGAAGTTGTAACAAGATTAACAGGCATTGAATTAAGTGTTGGTCGTACAGGGGTTGTAACACCGACTGCAGAGCTAGAGCCAGTGCGAGTGGCTGGTACGATCGTTCGTCGTGCTTCTTTACATAACGAAGATTTAATTCGTGAAAAAGATATTCGAATTGGTGACTACGTTGTTGTGAAGAAGGCTGGAGATATTATTCCTGAAGTTGTGAATGTTATTTTCGATAAGCGTACTGGTGAGGAAGAAGAATATCATATGCCAACGCATTGCCCAGCGTGTGAGAGTGAACTAGTTCGTTTAGAAGAAGAGGTAGCACTTCGTTGTATAAATCCAACTTGTCCTGCTCAAATTCGAGAAGGGTTAATCCATTTCGTTTCAAGAAATGCAATGAATATTGATGGACTTGGAGAACGTGTCATTACACAACTCTTTGAGGCAGATTATATTCGTACATTTGCTGATTTATATTCGTTGACGAAAGAGCAATTATTACAGCTAGAACGATTTGGAGAAAAATCAGCAACGAATTTAGTACAAGCAATTGAAAATTCTAAAGAAAACTCATTAGAGCGATTATTATTCGGTCTTGGTATTCGCCATGTTGGAGCGAAAGCGGCACGTACATTTGCAGAGCATTTCGAAACGATGGATGCGCTTGTGAAGGCAACGGAAGAAGAACTAAAAGCAATTAATGAAATTGGTGAAAAAATGGCTCAATCCGTAGTAACGTATTTCGATAATGAAGACGTATTAGAGTTATTACAACAATTTAAAGAATACGGCGTGAACATGACATATAAAGGCATGAAAATTGCTGATTTACAAAACGTTGAGTCGTACTTCGCAGGAAAAACTGTCGTTTTAACAGGGAAATTAGAAGTTATGGGACGTAGTGAAGCGAAGAAAAAGATTGAGGCATTAGGTGGAAAAGTAACAGGAAGTGTTAGTAAAAGTACAGATTTAGTTGTTGCAGGTGAAGCGGCAGGTTCGAAATTAGCACAAGCGGAGAAACATAATGTCGAGGTTTGGAATGAAGAGAGGTTCTTACAAGAGCTAAATAAGTAAGAGGTGCAAACTTACCATGAAAAAAATAGCATTAGCGGTATTAAGCCTTGGCCTACTTGTAAGTGGGTGTAGTGCAGGTGCTGATAAAGATGAAAAAGTGGTTGAGAAATCGGGGAAAGCAAAAGAGCAAGCAATCGTCCCGAATTACTCTATTTCGGATGAATATTATAAGACGACTATTCCATTTGAGGGAGGAAACGCACGTGGCTTAGTTGTGCAAGGAGTAAGTAATCGTCTTGATATAGATGAATTTGAAACAGGATTAATGCGTATTGCGAAAGAATCATTTAGTACGAAAGATAATGTTTTCAAAGGCGGAAAATCCCTAACTACTCAGTATATACAGATGCTTGTTAAAAGAAAACGTACAGATGCAGAACAAAAGGAACTAGAAGATACATTAAAAAAAGATGCGGTTAAATTCCCGAACATAGGGTTAAATCCTGCATTAGGTACAGGATCCGAATCATTAGAAGTGAAAAATAAAAAAAATCCAATATATATTTCAAATATTTTAGAGCATGATTATTATGTGAACAAAGGCGAAAAAGATGAGCGTAGTGGCATTGTAGTTGGATTAGCAATGAATTCGGTTCATTATTATGAGGAAGAGCATGGGTACCCGCGTGAGGCTGCAATTTCGAATGAAAAGATGTTAGCTGAAGGGAAAAAAATGGTGCCAGAAATCTTGAAAGTTATGCATCAACAAGATCCTGAGACAAAAAACCTTCCGATAACATTTGCAATTTATCGTCAGGCTCCGAAGTCTTCGCTCGTGCCAGGTAACTTTGTTTCTTATGCGAATGTCGAAAAAGGTAGTGAAACGGTTGAGGATTGGAAACAAATTAATGAGAAATATTATTTGTTCCCATCTGAACAAGCGAAAACAGATAATAAACGTGAGGACTTGGCGAGAGTATCAAACTTCAAGGCAAAATTAAGCGATTATTTCCAAGGTGACTATACAGCTGTTATCGGTACTGGTATGTATAGAGACGATGAATTAAGAGAAATAAAGCTTGATATTCCTGTCCAGTTTAATGGGAAAGCAGAAATAATTGGCTTTACACAATATGTAGCCGGGCTTGTTATGGAATACTTCCCGAATTATATGAAAGTACAAGTAACGATTAAATCTGTAGAACGTCCAGAAGCGATTATTATACGTGAGGCGAAGCAAGATGAGCCGTATGTGAAAATTTTAGATTAAATAGAAGGGCCGTTCCTTTATGGAACGGCTTTTTTTCTTGGGTAATTTTGTTATAATTTAAAATGTTATAAATAATGGGGTAAGGGGTAAAGCGCATGGACGAATTAAGTTTTCAAGTCATTATTTTATTAATCGCATTCGGTTTTTTAGCAGCTTTTATTGATTCAGTTGTTGGCGGTGGAGGGTTAATTTCGCTTCCGGCACTTATGTTTGTTGGTTTACCGCCAGCTTCGGCAATTGCAACGAATAAATTAGCTGCAACGATGGGGACGTTTACGAGTGCAATTTACTTTATTCGATCGGGAAAGGTCGATTTTAAAATTGTAGGAAAGTTAATCCCGTTAACTGTTATAGGAGCAGTAGCAGGTGCTTTAGTAGTAAAGTTTATTCCTCCAGATATTTTACGTCCGTTAGTGCTTGTAATGTTGGTATTTATTGCTATTTATATTATTGCGAAAAAGGATTGGGGAAGTGTGTCTACCTATAAGAAGATGACGAAAAGAAAAACATTAATATTTTTCTTTGTTATTTTAATGATAGGGTTTTACGATGGGTTTTTTGGACCAGGGACGGGATCCTTTTTAATTTTTGCATTTTTATTAATTGGTTTGGATTTTATTCAAGCGGCAGCATCTGGAAAACTTTTGAACTTTGTTAGTAATATCGTATCGTTAATCACTTTTTTATTTTTAGACGTAATTCATTTTGAATACGGTATTATTATGGGGTTATCGATGATTTTTGGCGCTTATTTTGGATCGAAGTTTGCAGTTCAAAAAGGTGTTGGATATGTAAGAACTTTATTTTTGTTAGTAACTATTTTATTGATTAGCAAAAACGTTTTGGAATATACTCATATTTTGTAGAGTTATACATTTGTATAACTCTGTTTTTTATTATATTTTAAAAATTAATTAATTTTTAAAATATAAGTCTAGGAATATTTGAATAAATCTAAATTATCGTGTAGAATAATGTTGTAAAATGTAAACGTTTTTCTAAGGGGAGGCTAAAAATAATGGTAGTAGCATACAAACATGAGCCATTTACAGATTTTTCAGTGGAGGCTAACAAATTAGCGTTTGAAGAAGGTTTAAAGAAAGTAGAATCTTATCTTGGGCAAGACTATCCATTAATTATTGGGGGAGAAAAAATCACTACAGAAGACAAAATTGTTTCTGTAAACCCTGCAAATAAAGAGGAACTTGTTGGTCGTGTTTCAAAAGCAAGCCGTGAGTTAGCTGAAAAAGCAATGCAAGTAGCGGATGAAACATTCCAAACTTGGAGAAAATCAAAGCCAGAAATGCGTGCAGACATTTTATTCCGTGCTGCAGCGATCGTTCGTCGTAGAAAACATGAATTCTCTGCTATTCTTGTAAAAGAAGCAGGTAAACCATGGAATGAGGCAGATGCTGATACAGCAGAAGCAATCGACTTTATGGAATATTATGGTCGTCAAATGTTGAAATTAAAAGACGGAATTCCAGTAGAAAGCCGTCCAATTGAATATAATCGTTTTTCTTACATTCCATTAGGAGTAGGTGTTATCATTTCTCCTTGGAATTTCCCATTCGCAATTATGGCAGGTATGACAACAGCTGCTTTAGTTTCTGGTAACACAGTATTACTAAAACCAGCTAGTACAACTCCTGTAGTAGCAGCGAAATTCATGGAAGTATTAGAAGAAGCTGGCTTACCAGCTGGCGTAGTAAACTTCGTACCAGGTAATGGTTCTGAAGTTGGTGACTACTTAGTAGATCACCCTCGTACACGTTTCATTAGCTTCACTGGATCTCGTGATGTAGGTATCCGTATTTATGAGCGTGCAGCGAAAGTAAACCCAGGCCAAATTTGGTTAAAACGCGTTATCGCTGAAATGGGCGGTAAAGATACAATCGTTGTTGATAAAGAAGCAGATCTTGAATTAGCAGCTAAATCTATCGTTGCATCAGCATTCGGATTCTCAGGACAAAAATGTTCTGCATGTTCTCGTGCAGTAATCCACGAAGATGTATACGATCACGTATTAAATCGTGCTGTTGAATTAACGAAAGAATTAACAGTTGCTAACCCAGCTGTATTAGGTACAAACATGGGTCCTGTTAATGACCAAGCTGCATTTGATAAAGTAATGAGCTATGTTGCAATTGGTAAAGAAGAAGGTAGAATTTTAGCAGGTGGCGAAGGAGACGATTCTAAAGGCTGGTTCATCCAACCAACAATCGTTGCTGACGTTGCAGAAGATGCTCGCCTAATGAAAGAAGAAATCTTCGGACCAGTAGTAGCATTCTGTAAAGCAAAAGACTTTGACCATGCACTTGCAATTGCAAACAATACAGAATACGGTTTAACAGGAGCAGTTATCTCTAACAACCGTGATCATATTGAAAAAGCACGTGAAGACTTCCACGTAGGTAACTTATACTTCAACCGTGGATGTACTGGTGCAATCGTAGGATACCAACCATTCGGTGGCTTTAACATGTCTGGTACAGACTCTAAAGCTGGTGGTCCTGACTACTTAGCGCTTCACATGCAAGCAAAAACTACTTCTGAAACTTTATAAGAAATAGTAGAAGAGATCTTCGCAGTCTGCGAAGATCTCTTTTTTTTTGAAAAACTTTCTATATGTGGAGTAAGATAGGTGTCAGTAGAAAAACTGATTAAGTATTAAGGTTTATTTCAGTAAAATAAGGTATATTATATTTGTTGAATAGATTCTCTTTAAAGAGAAGAAAAGTAGGTGAACAAAGTGGGAAAATATCAATTGGATTACAAAGGTCAGGTAGCTGTCGCAAAGTTCCATGAAAAACAGACGCCTGTCAAATTTGATAAAAAGCAGCAAATTGAAAAATTGCGTGCGGAGTATTTGAAAAAGAAACAAAAACAAACAGATAAATAATAGGGGAAACTAGTTCGAATTTAAAATGCTATATATTACCATTCGGCAAATAGAACTAGCTAAACCCTATTCATATCGGGATAAACATGTAAATAGAAATAAAACAATGAGAAAAGTTGACTTATTAGTCACATTTTTTTGTATTCATTTTAAGGATTTCCTGTATAATACAATTTGAAAGAAAATCTATGGTTTGACAAGAAACACTCTTTTCGGTTTTGCTCACTGAAGAGAGTGTTTTTTTGTAGCTAAAAACTCCTCTGTACTCATTACATTTGCATATACGCCATTTAAACTAGCTAAAATTGTATTATGAATATAAACAGCTGGTATCGTAGCATTCTTAAAAGAAAGATCTTTTGTCGCACAAGCATCATGTATAACAGTACATTGCAAGCCGAAATCAAAGGCAGCCCGTACGGTAGCATCAATACACATATGAGTCATCATCCCGCATATGACGAGGTGCTCAATATTTAAACGTTGTAATTGCTCTAGAAGATCGGTTTCGCGAAAACTATTTGGATAATGTTTGAGTATAACGGTTTCTTCTTTAAGTGGGCGTACGCTTTCATGAATATGTACACCTTCTGTATTGGGTAGGAAAAAAGTAGCGTCCTCTTTTATTGCTACATGTTGGATATGAAAAATAGGTTCGTTTTTCGTTCTAAAGAATTGTAATAGCTGACTAGCATATTCGCTTGCTTCTACTGGATTACGCAATTCCATTTTTCCATGTGGAAAATAATCATTTTGAATATCAACGAGTAAAAGAGCTGTTTTCATATATTTACCTTCCTCCAATTTCATATTCAAATAATGGTATTCAATTAGTAGAGAAGATTATCCTTTTAAAAAATATGCAAGAGGAGAATTTTACATAACTTTAAAGATTACTATTTTTTCTTGAATTTTTCATCTAAAAATTTTAATAAAGAAATAATTAATATTTTTCTAAAAAATGTATTGACTCTTATTATTCTGAGTTCTATAATGAGAATTAATTAAACGATAATTAAATCGATACATTCTTATCCAGAGAGGTGGAGGGACTGGCCCTACGATACCTCAGCAACGGGTTTTTTAATACCGTGCTAACTCCAGCAAGCCTATGAAAGGCTTGGAAGATGAGAAGATGTGACCGAGTACATATAAGTGCTCTCCTTCTTATCTTTATGGTTGATAAGAAGGAGAGCACTTTTTATTTTACCTCGAAAGCTCTACTTCAAGTTTTTACAGCATATAGGAGGGGGAAAAATGATTTCTTTTAATAATGTAAGTAAAGTATATGAATCAGGTGGGCAATCTGTTCATGCGGTGGAGGATGTAACGTTATCAGTTGAGAAAGGCGAAATTTTTGGCATTATCGGTTTTAGTGGCGCTGGAAAGAGTACATTATTACGCCTAGTAAACATGTTAGAGAGACCAACGGCAGGAACGATTTCAATAGATGATAAAGATATTACATCATTATCGACGAAAGAATTACGGAAGCTAAGACAAAGAATCGGGATGATTTTTCAAAACTTTAATTTATTTAATTCAAGAACAGTGTTTGGGAATATTGCTTATCCATTAAAGTTAGCAAAAGTACCAAAGAATGAAATAAAAGAAAGAGTAAATGAATTGTTGAAGTTTGTAGGGTTAGAAGATAAAGCAAACAATTACCCAGAGCAGCTATCAGGCGGACAAAAGCAGCGTGTAGGTATCGCTAGAGCACTTGCAACATCACCAGATATTCTTATATGTGATGAGGCAACATCAGCTTTAGATCCAGAAACAACGACAGAAATTCTAAACTTATTAAAGAAAGTAAATCGAGAATATAATTTAACAATTCTTCTTATTACACATGAAATGCATGTTGTGAAAGAAATTTGTCACCGTGTAGCTGTAATGGAAAAAGGAAAAGTTATTGAAGAAGGAAAACTGTTTGATGTTTTCACACAACCAAAAACAACGACGACTCAAAACTTTGTACGTTCTGTTATTAATGATCATTTACCGGAAAGTGTTTTAGCGAAAATTCAAAATGGTGGTCAGATTTATCGCCTAACATTTACTGGTGAGGAAACAGGACAGCCGGTACTATCATATATCGCAAAAAACTATAATGTCGATGTAAATGTACTGTACGGAAATATTATTGAACTTCAAAATGTGCTATTTGGAAATCTTCTTGTAGAATTGCAAGGTGAACAGAGGGAAATTCAAAAAGCATTACAACATCTAAGACTGCAAGTGCAGCTGAAGGAGGTAGAAGCTCATGCGAGTTGATTGGAGTATATTTTGGCCGCGCATATTAGATGCGACGGGGGATACCCTCTTAATGGTAATTGTAACCCTTATATTCGCTACAATTCTTGGTATACCTCTAGGTTTACTTTTATATGTAACGAGAAAAGGAAACTTTTTAGAAAATAAATGGGTCTTTTCTATTCTTAATATTATCATTAATACAATTCGTCCAATTCCATTCATCATATTCTTAGTAGCTTTAAGCCCGCTAACAAGAAGTGTTATCGGAACGACAATTGGAACGGCGGCAGCAATTTTTCCAATGACGTTAGTTGCATCAATTGGTATCGCTAGAATGGTTGAAACAAATCTTGTTTCTGTTCCGAAAGGGGTAATTGAAGCAGCGCAAGCGATGGGTGCTTCACCAATTAGAATTGTTTTTGAAATCCTTGTACCAGAAGCGTTAGCACCATTAATTTTAGGTGTTACATTTATGACAGTTGGTTTAATTGAATTTTCTGCAGTTGCTGGGCTTGTCGGTGGTGGCGGCCTTGGTGATTTAGCAATGACATATGGTTATCAACGTTTTGATACATCAGTTATGTTCGTAACGGTCGTTTTACTTATCATTCTTGTACAGTTAGCTCAAAACTTAGGAAACTACTTTGCGAAAGTCTTTTTACGCAGATCATAAAAGGAAGAGGGGGAAAAGAGAATGAAGAAGATTTTAGCATTTGCATTATCAGCGATTGTAGGGGTTTCAGCATTAAGCGGCTGCTCAAGTGGAGACACAGGGGCAGGAGCGAAAGAAAAAGTAGTTCGCGTCGGTGTAACTGGAACGGATGGAGACGCTTGGGAAATTTTGAAGAGGAAAGCTGAAAAAGAAGGAATTAAAATTAAACTGGTTGAGTTCTCTGATTACACAACGCCAAATAAAGCGTTAGCTGATGGAGATATTGAATTAAATTCATTCCAGCATATTGCATTCTTAGAGCAATTTAAAAAGGAGCATAAGCTAGATATTACAGCTGTTGGTACAACGCAAATTGCACCAATGGGTTTATACTCTGAAAAACATAAGAAAGCAAATGAAATTCCAGATGGTTCAGAAATTGCGATTCCAAATGATCCGACGAACCAAGCACGTGCATTAAAACTTCTTGATGCAGCTGGGTTATTAAAGCTTAAAAAAGACTTTGGTCTATTTGGAGATCCAAGCGGCATTGCTGAAAATCCGAAGAAGTTAAAAATTACACCGGTTATCGCACAGCAAACACCTCGTGTATTAAAAGATGTAGCAGCTTCAGTTATTAATAACGGTGTTGCTGGTCAAGCTGGATTAGATCCAGCGAAGGATCCAATTTTCTTAGAAGATCCAAAGAATGAAAATGCGAAGCCATATATTAATATTTTCGCAGCTCGTACGAAAGATAAAGATGATCCAACACTGAAAAAAGTAATTGAATTATATCATTCAAAAGAAGTAACAGATGCAATTAAGAAAGAAACAAATGATGGTTCAATTTCAGTAGATCTTTCACTTGATGAGCTTGAAAAAATCGTAAAATAATGATTGGGTTTAATGGACTAACAGAAGGAACCCCTCCGCTGTTAGTTCGTTCAACATATAATCTACTTAACAAACAAAACAACCCTAATTCTGTACCTTCCAATTCTGTATAACATAGAATCCAATGTTTGTTAAGTAGAGTAATGGACCAGGAGTTTTCCTGGTCTTTTTTATGAATGAAAGTAGCTAGCGAATAGTAAGGTAATCCAAATTATAATAGGATAAGAAAATAAGCTGAAAGCGAGTGTAATTAAGAATTTATTTTTATGAATTAAGTGTTTTTGGGATAAAAAAAAGAAAATAGAAAAGATGGCAATGAAAACTGCGGATATTACGCCAGGGTTATAAGAACGGTAAATGAAAAACAAAATAATATGTTGAACAGAGTTGAAGAAAATTGCCCCTTGTATAAAAATAATCCAGTATATAGAAGACAAGATGTTTATTTGATATAGAAAGACGATAAGTAAAACAAAGAGAGTCAATATAGAAATCGCAATGGAAAATTGTTGGCTAGTTATAAAAGTAATTGAAAATTGATTAGCAAGATATTGTGGCATTTGGAAAGATTCTTCAAGGTTATGAATGAAA
Organism: Bacillus sp. FH; assembly: GCF_052216825.1. NCBI lineage: Bacteria > Bacillati > Bacillota > Bacilli > Caryophanales > Bacillaceae > Bacillus > Bacillus sp. FH. Next base: position 186,568 of record NZ_JBQOUU010000006.1, on the reverse strand, counting down.
AATAAAAAGGGAATTAGCCAGATTGTAAGAGGAGTAAAGTGTCTTGCAGAAAATGTTTTTATCAATTTACATCAGCTCCAATAAAGGGATAGAAAGCCTATAGGAAAAGGCCTTCTACAAGGATATAATTATTCAATTACAATACTTTTTAAATTGCTATTATGTTGTGGTTGTTCGGGAGCATAAGAAGATAGTTCCTCTTGCAAAATATTTAGTACTTGCTGAGCTTGTTGCTGGATTGGAGTAGGTAGCTCTTCTAATATATGCATCCCGACTTTTATTTTTGTGCGAATTATTTTTCGTAGTAGTTCCTCATGCATGCACTACACCTCCAAACCGAATGTTTAGTACATCATCTTCAAACTTAGCTCCTTGAATAGAAAGGTGCGTTAACGTTTTTGGCAGGGTGATATTTCGTTTTGCAGAACCAGCCCGAATAATAAGTTCATCGCCTTTTTGATTTAATGCAAGTTCACTTTTGTTAGAGAAGGGAATGGACAGAACGAAAATATATTCATCGCCATCTTTTTTTACATATTGAGTGCGACCGTTAAATTTTACTTCAGTAGGACAATAATCTTTTTTAAATAAAGCATCTCCAACGCGTTCTAACATAGGTAAGCCAACAACTTCTTGTTCAAACATTGGAGCTTCGTAAATAGGAAGCGGATCAAAGCTATTTTGAATTAATGTTTTATATTTCTTTTGAGTATCTTTCCAAGCTTGAAAATAAGGATCGATGACAGTGTTAGGGATGACGCGGTTAATCATAATCGCATCTACGTTATAATCGTATAAATTTAAATACGTAAAGCTACGCTGAGCCTCTTTAATAACCATTTTTTCGGGATTTACAACGATGCGGATACTTGTTACGTCTCGGTTTGATAAAATATCTCTCATTTCTCCAAGTTGTTCAAGTGTATTTGTTAATTCGTCCATAATATCATCGGTTGGAAGGGGGACACCAAGAAGTGGTTGCGCTACAGGACGAACAACTTTTAAAACTTTTCTTTTAATAGGGAAGAGTTTTTCCATCCACCAGCCGAGCATGTCTGGAAAACTGAGCATGGCTAATGTTTCTCCTGTTGGGGCACAATCAATGATAATAACATCATATGTGTTTTGTTTATAATAATCGAGTACACGAAGTAAGCTAATTAAATCTTCCATACCAGGAAACATCGTTAACTCTTCTGTTGTAATATCATCAGCTGCTTTGGAAGTGAAGAGTAGTGTAATATATTTCTGTAATTTCCCCAGCCTTTTTCCATTTCATAAATCGTATTAATTTCTTGTGCCCATAGGTTTTCACGAATTTCTAATGGTTCAGAAGATAGTTTTATACCAAATGAATCTCCTAAACTATGAGCTGGGTCTGTGCTCATTACTAAAGTTTTTAATCCTTGTTTTGCGCTTTGAAGTGCAGTTGCCGCTGAAATGCTAGTTTTTCCTACGCCGCCTTTACCTGTATACAAAATAATTCTCATCATTCATATCCCCTTTGTTTCGAGTATCGAATATTACGAGTGGCGAAATAAACAATTGAATAAAAACCCAGCTAGGGTTTTATTCAATCGGAATGTTTTTCATTTTAGGTGTAGAAACTTTTTCTTCTGTTTTTTGTTGTGATGTAGCAATGTGATTCATAATCTTTTGGAAGATCTGTAGTAAAAATGCTTTTTCTTCTTCCGATAATGCTTCTGTTACTAGGCTAAAGTAATGGGCTGCATTTTGTTTTACTTCTTGAACGAGTATTACGCCGTTTTCTGTTAAACGAATTAATACAATACGTCGGTCATTTTCATCACGGTAGCGTTCAATATATCCCTTTTTTACAAGGCGATTTACAACACCTGTCGTTGTACTCATTGGTATATCAAGAAGATCAGCAATTTTCGTCATTGTAATATCTGTATTTCGTTCCATCCAAAGTAAACAAAATACTTCTGTTTTAGAAAGTGTTAAATCTAGGCTTACCCATTCTTCAGGATAGAAAAGTTTCTTGGCGTTATCTAGCAGTAAGTCTAAAAAATGTTCATATTGCAACAATTAATTCCACTCCCGTATATTTCGAGGTTCGTAATATTTATTTTTATTTTATGTAGAATAGAAATAATTGTCAATGATTTTAATTGTTTTTTTCAGATTAGGCAGAAAACTTTCTTTAAAATAGTATTCTTTTATGATAGATTTATAAATATAAAACTAGAATTTACATAAAAATCCATCATGGTAAATATACTTATCTATAATGGATGTACTGCTAACGAGGGGGAGAACGATGAGAAGACGTAATACGCAAGCGTTCACGTTTTTAGCATGGACTTCATTTGTTTGTGCGCTTTCAGGTATGCTAATTGGTATTTATACGCTAGATGAAACGCTTAGTGTAAAAGGATACTATTTAATTGGAACATTATTTTTAACGATGTCTTGTTTTGTATTACAAAAAACAATTCGTGATAATGAAGAAGATAACGAGAGATTTCCGAAAAATAAACCGTTAGATAAAGAGTAAATCGTAAAGAAAGGCGTTTGCCTTTCTTTTTTTATGTAAAAATGGTGTAAGTACCGTGTGTTGACTTGCTTGAAGTACTGAAAATTTGGTATCATCAATAGTATTGTAGATTGAACGATATATTATGGAGGTGGCCTAGCCGTGTCAAGAATTTCCGTTGAGAATGTAAAGCACGTAGCACATTTAGCACGTCTTGCAATTACTGATCAAGAAGCAGAAAAATTTCAAAAACAACTAGATGCAATTGTTACTTTTGCAGAACAGTTAAATGAATTAGATACAACAAACGTAAAACCAACAACTCATGTATTAACTATGAAAAATGTTATGCGTGAAGATGTACCAGAAAAAGGTTTACCAGTAGAAGAAGTATTAAAAAATGCACCGGATCACAAAGATAATCAAATCCGTGTTCCAGCAGTATTAGAATAGAGGAGGGGAATTTCGATGTCATTATTTGATCATTCAGTATCAGAGTTACATAAGAAGTTAAACAACAAAGAAATTTCCGTTACGGATTTAGTAGAAGAATCTTATAAACGTATTGCGGATGTTGAAGATAACGTAAAAGCTTTTCTTACATTAGATGAAGAAAATGCACGCGCGAAAGCGAAAGAATTAGATGCAAAGATTGGTGCTGAAGATAATGGTTTATTATTCGGTATGCCAATCGGTGTAAAAGATAACATTGTAACTAACGGTCTTCGTACAACTTGTGCGAGCAAAATGTTAGCAAACTTCGATCCAATTTATGATGCGACAGTTGTGCAAAAGCTAAAAGCTGCTGACACAATTACAATCGGTAAATTAAATATGGACGAGTTCGCAATGGGTTCTTCAAATGAAAACTCAGGTTTCTACGCTACGAAAAATCCATGGAACTTAGATTACGTTCCAGGCGGATCTAGTGGTGGTTCTGCAGCAGCTGTAGCAGCAGGAGAAGTATTATTCTCTCTAGGTTCTGATACGGGTGGTTCTATCCGTCAACCAGCTGCATATTGCGGCGTTGTAGGTTTAAAACCAACCTACGGACGCGTATCTCGTTACGGATTAGTAGCATTTGCATCTTCACTTGACCAAATCGGACCGATTACACGTACAGTAGAAGACAATGCATACTTATTACAAGCTATTTCAGGTCTTGACCGTATGGATGCAACTTCTGCTAACGTTGAAGTAGGAAACTACTTAGCTGGTTTAACAGGCGACGTTAAAGGTTTACGCATTGCTGTACCGAAAGAATACTTAGGAGAAGGTGTTGGCGAAGAAGCTCGTGAGTCAGTACTAGCTGCTTTAAAAGTATTAGAAGGTATGGGCGCAACTTGGGAGGAAGTGTCTCTTCCACACTCTAAATACGCTCTAGCAACGTATTACTTATTATCTTCTTCTGAAGCATCAGCTAACCTTTCACGCTTTGATGGCGTACGTTATGGTGTTCGTTCTGATAATGTGAATAACTTAATGGATCTTTACAAAAACACACGTAGCGAAGGCTTCGGTGATGAAGTAAAACGTCGTATTATGCTTGGTACATTTGCTCTTAGCTCTGGTTACTATGATGCATATTACAAAAAAGCACAACAAGTACGTACATTAATTAAAAACGACTTTGAAAATGTATTTGCTAACTACGATGTTATTATTGGACCAACAACGCCAACTCCGGCATTTAAAGTGGGCGAAAAAGTTGATGATCCAATGACAATGTATGCAAATGACATTTTAACAATCCCAGTAAACTTAGCAGGCGTTCCAGCGATTTCTGTTCCATGTGGATTCGGTGCTAACAACATGCCACTTGGTTTACAAATTATTGGTAAACACTTCGATGAAGCGACAATTTACCGCGTTGCACATGCGTTTGAGCAAGCAACAGACCATCATACAAAAAAAGCAAGTCTGTAAGGAGGCGAGCATAGATGAATTTAGAAACAATTATTGGTTTAGAGGTTCACGTTGAGTTAAAAACAAATTCGAAAATTTTCTCTGCGAGTCCAACAGAATTCGGAGCGGAACCAAATACACAAACAAGTGTAATTGACTTAGGATACCCAGGAGTACTTCCTACTTTAAATAAAGAAGCAGTTAACTTTGCAATGAAAGCTGCAATGGCATTAAACTGTGAAATCGCAACAGAAACAAAGTTTGACCGTAAAAACTATTTCTATCCAGATAATCCGAAAGCTTACCAAATCTCTCAGTTTGATAAGCCAATTGGTGAAAATGGTTGGATTGAAATCGAAGTAGACGGTAAAAAGAAACGTATCGGTATTACACGTCTTCATTTAGAAGAAGATGCTGGTAAATCAACGCATACAGCTGACGGCTCATTAGTAGACTACAACCGTCAAGGTATGCCTTTAATTGAGATCGTATCTGAGCCAGATATGCGTACGCCAGAAGAAGCATATGCATACTTAGAGAAGTTAAAATCAATCATTCAATACACTGGCGTATCTGATTGTAAGATGGAAGAAGGTTCCTTGCGTTGTGATGCGAACATTTCCCTTCGTCCAGTTGGACAAGAGAAGTTCGGTACAAAAGCGGAACTGAAAAACTTAAACTCTTTCACTTACGTACAAAAAGGTCTTGAGTTTGAGCAAGCTCGCCAAGAAAAAGAATTATTATCTGGTGGTATCATCCAACAAGAAACACGTCGTTATGATGAAGCAACGAAGAAAACAATCTTAATGCGTGTGAAAGAAGGATCTGATGATTACCGTTACTTCCCAGAGCCGGACTTAGTTGAACTTTACATCGACGATGAGTGGAAAGAAGCAGTTCGTGCTTCTATTCCAGAACTTCCAGATGCACGTAAAGCTCGCTATGTTGCAGAATTAGGCTTACCAGCTTATGATGCACACGTATTAACATTAACGAAAGAAATGTCTGATTTCTTTGAAGCAACTGTTGCAGACGGTGCTGATGCGAAATTAACATCAAACTGGTTAATGGGTGAAGTACTTGCATACCTAAACAAACAACAAAAAGAATTAAAAGACGTTGCATTAACGCCTGCTGGTTTATCTAAAATGGTTCAATTAATTGAAAAAGGTACAATTTCTTCTAAAATTGCGAAGAAAGTATTTAACGAATTAATTGAAAAAGGTGGAGACCCAGAAGAAATCGTTAAAGCGAAAGGCCTTGTTCAAATTTCTGACGAGGGTACACTTCGTAAAGTTGTAACAGAAATTCTTGATAATAATGAGCAATCTATCGAAGACTTTAAAAACGGTAAAGACCGTGCAATTGGCTTCTTAGTTGGTCAAATTATGAAAGCTACAAAAGGGCAAGCAAATCCACCGCTTGTTAACAAAATCTTACTTGAAGAGATTAATAAGCGATAATAGTAGTAACTTTTAAAGATTAAGCAGAAAAACACCCGTACATGGGTGTTTTTCTAGGTTAATCAAACGTTTGTTTAAATGAGAGAAAATTATTTAAACAAACGTTTGATTAACTGTCAAAAGTGGAAAAATGTTTGTATAGCAACTATGGTATGATAGTTGCAAAAAGGTGGGAATAATGATAAATCTAGAAATAGAGGTTTTTTCATCTCATGAAATAATAGATAATTATTATTCGTTATATGTAAATTGTTGTGAGGAAATAGATGGACATAAATTTTTTGTCAAATAAAACAAAACCATTGAAATGAATATTTACTTTTGATGGGCTACACGAATCGGGTTCTTACTGCCTGTTTGAGCGAGATAAAAGAAGGATAGGAAGATGAGAGGAGGTAGGCACGGGAATACTGAATAGAAGTTCGGTATGTTCTTTTTTGATACATAAAGAAATTTCCTGTGCTAATAAATGATGAAGCGAGCAAGAATTATTTATAATCCTACTTCTGGGCGTGAGCTATTTAAGAAGAGCTTACCAGAAGTATTACAAAAATTAGAACAAGCTGGATATGAAGCATCTTGTCATGCGACAACGGGTCCTGGAGACGCAACTGTGGCGGCGAGGCAAGCTGTAGAGCGTAAATTTGATGTTGTTATTGCGGCTGGTGGTGACGGCACGTTAAATGAAGTCGTAAACGGTCTAGTTGGTCATGAATTCCGTCCGAAGTTTGGAATTATTCCAGTTGGAACGACAAATGACTTTGCACGTGCAATCGGTGTACCTCGTTCTATTGAAGAGGCAGCGGATATTATTTGTGAAGGAAAAACTGTTCCATTAGACCTTGGTAGAGCAAACGATACATATTTTATTAACATCGCTGGTGGCGGTCGTATTACAGAATTAACATATGAAGTACCAAGTAAGCTAAAGACTGTATTAGGACAACTTGCTTATTATTTAAAAGGTATCGAAATGCTACCATCACTACATCCAACATACGTTGAAATTGAGTATGATGGAAAATTACTACAAGAAGAAATTACGATGTTTTTAATTACGAATACTCGTTCAGTGGGTGGCTTTGAAAAGGTAGCACCATATGCATCGATTAACGATGGCTTATTTGATTTATTAGTGCTGAAAAAAGGTTCGATTGCCGACTTAATTAAAGCTGCAACACAAGCGCAGCGTGGTGAACATATTAACAATCCAAAAGTACTATACACACAAGCGAACCGAATTAAAGTGCATTCACCAGATAAACTAATGATTAATTTAGATGGTGAATATGGTGGAGATGCACCGATGGAATTCGAAAATATGTATCATTGTCTGGAACTATTTGTTCCTGAACATCAAGAGGATGCCCTGTAAAGGCATCCTTTTTTATTTATACATATATGAACGTGTCCAAGGAATGGAATCACTAATCCCTTTTGTAAATACAAATTGATGTAAATCAATGTTACCAGTATAAAACGAAGCTGCACAAGCATTTAAATACAAGCGCCACATACGAATAAATCGCTCATCTTTTGTTTTACGTATTTCATCTAGTGTATTTTCAAAGTTTTCTGCCCAGTGTTGAAGTGTTTTACCGTAATGTCTGCGCAAACTTTCAACATCAACTATAAAGAAATGCTGATTAGTTATGTTAGTAATTAATTCATTAACGGCGGGGACGTATCCACCAGGAAATATATATTTCTCAATCCAACTATTAGTAGCGCCCTCTGTAGGAGAAGTAATACAGTGAAGAACGGAAATACCACCATCATTGAGTAATGCATTGACCGTTTCAAAGTACTCTGTAATGTGATCTTTCCCGACATGTTCAATCATACCTACACTAACAATTTTATCAAACTTTCGCTCGTGAATATCACGATAATCGAGTAAATTTACTTCAACTAAATCTGTGAGATTTTCTTTTTCGATTCTTTCTAGAGTTTTTGCATATTGTTCTTCACTTAATGTGACTCCCGTTGCTTTCACACCATATTGTTTTGCGGCAGCTGTAATGAGTTCACCCCATCCGCAACCAATGTCTAGCAAAGTATCTCCTTTTTGAAGGTTTAACTTTTTTAAAATATGATTTACTTTATTATGTTGAGCAGCTGTTAAGGAATCGGTTTCATTTTGGAAATATGCACAAGAGTATGTCATTGTTTCATCTAGCCATAATTTATAAAAATCGTTCCCAATATCATAATGATGGGCGATATCTTCTTTATTTTTTCGTTTTGAAAAATTCCATTTGCTTGTAAAGTATTGTAATTTGCTATTACCTAAAAAACTGTCTTTGTTTTTATAAATAGACTCAATCGCTTTTTCAAGGTTACCCTCTATTTCAATATCTCCATTCATATAAGCTTCACCAAATGCGATGGAGGGATCTTTTATTATCTCTTTTTTGGCAAGAGGTTTGTGGAATGTAATATGAAATTGAGGATTCCCTTCACCGTACTGTACAGTGTTTCCATCCCAAAGTGTAATTTGAACAGGATCTAAAAACAGATTTTCTAATGTTTTCTTATAAAATATTTCTTCAACCATATATAAACATCTCCTACTTAAAAAAAGAATTAGGAAACTATCATGATAGTTAATGAGGTTAAGTAATTAGCTAATTTTCAATAAGATGAGAGTAATTTTACGCTTCTGTTACGTAATAGTCAAACAATCCGATTTGTATTGTAAATTGGAAGTTAGTTTGATTTTCATGGTATTTTTACAATTCGTTTATTTTATATCCATACTTTATTGATACACTGGAGGAGATAAGAGACGAGAGGTGGGGTGTTATGGAGAAAGTAAAAGCAATACTATTTGATAAAGATGGGACATTAATGGATTTTCATTCAATTTGGATAAAAGTGGCTGAAGAACTTGTGGCTGAATGTATAAAATTATACCAACTGCCACAATCAATGCAGCCGACTTTATTAAAAGAAATCGGTGTGGATGGGGTATTTGTTCACCCACGTAGCGCAATAGCGGCAGGAACAAGTCTTGATGTGGCAAAGGGGCTTTGTAAGTATATTACGTCATCTAAAGAAGAGGAAATGCATGAATGGGTAAGTGAAAAACTGTTTGCCCTTATGTACGAGCATCGTTCTTACATGAAAATGACGGCAGATTTACCGAGAATTTTACAAAGCTTAAAGGATAGAGGATTTATTTTAGGTGTTGTCACGGCGGATGATTTTGCACCGACAGAATTATTTTTAAAACAGTATCAATTAGAGTCTTTTTTTGATTATGTTGTAGCTTCAGATACATTTCCAGCACAAAAACCAGATAAAAGAATTGTAGAATCCTTTTGTGAGAGGTTTCATTTAGAGGCATGTGAAGTAGCGGTCGTTGGGGATACACCGACTGATTTATATTTAGCGAAAAATAGCGGTGATTGCTATGCAATTGGAGTACTATCTGGTACAGGAGATCGTCAAACATTAGAACCACTTGCTGATTTAGTAGTACAGTCTGTTGGGGACCTTATTTCTCATTCAGGTGAGTTTGTTTGGGAAAAAGGAAAGTCTAATGTGTAAGAAAAATAAGTCTATAAAGACTCTTAATGAGTCTTTATAGACTTATTTTTTATGGCGAAATAGATGAATACTAGAAAAGAATATTGGCATACATTTTGCAATGAAAAGAGAAAACAATGTAAAGAAAAGGATGGGGTACGTAATGAATATAAAAAAATTTGCTAAAGTAAATGAACAAATTCCTGGACCGAAAGCAGCGTCTTTACTAGAACGCCGCCAAAATATAGTACCAAAAGGAGTAAGTAACGGCATCCCAACGTTTGTACAATCTGCAAATGGTGCTCTTGTTACTGATGTTGATGGTAATCAGTACATTGATTTCGCTGGAGCGATAGGAACAATTAACGTAGGACATTGTCACCCAGCTGTTAAAGAAGCGCTCCATAAACAAGTAGATCAATACATTCATACTGGCTTTAATGTCATGATGTATGAGCCATATATTGAATTAGCAGAAAAGCTTGCGGCATTAGCGCCGGGAAGTTTTGATAAGCAAGTACTATTTTTAAATAGTGGTGCAGAAGCAGTTGAGAATGCGGTGAAAATCGCTCGTAAATATACAAAAAGACCTGGTATTATTGCATTTTCTAAAGGTTTCCATGGACGCACATTAATGACAATGACGATGACAAGTAAAGTAAAACCATATAAGTTTGAATTTGGTCCATTTGCGCCTGAAGTCTATAAAGCACCATTCCCGTACGAATATCGCCGCCCAGAAGGATTAACGGAAGAGCAGTACGATAACTTTATGATTGAAGAGTTTAAGAATTTCTTCGTATCAGAAGTAGCACCAGAAACGATTGCAGCCGTTGTAATGGAACCTGTTCAAGGGGAAGGTGGATTTATCGTCCCAAGTAAGAAGTTTGTGCAAGAAGTACGCAATATTTGTTCAGAACAAGGCATCTTATTTGTAGCGGATGAAATTCAAACTGGATTTAGCCGTACAGGAAAATATTTCGCCATTGATCATTATGATGTCGTTCCGGATTTAATTACGGTATCTAAATCATTGGGTGCTGGTGTACCGATTAGTGGTGTTATTGGGCGCAAAGAAATTATGAATGAGTCTGCACCAGGAGAACTTGGTGGAACGTATGCAGGAAGCCCGCTAGGATGTGCGGCAGCATTAGCAGTACTTGATGTAATAGAAAAAGAGAATTTAAATGATAGAGCGATAGAATTAGGAAAAGTCGTAATGAACCGATTCGAAGAGATGAAAAATAAATATAATTGCATCGGTGATGTGCGCGGTTTAGGAGCAATGTGTGCATTTGAGCTCGTTCAAGATCGTAAGACGAAAGCACCTGATAAAACGTTAACAGCTAATTTATGCGCAGAAGCAAATAAACGCGGCTTACTTCTACTATCAGCAGGAACATACGGTAATGTTATTCGTGTGCTAATGCCATTAGTGATTACAGATGAGCAACTGGAAGAAGGATTAACAATCATTGAAGAATCGTTGCAAGTCTGTTATGAGAAAGCAAATATTGCTCGTGTTTAAAAGTTAAATAATAAAACAGCAAACATTCTAGCTGACTCTATATAAAATGCAGAAAATTCACTTTATAATAAAGGTAGTGAAGTGAATCGATGGATTGGAAGTTAGGGGTGGCTAGGATGGTTGCAGAAAAGGAACGAGTGTTAATGGATTTACAAGATGTATTTGAATATGCGTTTGACGAAATTTTTGTGACTGACGAAAAGGGAATCGTTGTACGTGTAAATAGTACATGTGAAAGGCACTATCAATTGGCTGCAAAAGAGTTAGTAGGTAAACATGTAAAAGAATTGCAGAAAGATGGTATCTTTTATCCATCAGCAACGTTAGAAGTAATTGAAAAAAAGAGGCCAATCGAACTCGTTCAGACGACAAAATCAGGAGAGTATTTACACGTTCGTACAAGGCCTGTTTTTGATGAAGAGGGCAATTTAAGAAGAGTAATTAGTTACTCTCGTGATCTTACAGAACTCTATCAATTACGTCAAAAGGTAGAAGAAATGGATAATCAGTTAAAAACATATAAAAAAGAATTAAGAGAAACATATGAACATGAAGGACTTATTTTTAAAAGTATCGCTATGCAAAAAATAGTCGAGACAATCAAGAAAGTATCCGTGGTAGATAGTACGGTTCTCGTTTTAGGTGAGACAGGAGTAGGAAAGAGTCGATTGGTGCGTCATTTACATGAAGTGAGTAACCGGAAGAATGAAAGTTTCTATGAAATTAACTGTGCGGCATTGCCGACAAATTTAATTGAATCAGAGCTTTTTGGATACTCAGGCGGATCCTTTACAGGTGCGAATCGTGAAGGAAAAAAGGGACTATTAGAATCAGCGCATAAAGGAACGCTATTCTTAGATGAAATTGGCGAAATGCCGCTTGAAACTCAAGCAAAGCTTTTGCAAGTGTTGCAAGAAAAAACGTTTCGCCCTATAGGCGGAAGAGAATTAAAAAAGGTGGACGTTAGAATTGTAGCGGCAACAAATAGAGATTTAAGTATGATGGTGAAACAAGGAACATTTCGGAAAGATTTATATTATCGTCTGAATGTCATTCCCATTGTAATCCCACCACTACGGGAAAGAACAGAAGACATTTTGCCACTTATTTATCATTATTTACAACACTTTAATGAGAAATATGGTAGAAATGTAAAATTAGCGCCTAGCACATTACAAATGTTTGTTGGTTACCCGTGGGAGGGAAATAATAGAGAGATTGAAAATGTGATTGAGCGAATTGTTATAACTGCCGATGATATCGTTACGATAGAAGATTTACCAATAGCGATGCAAGAATCAACGGTTGAACAGTCCGGTCAAAGTCTCTATAAAATGTTAGAAGAAGTAGAACGGAATATTATTTTGAAAGCATATAAAACATATGGATCGAGTTATAAAGTAGCCGAGTTTTTAAAAATAAGTCAATCTGCTGCGACTAGGAAAATAAAGAAACTTATAGAGGAGGAAGAGAATATTGGATAAAAAAGCGACGTTTGTAAATGTAGAGAAAAAGGCGATGTATATAAATGGTGAGTGGATTACATTGCAAGAGCAAATCGAAGTAAATAATCCAGCAACGAAGGAAATATTTGCGACTGTACCAAAGGGCGGGGTAACAGAGGCAAAGCAAGCTGTTGATGCTGCGCATGAAGCTTTTAAATTATGGTCTAAGTTAACAGCGGCAGATCGTGCAGCGAAATTAAAAAAATGGTTCACACTTATTGAGGAAAATAAAGAAGAGATTGCAGCGATCATGACGAAAGAACAAGGAAAGCCCTTTGCAGAAGCGCTTGGTGAAGTGAATTATGCAAATAGTTTTGTTGAATGGTATGCAGAAGAAGGAAAACGCATATATGGTGAAATGATTCCTGCTTCTCATCCGAATAAACGTATTTTAGTCATGAAGCAACCAGTTGGTGTTATGGCAGCTATTACGCCTTGGAACTTCCCAGCTGCTATGATTACGAGAAAGGTAGCTCCGGCGCTTGCAGCAGGATGTACAGCGGTTGTAAAACCTGCAAGTCAAACGCCGTTAACTGCGTTAAAATTAGCTGAATTAGCTCATGAAGCAGACATTCCAAAAGGCGTAATAAATATTGTAACAGGCAGTGCGAAAGCAATTGCTGATACGTGGATGGAAGATGGGCGTGTTCGAAAAGTGTCCTTTACAGGATCAACGGAAATTGGGAAAGAGTTAATGGCTAGTGCGGCACAAACGATGAAAAAGGTTTCACTTGAGTTAGGCGGTCACGCACCGTTTATTGTTATGAATGATGCAGACTTAGATAAAGCAGTAGAGGCAGTAATCGGTTCGAAATTCCGTAACGCAGGACAAACGTGTATATGTACAAACCGAGTATTTGTTCAGGAAGAAGTGTATGAAGCGTTTGTAGAGAAGTTTCAAAAGGCAGTAGGGCAGTTAAAAGTAGGGGACGGTTTCAGTGACGGAACGACTGTAGGACCACTTATTGACGAGAATGCAGTTTCAAAAGTACAAGAACATATTGAAGATGCTATTCAAAAAGGTGGAACAGTTTTATATGGTGGCCAAAAGGTTACAGAGCTAGATGGACACTTTATTCAACCAACTGTAATTGGATTAGCGAATGATACGATGCTTTGTATGAATGAAGAAACATTTGGGCCAGTTGCACCTGTTGCGAAATTTAAAACGGTTGAAGAAGTAATTGAACGTGCAAACAATACGCCATACGGTTTAGCAGCGTACATTTTCACGAAAGACATTAGCCAAGCATTCCAAATTAGTGAAGCACTAGAGTATGGTATTATCGGTTTAAATGATGGCCTCCCATCAGTTGCACAAGCGCCGTTCGGTGGCTTTAAAGAGAGTGGCATTGGTCGTGAAGGAGGTCATTTCGGTATCGAGGAATATTTAGAAATTAAATATATTTCATTAGGACTATAAGTAGTATACTAGAATCTCTATAAGGTAACAGAGAAGGAGATTCTAGTATGGTATATTGGTTATTATTACTTGTAACAATTATTTTTGAAGTAGCTGGAACAATTGCGATGAAGTTATCAAACGGTTTAACAAAGCTCATTCCAAGTGTACTTATTTTTGTATTTTACGGAATTTGTTTCAGCGTGTTCGCCATCGTTGTAAAAAAGATTCATTTAAGTATTGCTTATGCAATTTGGTCTGGTGTTGGGACGTTACTTATTACGATTATTAGTGTGTACTTTTTTAAAGAGCACATTAGCCTATTCCAAGCATTTTGTATTCTTTTCATCGTGTTAGGAGTAATTGGGCTTAAGGTTTCATCTGCATCATAAAAGGCTATCTTCCAGTGTGGAAGATAGCCTTTTGCTTTTATTAAAACGCCCAATTACCTTTACGGAAGATTGGTTCATGTCTGCCATCAGCTGTAATGCCGTCGATATCAAGCTCAGCTGATCCAATCATGAAATCTTCGTGTGTAATACTAGCGTTTGCGCCATTTTCAGCAAGTTCTTCTTTAGACATCGTTTTTCCGCCAACTAAGTTAAATGCATAAGCATTTCCGATTGCAAGGTGGCAAGATGCGTTTTCATCAAATAGCGTGTTGTAGAATAAAATATTTGTGTTTGAAATTGGTGAATCATGAGGTACTAAAGCTACTTCTCCTAAGAAGTGAGAACCTTCATCTGTTTCTACTAAATGTTTTAAAGCTTCTTCTCCAACTTCAGCTTTATAATCTACGATACGTCCGTTTTCAAATGTTAACGTGAAGTTATCGATAATGTTACCTGCAAATGCTAACGGTTTTGTACTAGATACTTGGCCATTTACACCTGTTTTAAGTGGCATTGTAAACACTTCTTCAGTTGGAATGTTCGCCATAAATGGTACGTTCTTTTCATTTAAGCTACCAGCACCAGCCCATACATGTTTTTCTGGAAGTTCGATCGTTAAATCTGTTCCAGGACCTGTATAGTGAAGAGCTTTATAATGCTTTTCGTTTAAGTAATCAACTTTTGTATGTAATGTTTTATCGTGTTCTTTCCATGCTTCCACAGGATTTTCTAAATCAGCACGAGTAGCTTTGAAAATAGCATCCCATAGTTTTGCTTCTTGTTCTTCTGGTGCAACGTCAGGGAATACTTTCGCAGCCCATTCTTTCGTAGGAACAGAAATGACACACCAGCTTACTTTATCAGCTTGTACGTAATCACGGTATACTTTCATTGCTTCACCAGCTACTTTATGAGCTGTTGCGATACGCGTTGGTTCTACACCTTTTAATAAATCAGGGTTTTCTGCATAAATAGACATAAATGCAGCGCCTTCTTTTGCTAATTCTTCACGAGCGTGTGCTTTCCAAGATGGGAACTCAGCGAATGCTTCTTCAGGAGCTAGATCGAACTTTAAGCGTGTTAACGTCTCATCATTCCAATCCACATATACGTGTTTTGCACCAGATTTATATGCTTTTTCTGTAACGAGGCGTACAAATTGTACAGCTTCAAGAGGTGCGCTAATTGATAATGTTTGTCCTGGTTGAATATTAACACCAACATTGACTGCAAGGGCAGCATATTTCTCTAACGTTTGTTCAAATGACATATGTATAATCTCCTTTAATTTGAAAGATTTCTTACTATATATAATACAAGAAAATTCAAAAAATATATATAAATATAGCGTAAAAAGAGAGCTCAAAATATATTGAGCCCTCATCGTTATTTAATCGAAGAAGCAAACTGTTCTACGGTCGTCGTATGGTGTATGCGAACACGCTTCATTTTTAACAATTCATCGGGTTCACCTTTTGTAATGAATTTTCCGGGTTTTGTTGTCGTCGCAAATTGATAATATTTCTTCGTTTCTGCAACGACTTTATCATCTACATGACCGAATGGATAAGCCACTGCGATAACGGGCTTACCTGTTATTTTTTCTAACTTTTCTTTTGATCCTTTTAATTCCTCTTCATAGTTTGTAATTTTCGGTAAGTCTGCATGCGTCGCTGTATGAGATTGCACTGAGAAAATGCCGGAATCGACCATTTCTTTTATTTCAGAAGTAGACAGTGATCCTTTTACATCAACGTTATCAACAATCATATATTCTGTTGCCGCCGGTTTAAATGTATCGTCTTTTAGCTTTTGTAAAACATGGAATGCATTCATATTATTTTTCATACCGTCATCAAATGTAACAAAGATAGGTTTATTTACTTTATTAATATCACCCCAACGTTCAAAAGTTAGTAATGTATAGCCGTTGTCTTTTAAATATTTCATTTGGGCTTCAAAGTTAGCAGGTGAGACGAATAAATCTTTAATGCCTTGTCCGTGATAATCATCGATTGCATGATACATAAGAACGGGAACCTTTTGTTCGAAAGTAATAGCAGCTTTTGTGAGTGGGATGCTTTTCCCATCTTCTTTTATGCCTATTGCTTCAATTTGGAACTCACCACGTTTTCCTTCAAATTCTTTTATATCAAAAGGAAGTGTAAACTGTTTCTCTTTTTCTTTAGAAGAAAAAGATTTAGCAATTTCCTTCCCATCAGCTGTTCGCCAAATTTTATATTGTACTTCAGTTAAAGTATCTTTTATATCTGTCATATGAATAGTAGTATTTGTAGATTCGTGTGTAATGGGCTGATAAGAAATTTTACCTTGTTCTTGCACAGTTTCTGTTTGTTTCTTAACTTCTTGAACCCTTTTCTCTTTTTTAGGTTCCTGGTTTACATTGCTAGTATTACAACCTGCTAGAATGGCAGATGTGCATAAAGCGATTGCTGCATATTTTCTCATAAAATCACCTTCTATTGTGTATTATGTTACATATTTATATTTAAAACCCCCACCACTGTAAGAGAGGTGGGGACATACCCTTGTTCATCATATCATTTGAAGAAAATGAGGGGAATATGAATTTTAGGAGGCTATTAAGGTAATAGATTAGTGACTTTGAATAGAGGTATTTTTTTGTTTCTTATTAGAATTAATAATAATATAACCTACTACAAAGATAAGAGGAATAATGAAGACATAGATAGGCATTCCCCATACATAATAGCTTTTTAGGGTTAAGACTAGTAAATGTAATAAATCGGCAAGTGCGTGAATTTTCATAAGGTCCTCCAATTAGTTTTTTTACAAATTATAACATTCGAAGTTTATTATTTGTATAATTTGGAAAGTAATTTAAGCTAATTTTAAAGTAATAAGACTTATGAATATGCAATTTTGTATATTGTTAATGAATTTTATTGAAATATAAGAATTTTAGACTATAATAAGAACGCTATAAAATTAAGTAAGAATGATGTACGGAGTGGAGAACAGAAATGAAATATAAAAAAATAGTATATATCCTTTTCATATCGCTATTTATAGTCGGTTGTCAAAGTGAAGTAAGTAAAGCAAACAGTGTGGAAGAGTATATTCCAGCGCATCTTATGAACGCGGAAGTTACGGCGGATATTATGACGCTAGAGATGGATCCAGATACTTTTAAAAAGGTAGGGAATATTGGTCAAAGAATGAGAGAGCATCTAGTGAATAATATGGAATGGTATTTAAAATACGTAGAAGAGCATGCAGAGAAAAAAAGTTTTCCATATCATCCTAATTTCGGTGTTACAAAAGAAGAGTATGAGTTTGTACTGAATGCAATTGATCAAAGTAAATTGGTTAATACAAAGGATGGAAAGCTGAAATTCAAGAAAAAAAGTGATCATGAAGTAGAGATTTTCTCAAATGAAAGTATAAAGCTTCTTAAATATATAGTTATTGATATGGAGAAGAATACAGTAAAAACATCTCTAGGCGAATGTGAATATTTTGGAGAAATATTGGCATCGCCAGAACAGAAGTTAACTGGTCCTTGGCACGGAAAACAATGGATGTTAAAAAAAGATGACTTAATATATATTTTTTCTTTAGGGAAAATGGAGACAAGAAATAAATCCATTATTGATATTTCGGTGAAAGGTAAATATAAGGGAGAAATTATTAATAAGGAAGAGGCATTAGAGTTTTCTTCAGTTTCTTAAATGATGATAATAAAAAATCACCTTGCTGTCTAAGCGAAGGTGATTTTTTTTATTAAATAAACAATCCAGCGATTGTCGCAGATAAAATAGAAGCAAGTGTTGATGCAAATAGCATTTTCCAACCAAATTTAGAAACAACGCTTCCTTGTTTTTCAGAAAGGGCACGGATTGTACCAACGATTGCACCAATTTGGCTAATACTTGCGAAGCTAATTAAGAATACTGTAACGATTCCAACTGTACGTGGAGATAATGTTGCTGCAACACCTTTTAAATCAAGTATTGCTACAAACTCGTTTAATACAATCTTCGTACCCATAATACCACCAGCTGGGATAATATCTTGAGTTGGAATACCCATTAAGAACGCGAATGGAGCAAGTATATAACCGAAGATTTGTTGTAACGTAACAGCATATCCCATTGCACCTGAAGCGGCACTAATTACGTAGTTTACAACTTCCATCACACCGATGAAGGCGATCATTAATGCGGCAACGATACCAGCTACTTTTAAACCGTCAAGTGCACCGTTAATCATTGCACCGATAAAGCTGTCTCCGAATAAAGTACGATCAAATTTCTGAACTACTTCGTCTTCTTTTTTCGTATCAACAGGTGTTAATAACGAACAAACGATTAAGCTTGAGAATAAGTTTAACGGAAGAGCTGCTAGTACATATTTCGCATCTAACATCATTACGTATGATGCTGTAACAGAGGCAGAAACTGAACTCATTGCAGAACAACAAATGATAAACATACGGTTTTTATTGAAATGTTGTAAATCATTTTTAATAACGATTAACGCTTCACTTGAACCAAAGAATACAGAGTTTACTGCGTGGAATGATTCAACGCGTGGTAAACCAGTGATTTTTGAAATGGCACCGCCGACAACGCGAACGATGAATGGTAAAACCCCTAAGTAACTAAAGATAGAAAGTAGTGCTGAGAAAAATACGATAATTAATAGTACGTTTAAGAAAAAGACAAAATCTCTTTGAATCCCATTAAAGAGAAAATCGACACCTGTCGTACCAAGTTTAATTAGTTTGTTGAAAACTTTACCAATGAAAATAATGATTTGTTGACCAATCTTTGTGCCAAACATAAACCAACCGATTAAAATTTGAAAACCAATCATAATAGCAATTGCACGGAAGTTGATTTTACTTTTGTTGTTGGACAAAGCAAAACATAAACCTAAAACGACAAGAATACCGATAATGCTCATTACATATTGCATGTAGTTGCCCCTTTCAGAAGTTCGTATAAAGTTTGTACATAAAACGCTCGTTATATTACTAAAAATAAAACAAGGAGGTTTTATGTCATACGTAAGATGTCTGACCTTTTAGAAAAATAAAAATAAAAAAGACCCATATGGATTCACTTTCATCTATGAGAGAAAGCTAATCAATATGAGTCCTTTTTGCACATGGGCTAATATTCATTAGTTTTCCCCATAGTCCAGCAATTTAAGGTTGCCGGGTAGAAACTCTCGATCCATATTATCGAGTATATATGAGGTAACATCGTCCGTATTAAATTAGTAGTAGCGTAACATTAACGGAGAACTATCGTCAATAGCTTTTTTTCTTCCAATAGAAATAGACCATATAAGTATGATAAAATGTAACGCAGTGTTATGAAAAAGAGAGGTCGGAAAATGAGTACAAAAATGACGCCACCAGTTGAAAAAAACGAGTTTATAGATGTAGTATTTGAAGATTTAACACATGATGGTGCCGGTGTTGCGAAAGTAAAAGGCTATCCTATTTTCGTTAAAAACGGATTACCAGGTGAAGAAGCACAAATTAAAATTATTAAAGTAAAGAAAAACTTCGCATTCGGTCGTTTAATGAAGCTTCATACAGAGAGCCCATATCGTAAAGATGCAGAATGCCCAGTGTACAATCAGTGCGGCGGTTGTCAGCTTCAGCATTTAACATATGAAGGACAATTACAAGCGAAAGAAAAACAAGTACGCGACGTTATGCAGCGCATCGGCGGATTAGGTGATGTTCCTGTTCATCCTGTACTTGGCATGAAAACCCCGTGGGTATACCGTAATAAAGCACAAGTGCCAATTGGAGAACGTGAAGGCGGACTTGTAGCTGGTTTCTATCGTCAAGGAACGCATGACATCATTAATATGGAATCATGTTTAATTCAGGCGGAAGAAAACGATACATTAATCCAAGAAGTAAAACGTATTTGTGAAAAGCACGGTATTTCAGCGTACAACGAAGAGCGTAACAAAGGAACACTTCGCCACGTAATGGCTCGTTACGGACAAGTAACAGGGGAAATTATGCTTGTCTTCATTACTCGTACAGCAGAATTGCCAAACAAGAAAGCAATCATTGAAGAAATTGCTGCGAAATTCCCTGAAGTAAAATCGATTGTTCAAAACGTAAACACGAAACGTACAAACGTAATCTTCGGAGACAAAACGACTGTACTGTACGGATCAGAATATATTTATGACTTTATTGGCGATATTAAATTTGCGATTTCAGCACGTTCATTCTATCAAGTAAACCCAGAACAAACGAAAGTGCTGTACGATAAAACGTTAGAATACGCAAAATTAGATGGTAACGAAACAGTAATTGATGCCTATTGCGGAATTGGATCAATCTCCTTATTCCTAGCACAAAAAGCGAAAAAAGTGTACGGCGTTGAAATCGTCCCGGAAGCGATCGAAGACGCAAAGCGTAACGCAGCACTAAACAACATGACAAACGCTGAATTTGGTGTAGGAGAAGCAGAAGTAGTTATTCCAAAATGGTATAAAGAAGGCGTAATCGCTGACACAATGGTCGTAGATCCACCGCGTAAAGGTTGTGATGAGGCACTACTTAACACAATCATCGACATGAAACCAAAACGCGTTGTATACGTATCATGTAACCCAGCAACATTAGCACGTGACTTAAAAGTACTAGAAGAAGGCGGATATAAAACGCAGGAAGTACAACCTGTTGATATGTTCCCGCATACGACTCATGTAGAGTGTGTAGCTTGGCTTAAGTTGGTATAATAGGAAAGCAGTTGATATAGGAAAATCTATACCATCTGCTTTTTGGTTTATTGAGAGTTTGAAATTGTATTCATAGTGAGAGGATTTGAATTTGAAATGATAGATAATTTTTGGCGTGATTTACCACGACCATTTTTCGTACTTGCACCAATGGAAGATGTGACAGACGTTGTTTTCCGTCACGTAGTAAGTGAAGCTGGTCGTCCAGATGTATTCTTCACAGAGTTCACAAACTCAGATAGCTATTGTCATCCAGAAGGTATGAAAAGCGTACGTGGTCGTTTAATTTTTACAGAAGATGAACAGCCAATGGTGGCACATATTTGGGGAGATAATCCTGAATATTTCCGTCAAATGAGTATTGGTATGGCAGAGTTAGGATTTAAAGGTATTGATATTAATATGGGTTGCCCTGTGCCAAACGTAGCATCAAGAGGAAAAGGTAGTGGCCTTATCTTGCGTCCAGACGTTGCGGCAGAACTTATTCAAGCTGCAAAAGCGGGCGGATTACCTGTCAGCGTAAAAACAAGACTTGGCTTTAAAGAGTTAAGCGAGTGGGAAGATTGGTTAACGCACATTTTCAAACAAGATATTGCAAACCTTTCTATTCACTTACGTACAAGAGAAGAGATGAGCCAAGTAGATGCACACTGGGAGCTAATTCCGGAGATTAAAAAATTACGTGATCGTATTGCACCAAATACGCTCCTAACGATAAACGGAGACATTCCTGACCGTAAAACTGGGCTGAACTTGCTGAAAAATACGGCATTGATGGCGTAATGATTGGACGAGGAATCTTTAAAAATCCATTTGCTTTCGAAAAAGAACCAAGAGAGCATAGCAGTAAAGAACATCTAGATCTTTTAAGACTACAACTTGATCTTCAAGATCAATATGCAGAAGTATTACCAAGATCCATAACAGGATTACATCGCTTCTTCAAAATTTATGTAAAAGGCTTCCCTGGGGCTGCTGAACTACGAAATCAATTGATGAGCACGAAGTCAACGGATGAAGTACGTGCATTGCTTGATAAGTTTGAGGAGAGTGTTAGTGAGACACAGGGTAGTGAAACGGTGTAACCTTTGAAAGTTAGAGGGATGGAGTGTAGTAATTTTATTAGTGTAAGGTGAACCGTATCAGAAGTAAGTGAGGTATTCTATATAAACAAGGGTAAGAAAAGAATAAAGGAGAAAATGGTAGGTTGATTTTGATTTTCACTGATATTAGCATGTTTATTTTATCCCGCTATTTGCGGGCAGTAAAACTCCCACCTCAAAATTCTGCTAGTGCAAAGGGGTTAGGTTGGATTCAGGCTGATAATAAGTGGGGGATGAATCACCCCTCACTTATTAAAGTTGCACTTTATTACGCCTATAATTGGAGGCTATGCAAATGTTAAGTGATCAAACGAGATATTCTAGGCTCGCGAATATAACCAAAATAATAAATACAAAATTAGAACTACGTGAAGTATTGCAGCGTGTAACAATGGCGATATCAGAGGAGATTGTTAGGTGTGACGCTGTTGGAATTTATTTACCTGAAGAAGATGGAACATTTAGAGGGTTTGCAGGAAAACCAGAGACCATAAATGGCGTAATGCTCGATACTCAAGTAATTGACCCTGAAGTAGACTTACTGGCAAAAGAAGTTATTGAAACTAAAAAAACCATCTATATTCCTGATACCTCAAAGGATCATCGACCGGATCCGAGACCAGTCGATGCGTTCAAAATTAAGTCTTTATTAGCTCTGCCTATCTCATTTGGGCAAGAGTTATTTGGTCTTGTTTTTTTATTTGATTATGGAGTTCCAATGAACTTAACAGATTCAGAAATTCAAAGTGTTGAAGCTTATGTAAACATGGCGGCGGTCGCCATTCAAAACGCAAAAAATTTAACCCAAAAAGAAAATCTTATTGCCGAGAAGCAGCTGTTACTAAATGTTACCCGTGATTTATCAATGTGTTCCTCAATACAGGAGAGTTTTGATAAATGCTTTTTTTACTTAGGACAGATTTTAGAGAGTAAAAACATGGCTGCCCACCTTTTAGATCCGCTAGACAAAACAACGATTAAGACAACGAAGTTAAGCTCGGGCTGTGATTGGATAGAAGCAGATTGGATGGAGAAAAGCTATGAAGCCAAGATTCAAGAGGTTATTCGAACAAAACATATAGATAGTAAGGGTTTACTGATGATGCCATTGGTTTCAATGGGAGAAGTATTAGGGGTAATCGTCGTTGGCAAAGAGGAAAAAACTCATAATTACGATGATTCCCGAATTCAACTGGCAAAATCTATCGTTGATGCTACAGCCCCTACGTTTTCAAACTTGTTATATATGGATCAACTTGAAAGCATGGTGGAAGAACGAACGAGAGAACTGGCTGCTGCTAATGAAAAAGTCACAAGTGTGATTGAAAGTATTACGGATGGATTCTTGACTTTGAATAATAAATGGGAATTTACTTATGTAAATAAACATCAACATTTCCCACAAAGAAAAACAGCAAAAGACGTATTAGGTAAGAATATATGGGAGGTCTTCCCAAGTAGCGTAGATACAGTTATATATAAGGAGCTTCATCGTGTAATGTCAGAGCGAACTACAGTTCATTTTGAATTTTTTTCTACCTCTGATGAATATTGGCATGAAGTTATTGCATATCCGTATGATGATGGTATTTGTTGTATTTGTAAAAACATAACAGAAAAAAAACAATATGAGCAGGAATTGAAAAGGTTATCCAACATAGAGTTAATAGGGCAAATGGCAGCAGGTATCAGCCACGAGATTAGAAATCCAATGACAACAATACGAGGATTTTTGCAGTTATTAAAAGAAGAGAATAACTATGAGAAACATAATAACTACTTTAATTTAATGGTTGAAGAACTTGACCGTGCCAATTCTATTATTACTGAATTTCTCTCAATAGGTAATACAAAGAAATCAGATTTGCAGATGTTAGATTTAAACTCAATTATCCACGATATTATTCCTTTAATAAAGATAGATACGCATAATCAAAATAAATATATTCAAGTCGATACAAATGACGTTCCAGCATTACTTTTAAATCGTAATGAGATACGGCAATTATTAATGAACCTATACCGTAATGGCTTAGAAGCGATGAGTACAGGGAAAACTCTAACCATTAGCACCTATAAGGAAGGGCAAAATTGTGTGGTGCTTGCAGTGCGGGATGAAGGGAAAGGTATCAGCCCTGAAGTATTAGAGAAACTGGGGACTCCATTTTACACAACCAAAGATAATGGAACTGGATTGGGATTAGGCGTATGTTATGCCATTGCTACCCGTCATAATGCAAAAATAGAAATTCAAACAGGATCGGAAGGCACTACCTTTTTTGTTAAATTTAATTATGAAAATAATAAAAAATAATCTTATTTAGATTAGTTACGGTAAACTGTATTACAAATAAAAAGTTAAAAATAATCAACATTTCAGGAGGAAACCCAATGGCAATGAGCAATAACGATATATTAAAAAGAGTAAGATATGCTTTAGATATAAAAGATATAGATATGGTAGAAATTTTTAAACTTGGCGGAATGGAAGTAACGAAAGAAGACGTAGTTGATATGCTTACAAAAATAAAGAGAGCGCCTCAGCACGAACCTGAAAACCCTGATGTGGAAGAAGATGAGTACGTAAAAACATGCGATATGATGATGTTAGAGGCATTTTTAAATGGATTTATTACTTTAAAAAGAGGTAAGCAAGATCCGAAACCAGGGCAACCGGCACCTGTACAAAGCAAAGAAAGTGCGAATAACCTTCTTCTAAAGAAAATGAAAATAGCACTATCTTTAACGAGTGAGGATGTACTTGATATATTAGATAGCGTAGGCGTTACGGTGACTAAGGGAGAACTAGGCGCTCTATTAAGAAAAAAAGGCCATAAAAATTACAAAGAGTGCGGCGATAGATACGCAAGGAATTTCATTAAAGGATTAGCTGTAAAGTATAGAGGATAATGATTCCGTTAAAGCGGTAAATGATATAATAGGTAGAGTAGGACGTTTGTATCCTACTCCTTTTTATTTGTAAAAATAATATGCTAGGTGATGAAATGGTACATACATATTTAGGCGAAACAATTAATTTTCATATAACTTATAAAAAGAAAAAATCGGTGCGTTTTTTGGTGGATTCTTACGGGAATGTTGAGGTGCAAGCTCCAAAAGGGACACCTTTTGAATATTTAATCCAGTTGCTAGAAGAGAAGTGGGATTGGATTCAGACAACACGTAAGGAAATGGCGGAGCGAGCGCGTGGACCACAGGAAAAGGATTATGATCAAGGAGAAGGCTTTTTGTATTTAGGAAGTACGTATCCGATACAAATTTCTCAAGATACAAATATTACGCAAGACAATGCAGTGTTTGAAGGAGATAAGCTACATATTTATGTGAAAGATCTTAAAGATGAGAAAATACAGCAAGCTTTAAAACGATTTTACTATAAGCAGTGTAAGTCATTAGTAGAGAAGAGTATTAAAGCACATCAAAGTAACTTTAAAACAAAACCGCGTTCTATTCGTATTACAGATAGTAGTCGTACGTGGGGCACTTGCGATTCAAATTTACAGCTAACATTCAATTGGAAGCTAGCGATGGCACCACAGCGAGTAATTGATTATGTAGTTGTTCATGAAATGTGCCATATGGTTCATTTAAATCATGATCGCTCTTTTTGGCGCCTTGTCGGGAAGATCATGCCTGATTATAAGGAAATGGAGAATTGGTTAGCGTTATCTAGTTGGAAGATGACGGTTTAGTGGTGCACTTATTGTCAATCTTTGTCGGTAAGTCGATATATTTTGGAAATCGCTGATATATTTGGAGTTGCGCCGATATATTTTGGAAATCGCTGATATATTTGGAGTTGCGCCGATATATTTTGGAAATCGCTGATATATTTGGAGTTGCGCCGATATATTTTGGAAATCGCTGATATATTTGGAGTTGCGCCGATATATTTTGGAAATCGCTGATATATTTGAAGTTGCAATCGATATGTTCAAGGAAGAGAAAGCAAAAGGAGATGTCACAGCAGACATCTCCTTTTTTCTAGCGTAGCAATTATCGCCCAAACTTCACAACAAAATCTCCATCCACCTTCTCCATCTCATACCCGCGATACCCCTCCGAAAGCAACGCCTGTTGTCCACCAGCATTGTTCATTGGAATGCTCTTAATATCCGTCCAATCTCGTTCTTTAACTCCGCGCAATTCCTTCACAAAAACATACCGCATACTACCACCATACTTCTCCTTCAGCGCAGCAATCTCCATCCCTTGCGCAAACTTATCCTTCAAACTTGGAATGTTAAAAGGGGCAACGGTGCAGCAAACGTAGTCGTATTTGCTATCTTCTTTTTGTAATTCATCCATGATGACTGTCGCTAATATTTTTTGCATACCATTTCCACGCCAGTTCGGATGAACGTTTGAGATTTCTTGATAGATGACGCGGTGCAGTTCCCTTTCTGGTATGCCAATATCGAGTCCTAAATGTTCATCGTCGATAGGAGGGACGAGTAGGGCGCGAAATGCGATGAGTTCGTTTTCGATAAAAGCACCGATCATCATGCCGTTTCCTTCTAGAATGTATTGAAATTCTTCTTGGGAGAGTGGTTGTAGACGACTTTTATCTTCTAGTGCTTCAACTACAACGTTTTGTAGTAATAAAATTTGTTCGATGTGCTCTAGTGATAGTAATGTAACGTGAAATAGCTCGTTATTTTGTTTTAATCTGCCCTCGTATAGAACTGTCATGCGTTAGCCCTCCTTTAGCGTACACTGTCTTGAAAGACGGTGAGTTCTCGTAGTGTATCTTCATTTATTTCGATACCTAGTCCTGGCTGTTCGTTTAAGCGAATAAATGGTACGTCGTAATGTAAGTTTCCGATGTCCTTCGTGAATTTTAATGGACCTGTAAGTTCAACGCTCGTAATAATTTTTTTCGAGAAAGCGACATGGAATCCCGCGGAAGAGGCAACGGATGATTCGACCATGGATCCAACTTGGCATTCAATACCTGCCATTTCAGCTTGATGAGCAAGTTTTACAGCTGGATATATGCCGCCGCATTTCATTAGTTTTATGTTTACTTTATCAGCAGCGTCTAATTTAATAATTTGGCGCATTTCACGAGAGCTCTTTAATCCTTCATCAATCATAAGTGGAAGATCTGTTTTCGAACGAATGTGAGCCATTGCGTCAATATCGTCTGCGATGACAGGCTGTTCAATCCAGTCGATGTTTACATGACTTAATGAACGAAGTGCTGTTAATGTGTTTGCACTATTTTTCCACCCCTGGTTTACATCAACACGAATTGCGATGTTATTTCCTACACGCTCACGTACTGCTTCAATTCGTTTTACATCTTCTTTTACATTTGTACCGACTTTCATTTTGAAAGATTGGTAACCTTTTTGAATCATGGAAGCAGCTTCTTCAGCCATTTCTTCTGGATCTGCGATACTTAATACGTGAGTGATAGGAAATTCTTCATGGTATCGTCCACCAATTAATTGATATACAGGTTGATTTAATTTTTTACCCATTATATCAAAACAAGCAATATCAATCGCAGCTTTTGCAGTAGGAACACCGTAAATTGTATTGTCCATCATATCGTGTATTTTCTCGATATTCATTGGATTTTTCCCGATAAGAGCAGGTGCTAGTGTATGCTTTAAAGTATGGAAAGTACTTTCCCAAGATTCGCCTGTAACGTGATCATCAGCGACGCCTTCACCGTAACCGATAATGCCTTCGTCTGTTTCCATTTTGACAATAATAGAAGGCATATCAGAATAAGAACCGTAACTAATAACAAACGGATCGCGAAGCGGTAAACGAATTGCATAAAGATGAATAGCTGTAATTTTCATTAGGTAGAGACCCCTTCCTGTTTACAATGGTTTTGTACATTTGATATAGTTGACGTTAAATAGTCGTTAATTAATGATAAGGAGTTAGAGAAATGATGATAAAAATTGCAGTTGTCGGTTCAAAAGAGTTTATGGAGACACTTTTACCTATTGCTCATAAACTAGAAGAAATAGAAATTGATCCATATGTTTACCTTTATCCGGCAGAATCTTCTGAACTATTAAAGCGTTTAAAGCCTTGTGATTTCATCTTTTTCTCAGGTGCTTTACCTTATTATATGGCAAAAGAAATAAGAGAACAATTACGAATTCCAAGTACGTACTTACAGCAAGACGAGACGACTGTCGCATCTTCCATTCTTTCTGTCATGTATCACCAAGGGGTTCAACCACATAACATTTCAATTGATTTAGTAGACCGTTCATTCATTATAAATGTGTTCCATGATATTGGCATAAAAGAAAGTCCACAAGTGTTTGATTATGAAAATATGCTGTGGAGTAAAGATGAAATAAATAGAGTTATTGATTTTCATGTAGCTAAATATCAATCTGGAGAGGCTCATTTAGCTTTAACTAGCATTCATGCTGTCTATGATGAACTTCAAAAAATAGGTATTCCTTCAGAACGTATGATAGATCCGAAGCAATCTATTATACATGGGCTAAAAGATGCAAAAATAAAAGCTGAGTTAGCAAGAAGCCATTCAGCTACTGTTGGTGCTTGTATTATTTCTTCTTTAGAATTACGAGATGGTTTGCTTGAGCAATTAGATGTTATTTCAAAAGAACTACGTGGTTCATTTAAAACAATTGATGAAATGACGTTCATTTTATATACGACTCGTGGTGATATTGAATCCATTATAAAAACAAATACGATGAATAATTTATTTGCGAGTATAGAAGGAACGATAGCTATTGGATTTGGTTACGGAAAAACTGTGAAAGAAGCGGAGCAAAATGCTAAAATCGCCCAAGGTTTCGCGAAGAATAATCCAATAGACCACTGTTTTTATATACTAACAAGTGATAAAGAACTATTTGGTCCGTTCCCGAAAGAACAGAGAGTACAAAGTTTGAAAAATGATAATCCGGAACTAATGAAAATAGCGAAGGAAACGAAACTTAGCCCAGCAAATTTATCAAAAATTATTCAATTTAGTCAATCACATCCGTCATTAAAGTTTACAGCAGCAGATCTTTCTGAATACTTACAAGTGACTCGGCGATCAACAGAAAGGTTATTAAAGAAACTAGTTGATTATGGGTATGTTCATATTTGCGGCGAGGAAATGCCTTATCAACAAGGGCGTCCTCGCGCAATATATGAACTGAATTTACCGTTATCTTTAAGCTTCTAATTGAGTGTTTTGTTTTTTTAGTAGTTCTGCTTTTTCAATGTCAGATAGTTTCGTAATTGTGAGACCAGTTATACCGTAAATGATCGAGATAATAGGTACGATGAAATTCAATATAGCATAAGGAGCATATTCAAATGCACCTACGCCAAGTGTTGCGAGTATAAATACGCCGCATGTATTCCAAGGTACGAAAACAGAAGTTAATGTTCCGCCATCTTCTAATGCTCTGGATAAATTTTTAGAATGTAGTCCTTTTTCTGTGTATGCATTCGCGTACATTCTTGAAGGAACAACAATCGAAATATATTGTTCAGAGCAAGTAAGATTTGTTGCAAAGCAAGATGCGATAGTTGAAGCGATAAGTCCTTTTGCTGATGTCGCTAATTTTAAAATTTGATTTACAATGGAGCGAAGAATACCTGTATGTTCTAATACTCCTCCGAAAGTCATAGCGACAATTGTCATAGAGACGGTATTCATCATAGAGCTTAAACCACCACGATTAAATAGCTCGTCTACTAGCTTGTTGCCAGTGTCTATGACAAATCCACTTTGGAGTGCAGCGACAGCTGATGAGACAGAACCACCTTGAATAAAGACTTGTGATAAAAATCCTAAAATAATACCTACGAGAATAGCTGGTATAGCAGGAACTTTTTTAGCGACCAATACCATAACAACTACAGGTATGATTAATAGGAAAGGTGAGATAACAAAGTTTTGTTGCAATACTTGTAATGTTTGCTCGATGCTTTTTGCATCGATATTGTTAGCACCGAAGCTTCTTCCTAAGAAAGCGTAAACGATAAGAGTAATAATTAAACCTGGAATTGTAGTAAATAACATATGACGAATATGTGTGAATAAATCTGTATTTGTTAATCCTGCGGCTAAGTTTGTTGTGTCTGAAAGCGGTGACATTTTATCGCCGAAATAAGAACCGGAAATGATAGCACCGGCAACCATCGGAGCTGGGATTCCCATACTTAGGCCAATGCCCATTCCTGCAACACCAATTGTTCCCATTGTAGACCAAGAGCTACCAATAGCTAATGCAACAATAGAACAAATAATTGTAATTGAAACTAAAAATAGTGATGGTGTTAATAGATTTAAACCGTAATAAATCATTGTTGCGACGATTCCACCACCAATCCAAGCACCGATCGTTAAACCTACTAGAATAATGATAACGATAGCGGGTAATGCGAGGCGAATTCCTTTATACATTGCTTCTTCAATGTCGTTCCATTTGTAACCGTAACGCCAAGCGACGATGGAAGCAACGGTTGTACCGATAATAAGTGGGACGTGAGGGCTTTGTTTTAATACAACAATTGTAACCATCATAACTGCAACTGTAATGATAATAGGGATCATGGCTACACCAAAAGGTATTTCTTTTTTCATAAATGTCCTCCTTGTTATGTATGTTTGTTTGTATTTTTAGAATTGTCGTAAAATAGACGTTTATTAGGTTATGATAACTAAAAATATATGTAAGCGTCAACATAAAAGACAGAAAATAAGTAATATTCTAGTTGTTTGTTTAGTTTGTAATATAGATGTAGAGTAAGCTTTTTTAGTGTTTAAAAATAAACAATTGACTTTTTTCTCAAAATTCAATATGTTCATAAAAACATCTGTTTTTCATAAGTATAATTAACCTGAATGGTTTGGAATTTGGGAAGGAGAATGTAGCTTTGAAAACATTAGAACTACAAGAGCGTTTAACTGAAATTTTTCAGCATTTACATGAAAACCCTGAAGTGAGTTGGAAAGAGTATGAAACGACAGCGTATATTACTAACTTTTTAAAAGAAGAAGGAATTTCATATAAAATATTTGATGATTGCCCAGGGGTGATTGCTGAAATTGGAAGCGGAAATCCTGTTATTGCGATTCGCGCTGATATGGATGCACTTTGGCAAGAAGTGAATGGAGAATTTAAAGCGAATCATTCGTGTGGTCACGATGCTCATATGACGATTGTAATGGGACTTATTTTACAATTAAAGAATATGAGATGGAAAAGTGGTACAGTTAGATTTATTTTTCAGCCAGCAGAAGAGAAAGGGAATGGCGCTTTAAAAATGGTAGAGAAAGGTGCTGTGGATGATGCGGATTTCCTATTCGGTGTTCATTTGCGCCCGATTGAAGAACTATCTTTGAAACAAGCTGCCCCATCAATTCGTCACGGAGCAGCAGGATTTTTAGAGGGTACGATTCATGGAGAAGATGCACATGGAGCACGCCCACATCAAGGGATAAATGCGATTGATGTTATTTCCATGATTAATATCGGTTTGAAAAACATATGGCTACCACCGCAAAGTTCCTATTCAGTAAAGATGACGAGGTGCCAAGCTGGTGGTGATAATTTAAATATTATTCCGGGTAACGGGCATTTTAGCTTAGATGTCAGAGCGGAGAGTAATACATTATTAGAAGAATTGAAGAAAAAAATAGAGCATGTCATAGAATCAGCTGCATCGATGGGATCGAAAACTTCATATGAGTGGATTGATCTCGCGCCAGGAGCTGAAGTTTCAGAAGAAGCTGAGCGATTTATGCGTAAAGGCATTCTTGAAGTGTATGGGGAAGATAAATGTACGGGACCACTTTATACGACAGGAAGCGATGATTTCCATTACTACACAGTGAAGAGACCACATTTAAAAGCTGTCATGCTTGGATTAGGAGCAGACCTACAACCTGGATTACACCATCCGTATATGAAGTTCGATCATAGTTGCATTATGGATGGGGTAGAAATATTAAAACAAACTGTATTGAAAGTGTTAGAAGACAGGGGCTAGGGAGCTCCTGTTTTTTGTAGAAATTTGTCGTTAAGTCGATATCCTTTGTCGAAACGTCGATATATTGAAAAAATCGTTGATATATTTGAAATTACGATAGATATATTGAGAAAATCGTCGATATAATTTCACGTACCTATTAATTTGATGAAAAATGAGCATCCAGTACATGGTGTATAATAATAAGTACCATTTCTTAATAGGAGAAAACGAATGAACGAACAATATTACGATGCAGTTTTACATATAAAAACAGTCGGTGAGCAAAAAGGATTTAACAAGTCTATGCATTATCATCGTTATGAACCGACGCCGTATAGCGGATTAGATGAGTTATTGAATCAATATGAAATACGAAGTAGCGACCGAATTGTAGACTTTGGATGCGGAAAAGGACGATTAAACTTTTATATGCATCATAAATGTGGTGCTTCAGCAGTTGGAATTGAAATGAATGAAGAGTTTTATAAAGAAGCGATGGATAATCGAGATCGTTATGCACGAAAGGTAAGAAACAGTAAAGATAAAATTGGGTTTGAATGCTGTTTAGCGCAGGAATATGAGATTGATCCACGTGATAACCGATTTTATTTCTTCAACCCATTTTCTGTACAAGTATTTATGAACGTAGTAAATAACATTTTACTTTCTGTAGAAGAAACGGGGAGAGAAGTGGATATTATTTTATATTATCCTTCTGAGGACTATATTTTCTTCTTAGAAAATCAGACTGCGTTTGAGTTGAAGAGGGAAGTAAGATTGCCTGGGGCTTATGAGAAGAATGGGAATGAGAGGTTTTTAGTGTATAGATTGGAGTGTTAATGTATGGGTGCTTGGGGAGTAGCAATATTATCAGACGATATTGCTGAAGATATTAAGTTACTATATAAGGATTTGTTAGCAAATGAATATTCAAATGAGGAAGCAAGTAGGATTGTAATTGAGGAGTACAAGAATGAATTAGATGATGAAGAAACTATTGCCTTTTGGTTAGTATTTGCTTCCATACAATGGAGGTTAGGGAGACTTCAAGAGAATGTTAAGCAGGAGGCATTGCAAATAATAGAGAGTGGTACAGATTTAGCTCGCTGGGAAGAAGAACCTAAATTACAGAAGAAACGTGAAGTAGTTTTAAATAAATTAAGAGAACAGTTAAATTCTCCGCAGCCAGAAGCGAAAAAAGTACCGAAGAGATTTATAGCTAATACTTCTTTAAAAGCAGGTGATGCTGTTAGTTATGAATTAGTATCGGGGAATTATATTATCCTTAAAGTCATTGAGATTGTTGAGGAATGGCATGGAGATCGATATCCTCTGTTCGAAATGTGTGATTGGGAAGGAAAAGAGGTTCCTTCAAAAGAAGAAATAGACCAATTAGAATTGAAAATAAAGATTTATGAGGGTGGAAAACAGGAAGTTGTAAAAATTGCTATTTATCCGGCCGGAAAAAGAGACAGCACATTAAAAAGAATCAAAGTAGTGGCAGAGGATGTAAAAGTAGTATTGGATATAGGGTCGCCGTATACAATACTATGTTGGAAGGATTTTGACGACTACGTAGATACATTGTAATAAAAAAGACGCATTACCTAATTGGTAATGCGTCTTTTACTCACGTCTATATTAGTTACGGATTAAGTAATCAAATGCACCTAAAGCTGCGTTTGCACCTGAACCCATAGAGATGATGATTTGTTTGTACGGATTATTTGTACAGTCACCTGCAGCAAACACTCCTGGTACGTTTGTAGCGCCGTGCTTGTCTGTTACGATTTCACCGCGAACGCGTTCAACTGTTTCGCCTAACCAGTCTGTGTTTGGAACAAGACCGATTTGTACGAATACACCTTGTAATTCAACGTGATGAACTT
This sequence comes from Bacillus sp. FH, assembly GCF_052216825.1. Classification (NCBI taxonomy): domain Bacteria; kingdom Bacillati; phylum Bacillota; class Bacilli; order Caryophanales; family Bacillaceae; genus Bacillus; species Bacillus sp. FH. Next base: position 152,586 of record NZ_JBQOUU010000006.1, on the reverse strand, counting down.
CTTCAGTTTCACGATCGATGTAAGAAATACCGTTTACTTTATCAGTACCAGTAATTTCTTTTGTTTGAACGTTTTTCAGAACAGTTACGTTTGGTAAGCTGTTAAGACGTTCTTGTAATACAGCATCAGCTTTTAATTCTGGCATGAATTCAAGAACAGTTACGTGCTTAACAATACCTGCTAAGTCGATAGCTGCTTCAATACCAGAGTTACCTCCACCGATAACTGCTACGTCTTTTCCAGTGAATAATGGACCGTCACAGTGTGGGCAGTATGCTACACCTTTATTTTTGAACTCAGCTTCACCTGGTACGCCAACATTACGCCAGCGAGCACCTGTTGAAACGATTACGCTCTTACTTTTCAGAATAGCGCCGTTTTCAAGTTCCACTTCAATAAGTTCTTTTTTCTCTAAACGTTTCGCACGTTGTAGATTCATTACATCGATGTCGTATTCTTTAACGTGCTCTTCAAGACTTGCTACTAGCTTAGGACCTTCAGTGCGTTTTACGCTGATGAAGTTCTCAATACCCATAGTATCCATTACTTGACCGCCGAAGCGCTCAGCAACGATACCAGTGCGGATGCCTTTACGTGCTGCATAAATTGCTGCACTTGCACCAGCAGGGCCGCCACCAACAACAAGAACATCGTATGGATCTTTATCAGAAAGCTCTGATGCATCTGGACCGTTACCCATTTTAGCTAAAATTTCTTCAAGTGTCATACGACCGCTGCCGAAAGATTCGCCGTTTAGGAAAACTGTTGGTACTGCCATGATGTCTTTGCTTTCTACTTCCTCTTTGAATGCAGCGCCATCAATCATAGTATGTGTAATACCAGAGTTAAGAACGCTCATTACGTTAAGAGCTTGTACAACATCAGGACAGTTATGACAACTTAGGCTGATATAAGATTCAAAATGATATTCGCCTTGAATGTTTTTAATTTGATCGATTAATTTTTGTTCAACTTTTGGAGCGCGTCCACTTACTTGTAGTAAAGCTAACACTAATGAAGTAAATTCGTGTCCTAATGGAATACCAGCGAATACGACACCAGTGTCTTCACCAGGGCGGTTTACGCTAAAGCTTGGTGTTCTCTCTAATTCAACTTTTTCTACTGTAATCTTAGATGACATAGTAGCTAATTCGTCTACTAGAGCTAACATATCTTTAGATACGTCATCGTCTCCTGCGCTTACTTTAAGTAAAATATCGTTCTCCATTAATTGAAGATATTGGGATAGTTGTGTTTTTATATCTGCATCTAGTATCATTTTGATCGAACTCCTTAGATTTTGCCTACAAGGTCAAGGCTTGGTTTAAGTGTAGCAGAACCCTCTTGCCATTTAGCTGGGCAAACTTCACCTGGGTTGTTACGTACGTATTGAGCTGCTTTAATTTTGTTAACAAGAATGCTTGCGTCACGGCCGATACCGTCAGCATTGATTTCCATAGATTGGATAACGCCGTCTGGATCGATGATGAATGTACCGCGAGCAGCAAGACCTTCTTCTTCCATTAAAACGTTGAAGTTTGTAGTGATTGTGCGAGTTGGGTCACCAATCATGATGTACTCGATTTTACCGATAGTTTCTGAGCTATCATGCCATGCTTTGTGAGTGAAGTGAGTGTCTGTAGATACAGAGTATACTTCAACGCCTAACTCTTTAAGAGTTGCATATTGGTTTTGTAAGTCTTCAAGTTCAGTTGGGCAAACGAATGTGAAGTCAGCTGGGTAGAAACAAACTACACTCCATTTTCCTTTTAAACTTTCGTCAGTAACTTGGATAAATTCTCCATTATGGTAAGCATTAGCTTTAAACGGTTTTACTTCTGTGCCGATTAATAACATATTAAAATTCCTCCTAAATGTTGGTTTTGAGCATCAAAAAATAGTGTGCTCATAAAATATATTTTTTAATTAACTATAATAATTCTAATTCGATATTAATTATCATATAGAAGTGGTTATTTTGTCAAGCGAATAAACGAACTTTATATCAATTTAATTAATATTTATTCTCAATTAAGGATAACAGGGAATGGAAAGGTAATTTTAAGTTTATAAATTTTCAATGAGTGCTTGAATGAGTAGTGTGTATGTTAGAGATATGATGTAAGTATAAATTCTTAGGAAGGAAATATTTCTTAGAAGTTGTCTTTTTGAAAAGGAACTGCGTATTTCTATTTTACAAAGAATTGTGTGATAAATAAAATAAAATGAACTAGAATCTTTTTGAACAATTTTTGTCCTCTCAAATATATAATTAGGAAGCATATTGCAATGATATAGAAACATTGACTCAAGATATTAACAAGATATAATAAAACCTAGATATACATTTCAAAAAGAAGAACATATATTATAGGATGAAAGATTTAATCCTATTATTTTTTATAGCTTTTAGAAAACGCTTACAATTAGTGTGGAGGGGAAACCATGTCTAAGTTCACGAAGTATTTTTTAATGGAAGCTAGCGATGTGATTGTATATGTGAAAGAGAAATTATGTAAGTTTGAACATGCAAAGGGGTTACAGTGTAAAGAAATAGGCGATGGTAATTTAAATTATGTATTCCGCGTTTGGGATGAACAGAAGAACATTTCTGTCATTGTAAAGCAAGCTGGGGATACAGCACGTATTTCAGATGAGTTTAAGTTGTCGACGAATCGTATTCGTATAGAATCGGATGTTTTGCAGTTAGAGGAAGAGTTAGCACCTGGACTTGTTCCGAAGGTGTATTTGTTTGATAGTGTGATGAATTGTTGCGTAATGGAAGACTTATCGGATCACACAATATTACGTACAGCACTTATACATCATGAAATATTTCCGAGGCTTGCGGATGATTTAACTACCTTTATGGTAAATACACTCTTATTAACATCGGATGTTGTAATGAATCATAAAGAGAAGAAGGAGCTTGTGAAGAATTATATAAATCCTGAGTTATGTGAGATTACAGAAGAACTCGTATACGCTGAGCCATTTACAAATCATAATAAGCGTAATGAGTTATTTCCGTTAAATGATGGATGGATTAGAGAACATATTTATAGTGATAAAGAGCTCCGTATAGAAGTAGCTAAACTTAAGTTTTCTTTTATGACGAATGCACAGGCGCTTATTCACGGTGATTTGCATACTGGTTCTGTTTTTGTAAAAAATGATTCCACAAAGGTAATCGATCCTGAGTTTGCCTTTTATGGACCAATGGGATATGACGTTGGGAATGTAATGGCGAATTTAATGTTTGCTTGGGTAAATGCAGATGCAACGATGTCAGCTGGAGCTGAGAAAGATACGTATATGGATTGGTTACAATCGACAATAATAGAGGTAATTGATTTATTTAAGAAGAAGTTTTTAGACGCTTGGGATATTCATGTGACAGAGATTATGGCGAAGGAAGAAGGCTTTAACGAAATCTATTTACAATCTGTATTAGAGGATACGGCTGCGGTGACGGGACTTGAGTTAATTCGTCGTATTGTTGGGCTAGCGAAAGTAAAAGACATTACTTGTATTGAGAATGAGGAAGCACGTGCTAGAGCAGAACGCATTTGTCTTCAAGTAGCAAAGAAATTTATTTTACGAGCGAATCAATATAAAACAGGTACAAGCTTTGTAGAAACGTTAAAAGAACAGTCAATGCACTACGCGAAGTAAGGGGAGAAGATGATGGAAGAGCAATTAATACCAATCCAGTGGAAAGATGATGCTTTAGTTTTATTAGATCAAACATTATTACCGAATGAGGTTGTCTATGAATCTTTTAAAACAGCTGAAGGTGTGTGGGATGCCATTCAAGTAATGAAAGTAAGAGGTGCGCCAGCGATTGGTGTTTCAGCAGCTTACGGGGTGTATTTAGGAGCCAAGGAAGTTACTCAAAATACGGTGGAAGAATTGATAGAGGAAGTAAAAAAGGTATGTGCATACTTAGCAACATCAAGACCGACAGCAGTAAACTTATTTTGGGCACTTGAAAGAATGGAGGCAGTCGCGACAGAGAACGCACACTTATCAATCGCCCAGTTGAAAGATAGATTACTAGAAGAGGCAAAAGAGATTCATAGAGAAGATGAAGAAATTAACCGTCACATTGGAGAACATGCACTAACATTATTCCATGATGGAATGGGAGTATTAACACATTGTAATGCAGGTGCGTTAGCGACGACTAAGTATGGTACTGCGACAGCTCCAATGTACTTAGCGAAAGAAAAAGGATGGGACTTGAAAATCTATTCAGATGAGACACGTCCTAGATTACAAGGTTCAACGTTAACAGCATTAGAATTGCAGCGAGCGGGAATTGACGTCACTGTCATTACAGATAATATGGCAGCTATGGTTATGTCACAAGGGAAGATTGATGCGGTAATCGTTGGATGCGACCGTGTGGCAGCAAATGGTGATATAGCAAATAAAATTGGGACATTAGGCGTATCTATTTTAGCGAAATACTACAACATTCCGTTTTATGTAGCAGCACCAACACCGACAATCGACTTAAAAACACCGACAGGAAAAGAAATTCCGATCGAGGAAAGGGATGCTTCTGAAGTGATTAATCGCTTTGGGCAATATTCTGCTCCGAAAGAAAGTAAAGTATATAATCCAGCATTTGACGTCACGCCACATGAAAATGTAACAGCGATTATTACGGAAAAAGGGATTGTAAAAGCACCGTTTACGGAAAACTTAAAAAAGCTATTTCAATAAGTAGATAGATACAAAGTCAGTCATCATAAGCTTCATACTTAGGGGGATGTATATGTTATTACAAAAAGAGAGAGAAGAAATTGTAGCGTATGGAAAGAAAATGATTTCTAGCGGTTTAACAAAGGGGACAGGCGGTAATATTAGTATTTTCAATCGGGAGCAAGGTCTTGTTGCCATTAGCCCAAGTGGTTTAGATTATTATGAAACGAAGCCTGAAGATGTAGTTATATTAAACTTAGATGGCGATGTAGTAGAGGGAGAAAGAAAACCATCAAGCGAACTTGATATGCATCTTATTTATTATAGAAAGCGTGAAGATATAAATGCGCTTGTGCATACACATTCTCCTTATGCAAAGACGATTGCATCATTAGGATGGGAACTGCCCGCAGTATCGTATTTAATTGCTTTCGCAGGCCCAAATGTTCGTTGTGCACCGTATGAAACATTTGGTACGAAGCAATTAGCAGAGGCTGCTTTTGAAGGGATGATTGATCGCCGTGCCGTTTTACTTGCGAACCACGGTTTAATTGCAGGTGCAAATCATATAAAAATGGCATTTACCGTTGCGGAAGAAATTGAGTTTTGTGCGCAAATTTATTATCAAACGAAAAGCATTGGGGAACCGAAGCTATTGCCAGAAGACGAGATGGAGAATTTGGCGAAGAAGTTTGAAGGGTATGGACAGCAGTAGAATAAAAACACCCTCAAGAAAAGATCTTGAGGGTGTTTTTTACGCCTTCTTAAGCAACAAATACATAAAGTAAGGAGCACCAATTAAAGCGACAACAATACCTGCTGGGATACCGTTAGGTTCAACGATATTTCGTCCGATTGTGTCTGCTAATAGTAATAGCCATCCGCCGATTAAAAGGGCGATAGGCATGAAGATTTGATGCCTTGGACCTACTAAAGATTTTGCAATGTGAGGAGCCATTAGTCCAATAAAGCTAATTCCTCCTGTTACGGAAACAGCTGCAGCTGCAAGCGCAACGGCCGCCACTAATAAGTATCTGCGTTCTTTTTCAATTTCAATTCCAACGCCAATTGCGACTGGTTCGTTTAATGCTAGAATGTTTAATCGGTTTGCTTTATAGAAAACGAACGGAATGAATACGATTAACCATGGGAGCATTGCTAAAACGAAGATCCAGTCATCTCCCCAAATATTTCCGGCAATCCATTTGGCGATAAAGTCCACTTTCATACGATCTGCGGATGAAATAAGGACGATCATCATTCCAGATAGTGCAAATGCAAAACCGATACCGGTTAATGTTAATCGCACCGGCTGAAGTCCAGTTGATTTACTATATGAAAATACGTAGATTAGAACAGCTGTCAGAAACGCTCCGATAAATCCAACGATAGGTAGTAAGTAAAGAAATGAACCTACATCTATTGGAAAGTATAAAAAGAAAATAGCAACAGCAACACCGGCCCCAGAGTTGATTCCGAGAATACCAGGTTCAGCTAAATCATTTCGGGTAATTCCTTGCAGAATAGCTCCTGATAAAGCGAGAGCCATACCAGCTAATAATGTAATGATAATTCTAGGTAGCCTTAAAGAGTATAAAACGAACTCCTCTTTAAAAGTTCCTTGTCCCATTAACGTTGGGAGTAGTCGATCATAAGATAAAGATGCTGAACCGAGCCCCATTCCAATTACAATAGTTGTAATGGTTAGTATAAGTAAAGCGAGTATGATAAGACGTTGTTTTCTTAGAATAGATGGTATCATGAGAACATTTTTCCTCCTTTACGTACAATGAATAGGAAGAATGGTAATCCTACAATTGCGACAATAGCAGCAACTGGTGTTTCGTACGGAGCGTTAATGGTACGTCCGATTGTATCTGCAAGTAGCATAAAGGAAGCCCCAGCAATTGCTGACATCGGTATAACAAATCGGTAATCTGGACCGACAATTGGGCGTACCATGTGAGGTACCATTAAACCGATAAATGCCATATTTCCGACAAGTGCTACAGACGCACCTGCAAGTAAGATAATAATGATAAATAGAATGGTTTTAATAACAATAATTTTTTGACCGAGTCCAATAGCCACTTCTTCACTGAAACTAAGAACTGTCAATTTTTTTGCTAGTAAGATAGCGATAAAGATACTAATTGAAATGACTGGAATAATAACTTTCAATTGGCTCCAAGTAGTTCCAATTACGCCTCCAGCAGTCCAAAGTGATACATCTTGTGAAATTTTGAAGTAAATGCCGACTCCTTCTGAAATTGCGAGTAGAAATGCTGAAACGGCAGCACCAGCTAATACAATTCGAAGAGGGGAGAGACCGCCTTTTTTCACCATACCAATTCCAAATACCATAATTGCACCAACTGCAGCACCGATAAAGCAAGCTAATGTTAAGTAAAGATAGCTGATGGAAGGATTGAAAGCAAGTGTTAGTGCAAGCGCAGCATTTGCTCCACCAGATAGCCCGAGTAATCCAGGATCTGCAAGTGGATTTCTTGTTAATCCTTGCATAATTGCTCCAGAAACAGCAAGTCCAGCTCCTACAAAAATAGCGGCAACTTCACGGGGCAAACGTATTTCGCGAATGATAGATATTTTATCCCCTTTAGCGGAGGAAGTGAGTGCTGACCATACGTCTTTTATTGAAGTATCTGCAGCACCTAATACCATTGCTACCATAAAAATAAGAAAGAATGCAATTATGCTTAAAATTAATTTGTATGTAAAAGCTATAGAACGTGTATTGTCATGTTCTTTTGTCATTCGTTTCACATCTTTTCTTTTCATAGAATAAAGGAAGAGGAATTCTTAAAATAAGAATTCCTCATGTTTGTATTATTTACCAAGAAAGCTCTTCTTGAAGAAGTCTAGTTGGAAATCTAATGTAAGTGGATCGTTGAAATAGAATTCCATCATGTTTGCTTCGTATACACGATTATTTTTTACTGCTGGGATGTTTTTATATGATTCTGTCTCTTGGAATGAGTTATCAGTATCTTTGTTTTTACTTACGATTAAGTAATCACCAGCAAACTCAGGTAATACCTCAGTAGATAATGCGTAGTAACCTTCTTTTAATGCTTTTTCTTTTACTTTTTCAGGCATTTTTAATTTCATTTCTTGGTACAGAATTTCTGTTCCGCGGCCCCAGTTCTCGCCGTATACATAAAGCTGTTTGTTGAAGTTTTCTACAACAGAAACTGTAGCATCTTCACCGATTTTTGCTTTAATTTCTTTACCAGCTTCTTGTGCACGTTTCTTGAAGTCATCAACCCAAGTTTTTGCTTCTTTTTCTTTGTTTAATAACTTACCAATTTCTAAATGCTGTGTTAAGTAATCAACTTTTCCGTAAGTGTATGTTACAGTAGGAGCGATTTTCTTTAACTTATCAACATTTTTAATATTTGATAAACCGATGATTAAATCTGGATTTAGTTCAGCGATTTTTTCAACATTTTCATCTGATACTTCAGCAACGTCTTTAAGTTTGCTATCAAAACGTGGGTTTTGTTTAGACCATGAATCTACCCCAACAAGATTTACACCTAATGACATTACGTTACCAGCGAATGATGATAAAACAACAACGCGTTTTGGATTTGCAGGAACTTCTACTTTACCATTTTCAGATTGGTATGTAATGGTTTCTGATTTACTACCTTTTGCATCGTTCTTTTTGTCTGTAGAGCCATTGCTACAAGCGCTCATAACAAGGACGAAAAGAACTGTTAGTGAAATAAATAACTTTTTCATCGTCTGTCTCCTTTAAATAGATGATATGTGTATACAATAATTTGTTTAACTGCAATCTTTTTGAAAGAGTAGTGGTAATACAAAATGTTTATTAAAAATTTTGAATGTGAGATGTCACAATATAGTATTAACCATACTAATAAAAGAAGATGTAATCTCAAATTTTCTAATTATTAACAAATTGATAATGATTATCACTATTGATTCATTAAATAATATAATTTTATCTAGTTGTATTGTCAATAGTAATTTTAATTGTAAATTTTGCGGAAACAGGTTATATTTTATTGAGAATGATAATCAATGATTAGTAGCTGAGGAGTGAGCACGAATGAATCGAGAAGAATTGTTTGATATAACTGTGATAGGCGGAGGACCTGCAGGGCTTTATTCAGCTTTTTATAGTGGACTCAGAGAAATGAAAACGAAAATAATAGAATTTCAACCACAGCTAGGTGGAAAAATACATGTTTATCCAGAGAAGATGATTTGGGATGTAGGAGGACTATTACCAGTTACAGGTGATAAATTAATTGAGCAACTTGTACAACAAGGGTTAACATTTCAGCCGGAAGTTGTATTAAATACAAAAGTAGAATCGATTATTCGTAATAAAGATGGCACTTTTACGTTAAAAGCAAACGATGGAAAAGAACACTTTTCAAAAACAGTTATTGTGGCAACTGGAAGTGGTATATTGAAACCACAAAAGTTATCAATTGAAGGTGCTGAGCGATTTGAAGTATCGAATTTAAATTATACAGTGAAGTCTTTAAAGCGTTTCAAAGATAAAACGATCATTATTTCCGGCGGAGGAAATTCTGCCGTTGATTGGGCAAATGAATTAGAACCAATCGCGAAAAAAGTATATGTAACATATAGAAAAGAAGAATTATCTGGTCATGAAGCACAAGTGAAGCAACTGCTGAACAGCTCAGCTGAGTGTTTCTTTCATACATCGATTACAAAATTAATTGCTGGTGATAGTCATGAAGCGATTGAATATGTAGAATTAACGAATCATGAGACAGGTGAAGTTTCTCATTTACCTATTGATGAAGTTATTATTAATCATGGATATGAACGTGACATTACATTATTAGAAAATAGTGAGTTAGACGTTGCGATTATAGATAATTTTTATATTGCAGGGAATGCAAATAGTGAGTCTTCAGTAGACGGATTATATGCTGCTGGGGATATTTTAAAGCATGAAGGAAAATTACACTTAATTGCGGGAGCATTCCAAGATGCTGGAAATGCTGTGAATAAAGCGAAACAATTTATTCAGCCAGATGCAAGTGAGTATGGAATGGTTTCTTCGCATAATGAGGTATTTAAGAAGAGAAATCGAGAATTGATTAAGCAGATGATGAAATAGTAAAGGAACAAGTATACCCCCATTTACTTCTCTATTCGAATGACGAGAGAAGTAAATGGGGGTTTTCCTGTTTACTATATTTTCAATCATTATAATGACACCGGTTTCATCAGTTCATGTGACATGAACGTTTTATTTATAAATCTCCCTAGAAAATAGTGAATCTATGTTTTGCTGACGCAGAACTGTATTACATTATGCTGTTCCTTTAGCTCGTTCGTTAGGAAATGGCATGTTTAATATAGAAGCAATGTACTGTTTTCCATGCATTCGAGCTAATGATTCTAATATTTGGCGAACACGTTTTGTAAGATGACCTTGTTTTTTTATTTCCTCACAATATGCGTCATAGAAAACGTATTTAGCCCAAAGGAAATCATCTTGTTGGAATAAGAAATGATTTTTGTACCATTCTCCAATTGTATGGTAACAATTGTTTTCCTGTATTGCTACGCTTTGAGAAAGAATACGATCAGATAAAGATGCAGTTAAATGAGAAATTGTGTTTTCTGTTTCAATTTGTAATGTTTTTTCTAACATTGTAATGATGTGACGAGTAGCCATATGTTAACTCTCCTTTGTGTAAATGGGTAATACCATTCTATATTTAAAAAATTCTTACTATACACTATTATACAATATATGGAATGCATCTACCTGCTTTTTAGGTTGCATTTACAAAATCTTTTTTATTTGTTTACAAAAATAAAGTAAGATACAGTATATAGGAAAAAATAATAAAGGAATGAACGAGTTGTATATAACAGTAGAAGAAGCTGCGGAGTATTTGAATTTACCAAAGTCGTATATTGAAGAGTTAATTCAGCAAAAGAAAATTCGTGCACTATTTGATGGAGAGCAATATTTATTAAATAAAGAACAATTCAATACACATTTAGAACAAATGGAGAAATATAAGCAATTAATGGAAGAAATATTGAACGAACCAATTCCAGAAGATATGGATGTTAAAGACGAAGATTAAACTATGGGAAATCCCTTATGAAGATATGCAGAAATGTATCTTCATAAGGGATTTTTTTGTTTAAAGATATTAAAAGCATAAGGAGTTCTTAGCCTTTCCTCAAATTTTGATAGGTAGTAGTCTACCATGTTAAAAGCATATTTTTTTCTAGCTAGGACAAACATAGAGAACGTAACCTGTACAGATACATATACTATCAGTGCAAAAGCTTATAAATTAATGGAAGGGGTTTTCTCGTGAGTTTATTTCATTGTGATTTTTTGAAAGACTTAATTGGATCTTTTGTGAGAGTAAACAGGGGTGGTCCAGAATCTCAAAAAGGAACAATAATATCAGTATGTCCGGACTACTTCGTATTGCAGAATGAAAAAGGTGAACTTTATTACTATCAACTTAAACATCTAAAGAGTATCACAAAAAATGCGAAAGAATGTGGATCAAGTGATTGCGAGTGGGAAGATTGCGCCTGTGCAGAAGACTTTGAAGAACTGCTTGAAAGTTTCAAATATTGCTGGGTGAAAATTAATCGCGGTGGTCCAGAGAAAGTGGAAGGCATTTTACAAGATGTTTCTTGTGACTTCGTAACATTAATCGTAAAAGAAGAAATTATCTTAATTGCAATAAAGCATATTAAAAGTGTTAACTATAATGCTTTAGCTTGTGGAGAGAGCGATGAGAGCGACGATAGTAAGGAAAGTAGCAATAATTCAGGTCGTGCTCGTGCACAAAGACAATCAAGTAGAGGAAGATAATAAGAAAGGGGGATACGAAATTGGAGAATGTATTATGTTGTGACCAAATTAAATGTTTAGTTGGTGAGACTGTCAAAGTAAACCTTCGCGGACCAGAAAGTCGAGTTGGTGAGCTTGTATCGTTAGGCAAAGATTATCTAACGTTACAATTACCACATGGTGAATTAGTATATTATCACTTGAAGCATGTGAAGAGTCTAGTTAAGAAAGTAAAAGAAAGTAAATGTGGTGATTGCTATAGTTCATGTTTCTGCTCTGATGAGGATACTTTTCTAGATATATTAAAAGACTTGAAGTATAAGTGGGTAAAAATTAATCGTGGTGGTCCAGAATGTGTGGAAGGTTTGTTAAGTGAGGTACACCATGGCTGCATTACACTAGTAAACTGCGATGAAGTGATTTATGTAGTTAAGTCTCATATTAAGAGTGTGAGTCAAGTAGTTAAATGTAAAAAGAATGAAGATGAATAATGTTTAATAAATAAGAGGGGCATTATGAGGGAAAGAGAAGAACAATTTCTTATTTCAATAGTATGAAAAGGAATTACTTACTATTAAAACAGAACTTTGCCCTGATTATTTTTTTAGAAATGAAAGACAGGAAAGAAGAAATTCATAGGAAGGAGGATATAGATGAATGAGTTAAACAAAAGTATTGGAGAAAATATATATGTTAAATTAATTGGTGAAAAAAGGTTTAAAGGTGTATTAATAGACGTAGGAAATGATATCGTTGTTCTTTACAATGGACAAGACTACGTATATATATCTTTATACCATGTACAATATTATAAATTTTTACGATCACATGATGAAGAAATCTTAAAACCAGATGTGGATTCTGTAATTAAGAGAGAGTCACCTTCAATTTCTTTGAGGAAAGTATTAAGTACTTCCAAAGGGATTTTTACGGAAATTTATGTAGCAGGAAATGCTCCAATACATGGGTATGTTACAAGTGTAATGAACGATTATATTGTTTTTTATAGTCCAGTTTATAAAACTGTATATATATCTTTAAAACACTTGAAATGGTTAATTCCGTATAAAGAAAATCAAGTGCCTTACGCCCTCAATAAAAATGAACTCCCCGTGAATCCCTTAAATATTACGTTAGCTCGAACGTTTGAAGAACAACTTATTAAAATGTCTGGAAAAATTATGGTGTTCGATTTAGGTGAGGAATATAATAAAATCGGAAAGATGGCGAAGATTGATGAAGGGCATATTGAAATATTAAAAGCGCGTGATGCGAAAATGTATGTAAATATTCAACATGTAAAATCTGTCCATTGTCCGTAAGTTAATTGAAAGGGCTGGCTTTTTCTTTTATATGCAGAAGAAAAGGTCGAGCCTATTTGTTTAGCTTGATCTGAATATGAGGGGAAAAATGAATTGAATATAAATATGTTAGTATGACTGTTGAAGAGGAAATTTTGTACTAAATTATAAAGAATATGTACGAGCTATCTTTTGATGTATTCAATTTATTTTTTTGAGGGAGAACTGCTTAACTAATATATTAAAGGGGTTTTGTTGGTGGAGCAGTTTCCAAATTCGTTATCGATTACATTACTTGGTAGTGCTGGTGGAGCAGCAAAAGCAGTTTTAGCGATTTTAAATCAAGCGATAGTAAATGAAAAAGACCCGATTTATGAAGTGATAAAGAATGTTACATTTTATTTGGTTGATATAAAACAAAAAGATAGGACGTATTATGACGAGTTGTTTCCAAATTTGGAAGATCAATTGTTTTTATCCGAAATAGATCTCCAAGATGTAGTGACATTTAAAAAACATTTAAAAGAAAGTAGTACGAGCGTTGTGATTGATGTTTCAGGGGCAGATACGATCAGAGTATTAAGCTGTTGTAATGAACTTGGAATTTGTTATATTAATTCAGCTTTGGAAAACGAGGCAGTAGATCAGGACGATAGTTTAATCGGCTTTCAGCTTACGGAAAGATATACGAGATTTGAGAAGGAAAAAGATAAATTTAAAAATACAAAAGCAATTATAGGCTCAGGTATGAATCCAGGTGTCGTTCAATGGATGGTTGTTGAACTTATGAAGGAACGCCCGAATGAAAAGCCAAGAGCATGCTATATAGTAGAACATGATACGTCATTTTTGAATGATACAGCACTTATAAAGCCTCATACACTGTATGCTTCATGGGCAGTAGAGCGATTTCTAGATGAAGCGATATGGAGTTATCCGATGTATATGAGTCATCATCGTCCTCTTTACTTTTATGAAGATGTATATGCTTCAGAGTATAAAGTAAAGTTGGGAGAGAAAGAATTTTATGGTTGTTTGATGCCGCATGAGGAAGTTTTAATTTTAGGGAAAAACTTTAACATGGAAGTAGGGTTTCTTTACCGAATTAACGAGTATACAACAAATATAATTAGACAGAACTTAGATAAGGTAGAAGATCTATGGAATTGGAATCGTAAAGTATTTAATCCAGCCGAAGAAGAGATTGCGGGCGAGGATCTAGTCGGTGTATTACTCGTTTATGAAAATAGCGAGACCTATATGTATAACGTGATGAATAGCAGTCAAGTTTTTCATAAATATAAAACGAATGCGACATACTTCCAAGTAGGATGTGGCATTTATGCTGGCTTGTGTAGTTTACTGTTCGATAACTTTAAACAAGGTGCCTATTATGTAGAGGAATTATTATTAAATACAGAAAGTAAGTACGGAGAATATTTGAATTTATATATGAATGATTTTGTAGTTGGTGGAAATGACTTTACGGATGGATTGCTACATGATCGAGTAAGGTGGATATAAATTGTGATGAAAAGGAAGGGGAAATCTCCTTCCTTTTCTCGTTATAAGGTTACAGATTGCTCTGAAAGTAATTTCCTTATCATTTAATGAGATAATATGTAGAGTTTTTGTATTGATCATGAGGAGTAGCAAGGAAGTATTGCGATTCAAAGTAGCGGAGAGCTAGGAATGAAGGTGGAGATTTTTTTACCGATAGCATAATGCGCTAGAAGAAAATATTTTTCAGAAAAGTGTTCTTGTTGCGTAAATATAAACATTTTATAAAATGTTTCGAGAAGGGTTTTTTTTATAAAATACTTCGTTTATAATGGAGGAAAATATCGACATGAGATTTGTTATTCATGTAACGGTTCGGTAGTGTTAGAAAAAGAAGGGGTGCACGCGCATCCTTTTTTCTATGCAGATATTATGAAAGAGGTGGTATGATGGAATTAACATTAAATTCGACTGTATGCTTACACGCGATTCAATTTCGAAAAGAGCAAAAGAATTATATTGTAAAAGATACAATTACAGGAGAAAAATATGAAATGCCGCCACTTTGGATTGATGCATTGGCAATGATGCGTGACGGTTTTTTATTAGGGGAAATTGAGGAGAAATTAAAAGAAGAGTATCCGGAAGAAGAAATAAATATGTTAGCATTTACGAGGCAACTGTTAGAGCTAGAACTTGTCGGAATGGTCGATGGGGAAGAAATAGCTTGTACAAAGAAGAAAGAGAAAGATTATTTAGCTTGGTTACGTCCTCGCGTTGAGCAATTCTTTCTTAGTTTAAATAAAAGAAATAGAAGCAAAGGTCAATGATGATCTTTGCTTTTTTGTATAGTTTGTTTAAAAAATTACAGCGAATGCTCTTGCGAAAGCACCGTCGCTATTTTTAATTTTTAAAGGTGCCGCTGAGAAAAAGAAACGTTTCGCATTAATGGCATCTAAGTTTGTTAAGTTTTCGATTAAATAAATATTATTCCCAAGTAGTATGTGATGGATTGGCGATGTTTCTGTCGTTACCTCGTCAGGAGAAATGAAATCTAAACCGACAGATTTTACTTTTAATTGAACTAATTCTTCAGCTAATTCTTCGGAAAGATAAAAGGCTTCTTGTTCATACGCTTCTGTATTCCATTTATTAGATAGGTTGGAATGGAAAATGACAATATCACCTTCTTTTATGTCAGCATTGTGTAATACTTCTTTAGGTAGTTTTCGTTCTTGTACATGAGTTACGTCGATAAGAACAGCTTCACCTACAAATTGGTCTAGGGGCAATTGATCAATAGTCGTTGCGCCTGAAATGAAATGAGCAGGAGCATCACAATGTGTACCAACATGAACGACAGAATGAAAATCTGTAACTTGATAACCTGTTTCTTCAACGCTTGTAATGGCTTCTAAATTGATTTTTGGTGTTCCAGGAAATTGAGACATATTGTTTTCAAATGTTTGGGATAGGTCAATTACTTTCACTTTAAATACCTCCAAGTATATATTTTGAAATATAAAAAACTCACCTTTCATAATCAAGAAAGATGAGTTTTGCACACAATAGTTACGTTTTATCTTTCAAAATGCAATGCATTTTGCAGGAATTAGCACCTATTCAGTTTGTATAAACTGAGGTTGCTGGGCTTCAAAGGGCCGGTCCCTCTGCCTCTCTTGATAAAGGTATATTCAATTCAAAGTTCGGAATTTTCGTGATAATAAAATTGTAATTCATTTCCTTTTTCTGTGCAACACAAAATAGGTATTCACCCAAATAAAGTTGCTCGCATATTGTAGCTTATGTAAATAGAATGCTGCGAAGGAGTGAGTGCAGTGACAGGGAATGTATTGAATTATTATGCTGGTGGAAATACAGCTAGAGGATTTCATAATTTATATGAAGAGAATTTAAAAGGACTAAACAGATTATTTATTTTAAAGGGTGGACCTGGAACGGGAAAATCTTCTTTAATTAAGGTAATAGGTCGTGAATGGGTTGAAAAGGGATATGATATTGAATTTTTACACTGTTCTTCTGATAATAAATCGGTTGATGGTGTCATTATCCCGAAGTTAAAAGTAGGAATTGTTGATGGAACATCACCGCATGTTATTGAGCCAAAAATGCCAGGAGTTGTCGAGGAGTATATTAATTTAGGAATTGCTTGGGATTCAGATAAGTTAAGAAAGCAGAAAGTGGAAATTGAACGATTTGTTTCAGAAGCAAGCAAAGCTTTTCAAGCTGCTTACGCTCGTTTTAACGAGGCATTAGTTATACATGATGAGTGGGAGAAAATATATATTAGTAATATTGATTTTAATAAAGCGAACGAACTAACCGAGCAGCTCATTCAGAAATTATTTACAGATAAAGTTGGGAAACAATCGCTTGTGAAACATCGGTTTTTAGGAGCAGCTACACCGAAAGGAGCAGTTGATTTTGTTCCTAATTTAACAGAAGGATTACCACATCGTTATTTTATAAAAGGACGCCCAGGTTCTGGGAAATCAACAATGCTCAAAAAATTAGCTAAGGCAGCAGAAGAAAAAGGATTTGAAGTTGAAGTATATCATTGTGGGTTTGATCCAAATAGTCTTGATATGGTGATCGTAAGAGAATTAGGGTTTGCGATTTTCGATAGCACCGCACCACATGAATATTTTCCGAGCCGCGAAGGTGATGAAATTATAGATATGTATGCCCTTATTGTAACACCAGGGACGGATGAGAAGTATGCGGAGGAAATTCGTGACGTCTCTATTCAATATAAAGCAAAAATGAATGAGGCGATGTCTTTTTTAGCGAAAGCGAAATCAGTTCGTGATAAATTAGAACGAATTTATATTGCTGCTATGGACTTTTCAAAAGTAGATGCATACAAAGAGGAGATCCAAAAAGAGTTTGAACGAATTGCGGTTAGTGTAACTGAAAAGAACAAGTAAAAAATAACGAATTTTGACAGGCTGTCGGGAATTTTCTGACAGCTATTTTAGTATGTAGTAAACTTAGTAATATATTTGTCGAATTTCCAAGGAAATAATCAAAAAATGGAGAGGGTATGAAATGAGAGAGAATATTAAGTTGGAGTTAGAACGAATTGAGAAAGAAAATGATGTGAAAATTTTATTCGCTGTGGAGTCAGGGAGTCGTGCATGGGGATTTCCATCAAAAGATAGTGATTATGATGTTAGATTCGTTTATATGCACCCGGTAGAATGGTATTTATCCATTCATGATAAACGAGATGTAATTGAGTATCCGATTAGTGATGATTTAGATATAAGCGGATGGGATATTAAAAAAGCGTTACAACTATTTGCAAAGTCAAACCCAGCTTTACTCGAATGGATTCGATCACCCATTTTTTATTCGAAAAACTCTAATTTTCCAGAACAGCTTCAGCAAATGAGTGAAAAAAACTTCGATCCGAAAGCAACGATATATCATTACTTACATATGGCTTCAAAAAATTATCGTGAATTTTTGCAAGGTGAGAATGTAAAATTAAAAAAGTACTTTTATGTATTGCGTCCTATTTTGGCTTGTAAGTGGCTAGAGGAGAAAACAACTTTGCCTCCTGTAGAATTCGATCGATTAATTACAGAATTATCATTGGAGCGTAGCGTATTAGATGAAATTGAACAGTTGTTAATAAAGAAAAAGGCAGGTACTGAATTAGATGTTGGATTAAAAATTGATGTGTTGAATCAATTTTTAGAAGAACAAATTCATTACTATCAGCAATATGTAAAAGGAATTGAAAAGGGATCAGGGATCGATATTGAGAGTTTAAATACATTGTTTCGAGATATGTTGTTTGCGGTATACGAAAAAGAGCACAAGTAAGTTTGTGCTCTTTTTATTTTGTAGGAATAAAGAAAACAGATATAGCTGCAAGAAGACCTGCAAATGAGAATAAGTAAAAATTCCATACTAAGTCATATTGCATTGTCATAATAATACCGACAAGAATAGGACCAGTAATTGCGCCAACTCGGCCAAGTCCAAGTCCCCAGCCTAAGGAAGTAGCTCGGATATGGGATGGGAAGTATTGTGTCACATATGCATTTAATATTTGAGTAATACCGACCGATCCAATTCCAGCAAGACCAATTAAAAGATAAATGATTGTAACAGATGGTTTAATTGTTAATAGTCCAATACATACAGCTGCCATAAGATAGGAAATGCTAATAACAATTTTGGCTCCTATACGATCTGCGATTGCTCCAGCAAATAATGCACCGATAGCGGCGGTAATATTTAGCATAAGTAGAAATGATAAACTAGATCCAAGAGGATATCCTGCCTGTCGCATCATCTGAGGTAACCAAGTATTTAAACCGTATATTAAAAACATCCCCATTATATAAGTGATCCAAAAAAGCAGCGTTGCTTTTATGTATTCTTTTGAGAATAAAGTAAGAAATCCATTTTTCTTTCGTATATTAGATGGGGGTTGATGAGTTTTCTCTTTTGCATGGAATTCAATTTGAAAACGATTAAGAATTTTATCCACTTCTTCTTGGCGGTTACGTGATAACAAAAATTGAATGGATTCAGGTAAATAACGAATAATGAAAGGAATGAGGAGTAGTGGAATCATTCCGATGCCAAACATAATTCTCCATCCGAAGTCTTCTAACATAAACATGGACAAAATAGCGCCTAACACGATACCTAAAGGATAGCCAGTAAACATAAGAGCATAAATAAAAGATTGTCGCTTTTTGGGTGAATATTCAACAGTAAGTGCGGAAGCTGTTGGAATGACACCGCCTAGTCCAATTCCTCCGATAAATCGCCATAGTCCAAATAATTCAGGAGAAGGAGCAAGTGCAGCTAGGCCCATTGTAGTAGAAAAAAGTGCTAAACAGCATATAAGTGTCCATTTTCGTCCAATTAGATCTGTAATAGTTCCAACTAGAATAGCGCCAATAAACATTCCAAACAAAGCATAGCTGGCAATTGTACCAGCATGAGCTGGTGATAGTGCCCAGCTGTTGTCTTCCAGTAGCTTAGGCAGAACGGCCCCGTAAATACCTAAATCATAGCCGTCAGCTAGAATGGCTAGCCAACAAATAAAAACAACAAGCTTTGTAATAGAGTTCGAAAAAATAGTTTTTGTAGGTTCTAGATGAGGTGGAGCTGAAGGTTGCATAATGTTCACCCCTTTTGATTTGTAGATGAATATATTATTTCATTTGATGTTAATATTTCCCTTCTTATGTCGGAATTTATATGAAAAAGTTTTATAGCAAATAAAGAAGTTCAACAGTCATTCTGTTGAACTTCTTTCTTTATTTACTCATTATCAACTCGTTTTAACGGTTGATCTGCCGGACCTTCAATAACATCTCCTTCAATTGAAAAACGGGAACCGTGGCAAGGGCAGTCCCAAGTACAATCACCATTATTCCATTCCACTTCGCAGCCGAGATGTGTACAAGTTGTATCGACAATATGTAATTTTCCATCTTTGTCCTTATAAGCACCTGCTCGTTTCCCGTTAACATGTACGACAGATCCTTCACCAACTTCGAGATCTTCTGGCTTACGTAATGCAGTTTCAATCTTTCCTTCAATTAAATGTTTCGCAACATCAATGTTTTGGGAGAAGAACGTTTTTATATCTGGATTTGCATGAAAGCGTGAAGGTGCATATAGTTCTTTATATGGACTGTCTACTTTTAGAATGGAATCCTTCAGTAAATGAGCAGCAGCAGTTCCAGTTGTCATCCCCCATTTACGATATCCAGTTGCAACAAATATATTTGGATTGCTCTCGTTAATATGTCCGATATAAGGGACCTTATCTAGCGTGATTAAATCTTGTGCTGACCATCTATAAGGAACCTCATCTACCCCAAACGTTGCTTCTGCAAAAGAATACAGTGCTTCATAATGAAGCATCGTGTTTATTCCTTGGCCTGTTTTATGACTTTCTCCGCCAATTAAAATTAATTTTTCCCCATTGCTTGTTGTGTAGCGTAAGGAGCGTTTTGGATCATCAATACTTAAATACATGCCACCTGGATAATCTGTTTTTGTTTTAATAGCAAGAGCATAAGAGCGTTCTGCGTACATTCGCGTAAAGAAAAAGCTATTCGCATCATAAAAAGGAAAGTGTGAACAAGAGACAACATATTCACAAGTAATGCGATGTCCGTTCTTTGTAATGACTTGTGGAGAATCTCCTTTTTCTACATCCATGGCAGTCGTTTGTTCATAAACTTTTCCACCCATCTCCACAAACTTTTCTAAAAGCGTTTTCAAATAAAGAAGGGGATGAAACTGGGCTTGATTTTTCATGACAAGTGCAGATTGTACTGGAATTGGAATCGATAGAGATTGAACATAGTCACAAGGTATATTTAATTTTTGATAAGCTTCATATTCTTTCGATAAATTTCTTAATCCCTTATCAGTAGTTGTATATAAATATGAATCTTCATTTGAGAAATTACAGTCGATTTTATATGTTTGCAAAGTTTCATTAATAAATTGTAGGGCATGATTATTTGATTCATAGTAAAGCCCGGCCTTTTCCATACCGAAATGGTTTATTAATTCATCATAAATAAGATCATGTTGCGCTGTTATCTTCGCTGTTGTATGTCCAGTCGTCCCGTTTAAAATAAGGCCAGAATCAATTAATACAACATCGATGCCTTCTTTTGCAAGTAAATAGGCAGTAGTAATACCTGTAATACCAGCACCTATAATAGCGACTTTTGTCTTTATATTTTCAGATAAAGGGGGAAAAGCAGGGAGTTGAGTAGATTCAATCCAATAAGATGATGGGAATTGTGGAAATGTATCGCTTGTCATTAAGGAAACCTCCTGATTTAGAACAATTTTCCTTTTAATATTTCCATATGAGATGAAATTCATGTGTGCTGTTTTAGAGGAAGGCTATTTTTATTTAAAAGAAAGATAAAATTATTTCAGTATAATTATTAGGTCTTGTTGGTATGAAGAGGTAGAAGTTGTGTAAAGCTTAAATTTAAGTGAGTGTATTTGTTGTTTACACAGAGAGTTCTTGAATAAGATAGAGTCTATAGCATGTCAAGGTACGTATATGTATAATAGATGAAACCTTATAAAATATGTGTTTTTTCTTTATTGAAATAAAGTATAATTATAAAAATATAATCAACTTTTATTACTAGGTCATAAAAGTTATTGACAATGTAGAAATTCTATTGATATGATTCATCATGTGGAAAGGTTGATAGAGAGTAAAAAGATAAATGTTTTTCATTGATAATAAAAGCGAAAAATAAGTGACGATAGAGTGAGTATATTTTCCTTATACTAGATGCTTTTTAATCACCTAGTAAAATCAATCTGGAAGCAAGAATTGATATATGTAAGTTGCGCAAGGCGCGGCATAAGAAAGGGGCAAAAGGATGAAGGAGCTTCATACGTTTGGGTGGTATGCAGCACGTGTATCACCACATTTGCCGAAAAAAGCATTTAAACCAGTTCCTACTCGTTTATTTGGCGGACTGGCTTATTTACTTGTGGCATTGGCGGGGTTAATATCGATTGGTGTATTTGAATTGAATGTGTGGGCTAATCTAGGAATTGCGATCGTTCTTGGATTATGTTTTGCTTCACTTGGGTTTTTAGGGCATGAAATTTTACATGGAACCGTTGTAAGAAAGGCATGGCTTCGTGATTTCTTAGGAGCGATTGCATTTATGCCATTATCAACAGGTCCTAAACTTTGGCGAAAGTGGCATAATGCAACGCATCACGTTCATACACAACATGAAGAGAATGATCCAGATGCATGGCCTACACTTGAGAAGCTTAAAAAGAGTAAGTTTTTGAGCTGGGTATATCGCATGCCTCTTCATGTACGTTCATTCTTTAGTTTTCTGTCACTAACAATTCAATTTACATTGCATTCGACTCGAATGTTCTTTCATTTTATAAAAGAGTTTAAGTCATCCAATCAAAAATCTGTATGGCTTCAACTTCTTTTGCCTTGGACTGTTTGGATTAGTTTATTGTTTATTATGGGACCTGGAAAATGGTTATTTGCATATGTGATTCCATTGTTAATTGCTAACTTTATTGTAATGGCATATATCGCAACAAATCACCGCTTAAATCCAATTGTTCCAGTAAATGATCCGTTAGCAAACTGTTTATCAGTAACAGTGCCGCGTTGGGTAGACGTTTTACATTTCAATTTCTCATATCATACAGAACATCATTTGTTCCCTGCTATGAGCTCTAAATACTACCCGTTAGTAAAAGAGAAAATTAAAGAAATGTGGCCGGAACGCTATCATGAGATGCCGATGACAAAAGCTTTGGCAGCGCTATGGAATACACCACGTGTGTATTATCAAGGAAGTGAATTAGTGGATCCGCATAGAGAGCATTTCTATGGTTCTTTAGGAAATGGGCTAGATCCTCATAATATTTCATATCGTGAGGAACATATAGAGGAAGAAGAGAGTATTAAAAAAGTAAATCAATAAAAATAGATATATGTTGCAGTGAAAAAGCAAGCCATCTCAGGCTTGCTTTTTTTATAAAGAAACTTCCTTTTTGTTCTTTGTATGGAATTGGACGGAGTTAGTTTCTTTTCGCTGTAATCGTTTTTCTAAAAGATTAACAAGGTAAGTGAATAGGAGAACGAGCACGAGATAATATAAACCAACGATTATATATGTATCTAATTGTTGGAAGTTCCCTGCAGCGATTGATAAACCTGACCCCCATAATTCGGACAATCCTACGTAAGCAACAAGTGAAGAATCTTTTAATCCAATAATAAATTGATTTCCTAAAGGAGGAATAGATTGACGAAATGCTTGCGGTAATACAATACGGCGCATTGCTAAAGGATACGGCATACCTAGAGAGCGAGCAGCTTCCATTTGCCCACGATCGACAGATTGGATAGAGCCTCGGAAAATTTCAGTAATATATGCACCGTTGTGGATTGCTAAAGCAATGGCTCCTGCCCAAAAAGGAGTAAAAACAACAACGGATGTAATCCCAAAATAGAGAATGGCGATTTGAACAATTAAAGGTGTACCACGAATAATGGCGATATATACGTGAGCAATACTATTTAAAACTTTATTGTTAGAGGTTCGAAAGAAAGCGAATAGTAATCCAATTAGTGAACCGAGTAATAGGGATGTTAGTGTTAATTGTAATGTGACAATAGTAGCTTTTAAGAGTGTGGGATAGGTAGAGATAAAAATTTCAAACATGCGTTTCACCTCATATTGTATAGATTTTAGTAGAGAATGAAATGCCCCACACAAAGTGGGGCATGATTTATGGAAACTTTGAAGGGCTAAATTACTTCGTTTTTTCCTCTTCACCAAGAATATTACGCCCAAACCATTTTTTACTGATCTTTTCATACGTACCATCTTTAATAATTTCATCTAAAGCTTTATTTACTTTCTCGACCATTTCTTTATCATCTTTACGAATAGCAATTCCCATTTCATCAAGGTTTAGTGGTTTTCCAGCTTCTTTTATATTTGATTTACCTTCTTTAATCATGCGTAAACCAACCATTTGATCTGTAATTACTGCGTCGATACGTCCAGGCTCTAAGTCCATAAGTGCAGTAATATCGCTATCGTATTCTGTAATTTGATCTGTATATTTTGCAACGAGGTCTTTAAAGGTACTAGCTTTTACAACACCAATTTTCTTACCCTTTAAATCTTCTGGAGAAGAGATAGATGTATTCTTTTTAGCTACAAAAATTTGGGCACCAGAACGATAATAAGGATTTGAGAAATTAACAGCTTTTAAGCGTTCTTCTGTAATTGCCATACTGCCCAGTATTACATCATACTTTTTCGCTTTGAGACCTTGGATTAGCGTTTCCCATGGATTTGTAATAGGGGTTGGTTTCATATTCATTTTTTTCGCAAGTGCTTCACCTAGTTCTACATCAAAACCGACAAGTTTTCCGTCATTTTCTTTATAGTTAAAAGGTTTATATAAGCCACTCATCGCATAACGAAATTCTTTTTCACCATTTGAAGAAGTAGTAGCACTTTCCTTACTACAGGCTCCTAGTATAAAGGATGTGCATAATGTAATACTCGCAACAATGGTTAATAGTTTTCTTTTCATAAAACCCCTCCTATATATTGATCATACGGATGGTTTTAAGTATGTTATTGAAATATTTTATTTAGATGATTAGTTGTGCACCGTATGAATGTATTTCTTTTCGTTTGAAACAGAAGTTATATTATAAAACGTTACGTAAAAATTGTTTCGCTCGTTCATGTGATGGAGCTGAAAAGAATTGTGCTGGCGGAGCATCTTCTACAATTTTTCCATCATCCATAAAAATGACGCGATCAGCTACATCTCTTGCGAAATTCATTTCATGAGTAACAATAACCATGGTCATTCCTTCTTCAGCAAGTTCTTTCATAACTTGCAATACTTCTCCAACAAGTTCAGGGTCTAAAGCTGAGGTAGGTTCATCAAATAGCATAATTTTAGGATTCATAGCAAGAGCTCGTGCAATAGCAATACGCTGTTTTTGACCACCTGATAGGAGATGGGGCGTTACATCTGCTTTATCTTGTAGGCCGACTTTTTGCAGAAGCTGATTTCCGATTTCTTTTGCATTTGCTGCTTCTAATTTTTTTACATGAATAGGTGCTTCTATGATGTTTTCTAGTGAGGTCATATGAGGAAAGAGGTTAAAGTGCTGAAAAACCATACCGACATTTTCGCGGACTTTGTTTAAATTTGAATGCTTTGGATCAATTCGTTCACCTTGTAAGTGAATTTCACCTTCATCGTACATTTCTAAAAAGTTAAGACAGCGAAGTAATGTACTTTTACCGGAACCACTGGCACCAATTAAAACGACAACTTCTTTTTCTTGTACTTCTAAATCAATTCCTTTTAAAACGTCAAGTGAGCCAAATGATTTTACTAGATTTCGAACCTGAATCATACAAAACCCCCAGTCAAAAATATATTTTACAAATGTTGCCCCTTATTTCTGTTATTAGTCACAAATTGTCAGAATCCTTTATTTTTTTCGTGAATTTGATATTAAAGGAAATAATAATTTTTTGAAATCTCTATATCCTTCTATAATGAAAATATGGATAATAATATATAGGTAGTACTTATATTACTTATACAAAGGGGGAAAGAAGAGATGGAAAAAGAAAGGAAGACATTTTCCTTTGGCTTACGTACACAACTTATGCTATTCACTACAGTTTTAGCTTTAATTACATATTCAACAAGTATATTTTTTATTTATGTGATATATGATTATTTTCAAAGTTATGTAAGTCAAACTGCATATAATATTATCGTTATGTTATTAGGGGTAGTATGGTCTGGAATTTTAGCATATGGAGCAGCCATATTTTTAATTAAACCGCTTCGAAAGTTAGAGGAGGCGGCGAGAAAAGCGGCTGAAGGAGACATTCGTGAAGATGTTCCGTTACCGAAGACTGATGATGAAATTAAATCTTTAAGTGTTGCATTTAATATGATGCTAGGGAACTTAAGGGGCATGGTAAAAAATATTGATACAACATTTTCGTATACAAACAATCAAGTACAGCAAATTAGAAAACAAACAGGCGAAGCAACGAAACAAGCACAAGGTGTTTCTGAAACACTTGCAGAGATTTCTTCTGGCGCTGAGCAATCAGCGGCATCCATTCAGGCAATTGTTTCTGCTGTTGATACAACAACTTCTATTGCAAGTGAAGTAGAAGAGAAAGCGAAACAGTCTGATGAGTTGTCTTCAGAAATGGTTCAAGCTTTAGGGCATAGTACGCGTGTCTTTACGTCTTTAATTCAAGGTATTCAAACATTGGCGAAAGAAAATGAAGATTCAATGCAAAATGTACAGAAGTTAGAGGAAAGAATGAAACAAGTAGAACATATTGTATCTGTTGTGAGTGAGATTGCTAGCCAAACTAATTTATTAGCACTAAACGCTTCTATTGAGGCTGCTCGTGCAGGAGAGCATGGAAGAGGCTTTGCGGTTGTTGCGGAAGAAGTACGAAAACTTGCTGATGAAAGTGATCATTCTGCAAGAAACATATCGCAGTTATTACGAAATATGCAAGAGGAAGTACAACAAGTTGCAATGAAAATGACAGAACAAGTGAAAATAGCTAAAGAAGAGGCGAAACGTGGGGAGGCTACGGAATTAATTTTAAAAGAAATGTCATCAAGTGTTATGGAAGTAGCGGATGCAACGAAGCAAATTAGTGGTTATATGAATGAACAAGTGAACCACATTCATCAAACAGGAGCACAAACAAAGGCCGTAGCAGCAATTGCTGAAGAAACGTCAGCTGGTTCACAAGAAGTAGCACGTGTGACGTTGCAACAATCTAAAAATATGATAGCAATCGATCAATTATTAAAGGATCTAGAGAAACAAGCAACAGAATTGAAACAAACAATTAAACGATTTTCAATGTAAAAGAGAAGAACAGAATACTGTTCTTCTCTTT
The DNA here is from genome assembly GCF_052216825.1 of Bacillus sp. FH. Taxonomy (NCBI): domain Bacteria; kingdom Bacillati; phylum Bacillota; class Bacilli; order Caryophanales; family Bacillaceae; genus Bacillus; species Bacillus sp. FH. The sequence goes on along the minus strand of NZ_JBQOUU010000006.1, from coordinate 125,701 downwards.
TTTTAGCTAGATTTAATATCTATAGTTAAAAGATAGAAACTATGAACGTTTCCGCAACATTCTTTTCTGTCCCTTTCGGATGAAATTTATAGCGAGCTATAATATTAAAAGGGGTGTCTTTTATGAAAAAAGAAAAAAGACAACGATTAATTAAACAATTTGTAAAAGAGTATGAAATAGAGAAGCAAGAAAGATTAGTAGAATTGTTAGCAAAAAAAGATGTATTAGTAACACAAGCTACGGTTTCTCGAGATATTCGTGAGTTAAACTTAACGAAGGTACCTTCTCAAGAAGGATTGATGATATATAAAATTTTCTCAGAAGAGCATTTACAAACTGATATAAAATTAAAGAAAAAATTACGAGAGGTTGTTGTGAAAATTGATTGTGTAGATCAATTAATGGTTATTAAAACATTACCTGGAAATGCACATGTTATTGGTGTTTTGTTTGATGAGTTAGATTGGAAAGAAAAAATAGGATGTATATGTGGAAATGATACATGCCTTATAATTTCTCAGTCGAAATCAGATAGGGAGATTTTAGAAGAAAGATTAAATTTAATTCTTTAGATGCAAAATCCTGTTTTTAATTTTTATTAAAAACAGGATTTTTGTGTAAATACGGAAGTTAAATATTCAACATATATGCGTAATATATGTATTTTTTATTAAAAAATCGGGATGGATTATTATAAAAATACAAATTAATATGACTTTAAAAAAATAACTTGTTTAATATTTCACAATGATAATGTGGATGATTTCACAAAGGTGAAAGCGTGTAGCATTTATTATGTACTTGTAAGACATCAAACATATTTAAAAGGAGGTACAACAAATGAAGCATCCGATACATGTTACTTCAGAAATTGGGGAATTACAAACGGTTTTATTAAAACGACCGGGTAAAGAAGTGGAAAACTTAACACCAGATTATTTACAGCAATTATTATTTGACGATATTCCATACTTACCAATTATTCAAAAAGAGCATGATTATTTTGCACAAACGTTACGCAATCGGGGTGTTGAAGTTCTTTATTTAGAAAAACTAGCCGCTGAGGCGTTAGTAGATAAAAAACTTCGAGAAGAATTTGTTGATCGTATTTTAAAAGAAGGACAGGCCGACGTAAATGTTGCACATCAAACTTTAAAAGAATATTTACTTTCCTTTTCAAATGAAGAATTAATTCAAAAAATTATGGGCGGTGTACGGAAAAACGAAATTGAAACAAGTAAGAAGACACATTTATATGAATTAATGGAAGATCACTATCCGTTTTACTTAGATCCAATGCCTAATTTATATTTTACTCGTGATCCAGCAGCTAGCGTGGGCGATGGCTTAACGATAAATAAGATGAGAGAACCAGCGCGTAGACGTGAATCATTATTCATGGAGTACATCATTAAATATCATCCAAGATTTGAAAAACATAATGTACCAATCTGGTTAGATCGTGATTATAAATTTCCAATTGAAGGTGGCGACGAGCTAATTTTAAATGAAGAAACAATTGCGATTGGAGTATCTGCTCGTACTTCAGCTAAAGCAATTGAACGTTTAGCAAAAAATCTCTTTAGCCGACAAAATAAAATTAAGAAAGTGTTAGCAATAGAAATTCCAAAATGCCGAGCATTTATGCATTTAGATACAGTATTTACAATGGTTGATTATGACAAGTTTACAATTCACCCAGCTATTCAAGGGCCAAAAGGGAATATGAATATTTATATTTTAGAAAAAGGATTAGATGAGGAAACTCTTAAAATTACACATCGTACTTCTTTAATGGAAGCATTAAAAGAGGTATTAGGCTTAAGTGAATTAGTTCTTATTCCATGTGGAGGAGGAGATGTAATTGCTTCTGCTCGTGAACAATGGAATGATGGCTCGAACACATTAGCAATCGCGCCAGGTGTAGTTGTTACATATGATCGCAACTATGTATCCAATACGTTATTACGGGAACACGGTATAGAAGTGATTGAGGTGCTAAGTTCAGAATTATCTCGTGGTCGTGGGGGTCCACGTTGCATGAGTATGCCAATTGTTCGTAAAGATATTTAGTATAAATAACGGAGAGAGTAGGGATGAAGTATGTTAATGACTAGACCAAATTTAAAAGGAAGAAGCTTTCTAGCAGAAAAAGATTTTACACAAGAAGAATTGTTATATTTTCTAGATTTGGCAGCAGAATTAAAAGAGAAAAAGAAAAATGGTATCCCGCATCATTATTTAGAAGGTAAAAATGTAGCGCTCTTATTTGAAAAAACTTCTACTCGTACGCGTTGTGCATTTACAGTAGCATGTACAGATTTAGGGGCAAATCCTGAATATTTAGGGAAAGGTGATATTCAGCTTGGGAAAAAAGAATCTGTAGAGGATACAGCAAAAGTGTTAGGGCGTATGTTTGACGGAATTGAGTTTCGTGGATTTAATCATGAAACTGTAGAATCTTTAGCACAAAATTCTGGTGTGCCGGTTTGGAATGGATTAACAGATATGTGGCATCCAACACAAACACTAGCAGATTTATTAACAATTAGAGAACATGTAGGGAAACTGAAAAATGTGAAGCTCGTTTACGTTGGAGATGGACGAAATAATGTTGCTAATAGCTTACTAGTTGGTGGCGCAATCGTTGGAATGGATGTACGTATTTGTACACCGGAAACTTTATGGCCTGCACAAGAAGTAATAGATTTGGCAAAAAAATATAATGAACAGGTAATGATAACAAGTAATGTGGAAGAAGCAGTTGCGAATGCAGATGTAATTTATACAGATGTATGGGTGTCTATGGGGGAAGAAGAAAAATTTGCTGAACGTGTCAAGTTATTGAAACCTTATCAAGTAAATATGAAAATGATTAAAGAAACAGGGAATGAAAACGTGATTTTCTTACATTGTTTACCTGCATTTCATGATGTCGAAACGATGTATGGCGAAGAAGTTTATGAGAAATATGGGTTGAAAGAAATGGAGGTAACTGACGAAGTATTCCGCAGTAAACATTCAAAAGTATTTGATCAAGCTGAAAATAGAATGCATACAATTAAAGCGGTTATGGCAGCTACTTTAGGAAACATGGAGTAAAGAAGAAAGGGAGTCTTCCTTTCTTCTTTCTCCTCCTTTAGACACTATCATTCACTATTGCTTTTGTATTGTTATTGCAATTAAAGAGAGGTGAGTGGAATGGGTGAAGATAAGAAACTAGGGTTGTTTACATTAACGGCTCTTGTAGTGGGGTCTATGATTGGCGGTGGAGCCTTTAATTTAGCGAGTGATATGGCAAAAGGTGCTGGTGCTGGAGCCATTATTATTGGCTGGGTTATAACAGGAATTGGGATGATTGCACTTGGATTATCTTTTCAAAATCTAACTGTAAAACGGCCAGATTTAGATGGTGGTATTTTTAGCTATGCAAAAGCAGGGTTTGGTAATTTTATGGGGTTTAATAGTGCGTGGGGATACTGGCTATCTGCTTGGCTTGGGAATGTAGCTTACGGCACATTATTGTTTTCTTCATTAGGATATTTCTTCCCGATCTTTGAAGGCGGGCAAAACGTAGCGTCCATTGTTGGTGCAAGCGTATTATTATGGTGTGTTCACATGTTAATTTTACGTGGAGTTCAATCAGCAGCACTTGTGAATTTAGTAACTACAATCGCAAAATTAGTACCTGTATTTGTATTTATTGTCATAGGAATCTTCGCGTTTCATATTGATATGTTTTTAGATGGATTTTGGGGGCAAACTGGTTCTTTTTCATGGGGAGCAGTTGGCAGCCAAGTTAAAAGTACAATGCTTGTAACTTTATGGGTATTTATTGGGGTAGAAGGTGCTGTTGTTTTATCCAGTCGAGCAAAAAATAGAAGTGATGTAGGGAAAGCAACGGTTATTGGCTTAATTGGTACACTCATCATTTACATTTTAATCACATTATTGTCTCTTGGACTTATGCAACAAGCAGATATTGCTGGTTTGAAAAATCCGGCTATGGCTTATTTATTTGAAAGTGTTGTTGGAAAATGGGGTGCTATCTTTATTAATTTAGGTTTAGTCATCTCTGTATTAGGTGCTTGGTTAGGGTGGACTTTGCTCGCTTCTGAAATTCCATATTTAGCGGCTAAAGATGGAGTATTTCCAAAATGGTTCGCAAAAGAAAATAAAAATAAGGCTCCAGTAAATTCATTATGGATAACAAATGGTTTAATTCAAATGTTCTTGTTAACATTCGTCGTTTCTGATCAGGCGTATAACTTTGCATTCTCTTTAGCATCTTCAGCTATTTTAATTCCATATGCGTTTTCAGCATTTTATCAACTGAAGCATAGCTTAAATTCTGAGGAAGTAGATCGAAATAAAAATATAGTAATTGGCTTGATAGCAAGTATTTATGGCGTTTGGTTAGTTTATGCAGCTGGTTTAGAGTATCTATTATTAACAATGACTTTATATGCGCCAGGTATTTTTATTTTTTACAATGTTCAAAAGCAAAAGAGTTCGAAGCAAATATTTACTCGAGTGGAATTAGCATCATCCGTAGCAATTGGTGCTTTAGCATTTTTTGCGATTTATGGATTAATTACAGGCAGCATTACTTTATAGAGCTCTGTGAAAACGAAATGAACTGGAGGGCTGAAATATGGCACGAAGAAAAATTGTAGTTGCACTAGGGGGAAATGCGATACAGTCTGGAAAAGCTACTGCGGGGGCGCAGCAAGAAGCGTTGGAAAAAACGGCGGAACAACTTGTGAAAATAATGGAAAATGATGTAGATATAGTAATTGCACATGGAAATGGCCCACAAGTGGGGAATATTTTATTGCAGCAAAAAGCTGCAGAAACGGAAAAGACACCTGCAATGCCATTAGATACTTGTGGGGCAATGAGCCAAGGAATGATTGGATATTGGATGGAAAATGCGATTGAAAAGGCATTGAAAAAACGGAATATAAAAAAAGATGTAGCAACGGTTATAACACGCGTTGTTGTGGATAAAAAAGATGAGGCATTTAAAAATCCAACTAAACCAATTGGTCCTTTTTATACAGAAGAAGAGGCCAGAAGATTAATGGACGAAACAAAAGCAGTGTTTAAAGAAGATGCGGGTAGAGGGTGGAGACGTGTTGTTCCATCACCGAAGCCTGTAAGTATTCATGAACATAAAGTGATTAATTCTTTGGTCGAAGATGGAAATATAGTGATAGCTGTTGGCGGTGGTGGAATTCCAGTAATTGATTCTGAAGAAGGGCTAAAAGGAACTGAAGCGGTTATCGATAAAGATTTCGCTGCGCAAAAATTAGCAGAATTAGTAGATGCCGATACGCTTGTTATTTTAACTGCAGTTGATCATGTGTATGTAAATTATGATCAACCGAATCAAAAAAAATTAGCGAATGTCACAGTGAATCAATTAGAAGAATACATTGAGGAACAGCAATTTGCTGCGGGAAGCATGCTTCCAAAAATTGAAGCTGCTATTAATTTTGTTAATACAAATCCAAAAAGAAAAACAATTATTACGTCTTTAGAAAAAGTATATGAAGCACTAGAAGAAAAAGCCGGTACTATTATTTCAAAACAAAATGTATGCATGTATGTTTAAATCATTATGTACGCTACTTATTATTGAAAAAAGAATGAAGTTAGTAACTTCATTCTTTTTTATTGATTCATATTTTTTATACGTATTGTTCATAAAGTTTTCATGATGAAATCTGAATATATAAGTTAGTTATGATAAAATTCAAATTGAATACGCTTTCTTGATTTTTCGCTCCAACATACAGCAAGAGAGAGGGAATTTTATGAATAGACGGAACGTAGTTAAGGATTTAAAGCAGTTCGAATTATTTGCTCATTTAACAGAAAAGAAATTGAAAGGTTTGACGGAGTTTGTCTATTGGCGAACTTATAAAAAGGGTCAATTTTTATTTTTAGAAGGGGATTCAAGAGAAAGAATTTACTTCATGTTAGATGGATTTGTAAAGTTAGAGCGGGTAAATCAAAGTGGGAATTTATTATATGATGACTATGTAAAGAGGTATTCTATTTTTCCTTATGGCGGTATGTTTACAGACAGAGGATATAACTATACGGCAGAAGCGATGACAGATGTAGAGGTCTATTATATTCCGACAGTAATTTTCGAAGATATGGTGAAATCTAGTAGGACACAATTAATGTATGTTGTTCAGCAATTATCATCGATATTAAAGCTAAACGAAAATCGAGTACAAAATATTACAATTCCTAATGCACAAGATCGGGTCATTCAAACATTAAATTATTTAATGCAGGATTTAGGAGAACAGAGTGGCGAAACGATTGTAATTTCCTGCCCACTTACAACCATTGAAATATCGAAAATATCTGGTACGTCTCGAGAGACGGTTAGTAGCGTATTAAAACAATTAAAAAATGATAGTATTGTTACAATTTTAGATAAAAAAATTACAATACATAATCCAACATATTTTGAGGAAATCTCTATGTGAAAATTGCATATTGATTTTTAATTCATACTGTATATTAATAAGGTTATTTATATATTTATAAGTAACTTTTTTACGTTTTCCTCTATGAAAAGATAGTATAGTATGGTAATAATAGCTAAAATCGATAATAAAAAACAAAGTGAAGGGGAGAAAGAATGCTTCGTATTGAGTATGATCGATTAGTAGCTATTTGTTACAGTATAGGGGTTTTGTTATTATTAAAAATTCCAAATGATAATGAATTAATTGGGGAAAAACTATTCAATGTCTATAAGGTTCCGATACATACGTATGTTTATATGGATTATAAAGTCTCAAATATATTGATTGTTTCTTTCATACTACATGTAATTGCATTTATATTATTTTTAAAATGGCTAGGAAAAAAGGAGTCTAGTACATTTAGAAAAATGAATAAGATAAAAGTAGTAGGCATTAGTATTTTGATTGTAATGATGCCGTTTATTTTAAATAACATCCTCCAGACATTAAATAAAACATGGTACTACGCAGGAAAAACAGGGGTAGAAGCAATAGAATATAAAAAAGAAGATAGCCAGTGTAGAATGGAGAAAAATGGAGAGGATATCGAACGAAAGTGTATTGTTACTTTAAAAAATTATCGTAATCATTCACAAGCATTAAAAGTTGTTTTATATGATAATGTAAACGAGAATTCAAAAAGTTATCTAGTACCGAAACCAGTCTATTTACAAAAACATGAGACAAAGCAATTCGAATTTCAAATTCCTGTTGCTTATAATAGCGGTGTTGAAAAAGATAAAGTACCAAATATTAAATTACATTTATTGCATGAAAATGATGCGAAATACAATTAATCTGTAATTGAAAGTTTATGAGTAGGGGCAATAATTTGAAACGATATAGAAAATCAACTTGAATCATCCAACATGCTGCAGGGTAACGGCATATTGGATGATTTTTTATTTTCTACCTTTTTTTACGTATGAAAGGGTGGAATACTTTGTTGAAAACGAAAAACATTGCAAGGATCATATATGGTTTTCACTTTACGTAATCTTTGAAAGTTAGGGCCATAATAACTAGTTTGCCAATTTTTAATGTCGATATCGGGCCAATTGACATAGTCACCTAGTGTATAAGGATCTAAGCTTTCTCGTAAATCTTTAACCCAGCGTATATTTCGATTTTCTTCATCATCACATTTCCAAGAGGTAATGTATTCTTGCGCAATAATTGCTTTGCGATGGAAATAAGCTGTTTCAGTAGGCGGAATATTTTTAACAGCACCTACGAGCGATTGGTGCCAAATACTCGCATCTTTATTTGGTGCATTTGAAAGAAAATACTGCATGATTTGAATTCCTTTAAGAGGAATAGGTTTATATACGTAGGAACCGGAGCGCTTGAAGTTTTCAGGGATGTTACCACTGTTAAAAAATTCAACAGCCTTTATATAAGGAACTTCATCTATAAAGAGAGAGGGGGTACCAGTTTCAAGAAGAGGAGATAATAAGGAATGGAGTTCAGAGGGAGAGCCAACAAACTCACCTTGTGCTTCAATTTTGTTTTGTTGTTTTGTGAATAATTCAATTGATGAAGTAAGACGTTCGTCTACATAAGGCGCCCAGTTTTGCCAAGCTTGAAAGGCAGCAATAAAATCTTCCCATTCCCATGTAATGGAGAAGATTAATACATTTTTTATAGGGTGTACGCGAAAAGTCAAAGAAGTAATAATTCCGAAGTTTCCACCACCGCCACCGCGGCATGCCCAAAACAAGTTATGGTTTTCATGTTCGCTTGCACGAATGATTTTTGCTCCAAATTTACCACATGCTTGTACCATTTCAACTTCTATTAATTGATCACATGTTAATCCAAATAAGCGTGAAAGCATACCGATGCCACCGCCAAGTGCTAATCCAACAATTCCAACGCTTGCGCTTGTACCAGCCGGTATTGTCACACCATAATTCCAAAGCTCTTTATAAACAGTGCCAAGGTTTGCACCAGCTTCAATTGTTGCTGTTAATTTATCTGTATGAACAGTAATACGATGCATTTCACTCACGTCAATAATAAGTCCTCTATTTAAAAGAGAAAAATTTTCATAGCTATGACGTCCGCTTCTTAAGCGAAATGGTACATGACGCTCGCGTGCCCATTTTAAGGCGTTACACACATCATTTTTATTTTGACAAAACACAATAATACAAGGGAGTTTTGGAATACTTAAATTTAAGTTCATTCGGGCTACGTCATAGTCAGGGTCTGAAGGAACAACGATACGACCTGTTAATTTTGTTTGTTTCAATTTATCACTCCTTTCTAAAATAAGCGGGGCTTTTTATTAATATATGAAAAGTATATGTAACGTGCGTGGACAAGGAGATGAGAAGAATGAGATTTGCCTTTGTGAGAAATAAATAAAGCATAAGAATCAAGAAACTACATAGAGTTCAATGAAAACAGTTGCAAACTATTCATATTTTGTTATGATAGTGTTACGAAAACGTTTGCATAAAATTCCGATGGGATGCAAAAGGAGAGAATGACTATGAATAAGACATGGTGGAAAGAAGCGGTTGCTTATCAAATTTATCCACGTAGCTTTATGGATTCAAATGGCGATGGTATTGGAGATTTACAAGGTATTATTGCGAAACTGGATTATTTAAAAGATTTAGGAATAGATGTAATTTGGATTTGTCCAATGTATAAGTCACCTAATGATGATAATGGTTATGACATTAGTGATTATCAAGATATTATGGATGAGTTTGGGACGATGGAAGACTTTGATGCTTTACTAGATGAAGTTCATAAACGTGATATGAAGCTTATTATTGATTTAGTTATTAATCATACAAGTGATGAACATCCATGGTTTATTGAGTCTCGTTCATCTAAAGACAATCCGAAGCGTGATTGGTATATTTGGCATGATGGTAAAGATGGTGCAGAACCAAACAACTGGGAAAGTATTTTTAATGGTTCGGCATGGGAGTATGATGAAGTAACAGGACAATATTATTTACACTTATTCTCGCGTAAACAACCAGATTTAAACTGGGAGAATAAAGAAGTTCGAGAAGTGCTATACGATACAGTTAATTGGTGGCTTGATAAAGGAATTGATGGTTTCCGAGTAGATGCAATCAGCCATATTAAAAAAGAAGACGGCTTTAAAGATATGCCAAATCCAAAAGGACTAAAGTATGTTCCATCTTTTGATAAACATATGAATGTGGATGGTATTCAACCTTTATTAGAAGAATTAAAAGAAAATACGTTTTCTAAGTACGATATTATGACTGTTGGTGAAGCGAATGGCGTTAAGATTGAAGATGCTGAGCTTTGGGTTGGAGAAGAGCAAGGTAAGTTCAATATGGTATTCCAATTCGAACATTTAAGTTTATGGGATGCAGAAAAGAAGAAAGATCTTGATGTTGTAGGGCTGAAAAAGGTATTAACGAAATGGCAAAAAGGGTTAGAAAATAAAGGATGGAATGCTTTATATATTGAGAATCACGATAAGCCGCGTATCGTTTCAACTTGGGGAGATGATAAACAATATTGGCGTGAAAGTGCAACGGCTCTAGGAGCAATGTATTTCTTTATGCACGGTACACCGTTTATTTATCAGGGACAAGAAATTGGGATGACAAATGTCCAATTACCAAATGTTGAAGATTACGATGATGTTGCAACTAAAAATTTATATCGTGAGAAAATTGCAGAGGGCGTATCCCATCAAGATATGATGGAAATTATATGGGCTTCTTGCCGCGATAATTCACGTACACCTATGCAGTGGAACGATGAGATGAATGCTGGCTTCACAACAGGTGCACCTTGGTTTAGTATGAATCAAAACTACAAAGAGATTAATGTTGAAAAGCAGAAAAATGAAGAAAACTCTATTTTCAATTTCTATAAGAAAATGATTGCCTTGAAAAAAGAGCACGATGTACTGAATTACGGTACGTACGATTTACTTTTAGAAGATGATCCGCAAATTTATGCATATACTCGTACATTAAACGATGAAAAAATCATTGTAATTAGTAATATCTCAAAAGAGGAAGCTGTGTATAATGAGGATTTATTCGCACTAGAACGCAAACGTTTGCTTTTAAATAACTATGAAGTTGCGGAACATGAACAAGTAACTTCAATCACGTTAAAGCCTTATGAAACAAGGGTTTATCGCATTTCATAATAAAAAAGGATGCTCTTAGAGCATCTTTTTTTATGAAAAATAATAAATTTCTATTGCAAAGTGAAAACGCTTTTATTAAAATAGATTTATGAAAACGGTTGCGTAAAGATAAAAATGAAGTAACATAAGGAATCGTTTTCATAAAGGAAACAGAAATTATAATTTAAATCATTATGTTGTTATAAATAAAGGGGAGGAAGAACAGATGAAAATTACGTCTTTTGATTTTTGGCAAAAGTTCGGGAAAGCGTTATTAGTTGTTGTAGCTGTAATGCCAGCAGCTGGTTTAATGATTTCTATCGGTAAGTTAATTGGAATGTCTGCTGGGGATATTAACGCAGTTCATACAATCGCTCGCGTAATGGAAGACATCGGTTGGGCAATTATTACTAATCTACACATCTTATTCGCAGTAGCAATTGGGGGATCTTGGGCGAAAGATCGTGCAGGTGGTGCATTTGCAGCGCTATTAGCATTCGTCTTAACGAATAGAATTACAGGAGCTATATTTGGCGTAAACGCTGAAATGTTAGCGGATTCAAAAGCCAAAGTTTCTTCAGTATTAGCGGGAGATTTAATTGTAAAAGATTACTTTACTTCTGTACTTGGTGCACCAGCATTAAACATGGGAGTTTTCGTAGGGATTATCACAGGTTTCTTAGGAGCTACTTTATATAACAAATATTATAACTATAACAAACTGCCACAAGCATTAGCATTCTTTAACGGAAAACGATTCGTACCATTCGTTGTAATTGTTTGGTCTACAGTAACTGCAATTGTATTATCACTTTTATGGCCATTCATCCAAAGTGGATTAAATGAATTTGGTCGCTGGATTGCAGCTTCAAAAGATAGTGCACCAATTGTTGCACCATTTGTATATGGAACGTTAGAGCGTTTACTATTACCATTCGGTTTACATCATATGTTAACAATTCCGATGAACTATACAGAGCTGGGCGGAACATATACGATGTTAACTGGCTCAAAAATTGGACAAGTTGTAGCAGGACAAGATCCATTATGGCTTGCATGGATTACAGATTTAAATAACTTATTAGCAAATGGAGATACAAAAGCATATAACGATCTATTAAATAATGTTGTACCGGCTCGTTTCAAAGCTGGACAAGTTATCGGTTCAACAGCAGCATTAATGGGTATTGCTTTCGCGATGTTTCGTAATGTTGATAAAGAAAAACGTTCAAAATATAAACCAATGTTCTTATCAGCAGCATTAGCAGTATTTTTAACAGGTGTAACAGAACCAATTGAATTCATGTTCATGTTTATTGCTCCAGTATTATATGTTGTATATGCAATTACAACAGGACTTGCATTCGCATTAGCAGATTTAATTAACTTACGTGTTCATGCATTCGGATTTATTGAGTTAATTACTCGTACACCGATGATGGTTAATGCAGGACTAACTAGAGATTTAATCAATTTCGTTATCGTTTCATTAGTATTCTTCGGTCTGAACTTTACATTATTCAATTTCTTAATTAAAAAGTTCAACTTACCAACACCAGGACGTGCAGGTAACTATATTGATAACGAAGATGAGGCATCAGAAGGAACAGGAAATGTACAAGATGGTTCATTAGCAACAAAAGTTATTGATCTATTAGGTGGAAAAGAAAATATTGCTGACGTAGATGCTTGTATGACACGTTTACGTGTAACAGTAAAAGATTTAGATGTTGTTGCACCAGAAGCGCAGTGGAAACAAAATGGTGCTTTAGGACTAATCGTAAAAGATAAAGGTGTACAAGCGGTATATGGCCCGAAAGCTGACGTATTAAAGTCAGACATTCAAGATATGTTAGGTGCGTAATAATATGAAATTGCTAACTTTAAACTGTCACTCTTGGCAAGAAGAAAATCAAATAGAAAAGATAAAATATCTTGCTAAAGTCATTCAAGAAGAAGAGTACGATGTTATCGCATTGCAAGAAGTAAGTCAGTCGATAGGAGCTAAAAATGTATGCGGTAACAAGAAAGAAGATAATTTTGGACTTTTACTATTAGAAGAGTTAAAAGCGTTACATGTAAAAGATTACAATATTACTTGGGATTTCTCTCATATTGGTTATGATGTGTATGAAGAAGGATTAGCGATTATAACGAAGCATAATGTTGTAAAAGAAGATACGTTCTTTATTTCAGAAAATAAGGATACAACGTATTGGAAAACACGCAAAATTGTAAGTGCAACAATTGCTTATAATGGTAAGAACATCACGTTTTACTCTTGCCACCTCGGTTGGTGGAATGATGAAGAAGAATCATTTAAAGATCAAGTGAATCGTTTGATGGAGCATGTAGATAGTAATGAACTTTCCTTCTTAATGGGTGATTTTAATAATAACGCTCGTTTGCAAGGGGAGGGTTATGAATATATGATGCAAAAAGGTTTGCATGACACATATGAACTAGCAATAGAGAAGGATGAAGGAACAACTGTCCAAGGTGAGATTGCTGGTTGGGATGAAAATAAACATAATCTACGAATCGATCTAATATTGTGTAACCGAAGTGAAAAAGTTCGTTCTTCAAAAGTTATTTTTAATGGTACAAACCGAAATATAATTTCAGATCATTTCGGTGTAGAAGTGCAAGTAGATATATAATAGAAGAAATCCTCACAGATAATAAAAAGCTGTGAGGATTTTTTTGAGGAATACAAGTATTTCCAAGAGAAAATACTTGTATTTTTTATGACATTTCCTATATATTTGTTATTATTGAATGTAAAACCGATTTGGTCATTTTGTATTCATACTTTGACTTACTTCGTTATATAATGTAGTAAGTTAAAGTTAATGGGAAAAAATAGTTCGTTTTCGGTTAATCCACGATGTAGAAAGTGATATAATTGCAAAATGTATGTATCATTTTCTAAAGAAGGAAAAATATATAATTAGGTGATAACTTCTATGAAACAAATTTGGCGTATTTATAAGACAGATTTACGGAATGTAGCAAAACATTGGGCTGCAATTGTTATTGTTGTAGGGTTAATGATTTTACCATCGTTATATGCATGGTTTAACATTAAAGCTTCTTGGGATCCATATGGAAATACAAAAGAAGTTCCCATTGCAGTTTCTAACGAAGATGCAGGCTCTAATTTAAGAGGAAAAGATATCAATATCGGGAACGAGATTGTAGATTCTCTGAAGAAAAACAAAAATCTTGGCTGGAAATTTGTAGATGAAAAACAAGCAATTTACGGAGTGGAACGCGGGGATTACTATGCAAGCATTACAATCCCAAAAGACTTCTCTGAAAAGATTGCAACTGTTCTGGATGAAAATCCACAGAAACCAGAACTTGATTACTATGTAAATGAAAAGGTAAATGCGATTGCACCGAAAATTACAGCAAAAGGTGCATCAGGTATTACAGAAGAAATTAGTAAAAACTTTGTTAAAACAGCGAATGGTGAGATTTTTAAAATCTTCAATGACCTTGGAATCGATTTAGAAACAAACTTACCAAGTATCGAGAAAGTAAAAGATCTTGTATTTAAGTTAGAAGCGCAGTTCCCAGAAATGAATACACTTATGGATAAGGCGTTAGATGATGCGACTCGAGCAGAAGATGTTGTGAAAGTAGCGCAGAAAGAATTGCCGGTTGTAGAGAGTGTTATTAATGATGGGCAAGAAGCATTAGGGAACTTAGATAAGTTCTTTGCAAACAATGATCAAACATTGCAAAATGCACCTGGGACGATACGAAATCATTTAACAGCGGCTAAAAATGTAATGGATAAAGCTAATGCTTTTACGGATTTTTTAATGCATCCAGGAATAGATTTTTCTGGTATGAAAGGATTGCCTGAGTTTCCAGCGCGTCCGGATCTTTCAAAGTTGAACGATGAAGGTTATAAAAATATTGCAAGAAATATTAATCAAACAGTGAATAATGTTTTAAACTCGGCACGTGCAGGAACAACATACGGTAAAAGTGTTGTAAACGGATTGCAAAATGGTCAATTCGATCCAGAAAAGGCAAAACAAGATCTTAATGCGGTTTCTGAAAATCTTCAAGGTCGTACAGATAGTATTGCATATCTTATTAATGTATTTACTGAGCTACAAAAATCAGCGACGACTGATTTTGGTCAAAGCTTTTTCCAAGGCCGTGTGGATCGCTTAACTAAGCTGAAAAGCGGTATGGAAAATGCAAACAACGGTATTAAAGATATTGTAAATGTTATCGGTACAGGACAAGAAGTAAAGAAAGATGTAACAGATGTAGCGAATCAAAAATTAGATGCAGCAAATGGATTAATTGATCAAGCAGAAAAAGATTACAATGAAACATTTGTAGCAGATTATAAAAAAGCAGTTAGCACAGTCGATCAAGTTAGAGCTGATGCAAATGAAGCATATGATAGCGTGAAAAATGAATATGATAAGTTCAAAAATGGTGTTGAAGATGCTAAAGCAAACATATCAAATAAAGGTGTAACTGATTTAGAATGGGCAAAAGTATCTTTAAACGATTTAAATGGTCAATTACAAGCTACTAATAATCTGATTGGTGATGCGATTCCGGTTCTAGAAAGCACAAATAAGGTATTAGCAGATGTAAATAGCGGAAAAAACCTTAATGGTGGAATTGCAAAATTGAACAAAATACAAAATTCTGTTCAAAAAGGTATAGATGCAACGAATAAAGCAACTACACTAATTAACAATGGACAGAAGCCTACAAAAGAGGTTGTAGAAAGTATTAATGAAGCGACTAAAAATGCTTCAGCTCAATTAGGCGATTTCTTAGCAACGTATGATTCAGAAATCGTTCCAAACTTTAACACAGCAATTGAACGTACGAAACGTATGTCTAAAAATACATCTCAAATTTTAAAAGAAGCAGACAAAAAGCTTCCAGATGTAAAAAAACTACTAGAAGATTCATCAAAAGGCTTAGTAGATGGTAAAAAGAAATTAGCAGACATTAAAGCTGAAATGCCAGAAACGGAGAAAAAGATTAAAGAATTAGCAAATAAAATTCGTGATTTTGAATCTGAAGAGGATTTAAAAGACATCATACGCTTATTGAAAAATGATGTTGAAAAGCAAAGTGACTACTTTGCGAATCCAGTAAATTTAAAAGAGAATAAATTATTTGCGATGCCGAACTACGGTTCAGCAATGTCACCGTTCTATACAGTGCTTGCATTATGGGTAGGCGCATTATTAATGGTTTCATTATTAACAGTAGAAGTACATGAAGAGGGCGCGAATTATAAGAGCCATGAAATTTACTTCGGACGTTTATTAACATTCTTAACGATAGGTCTTTCACAAGCGTTTATCGTATCGATGGGAGATATATTCTTACTCGGTACGTACGTAGTCGATAAGTTCTGGTTTGTATTATTTAGTTTATTTATTGGTGGAGTATTTGTTTGTATCGTGTACTCACTCGTTTCTATTTTCGGAAACGTTGGGAAATCGATGGCGATTATTTTACTTGTACTACAAGTAGCAGGGTCGGGCGGAACATTCCCAATTCAAATGACACCGAAATTCTTCCAAGCAATTTATCCGTTCTTACCGTTCACATATGCAATTAGTGCAATTCGTGAAACAGTAGGCGGAATGCTATGGGATATTGTAACGCGAGATTTACTTGTGTTAAGTGCTTTCGTAGTAGTTATGATTGTTGCTGCGTTATTACTGAAAACACCAATTAACAAATCAAGTGAAAAATTTGTTGAGAATGCAAAAGGAAGTAAAATCATTCACTAACAAAAAAGGTTCCTACCGATAGAGGTAGGAACCTTTTTGTTTAATCGAATTTTAATTTCTTTAATGCTTCTGCAAATGGGTTATTTAATGGTTCTTCTTCTTTTTTCTGTTGTTTCATATATTTTTGAACGTCACGTTTATCAGCTTTGTTTCCAGATTCTTTTTTACGTCTTTCTTGGAATGTGGATAATTTTTCGCGATAGCCACATTTACATGCAAAGATTTGCCCTGCACCTTCACCACGTAATTCTAACTTCTTCTTACACTGAGGGCAACGAGCGTTTGTTGTACGAGATACATTTTTACGATGACCACATTCACGGTCTTGGCAAACGAGCATTTTTCCTTTTTTGCCGTTTACCTCTAGCATTGGTTTACCGCAATCTGGACAAGACTTCGTTGAAATGTTGTCATGTTTATATTTTTTATCACTCGATTTAATTTCAGAAACAATTTCTTTCGTATAGTTCTTCATTTCGGAAATGAATACTTCTTTTTTCAGTTTCCCCTTTGCAATTGCCTCTAGCTTTTGTTCCCACTCACCAGTTAGTGTAGGTGATTTTAATTCTTCTGGTACTAAATCAAGTAACTGACGGCCTTTTGAAGTAATGTGAATATCTTTACCGCGTTTTTCAATTAAGAATGAATTGAATAGCTTGTCAATAATATCAGCACGCGTTGCTACAGTACCTAATCCACCAGTTGATTTTAACGTATCAGCAAGTTGTTTATTTTGCGTATCCATATATTTTGTAGGATTTTCCATTGCTGAAAGTAAAGTTGCTTCGTTAAAACGTGCAGGTGCTTTTGTTTGACCTGATGTTTGCATAATCAACTTTATAGTTAATGTATCGCCTTTTTCGATGCGAGGTAAAAGTTGTTCTTTTACGTCATCAGTTACATCATCATCTTCAAAGCGATTTTCATATACTTCCTTCCAACCGGCATGTAAAATTGTTTTTCCGCGTGCAATGAACGTTTCATTGCCGACTTTTGTGCGTAACGTTAGTTGTTCGTATTCGAATGCCGGGAATAAAACAGCTAAGAAACGTTTTACAACTAAATCATAAATTTTACGTTCTTTATCTGTGAAGGCGGAGAAGTTAACGTATCCTTCTGTCGGAATAATTGCGTGATGATCACTTACTTTACTATCATCAACAAATGATTTATTAGCCTTGATAGGCTTTTGTAATACTTTATGTGCTAAAGGACGATATTCCCCAACGCCGCACGCCTTTAGACGTTCTGGAAGTGTTCCAACGATATCAGATGAAATGTAACGCGAATCTGTACGAGGATATGTTAGCACTTTATGCTGCTCATACAATTTCTGCATAATATTCAATGTTTCTTTCGCAGAGTAACCGAACTTTTTATTGGCATCACGTTGCAATTCAGTTAAATCGTAAAGACCAGGAGAGAATGACTTCTTCTGTTTTTTATCAATTTCTAAAACAGTAGCATTATGCTTATCTAAACCTTTTACAATACCATCAATTTTTTCTTTATTGAAGCTGCGGCTATTGCCGTTTGCATCTTGCCAAGTTAGTTTTAACTGATTGGTCGTTTGAGCCTCGATGCCGTAGTAAGTTTGAGCTTTGAAGTTCTTTATTTCATCTTCACGATTAGCAATCATTGCGACAGTAGGTGTTTGCACACGGCCGCAATTCAGTTGGGCATTAAAGCGAGTCGTTAAAGCTCGAGTTGCGTTAAGACCGATATACCAGTCAGCTTCTGAACGTGCAACTGCTGAAGCGTATAAATTGTCATATGCTTTACCTGGTTTTAAATTTGCAAAACCATCTTTAATTGCTTTATCAGTAACAGATGAAATCCATAGACGTTTAATTGGTTTGTTAATTCGAACTTTATCAATAATCCAACGAGCGACTAATTCTCCTTCACGCCCAGCGTCTGTCGCTACAATAATTTCATTTACATCTTTTCTAAGAAGCTGACTTTTTACAGCATTAAATTGTTTCCCTGTTTGTTTAATAACAGTTAATTTCAAACGCTCAGGTAGCATAGGTAAATCTTCTAAATTCCACTTTTTATATTTCACATCGTAGCTTTCTGGATCTGCTAATGTAACGAGATGACCTAAAGCCCAAGTTACAATATATTTACTACCTTCAAGGTAGCCGTTTCCCTTTTTATCGCACTTCAGTACACGTGCAATATCTCGTGCAACGGAAGGCTTTTCAGCGATTACAACGCTTTTTGACATATTTAAAACATCCTTTCAAATTTCCATACGTTAACTATAGCATACATCTTCTTGAGATTCAGTTTCGCTCCAGATTTGAACGTTTTTTAATGGGATAACATCTGTTTGAAAGTGAATGATCGTGACAGAACATAATATGCACCATGATGAGACTGTGAGAAATAGATAGTTATTATGCGTATTGTTTTATTAGTTGCTTCTATATTAAATAGAAAAGTAAAGAACTTGTTATTTTACTAGAATAAGAGTAGACTTTGAAGTAGAAGAATACTAAACACATGGGAGTTTGTGGATACAAACTGAGAGTATGACTAGTCCGTCATTGACCATTTGAACCTGTTGGATAATGCCAGCGTAGGGAGAGTGTAAAAGCACATGTTCAGGCACTTTGCGTACGCGCAAAGTGCCTTTTTGTGTATCTCCCATCACTATAGTTAGGAGATGAGAAGGATGAATAGGAAAGAAATTAGTAAAGTAGTGGATTTGGTGAGAGAATCTAATCCGCTCGTTCATAATATTACAAATGTTGTTGTAACAAATTTTACCGCTAACGGTTTGTTAGCGGTAGGGGCATCGCCTGTAATGGCGTATGCAAAAGAAGAAGTGGCAGAAATGGCTAGCATTGCTGGAGCGTTAGTATTAAATATGGGAACACTTCGTCCGGAAGAAGTAGAAGCGATGTTACTTGCCGGTAAATCAGCAAATGTGAACAATGTACCAGTACTGTTTGATCCAGTTGGTGCAGGAGCAACATCGTATCGAACAGAAGTTGCGAGACATATTCCGGCTGAAATTGAATTAGCGATTATTCGCGGAAATGCAGCTGAAATAGCGAACGTTATTAATGAGAGATGGGAAATTAAAGGGGTAGACGCTGGTGCTGGAAATGGTAATGTCGTAAGTATTGCAAAGCAGGCAGCGGATGAATTGAATACAGTTACGGTAATTACTGGGAAAGAAGATGTTGTTACAGATGGGCAGCGAACGATTGTTATTCGAAATGGCCATCCTATTTTAACGAAAGTTACGGGAACTGGTTGTTTACTAACTTCTGTAATAGGAGCATTTGTAGCGATAGAAAAGGATTATGTAAAGGCAGCGGTAGCGGCATTAACGTTTTATGGGGTAGCGGCAGAACTGGCAGCCGCTAAGACAGTGGAAAAAGGACCTGGTAGTTTTCAAATTGAATTTTTGAATCAGTTAGCGAATACGACTTCAGGTGATATAGAGAAGTATGGGAAAATTGAGGTTATATAGTAAGGAGGGAAAATAAATGTCACGTATTTCAAAGTCAGAAATGTCTAGGTTGTTATCCGTATATTTTATTATGGGAAGTAACAATTGTACGAAGGATCCACTACAAATATTGAAAGATGCACTTGAAGGCGGTATAACAATTTTTCAATTTCGTGAAAAGGGAGAAGGGGCTTTAACAGGAGAAGAACGTATTTGTTTCGCAAAAGAATTACAAGCAATTTGTAAGGAGTATGGTGTACCATTCATCGTAAATGATGATGTGGAACTAGCTCTCGAGTTAGATGCGGATGGTGTGCATGTAGGGCAAGATGATGAAGGAATTACCTCTGTACGTGAAAAAATGGGTGATAAAATTATCGGTGTATCTACACATACAATTGAAGAAGCACGCTGGGCAATTGAAAATGGGGCTGACTATTTAGGTGTAGGACCTATTTTTCCAACGAGTACGAAAAAAGATACGAAAGCAGTGCAAGGAACGAAAGGTTTAGCTCATTTTAGAGAACAAGGAATTACAATACCGATTGTCGGAATTGGAGGCATTTCAATTGAAAATACCGCTTCGGTTATAGAAGCAGGTGCGGACGGTGTTTCAGTTATTTCAGCGATTAGTTTAGCTGAATCTGCGTATGAAAGTACGAAGAAATTAGTAGAGGAAGTAAGTAGGAGTTTGTAGGAAAAGGGAACTTCACAAAAATAGTAAAGAACAGAATGGACAGTTAAAAATATTTAAACAAACGTTTGATTAAAAAAGCACAAACCCTGTAAATTTGTAGGTTTGTGCTTTTTCTTTAAAACATAATTGATATTAAGAGCATTCCAATTCCGATAGAAGTGAATGTTGCGATTAGGCCTGGAATCATAAAGCTATGATTTAAAACATATTTACCAATGCCAGTTGTACCAGTACGATCAAAGTTAATGGCAGCAACAATTGTTCCGTAGTTTGGAATGAAGAAATATCCATTTACTGCAGGGAACATCGCGATCAGTAGTGCTGGTGGAATACCGAGTGATAATCCAAGAGGCATTAAAGCACGTACTGTTGCGGCTTGGCTATATAGTAAAATAGATAGAATGAATAATGCGATGGCAAATAGCCATGGCGCACTTGTT
This sequence comes from Bacillus sp. FH, assembly GCF_052216825.1. Lineage (NCBI taxonomy): Bacteria > Bacillati > Bacillota > Bacilli > Caryophanales > Bacillaceae > Bacillus > Bacillus sp. FH. The sequence continues at coordinate 104,614 of NZ_JBQOUU010000006.1, read as the reverse complement.
ACTAGATGCTGAATTGATCCTTGAATCATATTTAAGTTTCCGTTAAAGAAAGTATCTCCCATCCAAGCGATACCGAAAATAGCAACAACTGCTGTTGCCCCCGCTTTAAAGACGTTACCAGACACGATGCTTTCTACATTTGGTTTACAGAGAATAATAATAAGAGCTGCGATCGTTAACATAACCATTTCAATTGTGTTTGGCATGGAAAGACGGGCTAACTTCCCATCAACTATCCATCCTGGACGAAGTGCTTCAAATGAACCGAGAAGTACGACAAGGAAAGTTCCTACTAAGAAAAGGATAACTGATAATTTAGCGCCTTTTACATCAACAAATTCTTTTTTCTCTTCAATCTTAGGAATCATTCCTTCTTTTAATCGTTTTAAGTATTCAGGGTCTTCATTTAATTCTTTCCCCATTTTGCTAGCAACAAATGCAGCTATCATACAAGCGATAAAAGTAGAAGGGATACTTACTTTTAAAATATCTAATAAGGTGATTTTATAGTCAGCTAACATTGCTAAAAGTGCAACTGTTGCAGCTGATATAGGACTAGCTGTAATTGCTTGTTGGGAAGCAATTACGGCAATTGACATTGGTCGTTCCGGTCTAATTCCAGATTCGCGAGAGACTTCTGCGATAACAGGAAGTACAGAATAAGCAACGTGACCAGTTCCTGCACAAAGTGTAAATAGATAAGTAACAATTGGAGCAAAGAATGTAATGCGTTTTGGATTTTTTCGTAATGCTTTCTCGGCCAGATGAACAAGGTAGTCCATTCCTCCAGCGGCTTGGAGTGCACCAGCAGCTGTAATTACTGCTAAAATCATAAGCATGACATCAATAGGAGGAGCTGTAGGTTGTAAGTGGAAGACGAAAACAAGTATTGCCATACCAACGCCACCCATTACTCCTAGACCAACTCCGCCTAGACGTGCGCCAATAAAAATGCAGAGTAGTAACGTAAGAAATTGTAGCCAAAACATGATAAACTACCTCCGAAATTCATTAGTTAAGATATATTCGAATAATTTAATTTAAAAGAAAATTAAAATAAATATTCAAAACAATCCTTGTGTTATATACATTTTTTATTATATAACACAAGAAATGTAACATTCACGTACTTTGTTAAATTATTTTGAAAAAATAATACAGCCAAATTTTACATTTGTATCTCTAAATAGGTGGACATTTTAATTTTTATGTTGTAATCTTTGATAGAGAATAATGTAATTCTCATAGAACTCCCATATCGTTCAACTCGTTCAGCGAGAAAGGCAAACTGATGGAAACATTAGGACGCAAAACTACAGGAGCTAAGGCCGAAAGGCTACGCTAGCCAGTTACCGGACGGATAGGGTTGGTCTTGACCAATGCTTTTTCATTGGTCTTTTTTTATTTGCAAACAAATGAGAAACCTTATCAGTTGTTGATAAGGTTTCTATTTTAATAGTTTTCCTTTATATTAAGTTAATTAAGAAAGGTGATGTGAATGAAAAAATATTGGCACAAGCTATCATTTCTTCAAAAGAATGTATTGTTAACTGTGTTAGTTATTTTGACGCTTGTTGGTACTATGGGTGCGTTAAGTTTTAACATGTTTCAAAATAGCATGATGTCTATATTTGAAAGGCATTCTTTTGAAACAGGAGATACGGTATTACATAAATTAGACGAAGAAATAGTGAGAGATGTTACAAAAGACCCAGTGGCACAAAGAGAAAAGAGAGAGAAGTTAACAGAGAAATTAGATGAAGCAACGGAAGAATTGAATAGTGTTGGACAAACGTATATTGTTGGAGCAAAAAAAAATGAAAAAGGTGAGTTACTAATCGTCGACTTGTCTACAGACTTAGCAAATGTTGTTGAAGTAAGGCCGGGAGAATATTATAAACAACCAGATCTTTGGATGAAAGCATACGATAAGGTAATGAGCACGAAAAAAGCAAACATGACAGTAGTATATGAAGATCTATTAGGATCATGGGTAACGATATTAGAGCCAATTAAAGATGGAGACGGAAATATTGTGGCAATTGTTGCAGCCGATGTAGATGCTTCTATTGTTCCTATTACAAAGGAAAAATTCATTATACAAGGTTTAATGTTTATTTGTATTTCTGTTTTAATTGCAACTGTTATTCAATTCTTAATCGTACGTAACGCACTTGCTCCATTGCGGGATTTACGTGAAGGATTACGCAGAGTTGGTGAAGGTGATTTAAGTATTAAATTAGAGGAAAGACCAGATGATATTGGTATTATTAATGCGTATTTTAATAATACCATCGAGAAGTTTAAAGGAATTATAGATAAAGTGAAGCAGACAGCAGAACAGGTTTCCTCATCTTCACAAGAATTGTCAGTGAGTACGAAAGAAAATAGCATGGCAGTCCAAGGAATCGTAAGTTCTATAGTTGAGTTAAGGGTTGGCGTTCAATTGCAAGAAACGTCAGTACCAAAGTATTTAGATATTGTATATGAAATGGAAGATAGGATGGAAGAGATAACTAATATTGCAAAACAAATGACGAAAGAGTCTGAAGGTACAAAGCATCATTCAGAAAAAGGAAATGGTATTATTGAACAGACGATGAATCAAATGAACATAATACAAAATGCAGTACAAGATTTATCTTCTATCATTTATTCTTTGGAAGTAAGATCAAAAGAAATTAGTGATATTGTAACTGTAATTACAAGTATTTCAAATCAAGCGAATTCGCTAGCTTTACATGCTACTATTGAAGCTTCACGTGCTGAGGAAACTGGAGAGGGATTTGCCGTTGTTGCTGATGAAGTGCGTAAATTAGCAGAGCAGACGGAAGCATCAGCAAAAGATATAGCAAAATTAATAGGAGAAACACAAGCAGGAACGGAAGAAGCTGTTGTTTTAATGCAAAAAACCTCAAAAGAAGTAGAGTCTGGAATGAAACTTGTTGAAAGTAGTGGTGCTTTCTTTGAAAAAATTTCGAAATCAGCACAAACTGTTACCAATCAAGTTGGAGTTGTTTCTAGCAATTCAAATAATATATTGCAAAATAGCCAAAATATTGTTCGTGTTGTAAATGAACTATCACTTATTGCAAATAAGTATGCGAATAGTAGTAGTAATGTTGAAGAAATCATGAAAGAACAGGAAATGTCTGTACAGGATATTGCTGAATTAGCCAGTTCTTTAAGCTGGCTCTCACAGGAGTTACAAGAGTTAATTGGGGAATTCAAAAGTTAAATGAAATGATTATACATGCTTTTGTTTGTTCAATAAAATAAATCATGCTACAATGAAAACGAATTAAGGACCGGGGAGCCAATTGGCTGAGAGGATGTGAGCAAACATCGACCCTCAACCTGATCTGGATAATGCCAGCGTAGGGAGTTACTTAAAGTGATGTAGCATATGTTATTCTATAATAACTTGCATACAAGGCTTTCCTACGCAGTAGGAAAGCCTTTTCTTGTTTTAAAATTTAATTTCATAAGGGGGATTTTATTATGTCACAACAAGTTACAATTTCGTTTTCAGTAGTACCACAAGCAAAGAACAAAGATGTGTATTCTGTTGTTGATAAAGCGATTGAGGTTGTACAACAATCGGGAGTTCGTTATGAAGTAGGGGCAATGGAAACGACGCTGGAAGGAGAATTAGATGTACTTCTTGATATCATTAAACGTGCACAACAAGCTTGTGTGGACGCTGGAGCAGAAGAAGTGATTACTTCTATTAAAATCCATTATCGTCCAAGCACTGGTGTAACGATAGATGAAAAAGTTTGGAAGTACCGTGATGAATATGCAAAACCAGAAGCAATCTAAAATAATTACAGCAATTTGGCTTATCCTTCTCATTGCGATATGGGAAGGATCTGTTTCATTATTTAAAATTGAACCGTGGATTTTACCGAAGCCTTCTGCCATTGTTCAAGAATTAATTGGAATGAAAGATTTACTATTACCGAATACGATGCAGACGCTGCAAGAGGTTATAATGGGACTGTTCTTTGCGATTTTAATTGGGACAAGCATTGCAATTCTTATGGACGTTATCCCTTTATTTCGTATTTTAATAAATCCGTTGCTTGTTATTTCGCAAACGATTCCAATCGTTGTACTTGCACCGTTATTTATTATTTGGTTTGGATATGGAATGCTACCGAAAGTAATGGTAGTCATACTCGTTTGTTTCTTCCCGATTGCGCTTAGCATTTTAGAAGGTTTTCAAACGGTAGATAAAAATATGTTGAAGTTGTTGCAAACGATGAAGGCAACGAAATGGCAAGTTTACCAGAAAGTAAAGTTTCCAGCAGTGCTTCCATACTTTTTCTCCGGTTTAAAAATTGCAGTTACATATAGCGTAATGGGAGCGATTATTGGAGAATGGCTCGGTGCCAGTGAAGGATTAGGAGTTATGCTTACAAGGGCTACGAAATCCTTTTTAACAGCCCGAGTATTTGGTGTTGCAGCAATTATTGTTATGGTGACATTATGTCTGTATTTTATCGTGGAGTTTATGGCAAGAATAACAGCACCATGGATATATAGAAAGGACGGCAGAAAATGAAAAAAGGTTTAAAAGTTATGTTGGCTGCCTTATTAGCAGTAGGTGTAGCTGGATGTAATCCGGCGAAGAAAGAAGAAAGTGCAAGTAAAGATCAAAAAGTAAAAGTCGTATTAGATTGGTTTCCGAATACGAATCATACTGGCTTATATGTAGCACAAGCGAAAGATTATTATAAAAAACAAGGCTTAGATGTAGAAATCATTCAGCCTGGTGATAATGTGACGGCGGAGCAAATGATAGCTTCAGGAAAAGCTGACTTCGCAATAAGCGCACAAGAAAATGTAACGTTGGCTCGTGTGGAAGGTATTCCTGTTGTATCTGTAGGTGCGATTATTCAGCATAACACTTCAGCTTTTGCATCGCTTAAGAAAGATAATATGACGTCACCGAAAGATTTTGAAGGGAAACGTTACGGTGGCTGGGGAGGACCAGCGGAAGAAGCGACATTAAAGACAATTATGGATAAGCACCAAGCCGATTTTAATAAAGTTGAAAAAATTATTTTAGGACAAACAGATTTCTTTAAATCAATTGGTCGTGATGCAGATTTTGAATGGATTTATTACGGATGGGATGGAATTGAAGCGAAGCGCCAAGGAAAAGAGTTAAATACGATTATGGTGAAAGACTTAGATCCAGCACTTGATTTCTATAGTCCTGTTATGATTACGAGTGAAAAACATACGAAGCAAGATAAAGACTTTGTGAAAAAGTTTATGAGTGCAACGACAGAGGGTTATAATTTTGCAATTAAAGAACCGAAAGAAGCTGCCGATATTTTAATTAAAGCTGTTCCAGATGTAAATAAAGATTTAGTACAAGAAAGTCAAAAATGGCTAAGTACGAAGTATCAAGATGATGCAAAAGCGTGGGGAGTACAGAAGGAAGAAGTTTGGACGAATTACATGAATTTCTTATATGATAACAAAGTTATTAAGAAGAAAATTGATGTGAAAGATGCCTTTACAAATGAGTTCCTTCCAAGTGAAAAATGAGTGGATTACAAATAAAAGATATTGTGAAATCTTTCGATGGCAAGAATGTATTAGCAAATATTAGTGCTTCTATACGAGAGGGAGAATTTGTTTCTTTTGTAGGACCGAGTGGTTGTGGGAAGAGCACACTATTAAATATGATCGCAAATATTGAAAATCCAACAAGTGGAAGTGTAACGTATAACGATAAGCAAATGCAAGAGCAAGATGTTGTAAGTTATATGCCGCAACAGGATTTATTACTACCGTGGCGGTCAGCTTTGCAAAATATCGTTCTTCCGTTAGAAATTGAAGGAAAGCCGAAAAAACAAAGGCTGACAGAAGGAATGGAAGCATTAAAGCAGTTTGAACTAGATGAATATGCAGACCATTATCCAGATGAATTGTCTGGTGGTATGCGTCAAAGAATTAGTTTTCTGCGCACATATTTATGTGAAAAGCCAATTATGTTACTTGATGAGCCTTTTGGTAAATTAGATGCTTTTACAAAAATGGAAGTACATAGCTGGCTTTTAAACTCTTGGCACCAAGAGAAGCAAACAATCGTTATGGTTACACACGACTTAGATGAGGCAATCTTGCTTTCGGATCGCGTATTTATTTTATCTCAAAGACCAGCATCAATAGTTGGTGAGGTACAAGTGAAATTACCTAGGCCGAGAACGATGGATATGTTAACATCACTTGAGTTAAAGAAAGATAAGGAAGAAATTTTGAGAGTATTAGCTCCTTATATGAAAAAATAGAAAAAGCCTTTTAACAGTTTTTGGTATGATTACTGTTAAGAGGCTTTTTTATATAGGGGGAGAAAGATGAAAACTATAGAGAAAATAGTAGATGAATTAACGGCAGATAATCTTGAAGAAAGAAAAGCTTTATTAAAAAATCATATTTTATTAATGAAGTATGGTATGGAACATCATGAATTAAAAGAAGAAGAAATGACAGAAATTTTAAAGTGGGTTCAAGGTCGAGATCAATTGAAAAAAGATGTTCCGGAGTTACGTGATTTACATTTAATTAAAAAGTTTCAAGCGGTATTAGATGAATTTATTCATTCCATAATTTCAAATGGTTATGTAGAAGACGCGGTAGAAATTCTAGAGAGTGTATTAAAAAGTATGGGGGCAGTCGCTCATATTGTAAAAATTATGTTTGTCGGCAAAATGAAAGTTAATAGAAATTCCTTGGAAATGGTAGAGGTGTTAAAACGAGAGTGTTACACCTTAATGGAACAGCGTGCTGTTGTCGGTTTACATGCTCAAATTTTTCACGTTTTAGGTTTTGTTCATTCAATTCAGTTTGATTTAGAAGAAAGATCACAGGAACACGGACGAGTTGTGATAGGTCTTTTAACAGATTTTAAAACGGGTGAATTGAAGTCTGTACAACAATTTCAAGCTGAAGACCATATTTCAGAAGTGAAAAGTATGGTGAGTAAAGGATAGGGAATAGAATTACAGAGAAGAATTTATATGTGGAAATCGTTAACGCTCATCTTTACAAGTCCATATGCATTAGAAAAGATGTATAAAGAAATTTATGTAGAAAACGATAACATGGGGAAGGAACAAAAAGAAAAGTAGAGAATAGAATATAACAGAGTAGTTTATACTCTTAATATAACAAATGTTAAAGGAGTGAAAGGATAAAATGACTTTATCAACTGTTCTTCAAATGGTTTTAGCTTGATATGGGAGAAGTCTGCCCATTTTTATCGATTAAGCTAAATTGAAGACAGCAGGTAAAGAACCTTAATCCTTTCTTACGATAATATGTAATGGGTAAGGTGTATTCACCTTACCCATTTTTTATATGCACAATTAAATAAGGCTTTATACTGTTGCTCTCTCTATTTAGCTTATGAATCATAAGTAAAGGAGAGAAAATAATGAGTATATTAACGGTAGAAAATTTAAGTCATTCGTATGGTGAGAAAACCATTTTATATAATGCATGTTTTCGAATCTTGAAGGGTGAGCATGTTGGGGTAGTAGGGCAAAATGGAATTGGAAAATCAACATTGCTAAGGATTTTAACAGGAGAACTTATACATGATGATGGGAACATTGAATGGTTTCCACATGTGAAGGTAGGTTTCTTGCAGCAGCATATGGATTTACAAGAAGGGATGACAATTGAGGGATACTTGCAAAGTGCATTTGCTGATTTGTATGCGATTGAATACGAAATGTTAAAAATTGCTGAAGAAATGAATGGAGCAGGAGAAGTAGAAAAACTGTTAGTAAAGTATGGAGAATTACAAACTATATTGGAAAGCTCTAATTTCTATCACATTCATACAGAAGTTGAAGAAGTAGCAATCGGTTTAGGTTTATTTGAAATAGGTTTGAAAAAGGATGTATCGAAGTTAAGTGGGGGACAGCGAACAAAGTTATTACTTGGGAAGCTTCTTTTAGAAAAAGCTGATGTTTTATTACTAGATGAGCCAACAAATTATTTAGATACAGCTCATATAGAATGGTTGCAATCATATTTGAGACTATATGAAAAAGCTTATGTAATCATTTCGCATGATGAATTATTTTTGAACAGTATTACAAATGTTATTTTTCATCTAGAAGGAGGAAAAGTGAAGCGATACGTAGGAAACTATGAAAAGTTTGTGCAAAGTTACCAAGTGCAAAAGAAACAATTACAATCGGCGTATGCGAAACAACAAAAAGAAATCTCTCAGTTAGAAATATTTATTCAAAAAAATAAAATTCGAAAAGCGAAACAGGCTAAAAGTCGAGAGAAAGTATTAGAGAAAATGCAAAGGATTGAAAAGATTCATTCTGTAACTCGATCCCGTTTTGATTTCAGTGTTTATGAGGAGCCGGTGAGTCGTATATTGCAAGCTGAGAAACTAAGGATAGGTTATAGTGATCCTTTATGTCCAGAGTTGAATTTACAAGTGAAAAAAGGAGAAAAGATAGCGATTATTGGTCATAATGGAATTGGAAAAACGACGATGTTAAAAACATTATTAGGTCAAATTAAGCCGCTAAGCGGTTCAATTTCTGTTGGAGAACGAGTAAATCCTGCGTACTTTGCCCAGGAAGAGTTTGCTTCAGAAACAACACCCTTAGAGAAAGTTTGGGCAGAGCGACCAGATATGACAAAGAAAGAAGTGCGCCAAGCATTAGCAAAGTGTGGATTGCGAGAAGAACATGTATTAAAGCCTATTCGTTTATTAAGCGGCGGAGAACAAACGAAAGTACGTTTATGTGAACTGATCGTAACGAAAAGTAATGTTTTAATTTTAGATGAACCAACTAATCATTTGGATATAGAAACAAAGAAGGCGTTGCAGGAAGCGCTACAACGATATAAAGGAACCGTTTTACTTGTATCACATGAGCTTTCTTTCTATGAAGCATGGATAACAAAAGTGTGGAATATAGAAGAATGGAACGCTGAACAATATGAATAAAGAAAAGGCATTAGCTTGTATAAGCTAATGCCTTTTCTTTGTGATTAACATGATTTTCGAGAACTCTTACATGAGAATTGTATGAAGAAGCACTCTTATGGTGCGCTTATAAGCGTGCTTTTTCTTTTGTTATGTTTATATTTATAATAATACTAGATGCCTTTCCCTAATAGGCGACTATCCTTCTTTATGTATATATAGATAGTTTGAAATGGAATGAAAATAATTCCTATATGTAAAGGATAATGTGATTAGTATAGGAAGACAATAGAGCTTAAAGGAAATTCATGTAAAATTCAGGTGAACTTCACACGAACTTCATATTGTAAACTAAATATAGTTATAATAGGTTATTATAATGTTAATTTGTGATTTTTCATAAAATTAAAAGTTTGAATTTAGGAGAGAGGAATCAAACCTAAATTCAAACTTTAGTGAAATAATTATTGGAAGTTACGTTTAGTTTTCGCTAATGGATGGATTTACAAGTTCAGCAGGAGTGCCTGTTCCTGCTCCTCCGATTGTAATCGATCCACCAGGAGGAATTTCACCATTCCATCCTGCATTCGTAATTACGTAATGATTATTTATTTTACTACTAATTTTAGAATCCCAAACTTGTGTTAAATTGCCGTTATAATCAAATTCTAATTTCCAGTTTTTAATAGAGGTCGTTCCACTATTTTTAATTACAATCGAGAAGTTGTAACCACTTCCCCAATTTGAAGTGACTGAAAAGGTAGCATTGCTATTTCCACCAGGAGGTGTTGTGTTAGCATCATCTGTTTTAACTGTAATAGCGGTAGGCTGTGACTTATTTCCGGCAGCATCTTTGGCAATTACTGAAAATGTGTATTCTGTATTAGATTTTAAGTTTTTAATTGTAATGCTATTTGTTGTTGTACTCCACTTCTCTTCTCCAGCAGTAATTTCATATTCCGTAACTCCTACGTTATCAGTAGATGCCGTCCAGTTTAATTGAACTGAGTTTGAATTTTTATTTGTTACAGCAATATTTTTTACGTTTGTTGGTGGCTCAATATCTTTTTGAGTAATAGGTCCACCTAGTAATTCTTTTACTAACGTATCAAGTAATTTTGGTCCACTACAACTATATTTTGGACTGGTGCGACAGTCACCACTAAGCTCCCAAAACATTGCACCACTTAAACCTTTTGTCTTTATATAGTCTGTTTTATATTTCATAGATTCGTTGTCATCATAGCTAATAAATGTACCTGTAGTTGCATTATATAAATAAGGTACTTTCGCCACATCGTTCCATCCGCGAACAAAGCCATTTTTATTAACATAATTAGCTGCTAAATCACCATAATCGTACACACCTGTATCGCCGGTAGAATAGTCATCCCAAGTACCTTTAGAAGCGAGCTTTCCATCACTACCTGGTTTACAAGGTTGGTATTGTCCGTTATTTTCTTTTCCACAACTTTTCCACCCGCGTCCGTAAAATGGTACACCTAATACGAGTTTATCTGCTGGAACCCCTTCATTTGTATAAATGTTTATCGCACCATCTACGTAAAAATTCGTATCCGCTGCTGGGTCATTTGGATCTTTGTATAGAGCTGCATTATGGTTAGAAGTAGCTTCCCATCCACCGTGGAAATCATATGTCATAATATTAATCCAATCCAGTATTTGAGAGATTTTCTTTAGCTCTGTATGATCAGCGTAACGTTGGCTTGCACCTGATGCAATTGTTAGTAAATATTGTTTACCATCTTCTGCACCAGCTTTCGTTAATGCATTTCGAACTTCTTGAAGGAGTAGGGTGAAGTTTTGCTTATCTTCAGGACGATAACTACCACCAGGAATCGTTTCTACGCCCGGATATTCCCAATCTAAATCAACGCCGTCAAATCCATATTCGCGTAGGAAATCGACTGTAGATTCAGCGAATACTTTTCTTGTTTTTTCATCAGCGGCCATATCAGAAAAGCGGTTAGACCAAGTCCAGCCACCAACGGAAATAATTGTTTTTAAGTGAGGATACTTAGCTTTTAATCGTTTCAGTTCGCCGAAATTTCCGCAGCGTGCGTATTTATCACAATCTTCCCAAGTTGTACCTGAGCCAGGATAAGATTTTGTGACATCGGCCCATGGTTCACCGAGTACGAGAGTACCATTAGGGACTTCTTTATTTTGCAGTGGTACACCAGATTCTTTACAGTTCCACGTTTGTTTATTTGGATTATCGGGGTGAGTAGAAGGGTTTCCATGTTTTCCATTCCAGCAAATATCAGCGAAAGCATAGTTTAAATGAGTTAGCTTTGATGCATCAATATCTGCAACTTGATAATTACGTCCGTAAATGCCCCATGAAGGAAAATACCCAACAATTTTTTGACCTTGCTTTTGTGAATCTGCTAATGCGACATTGGGAGTAATAAAGTTTGTGAGAAAAAGAGGTAAGAAGAGTAGTAGGGATAGTAATAGCAGTGTGAATTTTTTTGATTTCATAGCCATTTCTCCTTTCAAAATAAAAGATATATTTAAAGGCATGCGCCAATAAATCAAAATGAATCTAGATAAAAATGATCAGACATCACGAAGTCTATACAAGGAGCTGAAGCTGATTAAATCGTAGCAAATGTAAGATTTGGTGTAAACGCTTTATTGAATTCGAAAAGACTTTCTCAATATGAAATGGCTCTAATACAGATTACACATGAAAATAAAATATCGATTAGAGAGGAAAGGGCTTCTTGGAGTTAAATTTGAGAAAAAATTGTATGAGGTCAATTTGTAATAGCGTAGCAAGATAATGAAATTTCATGTAAAATAATAGTAAAAATATGTAAGGGAGGGAGTAATGTGGATGTGTTTTTGAATATTGCCGAAGAAAAAATTCGACAAGCAATACGGAATGGAGACCTTGATCATATTCCGGGAAAAGGAAAACCACTACAATTAGAAGACCTTTCAATGGTACCTCCAGAACTTAGAATGAGTTATAAAATTTTAAAAAACGCGGGCATGATTCCACCAGAAATGGAACTGCAAAAAGATATATTAAAAATAGAGGATTTAATTGCTTGCTGTTATGATGAAGAAGAGAGAAAAAAATTAAAAGAAGAGTTAACGGCAAAAACGCTACGTTTTCAGCAAGTAATGGAAAAAAGAAAGATTAAAGATAGTTCAGCATTTCGTATGTATCAAGATAAAGTATTTCATAAACTACGTTAAGAGGGATAAGATGAAAAACTTTGAAACAATAGAAGAATTAGTAACATATATTGAAGAACAACAATTAGTACTTCTGTTTATTAAAACGGAAAATTGTGGTGTTTGTGATGTCATGTTAAGGAAAGTAAATTACGTATTAGAGAATTATGATTACGTAGAGAAAATAGAGATATTACTGCAAGACATGCAAGAGGTTGCAGGGCGATATGCAGTATTTACTGGACCGACAATTTTATTATTTCATAATGGAAAAGAGATTCTTCGTGAATCGCGCTTCATTTCGCTTGAAAATCTAGAGAGAACCATTCAATTATTCGAGGAATAAGGGAGGCTTTTATATGGAATTTATTATTTTCATACTATTATTTGTTGTAGTTGTAACAATCTTAACAGCAGTTCGATCAAACAAAAAGAAGGTAAATCTTACAAAACAAAATAACATTCATAACTCATCTAACAACTCATCACCATTATTTTTCTTTGCGGGATCTGATAATGATAGCTCGCATGGAGGTTCACATGATTGTGGAGGGTCTTCTGGTGGAGATAGTGGAGGCAGCTGCGATGGTGGCGGAGGTGGCGGTGATTGATGAAAATGCGCCTTATATAGGCGTATTTCTTTTTAAACAAACGTTTAATTAGTTGGCTTACATATGCATAAAAACAGTTAAACAAACGTTTGTTTAAATATTTTTAATATACTAAGGGGAATGGAAATGAAAAGGGAGCCGAAAGTGAAAAACAAGGGGAAAGTAATGTTATTTTTATTAGCTGCGGGAGGCGTATTTCTTGTTAAATTAGGAGTTAAAATTGGAATTATACACATGATTCGAACGTGGTTTGAGAGTATGTTTTCTTAAATAAGGAATATAGCCTCTTGTAATAGAGGTTTTTAATTTGTTATTATTAGACTGAACGGTCGGTTTAAAGAGGTGTGAATATGAGAAGAAGTGCAGAAGAGATAAAGAAAGAAATTGCATATAAAGCAGAAAGTCTGTTTTCACAGAAGGGCTATGCAGCTACATCTATGGAAGAGATTTGTGAAATTACAGAACGAAGTAAAGGAAGTATTTATTATCACTTTAAAAGTAAAGAAGAATTATTTTTATTTGTGGTAAAACAGCATACGTATGATTGGCTTGAAAAATGGAATGAAAAAGAGAAGTCGTATAGTACGAATACTGAAAAATTATATGGTCTCGCGGAATATCATGTAGAGGACATACAGCAACCAATTTCAAATGCAATAGAGGAATTCTCTATGAGCCAAGTTGTAAGTAAAGAGATTTTGGATGAACTATTAGCTTTAACTAGAGAATCATATGTTATGTTTGAGAAACTAATTGAAGCAGGCATACAGTCTGGAGAGTTTCGTGAAGATAATACGCGCGATCTTATGTATATTGTGAATGGATTATTATCAGGGCTTGGAGTACTTTACTACGAGTTAGATTATAAAGAGTTGAAACGTATTTATAAAAAGGCAATAGATGTATTGTTAAAAGGAATGGCAGCTGAATAATAAGTCAGTTGCTTTTCTATAAAATAAATTAGACCGAACGGTCGGTTTATGAAAGGGGAATGAAAATGAACGCTTTATTTAAAAACCGAGCATTTATGCTCGTTATGGCGTCTGATATTTTACAACAATTTGCAATTTGGATCAGAAATATGGCCCTTCTATATTTCATAATGGAGCGAACGAATAATGATCCAGTTTCCGTTTCATTGTTATCGGTTATGGAATATGCACCTATTTTTATTTTCTCGTTTATCGGTGGTGCGCTAGCTGATCGCTGGAATCCGAAAAGAACAATGGTCGCTGGAGATGTATTAAGTGTAATGTCTATTATAGGAATTGTCCTGTTGTTAAAACTGGATTATTGGCAGGCTATATTTTTTGCAACACTCATTTCAGCGATTGTAGGCCAGTTCTCTCAGCCATCATCTTCGCGTATATTTAAGCGCTACGTAAAGGAAGAACAGGTAGCGAATGCGATTGCATTTAACCAAACATTACAGTCATTATTTATGATTTTTGGACCAGTGGTAGGATCACTTGTGTATACACAACTTGGTTTATTTACGTCACTATATAGCTTAATCATTTTATTTTTGTTATCTGCTATCGCTCTTTCATTTTTACCGAAATGGGTTGAACAAGAGCAAGTGGCGAGAGATTCATTAAAAAATGATATAAAAGAAGGGTGGAAATACGTTCTTCATACGAAAAATTTACGTATGATTACAATTACTTTCACCATTATAGGCTTAGCTGTTGGATTAACAACGCCATTAGAAGTGTTTCTTGTAATAGAACGCCTTGGAATGGAAAAGGAAGCAGTTCAATATTTAGCTGCAGCTGATGGAATAGGTATGTTAATTGGTGGTATTGTTGCTGCGATTTTCGCTTCAAAAGTGAACCCGAAAAAAATGTTCGTATTCGGTATGGGCATATTAGCGATGTCATTTTTAGTAGAAGGGCTATCTACATCATTTTGGATTACTAGTTTCATGAGATTTGGAACAGGTATTTGTTTAGCCTGTGTTAATATCGTTGTCGGTACGCTTATGATTCAACTTGTATCAGAAAATATGGTTGGAAGAGTAAATGGGACGATTTTACCGCTGTTTATGGGAGCTATGCTAATTGGTACTGCTTTAGCTGGAGGATTAAAGGAAATGACATCACTAGTTATTGTGTTTTGTATAGCAATGGCACTTATTTTATTAGCAATAGGGCCAGTTCTACGCATGCAAATAAAGAAAGAAGATGTCACTAATAAAGAGGAACTAACAAATTCGTTAGCGTCGAAATAACTATTGTAAGGGAGCAGAAGTGCTCACTTTTTCTTTGGCGAACTTTTGACAACTATATGAGCCAATTATATACTGATGATGTAAAAACGATTTTACAGGTTAGGAGAAATGGTGTGAAAAATCAAATCTATGAATTACGCACTGAAAATAATATTTCACAAGGCGCATTAGCTGATAAATGTAAGGTTTCTAGACAAACGATAAATGCAATTGAGAATAATAAATATGATCCAAGCTTAGCGTTAGCTTTTCGTTTAGCGGAAGTATTAGGAACAACTGTTGATAAACTATTTTTGTACAAGCAGTAGGGGGAGTAGTTGTTGGGGAAAGAAAAGATAAGCCTTTTCGTTACTATATTAGTTGCTATAGGTACGTTAGTGTATGCACTTTACTATTGGTTAACTGAACTTCAAGTAAACTGGTATGCACTATTTATTTGTAGCATCGCGTTACATTATCTATTTAAAAGTTTGGCATCACATAGCGTCGAAGGGGATACTGAGGAGAAAGATGATTTAGAAAAACATGTATTAAAAACAAGTGCCAATGTTACATATTATGTACTCGTTGTATTAATTTTTGGCTTGTTTTTCGCATCGGTAGGGTTTAATAGATGGATTGATTTTCATAACATACCGTTATTGTTTGCGTTATGTGCTGCGATAGTTGTAAAGCCGGCTGTTGAGTTTTTAATTGTAAGATGTTATAGATAAAAAAGATCCTCTTCTTGCATGAAGAGGATCTTTTTCTTATAGCGTTTTAGTTTTCGGATTAGGTGGTGTAACAGATGTATTATTTTCAGGGACCTTAGTTAATAAAAATCCACCGATAATAAACAACACAATAATACTAAGAACACCAGCATTTGTTTTTCCTGTTAATTGCGTTGTAACACCGACTAATACTGGACCCATAATCGCGGCAAATTTGCCAAATATATTATAAAATCCAAAAAATTCATTTGCAGATTCTTTAGGTACTAGTTTTGCAAAATAGGAACGACTAAGTGCTTGAATCCCGCCCTGAGAAGTAGCAACTAACATTGCTAAAATCCAGAAATCGAGTGTCGTTTTTAAGAAATAAGCATATATGCAGATAATGATGTAAATAATAATACCGACATATAGCATTTTTTTACCGGTAAATGTCTCCGATAGTTTTCCGTACAATAAAGCGAATGGACAAGCTACAATTTGTGTGACGAATAATATGATTAATAGATTTGTTGCACTAATACCGAGGTCTGTTCCGTAAGCGGTGGACATAGTAATAATTGTATCGACCCCATCAATATAGAAAAAGTAAGCAATTAAGAACATAAAGACCGTTTTATATTCTTTAATATTTTTAAAAGTATCAGCAAGGCGTTTGAAGCTCATTGTAATTGGTCTTGGGTGACGTTCAATATAGTGCGTTTGTTCTACGTTTTTTAGCATTGGAATTGTAAATAATCCCCACCAAAGAGCTGTGATCGCAAATGAAATTTGACTAGCAATGCCGACTGATAAAGGGATAGTTCCTTTTTGAGCAAGAATGATAAGAGCGATACAACCGATAAATGGAATAGTACTCCCAATATAGCCTAAAGCGAAACCTCTTGTAGAAATTCGATCCATTCTATCTTCAGAAGTGACATCTACTAAAAATGCATCATAAAAAATGTTTGCTCCAGCAAAACCGACTAATGCGAGCATATAGCATCCTAGTAATAAGTACCACTGAGATGTTGGAACGACTGCTAGCATACTTGTAAATACGATACCGAGTCCAAAGAAGAATGTGAAAAATCGTTTTTTAAATCCTTTATAATCAGCAACTGTGCCGAGAATAGGAGCAAGTATAGAAATTAAAAGTGTTGCGAACGAGTTTGCATATCCCCAATATGCTGTTGAAGTTGCACCAGATAACCCAGCTTCTTTTGCAGCTGCTTTAAAGTAAATTGGGAATAATGCGGTTGTAATGACGAGCGAATATACGGAGTTCGCCCAATCGTATAATATCCAGCTTTTTCTTGTCTGGACATTTTTTTCATATAATGTTCCCCCTCAAATTTGTTCTACTAACAGTGTACAAAAATAAAAATTATAAAAAGAGAAACAATGATGAATTTTACATAACTTTTACATATATACACAGTTCTTTACAATTGGAGTAAATCCTCTACAATTGATCCGTCTGTTTCACCTAAGTGTAAACCGAGTAGTCTAGCGATAGTTGGGCCTTCATCAATAAGTCTCATATACGGTATGGTAATGCCGCTTTTTATTCCTTTCCCAGCAGCTATAAAAATTGTTTCATAGTTAGGTTTTGTTGGAGAGTATCCATGCGTACCAAATGTATATTTTTTACTAGGCGTAACATCTTTTTCAGTAATTTCTTTTATAAAATCTCCTGTATAGTTTTCAGTGAAATAATACCCTTCTCGTGCTTCCAACATAAATAAACAATTGCCATCTGCACCGCATTCCTTCGCATCCTCATCATGAAGTATAAATTCAATACCGTTTTGTTTATTTTGAAGCAGTTCTTCAAGGAGTAGTTGTACTTCTCGAATTGTATCGGTATCGTTTTTGTCTTTCACATATACATAGGCGGACCCATCGCAACTTTGGCAATAAGCATTCCAGTCTACTAATTTTCCTTTTGAATTTATAGAGATAAGCCCTTTTTGATGAAATAGTACATTTAATTGAATGGCTTTGTTTTCACTTAAAGCGCTATGATCACCAAGAGCGATAATAGTGCTCTCTTCGTATAGTCCACTGTCTTTTAAAGCTTGAATAATTTTCCCTAGTCGCTCATCATGTCTATGAATTGCGGCTATTGTTTCTTTTGATTCAAAGCCGTGATAGTGTCTTTGGGTGTCTAAATCGGTGAAATGTACAAACATGACATTAGGCTTTTTCGTCTGGATTGTATGCACAGCAGAAGCAAGTACGAAATCATCGAGTTCAGGTTGTGACACTCCATTTCGTATATGGCCGAAACGACGATTTAAATCTAATTGATATAGCGGGCTACCGCTAAATAATGAAACTAAAACTTGATTTTGCCACGGTCTATTTGGAAAGATTTCTGGTAAATTGTAATCAATATTTGCTCTGCCGGTAACAGGCCATAGAAGGGCAGCTGTCGTTAAATTTGCTTTATGTGCTTCATCATATAACGTTGTTCCTTGTATTGATTTTCGGTACCAATGCCAATCGGGTGATTCACGTCCAGGTTGAAGTAACGTATTGCTAACAACACCATGTTTATTAGGGTAATTACCAGTTACGATTGTTGAGTGACTTGGGTATGTTACAGAAGGATAAATTGGTTCTACTTTTTCGACAACCGTACCCTTTTTGATTAGAGATTGGAAGTGAGGTAATTTTTGTAGTATAGGAAAATCTAAAGCTGATAAACAGTCGAATGATAAAATGATGACACGATTCGTTAATGCTTTATCCATAAAGTAATCCTCCTAATTATATAAAACCTATTACTATATACTACTATTAATACCTAGTAATAAAAATATGTTTTTAAATAAAATTTATTATTTATTTTCAGAAAAGTTGAACATATAATAAGTATAAGGGAATCTATGGAAGGAGGGAATGGTATGGACTGGTTAGATGGATTTGGTATATTTTACATCATTGGCGGAATCACGATTATCCTTGTATTTGCTATTTCGTATTTACTAAAGAAACGGTTTCCAGACAAGCAGTTCGATATTATATTTGCACTTAGTCTAATACTTCTTTGTTTAGCATCCTTTCCTGTTACAATGATGGTTATTGGTGGATGGGAAGGAATGGGGTATGGGTTTATTGGTTTCTTCGTCCTACTTGGTACACTTATTGGTATGATTGCACATCAACTTTTAAAAATATCACGAAAAAGCTACGTATAAAACTGTAAAAAATGAAAAGAATATATAAAAATAAGAAAATTCACTCTTGTTTTGAAGTGAAATTTATATTATGATATTCAACAAATTTATTTTGTTATAACGATGAAAAAGGACTAGTATATGTTCAACCTTTTTAGCAGAGAGAGAATCCGTCAGGCTGAAAGATTCTTAAAAAGACAACATGGAACCTACCTTTGCGTTCTGCATATGCAGCGGGAATTTCCCGTTATCAAAAAGAGAGCATGCACAATTTTGTGCATGAATCAGGGTGGTAACGCCGGCAAAGCTCGGTCCCTATTTAGGGACGCGGGCTTTTTTGTATTTTCTAGAAGGAGGAAGACTGACTATGGCAAAAGAACAAGTACAAGCGATTACGAAGATGGAAGAGGACTTTGCACAGTGGTACACAGATATTGTAAAAAAAGCAGAACTTGTTGATTATTCAAGTGTAAAAGGATGTATGATTCTACGCCCGTACGGCTATGCCTTATGGGAAAATATGCAGAAAGTTATGGATGAGAAGTTAAAAGCAACCGGTCATGAAAATGTGTATA
Source organism: Bacillus sp. FH (assembly GCF_052216825.1). Classification (NCBI taxonomy): domain Bacteria; kingdom Bacillati; phylum Bacillota; class Bacilli; order Caryophanales; family Bacillaceae; genus Bacillus; species Bacillus sp. FH. Next base: position 85,131 of record NZ_JBQOUU010000006.1, on the reverse strand, counting down.
TGCCAATGTTTATCCCAGAGAGCTTATTACAAAAAGAGAAGGATCATGTAGAAGGATTTGCTCCTGAAGTAGCATGGGTGACACATGGCGGGAATGAAAAGTTAGCAGAAAGACTTTGTATACGCCCTACATCTGAAACTTTATTCTGTGAGCACTTTTCAAAAATTGTGCAATCCTATAATGATTTGCCAAAGTTATATAATCAGTGGTGTTCAGTAGTTCGTTGGGAAAAGACAACGAGGCCATTTCTTCGCACAACGGAATTCTTATGGCAAGAGGGTCATACAATTCATGAAACAGCAGAAGAATCTCAAGCTGAAACATTAAATATTTTAAATCTATATGCTTCTTTCTGTGAAGACTATTTAGCGATACCGGTAATTAAAGGACAAAAAACAGAAAAAGAAAAATTTGCGGGAGCAAAGGCAACTTATACGATTGAAAGCTTAATGCATGATGGGAAAGCACTTCAAACAGGAACATCCCATAACTTTGGAACGAATTTCTCTGAAGCATTTGATATTAAATTTTTAGATCGTACCGGTAAGTGGCAATATGTACACCAAACATCTTGGGGCGTATCAACGAGAATGATAGGTGGACTGATTATGGTTCATAGTGATAATAATGGGCTTGTAATGCCTCCTAAAGTTGCACCAGTGCAAGTTGTTATTGTACCGATTGCTCAGCATAAAGAAGGAGTTTTGGCGAAAGCGCTAGAGTTACAAGGACATATTCAAAAGGTTGCACGAGTAAAAATAGATGCTAGTAATAAAACACCAGGTTGGAAATTTAATGAGTATGAAATGAAAGGTATTCCAATTCGATTAGAAGTTGGTCCTAAAGATATTGAAAAGAATCAAGTTGTACTCGTAAGAAGAGATACGAAAGAAAAAGAGTTTATATCAATGGATCAATTAGAAGAACGCATTCCAGCACTACTTGAGGAAATTCATAACTCTTTATTTAATAAAGCAAAAGTATTTCGTGATGAAAATACGTATAGTGTGACGAAGTTTGAAGAGATGAAAAAATTAGCTGATGAAAAGCAAGGATTTATTAAGGCGATGTGGTGCGGGGAACTAGCTTGTGAAGAGAAATTAAAAGAAGAAGTCGGAGTATCTTCTCGCTGTATGCCTTTTGAGCAAGAGCATTTAGCTGACGAATGTATTTGTTGTGGTAAAGAAGCGAAACAAATGGTGTATTGGGGAAAAGCGTATTAATGCTCTTTTGGATAGGAAGGATGAAAAGGACTTTAGGCTGCATAATAAAATGCAATCCAAAGTCCTTTTTAGTTTTACAATTTGTTTCATGTATTTTTAAGATGGAAGGATATGTTTTTATTTTGCGTTTTTACGGCGAATGAATAGTAACATACCAATTAGGAATGTTGAAAGTCCCATTAAAATAGATGCAGGATAATGTGTTGCAGTATTCGGTAACTTATCGCCTTGTTTTTTCGCGTTATCTTTTACGTTACCACCTTTGGAACTATTGCCACCTTGAGGGCCATTTCCTCCTTGAGAACTGCTATCGCCTTTACCACGGTTACCTCCATGAGAGTCATTTCCCCCTTGAGAACTGCTATCGCCTTTACCACGATTGCCGCTAGAGCCATTGCCACCAGAGCCATTGCCGCCAGAACCGTTGCCGCCAGAGCCGTTGTCGCCAGAGCCATTGCCGCCAGAGCCATTGCCGCCAGAGCTGTTGTCGCCAGAGCCACTGCCGCCAGAGCCGTTGCCACCAGAACCATTACCGCCGGAACCACTGCCATCAGAACCGCTACCGCCGGAACCATTGCCACCAGAACCACTGCCATCAGAACCGCTACCGCTAGAGCCATTGCCACCAGAACCGTTACCGCCGGAACCATTGCCACCAGAACCATTGCCATCAGAACCGTTACCGCTAGAGCCATTGTCACCAGAACCGTTACCGCCGGAACCATTGCCACCAGAGCCGTTGCCACCAGAACCACTGCCATCAGAACCGCTACCGCCGGAACCATTGCCACCAGAACCACTGCCATCAGAACCGCTACCGCTAGAGCCATTGCCACCAGAGCCGTTGCCACCAGAACCACTGCCATCAGAACCACTGCCATCAGAACCGCTACCGCTAGAGCCATTGCCACCAGAGCCGTTGCCATCAGAACCATTGCCACCAGAACCATTGCCATCAGGGCCGTTGCCGCCAGAACCATTGCCACCAGAACCACTATCGTCCTGAGAACCACCGTTTCCTGGTGGTTTATTATTATCTTTTGAGTTACCTTCTGCGAAATGATCGTTATTTTGTACAATCGCATTTGTTACTGGAGAGAAGTTTTCTGTTGCTGCATTACCAATATTTAAACCACTAAAAAAAGATAAAGAAAGAGTTGATGCTAAAATAAAAATTTTCGTCATTGATTTCCTCCTGAAAAATTAATATTCCATCTAAAATACATCCCTTTGTAATATTTCATAGGAAAAAGAGTTTTATACAAAAAAATCTATATATAGAAAAAGGTGGTGTATTTCTAAAGAGAGAAAAGAGTTAGTGTAAATTCTTTATAATAGTAGAGTAGTGGGAATTTCACACACATTACAGTAGAGGAAGTGACAGCAGATGAAAGAGTATATTGCATTTGATATTGGTGGTACACACATTAAATATGGAATTGTTTCAGAAACAGGAACAGTACTAAAGCATAAAACAGTTCTAACAGAAATTCATTTGGGCGGAGAACAAATCATTCAAAAACTCATTCTTTTATCAAAAAAATTAATGGGGGAACATAAGGTTTGGGGAATTGGTATTAGTACGGCGGGAATTGTTGACGTTAATAAAGGGGTGGTGACGGGAGGTGTGGATCATATTCCGGGCTATAGTATGATTCCTATTATGAATAGATTGCAAGAGGTATTAAAAGTTCCTGTATCCATTGATAATGATGTGAATTGTGCAGCGTTTGGAGAAAAGTGGAATGGTAGTGGAAGAGAGAAAGGAAATTTTATTATGTTCACCCTTGGAACTGGTATTGGAGGAGCAATTTTTATAGATGGAGAGTTATATAGAGGGCATTCGTTTAGTGCTGGTGAATGGGGAAATATGTTAATAGAAGGAAAGCCGTTTGAAGAGGTCGCTTCCATTTCAGGGTTAATTCATCTTGTCCGAAAATATAAAGGAGAAGGTGATTGGAATGGGAAAACGATTTTCGAACTGTATGATAAAGGAGATAGGGAAGTTACGCAAGCAGTTGAGGTATTCTTTAAACATTTAGCGATTGGAATTAGTAACCTTGCTTATATTTTCAATCCAGAAATGATTGTTATAGGTGGCGGAATTACTGATAGAGGAAATCAGTTCTTAAAAGAAGTAAAAGAAGAGGTAGAAAAATATTTACAAAAAGAGATTTATAATAATTGTGAGATTGAACTTGCACAAAACGGTAATTGTGCAGGAATGATTGGTGCTATTTACCACTTCTTACATCATCATAAGTAAATTATATGAATGTTTTCATATAACTGAGAATTTATCCTTTTTATCACTAGGTAAATAATGCTACAATATAAGAGGAGAATACAATATTTTCCGTATTGGAAAATGCTTTGTAGAAAGGAAGAAACTGCATGCCTATTATTTTAGAAAAAGGTCAAAAGATCGATTTAACGAAAGGACAACCCAAAGTAGCAAAACTACAGGTTGGCTTAGGCTGGGATCCAATTGGGCAATCAGGTGGGTTTCTGTCTTCATTATTTGGAAGTAAACCAAATGTAGATTGTGATGCATCAGTTGTTATGTTAGAAGAAGATCGTTTTTTAAACAAAAACGATTTAGTTTACTTCGGAAACAAGCTTTCTACTTGTGGTAGTATTATTCATTCAGGAGATAATTTAACAGGCGAAGGCGCTGGTGATGACGAAACAATTTTCGTAGAATTACATAAAGTTCCGAGCCGTATTAATCGTTTAGTATTCGTTGTAAATATTTATGACTGTGTAAATCGTCGTCAAGATTTCGGGATGATTCGTAATGCATATATTCGTATTCAAAACCCGCAAACTGGCGAAGAATTCGCACGCTATAATTTATCGGATAATTATGCTGGCAAAACGACTCTAATTGCAGGTGAAATGTATCGCCACGGAAGTGAATGGAAGTTTTCAGCTGTTGGAGAAGGAACACAAGATAAAAACTTAAGTGAGATTGTATCACGTTATCAATAATATAAACCGAGGAGGAATTGTATATGGCATCAATTTCATTGAAAAAAGGACAAAAGGTAGACTTAACAAAAACGAATCCAGGTCTTTCAAAAGTTCTTGTAGGACTTGGTTGGGATACAAATCGTTATGATGGACAAGCTGATTTTGATTTAGATGTTAGTATCTTTTTAGTAGGTGCTAACGGTAAAGTTTCAGGAGCAGAAGATTTTGTTTTCTATAATAACCCAAAAGGTGCGAATGGTGCTGTAGAACATTTAGGAGATAACCGAACTGGCGAAGGTGAAGGCGATGATGAATCTATCAAAGTAGATTTGAAAAATGTACCTGCACATATCGAACGTATTTGTTTCACAATTACAATTTACGATGGAGAAGGTCGTAGCCAAAACTTTGGTCAAGTTTCTAACTCTTTCGTACGTATTTTAGATGAAGAAAAGAATGCAGAGTTAATTCGTTACGATTTAGGAGAAGATTTCTCTATTGAAACAGCTGTTGTAGTAGGTGAACTATACCGCCATGCAGGTGACTGGAAGTTCAATGCAATCGGAAGTGGATTCCAAGGTGGATTAGCGTCTCTATGTAACAATTTCGGTTTAGATGTAGAGTAATAGATTTAGCTATCCATTAGTAAATATATATTTGCTAATGGATATATTTTTAAAGATTAAAATATAGGGGTGAATATACATGGCCATTCAGTTACAAAAAGGACAGAAAATCGATTTAGGTAAAACAAGCCCTGGCTTAACGAAAGCAGTAATTGGTCTTGGTTGGGATATTAAATCTTATGATGGTGGAGCTGATTTCGATTTAGATGCATCTGCCTTTTTATTAGATGTGAACGGAAAATGTACGAAGGAAACTGATTTTATCTTCTATAACAATTTACAGTCTCCTTGTGGATCTGTTCTACATACAGGAGATAATCGTACAGGTGAAGGTGAAGGCGACGATGAGCAACTTGTTGTAGATTTGAAGAAAGTTCCAGCAGATGTGCACAAAATTGCTATTACAGTTACAATTTATGATGCAGAAGGCCGTAGTCAAAACTTTGGACAAGTAGGAAATGCGTTCGTTCGTTTAGCGAATGAAGAAACGAATGAAGAAGTTCTTCGTTTTGATTTAGGGGAAGATTTCTCCATCGAAACAGCAGTTGTCTTTTGTGAATTATACCGTCATAATGGACAGTGGAAGTTTAATGCAGTAGGAAGTGGATTCCAAGGTGGCTTAGGTGCGCTTGTAAGAGCGTATGGCTTGGATGCATAGGAAGGAAACGATATTCGTTTCCTTTTTTTGACCTTTCTATAAATCTAGCAAAGAATAGGGGATATAGGTAAGATGAGTATTTTGCAAGGAATCCTTGATACGTATGCTCAATTTTTCGACTTGGACATGTGGATTAAAGTGTTGCAGGATCCAGTATCTTGGGGATTAATAGGTACACTTGTTGTACTTGAAGGATTGTTATCTGCTGATAACGCACTTGTATTAGCGGTAATGGTAAAACACCTTCCGGAAGAAAAACGTAAAAAAGCATTATTCTATGGACTTATTGGAGCTTATGTATTTCGATTTATCGCAATTGGAATTGGAATGTTCTTAATTAAATTAGCATGGGTAAAAGTGTTAGGTGCACTTTACTTAGCATGGCTTTCAGTTAAATACTTTATTGATAAACGAAAAGGTAATGCAGAAGAAGAGGAAGCTCATGGTATGAACCAAAACAGTGTTCTCTTCAGAATGTTTGGTGTCTTCTGGGGAACAGTTGCGATGGTTGAATTAATGGATATCGCATTCTCTGTAGATAGCGTACTTGCTGCATTTGGTGTATCAAATGAAGTTTGGATTCTATTATTAGGTGGAATGCTCGGTATTTTAATGATGCGCGGTATCGCTGGTGTATTCTTAAAATTGTTAGAGCGTATTCCAGAACTTGAAACGACAGCATATATTTTAATCTTAATTATCGCAGCAAAAATGTTATTGTCTGTCATTCATATTGAAATAAGCCATACAGTGTTCTTCATTATTTTAGTTGTAGCATTTGGAGCAACATTTATACTTCACTACATGAAGAATTCTGGACAAGCTAAAGAAGAAGTTGCAGCTACTAAAGAAGACAATAAATAATTGAAATGGGTTTGCTCGTTTTACGAGCGCCCATTTTTTATAGACAGAAATAGTTTATAATAGAAGAAAGACTTAGAAAAAGTAAATGTTTTTGGAGGTGAACTGTTGTGTTTTCACGTTTTACACTTCAACCATATGCATTAAAAGATGAATCAGATTTAAAGCAATTTGAAACGCTTTTAGAAAAACGTCCACAATATGAGCTGACAGAGAATGAGATGAAATTTAGTTATATAGCATGTCGAATCCTTGGCGTTCCTAATGATGTAGATGAATATTTCAATGAACTATTTGATTATAGTGAAGCGAAAGGAATTGAAGTTTTACATGAACAAAATTTAAATAAAGTAATCGATTCGGAAAAACTTCGTCATATTCAAGAAGTGTTCGGATTACATCAAGAAGCACCAAATGGTCTAACAGTAAATAGGCTAGTGGCACACTTATCTGGGAAACAACTTTTGCCGAAAGTAGATAATCCTGATTTACAACATTATATACATACGACATTTATTTCTGTATTGAAATTATATGAGAAACAACATAATCAATCTTTAAAGACAGAAGGCTTCCGTCGTTTCTTAATCGACATGATTAAATTAAGCGAAAATTACGTAGCGAAGTGGTTCTCTACGATTAACTATAAGAAACAAATGCCGCGTATTGTTTGGTACGGTGATGCACAGGAAAGCCGTATATATTTCTTATACTTTCTTATTATGCTCGGCTGCGATGTACTTTATTATCACCCAGAAGGAAAAGATGGATTTGAGAATGTCGATGAAGAGGGAAGGACATTTATTATGTCTCATCCAGGCCGTATTGCTCTTGAACCATTTCCAGATCGCCGCCGTGAGCGTGTGGCAACAGTAGCGTATCAAGCTTCAAAAGAAATTGAGCAAGTACTTCACCACGATAATTCACTGCTGTACAAGCCATGGCAATTCCGTTCCTATACGCCTGTAGCTCGTACATTAAAAACAACATATGATGAACTCTTTTTAATTACGAAAGAAAAGGCGTTTGTACGCCCGACATTCTTTGTTGAAAATAAACACATTTATATCCCTTCTTTATTTGCGAAAATATCAGGTGTTTCAAAGAATGATAAAGAGTATTTTCAACGATTAAAGGCTGTTACATCATTTGATAACAGTTTATTAATTAATACATTTCCGTTTACGAAAGAACAAAAAGCAAATTTCCAATACCATTATCGAGATGCATTAGACCGTGGGGGGAAATTGCATCCAGATTTAATTATGAACAGTCATTGGTGGCCACACAAACGATTGCCAGAAGGATTACAACATGGTATTGCAGAAGCGATTATCCATACGTGTGAAAGCGAAATGTGTAAACCAATTGCAAAAGAGACGAAACAAGATGTAGCGCTATATGTTTTCGCGCAACTTTCTCAAATACCACCGAATATTTTAGAACAGCTTGAGAAATTTGATTATTCACAAGATGTACCGAAAATTGTTATATTTAATAATGAGAAGAGTGGAGAGTTAACTCGTTCTGATGCTGTTTTATTACTATTTTTAAATCAAATTGGAGTAGATGTATTCCATTTCAATCCAACGGGAAGAAACGATATTGAACCATATATTGAAGCGGGGGCATTTGATTCACATTGGCTTGAAGAAGTTAATTTCGATCTTGAGTTTCATGGTTCATCAGCCTATAAAAATTTATCACAAACAATAAAAGGACTATTTCGTCCATTTTTATAAGGAAAGGGAGAATACCATATGAATAACCCAGTCGTACTAGATTCGAAAACAGAATTAAATGAGCAAACAGCACAAGATGTTCGCTTGCAACTTAGACAAGATGCGGATGTACAACGTATTTATAATGCGGTAGATATTAAAGATCAATTAGAATTAATTGAACTTGGAAAAGAACCTTCTATGGAAATTTCACGTTTTGCTGATCAAATTTTACATACAATGTCATTATCAAAGATAGAAGATTCTGGTGAATTATTAAAACAGCTTGGTAAAATTATGGACCGATTCGATAGCAAAGACTTTGCGGAAGAGAAAAGCGGTTTCTTCTCACGTATGTTCAAAAAAGCGGATAAAATGATTGAACAAATCTTTAGCAAATATCAAACGATGGGCCGTGAAATTGATAAAGTGTATGTGGAAATTACAAAGTATCAAGATGAAATGAAAAAATCAATTGGTACGTTAGATGGTTTATATGAGCAAAACTTAAAATATTATTTAGACTTAGAAAAATACGTAGTAGCAGGAGAAATGTTATTAGAGCGTTTAAATACAGAGTTAGTTCCGATGTATGAAGAGCGTGTACGTAATAATGATCAATTAGCAGGTATTGAATTAGAGTCGCTTAAAAACTCTGTTGAAATTTTAGAACAGCGTATTGATGATTTAGAAAAAGCACGTATGGTTGCGTTACTTACAGCACCACAAATTCGTATGATTCAACGTGGTAATAATAAATTAATTGGTAAAATCAATACAGCATTTATTACAACGATCCCTATCTTTAAAAATGGTATCATTCAAGCGGTAAATGCGAAGCGTCAAAAGCTTGTTGCAGATTCTATGGCTGAACTGGATCGCCGTACAAATGAATTACTTAAGAAAAATGCACAAAATATCGCGACGCAAAGTGTGGAAGTAGCGAGGTTATCAGGTTCTTCTAGTATTAAGATGGAAACACTTGAGGAAACTTGGAACATTATTTCAAGAGGTATGCAAGAAACACAACAAATTGAAGAACAAAATAAACGTGAGCGTGAAGAAAGCCGCAAACGTATGGCTACATTAACAGAGAACATTAAAAAAGAATTACAAGGATAAAGTGAAACTTTAATCAGTGGGGTAAACGAAAAGGCAATGAGGAATAGTCCTCATTGCCTTTTAGTTTTTCTTCACTAATTTAATGATTTCATTCACAACAAGCGGAATGATACTTAATAAGAGAACAAATCCCCAATCTCGCATCGTTAATGCATGCACACCGAATATATTTGCAAGGGGCGGAATGGAGATGATACAAACTTGCATAAGAACACCGATAAGAAGGGAGAAGACTAAATATTTATTTGTAAAAATCCCAATTGAAAAGATCGATTTCGTTCTTGAACGCAAGTTAAATGAATGAACGAGCTGAGAAAAACTAAGAACGACAAATGCCATCGTTTGAGCGTGTAATAGAGCATCCTCATCAATTTGCTCTGGGAAAAGAGGGAATAGATGTGTATCTCCAGTATAGAACTTTGCTCCGGCGATAAAGGCTATTAGCGTCAAAAGGCCAATGACAACCCCATTGAAAATAAGGAAAGGAACGCTACCACTAAATAAGCTTTCTTTCGCATGTCGTGGTTTTTCCTTCATCACATCAGGATCTTCAGGATCAACCCCAAGTGATAATGCAGGCAGCGTATCTGTAATTAAATTCACCCACAAAATGTGAATAGGTCGTAGTGGTGTTGCCCAGCCGAGTAAAATGGCTAAAAATAAAGTGATAATTTCTCCGAAGTTACAAGAGAGTAGGAAGAGAATTGATTTTTTTATGTTACGATAAATGTTTCTACCTTCCTCAACAGCTTTCACGATAGATGAGAAATTATCATCTGTTAATACGACATCCGCTGCCCCTTTTGCAACATCTGTTCCTGTAATGCCCATCGCTACGCCAACATCTGCTTGTTTTAAAGATGGAGCGTCATTGACGCCATCACCAGTCATAGAAACGATATTGCCTTTTGCACGTAATGCTTTTACGATCTTTACTTTATGTTCTGGAGAGACCCTAGCGAATACATGTAAGCAATCAATTTTGTTTGCTAGTTCTGTATCTGAAATGTTGTCTAATTCAGTTCCAATCATAATTTCAGATATTTCTTCAGCGATGCCAAGTTCTTTAGCAATTGCAAAGGCGGTATCTTTATGGTCACCAGTAATCATAACTGTGCGAATACCGGCTTTTTTACATTCTGTAATTGAATCTTTTACTTCAGTTCGCGGTGGATCAATCATACCGACAAGACCAATAAAGATGAGATTTTCTTCGAGATGATCTATATCCACATCGTTTGAATTGTATTGTTTAAATGCGAATGAAAGTACTCTTAAAGCTTCTTGAGACATTGACCCAGCGGCTTCTAATATTTGATCTTTATCAGCATCTGTTAGAACCTCGATTTTACCGTTTTTAAATATGTGGGTACATCGAGGTAAGAGTTTATCGATAGCACCTTTCGTCATGCTATAGTAGCTTTCATCATATGTATGCACGGTTGACATCATTTTACGATCTGAATCAAAAGGTAGCTCATTTACACGTTCATGTATTTTTTCTAAATGATCTTTTTGCATATTAAAGGTGCTCCCGGCAACGAGAAGAGCAATTTCAGTCGGGTCTCCCGTTTGTGAGTCATTATTGTAGGATGCATCATTACATAGCACCATATTTTCTAACAATAGACGTTGCACATCATTATTTACGTTTAAATTTTCTAATTGATCGTATGTGTTATCACTATAAAAGTGAGTAACGGTCATTTTATTTTGTGTTAACGTACCTGTTTTATCTGAACAAATAATTGTGACAGAACCGAGAGCTTCAACAGCTGGTAGTTTCCGAATGATAACATTTTGTTTAATCATACGCTGCACACCAATTGCAAGAACGATGGAAACGATAGCTGGCAAACCTTCTGGAATAGCTGCAACGGCTAAACTAATTGCAGTCATAAACATTTCTAGTGTATCTCGTCCTTGTAAAAAGCCGATGAGAAACATCACGATACAAATAGCTACAGCAACAAAGCCTAAATACTTTCCGACTTGTGCTAAGCTTTTTTGAAGTGGTGTCATATCATCGTCTGCTTCATGTAACAAGGTAGCAATCTTACCAATTTGTGAGTTCATTCCAGTTTCAACAGCAACACCAACGCCTCGTCCATATGTAACAAGAGTAGACATAAAGGCCATATTCTTTTGATCACCGAGTGGTACTTGTTCATCACTTTGCATGGAAGGGTGGTAGATTGCATCTTTATCAACAGGGACAGATTCACCAGTTAGAGCAGATTCTTCAACTTTTAAATTTGCGGTTTCGATCAGGCGTAAATCGCATGGGATATATCGTCCGGCGTCGAGCATAACGATATCACCTGGAACGACGTGCTCAGATGGAATTTCTTTTAGTTCACCATCTCGCTTGACGATAGCTTTAGGTGTCGCCATCTTTTTCAATGCCTCTAAAGCTTGTTCTGCTTTCGATTCTTGGACGACACCGATAACAGCATTTAAAACTACAACGAGCGCAATAATACTTGCATCAGCCCATTCACCTACAAAGGCTGAAATAAGGGCAGCAATAATAAGGACATATACGAGGACGTCATTAATTTGGGCGAAAATACGCTGCCATAAAGTGCGTTTTTGTTTTGTAGCTAATTCATTAGAACCGTATTGCTTTAAACGTCCATTTACAATTTCTTCTGTTAAACCGTGTTGTTCGTTTGTTTCTAGGTCGATTAATGTTTGATCTTTCGTCTTACTGTACCAATTGCTCATAAGTAAGCACCTCCAGTAAAAACAGTTAGCAATGGTAGTGTTGCTATTATTTGTGAGTAGTATGTATGGAGAAAAAATCTAAGGTGAGGTTCTACTTCTATTGTACAATATTTTACAGTTGATTGAGGGAAAGAGAAGAGTTGTCATGAATTTGTTGGAAGTAAAAAAGAGCCTCATAAACGAGGCTCCTTTACTTTTTAATTAATGTACCTAATTCTTCTGTAATAGCTTGCATTTCACTAATGCTGAATGTTTCACGTTTCATAACATGCTCATAAATGTCACGTAAGTCTTCGTACATTTCTTCATTAAAGCTAGCAGCTCTCATCGCTCCAGCATTAACCATACGTAATTTTTCTTTAATAGCTTCAACCATATATTCAACGTTTTCTTCTGACTTTACGGATAAATCCACCGAAGTGTCCCCCTTTAAAATAACATAAGGCTATCTTAACATTTTTTATCATTTTCGTTAATGAATCTTTTCAATCCTATTAAATTAGTAGGGATTTCCTTTATATTCACTAATTGGTTGTTTATACTATAAGTATATATAAAGAAATGCACCAAGAAAGGAAGAAACAAAAATATGGTTCAAGTATTGTTTGTTTGTCTTGGGAACATTTGCCGTTCTCCGATGGCAGAAGCGATTTTTCGAGATCTTGTCGTAAAAGAGGGACTCGAAGAGAAAATTGTCATTGATTCTGCAGGAACTGGAGATTGGCATGTTGGCCATCCGCCACATAAAGGAACACAAAAAATTTTAAAAGAAAATGCAGTCACTTTTGAAGGAATTAAAGCAAGGCAAGTAGAAAAAGAAGACTTAACAAAGTTTGATTATATTATTGCCATGGACAACAAGAATATAGCAGATTTAAAAAGTTTAGGTAAAACTGGAGGCTATATTGGTAGGCTGTCCGATTTTGTTCCAGACGGTGGCTCGACAGACGTTCCCGACCCTTACTATACAGGGAATTTCCAAGAAGTATATGACCTTGTAACAGAAGGGTGTGCAAAGCTATTAGCTTTCATTCGAAAAGAACAAGGAATATGAGGAAGCTTAGAAAGAAATACTTTCTAACATAAGAAATGAAAGGGTGAAGGAATATGGCAAAGAAAAATAATATTGCTCGAAACATTGCGATTGGTGTAGCTGCAGGTGTAGCTGTATCTATGTTGAAGAAAGAAAACCGTGAAAAAGTAAAAAATACTGCAGAAAAAGCAAAAACAAAGATGATTGAAATTGGTGAAAATGCAAAAATCAAAGAAAAAGTGCAAACTGTTACAGATAAAGGACGCGAACTTGCTGATTTAAATGTAGTGAAAGCAAAAGTAGCAGAAATTAAAAAATTGACGCCGTCTGTTGTAGAGACGTTAAAAGAAACGAAAGAAATTTTTAGTAAGAAAAAGGTTGAGCCAGCAGAGAAGCCAGAAACGATTGAAATTCAAGCTGTTTCTCCAAAAGTAGATGAACTGAAAGCAGAAGAAGAGCCGGTAGTTGCTGAAGATGGCGGTATGAAAGAAGCGCGTGAACTATTTATGAAAGACTCCAATGTAGAGGAAAAAAAAACTGAAGCGTACATTGAGTTGAAGCAAGATAAAGAAGAGAAGAAAAGCGTTTAACCATATATGAGAAAAATTTTAGAAAAGGTGAGAAGAAATCGTACTTATTCGTTTGGTAAAGATTTATATGACCGAACGATGCGCGATGATGTAGCGGGCTTGGCAGCACAGCTCGCTTATTTCTTCTTGCTTGCGATTTTTCCTGGGCTTGTTTTCTTAATTACGCTTCTTGGATTCATTGACCTTCAAACAGAAAGTGTGCTCAACTTATTAGAACCGTACGTACCTGAAGATGCAATGTCTTTGATTGAAGTAAACGTGGATAAAGTTGTAAATGAGCAAAATGGTGGTTTATTATCATTTGGTTTATTATCAATGCTATGGTTTGCTTCAAATGGTGTAAATGCGGTGATGAATGCTTTTAACCGTGCGTATGATGTAACAGAAACACGTTCTTTTATTAAAACGAGGGCGTTATCAATTGTATTTACATTAGCGATTATTTTTATGATTGTGTTTGCACTAATTGTTCCAGTGTTTGGACAAGTCATTGGGGCAGCTGTATTTAAAGCAATTGGTTTATCGGATAGTTTTTCTTACGTGTGGAGTATTACGCGTTTAGTAGCGAGTTTCTTCGTGTTATTTGCATTGTTTAGTTTTTTATATACATTTGCACCAGATCGAAAATTAAAAAGAAGAGAAGTCATTTCAGGAGCAACATTTGCTACTGTAGGATGGATTGTGGTATCGTACTCATTTGCTTATTATGTAGATAAGTTTGCGAATTACGCCAATACATATGGTGGTCTCGGTGGTATTATTATTTTAATGTTATGGTTTTACTTAACTGGATGGGTAATTTTACTTGGCGGTGAAATTAATGGTTTACTCCATCATTATAGGACGGGTGACAATAATTCCCGTAATGAAAAGTGAGCTCTTGTTCCATAATAATAGGGAACAGGGGGGATATTTCATGAGTAATAATAAAAAGAATCACAACAATAAAAATAACAATAAACAAAAGAGTAGTTCGCATCCAAAGCATAAAACGAGTGGTAGTGCAAACGGGCATAATAGCTACCATTAGAAAAAACGGGTCCTTTATGAGGGACCCGTTTTAATTGTTTCCTTTTAATAATCGTAAGCCATTTAAAATAACAAGAATCGTACTTCCCTCATGCCCGATAACACCGAATGGAAGAGCTAAAAATTGCATGAAGTTTGAACAAATCAGCATTGCAATTACAGCTAGTGAAAAGATTACGTTTTGCTTTACAATACGGTTCATTCGTTTTGATAAACGAATTGCTTGTGAAAGTCGAGATAACTCGTTCTTCATAAGTACAACGTCTGCCGTTTCTAAAGCTACGTCTGTTCCTTCTCCCATCGCTACACCAATGCTAGCAGTAGCGAGTGCAGGGGCATCATTTATACCATCTCCGACCATTGCTACTGTCCCGTATTTTTCTTTTAGCTTTTTAATCGTTTCCACTTTTGTTTCTGGTAAGCATGATGCGTAATATTCCTTTATATTACTTTCAGAGGCAATTGCTTTTGCTGTTTCTTCATTATCACCAGTAATCATAATTGCTTCGACACCGATGCTTTGTAATTCGCGAATAGCAGCTATCGTTTCTTGGCGAAGTGTATCTTTTAAAGCGATAAGCCCAAGGATGCCATCCTCGTCACTAATATAAACGACAGTTTTACCTTCTTTTTCAAGGGAAGCAGAAATACCATTATGAAATGTCTTTGTTTCTTCACCGATAAAATCAGCTTTACCTATTTTATAAGCTTTGTTTTCGAATGTTCCTTTTAGCCCAAAACCAGTTACATCTTCAACGTTTTCTGGTTTTTTTAATGTAATGTCATACGCATGTTGTGCATACTTCACAATAGATTCAGCTAAAGGATGTGTAGAGTGACTTTCAATTGCTGCTGTAATTGAAAGTACTTCTTTTTCTGTCATATTTTCTCGAACATATACATCTGTTACGGTAGGTTTTCCTTCTGTTAATGTCCCTGTTTTATCAAAAGCAATTGCTTTTACTGAAGCGAGGCGTTCTAAATGTATGCCACCTTTAAAGAGAATTCCATTTCTTGCTCCGTTAGAAATAGCAGATAACGTTGCTGGTGTAATGGCAGCAACGAGTGCACAAGGAGATGCGACTACAAGTAAGATCATAGCGCGATAAAACGTTTCATTCCAGCTCCAATCTAGTAAGAAATGAGGGACGAACATCATAAGCGCAACAACGAGTAGTACACCTTTTACATATGTTCCTTCAAACTTTTCGATGAATAGTTGTGATGGTGATTTTTCACTTTGTGCACTTTGAACGAGACGGATAATCTTTTGGAATAATGTTTGATCGCTCGGCTTCGTAATTTTAACTTCGATAGCACCGCGTAAGTTTACAGTACCAGCAAATACTTCATCACCATGTTTTTTTTCATTTGGAATAGGTTCACCAGTAATCGCTGCCTCATCGATATTTGTTTCACCGCTATGAATCGTACCGTCAGCAGGAACGCGCTCACCTGGCTTAATTAAAATAATGTCGTTAATTTGTAATCGTCCAACAGGAACACGTTCCTCGGTTCCATTTGAAATACGTAATGCTTCTTCAGGTTGTAGATCAAGAAGCGCTGAAATTTCTTTTTGGCTTTTACTTAATGTATAAGATTCCATTGCACCGCTTAGTGCGAAAATAAAGATTAAAATCGCGCCTTCTGCCCAGTAGCCAATAATTGCAGCACCGATAGCAGCAAAGAGCATAAGCATTTCGACATTTAGCTCTTTCTCCTCAATTGTATCTTCAATACCTTCTTTTGCTTTTGCATATCCACCAACTATATAAGCAAGGATATAGCAAGTAATGCCTACATTCATTACATCGTTCTTTGTGAATAACCAACCAGCTAAAATGAAAATACCAGATGCGATTGCAAATATAAGTTCATAATGTTTCTTTAATGTATCCCATAAAGAGGGATGAGAAATAGACTTTTGTACTTGTAATGTTTTTACTTCTGAGTTCATTACTACTCGCTCCTTCCAAATTCTTATTGAGAAAAATAATCAAAATCGAAACCCCTATAAAACGACGAAAGCTGCCATCCATAATGGATAGCAGCATTTCTGTTGAATCTGTTTTTAACAGTTATTATGTTGTAATTATTCTATAGTATAGCATATGTTTTCGTTAGATGATATGTTTTTGTTTGCGTATAAACTGAAAACTTGTGTTTTCACAGTTCCTTTGGTATATATGAATATTGTTCGTAAAAAGATCGGAAAGGAAGACAACAAGTGAAGACAGAGAAATTTTTTACCCATCCGATTGGCGTGTTTATTGCTGCAATAGTAGCGACTTTTTTATGGGGGAGCGCATTCCCTTTTATTAAATTAAGTTATGCTGAACTTGGAATTCAGCCACAAGAAGTTGGGGAGCAAATATTATTTGCTGGTTATCGTTTCTTCTTATCTGGGGTTATGCTTTTATTCTTCTTTAAAGCGTTAGGAAAAGATATGAATTTCAAAAAAGGAACGGGGAAGCAGTTAGTACAAATTGGTTTATTTCAAACATTTCTTCAATATATATGCTTTTATATTGGAATGAGCTATAGTTCTGGTATTGAAGGAGCTATCATTTCAGGAACCTCATCATTCTTTCAAATTTTACTCGCACATTTTTTATATAAAGATGATGCTCTTAATGTGAGAAAAGTAATTGGAGTTTCTATCGGCTTCTGTGGTGTCATTTTAGTAAATGTACCTAGTGATGGTAGTTTGTCATTCCATTTCGGAATTGGTAGTTTATTACTTCTGATTGCAGCAATGTTGTACTCGTATGGGAATATATTGGCGAAAGAAGGTAGTAAAACATTAGATATTGGCTATATGACAGCCTACCAAATGATTTTTGGTTCTATCGGACTATTATGTATAGGGGCTGTGCAAGTTGGAGTTATGCCATTTACATTTAGTATACATGCAATACTAATGCTTATCTATTTATCTTTCTTATCCGCAGCAGGATTTTGCATTTGGAATACAATTATGAAGTACAACAAGGTTGGAAAAGTATCAATGTACATGTTCTTTATACCTGTATTTGGTGTGTTATTATCGAGCATGATTTTAGGCGAAGCAATTCATTCGTTTGTATTATTCGGTTTAGCGTGTGTAGCTGCGGGAATTATTGTGGTGAATCGGGTGCCAGCTAAGCAGAAAATGGAGAAAGAAAAACAAGTAGCATAGATAACGAGAAAACGATTACAATGGAAGAACAGTGCTGTTCTTCTTTTTTTATAGAAAAAGGATAATAGACTAGGTGTCACGAAAAAAGATACAAAAGTATTTATTGAGGAGAACATATTATGAATCTACTTTACATGGTGTTAATTGCACAAATCATTCTTTTTTTTATTGGTGCAATTTATGCAATAGGACAGACAAAAAAGAAAAGAAATAATATGCCGTTACCTTTAGCGGTGCGTCTTATTCTTAGTTTTTCTTTAACAGCAAGTGCAATTTGGATATGGTTACAAGATCCATCAGTAGATTATAGTACGTGGGTTGCACTAGGGATGACTTTATCAACTGTAGGAGATTTATTTATGGCAGGTTTGATTCCAATTGGTCACAGATTAATTGGAGGCATGATTACTTTCGCTCTTGCTCATTGTTTTTATGTAAAAGCATTTTTGCAAACAGGTATTTCATGGAATGGTTTTTGGATTGGTTTACTCGTATACGGACTCTTTCTCATTATAGGATGGTTCTTCTTTATTCGAAATGATAAACAAGATAAATTGTTTACGATAGGAGCGCTAATTTACGGATTGTGGGTTGGAGGAATGGCTTGCTTTGCATTCGCCTTATACTATGAGAATACAGGAATATGGTGGATACCAGCTTTTGGTGGTTTATTATTTGTGATTTCTGATTTTATTATTGGTGTGACAGATATTGGAGGACGCAAATTAAAGTATGAACCACTTTGGATTTGGCTTACATATGTAGCGGCTCAAATGTGTATTGTATATGTGGGAATATAAAAAGATACTCTTCGAATAGTGGATAGACTATTTGAAGAGTATCTTTTTTGTTACTATGCTACAATGTTTTTTTGTTGTAGAGCAGAAAGGCTGTATTCATCTGCTGCTTTATAACCTTGGGATAATAAATCATTGATGTAAAGCTTGTTGTAAATAAAGCAGAAGACTAAGTTAGAGAATCCGAATGTAAACATGCTAGCGATTAAAATAATTAAAAACCATTTCCAGTCTCCACGGAATATAGCAGGGAAGAAACCAAAGAAAAATACAGTCCAACTAAAACCAATTTTTGCTTGCTTAATTTGACCGGTATTTTCATTTTTAAGCATAACTTTCATAGAAAAAATCCTCCTAAGTACATAAAATAGAATAAATGCAAGCTATAGTATATCAGAATAATACATTCTTGAATATTTTTATTTTTAAATTTGTAATATTATGATTATATAATTCAGAATTTTATAGAAATTTATTAGTTGAAGTACTTATAATAAAAGTAAAAAGATGATGAGATGGTGGAATGATGCAAAAGAAAAAACGTTGGCGCGAATTCTTTGGAACAATTGCAATTGCTTGTTTGCTCGTGTTTTTGGCGAAAATTTTCGTATTTTTTCCTACGACTGTAAAAGGGGCATCCATGAAGCCAACGTTACAAGATGGGGATAAGGTGATTGTGAATAAGTTGGCAAAGAAATTTGAAAGTTATGGGAGAGAAGATATTATTGTTGTAAAGACAGATAATTTTTATGTGAAAAGGGTTATTGGTTTGCCTGGCGATGTTATTGAGGTGAGAAATGATCAATTATATGTGAATCATGAAGTGATAGAGGAAGCGTATTTGTATAGTAATAAAAAACAAGCTGAAAAAAAACTTATGAATTTAACGGAGGACTTTGGACCAATTACAGTTCCTAAAAACAAGATTTTTGTTATGGGAGATAATCGCTTAATAAGCAGAGATAGTAGAAATGGTTTAGGACTCATTGATAAAGCTGATGTATTAGGAGAATTAGCGGCAATTTATTATCCATTTGAACATATGAAAATAATGAATTAAAGTAAAAAACCAAGCAAATTTCAGTTTGCTTGGTTTTTTATCCCGCTTTAATGGGCAGTAAGACCCCCACCTCAAAATTCAGCGAAAGCAAGGAAGTTAGGTGGGGGATGAAGACCCACCACTGATTAAAGTTTCACTTTATGTTAAATCGTAGGAGACTCATTAAATTCATAGACGTCTTCATTGTTTTTGTGCGTACTTAAAACGAATTTGTGTTGCAATAGTTGCAGTTTAAAGAATGCTAACGGATCGTGATAAGTTTCTGGGTTGCTTCTTAACGTTGCTAATGTTTGCTCGTCTTCCTGTATTTCAAGTTGAGCGGCTTCTACATTTTGTTTCAGTATGCTAAGTGGATCTTTAAAGAACATCATGATATCTCGTTCTAATGCGCCTTCAAATACTTCAAATTGAAGGAAGAATTGTTTTGAAATCGTTTGAGCAATTTCCGTATAGTCTTCCGTTTCAATATATTGTTTATATTTGTTTGCAAGCATAGATTGATTTTTTTGCATGTTACCAAATAGTTTTCCTGCACTCTTTAAGAAAAATTGTGTCGGTGTAAAACGTAATAAAATATTGATATTCGATACTGTAATTCTATTGGTCATGCGTACAACATCTCGATGCCAATCATCTAGTAATTTGAAATCGCAAGGAAGTTTCATTCGTTCTTCTTTATATAATTTATTAAACGTTTCACTCATTTCATCTAAATAAGATTGAGCTTGAATAAATTCATTATGTGCTGTTTCAATCCACTCTTGAATAAACCCAGTAAATTTAGGGAGAAGCACTTGCTGTACATGTTTTTGAATTCGTTCGTTCATCGCAGTATTTAATTCTTCATGAACTAATTTGAAATCACTATCTTCTTGAACAAGGTCAGAGCAGCTCTGTAATAATTCAGGAATTTGAGAATGGATATCTCTTGTGATTTCTTCTTTCGTTAAAAGATAAGATTCTGTAATAGAACGAATTTTATCTTTTTCAAGAGCAGTAAGATTGTTAATAAATCCGTTTAGTTTTACTGAGATATGTTTATTCCAGCGTACTGATTTGACTAATGTATTTTCTAATTCCACACGTTCATTTACAAGGTATGCGATTGTCTTTTGAGTAAACCATATTAGTTTTTCGATACGTTCTTGTTCTATATCGCGTTCTGCTAGATTAGAAAGAATAGACTCTGTCACGTCCCCAAGTTGTTGGCTCCCCTCTTGTGAAGGAGAGTATGGGAAGAACTGCGCATTTGGGAAATGGACTTTCATTTTACTCATTAGTTTTTCATTCGTATCCGCACTATTTGTATGTAATACGAAATGAATTTGTAAGTTTGGTACTTGTTCACGTAAATAAAGTAATGTATCAAGTTCTTCACCATGTAACGATGAAGCAGAATTTAATACGTAAATAAGGCTATCTGCGGCTTGTAAGTATTCAAAATATGAGCTGTTTTTATCCACTTGTCCTCGAACAGATGGTGTAACAAGAAATGCAAATTTATTCTTTCTCAAAAATCTACTTGGTAATTTAATTTCTATACATTTGTTCTCAAGTTCTGATTGTTCAGGTGTAGCCATTATTTGATGGAATTCATCAAAGTTCGGTATATTGTGCACATCTAACGCAGTGAATTCTGTTATTTCAGTTTGGCTATCATCTTTAAATAGAATAGGAGTTGTTATAGTTTCAGTTAAGATGTTCTCTCCTAATATTGAATTGACGAATGATAATTTATCATAGTCACTAGTTCCCGAAATTAGTAATTTTGTAACATTTAAATCACATAGTTCATGAACGAGTAACGTAAATTGATGACTTAAATCTACATCATTTTTTTCAGCCCATACAGCAATTGTTTCGAATAAATGAGAAACAGTTTCCATATTCACATTTGTTTCAGCTGTTGAATTAGAGAGTAGGGCTCCCGCACTTTTTACGAGTAATGACTCTAAAGTTGTAGGTGAAACTTCATTCCACGCTAACACTGCAGCAGAGACGAATAGGGCGTCTTTTGCTCTCGTTAAACTAAACCAATTTGTTAATAAGTCAGGTACAAGTCCTTGCATTTCATGCATGAAATGTTCACCAGTAATTAATTCAAAGTACGTATCTTGATAGCGTTCAACAATTTCATGCCAATCGTCATTGTTGTCTGTCTCAATATGTAAGAATAAATGATTGATTGTTTGAATCCAAGGTAGATGTGATTTTTCATGTTGATAGCTGTTCCAAAGAGCAATAACAAGTTCCTTAAATTGGACTTGATCAATTGCATATAAAGCTTTTAAAGATTCATAGAAATATTCTGGTTTGATTTGTTTCGTAAATCCTTGATTCACATAATTAATTAAAGTATCGAACCAGTGTAATGATTTTGTTCGAATTCCTTCTTGAACGGCAAGTTCGATGGCGTTATTCCAATCTTCTTGTTTTTCATAGAATGAACGAGCAATTGAAGTAATATTTGGATAGTCAGGTTGAAATGCAACAGCCTCACTAATCGTCTTAAATGCTAGACCTAAACGATCTTGTTCGATATAAAGAGAAAGAAGTTGTAAGGAAACTTCCATTGTAAGAGTTGTATCTTCCGTTTGGATAGATTGATATATTTCTTCTGCCTTTGGTAAGAATCCTAGTTCAAAATAAGCATCTGCAATATTCTTGGTTGCCCAAAGTGCAAGCTCATTATTTACTTTCTCCCATTTAAATATTGCTGCTTCAAAGTCTTTATTTTGGTAATACAATTCACCTTGAGCAAAGCGAATATTAGAAATGTTGGAGAATTCATTTGTAGATTCATTTATATATGCTTCACCGAGTACTTCTGATACTGGAGTAGAAGTTTTTTCTGTTAAAAATGTTTTATAGTAAACCTTTTGGATAAATTGATTTTCAATGGTCATGTTCGTTCCCCCTGTATAATTTAGAAAAATGATGTTGTATGTAAAGGGTGCATGTTCTTTTAATAGGTAGAAGTTGCATTATATCGACCAAACTATGTTTTTGCTAGGTATATCATTTTTCCTGAGAGTTAAACCGTTGCGAAAAGTAACTTTCCTTTATTGTAACAAAAAAACAAGCATATGAATTTTTATTTTTTAATCATGGTATTTGTGGGTAGTAAGATTAGTCCTTCAAGAGGAGATGGATATAAGGAAAGAAGGCGGGAGTCTAGCACGTGATTGATGTGTACTAAGAATGAGCGAGGTCACTGATTAATAGTTCAATTTCTGTCTGCTAAAGGAATGGATAGAAGTAGAGTTCATTATAAAAACAATGTATAGTGAATATGTATACCATGTTTGTCTGAAAGATAGAAAGGGCACAATGTGGAATAACGATCGTGCATAGGATGTGTCTTCCGAATGGAACAACATATTGGCGAGTTAATCGCACATTATGGGTATTTTGGAATTATTATAGCTTTAGCTGGCGGGATTGTTGGATTACCGATACCAGACGAGTTTTTATTGACCTTCGTTGGTTATAACGTTTCAAAAGGAGTTATGTCAGGAACTGCTGCTTTTTTAAGTGGGATGGCTGGTGCGATGTTAGGCATTACATTAAGCTACATATTAGGTTTAAAACTTGGGCTCCCTGTTTTAAAAAAATATGGACCGAAAATTAGAATTAAGGAACATCACATTGAAAAAACACATATTTTATTTGAAAAATATGGCCCATTTCTTTTAATGATTGGTTACTTTATCCCAGGAGTACGTCATTTAACAGCATATTTTGCTGGGATGTCGAATTTAACACTTTGGCGTTTTTGTTTGTACGCTTACGGTGGTGCGTTTATTTGGATCAGTGTTTTTATTGGACTTGGTTGGAAGTTAGGAGAGAAGTGGCGTTTCGTTGAGTATAGTTTGCATCATTATGGAATATGGATTTTATCCATTTCAGTAGTTGTTACAGGTGTCGTATGGTTTTACATAAAGAAAAAGAAAAACCGCGAGTAGCGGTTTTTTTAGCTGAAAGCGATAAATAGTACACCAGTTGTAATAAAGACTACACCAATGCCAGTCATAAAGTTTAACTTTTCACCGAGTATAATCATCGCGAGAATGATAGAAAATACGACGCTTAATTTATCGACAGGAGCCACTTGTGAAACTTTCCCTGTTTTGAGGGCAAGAAAATAAAATAGCCATGACGAAGCACCTGCAATTCCGCTTAATGTGATAAAGAGCAGTGCTTTTTTATTTAGAAGTACGTCGCCAATATTTTGAAATTTACCTTGTATAATAATAACGCCTACCATAAATAATGCCATGATAATAGAACGAACCGTCGTAGCAACATTGGCATCGATTCCATCTAAACCAATCTTACCGAAAATAGATACAAGGGCAGCAGCAATTGCTGATAATAGTGCGAACAAGAGCCATGAACTCATAGTAAAATTCCTCCAATCTTACATTATTATACATGAAAACCATTCTCATGTATAAAGTGAATGAGGTTTTACCGCCTCGCAACGAGCTGGATAGATAACATAATAATCCCCACCTTATATTTTTCATAAGGTGGGGATTATTATACTACTCTGCAATTTCTTCATATAAAAAATACGTTACATTATAAATATGTTCTACTTCATCGTCTGTCATAAATAATAATTCGTCACGCTCAATCCCTTTTTTCTTTTCGATAAACTCAATCATGTTTTTGCGTTCTTCTCTTTTCATCAATTTTATTTCTCCTCTCAATCTGTTTTAATACAGTTTATTTAAGTTACTGCTATTATATAACAGAATCTTTGGAAAGTTCCACCTATTTTATTGTTTTTTTCAGAAGAACTTTTCGACAAAACAAGCCCACCTAAAGAGGGCTTGTTTTATTTTATAGTCGTAAAAACTCGGGCTCCGTCGTACCGGCACCATCGATGTAATAAATTGTATCGGGATTGATTTTAATTAGTACATAATTAGGGTCTTCAGGACCGAGTAACCAACGTTTTAAGCTATTATTCCAAAACTTGTTTTTTAATGTTGAGTCTTCCTCGATGGAGGCTAAGCCTTCCACTTCAATATAATCTTCATCTAATTTTTTTCCTTCACGACCAAGTAGTACATGTACATTTGGATTGTTTTCGATATCTGTTATCTTTTTTGATTGTCGATCTGTTGCAACATACAGTACAAAATCTTCATGGAAAAACATCATAAAGGCGCTATGAGGTTTCTCGTTTCGTACTGTAGATAATACACCAGTACGTTGACCTTGAATAATAGTTGCGATTTTTTCTTTTAAGTGCATATTTTTTACCTCTTTTCTTAACTTACATTTTCTTTATTTAAACAAGATGATTTAAACATCTTTCATACTGTTTTCTTCAATTCAATTTTTTAAACGCAATTGTGATGAAATCGGACAAGTTAGGAGAAGAATAATAATAATATCGAGGAGAAATACATACGATGGAAGGATGAAAAGCATGTTTAATAAAATATTTCTTATAGTGGCTCTTATAGGTGTACCACTGTCTGTACTTGGGAAAACACTTCATTGGCCTCAAACAATTATGTTTGCTGTGTATTGTATTACGATTATCGCATTAGCGGGTTTTATGGGGAGAGCGACAGAAAGTTTGGCAATTGTATCTGGTCCTAGAATAGGTGGATTATTAAATGCTACTTTCGGTAACGCTGTTGAACTAATCATTTCGATTTTTGCACTTCAGGCAGGATTAATTGAAGTTGTGTTAGCTTCTTTAACAGGTTCTGTACTTGGAAATTTATTATTAGTAGGAGGGCTATCCTTCTTTGTGGGAGGGCTTAAATATAAAAGACAAAGTTTTAATGTATATGATGCAAGGCATAATTCGGCTTTATTAATCTTTGCTGTAGTAGTAGCATTTGTTATTCCAGAGATTTTTTCAATGAAGATGGACGCTGGAAAGACGTATCAGTTAAGTATAGGTGTCTCGATTATTATGATTATTATGTACCTTGCTGCATTGCTATTTAAGTTAGTGACGCACCGTGGTGTATATCAGCATAAAAGTGATGAAGTCGCTCATGAGGAAGAACCAGAGTGGTCGAAAGGGAAAGCATTACTCATTTTAGCGATAGCAACAATTGCGGTAGCTTATGTGTCAGAGGCGCTCGTGCATACATTTGAGACAGTTGCAAAATCATTTGGTTGGTCAGAATTGTTTATAGGTGTTATTATCGTTGCGATTGTTGGAAATGCAGCAGAACATGCATCTGCAATTATTATGGCGTATAAAAATAAAGTAAATATTGCAGTTGAGATTGCGATAGGTTCTACATTACAAATTGCCATGTTTGTTGCTCCTGTATTAGTACTGCTTTCTATGTTTTTCACGCAAAGGATGCCTTTAGTATTTACAATACCAGAACTTGTTTCTATGATTACAGCTGTTTTCTTAACGATTGCGATTTCAAATGATGGAGATACAAACTGGTTTGAAGGCGGTACTTTATTAGCTGCGTATGTCATTATGGGAATTGGTTTTTATTTATTATGAAAAATAGGCATAACAATTGTGCTCAGAGAAAACAATAAACGAAGTAGTATATATACCTTTATGTAGGAAGGAGCCAGACAGGTGAAACGAGTATACAGCATATGTCTTTCAACTATGGTCTCGTTTATTTTATTATTTCCTAACAGTGGCTTTGCAAAGACAACAGTAGAAACAAAAATGCCTTCATCTGTTTTAAATATTTCTAAAGACAATACGTTTCCAAATGATGCGCAAGATTTACCGCGTTTACAGCCGAGTAAGTTTGCTCAAGAATTATTAAAAACAGCAAATATTAAAATTGAAAATCCGGACTTAATTCGAATGTTTAATGAAACAACAATTTCGAATGCGCCGCTTGCGGTAGGGTACCGAGCAAAGATTTATTTAGGGCAATGGGCTTTACATTATGAATCGATTGATACATCGGTTAATTGGGAATATAAACAAGTAAATCGCAATGTGTACGATAATCGCGGAGGAGATCGCCTATATCCACTACGCTATAAGCAAGAAACACAAAAGACGGTTGAAGGTGATTTAACAGCAGATATGAAAGATGCTGCAGATGTGAAAAAAATGATGCTTCTCAAAGCACTTGAAAAAGTACAATTGCCACTTTCATTTAAAACGACTATTGGTTATGGTACAGGGCATGAGCGTGTGTATAATATTAGTCCGAGTCAACTTGGATATTTATATGCTTATACACCAGCAGTAAATGAAAAAGGAAAAGTAACATTTGGAGAAGTATATCTCGTATTAAAAGGAAATCAAAAAAGGCTTGTTGTAAAAAATATTACTTCTCAAGGAATTGGAGCCGCTATCCCAATTCATGATCATTTATATTTTAAATTCATTTCTTCTTCTCATTCGCAATAAGATAAAAAACGTCAGCTTATAAGCTGACGTTTTTTTATAATGTAATATTTGCTGTTTTTGATAAGAAATTTTCGGTTGGATAGTAGCTGTTTTTTACAAGAACATTCGGTCCAAGACATTTTACTGCTGGACAGTGACAGCTTAATGATTTTGCTGTTTTTGAAGCGCTCCATTTTTCATACGCTTCTTGTAACGTATTTGTTTGAATGTTACCTAGAAGTGGAACATCACCAAAGTCCGTTACAATAATATTTCCATCAAAAATATTTACATTTAAACGAGAACGGCCATCTGGATCGTTACGAACAGTTACATTTTTGCTCTTTTGTAATTTTTTAAATGTGGCAATGTCTCGCTCATCATCGCTACAAGCATAGAAAGG
The DNA here is from genome assembly GCF_052216825.1 of Bacillus sp. FH. Lineage (NCBI taxonomy): Bacteria > Bacillati > Bacillota > Bacilli > Caryophanales > Bacillaceae > Bacillus > Bacillus sp. FH. Next base: position 57,773 of record NZ_JBQOUU010000006.1, on the reverse strand, counting down.
TAAAGTTCCAAATAACATCCATACATTTTCATCGCGAATTTCTAGTAAATGCTCAATTGCATCACGAATTTCAGCTTTTGTTAAAATCTCTAGATTACTCGCGAAGTCACTTGGATACATTGGGTGAACCTCATGACGTTTACATCCCATTTCATCAACGATTTGACGATGAATATGCTCAATGTGTGGTAGAGTTCGTTTATTCAACATCGTTTCGGCTGATACGAGTACACCTGCATCTGATAGAGCTTTACTATTTGTGATCATACGTTCAAATAATTTTGCACGCTGTTCATACGTAGGTTTACGCTCCATCATTGCAAATCCGCCTTCAACGAAGTCGTCAATTGTTCCCCAGTTATGAGATATATGCAATACGTCTAAATAGGGAATAATTTGTTCGTAACGTGCTAAATCTATAGTTAAGTTTGAGTTGATTTGAGTGCGAACACCTCGTTCGTGGGCGTATTTTAAGAGTGGTGTTACATAGTTGTCGACGGATTTTTTTGAAAGCATAGGTTCTCCGCCAGTAATACTTAAAGAACGTAAATGAGGAATCTCATCTAATCGTTTTAATAAAAGATCCATCGGAAGCGGATTCGGGTCTTTCGGCTGTAACGTGTAACCAACAGCGCAATGCTCACAGCGCATATTGCATAACGTCGTTGTTGTAAACTCAACATTTGTTAATAGTAGTTTGCCGTACTCTTCAAGGTCCATATACGCTTCCCATGGATCGTAAGAAGGAGTAATCGGCTTCATTTTTTGTGATATCGTCATATGAAATACTCCTTTGACTATTGAAATAACAATTTGTCCATCCTCTATAATAGAAGAATATGTGCTTTTTATAAAGCGAAACTTTTTAGAGGAAAAAGAGAGAGGGCTTACATTATAGTGAATAACCGTGACAAAATTGATGAAATTACATACCCATTGTAATCATTTTTGCGGTATAATAAAAGCAACTCGAATTAAAAGGAGAGTGCCTTCATGGGAAAAGCAATTCAAGATAAAGATACACAATTAGTATATTTAAAAGAACGTTTAAATATGTTCATTGAAGTAATTGATACAATTGAACCTGAAGAAGTAGAATTAGAAGATGTAGATCGTCTTCTTGCAATGCTAGATGAATTAGAATTAAAATGTGAGCAATTTAAAAAAGACGAATAATATATTAAAAAGGCTGCCAATTCCAATTTGGTAGCCTTTTTCTGTGCGGATAATAGAAGGACGATAGAAAAAGAGGTATAATCAAGTTGTGAAAAATTTCATGTATGCTTGAATAGCGTGAAACAAATAAAAAGCTGCAGAGCATAATAGTGGAAATTTCAGCTCATAACGTTTTGGTAGCGTTCACAATTGAGGGGGAAGTAACAATGGAAAAGCTTCAAGAAAGCATGTATCAACTAATTGTTGAAACGTCAACGAACTTACCGAAAGATGTTCGTCGTGCGATTCAACAAGCGAAAGAGCGAGAAAATGCAGGGACTCGTTCTGCGATGGCACTTGGCACAATTACAAATAATATTAAAATGGCTGATGATAACATCTCGCCAATTTGCCAAGATACAGGGATGCCAACGTTTAAAATTTATACACCAGTTGGTGTGAATCAATTAAAGTTGAAGGAAGCTATCTATAATGCGCTTGAGCGGGCGACAAAAGATGGTAAACTTCGTCCAAATTCTGTTGATTCTCTTTTTGGAGACAATAGTGGAAATAATTTAGGACCAGGTACACCGGTTATTAAGTTTGAACAATGGGAAAAAGATTATATTGATGCACGTTTAATCCTAAAGGGGGGTGGCTGTGAGAATAAAAATATTCAGTATAGCTTACCGTGTGAACTAGAAGGACTTGGACGAGCTGGCCGTGATTTAGAAGGGATTCGTAAATGCCTTCTTCATGCGGTATATCAAGCACAAGGTCAAGGATGTAGTGCAGGTGTAATTGGTGTTGGTATCGGGGGAGACCGCACATCAGGTTACGAATTAGCAAAAAATCAATTATTCCGTACATTAGATGATGTCAATCCAATCCCAGAATTACAACAACTTGAAGAATATGTATTAGAAAATGCGAATAAGCTTGGCATTGGTACGATGGGATTTGGCGGAGAAACAACTTTACTTGGCTGTAAAATTGGCGTGTATAACCGTCTGCCAGCTAGTTTCTACGTATCTGTGGCGTATAATTGCTGGGCATACCGTCGCCTTGGTGTAACAATCCATCCTGAAACAGGTGAAATTATGGATTGGTTATATCAAGAAGGTGAAGATACACTGGAGCAAGAAGTACAAGAAAAAACGGAGCAGCGTGAAATTGTATTACAAGCGCCAATTACAGAAGAGCAAATTCGTGAACTTCGCGTTGGTGATGTTGTAACAATTAATGGCATGATGTATACAGGTCGTGACGCAATTCATAAGCATTTAATGGATAACGATTGTCCAGTAGATTTAAATGGACAAATTATTTACCACTGTGGTCCAGTTGTTGTGAAAGATGAAAATGACAATTGGCAAATTAAAGCGGCAGGTCCAACGACAAGTATTCGTGAAGAACCGTACCAAGGTGATATTATGAAGAAATTCGGTATTAGAGCTGTCATTGGAAAAGGCGGCATGGGTGCGAAAACATTAGCAGCTTTAGAAGAACACGGTGGTGTATATTTAAACGCAATCGGTGGTGCAGCGCAATATTATGCTGAATGTATTAAAGAAGTGAAAGATGTTGATTTCTTACAATTTGGTATTCCAGAGGCAATGTGGCATTTACGTATCGATGGATTTAAAGCAGTTGTAACGATGGATTCTCACGGTAATAGCTTACATGCAGATGTTGATAAAACATCACTTGAAAAATTAGCTAGCTTTAAAGAGCCAGTATTTAAGTAAACAAAAATGCATCTCGAACGATTCGAGATGCATTTTTTTGGTATATATAGAAAAACATGTTCAGCATGAAAGAATGCGTAGCAACAGAAACTACGAGTACGATTATATATGGAAAGGAGACTATTTATGAAACATAAATGGTTATATATCGGTCTCATTTTTTCAATTATGATGGCACTTGTTCCAGTTTCGGCACTAGCTTATACAAATACTCCACATAACTGGGGAATCCCGCGCCCTAAAAATGAAACAGTACCAGATGCAGGAAAGTTATATACAGATTTGCTACAAAAAAATGGTGGTTTTTATTTAGGGGATACGAAGAAAAAGGATATTTATTTAACATTTGATAATGGATATGAGAATGGATACACAGGAAAAATCTTAGACGTATTAAAAGAGAAAAAAGTACCAGCAACTTTCTTTGTAACGGGGCATTATATTAAAACACAAAAAGATTTATTGTTAAGAATGAAGAATGAAGGACACATTATTGGAAACCATTCGTGGAGCCATCCTGATTTCACAGCGGTAAATGATGAGAAACTTCGTCAAGAATTAACGAGTGTAACGGAAGAAATTAAAAAAGTAACCGGGCAAAAAGAAGTGAAATATGTACGTCCCCCGCGCGGCGTATTTAGTGAAAGAACGTTAGCTCTTACGAAAGAAATGGGCTACTATAATGTATTTTGGTCACTTGCATTTTTGGATTGGAAAGTGGATGAGCAAAGAGGATGGCAATATGCGCATAATAATGTTATGACGATGATTCATCCAGGATCTATTTTATTACTTCATGCAATATCAAAAGATAATGCAGAAGCACTTGCGAAAATCATTGATGATTTGCGCGAGAAAGGGTATCATTTTAAAAGTCTAGATGACTTAGTAAAAAGCAATCAACCGTAAGCATGTATGCTTGCGGTTTTCTCATGCTATAATGATGTGTAAAAAGGATGGGGAAACGTATGTGGAGCGAACATGTTACGTTAGAGTATCCGTATCATTTTGAAGAAGTATTAAAACGTTTATCTTTTGATCCTCTTAACGTCATTCAATTAGATGAGAAAGTTATTTATGTCCCGCTTTGTATAGACGAGGAACAGATTGTTGTTCGCCTGCAAGGGATTGGTACTGTTCAAAATCCACAGTTTTGGATTTCTAGTCAGACAGGAGATCCAGAGAAAGTTATGAAACGAATGAGGGCCATTTTTCATTGGAATGAACCGTTTCATGATATACAAAATCATTTTTTAAACACATCATTACGTCCACTATTTGAAACATATGCTTATACTCCAATTATTTTAGAATTTGATTATTTTGCTTGTCTTCTTCGCTGTATCATTCATCAACAAATAAATTTGAAATTTGCTACTGTGTTAACAGAACAGTTTGTGAAACGATATGGAACAGAAAAGAACGGTGTATTCTTTTTCCCCACTCCAGAAATAGTAGCAAATATTTCAATAGAGGAATTGAGAGAGCAGAAGTTTAGTCAGCGAAAGGCTGAATATATAGTAGGATTAGGTCGAAGTATTGCCAGCGGTACATTAAATTTAGCGAGTATAGAAACCAAGGCGGAAGAAGAGATTTCAGCACAATTGTTACCAATTAGGGGGATTGGTACATGGACAGTGCAAAATTTTTTAATGTTTGGGCTTGGACGGAAAAACATGTTTCCGAAAGCGGATATTGGGATTCAGCGTGCAGTACAAGGTGTATTTCAATTAGATGATAAGCCTGATGATGCATTTTTAGAAAAAGTGAAACAAGAGTGTGAACCATACTGCAGTTATGCAGCGTTATATTTATGGAAAAGTATAGAGTAGAGGTGTAATAATGATACAAAAGCAACATGAGAGTAAGTTGGAAGTTGGTCAAACGTTCCCTGTGACAATTAAACGTCTTGGGATTAACGGAGAAGGCGTTGGTTATTTTAAGAGACAAGTTGTTTTCATTCCAGGGGCATTACCAGGAGAAGAAGTTGTTGCAGAAACAACGAAAATTCAGCGTGGCTTCGCTGAAGCGAAAGTGAAAAAAGTTCGTAAAGCTTCACCACATCGTGTGAAAGCACCATGTCCGGTATATGAAGAGTGTGGCGGTTGCCAATTGCAACATTTAGACTATAAAGAACAATTAAATCAAAAGCGTGATATCGTTGTACAAGCATTCCAGAAGTATATGAACAACGGTTTGGAAGAGAAAATTCGTCCGACGCTTGGCATGGAAAATCCATGGCATTATCGTAATAAGAGTCAACTACAAGTGGGGCGTAAAGACGAAAAGGTTATTACAGGACTGTATAAACAAAATTCACATCAGCTAATTGATATTGCTCATTGTATGATTCAACATAAAGCAACGAATGAAGCGACAAAAGTTGTAAGACGTATTTTAGAAAAATTAAATGTTTCTATTTACAATGAGAAAAAACAAAAAGGTTTAGTACGTACAATTGTGACACGTACTGCAGTTCAAACAGGGGAAGTACAAGTTACACTTATTACAACAAAAGAAGAGTTGCCAAATAAAGAACAATTTATTGCAGAAGTACAAAAACAGATGCCAGCTGTTAAATCAATTATGCAAAATGTAAACTGGCGTAAAACATCTGTTATTTTCGGTGATAAAACATTTAAATTAGCTGGAAAAGAAGTAATTCAAGAAACACTTGGTGATTTATCATTTGAATTATCAGCACGTGCATTCTTCCAGTTGAATCCAGAACAAACGGTTGTTTTATACAATGAAGCGAAAAAAGCCGCTGCTTTAACTGGCAATGAGAAAATTGTAGATGCGTATTGTGGTGTTGGTACAATCGGACTTTGGCTTGCAAATGATGCAGCGGAAGTACGTGGTATGGATGTAATTCCAGAAGCAATTGCAGACGCAAGAAAAAATGCGAAGCGTCACGGATTTACAAATACGAAATATGAAGCAGGTAAAGCTGAACAATGGCTACCGAAATGGGTAAAAGAAGGATGGCGTCCAGATGTAATTGTTGTCGATCCACCTCGTACAGGTTGCGATGATAAATTACTGGAAACAATTTTAAAAGTGAAGCCGAAACAAGTTGTTTACGTATCTTGTAACCCTTCTTCATTAGCACGTGATGTACAAGCGTTAATGAAGAGCTATGAAGTGGAATATGTACAACCAGTTGATATGTTCCCGCATACAGCTCATGTAGAAAATGTAGTGAAGCTTGTTAGAAAGTAAAGTGTATTTATATTCCCTCACGATATGAGGGAATATTTTCTATGAAGGAGAATAAAATGAACAATTATAAATTAACGATTCAGTACGATGGTGCACGTTTTAAAGGATGGCAACGTCTCGGTAATAACGATAATACGATTCAAGGAAAAATCGAAAGTGTCATTTCCGAAATGGTCGGAAAAGAAATTGAAATTATCGGTTGTAGTAGAACAGACGCTGGTGTACATGCTTTGAATCAAGTTGCTAACTTTCAAAGTGATGAGAAGCTAGTGGAACATAAAGTAAAAAAATATTTAAATCAATATTTGCCAAATGATATTAGCATTACAAATGTGGAAGAAGTACATGATCGATTCCATGCTCGTTACAATTCTAAAGCAAAAACATATCTGTATAAAATTTGGAATGAAGAGCATACGAACCCATTTATGCGTAAATACAGCATGCATGTGAATAAAAAATTAAATGTGAAAAGCATGAAAGAAGCTGCGAAACATTTAGTTGGTTCACATGACTTTACTGCTTTTTCAAATGCAAAATCAAAGAAAAAGTCTATGGTGCGGGAAGTATATACACTTGATGTGATGGAAGAGGCAGGATTTGTACAAATTAGAGTAAGTGGTAACGGATTCCTTCATAACATGGTACGAAAAATTGTTGGAGCATTAATTGAAGTTGGATTAGGACAATTAGATGCAGAGGCGATTCCACACATTTTAGAGGCGAAACAACGCAATCAAATTAATTGTCTTGCTGAGGCAAGTGGTTTGTATTTGGAGAATGTTGAGTTTTAATAATCAGTAAAAAAATCGAGCTGTGTAGGCTCGATTTTTTTTATGCTTTAGCGTTAAGAAGATCTTTCTTTCTTCATACGTATCTTCAAATTCCAAAAAGCAGCAAGCATAATAGCTGCAAAAGAGCCGCTAAGTGTTGCTAGTAGCTTTGCATAAGGATAGGCATTTATATCAACTAGTAACATCATACATACAATGGTAGGGAAGAAGGCTAAGTATTGTAATAATTTTAATTTTTTATCATTACTCATATATATCGTTCCTTTCGAGTATGTTATATGTTCATTATAGCATATTTTACCAACTGTTTATTTGTACATTAAAGCAGATTTATGCTGCATGAACAAGCAATAAAAGTCGAATTGGTGAGGGCTAGTAATCCACTCATCCAAGCTTCATTTCATATGTGTAAATGCAGTTTTTTAATTCGATATTGTAAGTTTTGTCTACTTAATCCTAAAAACTTTGCAGCTTGTGAGATATTACCGTGATATTCTTTTAGAATTTGATTGATGTAGTTCTTTTCCATTGCTTCTATTGTGTGTTTTAATGTTTTAGGTGTATCAGTATCGTTATTAGTTAGGAAAGGTTGCGTATTGAATTCTTTTTTTATTCGTTCGCGAAAGCGAGTGGGAAGATGAAACGCTGTAATAATATTTTCATCTTCAACCAAGTTCATTGAACCTTCAATGATATGTTCCAATTCTCGTACATTTCCGGGCCAATCATATGCATACAAGAATTCTCTTACATGTACATCTATATCTGTTACGCTAAGTTCAAATTGAATGTTGTACTTTTCGATAAAGTGCTGGATAAGAGCGGGAATATCTTCTTTTCGTTCGCGTAACGGCGGGAGGCATAAAGTAACGACGCTTAATCGGTAATATAAGTCTTCCCGTAATCGATTGTGTGTAATAGCTTCAAGAGGGTCTTCATTAATAGTTGCTATAATGCGAACATCAATTTCTTTTTCTTGTGTGCCTCCGACTCTTCGTATTGTTTTTTCTTGTATAGCCCGCAGTAACTTCGCTTGAAGTGCTGGACTTAACGAATTGATCTCATCTAATAACAAAGTTCCTCCGTTCGCTTCTTCAAATAAACCGGCTTTATCGATAGCTCCTGTAAATGCACCTCGGTTCGTACCAAATAATAAACTTTCCATTAACGTATCAGGTATAGCGGCACAGTTTTGTGAAATAAATGGTTTGCCTGAACGCTGGCTTTCATTATGGATACTTTGTGCAAATAGTTCTTTCCCAGTGCCTGTCTCTCCTACGAGAAGTATAGAGGAGGATGTACGAATTACCCTTTTTCCTTCCGCAATGATTGATTGAATGGCTTCAGAATCACCAATTATGTGATCAAAGGTAAACTTATTATTTTGTTTTCGGGAAAGGTTTGTTTTCATTGTTTGTTTAGAATTACTAATCTCTTTTGAAATTTCAATAGCGCCTTTAATTTTTCCATTTTCTATTATAGGGAAAGTATTGTTAATCGTCGTAATTTCTTGCCCTTTATTGTTAAAATAAGTTTGTTTTATATTTTTGTTTGTTTTTCCTAATTTTAATGCTTCTATAAGAGTACTATTTTTATTTTCCTCAAATGCGAATACTTCTAAAGGACTTTTATATAGCACATCTGAGCGCTCCATTGATTCAATTTCCATCATTTTACGGTTATAGATAATCGTTTTACCTTCCTCATTAATAATATGAATCCCGATATCGAGTTCATTGAGCAAAGTTTCATATAGCATATTCATTTCAATGATCTGTTTCAAATTAATTTCTTCTGTACGCATAGATTATCTTCTCCTCATTTCACCCTATGAAGACTGACTTTTTATAATTTTATTAAAATTCTTATAAAACCGCAAAATTTTTTTGCGATTTTCCTTTTAAAACTTTTTACACGGTAGAAAAAATTTGCGGTTATGAAGATTTTTTTGTGAGGAACCCTCATTTTAAATAGGAATTTAAGATTGGTACGCATTTTGCATAAAGAATAGTTGAAATCTCTAAAGGAGGGATATGCAACGTTTCAGTACCAATTAATAAGAAGGAGGAGTGTATAAAGTGAAGACGGTTATAGAAGGCGTGTATAGTCCTTGTTACGGGAAAGTTGAGAAGTTATTTGTTATGGAAAGTTCTTACGTATACGAATGGGAGAAATTAGCGTTAATTGAAACAATAGATAAACAGAAAGTAGAAATTAAGGTAGGAATCAGTGGGTATATCGAGTCATTAGAAGTAGTAGAAGGACAAGCTATCGCTGATCAAAAGTTATTAATAACAGTGAGGGATGATCTTTTAATAACAGGTAGTGATTAATACTATGTATTTTGCTCTTTTCAATAATTATTTTTCGTATAAAAAAAATAAAAACGCTTACATGAAATGGGTTTCCAAAGGGAAAAGGGGGGATTTGTATGATGGATCAAAACCAAGGATTAAAAAGGGAATTGAAAAGCAGACACATATTTATGATTGCACTTGGAGGAGTTATTGGTACCGGACTTTTTTTAGGATCGGGGTATACAATTCATGAAGCTGGACCTGGAGGAGCGATTGTAGCTTATCTTGTTGGAGGATTTGTTATGTATTTAACGATGCTCTGTCTCGGAGAATTAGCTGTTGCGATGCCTGACGCAGGATCTTATCAAACGTATGCTACAAAGCATATTTCCCCTGCAGCGGGTTATGTAGTCGGATGGATGTCGTGGCTAAACTGGTCGGCTACAATAGGTATTGAACTAATTGCAGTTAGTATTTTAATGAAACGCTGGTTTCCTGATGTACCGTCTTGGGTTTGGTGCGTAGTGTTTGCGGTACTACTTTTTGCTATTAACGCGTTATCTTCAAGAAGTTTTGCAGAAGTTGAATTTTGGTTTGCAAGTATTAAAGTCATTACAATCATTGCATTTATTATTTTGGGCGGGGCAGCGATGTTTGGTTTTCTAGATATGAAAGGAAATGAACCAGCACCAATGTTCTCTAGTTTTACTGATTATGGTGGATTGTTTCCAAATGGATTATCCGCTATTTTAATTACGATGATTGCTGTTAACTTTTCCTTCCAAGGAACAGAACTAGTCGGTATTGCAGCAGGTGAGAGTGAAAATCCAGAGAAAACAATTCCGAAGGCAATTAATAATACAGTTTGGCGTATACTCGTGTTCTTTGTATTATCTATTTTTATTCTTGCAGGATTATTCCCTTGGCAACAGGCGGGAGTAATAGAAAGTCCATTTGTAGTTGTATTTGATAAAATTGGTATTCCTTATGCAGCCGATATTATCAATTTCGTTATTATTACAGCGGTTCTATCCGTTGCGAATTCAGGATTATATGCAACTTCTCGTATGCTATGGTCTATGTCTAATCAAGGAATGATTAGTCCGATTTTTGGTAAGTTATCTAAAAATGGTGTTCCTATTTATGCATTGATTGTAAGTACAATTGTAGGTTGCCTTTCATTACTATCAGGTATTTATGCGGAAGATACAGTTTATTTATGGCTACTTTCTATTGCCGGGTTCGGAGCGATATTAGTTTGGGCATCTATTGCTTTATCTAACTTATTAGCTAGAAGGTCATATATAAAGCAGGGCGGATATGTGAAAGACTTGAAATTTAAAACACCACTGTATCCATTCGTACCACTGCTTGCATTAGTATTAAATGTAACAGTAATTGTTGGTATGGCCTTTATTCCAGAACAAAGAATGGCGTTATATTGTGGAATTCCATTTATGATTGTTTGCTTACTGTTTTACCGTGCGACAAGAAATAAGGCACATAAAGTAGAACATATTGAAAAGACAGATACAACAGAAGTAGAAAGTTTATAATATTGAGTAATTTAGAGACTGTAAAATTGTAAACAGTCTCTTTTTTTGTGAAAATAAAGCTGGAAACATACTATGTATGCAAAGGGGGATTAGCGATGAATCAAGAAGTTTCACAGCTATTAGAACAGATTGATTTACGAAAAGATGAGTTACTAGAGCTTACAAAAACCTTAATTCGTTTTGAAACACCAGCACCGCCGGCGAGAAACACAAATGAGGCGCAAGAATTTGTTGCACAGTTTTTAAGAAAACGAAATTTTAGTGTTGATAAATGGGATGTATATCCGAATGATCCGAACGTTGTTGGGGTGAAAAAAGGGATAGAAAGTGACACATATAAAAGTCTTATTATTAATGGGCATATGGATGTAGCGGAAATATCAGCAGGTGAGGCGTGGGAAACGAATCCGTTTGAGCCATTTATAAAAGATGCTTGGTTAGTTGGACGTGGTGCAGCAGATATGAAAGGGGGACTGGCTGGGGCACTATTTGCTATTCAGCTATTACAAGAAGCTGGTATTGAATTACCTGGAGATCTAATCTTTCAATCCGTAATTGGGGAAGAAGTGGGAGAAGCGGGTACACTTCAATGCTGCAAAAGAGGGTATGATGCTGATTTTGCAGTCGTAGTGGATACGAGTGATTTACATATGCAAGGACAGGGCGGCGTAATTACTGGATGGATTACTGTGAAAAGCCCGCAAACGTTTCATGATGCAACACGAAGGCAAATGATCCATGCAGGGGGTCGTTTATTCGGAGCGAGCGCGATTGAAAAAATGATGAAAATTGTGCAAAGTTTACAAGAATTAGAGCGTCACTGGGCAGTCATGAAAACATATGAAGGCTATCCATTTGGAACAACAACAATTAATCCAGCTGTTATTGAAGGCGGAAGACATGCAGCATTTATTGCGGATGAGTGCCGGTTATGGATAACAGTACACTTTTATCCGAATGAAACACATGAACAAATAATAAAAGAAATTGAAGAGTATATTGGGAAAGTGGCAGCTGCCGATCCATGGCTAAGTGAAAATCCACCACAATTTAAGTGGGGCGGAGAATCAATGATTGTGGATCGTGGCGAAATTTTTCCTTCTTTAGAAATAGATAGTGAACATGCAGCTGTAAAAACGCTTAGCTCAGTACACGAATCAATTCTTTCTAAAAATGCAATTTTAGATATGTCTGCAACGGTAACGGATGGTGGTTGGTTTAGTGAATTTCATATTCCGGCCGTTATTTACGGACCAGGTACATTAGAGGAAGCTCATTCAATAAATGAGAAAGTAGAAATAGAACAGTTAATTGAATTTACAAAAGTAATAACAGCATTTATATACGAATGGTGTCATACGAAAAAAATAGATTAGTATGTTGAAATCGTACAGGTATGTATACTTGTACGATTTTTTAGTGAACTATTTCAGAGTTGGATAGAAACAACTGAAATAGTTCTTTATTTTTCTATGTCTTTCGTTTTAGCTCAATTAATTTCTCTTTCGCTAATTCAACAGCAATTGCATCATCTAAATAACCAATTGGAAAGAGATAGTCGGGAATAATATCTGTCGATAAAATGAAATACAGTAATGCGCCGCCAAGAACTGCACGCTCTTCTTTTGAAATCGTTTCATTGCAAAATTGTTGATACATATCCGTTAATTGTTCAATGAAAGGACCAGCACTATCAATTTGTTCTAACTTGCTTGCAAAACTTTCATGAATACGTTTTTCACCCTCTGTTGTTTGCGCATATCGTTCATAGTTTTCAAGTTCTTGTTTTACGCGGGTTGTTGTGTAGTCGAAATCGAATAAGTTAGAGGATTGCAGCGTTTGCTGAATTGTATCAAGAGATGTGTACATATCCGTCTTTTCTTTATTAATGTGAGGAGAATCCGGATACATTTCATCAAATAACAATTGGGGTGGAACTTGCAGACATTCTGCGAATTTTTGTAGGTGTTTTTGTTTTGGCGGTTGTTTACCATTCATAATTCTTGAGATTGTTGCGGGATCAATATTTGTAAGCATTCCGAGTTGACGCATAGATAAGGCACGTTCTTTTAAAAGTTTTTTTATTAATCTACTAAGCCGCTCATTTGGATTTTCTTTAGGCATAGCGAAGGCACTCCTTTTTATTGTTGAAAAAATGTTGAGTATTTATTACATGTATATGAAACAGACAGGCACAGTTGCTCAACATTTTCATAAGATGCATTGAAAAGTGAGAAAAAGGGGTGGCTATTTATGAGTACGGCAGGTCTATTTTCAATTTTTTTAATTGGGATTGCTTCTAATTTAGATAATGCAGGTGTTGGGATTGCATATGGCATTCGTAAAATTAGAATTTCGTGGTTCAACAATTTTATCATCGCATTTTTTGGTTTTTTATTTACTTTATTAGCTGGATTTTTTGGGAACTGGATTGCGTTATTTATTTCAGAGTTTACAGCAAACTTGATTGGAGCAATCGTTTTAGGGATAATCGGTGTGTTTATTTTGTGCCAGCCTTTCTTGGGGCAAAGAAATACCGTAGGCTCTAAAGATGGTAATGTATTTATGGGGATTTTACGTGATCCAGAAAAAGCAGATTTTGATGGTTCTAAAACAATTAGTTTTTCAGAAGCAATTGTTTTAGGGATTGCGTTGTCTATTAATAATATTGCAGGTGGATTTGATGCTGGAGTAACAAACTTGAACCTTTGGCTTACAGCAACTATTTCTGGGGTGTTTAGTTTTATTTGCATAAGTGGTTTTGCGTATGTAGGAAAACGATATTTAGCAGAATACTTAGGGAAATGGGCTACGGTTATTGCGGGCGTGTTATTAATTCTTATCGGGATAGATCAGTTGTTGTAAGGAGAGTAGAAAACAAGGTTCGAGTATTTCCTTGGAAATACAGCAAGGGATTGCATATATCGACGTACTTTTCTCCATACTAATACGGATTTCTTTTAAGAAAGGGGGATTTGTATGGGACGCGGGAAAGCATTTGATCATAAGAAAAAAGGGCATGATCACCAACCACCTAAAGGTGCGTTCATTCATAAAGATGTAAATGAACATACTTTGGAAGAGGAAGAGCTACCAGTAAATATTGAAGCGTATAAAAATAGTTTGAAAAAACATTAAAAGCACCTACATAGGTGCTTTTTTTTAACGTATATCTTCAATTAATTGTTCCGATTCTTCGTGCATACTGTACTCACTTAATACTTGGATACAAAGCCACTTTAATTCTTCGATTGTATGTTCAAGTTCTTCAGGAAGCACATGATGAATGTCTTCAAGTCCCATTCCGAAATGAATAAGTTCAAGTACTTGATCATCGATGTTCCGATCCATTAATAGTTCAAGTACTTCTAAATTGAATATGTATCGGTGAGCTTCATCGAGTGAAACAACTTTTAACTTCAAGCTTTCTACAATACTCAATATAAAAAGAAGAATTGTTTTTTCAAGAACAGGCTGTTTTCCCATTTGAAATATTAGTTTCATCTTTCACACCTCCACATATAGCGCTAGGTTGTACTATATTATTCAGGAGGGAGGAGCAAATATGCATGATATAGAGAAACTTTCAGTACGGTTTTTGTAAGGGGACGGATAGCTGATAAAGTTGAGGATTTTATGAAATGAAAAAATCCTGCTAGTATAGCAGGATGGTTCTAAATTAAAAAATGCTCCAACCTTCTTGAGCAGAAAGAAGTTCAAGAATTTTAAAACCAGCGATACTATTTCCGTTTGCATCTAAAGCTGGTCCGAAAATACCAATTCCCATTTCGCCTTTTACACAGCCGAAAATGCCACCAGCTACACCACTTTTTGCGGGGATACCAACGCGAATCGCAAATTCACCAGACTCGTTATACATACCGCATGTAACCATAAATGTTTTACAAATCTTTGTAATATGCTTAGGGATAATTTGTTTTTCCTTATATGGATCATATCCATCCATCGCAAAAATTAAACCGATACGTGCTAAATCGATACAGTTTACCTCAACTGCACATTGACGAGTGTATAAATCCATCAGTTCTTCGATATCACAATCAATAATTCCGTTTTGTTTCATATAGTAACAAAGTGAACGATTTAAGTAAGCTGTCTCTAATTCTGAATTGGCAACTTTAGAAGAATAATTAATAGTAGGATTATCTGTTATTTCACGTACGAAATGAAGAATGCGATCCATTTTTTCTTCATTATCTTTTCCTGCTAACATGCTTGTAATGGCTAGTGCCCCTGCATTAATCATTGGATTAAGTGGTTTAGAAGGACTTGTCGTTTCTAATTTAATAATAGAATTAAATGGATCACCGGTTGGTTCCATTCCAACTTTAGAAAATACATATTCTTCACCACGATCTAAAAGGGCAAGTGCAAGTGTAATTACTTTTGAAATACTTTGAAGAGTGAATAGTGTTTGTGAGTTGCCAGCATGGATGTATTCTGTTTCTTTATGAAAAATGGCAATCCCTAAATCATCTGGATTGGCATTTCCTAGTTCGGGGATATAAGTAGCAAGCTTTCCTTTTTTCGTATATGGTTTTACTTGTTCTAACAACTGTTGTAAGTTGTTTGTTTCAATGCACTGCATAGTACCAACGCTCCTATTTCGAATTAACTAAGTTTACTTTTCCCGATATGCTCGGAAATAAATAATAACATGAAAAAGTGGAATGATAAAACGAAAGTTGCATGTTCTATAGTGGGTCTTTCGTTTCGCGTATTCTGTAGTGAAAAAGGAGAATTTTCCTTTTATATAACAGTTTGGAAATAGGAGATTTATCCATAAAAAATTCAAAAATAAAAACTACACATCTATACAACTATATGTTATTATGGTTATGTAAATAGAAAGCGTTTTCTAAGGCGTACTTATAATGATAACGATTTCATAAATTGAATTAGGGGGAATTAAAATGTTGCAGTTTCTACAACGTATTGGTAAAGCGTTAATGCTTCCAATCGCAGTACTACCAGCAGCAGGATTATTGCTTCGTTTAGGGCAACCAGATGTATTTGATATTCCTGTTATGGCACAGGCTGGCGCAGCAGTTTTTGATAATTTAGCACTTATTTTTGCAATTGGTATTGCAATCGGTCTTTCAGTTGATGGTAGTGGTGCAGCAGGTCTTGCAGGTGCAATTGGTTATCTAGTTATGAAAAACAGTATTGATGCACTGAGCAAAGGGTATTCTACTGCTGAATTACAAGATAAATTAGGCAAAGTCCAAGATTTAATAGGTAATAGCGCTAATGTTGATCCATCTAAGCTTGCAGATACAATGACACAAGTATCTAAGGCGGCCGAATTATCGACTAAAGTGGATATGAAAGTTTTAGGTGGCATTATTGTTGGTGTTATAGCAGGACTTCTTTATAATAAATTCCATAAAATTAAACTTCCAGAATGGTTAGGGTTCTTTGCTGGAAAACGTTTCGTTCCGATTGTTACATCGGTAGTAATGCTAATACTAGGAATTTTATTTGCACAAATTTGGCCAACAATTCAAAATGGCATTGATGCATTAGCTCACGGAATTGTTAATTTAGGTGCAATTGGTTCAGGATTGTTTGGTTTATTAAACCGTCTATTAATCCCAATCGGTTTACACCACGTAATGAACACATATTTCTGGTTCGTATTTGGGGACTTTACAAATGCAGCAGGTAATGTTGTGAATGGTGATATTGCTCGTTTCCTTGCGGGTGATAAAACAGCAGGTATGTTCATGACAGGTTTCTTCCCAGTTATGATGTTCGGTTTACCAGCAGCATGTTTCGCAATGATTGCGGCTGCTAAACCAGAAAAACGTAAAATGGTTACAGGTATGTTAGGTGGTCTAGCATTAACTTCATTCTTAACTGGTATTACAGAACCAATTGAATTCTCATTCATGTTCTTATCACCAGTATTATATGGTATTCATGCTGTATTAACAGGTCTTTCTTTATTCATTACAACATCACTTGGTATTCACGATGGTTTCTCATTTAGTGCCGGTGCAATTGATTATGCTTTAAACTTCGGTATTGCAACAAAACCAGTATTATTAGCTGGAATCGGTTTAATTTACGCAGCAATTTACTTTGTAGTATTCTACTTCTTAATTAAGAAGTTCGACCTAAAAACTCCTGGTCGTGAAGATGAAGAGGAAGTAGCTGAAGGCGAAGAAGCTCCAGTTGCAGGTTCAATTGGTGAAACTTACGTATTAGCTTTAGGCGGAAAAGAAAACTTAACAGTTATTGATAACTGTGCGACACGTCTACGCTTACAAGTGAAAGATGCTGGTCAAGTAAACGAAGCAGCATTAAAACGTGTTGGTGCAAAAGGTGTTATGAAATTAAGTAACACGAGTGTCCAAGTTATCGTAGGTACAAATGTTGAATCTGTTGCCGATGATATGAAAAAACACGTATAAATAATTAGATAAGAGGATATCCAAAAAGATTGATAACATCAGTTTTTAGAGGATATCCTCTTTTTTTATGTTAAAAATTTAACGGGAATCTTACTTTTGTAAATTTTCTTTTTCTTTTTTATACATATAGGTTGGTAATATGTGCAGTGCGTGATAAAGTAGGGATGACATAGAATGGATTATCCATAATCTACTAAAATAAATCTTTAGTAGAGAGATTAAATTATTGGTGAATAAGGGGAAAAAAGTAATCATGGATCACGAAAAAAATAATGCGAATGGGAAATCACGTCGGCCGATTGTATACATAAAAAGAACAATCATTCTCGTCTTACTATTTTCACTTGTATATTTCATGTATACAAAAATTGTTGCGCATAATAAGAAAGAAGAAACTTTAAAAGCAGCAGCAGAAATGAAGAAACAAGAAGAGCTAAAAAAGAAAGAAGAAAAAAAGAAGCAAGAAGCAAAAAAACAAATAGAGCAGGAAGAACAAGTGAAGCAAGCACAAGCTGCAGAACAGCCTGCTGAGGGACCACCTCAAGAAATTAATGAAAACGCTCAATTAGATCAATATTTGCAAAAAACAGGATTTAGCGGGACAGCGGTTATTGTGAAGAACGGAAAGGTTCTTTTGAATAAAGGATACGGTATGGCGAATAAAGAGAAACAAGTACCGAATAATTCAGAGACAACTTTTTATATTGGTTCTATTTCAAAGGCTTTTGTAGCGACTGCTATTATGCAATTAAAAGATCAAAATAAGTTAAATGTAGAGGATACGATTGCGAAGTATATTCCAGATTTCCCTCAAGGTAAGGGCATTCAGTTAAAACATTTACTAACACATACATCAGGAATTCCAGAGTACGAGCAGGGAACAGAGGATATCTCTCATGAAGAATTGATAAAACGAATAGGAAAGCAAAAGCGTATTGGAAGTCCAGGAGAGAAATGGAAGTATTCCGATTCTAACTATTCGATACTTGCCTATATTGCTGAGAAGGTAAGCGGACAACCGTTAGAAGAGTATATTAAACAACATGTTTTTGCTACTGCTGGTATGAAACATTCTGGTTTTGGTAGAGAGCTAGAACAAACGAGATTTCCATCGACAGGTTATAAAATAGTAAATAACAATATGACAACACCTAATATTCCAAGTATGTCACAACTTTATGGTTGTGGTGATATATATACAAGTGCCCATGATTTATATTTATTTAATGAAGCGCTCTTCTCTGGAAAGTTGATTTCAAAAGAAAGCTACGATCAAATGTTTACAGGTGGAAAAAAAGATTACGGGTTTGGATGGTACGTAGACCCGGGAAGTTATTCGAATCACGGTGTAATGCCAGGCTGGAACTGTTTAAATGGATTTAGTAAAAATGGTAGTGTGTATGTTGTTTTATTATCTAACATTCAAAACAACATTAAATCTTTTGGTAAAGTGAATAATGACATTTATACGATGTTACGAAATATTGAAGTGTAAGAGACTATCCTTTTGGGTAGTTTTTTTTATTGAGGAAGTGTATGTGCAATGAGATAATGAAATAAATGGAAAAGGGGGAGGGGTATGAGTATACATAAGCATCATGAACGTAATGCAAAGCGCATCTTTTTTTTATCTGTTATTGTATGGATTATCGTCGCAATTGGATTAGTGATGGAATATAAAAAAGGGATGCTATTCACTTCGGAGAAAGAAAATCTGAAATTAATAGGTGTTGTACTACCGGCATTTGGATTATTAATATATAGCTTTATAGAAAAACGAAGATCAAAAATGCTCAAACAGGAACATTATAATATAGAGACCTCTGAATTATTGGAGCAACAAAAATTTGTCGTTCGCAAAGAGGTAGGAGTATTTCAAGTAATTACATACTTTGGATTAGATGGAAATACAGTAGGATTTTTAAAAGAAGAGTATGATTTTGTTATTCAAAGTGTATGGCAAGCTGTACTCTCTTTTCTTTTTAAGGGACTACATAAGCAACAATTTTATTTATATAATCAATCGGGAGAAAGATTATTGCGTGTTCAAAAGAAGATGGGAGTACGCAACTTTTATATTTTTTCTAATGTAGATGGAGAGAAATTAGGAGAGTTGAAACAAGTACTAAGTTTAAAAAAGTGGGAATGGATCTTTCTAGGATCGGATGGTAAGGAATTTGGTAAAGTGACTGGGGACTTTTCAGCAACAATGCAGAAAATAGAATGGCGAGATGGAACGCATATTGATGTGAAAGAAGATGGTATTCCGTTAGAAGCTGTTAAGTATTTCTCGGCAAGCGGTGGTTCACTTGTTACAGCTTCTATAAGTGAACGGGCAGAATTACCACGAGCGGTTTATTACAGTGTCTCTGCGATAGTTACAATTAAAAATTAAGAGGTAAAAAAGATAGATGGAATGCCATCTATCTTTTTTATTGTTAGAACATATTGTTTCGTTGAAAAATGTATGTCTTACCTATCACAAAAAGAGTCTGCTTTGTATACATTAAGATGTATGGATATATTTTTATAATTTAAAAATAATAGGAGGAGAAGTGTATGTGTTTATTCGGTAAGTATTGGAAAAAGTTATCGAGATTGTTTAATAGACAATTAGATTATTTTTTAGATAATAAGTTATTGCCTGCTGTGGAACGACTTTTGTTTTCGCAAAACTTCGCGAGGTTTATTCAAAGAAACTCCAAGCAAGCTACGGAAGAATTTATTGAATCAAGTAGATTTCAATCTATTATTTGTAACATTTTAAAAGAATGTAATACATCACCTTTTAAAGAAATTGCAGAGCAGTATTTAGGTAAAAATGTAGAAATTACGGTGACAGTTGGACAGTTAACAGGTGTAATTGTAGCAGTTGGTGATGATTTCTTAACACTGCAAGAAGGAATAGGAACAGAAGTTTTATTACCATTTACAAGTATTATATCAATTAAAGAAGCGTAAGAAAGGAGACTTATATATGTTATTTACTGAAGAATTACGTAACCATGTTGGTGAGCTAGTGCAAGTTGTGACAGCGGTCGAAATTGTTGCGGGTATTTTGTTATCTGTGACAGACGGGGCAGTAAGTGTTCGTACTTCTCCTTCTTATGGACCATCGGAAGATGTAGTTGTACGTATTCCTATCATTTCTTATGTTCGCTTGGAAGGGTAAGCGTGGTACAAGTATGAGGGTATCAGTTATTATTCCGGCGCATAATGAAGCGAGTACTTTATCACAAGTCTTAGTAGAAGTGGAGAAATTGAAACCATATGAAATTATCGTAGTAGATAATGGGTCGACAGATGGAACAAAAGAAATAGCCTTACAACATCATTGCCATGTCATTTATTATAAATATTCTCTTGGTAATGATGTTGGACGGGCAATTGGTGCAAGAGAAGCGAAAGGCGACATTGTTTTGTTTTTAGATGGTGATATCGTCATTGATCATAGAGAGCTGCAACGTTTTATAAAAGGTATTCAGCAAGGCCACCAAATTGTTGTGAATAATTTAACATGGTCCGTTTATTTAAAGATGAGACCGCATTATACGACAGTTGGAAAATTTATGTTGAATCGTTATTTGAATAAAAAAGAGCTTGTTGTTGGATCTTTAATCGCAATTCCGCATGCAATGAGTAGGGAAGTTATTCAGAAGTTTGGTTGGTGGAATTTAGCGGATCCAGCACTATTTCAAGCGATGGCGATGTCTAGAGGAGTAGATATTGTCGATATGGCTTCAGTCGATGTCATTCATACAAATAAAGTGCGTCCTGTTCATACTGGTACATCACCCGGTTCTCCTTATCCGAAAGCGACTAGCCGTATTATGGGGGATCATTTACGTGCTTTGCAATACGTAATCGAAATATATGGTAACCGTGGCGGCTTTTCGGAAGGAAAGAGGGATAGAGAATTTATAGGAAAGTATAAACCAGTTTTATTACAAAAGAAAAAAGCGAAATATAGTGCAATTATCCCAGTATCAGAAGAAAAGATGACTATAAGATCTGTTATACAAGAAGTGAAAAAATCAGGTATAGATGAAATTATAGTTGTTGCGAATGGAGCGGACGTTGAGACAGTTAAACAAGCAAAGCTAGAGAATGTCATTGTTATTGAATTTGAGGAAGCGCTTGGACATAATGTAGCCCGAGCGATAGGAGCTATGCATGCTACGGCCGATATTTGTTTATTTGTCGATGGTGATTTTGTTATTCCAGGGGAAAAACTAATTCCATTTTTACATGCTATCGAAGATGGAAATGATGTGGCATTGAATGATTTACAGTGTTTATTAGATATGTTTCATCCGGCAGACCCAATTAGCATGGGAAAATATTTTGTGAATTTGGTAGCGAAACGACCAGATTTATGGAATAACTCATTAACGGCAGTACCACATGCTATGCATAAAAAGGTAATAGAGAAAATCGGATATGATTCTCTTATCATTCCACCACTCGCTCAAATGAAAGCTATTTTGGAGGGATTTTCTATTACAGCGGTAGACTTTGTAGATGTCATAAAAACAAATCGAGTACGCCCAGAGCAACATGGATTTGTAAATGGGCGTATTCCAGCATTTGATCGTATTTTCGGTGATCAACTTGAGGCGATTGCATATTTATTGCAATCCACAGACGAGCGCGGGAGTTTTACAGATGGAGAGCGGAATAGAAATATCATTCAACAATTGAGAAAGGAAGAAGAGAATACAGATGAATGTTAGTAGTACAGTTGCCATTATCGGATTAGGATATGTTGGTCTTCCTTTGGCAGTTCATTTTGCAGAGAGAGGACATACAGTGCTTGGATTAGATAAAGATACTAGAAAAATAGAATCAATTATACAGGGAGAAAGTTATATTCCAGATGTTTCTTCTAAATTGTTACAGAGTTTATTGACTAGAAAAAAATTAATAGTCAATACACCGGATCAAGGTATTGCTGATTTTCAAAATAGTGATTATGTTATTGTCACTGTCCCAACTCCAATTAATGAACAAAGAGAACCGGACTTAAGTGCCCTCATTTCAGCTTCGCATTATATACAACAAAACCTTCAAAAAGGACAAACCTTCATTTTCGAAAGTTCCACATATCCAGGTACGCTCGAGGAAGTTATTATTCCGATTATTTCTCAAACAGGAAAAAAGGTAGGAGAAGATTTCTATATTGGGTATTCTCCTGAGAGAATTGACCCAGCTAATAGTCAATATTCAGTTCAAACGATTCCAAAAGTCATTAGTGGACAAACAGAAATGTGTAAACAAAAAGTACAGGCTTTGTATAGCACTATATTTGATGTAGTTGTTCCAGTTAGCTCCCCAAAAGTAGCAGAAATGTGTAAGCTATTTGAAAATATTCAGCGCTTAGTCAATATTTCATTAGTAAATGAGTTAAATACACTATGTGAAAGTTTAGGAATTGATTTTTATGAGGCACTTGAAGCGGCATCTACAAAACCATTTGGATTTACGCCGTATTGGCCAGGACCAGGGATAGGGGGACACTGTATTCCGGTAGATCCTTTATATTTCCAGTGGAGAATAAAAAAGAATGGAGCAATTAGTCAATTAATTGAGGCGGCACATGTAATTAATGAGGAAATGCCAGAGAAAGTGGTCCGGAAAGTAAAAGGTGTGGTGCAATCACCTGCAAAGGTTTTAATTGTAGGGATTGCATATAAAAAAGATGTAAATGACTTAAGAGAATCGCCAGCGTTGCCAATTATTGAATTGTTAATAAAAGCAGGATATGAGATAGCGTATCACGATCCATATATTTCTTCTGCAAAATTTGGAGATAAGGTGTATCAATCTGTTTCTTTGGATGAACAAGTCGTTAAACAAGCGGATTGTATTTTAATTTTAACAGACCACTCTAATATCGATTGGAAGGTTTTTAAAGGGATAAAGCAAGTCGTAGATACACGTGGAATTATAAAGAAGGTGAGTGTATGAGTAAGAAATGTTTAATTACAGGTGGAGCAGGATTTATTGGATCGCATTTAGCTGAAGAGCTGGTGAAAAGAGGTTATGATGTCACTATCGTTGATAACTTCTATAAAGGGAAAAATAAATATCATGATGAGTTAATGAAAGAAATTCGGGTTATTCCAATAAGTGTTTTAGATAAAAATTCTATTTATGAATTAGTAAATCAACATGATGTAGTGTTTCATTTAGCAGCAATTTTAGGTGTGAAAACGACAATGGAAAAGAGCATAGAG
Organism: Bacillus sp. FH; assembly: GCF_052216825.1. Classification (NCBI taxonomy): domain Bacteria; kingdom Bacillati; phylum Bacillota; class Bacilli; order Caryophanales; family Bacillaceae; genus Bacillus; species Bacillus sp. FH. The sequence continues at coordinate 34,328 of NZ_JBQOUU010000006.1, read as the reverse complement.
CTTATTGAAACGAATTTTGATGGAACGAGAAACATTTTACAAGCAGCGCTAAAAGGAAAGAAGAAAGTAGTTTTTGCGTCTACTTCAGAAGTATATGGTAAGGCAAAGCCGCCCTTTTCTGAAGAAGGAGATCGATTATACGGTGCAACCTCTAAAATACGTTGGAGTTATGCAATTTGTAAAACGTTAGAAGAAACATTATGTTTAGGATACGCTTTAGAAGGTTTACCTGTAACGATTGTTCGTTATTTTAATATTTATGGTCCAAGAGCGAAAGATGGTCCGTATGCAGGGGTAATCCCACGATTTATCCGCGCAGCACTGCGAGGAGAAGACATTCTCGTATATGGAGATGGAAAGCAGACACGTTGTTTTACGTATGTAAGTGATGCGGTAGAGGCAACGATTCGAGCAATGGATGAGAAGGTAAATGGTGAGATTATTAATATAGGTTCTGAGAATGAAAAGAGTATAAAAGAAGTAGCAGCAGTAATAAAAAAATTAACGAATTCTTCTTCAAAAATTGTTCAAGTTCCTTTCGAAGAGGTATATCCACATGGCTTTGAAGAAATTCCAAATAGAAGACCAGATGTAACGAAATTAAGAGAACTTGTTCAATTTCAAGCGAAAGTAACGTGGGAACAAGGGTTGAAAGAAACTATTAAATGGTTTCGTGAAGAAAACAATGGCTAAGTCACTATCGATTATTATACCTGTATGTAATGAAGTGGATACGATTTCAGACGTTATTCAATCGGCAAAAGGATTAAATCCAGTAGAGATTATTGTAGTAGCAAACGGTTGTAACGATGGTACAGAAGAGGTTGCTGATCATTTAGGGTGTAAAGTAATCAAGTATACAGAGCTACTGGGGAATGATGTGGGCCGTGCAGTTGGCGCAAAACACGCGATAGGTGATGTATTACTATTTATAGATGGAGATTTTGTTATTCAAACTTCAAAGTTACAATTATTCCTAAATCCAATTTTACATGATCAGGCCGACATCGTTTTAAATAATTTGGATGCGTTATTTTTAAAGAAACAAAAACCGCACTCAGTGACAGTGTGGCGCCAAATATTAAATGCAATGTTAGAGAGTGAGGAGTTAAAAATTGACTCTTTATTATCTGTACCTCATGCGTTGACGAAAGAAGTTGTTCAAAGCATTGGGTATGAATGTTTTGTTAATCCTATTGTCGCTCATTTACGTCTTGTTCAAAGCAAATGGAGAATTAGTCGACATTGTGCAATTGACGTTATTACACCAAATAAATTTCGGCCGACCGAGCATGCTGCGTATGGCACGGGTCTTTCTCATTCTGAAAAACGGATGATAGGTGACCATATAGAAGCTGTAGCGGAGCGAATAGTAGGTAGCGATGAGCGTGGAGGGTATTATGATGGAAATAGGAAAAGAGATAGTGTCTATCATACTTTAGATTTTGAAGATTTTTATCAAGGATGGGGCGTTACATCGAATTTGTATAAGGGAAAGCAATTATCGGTCATTATTCCTGTACAAGATGAAGAGAAAACAATTGGAAACGTTATAGAAGAACTTCGCAAAATTGAACCTTTTGAAATTATCGTTGTTGTAAATGGTTCGTCTGATCAAACAGCAACGATTGCAAAAGAAAAGGGAGCAACGACAATCGTATATAAAGAAGCACTCGGAAATGATGTGGGGCGCTCACTTGGAACGTATTTCGCAAAAGGAGAAATTGTATTATTTATAGACGGCGATTTTGTTATTCCAGCGAGTGAGTTATATCCTTTTGCGAAAGCTATTGCAGATGGAACAGATGTTGCATTAAATGATCTAAATCATTATTTAGATTTAAGAGTACCGCTTCATCTTGTAACTGCATTTAAATATGCATTAAATTTAGCTTGTGATAGAAAAGATCTAGGCGTAGGCTCTCTTATTGCTGTACCGAATGCATTTAGTCGTAAGTGTTTGAAAGAAATTGGATATAGATCTTTACTGGCACCGTGTGTAGCTCAAGTGAAAGCTATTCTTTCAGGATTTGAAGTTGCATGTGTAAGTCGTGTTGAAGTCGATAAGATGAACCGTATTCGACCCAGTGAACATTTTGCTAAAATAGGTCATCCACCAGCTGTACTTCGAATTATTGGTGATCATATAGAAGGGTTAGAGCAATTAATTGCATTAACAGGCAGTCGTGGTGGATTCCATGATGGAAATAGAAAAAGAGATATTTTATAGGTAACAAAAAAGTGTACAACATATGTACACTTTTTTGTTTTGTTATAAAAACTATAACAGATTAGGAGATAAGAGTATTACAGCTCTACAATGGGTATTGTTTTTATATTACAAAATAGGACTCGTATATAAGAATACCAAAAAAATACAATTAAGGAAAGGGTTAATTTTAAAGACTTTAAAATGAAGTTAACACTATGTATATAGTAGTTTGCTCAACATTTCACAAACATGTCACAACTATTTCGTTCACTTTCGTAAAAAAGTAGTATTCTAAGTGTGTAAGCTGTTATATAAAAAATCTTAGTCCTGTACTAATCAAAAATGGAGGAGATTAGGATGACTCAAGTATTAGAAAATGTTAAAAATGCATGGGAAAACTTTAAAGGTGAAAAATGGAAAGCAGAGATTGATGTTCGCGATTTCATTTTAAATAATGTAAACGTTTACGAGGGAGATGAATCTTTCTTAGCGGGAGCAACTGAAGCAACGAAACAACTTTGGGATCAAGTAATGGATTTAACAACGAAAGAACGTGAAAACGGTGGCGTTCTTGATATGGATACAAAAATTGTTTCTTCTATTACATCACATGAACCAGGATATTTAAATAAAGAGACTGAAAAAGTAGTCGGTTTCCAAACTGATAAACCATTTAAACGTTCTTTACAACCGTATGGTGGTATTCGTATGGCGGAACAAGCTTGTGAATCTTATGGATACGAAATGGATAAAGAGCTTAGTCGTATTTTTAGAGATTGGAGAAAAACTCATAACCAAGGTGTATTTGATGCTTATACACCAGAAATGAGAGCTGCTCGTAAATCAGGTGTTATTACGGGTCTTCCGGATGCATACGGACGTGGACGTATTATCGGTGACTACCGCCGCGTAGCATTATATGGAGTAGATCATTTAATTGAAGCGAAGAAAGCAGATTTAAATTTAACTGGCGGTGTAATGAGTGAAGATACAATGCGTTTACGCGAAGAGTTATCTGAACAAATACGTGCACTTCAAGAGTTAAAACAAATGGCTGCTTCTCATGGCTTTGATATTTCTAAGCCAGCAACAACTGCTCAAGAAGCATTCCAATGGTTATACTTCGCATATCTTGCAGCAATTAAAGAGCAAAACGGAGCTGCAATGAGTCTTGGACGTACTTCTACATTCTTAGATATTTATATTGAAAGAGATTTAGCAAATGGTACTTTAACAGAAGAAGACGTACAAGAAATTGTGGATCACTTCATTATGAAATTACGTCTTGTGAAATTTGCAAGAACACCTGATTATAATGAATTATTCTCTGGTGACCCAACTTGGGTAACTGAGTCTATCGGCGGTATGGCATTAGATGGCCGTCCATTAGTAACAAAGAACTCATTCCGTTTCTTGCATACACTAGATAATTTAGGACCAGCTCCAGAACCAAACTTAACAGTTCTTTGGTCTAAACAATTACCACAGAACTTTAAAAACTACTGTGCGAAAATGTCTATTAAAACATCAGCAATTCAATATGAAAATGATGACATTATGCGTGCTGACTACGGCGATGACTACGGGATTGCTTGTTGTGTATCTGCAATGAGAATCGGTAAACAAATGCAATTCTTCGGTGCACGTGCAAACTTAGCAAAAGCATTGCTATATGCGATTAATGGTGGTAAAGATGAAAAATCTAAAGCACAAGTTGGTCCTGAGTACGCACCGATTACTTCTGAAGTATTAGATTATGAAGAAGTTATGCATAAGTTTGATATGACAATGGAATGGTTAGCGGGTCTATATTTAAACACATTAAATGTTATTCACTACATGCACGATAAATATAGCTATGAACGTATTGAAATGGCACTTCACGATACAAATGTTCTTCGTACAATGGCAACAGGTATCGCGGGTCTATCTGTAGTAGCAGACTCTTTAAGTGCAATTAAATACGCAAAAGTAAAACCAATTCGCGATGAAAACGGAATTGCAGTTGACTTTGAAATTGAAGGAGATTTCCCTAAATACGGTAACAATGATGACCGTGTAGATGAAATTGCTGTAAATCTTGTGAAAACATTTATGAATAAACTTCGTAAACATAAAACATATAGAAATTCTGTTCATACAATGTCAATCTTAACAATCACATCTAACGTTGTATACGGTAAGAAAACTGGTAACACTCCAGATGGTCGCCGTACTGGAGAACCATTTGCACCAGGTGCGAACCCGATGCATGGACGTGATACAAAAGGTGCGTTAGCTTCATTATTATCTGTAGCTAAATTACCATATGAAGATGCACAAGATGGCATTTCTAATACATTCTCTATTATTCCAAAAGCACTTGGTAAAGAGGATGAAGTACAAGTACGTAACTTAGTATCAATGCTTGATGGTTATGCAGTAAAAGAAGGACATCACTTAAATATTAACGTATTTAACCGTGAAACATTAATGGATGCAATGGAACATCCTGAGAAATATCCACAATTAACAATTCGCGTATCTGGTTACGCTGTAAACTTTATTAAATTAACTCGTGAACAACAAATCGATGTAATTAACCGTACAATGCATGAAAGCATGTAAATGAAAAAAGTGTCCCTCTGCATTTTATAAATAGCAGAGGGAGGCTGTTTCAATAAAGGAGGAAGTAACATGGTAAAAGGAAGAATTCATTCTGTAGAGTCTTGTGGTACTGTTGATGGCCCAGGAATTCGTTATGTCATATTTACACAAGGGTGTTTATTACGTTGTCAATATTGTCATAATGCTGATACGTGGGAGATCGGTAAAGGAAAAGAAATAACAGTCGAAGAAGTAATGCAGGATGTGACATGTTACCTTCCTTTTATTGAAGCTTCCGGAGGCGGTATAACAGTTAGTGGTGGGGAACCATTATTACAACTAGATTTCTTAATTGAATTATTTAAGAAGTGTAAGGAAATTGGAATTCATACAACAATTGACTCTTCGGGTGGTTGTTATTCTGCAGAACCAGAATTCCAAAATAAGCTAGATATTTTAATGGAATACACAGATTTAGTTTTATTGGATTTGAAACATATTGATTCAAAGAAACATCGTAAATTAACAGGAAAACCAAATGAACATATTTTACAATTTGCTCGTTATTTATCGGATAAAAATAAACCGATTTGGGTACGACACGTATTAGTTCCTGGTATTACTGATAATGAGGAGGATCTACAAAAACTATCTAGTTTTATTCAAAGTCTGTCTAATGTTCAGAAAGTTGAAGTGCTACCATACCATAAGCTTGGTGTATATAAATGGGAGGCACTTGGGCATAAGTATCCACTCGCAAATGTAGAACCGCCTACTGAAAAAAATGTAGAAGAAGCAAGACATATTTTACAAGCAGTCTAATCCAAATGTTGGGTTAGGCTTTTTGCTTTCTTTACAATAAAACCTAGAGTATATATGGAGAAAAGAGTATACTGAAAATAGAATATCCATATTTTTGTAAGGAATAAGTGGAGAAATTTACATAATTGTAAAGGGAAATCAAAATAGTAAAAAGAATTAAGAAGTAAAAGAGTGAGTATCATGGAATAGAGAACATTTGTAAGTTATTGCGAAAGCTCTTATAGGAAAGTATAATGTAAAGATATGAGCACAGATAGGATTAAGGGGTCAATCTTATATGCTTTGCATATCCACGACAGGTACATAGCTGAAAGAGAAATATTAGAGTCTGTTTATGTAATTTTTAAGGAAAATGTTTTTCCTATTGTCGTATATGCAATATGGAGAAACAATAAGCTAGGAGTGGATTTGTTTGATAAAAAACCCCAAGGTTTTAATATTAACTGCACATTACGGAAACGGTCATGTGCAAGTAGCGAAAACATTAGAACAAACATTTCGCCAAAAAGGAATTAAAGATGTAATTGTATGCGATTTGTTCGGAGAATCACATCCGGTTATAACCGATATTACAAAATATTTATATTTAAAAAGTTATACAATAGGAAAAGAATTGTACCGCTTGTTTTATTATGGCGTGGAAAAAATTTATGATAAAAAAATAGCATCTTGGTATGCTAATTTTGGAAGAAAACGTTTGAAATTACTTTTACAAGCGGAGAAACCGGATATTGTTATTAATACGTTTCCGATTATAGCTGTACCAGAATTAAAAAAGCAAACAGGTATTTCAATTCCTGTGTATAACGTATTAACGGATTTCTGTGTGCACAAAATATGGATTCATCGGGAAGTAGATCGTTATTTTGTAGCAACTGATCACGTAAAAGAAGTTATGGTTGATATTGGTGTGCCTGCGGAGCAAATTGTTGAAACTGGAATTCCGATTCGTAGTAGTTTTGAGTTAAAGATCAATTCAGATATTATATATAATAAATATCAGTTATGTAAGAATAAAAAGATTTTACTAATTGTAGCAGGTGCTCATGGAGTATTAGGAAGTGTAAAAGAACTATGCCAATCATTTATGTCAGTACCTGATTTACAAGTAGTTGTTGTTTGTGGGAAAAATGAAGCGTTAAAACAGGATTTGTTAGGGTTACAGGAAAAAAATCCTGATGCATTAAAAGTATTTGGTTATGTAGAAAATATTGATGAACTATTCCGTGTTACTTCTTGTATGATTACAAAGCCAGGCGGTATTACGTTAAGTGAAGCGGCAGCATTGCAAGTACCTGTCATTTTATATAAGCCTGTTCCAGGACAAGAAAATGAAAATGCGATGTACTTTGAAAGAAAAGGGGCTGCAGTTGTCATTCGTGATGATAGTGAGGTTTTTGCAAAAACAGAGGCGTTATTACAAGATGATATGAGGCTTCTTCAAATGAAAGAAGCGATGAAAAGCATTTATCGTCCAGAGCCAGCTGATCATATTGTGGATACAATTTTGGCAGAAAACCATGTAGAACCGAATCATATACCTATTAAATCACCTGCTCTTGCACAATCATTTACTTAATATGAAACCCTCTTTTGTATGTTTAAAGAGGGTTCTTTATTATTTTCGAAGATAAAGACTTATCCACATGAAGAGTGCGCTTTCATTAAACAGTAAAGTCGGAATATTAACAACTATATCCACATTATCCACAATTTTTAGAAAAATATCCACAATTCTAACATTTGATGTGCGTTACGATATATAAACTGGTGAAAGGTTTGCCTAATTTATTCACAATTCTATAAATTATGTGGATAACGTTATCCACATAAAAAAGGTTCCTTATTTATAAGGAACCTTTTTCCTACTCTATCACGTAGAAAAAATATGTAATGAGAATGAATAATTAGGGGGGGAGAACTTCTAATTATTCATTCTCACTTTAAATACTTTTCGAGCGATAACCCGCTGCGCGATCTGCTTTACGAAATTCTCGTTGGTAGAGAACTTCTTGTGTACTAGATAATGCGTTTTTTGCTTTATCACGTTTCTTTTTATCCATTACAAATCACCTCGTGTCCTAAAGTCACTATTTATCGTTTCCAAAGACATGGGGTGATATACGTATATATCAAAATGTTAATGGTTAATTATTATTTCTGAAAATTTAGATTATGCTTCTTTTAAGTGATGAGAATCTTGGAACGTTGTATCTCGCATTGTAGCAAGTGTATATTGATCTTTTGGAATTTCATATAAGTTATATACTTCTTCATTTGCGTTAATTTCATCATAAACGGCTTTTCTTGTTTCGTTTGCTAGGTTTACATATTGTAATTTTTCTGCAGCTTTAATAGAACGAATATTTATTTTGCGAATACGCATAAAGATCGTTTCAATATCTAACTCGTAGAAAAGTTCGCTAAAAAATGAATCTTTTGCCAATTTATTGTAGCCTTTTCCGTGATAAGGTTTGCCAAGCCATGTTCCAAGGAATCCGGCTTTTTCTTGCACATCAAATAAAGTAATTGTTCCGATAGGGTTACCCCATTCATCTAAAATTGTGCGTGAAATTAATTCCCCACGCTCTTCAGCTTCAATCGTTTGTTTCGTTAAAAATAAATATTCCTCATAAGAATAAGCCTTTTGACGCACAAAAGGGAAGACAGCTGGATCCACCATTAACTCGTATAGAACGTGGCTGTCGTGTAAGTCGCGTTTTTTCAACATACTAACTCCTCCTCACACGAGGGTAGCATGACGAAAAAACACCCCACCCTCGAAATTTTTATATCAATCTTTAAAAAATTTCGGGTGGGAATCGAACCCACTAGAACCAGTTTCTAACGCTGGTGGCGCACCATTTGCCTTCCCCATTCATCAATTTGAAAATGATAATCACGACACAAATTGATTATGGTTTCATTCAGTTTATAATCGTATAATACTTTATCTAGTCAAAAAAATAAACTAGTTTTTTTTATTTTTTTTGTAAATTATTTTTCCATCAATCATAGTTAGTACAGGCTTGGCTAAATAATGGAAAGGATGATGGGTCCAGAGCACAAGATCAGCGTCTTTTCCAGCCTCAATGCTTCCAATTCTATCCTCTAAACGTAAATTTCGCGCTGGAAATATAGTGATTCCTTCTAGTGCAGTTTTTTCGTCTAATCCTTCCCTTACTGCGACAGCAGCACAAACATTTAAATATTGAATGGGTGTATAGGGGTGATCTGTTGTGATGGAAACTTCCACTCCATTTTTTGATAATATATGGTAAGTATCCCATGTTTTATTTTTTAGTTCGATTTTAGAACGGCGTGTAAGCGTGGGGCCAACTGAAACCTTCAAATTGTGTTTTGAAAGTTCTTCAACAATAAAGTGTCCTTCTGTACAATGTTCAATACGTAAATCAAGATTGAACTCTGTTGCAAAGCGTAGAGCGGAACTAATATCATCTGCTCGGTGAGCGTGGATACGTACGGGTATTTCACGGCGTAATGCTTTTAAAATAGGAAGCATTCGAAAATCTGCTTCATGCCCGTAGTGCTGTGCTTCATAAAATGATTCCCGAAGTAATCCCATAATTCCCATACGCGTAATGGACTCTTTTGTTCCATTACTATGGACTTTTTTAGGATTTTCGCCAAAGGCAATCTTTAAGCCAGCAGGTTCTTGAATGATCATATGATCAATACAAGTTCCGGCTGTTTTTATTACACAAGTCGTACCACCGATGATGTTTTGACTTCCTGGCATAACGTGAACAGTTGTAATTCCATTTTGTACCGCATCTTGAAATGCAATATCCAAAGGGTGGATTCCGTCTAAAGAACGAATATGGGGTGTTGAAACTTCAGACGTTTCATTTGCATCATTGCCAGCCCAACCAGTACCTTCATCATAGAGACCAAGATGGGTATGGACATCAATAAATCCAGGTAAGAGATGAAGAGCACGTGCGTCTATAACTGTCATATCTTGAGTAGGTTGAATGGAAGGCTTGACCTCAGCAATTTTTTCTCCTATAACGAGTACATCCCCTTGAAATTTTTGGGATGTAATAGGATATACAATGGCTTGTTTGAGCAATATTTTCATAGGTACCTCATTTCTGTTACTTTATAATGTTAATGGAATGTAAGGGAAAGTAACTGAAAGATTATTTGTGTAATAATGCTCCGGATGCTAGAAAATAAAAGTTTTGAAAGGGCCCTCTGTAAAACTGTGTTTTAGAAGTACTACATTGTATGCGAAAGTATATTTTGTAATGCATGGTCTATTGACGGAAATGTGTATTGATACCCATACTCAATTGCTTTACTAGGTAATACATGTTGCCCTTCTAGTACAAGTATGCTCATCTCGCCTAATAAAGCATGAAGCATAAATGAAGGGACAGGTAACCAATGAGGTTTTTTTATTATAGTTGCAATGATTTCTCCAAATTCCTTCATTCTTATAGGATCAGGAGCTGTAATGTTAAGAGGTCCATCAATTTCTTCTTTGTGTATGATGAAATCAATCATGCGAACGACATCGTCTATATGAATCCATGATAACCATTGATTTCCAGATCCAACTGTACCTCCGATATAGAATTGATAGGGAAGTAGCATTTTTGGAAGGGCTCCTCCGTCTGGACCTAATACGACTCCGAATCTTGCGTAGATTGTCCGTATTCCGAGAGCACGTGCTTTAGATGCTTCTTGTTCCCATGAATATACTGTATTTGCTAAAAAGTCATTTCCAGGAGTCACATGCTGTTCTGTAAAAGACTCGGTTTCAGACGTTCCATAGTATCCAATTGCACTTGCGTTAATAAATGTGTGTGGTTTTGTAGGGAGTGCCTGCAATTGTTTAATGAGTCCTTTTGTTGTTTGAATTCTACTGTTTAAAATGACTTTCTTTTGTTTCTTTGTCCATCTACTATTAATAGACTCTCCAGCTAGATTAATAACTACATCAATAGAAGAGAGGGGGAAGGTTTGTAAATCTGGTGTCCATTGTACATACTGAAGGTTAGGATCGGAAGTTTCAGCAGTTTTTTTTCGTGAGAGAATGTAAACAGTATATCCTTTTTGAATAAAAAAGGTAGAAAGGTATTTACCTATAAAGCCGGTACCACCAGAAATTGCGATTTTCACAATTATTTCCTCCTCATTATATATATTCTTGAAAAGCAAAAACGTTCCTTGACTATGTTAAAATAATAGAGAGGTGAGAGTATGGCTGTCATTACAAAAATAGAAGTGCAAAAACGATCGAAAGAACGGTTTAATATTTATATCGATAAAGGTCAAGGTGAAGAATACGGATTTAGTGTCAATGAAGTAATCTTAATAAAACATGGATTACAAAAAGGCTTAGAAATTGATGAAATAGCTTTAGGAAATATTTTGTACAATGAAGAGGTACAAAAAGCATATTTACAAGCAATCTCCTATTTATCCTATCAAATGAGAACGAAACTAGAAATAGAAGATTTTTTACGAAAAAAAGAAGTTGGACAAGCCATCATCTCTGAGGTCGTTTCGAAATTATTACATGACCGATATATTAATGATAAAGAGTATGCTATTTTATATACGAGAACGCAAAGTAATGTGAATCGAAAAGGTCCAACGGTTATTAAAAGAGAGTTGTTAAATAAAGGTGTTCAGGATTTAATTATTACGCATAGTTTACAAGAATATCCGAAGGAAAAGCAAATTGAGAATGCTTTAATTCTTATAGAAAAGAAGAAGAAATCTTATCAAAAGCATTCCTTTTTACAAATGAAGCTAAAGTTAGACGAAATGCTGGTTCGTAAAGGATATTCTAGAGATGTGATTCAAATTTGTTTAGAAGAATTGAAAGACGAAAAAGATGACGAAAAGCAACGAGAAGCGTTACACTATCATGGGAATAAATACTATGAGAAATATAAGAAGTATGATGGATGGACATTTGAAAATAAGATGAAACAAGCGTTATATCGCAAAGGATTCTCTATCGATGAGATAGAGATATTTTTGCAAATGAAACGCGAAGAGGGATGAGGGAATAAAATGAATATGCCAAAACGCTACAGTGAAATGACACCATATGAGCTAAGGGAAGAAATTGGGGTTTTGAAAGAGCAAGCGATAAAAGCTGAGCAACTTGGAATTGTAAATGAGTTCGATGTATTAATGCGAAAGATAGCAATGGCTCGCGCTTATATGACTGACATAAACAAATTCCATATCGGTGAGACATATGAATTAGTAGAAGAACCTGGTATATTATTTGAAATTACGTATTTCAATGGGGTATTTGCTTGGGGACATAAGCAAAATGATAATGAAGAGATTGGAATACCGATTTCTTTATTGCAAGAAAAATAAAAACCAGAGAGCGAATATCTCTCTGGTTTTCATCTTTGGTAGGCGTTACAGGAGATAGGAGATTCTAAAATTGGCGTTTTTTACATTCATTCGCCAATATAATGAGAGACTGGGTTTGTTGCGTCTGTCCGTTAACTTGCGCTTTTGCATGTTTCGGACGAGTCCACGTATGGTTAAATAATTCAGAACGACTATCTAAGCGATCACGGTAGCTCATCTTTATCACCTCGTGTAGGAAGTTAAGTTACTTTGTTACTACTCTTCCTGCTGATTTGCAGCACGCATACGTTCTTGTGGGTGCGTGTTAATTGTGCCGTTAGGTCGTTTCGAAGCGAAGCGTGATTTCGCTTTCGGTTGACCGTCGATTTTGCTGTTGTTTTTTGACTCAGACCAAAATTCGGCTTGTTTACCCATTGCGAACGCCCTCCTCATCATCAGTTGATACCTCTTGAAGAAGTATCAATTATAGAATGTGCAAAATAGAAGAAACTATCCTTTAGAAATGAAGGGATAATTAGGTAAAGGAGACTAGAACATGAATGATATTTATGAAGCATTAACGAAAGAACTATTAGACAAAAATGACAAGCTTTCTTACGCACAAGCGCGTGCTTGGGTTGAATTACTGTGGGAAGATTTTCAAACGACTTATGCGAAATCAGGTCGTTATCAAGGAGAAGAAATGACTGAACAAGTTGTGCGATCATGGATTAATAATCATGGAGGACGCCTTCATGAAATGCGTACAAATAATCCGAAATATAGCCATTTAATCAATCAAGAAGATCATTTGAAACATTAAAAAAAGCGACTGAAGTCGCTTTTTTTAATGTGGAAGTAACTCCAGTTTTTTTCGAAGTTTTTCTTCACTAAAAATCCATCCTGTATAGGAACTAATAATATTTAAATTATGATCGAGTTGAACGATCGCAACGAATGGATAATAGTCTTTACTACGATATCGCAAATCAATGAATCGAACTTCATAATAATGATCATAATCGAAAATGTCCCAGCGATATACAGGGGAGAAAGATAAAAATGCTGAGATGTTTTCATCTTGTTTAGCTGCGCGCATAATAGCATTATCTGGGAACGGTACCCGATCGAACTTATCATAGATCATAATGTTACCACGATGCCATCTAGCAACGTAGTAATAATCGGTTGTAACGACTGCTAAATGATAATGATAAAATCGATAAGAAGGAGAAATGATTATCTTCTCAACATTTTTGAAACGTTTTTGTACAACACTTCTTATATTTCTATGCATCATAATCCGTCCGATGTAGTAAACAATCATTAATATATACGCTGCTAAGGCAGTATATCCTTTATGGGAACCTACGAGCATACAAGCAATTGCGAGTATATGGATAAAGAAAATGACGGTATCAAATGTATTAATGATGCCGAGCGCTACCCATTTTTTTGTGAAGGGCCGTAATGCTTGTGTACCGTAGGCATTAAAAATATCTACAAAGACATGAAGAAAGACGGCAATAAAGGACCAAAGTAGTAGATGCAAATATGGAGCGTCTGAAAAGAAGGCGAAAGAGATGCCACTTATAAGGAAAGACCAAAGAATCACTGCAGGAATGGAATGAGTAATCCCACGATGATTTCTTATATATTTAGCGTTATTACGCAATTTTAAAACTGTATCGATGTCAGGAATATTGGAGCCGGCAATTGTAGCAAGCATAACTGCTTGTGGCCCAATATCACTTTGTGCTATGGCTGGATCTAACGTGGCCAAACTGCCTAGAGTAACGCCCATAACAAGGTGAGTGGCTGTGTCCATAGAAATCCACCTCCGTTTTTTATTAATGTAACTCTTTTTATTCGATACCTCAAGTCCTTTGCCTTCTATTTCCTATGTCATCTTACTTAAATTTTTTCCTAAAATCTTTATAATAGTACTTATATGCAAAAAAATGAGGGGGACCAAGTTTGACACTTGAAATATTAAATAATTTTAACATAGAGCAGTTTCAAAATGATTTAATTGGTTGGTTTGAAAAAGAGCAACGCGACTTACCGTGGCGTAAAAATAAAGATCCATACCGTGTTTGGGTTTCGGAAATTATGTTGCAGCAAACTAGGGTAGAAGCTGTAAAACCATATTACGCAAATTTCATGGGGAAGTTTCCTACTCTAGAAGCTTTGGCAAATGCTGATGATGAAGAAGTGTTAAAAGCATGGGAAGGTTTAGGCTATTATTCTAGAGCGCGAAATTTACATGCAGCCGTAAAAGAAGTAAAAGAAGTATATGGCGGGATTGTGCCAAGTGATGTAAAGAAGATTGAGAAATTAAAGGGAGTCGGTCCCTATACAAAAGGTGCTATTTTAAGTATCGCATATGGTATACCAGAGCCGGCAGTTGACGGAAATGTTATGCGTGTATTATCTCGCATTTTATCAGTATGGGATGACATTGCAAAACCAAAAACGAGAAAAGTGTTTGAAGAGATTGTGCGTGAAATTATTTCGGCTGAAAATCCATCTTATTTTAATCAAGGTTTGATGGAATTAGGAGCATTGATTTGTATTCCTAAAAATCCAGCATGCTTACTTTGTCCTGTACGTGAGCATTGCAGGGGATATGCTGAAGGTGTTCAAAAGGAATTACCAGTAAAAAGTAAAGCGAAAGCCCCTACGATGGTACCGATCGTTGCAGGAGTACTTCAAACTGAAGATGGTCGTTACGTCATTAATAAACGTCCAAGTACCGGTTTATTAGCTAACATGTGGGAGTTTCCGAATATTGAACTTGGCGAAGGGATTCGAAGTCAGAAAGAACAGCTTACAGATTATATGAAAGAAAAATTTGAGCTCTCGATTTCTATTGATGAATACGCAATGAATGTACAACATACATTTACACATCGCACATGGGATATATTCGTATTTTACGGAAAAGTAACTGGTGATATCGTTGAAACAGATACATTGAAATTTGTATCGAAAGAAGCATTTGAGCAGTTACCTTTCTCTAAATCACATCGTACGATTTATGAGAATTGTGTTGAGAAAATTACAATGCAATAAAGTGAAACTTTAATCAGTGGGGGTTTTCTTCATCCCCCACTGATTATCAGCCCTCACCAATCGGACTTTTATGGGCAGCCCGACCCCCACCTCACTTCTTTGCTTTCGCTACATTTTGAGGTGGGGGTCTTACTGCCCATTAAAGCGGGATAAACAAAAAAAGTGTTCCCAGGTTGGGAACACTTTTTTAATCGTAAGAAATTTTTGTCCCATGAGTCCAACTAGCATCACCTTCTTGTAAGCCGCCTCTTGATTCAATTTCTATTACAATTTCTTTGTAGATACTTTGACCTTCTGCATTTAAATACGGCAAAATCTGTTGTAATGAATGATGAAAATAAGCCAATTCATCTTCTTTCCACTCACTTTTTGAAACCATCGTTAGTTCAGTCATATCGCGTCCTACATACATATTCCCACCTCCATTTTCTATAGTTTGAATGAGTAACAAGAGATATATGCGGAATTTTTTCAAAAGAAAATTACGGATAGCTTCTAGTTGAATTGGTTACATTATTGATTGTGGAGGTGAGAAAGATGAGTAAAAAACAACAAGGTTATAACAAGGCAACTTCTGGTGCTAGCATTCAAAGTACAAATGCTAGTTATGGTACAGAGTTTTCAACTGAAACAGATGTGCAAGCAGTAAAACAAGCAAACGCACAATCAGAAGCGAAGAAAGCACAAGCTTCTGGTGCACAAAGTGCAAACGCTAGTTATGGTACTGAATTTGCAACTGAAACAGACGTGCATGCTGTGAAAAAACAAAATGCACAATCAGCTGCAAAACAATCACAATCTTCTAGTTCAAATCAGTAATGAAAGAAAAACACTTCTCTAATTCGAGAGAAGTGTTTTCTTTGTGCTTTGGTCATGGGAATGAAAATAAAATGAACGACATAACTTCTAATAAGTCAACAAATGTAGTCAAAGGAGAAGGAAGTTAAAGATTAGAAATATGTAATGAGGAATAATAAATGATAAATAAGTCCAAAAGGGGGTAAGTAATGAACGATTTTGATAAGTTGGTAGGAGAGCAATTGGAAACGATGGATGAGTTGTTGAAGTTACAAGCTCACCTAGAGAAGTATCAGCAAATTGAAATGAGCGAAAAGGATACGTGCGATAAAAAGGAATTACATTTTATCCGCCAAGAAATATATAGAACAGAATTAGCGCTCAAGCTATTACATGAGAAATTTGAAGAGCAAACAAATAGTGTGATTCAATCTTTTGAAACTGAAAAAATGATTTCAAATTTAGGATAAGATATATTGTTGCCTTTAGGTGAAAGGTCCTTCTGTACATGGAAATGAGGAAGGACTTTTTTTATTCTCATTTCTTCCTTTATAAAATGTTAAGCGAAGATCCTTGTTTCTTAATAGGATTAAGGATATCGTATTCAGTGTAAAATATAGAGTCTTATCGCTTTAGTTTTAAAATTTCGACAAAAAAGTTATAATAGAAAAAAAGTGAATGCAGTTCAAAGGGCATTTGCAGTTGAAGGAAGGGAGCATATATGGGATTTCCCAAAGAAGGAGAAAAAGTACAAATACATAGTTATAAACATAATGGCTCCATTCATAGAATGTGGGAAGAGACAACGATTTTAAAAGGGACACAAAGTCTTGTGATCGGAGCAAATGATCGTACAGTAGTGACAGAATCAGATGGCCGAACATGGATTACTCGTGAACCAGCAATTTGTTATTTTCATGCAAACTACTGGTTTAATGTGATTGGAATGTTAAGGGAAGAGGGCGTATATTATTATTGTAATTTAAGCTCACCTTTTGCATATGATTCTGAAGCGTTAAAGTATATTGATTATGATTTAGATATTAAAGTGTATCCAGATATGACATATACACTTTTAGATGAAGATGAATATGAAAAACATAGTCAAATTATGCAATATCCACCTGTAATTGATACGATTTTAAAACGAAATGTAGCACAACTAACACAATGGATTCATCAAAGAAAAGGGCCATTCGCACCAGACTTTGTAGATATGTGGTATGAGAGATATTTAATGTACAGAAATTAAAACAAACCTGCAGGGGATTTCCCCGCAGGTTTGTCCTATTAGAGGGGGGATTATGTGCAAGGTATAAAAAGATATTTGCAATTTGTTAAACCATATCGATGGCTTATTGCTATTACGATTATGATTGGTCTAGTTAAATTCGGCATCCCGCTCATTATGCCGTGGTTATTAAAGTATATTATTGATGATGTCATTCAGGGCGGAGGGTCACTTCAAGATAAGACGTCCCAACTAGTAACAGCGATTGGGATTGCCTTTTTTATTTTTGCAGTGTTAAGACCACCGATTGAATATTATCGTCAATATTTTGCGCAGCGTATCGCAAATACAATACTATATGATTTGCGAAAACATATTTTTGGTCATTTACAAAAGTTGAGTTTACGTTATTATTCGAATACAAAAACAGGGGAGATTATTTCGCGTGTCATTCATGATGTAGAACAAACGAAGGATTTTGTAATTACTGGTTTGATGAATGTTTGGTTAGACACGGCAACAATTGCTATCGCTATCATTGTTATGTTTTCTATGAATATAAAATTGACATTTGTTGCGCTATTAATTTTACCTATTTATGTAGTGGCAGTGAAATATTTTTTCGGGCGTCTTCGAAAATTGACGAAAGAGCGTTCACAAGCGTTAGCAACGATGCAAGGGTATTTACATGAACGTATTCAAGGGATGCAAGTGACACGTAGCTTTGCATTAGAAGAGTATGAAGGGAAGCAATTTGAAAAAAGAAATAATGAATTTTTGACGAAAGCGTTAACACATACGAGTTGGACGGCGAGAACATTTTCGGCAGTAAATACGTTAACAGATTTAGGGCCGTTACTCGTGATTGGTTTTGCGGCGTATGAAGTGATTCAGGGGCAGTTAACCTTAGGAACTATGGTTGCCTTTGTTGGATATATGGATAGTTTGTATAGTCCACTTCGCCGCCTTGTCAATTCCTCTACGACATTAACACAGTCTTTCGCATCGATGGATCGGGTGTTTGAACTGTTAGACGAAAAATACGATATTGTGAATGTACAAGGTGCGGTACAAACGAAAAAATTAAATGGTGAAGTGATATTTGATAATATATCTTTTCGTTACAACTCGGATGAAAAAGAGGTATTACATAACCTTTCGTTAACTATATTGCCAGGAGAGAAGGTAGCACTTGTAGGAGCGAGTGGGGGAGGGAAGTCATCTCTTGCTAGTTTAATCCCGCGTTTCTATGATGTCTCTTCAGGCACAGTTTATGTAGATGGGATAGATGTTAGAAAGTATGATATGAGAAATTTACGTAGTCATATTGGAATTGTACTGCAAGATAATTTGTTATTTAGCGATACAATCGGGGCAAATATTTTATATGGGAATCCGAAAGCTACAGAGGAAGAAGTAATTGCAGCTGCCAAAGCTGCGCAAATTCATGATTTTATTATTGAGTTACCTGATGGTTATGATACTGTCGTCGGGGAACGCGGTGTGAAGTTATCTGGTGGGCAAAGGCAACGTGTAGCGATTGCACGCGTGTTTTTAAAGAATCCATCGTTACTTATATTAGATGAAGCGACTTCCGCTTTGGATCTAGAAAATGAACGATATATTCAAGAGGCGCTTCAAACGTTAGCTGCTGATCGAACGACGATCATAATTGCACATCGATTGGCGACGATTACGCATGTGGATACGATTATTTACATTGAAGATGGTGAAATTAAAGAAACAGGATCTCATGAAGAATTAATGAAAAAAAGAGGATATTACCACAATTTATATCAACTTCAACATATAACAGAAACAGCTCCTTTAGCGTAAAAGGAGCTGTTTTTTATTCGTCTTCTTTTTTATCATCGATTTTGAGTTCTGCTTCTGGTTTATGGTATGTGTAGAAGCTATCCACAAGTAAATCTAAATGCTCTACTTCTTCACTATAGTTAATAATAGCAGAAATAAGAGGGAAGAGATGTAGCCATGTTTTATATGCCTCTTCATCATCCTTGTTTTGATATTCCATAAAGATATCAATTAATTCCTGTTTACCTGTTTCAACTTCATCAAGCATTTCAACGGATTGTTGTTTTTTTGCTTTACCAATAAATTTTAATAAAACTTGTTCATGATAATGTGTTAATGAATCAAGTTCGTTCTGAATAGATTCCTGGAATTCTTCTGGCATATAGCGCAGTTCGTTTTCAGTACGATGTAATGATTTTAACGTACTTAAAGCACGACTTGTCGTCGCTAACATTTGTCTGAATAAAACAAGCTTACGAATTTTTGCGAACTTTACTTTTTTCGTATAGCTTCTTTCTTCTTTATACAGCAAATAGTAATGGTTTAGTTTGATCATTTTTTCTTTCATACGATCAATATCAGTTTTTAATGTTGTAAAATCAGAAGCTTGCCTGCTATTCATTCGAATCCATTTTACAATTTCTTCGGTATTATCAACGATGCGATGATATAACTTTGTTTCGTATTTTGGCGGCATAAACACTAAATTTACAAGTGAAGCCGCAATAATTCCAACCATAATCGTCGCAAATCGAAGTAAGGCAAAACTAAAGAAATCTTCACCTTGATACTCCATAATAGCGATAACTGTTACTAAAGCAATTGATATTGTGTTTTCTAATCGTAATTGCAATGTAAGAGCAATTACTAATATACATGTTAATCCAATAATAAAAGGATTATGTCCAAAAGCAGTAGCGAATGCGATAGCGAATACCGCACCAATGACGTTTGCTTGAATTTGTTCAAGTGCAGTTAAATACGAACGGTATACAGACGGTTGAACAGCGAAGATAGCTGAGATTCCCGCAAATACTGGACTCGGTAAGTTAAGTAAAATACAAGCAAATAAAGCTAATGTGATGGCAATACCCGTTTTTAAAATGCGAGCACCAAGTTTCATACCCTTAATAAGATCCTTTCTCTTGTCATAATGAATGTACAACATGATACTATACATTCATTACAATATGTTAGCAAGTGATATTTTAGTGACGTTAATAAGAAATTAAGATTCATTTTATACTTTTTCCTAATTCTTTTTAAACATCAATTTTTAGTAAAAAAACCTGCTGAATTTCAGCAGGTTTCAAATTGTTACTATAGATTACTATGAGAAGTGTACTTCGTCAATTTTTTTCTTGAAGATGAAAATTAGGCATATCACTCTGTTGAGATAGATGGATCAGCCTGCTCTTTTTTCGGGATGATTTCAAAAAACTGTTGCTGCATATCATCGAATAACGGTGTCAATAAAGCAACTTCCTCGTATTGCTCATGTTCATTTAATACACGGATATAATCTAGTAATAACTCGGTCACATCTTGCACACCATTTTTACTAAGTGGTTGTAATGTAACATTTGCTCCTTTTGCGATTCTTCTTTTTAAGGCCTGTTCTGTTAAACCTAAGCTTGAATCATGGCGTAAATAAACAACACCGCCAGTCATACCAGCACAAATCCATGGACCAGGATCTCCTAAAACAAGCGCACGCCCATTTGTCATATATTCAAAAGCGAAACCTTTAATATTAGAGTATGCTCCTATATTCCCTTGTTCTTTTTCGCGGAGTGGCTTTATCATGCGTCCGCCAATTATCATGTCTGCTCCAGAGAGGCGAATGCCAGCGCGAGCATCAGCGTTACCTTGAACGTATAGCGCCCCTTTTTGTGCACCGTATCCAAAACCTTTTCCGACAGAACCGTTATAATATAGACCGTCTTTTCCTTTTGCTTTTGTTATATAAATACCACCACCAAAGGAGGTTTTACCAATACCATCTTGTGCGCCGCCGTTTACGTGTATAAATAAGTTCTCACTATTGTAAGCACCTAATCCATTTCCAGGAATCGAGCCATTCGTATACTTTAATGTAAGTGGTTCAAGCTTCGTGTCTTCATATAATTTACTACGAACGCGATAACAAGATTCTAGACCACCCATAACGCGTTGCTCTACGCCAACGCCTACTAATTCTTTTGAATGAGGAGAATGAATTGTTTCAAATTGTTTTTCTAGTACGTGTTCTGTTTTTGTACCAGATGGATGTTCTATCGTTTGTAGTAAATTACATAAGTTTAATAAATTTTTGCCTCGAACTTGTTCTAATAAATCGGAACGCCCGACAATTTCTTGTAAATTTGTATAGCCGAGATTTCCTGTTAATCGTTTTAGTTCTTCGCCAAAAGTAGTGAATAAATGTAATAATCCAGCCACGGCGCTTTCTAATTCACGCGGGACGAAGCGGCGTAATCCGTGTTCTTTCGCTTGAGCTTCAGATTCAATCTGTGTTGCGATTCCAACGTGGCAAGTATCTAGATGACATCCGCGGCAAGTTGTACAGCCAATTGCAATCATGGATAATGTACCAAATCCAATGCGGTTTGCTCCAAGGAGCATAATTTTCAAGGCATCATTCACACTTCGAATACCACCATCAGCCCAAATTTCTACTTTATGTCTCATATTTGCTTCTAATAAAGCATTGTGAGCGGCTTTCACACCAATTTCTACAGGAAGCCCTACATGTTGCAATGCGTGAATACGTGCGGCACCTGTACCACCATCAAATCCGCTAATGTTAATAAAATCAGCACCAGCTTTAGCGATACCGACAGCAATTGTTCCAATGTTAGGGACGACAGGAACTTTTACAGCTACTTTTGCAAGTTGATTAGCCGTTTTAATTTCTGTAATCATTTGAGCTAAATCTTCAATGGAATAAATATCATGATTGTTAGAAGGTGAAATTAAATCAGAGCCAATTGTAGCATTACGCGCTTCAGCGATTTTGGCTGTTACTTTTGAACCTGGCAAATGTCCACCTTCACCAGGCTTGGCACCTTGCCCAATTTTTATTTCAATTAAGTTTGATGAATTGAGTAGTTCGGCGTTTACGCCAAATCGTCCGGACGCGATTTGTTGTCCACGTGTATGTGGATATTTTCCAATCATATCTTTAATTTCGCCGCCTTCACCGTTCAAACTAATCATATTTAGCTGATCGGCTGCTTCTGCATATGCACGAAAGGCAATTTCATTTTGAGAACCGAATGACATGGAACTAATAATAAATGGTAAATCATGATTTTGAATACTGATGGACACTTCTTCAGCCGGAACGACATGTTTTGTTTCTTTCGTTTGAACAAGATGTCTAATTGCGATTGGGTTATTTTCTTCTAATTCACTTAATTTTTCACGGTAATCATCATAAGAGTTTCCCTTTGCAACATCGCCGATTGCTTTCCAAATTCGCGGGAATATATGAAAAGATTTTCGCATTCTAACTTTAGGATTGTTATAATCGTTCGCTCGCATTTGTGCATCTTCAGCAAGTGATTCAAGAGAAAAAGCTAAATCATTTGAACCTAAGAAATTTGTAATTTGCAATATATTTGCGATTTCTTCATGTAACCCGATAGAAGAATAGAGGCGACCGTAACCACGCAATTCATGAATTCCAATTGTTGAAATGACTTTTTCCAGTCCTTTATTAAGTGCATGATATAAATTCGTAATTGGTGTTTTTGTCCCATCATTTACGGTTGCAAATAGTAAATATGGATTGATACTATCTGCTCCTAATCCATACAGTGTGACGATATCGTGTAAGGAGCGAAGGGCACCAGAACGTATAACGAGAGAGCAGTTTCGGCGTAATTTATTTTCGCTTAATACATGATGTACTTTCGCGGTAACTAAATGCGGATCAATCCATAATCGTCCATTTAGGTGAGCGTCAGCATCGTCTATTAATAATAGGGAAGCTCCATCGTTCACGGCTGTTATCGCTTCAGAACTAATTCGACTTAAGGCACATTGTAAAGTTTCTGCCTGACTGAATGTAGCAGAGATTGTAGCGATAGAGCTATGAGTATTGAATAGTTGTATAAGTTGCTCGTACGTAATTGTGTGTAATTCTTCTACAATAGATTGTGCTACACTTCCTTCTAAAATGATTGGGGAAAGCATCTCAACTACAAATGGCTGTTTAGCATCAGCCAATAAACTTGGACGTTTGCCAAGTATCGTTCGGGTGGAGAAGTGTTCAACTTCTCGATCGCGATCGATTGCTGGATTTGTAACAACAGCTACACTTTCCTTAATGAAGTCAGCGATATTTCGTCTATCAGTATCAAGTGCAGCGAGTGGTGAGTCATGCCCAAGTGAGCGAATTGGTTCAACACCTTTTGTTGCCATCTGTTCAAGAAGCTGAATATGTTCACGATCCCATCCGAAAGCAACGTATTGTTTTGTGTCAACTTGCATAGAATCACATAATCCTTGGATTTCTTTCGTTTCAGGGGTAGATAAGTTTAAATGATAATCTTTAGTATCCACTCGTTCTTTAAAACGGTCATATACTTGAGCTTGGTATTTGTCATATTCATAAAGAACAAGCTCATCTTGTTCATTCCACTTTAGTCCGACTTTTTCCCCTGGAGCGAGTGGTTTTGGTTCTGCTACATATTCAGTTGGGGATACAACTCCAGGTTCAGAAGAGAAAATATAAGAGCTTTCTGTCTCTACTTTCCATACTG
Organism: Bacillus sp. FH; assembly: GCF_052216825.1. Lineage (NCBI taxonomy): Bacteria > Bacillati > Bacillota > Bacilli > Caryophanales > Bacillaceae > Bacillus > Bacillus sp. FH. The sequence goes on along the minus strand of NZ_JBQOUU010000006.1, from coordinate 10,675 downwards.
GTCGTAGCCCGAGGGAATCCACGCTGAAAACAGCTTCATCTTTATAACGTGAAATAATGCCAGCTGGACCTTGTGCAAAATGGCCCCATGCTTCACGTATATACGTATATAAATCTTGTAAATGTGGTTCATAAAGTTTAATTTCATTAATAATTGGCGGGAATAGTATATCCATTGCTTCAAATAAACTGTAGTTGTATTGAACAAGTAGAGTTTCTAAGGTGCGGTTTAAATCTTGGGAGTCACTGCCCCCAGCAGTAAGTGGAACGTGAATCATTTCAGCTTGATCGCGTAATTTTGCAATTGTGTTAATTTCACCATTATGTCCGAGGATACTAAATGGTTGTACACGAAAGAAGTTAGATAATGTATTAGTAGAATAGCGATTATGTCCTAGTGTCATAGTTGAAGCAATAAGTGGGTGTTGTAAATCATTGTAATAGGCAACAAGTGTATCCCCAGCACCGAGAACTTTATATACAACGTGATCACGACTTAAGGAAGCAACATGAATCGCTTCATTTTCTTCTATTTTTATCGTTACTGTAAATAATGTTTGCTCAATATTTGTAACTTCATTTTCTGCGATAAGAGCAACTTGCCAAAATAAAGGTTCTTCTTGTTTACCAAGTGGACCGAGTGCATCGGAGTTGATTACATCATCACTTTCGAAAAGAATTGCAAAGTTTTCGTTATTTAGTTGTGTACGAATATGATTTTTTAAATTAACTATATTTTCGTTTTTGTTTAGAAAAAAATGTCCAACGATAAAGTGGGGATGATCCACGATCGTTGGATTATATCCGCTACTTTTTAATTTTTCATTCCAAAGTGATTTTGGTACATCAATGTGAATACCGATTCCATCGCCTTCGCCATTAATGAAACCAGCTCTATGATTCATTTTGACGAGCGATTGTATGCAAAGGTCAATATTTTCTTTTGTAGGAATTTTTCGTTTCTCCATAACGGAAACGATTCCACACGCATCGTGTTCCGCATTTTTGTAATCTCGAAATAAAGACGGTGTCCATGTGTTTGTTTTATTGAGCATCCGTCAATCCCCCCTCTTATGAAAGTTTGAATAATCTTACTATTTGAGGCGTGAGCAGCCTTGTATACAAAAGATAGTAAGGATATAAAATAAAATTAAACAGATAATTATGAATAATTATACTATTAATGAGGGATTTATGAAATAGAAAAAAGGAAAAAAGAAAGGTGTGCTTTCTTTTTTCCTTTTAATGGCGGGATTATTTATTGTTTGCTAAAGCAGCAAATGCTCTACCTACAGCTTCAATTGTATATTCAATATCTTCTTTTGTATGTTCTGTCGTTAAGAACCATGCCTCGTATTTAGAAGGTGCTAAGTTAATTCCTTCTTGCAGCATAAGCTTGAAGAATTTACCGAACATTTCTCCGTCTGTATCTTGTGCTGCATCGTAATCTTCAATTGTATTTGTTGTGAAGTATACAGTTAAAGCGCCTTTTAGGCGGTTTAATGTAATATCGATATTATGTCTTTCAGCCTGCTCTAAAATTCCTTTTTCAAGCATTGCACCAAGTTCATCTAATTTTTCATAAAGCCCTTCTTGTTGAAGAACTTCTAGACAAGCAATACCAGATGCCATAGAAGCAGGATTTCCTGCCATTGTACCAGCTTGATATGCAGGTCCAAGAGGGGCAACTTGTTCCATAATTTCTTTCTTACCACCGTAAGCACCGATTGGAAGTCCGCCGCCAATAACTTTACCAAGCGCTGTTAAGTCTGGTGTTACGCCAAGTAAGTCTTGAGCACCACCGTACATGAAGCGGAAAGCAGTAATAACTTCATCATAAATTACTAGTGCACCAGCTTCGTGAACAAGTTCATTCACTTTCTCAAGGAAGCCAGGTTTTGGCTCTACAATACCGAAGTTTCCAACGATTGGTTCTACAAGAATAGCTGCTACTTCATGTCCCCATTTATCTAATGCTTCTTTTAAAGTTTCTACATTATTAAATGGAACGGTAATAACTTCTTGAGCGATACTTTGTGGTACACCCGCTGAGTCAGGAGTTCCTAGTGTAGAAGGGCCAGATCCAGCTGCTACAAGTACTAAATCAGAATGACCGTGGTAACAACCAGCGAATTTCATAATTTTTGTGCGGCCTGTGTAAGCGCGAGCGACACGAATTGTTGTCATTACAGCTTCAGTACCAGAGTTTACGAAGCGAACTTTATCTAATGCAGGCATTGCTTCTTTTAACATTTTTGCAAATTTTACTTCTAGCGCTGTTGGAGTTCCGTAAAGTACACCATTTTCAGCAGCTGTTGTAATTGCTTTTGTAATGTGCGGGTGAGCATGTCCAGTAATAATAGGACCGTATGCTGCTAAATAATCGATATATTTATTTCCGTCTACATCCCAGAAATAAGCACCTTTTCCACGTTCCATAGCAACAGGAGCGCCGCCACCAACTGCTTTAAAAGAACGAGAAGGACTATTAACACCGCCAACGATATGTTCTAAAGCTTCTTTATGTAATGCTTCTGATTTTGTGAATTTCACTACCATTCATCTCCTTACAAAAATCTATGTATTATTCTAACATGTTTTTCGAAAAGACGTATTGTTTGTGATAGAGAAGGCAGTTGGGTAAACTATTCGTTGTGACATTTAGGAAGGGGGTCCGGTTATGAAATCGGTAATTGAGGTACAAGGGTTACGTAAAGAATTTACAGCCTATTCAAGTCGTCCAGGTTTAAAGGGTGCATTTCGCGATTTATTAAATCGTAATTATAAAATAGTACCAGCAGTAAATGATGTATCTTTTACTGTGAAACAAGGTGAAATGGTTGGATATATCGGTGAGAACGGTGCCGGTAAATCAACGACAATTAAAATGCTTACGGGAATTTTGACTCCGACATCAGGAGACATTTTAGTAAATGGGATGAACCCACATAAGCAGAGGGAAGAATTTGTAAGAACAATTGGTGTTGTTTTCGGTCAACGCTCGCAGCTTTGGTGGGATATTGCCGTGCAAGAATCGTTTCGTTTATTAAAAAAAGTGTACGGTGTATCAGACGCTCAGTATAAGGAACATATGGAGCACGTAATCGAAACGTTAGATATTGGTCCTTTGTTAGACAAGCCAGTTCGAAAGTTATCTTTAGGTCAAAGAATGCGTTGTGAATTAGCGGCGGCATTAATTCATAATCCACCGTTATTATTTTTAGATGAACCAACAATTGGGCTAGATGTACTTGTGAAATTGAAAATACGTGAATTTTTAAAAGAAATGAATGAACGTTATAAAACAACAATTTTATTAACAACCCATGATATTACTGATATTGAAGCATTATGTGAGCGCGTTATCATGCTGGATGAAGGAAATATTATGTATGACGGTTCTTTACATAATCTTCGTACGCAGTGGGGAGCAGAGAAGGAAATACATTTTCAGTTTGTCGCACCAGTTTCCTATCAGGCTTTATCAATGGTTATGCCAGATAGTCATGTCGTTTGGTCGAAAGCGAAAGAGGAAAACGCGTGGATTGCCAAAATCCCGAATGAAGAAGTTATCATTTCAATGCTTATTTCTAAAGTAGTACAAGCATTTCAGATTAAAGATTTAAAAATTAATGAAGTGTCTACAGAGGAAATTATTCGTAACATTTATGAAGAAGGTATTAAACATGGGTAAGTACATTGAAATGATTCGAATTCGCTTTTTAATGATGCTTGCGTATCGCACAAATTATTATAGCGGGATTTTAATTTATACGATTAATATCGGTGCGTATTATTTTTTATGGCAAGCAATTTATAGCGGAAAAGAGAATATTGAAAGTTTATCTATTTCGCAAATGACTACGTATATCGCAATTGCGTGGATGGCACGTGCTTTTTATTTTAATAATATAGACAGGGAAATTGCGATGGAGATTCAAGAAGGACGTGTAGCGGTAGAACTGATACGTCCATATAACTATTTAGGGATGAAAGTGATGCAAGGTCTTGGTGAAGGAATATTTCGCTTTGCCTTCTTTTCAATTCCGGGTATGGTCATCGTTACCTTATTATTTTCATTGCAAATTACAACGAACTTTCAAACGTGGTTATATTTCTTCTTATCATTAATATTTAGTTTTATTATTAATACACAAATTAATTTAATGACGGGAATGCTCACATTCTTCTTATTTAATAATAGCGGAATTATGTATGCAAAACGTGTTGTTATTGATTTGTTTTCAGGTCTATTATTACCAATTAGTTTTTATCCGTTATGGGCCCAAAAGGCAATGATGTTTTTACCGTTTCAGGCTATTAGTTATATTCCGAGTATGATTTTCTCAGAAGGTATACAAGGAAGTAAATTGTATGAGGCATTATTATTCCAAGTAATTTGGGCCATTGTACTTATTATTCCGATTGTACTCATGTGGAGAACGGCGAGAAAACGTCTAATTGTACAAGGGGGATGATGAGATGATATATATAAAACTATTTTTGCAATATGCAAGTCAATATATAAAAACAAAATTGGAGTATCGGGGCGATTTTATCGTTGGATTACTTTCTGATTTATCACTACAGGCTGTTAATTTAATCTTTATTCTTGTTGTGTTTGGACATACGCAAGCATTAAAAGGTTGGAGTAGAGAAGAAGTCATCTTTATTTATGGTTTCTTTTTAGTGCCGTTTGCCATTTTCTCAGCTTTCTTTAACATATGGGACTTTAATGATCGTTACATTATTAAAGGAGAAATGGATCGCATATTAACGAGACCGATTCATAGTTTATTTCAAATTATTTTAGAAAGAATGGAGCTTGAATCTTTAATTGGAGCGATTACGGGAATGATTGTAATGGGCTACGCAGCAGTGGAGTTGCAATTATCTTTTTACTGGTACGATATCTTCTTATTCTTGTTGATGGTAGGAGGGGGCGCACTTGTATACGGAGGAATATTTGTTACCCTTGCAAGTCTTGGTTTTTGGTCGGACGCGAAAAGTTCGATTATGCCGCTAATGTATAACATAGGGAATTATGGCCGCTATCCTGTTAATATTTATAACCGTGTGATTCGCTTCATTTTAACGTTTGTCTTACCATTTGCGTTTGTCGGAGTGTATCCAGCAGCGTACTTTTTAAGAAAAACAGAGTGGAATAGCTATGCATTTGCAACACCGCTCGTTGGTGTTATCTGTTTTACGATTGCAATTACTCTTTGGAATCAAGGGGTAAAAAGGTACCGTGGTGCAGGGAATTAATTATAAAAGCTTGTTTGTTTCTAAGGGATAAATCCAATGGCTGTCTCATACATATAAAATGAGGTGGAGGACATGTTATGGGGATTTATTCTATTAATTGTAGCAATTGCTATTTTGAGAAGTGTCCAATTGTTATGGAGTTCCTATTCAGATTCAACGCGTTTTTTTTCGCTGTATAATCTAGCCACATTATTTTTGATTTATACAACTGTACTAATTGCGTTTGGATTAAGTTATGTTGTATTAGAAGAAATGGGTTTTGCAGTTTTGAAAGAGGATGGAGAAAGCTTAAACGCTCACTCTTTTCAACTCGTTGAAATTTGTTTATATTTTAGCGCAGTTACTTTATTGTCTGTTGGATATGGTGATATATCTCCAATTGGAATTGGGCGGTGGATTGCAATTGGAGAAGCGCTAATTGGATATACATTACCGTTTGCTTTCGTGATGAGGTCTGTAATAGACAATGAAAAATAAGGAAGCATTTGTTATAGTAAAAGAAAAGAGTAGGAGTGATAACAATGATCACAGTAGGAGAAATGGCTCCAGAATTTACATTAGAGGGAAGTAACGGGGAACAAGTTCGCTTAGCTGATTTTCGTGGTAAAAATGTAGTTCTATATTTTTATCCGAAAGATATGACTCCAGGGTGTACAACTGAAGCGTGTGATTTCCGTGATTCTTATGGATTATTTCAAGAGAAGGACACGGTTATTCTTGGAGTGAGTCCGGATTCGGCAAATAGACATTTGAAATTTATTGAGAAGCATGAACTTCCATTTACACTTTTAGTAGATGAGGATCATAAAGTAGCAGAATTATACGATGTTTGGAAATTGAAAAAGAACTTTGGGAAAGAGTACATGGGAATTGAGCGCTCTACATTCCTGATTAATAAAGCCGGTGAGCTTGTAAAAGAGTGGCGTAAAGTGAAAGTGAAGGGACATATTGAAGATGTTCTTTCTTATATAAAATAAATCCATTGTGGAGATAAAATATACAGAAGTAAGGCGAGTGTCTATACATATTTTATTGTCTTACATAAAGTGAAGTGTAGGGCATACCTCCTCAGATGATAGTATTCCAAGTGCGATTATGTCGCACTTTTTTTCTATTGTAAATGCATAAAAAATAGGGAAAGATACATAAGAATAAGGCTATATACAAAAATAAACCACATACTTATAGTAGAAATATTGACGATTTATAAGAAAAGGAGTACACTCTTTATAAGAATTATAAAATAATAATCCGTATAGAATCGGGGTGCATGACGGTGGTCAAAGAAGAATTAAAAGAAGCGCTAGAAATGCTGAAAAATACGGGTGTACGCATTACTCCACAGCGTCATGCTATTTTAGAGTACCTTGTGGAATCAATGACGCACCCAACAGCGGATGATATTTATAAAGCATTAGAAGGTAAGTTTCCAAATATGAGTGTTGCAACTGTCTATAATAACTTACGTGTATTTAAAGAGGTTGGGCTTGTAAAGGAATTAACTTATGGAGACGCTTCAAGTAGATTTGATTATGTTACAAGTCAACATTATCATGTGATTTGTGAAAAATGTGGTAAAATTGTTGATTTTCCTTATGGAGGTTTGGAACAACTTGAAGAGGAAGCTGCAAAAACAACAGGCTTCGTTATTAATAGTCATCGCTTAGAAATTTATGGCGTTTGTCCAGAGTGTCATAAGGCGTAATATATAATAAAGAAAGAGGCTGACGGCTTTACGTCAACCTCTTTCTTTATTATATATGGGAATTACGTTAGGTTCAGAAGGAGTTAAAATGTTCAGTGGAGATCTAATTTAATTAAGAATAAATACAAAAGGTGATTTCTTAACCAAGAAATCACCTTTTAATGTTTAGCTCAGTAAGGATACATTTTCCTTACTGTACTCATATGTGCCTATGATTTATAGCTCTTCTTATTATATTTTTCATCAAATTCTTTTCCTTCTAGATTTCGATCCATTGTTAAAGGTTGGTTGCAATGCATACATGCGTCGACACGACCGAGCATTTTTGTAGGTTTATCGCAGCTTGGACAAATAATTTGTACAGTTTTAGTAGATAACATACCAATCCAAAAATAAACGACTGTACTAGCGATAACAGCTAAAAAGCCAACCATCATAAATGTTGTCATAATAATAATGTTCTCACGGAAAAAGACTCCTAAGTATGCAATGAAGAGGCCGATAAATACTAAACTTAATGCAAAGGTCCGGATTTTATTGATTTTGTTTGAATACTTAATGCTCATTCTCACCACGCTCCTATAACAATAATATAACATAAAATTTAGAATTTTCTATCGTGCAGAAATATGGTAAAGTGATAAGATATGAAATGCAGAAGGAAGGGAGATTATAATGATTTTTGAAACATGTTTTTAAACTTTTAACGGGATGTGAAATTTTTTTATAAAAAGTATTGACCATGTATGTACTGCATGATATATTAATAACCGTCGCTGATGCGGAAACGCAGAAAACGATAAAAAAGAAATTAAAAAACTTAGTTGACATCGAAAAACGAAGATGTTAACATAAGGAAGTCGCAAATGAGCGACTAAGTAGTTCTTTGAAAACTGAACGAAACAAACAACGTGAAACGTCAATTTTTATTTTATGATGCTAGACAAACTAACTTTATTGGAGAGTTTGATCCTGGCTCAGGATGAACGCTGGCGGCGTGCCTAATACATGCAAGTCGAGCGAATGGATTAAGAGCTTGCTCTTATGAAGTTAGCGGCGGACGGGTGAGTAACACGTGGGTAACCTGCCCATAAGACTGGGATAACTCCGGGAAACCGGGGCTAATACCGGATAATATTTTGAACCGCATGGTTCGAAATTGAAAGGCGGCTTCGGCTGTCACTTATGGATGGACCCGCGTCGCATTAGCTAGTTGGTGAGGTAACGGCTCACCAAGGCAACGATGCGTAGCCGACCTGAGAGGGTGATCGGCCACACTGGGACTGAGACACGGCCCAGACTCCTACGGGAGGCAGCAGTAGGGAATCTTCCGCAATGGACGAAAGTCTGACGGAGCAACGCCGCGTGAGTGATGAAGGCTTTCGGGTCGTAAAACTCTGTTGTTAGGGAAGAACAAGTGCTAGTTGAATAAGCTGGCACCTTGACGGTACCTAACCAGAAAGCCACGGCTAACTACGTGCCAGCAGCCGCGGTAATACGTAGGTGGCAAGCGTTATCCGGAATTATTGGGCGTAAAGCGCGCGCAGGTGGTTTCTTAAGTCTGATGTGAAAGCCCACGGCTCAACCGTGGAGGGTCATTGGAAACTGGGAGACTTGAGTGCAGAAGAGGAAAGTGGAATTCCATGTGTAGCGGTGAAATGCGTAGAGATATGGAGGAACACCAGTGGCGAAGGCGACTTTCTGGTCTGTAACTGACACTGAGGCGCGAAAGCGTGGGGAGCAAACAGGATTAGATACCCTGGTAGTCCACGCCGTAAACGATGAGTGCTAAGTGTTAGAGGGTTTCCGCCCTTTAGTGCTGAAGTTAACGCATTAAGCACTCCGCCTGGGGAGTACGGCCGCAAGGCTGAAACTCAAAGGAATTGACGGGGGCCCGCACAAGCGGTGGAGCATGTGGTTTAATTCGAAGCAACGCGAAGAACCTTACCAGGTCTTGACATCCTCTGACAACCCTAGAGATAGGGCTTCTCCTTCGGGAGCAGAGTGACAGGTGGTGCATGGTTGTCGTCAGCTCGTGTCGTGAGATGTTGGGTTAAGTCCCGCAACGAGCGCAACCCTTGATCTTAGTTGCCATCATTAAGTTGGGCACTCTAAGGTGACTGCCGGTGACAAACCGGAGGAAGGTGGGGATGACGTCAAATCATCATGCCCCTTATGACCTGGGCTACACACGTGCTACAATGGACGGTACAAAGAGCTGCAAGACCGCGAGGTGGAGCTAATCTCATAAAACCGTTCTCAGTTCGGATTGTAGGCTGCAACTCGCCTGCATGAAGCTGGAATCGCTAGTAATCGCGGATCAGCATGCCGCGGTGAATACGTTCCCGGGCCTTGTACACACCGCCAGTCACACCACGAGAGTTTGTAACACCCGAAGTCGGTGGGGTAACCTTTTTGGAGCCGGCCGCCTAAGGTGGGACAGATGATTGGGGTGAAGTCGTAACAAGGTAGCCGTATCGGAAAGTGCCGGCTCGGATCACCTCCTTCTATGCAGAATTGATGAACACTGTTCATCAGATATCAGTTTCCGTGTTTCGTTTTGTTCAAGTTTGAGAGAACTATCTCTCATATATAAATGTATGTTCTTTGAAAACTAGATAACAGTGTAGCTCATATTTTTTAATTTTAGTTTGGTTAAGTTAGAAAGGGCGCACGGTGGATGCCTTGACACTAGGAGTCGATGAAGGACGGGACTAACGCCGATATGCTTCGGGGAGCTGTAAGTAAGCTTTGTATCCGAAGATTTCCCGAATGGGGAAACCCACCATACGTAATGGTATGGTACCCTTATCTGAATACATAGGGTAAGGAAGACAGACCCCGGGAACTGGAACGTCTAAGTACCTGGAGGGAGAGAGAGAAAGCAAATGCGATTTCCTGAGTAGCGGCGAGCGAACCGGAGCATCAGCCCAAACCAAGAGGCTTGCCTCTTGGGGTTGTCAGGACGTGTCTATACGGAGTTACAAAAGGAACGAGGTAGACGAAGCGACCTGGAAAGGTCCGTCGTAGAGGGTAACAACCCCGTAGTCGAAACTTCGTTCTCTCTTGAATGTATCCTGAGTACGGCGAGAACACGTGAAATTCCGTCGGAATCTGGGAGGACCATCTCCCCAAGGCTAAATACTCCCTAGTGATCGATCGTGAACCAGTACCGTCGAGGGGAGGGCGAAAAGCCCCCGGAAGGGGAGTGAAAGAGATCCTGAAACCGTGTGCCTACAAATAGTTCAGAGCCCGTTAACGGGTGATGGCGTGCCTTTTGTAGAATGAACCGGCGGAGCGTACGATCCCGTGCGAGGTTAAGCTGAAGAGGCGGAGCCGCAGCGAAAGCGAGGGTCTGAATCGGGCGTTTCAGTGCGTGGTCGATAAGAACCCGAAACCACGGTGATCTACCCATGTCCAGGGTGAAGTTCAGGTAACACTGAATGGAGGCCCGAACCCACGCACGTTGAAAAGTGCGGGGATGAGGTGTGGGTGGGCGCGCGGAGAAATTCCAATCGAACCTGGAGATCGCTGGTTCTCCCCGAAATAGCTTTAGGGCTAGCCTTAAGTGTAAGAGTCTTGGAGGTAGAGCACTGATTGGACTAGGGGTCCTCATAGGATTACCGAATTGAGTCAAACTCCGAATGCCAATGACTTATCCTACGGAGTCAGACTGCGAGTGATAAGATCCGTAGTCAAAAGG
>NZ_JBQOUU010000005.1:5000-216791 GCF_052216825.1 Bacillus sp. FH | reverse complement strand
CAGTTTGACTGGGGCGGTCGCCTCCTAAAGTGTAACGGAGGCGCCCAAAGGTTCCCTCAGAATGGTTGGAAATCATTCGTAGAGTGCAAAGGCATAAGGGAGCTTGACTGCGAGACCTACAAGTCGAGCAGGGACGAAAGTCGGGCTTAGTGATCCGGTGGTTCCGCATGGAAGGGCCATCGCTCAACGGATAAAAGCTACCCCGGGGATAACAGGCTTATCTCCCCCAAGAGTCCACATCGACGGGGAGGTTTGGCACCTCGATGTCGGCTCATCGCATCCTGGGGCTGTAGTCGGTCCCAAGGGTTGGGCTGTTCGCCCATTAAAGCGGTACGCGAGCTGGGTTCAGAACGTCGTGAGACAGTTCGGTCCCTATCCGTCGTGGGCGTAGGAAATTTGAGAGGAGCTGTCCTTAGTACGAGAGGACCGGGATGGACGCACCGCTGGTGTACCAGTTGTTCTGCCAAGGGCATAGCTGGGTAGCTATGTGCGGAAGGGATAAGTGCTGAAAGCATCTAAGCATGAAGCCCCCCTCAAGATGAGATTTCCCATAGCGTAAGCTAGTAAGATCCCTGAAAGATGATCAGGTTGATAGGTTCGAGGTGGAAGCATGGTGACATGTGGAGCTGACGAATACTAATAGATCGAGGACTTAACCATATAATATGTAGCAATGTTATCTAGTTTTGAGAGAACATAAAAAACTTGTTGACTTTTAAAGAAAATAAGTTATAATAATGATTGTCTCAAAAGAATAATGTCTGGTAATGATGGCAGAGAGGTCACACCCGTTCCCATACCGAACACGGAAGTTAAGCTCTCTAGCGCCGATGGTAGTTGGGACCTTGTCCCTGTGAGAGTAGGACGTTGCCAGGCAATATTATTCCGCAGTAGCTCAGCGGTAGAGCTATCGGCTGTTAACCGATCGGTCGTAGGTTCGATTCCTACCTGCGGAGCCATTGGAGAGCTGTCCGAGTTGGCCGAAGGAGCACGATTGGAAATCGTGTATACGTCACAAGCGTATCAAGGGTTCGAATCCCTTGCTCTCCGCCATAGGATTTATAATATTTGGCCCGTTGGTCAAGTGGTTAAGACACCGCCCTTTCACGGCGGTAACACGGGTTCGAATCCCGTACGGGTCACCACTTTTGGAGGATTAGCTCAGCTCGGAGAGCACCTGCCTTACAAGCAGGGGGTCGGCGGTTCGATCCCGTCATCCTCCACCATATAAACTATATGAATAATATTATCGCGGGGTGGAGCAGCACGGTAGCTCGTCGGGCTCATAACCCGAAGGTCGCAGGTTCAAATCCTGTCCCCGCAACCAAATGGTCCCGTGGTGTAGTGGTTAACATGCCTGCCTGTCACGCAGGAGATCGCCGGTTCGACCCCGGTCGGGACCGCCATTTTAATAAGGCTCGGTAGCTCAGTCGGTAGAGCAGAGGACTGAAAATCCTCGTGTCGGCGGTTCGATTCCGTCCCGAGCCACCATTTACTTTAATAAAATACGCCGGCTTAGCTCAATTGGTAGAGCAACTGACTTGTAATCAGTAGGTTGGGGGTTCAAGTCCTCTAGCCGGCACCATGTAAGTTTCGGAGGGGTAGCGAAGTGGCTAAACGCGGCGGACTGTAAATCCGCTCCTTCGGGTTCGGCAGTTCGAATCTGCCCCCCTCCACCATTTACATAGGGGCATAGTTTAAAGGTAGAACTGAGGTCTCCAAAACCTCCAGTGTGGGTTCGATTCCTACTGCCCCTGCCAAATATATTTACACAACATGGCGGTTGTGGCGAAGTGGTTAACGCACCGGATTGTGGCTCCGGCATTCGTGGGTTCGATTCCCATCAGTCGCCCCATTTTTATTTTAAAAATTATAAATAATCTAATGGATACTTACATATAATTAAGTAAGAATTCGATGGGCTATAGCCAAGCGGTAAGGCAACGGACTTTGACTCCGTCATGCGCTGGTTCGAATCCAGCTAGCCCAGCCATTTTTGCGGAAGTAGTTCAGTGGTAGAATACAACCTTGCCAAGGTTGGGGTCGCGGGTTCGAATCCCGTCTTCCGCTCCAGTAAAATTTTATATGGCGGCATAGCCAAGTGGTAAGGCAGAGGTCTGCAAAACCTTTATCACCGGTTCAAATCCGGTTGCCGCCTTTTCTTTTGTGCCGATGTGGCGGAATTGGCAGACGCGCACGACTCAAAATCGTGTTCCTTCGGGAGTGTCGGTTCGACCCCGACCATCGGTATCACGAACGGCGTAATAAAAAGACTCTACACCAAATGTGTAGAGTCTTTTTATATTTTCATCACACTACAAAATAAGCATAAATAGTGTGTTGGTGAAATGGTAGGATTTTTTTGCTAAATTATGTTATGTGCTTCTAAAATTCGTAATAAACGTAGGAATTCATGTATAATATAACTTGTCGAAAGAACAAAATGATAGTGATTTATATTATGTCTGTAATATGAATCAAAAATGAACTTTTTATATTTCTTTTAAAAATGTGTTGAACACACATGATATTTCATATTAATATTTTTATGTAGATTTAAAACGGGAAAGAGAGTGGAAAGTATGGGTCGTAAATGGAATAATATTAAAGATAAAAAAGCATCAAAAGATGCAAATACTAGCCGTATATACGCGAAATTTGGACGTGAAATTTATGTAGCGGCAAAACAAGGCGAGCCAGATCCGGAATCAAACCAAGCGCTTAGAGTTGTATTAGAACGTGCGAAAACATACAATGTTCCAAGAACAATTATCGATCGTGCAGTTGAAAAAGCAAAAGGTGGTTCAGAAGAAAATTATGACGAGCTTCGTTATGAAGGATTCGGACCAAATGGAGCTATGGTAATTGTAGATACACTTACAAACAACGTAAACCGTACTGCAGCAGATGTACGAGCTGCATTTAGCAAAAACGGTGGTAACATGGGTGTAAACGGTTCTGTAGCTTACATGTTTGATGCAACAGCTGTTATCGGCCTTGAAGGGAAAACATCAGATGAAGTTCTTGAGATTTTAATGGAAGCAGATGTGGATGCACGTGACATACTTGAAGAAGAAGATGCTGTTATCGTGTATGCTGAACCAGATCAATTCCATGCAGTACAATCTGCTCTTAAAGATGCGGGTGTTGAAGAATTTACAGTTGCCGAATTAACAATGCTTGCACAAAACGATGTAACACTTCCTGAAGATGCACAAGCACAATTTGAAAAAATGGTTGATGCATTAGAAGATTTAGAAGATGTACAACAAGTTTATCACAACGTAGACTTAGGAGAATAATACGATAAAAGCCCCTGTTCGTTTAACGAATAGGGGCTTTTTTAATAAAGGTATTTTATTGTAAACAGGGAATATGCTTATAGGGATATATGAAATATTCATTATTGCTAGGAGGCTTAACATGGAACAAAAAACACCAAAACATATCGTTGCTGTAGCAGGCTATTTAACAAATGAAAAAGATGAAGTGTTATTAGCAAAGGTACACTGGCGAGCTGATACGTGGGAGTTACCAGGAGGACAGGTAGAAGAAGGGGAAGCACTCGATCAAGCTGTTTGTAGGGAAATGCTTGAGGAGACGGGTTTAACTGTGAAGCCGCTTGGAGTTACAGGAGTTTATTATAATGCTTCCATGAACATTTTAGCTGTCGTTTTTAAAGTAGCATATGTAAGCGGTGAAATAAAAATTCAACATGAAGAAATACAAGAGGCTAAATTTGTTGCTTTAAACGAAGAGAACATAAATGAGTATATAACGCGTCCTCATATGAAATCCAGAACACTTGATGCGATGAGAGCAACCCATTTCATTCCGTATGAAACGTGGGAAGTGCAGCCGTATAACTTAATAGGAAGATTGTAAAGAAAAGAGTAGCCGATTTGAGATACAGTCAAATCACTACTCTTTTTTGTATACTGTTTAAGAAAAAGGTCAAAATAATAATAGTGTTAGTATTGATTTAAAGAACGTTTGTTCTGTATAATATATGATATATTATGTACATTTAGATTACTAGATACTCAAAAGTATATATATTGGTAGATGATATAATGAAAATAGGGCGCTTTAATAGAGAAAGTATAATAGCCTTAAGATCTAATCTGCTATTGATTTAGCATAATCTATATTCAATATTTCAGATGAATAGTAGATAAAAAAGGACTGTGATACAATACTTTTTTATCCCGCTATTTGCCGGGCAGCCAGATTGGTGGGGGTCTGATGAAAGTTTCAATTTATACCTTACAATGATGTAAGGTACGTGTAAGAGAAATCGATGGGATATTTTTTTACAACAAGGTATTCTTAAAGTAAGAGTTATACGCTATGTGGAAAAGAGGTGTTTAAGATGAAAGAACGAGTATTATCTAGGGTGAATTATCATCAAAAAGTTGCATTAAATCCAATGACTAAGTTTTTTTATAAAGCCATTATTTTATTATTATTGTTAAGTTTTACGTTATTATTCATTGGAAATGTAATGATTGAGAAAAGTGATATTAGTAAATTACATGTACCGGCTAAGTTAGAGGTACCAGAATCATTGACACATGCATTTATTGCGACAGAAGATAAAAGGTTTTATCATCATAACGGTTTAGATTATATAGCGATTGTCAGAGCGTCTGTTGAAAATATAAAAGCTGGTGGTGTTGTGCAAGGCGGAAGCACAATTACACAGCAGTTATCTAAAAATGCTTTTTTAACGAATGAACGTACATTTTCTCGTAAGTGGAAAGAGATTTTCTATACGAAAAAAATTGAACGTACATTTACGAAGGATGAAATTTTAAAATTGTATGTAAGCAATATTTATTACGGAGAAGGAGCATGGGGAATTGAAAAAGCAGCAAACCTATACTTCGGTAAAAAGGTGAGCCAATTAACATTGGCTGAAAGTGCAATGATGGCTGCTGTAGTAAAGGCACCTGCTTATTACTCACCGGCACAAAATTATGATAAGGCCGTAGAGAGACGAAATGTCGTTTTGAGATTGATGGAGAAAGAAGGCTATATCAATCATGATGAGTATGTGCAAGCAGTTAGTGAGAAGTTAGTCATTCGTCATGATATAAAAACAGAGCAGTCGATGTTAAATAGTGCTCGTGAAAAAGCAGTAAGCTAATGGAAGTTCCTACATAGGAGCTTCTTTTTTTGAATAAATTGTGACAAATCGTGACACAATATCGTCACAATTATTGTGTTTTTGTAATTTATGTGAGCGTGTTCATTGCGTGACGTATATAAGTGTTGATATTATGTGTATTGTGTACAATGCTGTATACAGAATATGAAATTAAAGAGGAATGTATATGAAATCATCGAACAAACTCATGGCTCTTGGTATAGTTTTTTCCATTGCAGTATTGATTGTGATCGGAACGATTGCGTATAGCATCATAAATGACAAAAAAGATAAAGGGAATGAGATGTTTGCTTATTCCACACAACAATCTTTAGGGAAAGATGATGCTCCGGTTAAGGTAGTTGAATTTGGAGACTTCAAATGTCCCGCTTGTCGTACTTGGGATGTAACAGTATTGCCACGATTAAAAGAAGAGTATATTGATAAAGGTAAAGTGCAGTTATACTTTATTAATTTTCCGTTTATTGGGAAAGACTCTGATTTAGGTGCAGCAGCTGGTGAAGCAATTTATAAACAAGATAAAGATTCATTCTGGACTTTCTATGATGAGATTTATCAAAGTCAAAAGAAAGATACGGAAGAATGGATTACAGAAGAATTACTTCTTAACATTGTGAAAGAGAAGCTTCCGAAAGTTGATGTAGATCAATTTAAGAAAGATTTACACAGTAAAGAAATAAAAGAAAAAGTACGTAAAGATTCAGATCGTGCTCAAAAATTAAAAGTTCAAGGTGCTCCTTCAGTATATATAAACGGAAATCTTGCAAACCCTGATTTCGATAGTATGAAGAAGGCGATTGATAAAGAATTGAAAAAGTGATGAGCTACTCATCACTTTTTCGACTTTTTTCGATAAAATTCTTGCTTCCGCTTTTTGTACATGCTATACTACTTTACATAAGTTATTCTAATATCTTATATGTATTTCATATTTGCGGGTGTAGTTTAGTGGTAAAACAAGAGCCTTCCAAGCTCTGGTCGAGAGTTCGATTCTCTTCACCCGCTCCAAATTTTATTAAATGTTTTTCTATAAATTGTGATCAACGCAGTGTTTCGTTTCCGAGATAAACGAGGCATTGCGTTTTTTAATGTTTGGAAAACGTAATTGTATGCGAAAATAGAAGTAAAGAATAGTATTCCGAAAGTGAATTGCTAACTAATAGATCGTTACATAAAGGATGGATTCATCTGAGGAGGCGATTAGGAATGGATTTTGAACAATTAAAGCAAGATGTTATTGCGTATAGTAAAACGATTGGTATAGATAAAATAGGCTTTGCTAGTGCTTCACCATTTGAAGAATTAAAGCAGCGGTTAATCCAGCAGCAACAATTAAATTATCAATCTGGATTTGAAGAGCCTGATATAGAAAAGAGAACGAACCCACAGCTTCTATTACCTGGTGCAAAATCAATTATTGCGATTGCATTAGCGTATCCTTCAAAATTAAAAAATGCACCATTAAGTAAGCGTGGAGAACGCCGCGGGATTTTTTGTCGTGCTTCTTGGGGACAAGATTATCATCTCGTTTTACGAGATCGTTTGCAGAAATTAGAAGCATATTTAATCGAAAAACTTCCCGATATAGAAGTTAAGTCAATGGTTGATACGGGTGAATTAAGTGATCGAGCTGTTTCAGAGCGTGCTGGTATTGGATGGAGCGGTAAGAACTGCTCTATTATTACACCTGAATTTGGTTCGTATGTATATTTAGGAGAAATGATTACAAACGTTCCATTCCCACCAGATCAGCCGATAGAAGATCAATGCGGGAGCTGTACAAAGTGTATTGATATTTGTCCTACAGGTGCTTTAATACAAGGAGGACAGTTAGATTCGAAGAAGTGTATAGCATTTTTAACACAGACGAAAGGATTCCTACCAGAAGAGTATCGCGACAAAATAGGTAATCGTATTTATGGATGTGATACGTGTCAGACAGTTTGTCCGAAAAATAAAGGAATGGATTTTCATAATCACCCTGAGATGGAACCAGATCCTGAGTTAGTTAAACCGTTATTAACACCGCTTTTAACAATTAGCAATCGTGATTTTAAAGAGAAATATGGAATTATGTCTGGTTCATGGAGAGGTAAAAAACCGTTGCAACGAAATGCAATTTTGGCACTTGCACATTTTAAAGAAGCATCAGCAATTCCAGATTTAATAGGTGTTATGAAAGATGATCCAAGACCAGTGCTTCGCGGGACGGCAGCGTGGGCGCTTGGAAAAATTGGTGGAGACGGCGTGGGCGAAGCTATTGAAAAAGCGATGCAACGTGAGAAAGACGAAGAGGTTCTTCATGAAATGAATCGCGGACTTGAACTGTTAGCGCAGAAAAAAGAGTAGATAATATCTCCCTTTTTCATATTGTAATATGGGAGGGAGACGAAATGGTTGTAAAAATAAATATTGAAAAGCAAGTCCAACACTTTTTAGCATATATAACAGAGAAACGAACAAATGTAGATGGTATTGCTGAAGATTTATTACAAATAGCAAAGAGAAAGAAACAATTATTTCAAAAGCGTAATGCAGAGATAGTAAAAGCAACTGCGGATGTTTCTTTTATGAGGCAATTAAATAATAGCAATCATCAAGAAATTGATTATCAAATACATTTTAAATATTTAATTAAGCATAAAGAATTATTTTATATTGAAGAGGAACAATTAAAACGAAGAGTTTGTTTAAATAATAGCCGGATAATAAGTGATTATGCTATTGAAGTGCCAGAAGCAGTTGGAATGAGTGAGACATTAGAAAGGGAAGTTACAAAAGAGAAGTACGGTTCCTATCAGTACAACCGTTTAGAGGCAGTTAAATATGCAGAGCGTTGGTGGGATGATCGAAACCCTGCATATCGTAATTTCCCTGATAATTGTACGAATTTTATTTCTCAATGTCTTCATACTGGAGAAGTACCAATGAATGGATATCCTAATATTCGTAAAGGATGGTGGCAAAGGGAGAATCAGTGGAGTTGGAGCTGGGCTGTTGCACACTCTTTTTATTGGTATTTGTCAGGTGCTACATCAGGACTTCGAGCTGAAGCTGTAGAAAGGCCAGAGGACCTTATTCTTGGTGATGTCATCGCTTATGATTTCGAGGATGATGGTAGGTGGAACCATACGACGATTGTAGTAGCAAAAGACGCAGATGGTATGCCACTTGTAAATGCACATTCAGCGAATAGCCGTCGGCGTTATTGGAACTATGAAGATTCTAGTAAATATACACCACAAATGAAATATAAATTCTTTCATATTATTAATGGGTAGAGATTTTTCGCTCAAGTGGTATAATACGTAGTAGACAAAAAACAGAGGTGAATATCGCGTGGGAGTACATGTTGTTTTATATCAACCAGAAATTCCAGCAAATACAGGGAATATTGCTCGTACTTGTGCAGCAACTGGAACAGAATTACATTTGATTAGACCGCTTGGATTTTCAACGGATGATAAAATGTTAAAGCGTGCAGGATTAGATTATTGGCAGCACGTGAAAATTACGTATTATGATTCAATTGAAGAGTTTTATGAGAAAAATAAAGACGGTGAATTCTTCTATTTAACAAAGTATGGCGAGAAAGCTCATACAGCGTTTGATTATAGCAAACGTGAGAAGGATTACTATTTTGTATTTGGAAGAGAAACGAACGGCTTACCAGCTAATGTAATCGAAGAAAATTTCGATCATTGTTTACGTATTCCAATGACTGATAAAGTGCGTTCATTAAATTTATCTAATACAGCAGCTATTTTAATTTATGAAGCATTCCGTCAACAAAATTATCCAGGATTAGATTTAGAAATTGTTTATTAAAAGTCGCCATATGGCGACTTTTTTTCTAAAAATAAAAATAATATGTAATCATACATTTAAAAAAGGATACATATTCATATAAAATGGGATATATGAATAAAAATAGATCAGACGGGTTGAGATAAATATGAAGGAACAATATAGTAATCAAAATACCTTTTTAAGTATGATAGATATGGATTTAATAAGAAGAGGATTATTACATGCTATTCAAGATTTAGTATTTATTGTTAAAGTTATTGATGATGAAACATTTACATATATTTATGTAAATAAGTTAGGTATGGATTATGCGAAGCTAAGTGAAGAATGTTATGGAAAAACTTTTGCAGAAGTATTACCGGAAGATACGGCGGAAATATTGCAAGTGCAATATGCAAAAGTAGCGAGCGAAGCGAAAGCACATACCTTTTGTGATGTAGTTAGTTTACCAACTGGTAATTTACATTATGAATCTTCACTTAATCCTGTATTTGATGAAGAAGGAGTATGTCAGTTTATTATTTGTATTACAAGGGATATCACAGCTCAAATAGAGGAGAAGATGGAGATAGAGGAAAAACAAATGCTGTTTAAGTCATTACTAGAATATAATAATGACTCCATCATATCTATAGATTCTATAGGAAGAATTACATATGCAAATCCAGCAACGTATGAAATATTTGGATACCGATTTGAAGAATTAAATAATAAGTTTATTTTTGAATTTATTAATAAAGAATATGAAAAAGATTTTCAAATTATATTTAAAGAAGCCATGCAAGGAAGGGCAAAGCAAATTGTTTCAAAGAAATATGTTCATAAAGAAGGGTACGAGCTCTATATTTCCTTGAGAACTATCCCGATTATTGTAAATGGTGAAATTGTTGGAGTATATATTGTTACAAGGGATGTTACAAAGCAAATATTAAATGAAATGAGAACGGAATATTTAGCTTATTATGATCAGCTAACAGGATTAATGAATAGAATTTCATGTACAAATAAGTTAAATGATTTTTTAAATGAGAAGGTAGCTTTTGCGTTTATCTTTATAGATTTAGATGAATTTCACCTTATTAATGATACGTTTGGTCATAAAGAAGGAGATAAAGTGTTACAAAAAGTTACAGAATGTTTAAGCAGTTTTCAAATACCCGGTATACACTTATTTAGAGAACACGATGATCAATTTGTTATGTTAATAGAAAATATAACGAAAGAACGTGTAGAGGGAGTTTCCAAAAACATACTGAAAAGGATTAGTGAACATTTTGTAATCGAAGAAGAGGACGTGTATTTAAGTGCTTCAATCGGAATTGTAATGGCTCCAACAGATGGAGAAGATGAAAAGATATTATTCCAAAGAGTTGATGCTGCTTTGGAAAAAGCAAAAGAAAAAGGAAAAGGGCATTATCATTTTTATTGCAGTGGGTTAGATTGTGAGCGTGAACAAAGATTTATAATAGAAAACCAATTACATCGTGCTATAGAAAAAAATGAATTCTTCTTATATTATCAGCCGCAAATTAATATTGAAACGAAAAAAATAGCTAGTATGGAGGCTTTAATAAGGTGGGAGAATAAAGAATTAGGATTTGTCTCTCCCAATCAATTTATTCCGCTAGCAGAAAGAACAGGATTTATTATTAAGCTTGATGAATGGGTAGTAAATGAAGTGTGTCGACAAATACGCGAATGGTTAAATAAAGGATATGAAGTTGTCCCAATTGCAGTTAATATTTCAGCCAGGCATTTTCGCTCTATTACATTAATAGAGATGATTACACGAGCTTTACATAAGTACAATGTACCAGCTCATTTATTAGCGATAGAGGTTACAGAAGGAGCCCTTATACATAAAGATATATCGAAAAGAGTATTGCTACAATTAAAAGAACAAAATTTAAAGATTCATTTAGATGATTTTGGTACAGGGTATTCATCTTTGAGTTATTTAAAAACGTATCCAATTGATACTTTGAAAATTGATCGTTCTTTTATGGAAGGTATACATGTAGATGAACGCGATACGAATATTACGGCTGCAATTATTCATCTAGCTCATACGTTGGAATTGAATGTAATTGCAGAAGGGGTAGAAAAAGCGGAACAAATACAATTTTTGAAGGAAAAGAATGTGAAGTTTGTACAAGGTTATTATTATAGCCGCCCTTTATCAAAATATGATGTGGAAAATGTGTATTATAAATAATCGATAAAAAAAGTGATGTGCTAAGAAGCACATCACTTTTTATGTGTACCGGGTTTATCATTGTAACCAGATGTAAAAATAGCTGTAAGAAATGTGAGTGATACACCTAAAATTAATAATAATTTCATACTAATATCCCTCCTATTTTTTCAGTTTACGAATCTGAAATATGAATCGAAATGTATGTAATGTTCTTGGAAGAAAAGAATTTATTTAAAATGAATAGAGGTGTAAAAACTTTAATACCTATATTATACAGAATTTTCTTTGAATTTTGGAGAGAATTTTATAACACTACTGTATATTTCATTTTGATTTAAAGAATGTTTAAGGACATCCTAGCATACCTTTTATAATAATCCGATTGAACAAGGAGATGGGGGAGGAGCTATAATGGATATTCTAAAAAAAATTGAACAGCATCGAGAAGCAGAAGAACGCTTACAATGGGAAGGTACGTTTGCGGAGTATTTGGAGCTTGTGAAGGAAAGACCATGGGTGGCTCAAACAGCACACTCTCGCATTTACAATATGATAAAAGATGCTGGAATTGAAGAAGTTGATGGTAGAAGAAAGTATAACTTCTTTAGTAATCAGCTATTTGGGTTAGAGGATGCTTTAGAACGTCTTGTAGAGGAATATTTTCATCCGTCTGCAAAACGATTAGATGTTAGAAAACGTATTTTATTATTAATGGGTCCTGTTAGTGGAGGTAAATCAACATTAGTTACGATGTTGAAACGAGGATTAGAAACATATTCAAGAACAGATCGAGGAGCAATTTTTGCAATTAAAGGGTGCCCAATGCATGAAGATCCACTTCATTTAATTCCGCATCATTTACGAGATGATTTCTTTGATGAGTATGGAGTAAGAATTGAAGGGAATTTATCACCACTCAACGTTATGCGCCTAGAGCAAGAATATGGTGGGAGAATTGAAGATGTAGTTGTGGAGCGTATTTTCTTCTCTGAAGATCGCCGAACTGGTATTGGTACATTTAGCCCTTCTGATCCTAAATCACAAGATATTGCAGATTTAACAGGTAGCTTGGACTTTTCTACAATTGCAGAATATGGTTCAGAATCAGATCCACGAGCGTATCGCTTCGATGGAGAATTGAATAAGGCAAACCGTGGGATGATGGAATTCCAAGAGATGTTAAAATGCGACGAGAAGTTTTTATGGCATTTATTATCGCTTACACAAGAAGGGAATTTTAAAGCGGGAAGATTTGCACTTATTTCAGCAGATGAATTAATTGTAGCGCATACGAATGAAACAGAGTATCGCTCTTTCATAGCAAATAAGAAAAATGAAGCATTACACTCAAGAATTATTGTAATGCCAGTTCCATATAATTTACGAGTGAGTGAAGAAGAACATATTTATGAAAAAATGATTCGTGAAAGTGACGTGTCCGATGTGCACATTGCACCGCATACACTTCGGGTTGCAGCAATGTTTACGATTTTAACTCGTTTAAAAGATCCGAAGCGTCCAGATATTGATTTAATTAAAAAGATGCGTTTGTATGATGGAGAAACGGTAGAAGGTTATAATGCGATTGATGTAGAGGAGTTGCAACGCGAATATCAAGATGAAGGTATGAAAGGTATTGATCCTCGTTACGTTATTAACCGCATTTCTTCTACAATTATTCGAAAAGAGGTACCATCTATTAATGCTCTAGATGTGCTTAGATCTTTAAAAGATGGATTGGATCAGCATCCATCGATTAGTAATGAAGACCGAGAGCGCTATATGAACTTCATTTCATTAGCAAGAAAAGAATATGATGAAATTGCTAAAAAAGAAGTACAAAAAGCGTTTGTTTATTCGTATGAAGAATCCGCTAAGACACTTATGGATAATTACTTAGACAACGTTGAGGCGTACTGCAATAAGTCGAAATTACGTGATCCGTTAACAGGTGAAGAAATGAGCCCAGATGAAAAGTTAATGCGCTCGATTGAGGAGCAAATTGGAATTTCAGAAAATGCTAAAAAAGCATTCCGGGAAGAAATATTAATTCGCATCTCTGCTTATGCACGTAAAGGAAAACGCTTCGACTATAATTCGCACGAACGTCTTCGTGAAGCGATTCAGAAGAAGCTATTTGCTGATTTAAAAGATATAGTGAAAATTACAACATCAACGAAAACACCAGACGAAAATCAGCTGAAGAAAATTAATGATGTTGTTGCACGTTTAATTGATGAGCACGGCTATAATTCTTCTTCAGCAAATGAATTATTACGCTATGTAGGTAGTCTGCTAAACCGATAGTTTGATAACAAAACGCTGTCTCTTGTATTTTGCGGGACAGCGTTTTATTATCCAGTCATATGTGTAAAGTGTCATACCTTGTCCAAATGCAATAAATTAAGATGCAATTTTATGAATTTATTGTCAATTATTTTTACAATATGCATATGATAGAGTAACCAACCATTCATACGAAAAAAGCCAACACAATACAATATGTTGCAAAGTGTAAATGTGTGCAACTATGCATTGTGTTTCTTTCTTATCAAAGGCTGAATGATTCTTTTCTAGTATGTGAGTGGCAAAATTTTGTTTAGGATGCTCGGAGTATTATATGAAAAACGTTATATATGTTTATGGGATGATTTTCGATGGGCAGTTACCTTTCATTCTAGCTGGTACAGTATAAAACAAAATTTCTAGCTTGCTGTTCATATAGGAAGACAATTACAGTAAGGAGGGAAAGAAATGGGTGAAGAAAACCAACCAAATTATACGATTTCACAGGAAAACTGGTCCCTCCATCGCAAAGGATATGACGACCAACAACGCCATCAAGAGAAAGTACAAGAGGCAATTAAGAATAATTTACCCGATCTTGTAACAGAAGAAAGCATTGTTATGTCTAATGGTAAGGATGTTGTAAAAATACCGATTCGTTCTTTAGATGAATATAAGATTAGGTACAATTATGATAAAAACAAACACGTTGGGCAAGGAAATGGTGACAGCAAAGTTGGTGATGTCGTTGCGAGAGATGGATCAGGTGGTCAAAAGCAAAAAGGACCAGGAAAAGGGCAAGGAGCAGGGGATGCGGCTGGAGAAGATTATTATGAAGCTGAAGTCTCTATTTTAGAATTAGAGCAAGCATTTTTCAAAGAATTAGAATTACCTAATTTAAAGAGAAAAGAAATGGATGAAAACCGGATTGAACATGTTGAATTTAATGATATTAGAAAAACTGGATTATGGGGCAACATTGATAAGAAAAGAACGATGATATCCGCATATAAACGAAATGCGATGCGTGGTAAAGCATCTTTCCACCCAATTCATCAAGAAGATTTAAAGTTCCGCACTTGGAATGAAGTATTAAAGCCAGATTCAAAAGCTGTTGTATTAGCAATGATGGATACGAGTGGATCGATGGGAATATGGGAGAAATATATGGCACGTAGTTTCTTTTTCTGGATGACGAGATTTCTACGTACAAAGTATGAAACAGTAGATATTGAATTTATTGCCCATCATACAGAGGCAAAAGTAGTTCCAGAAGAAGAGTTTTTCTCAAAAGGAGAAAGTGGCGGAACAATTTGTTCTTCTGTATACAAAAAAGCACTTGAGCTAATTGATAATAAATATTCACCAGACCGCTATAATATTTATCCATTCCATTTTTCAGACGGTGATAATTTAACATCAGATAATGCTAGATGTGTAAAACTTGTTGAAGAATTAATGAAGAAGTGTAATATGTTTGGATATGGGGAAGTGAATCAGTACAATCGCCACAGTACACTTATGTCAGCCTATAAAAATATTAAAGATGAAAACTTCAGATATTATATTTTAAAGCAAAAAGCAGATGTATTCCATGCGATGAAGAGCTTTTTTAGAGAAGAATCTGGAGAAAAAATGGCATAACCCCCTTAAAAAGGGGTTATTTTTTTGTTAACTTTTTATTTTTTTTAGTTGACAATGATAATGAAAATCATTATCATTTATTCGAGAAATGATTACATTTTAATTTGTATATTTTGGAGGAGATGTCAAGTTGAAAAGAAATAAAAGAAAACATATAAATGCAATGATTATAGCGGCGACGTTATCACTTCCGTTTGCTGTTTATTCAACACCTGCTTTAGCAGCAGTAGCAATTGAGGCGAATAAAACGGGACAAGGTTTAGAAGATGGTACATATGACGCTGTTATTAAAGCGTATAAAGATAAAACAAATGAAGAGTCTATGGCAGCTGTTTATATAAAAAATCCGAAATTAACAGTTGAGAACGGAAAGAAAATTGTAACAGCAACGTTAAGTGATAGTGATTTCTTTCAATACTTGAAAACAGAGGATATACATACTCCTGGTGTGTTTCATGATGTGAAAGTAATATCAGAAGATAAAAAGAAAAATGGAACGAAAGTGATTCAGTTTGAAGTAGGGGAATTAGGAAAAAGGTATAATATGCAAATGCATATTTATATTCCGACAATGGCTTATGACAATAAGTATCAAGTACAGTTTGAAGTAAACACATTAAATTTAGAAAATAATGTTCCAGAAGCACAAAAGGAAAATAAAGAGGATAAAGTGGATCAACAAGATGAAAATGGAAATGTAATATTAGATAGGCAATTACAAAAGCATATTAATAAATATAACTTGAATAGAGAAAATTTAGATACCCCAATAACTAAGGAAGATTTATTAAAAGTTAAATCTTTAATAGTCGTTGAAGCTAAAAGCAAAGGAATAAAAGACGTAAGCGGTCTAGAATATATGAAGAACTTAGAAAACTTAACGTTGGAAGAAGTTAAGTTAGAAAATATAAAATTTATCTCGAATTTGAGGCAATTGAAATCATTAAGTATAACCTATGGCGAACTTGAAGATATTGGACCTTTGGCTGAGTTAGAACATATTGAGAGTTTAAGCTTGAGAAATAATAAAATTTCAGATTTAAGCCCACTAAGTCAAATGAAGAAGATTATATTGCTAGATTTAAATAGTAATTATATAAAAGATATTAAACCATTATTTACAGCGAAATCTTTAAGGACTTTGACTGTAGCAAATAATCAAATTAGTAATGCTAATCTTGCTGGGATTGAGCAACTGAAGAATGTGAAGAGTTTATCTTTAAGTAACAATGGACTTACTAATATTGAACATATTACACCAATGAAAAAATTAGTAGAGTTAGACCTTTCTAAAAATGAATTAGAAAACATCGAACCTTTATCAAGAATGTCTACTGTACAATCACTTAATTTAGAAGAAAACTATATTTCAGATATAACACCACTTAGTCAAGTAACAGGTTTATATGATTTAAAGCTAGCGTCAAATGAAATTCGTGATGTTAGACCGGTTCAAGAGTTAGGAAAAAGAATGTACATTGACGTTCAAAGACAAAAAATCTTTTTAGGTGATGTAGAAAAAGATAAGGAAGTTAAAATACCTATCTATAATTTACAAGGCGAGCCACTCGATACTATTCAATTAAAGAATGGAGATGGAATAGTTAATAATGGTTCTGTTAAATGGAGTACTACCGGTGAAAAAACATACGAATTTATATTAGATATAAAGCCAGAAGAAAATCGTATTAAGTTTAATGGAACAGTAATTCAAAATGTTGTTGAAAGGTTAGATGAAATAAAAGAGGATAATGAACAAAAGGAAAATGTAATTCTCGATAAAACTTTACAACAACATATTAATAAAGAGAATTTAGGTAGAGAGAATTTAAACGCTCCTATCACAAAAGAAGATTTATTACAGATTAAAAAATTAGAGATCCTTAAAGAAAAAGGAAAAGAGATAAAAGATATAACAGGCTTAGAATACATGATGAACTTAGAAAAACTCACTTTGGAAGGAATAGGTCTGAAAAATATTGAGTTCATCTTAAACATGAAACAATTGAATAATTTGAATGTATCTCATAATCAAATTGAAGATACTACTCCATTATCTTCATTAAAAAATTTACAATGGTTAAATCTTACAGATAATCGTATTAAAGATGTGTCAGTTCTTGGATCAATGTTAGACTTACTTAGTTTAAAATTAGCTGAAAATGAGATTCGTGATGTAAGGCCGTTAATACAATTAGGCCAGTGGGGAACAATTGATGTTAGAAGGCAAAAGGTCATTTTGGATGATGCAGAAATAAATAAAGAAGTGAAAATACCTGTATATGATTTAGAAGGGGAACGAATTGAAAAAATTACGTTAAAGAGTGCAGGTGGAATGCTTACTGATGAGGGAATCATTTGGAGTACTCTAGGAGAAAAAATATATGAATTTGACTTGGATGCAGATCATTATGAGACGGGCATATTATATAGTGGCATCGTCATGCAGAATATAGTAGAAAAATTAATACCGAAAGAAGAAGTAAAAGAGCCAGAAAAAGAAGTTGAAGAAGAGCAGGAGGAAGTAAAAGAGCCGGAAAAAGAAGTTGAAGAAACAAAAGAAGAAGTGAAAGAAACGATAAAAGAAGTTGAAGAAGAGCAAGAGGAAGTAAAAGAGCCAATAAAAGAAGTTGAAGAGGTAAAAGAAGAAGTGGACGAGCCAACAACAGGAGTTGAAGGGGCGAAAGCTGAGATAAAAGGAACAGGAAAAGAAATTGAAGGTTCAAAAGACGCAGTAAATCAATCCACAGTAGTCCAAGAACAAAATGTGAATAATCAAGTTGTGAAAGAAAATAAACCAGTTGTTAATAAGCAAGAAGAAAGTAAGAAATCATTAGGAGCAACAGGTGGACAAGAGAATACATCAATATTACTTTCAGGCATAGCGTTAGTTCTTTCAGCATTGAGTATGTTTGTATTTAGAAAGAGATTATTTAAGAAATAAAAAACGTTTTATTTTATTATAACGTAATATGATTATATGAATTTTTAAGAAGACATTATCATGGCGATTTCATTTTGAAATATGCTTATGATGATGTCTTTTTTAGAAGGAGATAAATGGAAAAGGTGTCGGAGAGCGGTTATTACAAGCTTCAATTCAATATATTTTCTCCTTCCAAGGGATGAGAGAGATAGAACTATGTTTGAATACGAATTATGATCGTGCGATGAAGTTGTACAAGAAAGTAGGTTTTGAGGAGAAGGCATGTTTACAACACTATATAATAGAGTAAAAAACCCCATTCGTATGAAAATTATATTTCATACGAATGGGGTTTTTTAATTTGCTTTTTTCCTCATTTATCATGGATTTAGAAATAATTTGAGGTGCCAATCGTTACATAACCTTTTTTATTTTTTGCGGAACTTCTTTCGTTTGCAAATTAACATCTTCTTTTCGTAGCTCTTTAAAGAGTGAAGTAACCATAAGGACGACTACGATAGAAAATGGTAGTGCTGCGATGATCGCTGCAATTTGCAGTGCATTTAATCCTCCAGCTTGTAATAAAATAGCTGCAATAATCGCGATTGTTAATCCCCATATAAGTTTTAAACTATTTTTTGGTGATAAGCTTCCGTTACTCGTTTGCATAGAAACGACAAATGTTGCCGAGTCAGCAGAAGTAACGAAAAATGTGGCTACTAAAATTAACCCGATAATTGTTAAAAATGTAGAGAACGGTAGATGTGAAATAACAGCAAATAATCCAATCTCTGTACCATTTTTTGCGATTTCATCAGCTATACCAAGCGATTGGAACATTTCCATATGGATAGCGGTACCGCCAAATACTGCAAACCAAAATGTGCAGATGAGAGTTGGGACTAATACAACTCCAAAAATAAATTCTTTTATTGTGCGTCCTTTAGAAATACGGGCGATGAATGTACCGACGAATGGGGACCAAGAGATCCACCATCCCCAATAGAAAATAGTCCAGTTTTCTATCCAAGAAGAAGATTTTTCATTAAATGCTCCTAAATTTAATCCCATACTAGGTAAAGCTCCAATATAAGAACCGAGTGTAGATGTGAAATATTTCATAATAAATACAGTTGGTCCTAAAAGTAAGAAGGAGACGAGTAATATACCTGCAAGAGAGAAATTTAAGTTACTCAAATATTTAATCCCACGATCTAAGCCTGTTTGTGCACTTGTTAAATATAAAACAGCGAAGATAGCGATAAGTACGAGCTGTGTAAGTAAAGTGTTATGAATAGAAGGGAATAAATAGCTTAATCCTCCAGCAATTTGTTGAGCACCAATCCCAACAGAGGGCACAATACCAAATACTGTGGCTAAAACAGCTAAAATATCGACTGTTTTTCCGATAGGAGAATTTTTCGATCGATTAAATAATGGAGTAACTGTAGCCCCAATTGTGCTACCTTTTTGTTTGCGGAATGTGAAATATGCAATTGTTAAAGCAACCATTGCGTATAGTGACCATGGAAAGAGACCCCAGTGGAAAAATGAATATTGCATAGCGAGCTTGGCGCTTTCCTCTGTACCTGCTTTTCCTGTTAGTGGATCTGTAAAGTGTGAAATCGGTTCAGCGATTCCATAAAAGAGGAGTCCAATTCCCATTCCTGCCCCAAATAACATGGATAGCCAAGATGGATAACTATACTTTGGTTTTTCTCCATCTTTACCAAGACGAATAGAACCGTACTTAGAAAATGCTAAATAAGCGGCTAAAATAATCATTGCAGTCATAAGTAGAGAGTAAAACCATCCAAATTTATTGAGGATAAATGAGTTTAAAGAAGATGTAACGCTTTGTAAATCATAGCCTTGTATCCAACTTGCTGGGGTAATTCCCCATATGATGAATAATGTTGTTAGCAAGATGGAGATATAGAATACACTGTTTTCTTTTTTTATCATAGAATCCCACCCTTGTTTAATAAAGTTAACAATTATATTAATCATAACAATTGAAAGGGTAATTGTCAAAAAATTCGATTTTTAACATGTGTAAAAGGACTGTTTAATCGCTAAAGATTCATAACTATTGGCGGCTAGATAGTGGGGAGATTGTTCACGATATGTACAAAATGTAAGAAGAAATAATATGAAATATTGCATTTTATATTGTTGCATCTAGATTTTATGTTAAATTCTTGGATGGAATATTAAAATAGGGGGCAAAGATATGAACAAGAAATCAAAGATCAATAAAGTGATGCTTAGCATTAGTACAATGGCTCTATCGCTGGGGCAATTCAAACTCATGCATCAGCAGAAGAAAAGGTGCCATATAATGTATTGCATTCGAAACCAGTAGGAATTGAAAAGCCAGTAGATGAGATTGGACACGTTTCTAAAGCGGAGGAAACATTATCGTTTCAAGAACGGTTAAAAGTAGGAGACTTTTCACAACGACCAGCATCTATTCCGAACAAAGCGGCAGTAAAGCAAGTTAAAGAAAGCTATTCAATGGCTGATTTAAACAAAATGAATGATCAAGAATTAGTCGAAACGTTAGGTAGTATTAAGTGGCACCAAATTACAGACTTATTCCAGTTTAATGAAGATGCAAAAGCTTTTTATAAAGATAAAGGGAAAATGCAAGTCGTTATAGATGAATTAGCTCATCGGGGTAGTACATTTACGAAAGATGATTCAAAAGGAATTCAAACGTTTACGGAAGTGCTACGTTCAGCTTTTTATCTGGCATTTTATAATAACGAATTAAGTGAATTAAATGAAAGAAGTTTCCAGGACAAATGTTTACCTGCTTTAAAATCTATCGCAAAAAATCCAAACTTTAAGCTTGGTACAGCTGAACAAGATACAGTCGTATCTGCATACGGAAAATTGATTAGTAACGCTTCAAGTGATGTTGAAACGGTTCAATACGCAGCTAATATTTTAAAACAATATAATGATAATCTTCATACGTATGTAGACGATCGTATGAAAGGACAAGCTGTATACGATATTATGCAAGGGATTGACTATGATATACAGTCTTACTTAATTGAGGCTCGTAAAGAAGCGAATGAAACGATGTGGTATGGAAAAGTAGATGGGTTTATTAATGAAATAAATCGTATTGCTCTTCTAAATGAAGTAACACCAGAAAATAAGTGGCTCGTTAATAATGGAATTTACTTTGCTAGTCGTTTAGGGAAGTTTCATAGCAATCCAAATAAAGGATTAGAAGTTGTGACACAGGCAATGCATATGTATCCACGTTTAAGTGAGCCGTATTTTGTCGCAGTAGAACAAATTACAACAAATTATAACGGAAAAGATTATAGCGGGAATACAGTAGATTTAGAGAAAATACGTAAAGAAGGAAAAGAGCAGTACTTACCAAAAACGTATACATTTGATGATGGATCTATCGTATTTAAAACAGGAGATAAAGTATCGGAAGAAAAAATTAAGAGACTATACTGGGCTGCAAAGGAAGTAAAAGCGCAGTATCATCGTGTAATTGGGAATGATAAAGCGTTAGAGCCGGGCAATGCAGATGATATATTAACGATCGTAATTTATAACAGTCCAGAAGAGTACCAATTAAATAGACAACTGTATGGATATGAAACGAACAACGGTGGAATTTATATTGAAGAAACAGGAACATTCTTTACATATGAACGCACGCCAGAACAAAGTATTTATAGTTTAGAAGAATTATTCCGCCATGAGTTTACCCATTATCTTCAAGGGAGATATGAAGTGCCAGGTTTATTCGGAAGAGGAGATATGTATCAAAATGAAAGGTTAACTTGGTTCCAAGAAGGAAATGCAGAGTTTTTCGCAGGGTCTACTCGAACAAATAATGTAGTACCGAGAAAGAGCATCATTAGTGGATTATCATCTGATCCTGCAAGTCGTTATACAGCAGAGCGTACATTATTTGCTAAATACGGTTCTTGGGATTTCTATAATTACTCGTTCGCATTGCAGTCTTACTTATATACGCATCAGTTTGAAACATTTGATAAAATTCAAGATTTGATTCGTGCGAATGACGTAAAAAATTATGATGCATATCGTGAAAATCTAAGTAAAGATCCTAAGTTAAATAAAGAGTATCAAGAGTATATGCAGCAGCTAATCGATAATCAAGATAAATATAATGTACCGGCAGTAGCAGATGATTATTTAGCTGAACATGCCCCAAAATCATTAACAGCAGTAGAGAAAGAAATGACTGAAACGTTGCCGATGAAAGATGCAAAAATGACAAAACATAGCTCCCAATTCTTTAATACATTTACATTAGAAGGTACGTATACAGGTAGTGTAACAAAAGGTGAGTCAGAAGATTGGAACGCAATGAGTAAGAAAGTAAATGAAGCTTTGGAACAACTTGCGCAAAAAGAATGGAGTGGCTACAAAACTGTTACAGCATATTTCGTCAATTATCGTGTAAATAGCTCAAATGAATTTGAATATGATGTAGTCTTCCACGGTATCGCAAAAGATGACGGAGAAAATAAAGCTCCAACGGTTAATATAAATGGCCCTTATAATGGACTTGTAAAAGAAGGTATTCAATTTAAAAGCGATGGCTCAAAAGATGAAGATGGAAAAATCGTTTCTTATTTATGGGACTTTGGAGACGGAAGCACAAGTGCAGAAATAAATCCAGTACATGTATATGAAAGAGAAGGTTCATATAAAGTAGCGTTAATAGTAAAAGATGATAAAGGGAAAGAGAGTAGAAGCGAAACAACGGTTACGGTTAAAGATGGAAGTTTAACAGAATCAGAACCAAATAATCGCCCGAAGGAAGCAAATCGCATTGGACTAAACACTACGATAAAAGGTAGCCTTATCGGCGGGGATCACACTGATGTTTATACATTTAATGTAGCATCAGCGAAAAATATTGATATTTCCGTTTTAAATGAGTATGGAATCGGGATGACATGGGTACTTCACCATGAATCAGATATGCAAAATTATGCTGCTTACGGTCAAGCAAATGGCAATCATATAGAGGCAAACTTTAATGCAAAACCAGGTAAATATTACTTGTATGTATATAAATATGATAATGGCGATGGAACATACGAATTATCAGTAAAATAAGTGCTTTTCCAATGTATGTTTAACTTTACTTTTTGTGGAAAATAGTATATTATATAGATATATAATATATCGGTTATTTTCTAGGAGGAGCCTGTCACAATAGGCTTCTCCTGTTCTTTTTTAGAGGCCTGTACTGCAGGCTTTTCTTTAAAGAATAAATAACTGAAAATTAAGAACAATAATCTTTGAAAGAGGTGGGGCATACACATAACAAAAAAGGGATTGTTTAAGAGAGGGGGATAAGAAATGGTTTTGTTTGGTTATCCACTTGAGACAATTTATTTATACGGATTTATTATTGCTACTATACTCACTGTGATTTATATCTTTTTTGGGGATATATTTGAATCCATATTTAGTTTTGGAGGCGGATCTGTATCCGTTGTTACTTTATTACTTAGTTTTTTCGCTATGTTATGTGGACTTAGTTATATAGGAGAATATTTATTTTCCTTTAATAGTATTCTTATTTTCGTGGCTGCATTTGCTATATCCTTTATTGGTGTATTCATAATGAAAATATTAATTTTAAAACCGATTGCAGAAGCAGAACAAAATACTGTGCAACGTATGGATGAATTCATTGGTTGCAAGGGAGAAGTCATTACGACAATTCCTACAGAAGGATTTGGTGAAGTATTAATATCCTCCCAATTTGGAAGTAATGCAATTCCAGCTAAAACAATTGGGAAAAAAGATATTTCACAAGGAACTGAGGTTATTATTGAGGGAGTCCAAGATGGTGTCTTGCTTGTACAAAACATCGCTTATTCTTTAAAAAAACCAAAATTATAAGGGGGAATTCACATGACGATTCCATTAATTATTGGTGGAGTTTTACTCGCAATTTTAATTCTACTCATTTTAGTATTCATTACGAAGTATCGAACAGTTGGACCAGATGAAGCGTTAATTGTTACAGGGAACTGGCTTGGTGGTGGGAAAAATGTAGTTACCACTGATGATGGAAAGAAGATTAAGATTATTCGCGGTGGCGGTACATTCGTAGTGCCAATCATGCAAAGAGCAGAACCTTTAAGCTTACTAAACTACAAGTTAGAAGTGGGCACACGCGATACGTATACGAAACAAGGTGTTCCAGTTACAGTAAATGGTGTTTCTATTATTAAAGTAGGTTCTACAATTGAAGAAGTATCGACAGCAGCTGAGCAATATTTAGGAAAAGAAACAGAAGAGTTAAAAGTAGAAGCGAAAGAAGTTTTAGAAGGTCATTTACGTGCGATTTTATCTTCTATGACAGTAGAAGATGCGTATAGTAATAGAGAGCAATTTGCTCAAAAAGTGCATGAAGTAGCTTCTACAGATTTAAAGAAAATGGGTCTTCGTATCGTTTCCTTTACAATTAAAGAAATTATGGATAAGAACGGTTACTTAGATGCACTTGGTCAGCCGCAAATTGCGACGGTTAAGCGTGATGCAACAATTGCAAATGCAGAGCGTGAAAAGGAAGCGCGTATTGAAAAAGCTCGTGCTGAGAAAGAAGCGAAAGAGGCTGAATACCAACGTGATGCCCAAATCGCTGAAGCTGAAAAACATAAAGAATTAAAAGTACAATCTTATAAGAGAGAGCAAGAACAAGCTCGTGCAGATGCAGATCTTTCTTACGAATTACAACAGGCGAAAGCACAACAAGGTGTTACAGAAGAGCAAATGCGCGTTAAAATCATTGAGCGTGAGAAACAAATTGAATTAGAAGAAAAAGAGATTGCGCGTCGTGAAAAGCAATACGATGCAGAAGTAAAGAAAAAAGCAGATGCAGATCGTTATGCTGTTGAGCAATCAGCGGAAGCAGAAAAAGTAAAACAAATGAAAAAGGCAGATGCGGATCAATATAAGATTGAAGCTGAAGCGAGAGCGCGTGCGGAAGAAGTACGTGTGGAAGGTTTAGCGAAGGCGGAAATCGAAAAAGCGCAAGGTCAAGCGAAAGCGGAAGTACAAAAAGCACAAGGTACGGCGGAAGCCGATGTTATTAGGTTAAAAGGTTTAGCAGAAGCAGAAGCGAAACAAAAAATTGCAGAGGCATTTGAGTTATATGGCCAAGCGGCAATTATGGATATGGTACTTAAAATGCTTCCAAGTTATGCGAAGGAAGTTGCAAGCCCACTTAGTAACATTGATAAAATTACAGTTGTCGATACAGGCGGCGGTGGTAAAAATAGCGGCGCCGGAAAAGTTGCAGGTTATGCGACTGATTTAATGGCAACGATGCAAGAAACATTAAAAGCTTCTTCTGGCATTGATTTAAAAGAGTTATTAGAAGGATTTGCTGGAAAAGGAGCAGTACAACAATTATCAAACGATAAACCTGTTGTATCAGTAGTAGAAGATGAGAAAAAAGAAGTAGAAAAAGATAAAGAATAGTATAGTGGGTGGAACCTCTAGTAAGTAAGATACTAGAGGTTCTTCTGTGAATTGTTCGAATAATTTACATTTTAATATATTGTTTTAATTATTTAATTTATATAGAATGAAAAAGGTATGTATTAATTCTTTAATAGAAAAAGAGATAAAGAGTTGATACGTTTTAATCGTATAATTTATATAAAAAAATTAAATGTAAAACAATTACATTTAAAACGGTATGGAGGGGTAGAGATATGTTTCAAGGGAAATTAAGAAGAAGTAGTTTAAAAGCAAAGTTACTTGTGTCATTTGTTATTGTTTTGATTCTTCCAAGTATTGTAATTGGTTGGACGTCTTATCAGCAAGCAAAGACAAATTTTAATGAAACAATTTTACAATCAGCGGAAGATAACGTAAAGATTTTAAATAATGTTATTAATAAAGAGATAGACAGTAAAAAGGTAGACGCAGTATATTTTACAAAGTTATTTAGTGGAGTAAGTTACGGAACTGATCAGCTTCAAAATGTGCAAAATAAATTAGAAGAATATAATAAATTACATCCAGAAATAGAAGCAATTTATACGGGGGCTAGTACGGGACAATTTATTCAATCACCGTCTATTCAAATGCCAGATGGGTATAATCCTACCGAAAGAGATTGGTATAAAGAAGCAGCGAAAAAAAGCGGAGAAGTGGTTATCACAGCCCCATATAAGTCAAGTACAACAGGGAATATTGTTATTACAATAGCAAAACAAAATGAGGATAAGAGCGGTGTTCTCGGTATTGATTTAATTATTAATGATATTGTAAATACTTCAAAAATGGTCAATATCGGCAAAAAAGGATATGTAGCAATCTTCGACCAATCTAAACATGTAATAGCACATCCGACGATGAAACCGGGTGACAAAATAGAAGAAAAACTTGAGAAGGAATTGTACAAACAGGAAACAGGTGATTTTAAATTCAAACTCGATGGTGATGATCGCAATATTACCTTTATAACAAATAAGCAGACTGGATGGAAAATAGCAGGAATTATGCCTTCAAAAGAAATTATTGAAGCAGCTAATCCTATTTTCTATAAAACGCTAACTGTTATTGGTATTTCATTAATAATTGGTGGGATTTTAATTTACTTCATAATTGCTTCTATCATTAGTCCGTTAAAACAACTTGTTATATCATCGAAAAAGATTAGTGAAGGCGATTTAACAGAAACAATTACAGTTCATTCTAAAGATGAAATTGGACAGCTAGGAGAAAGTTTTAATGAGATGGCGGCATCATTACATCAGGTCATTTCCAATATAAATACTTCAGCAAGTCACGTGGCGGCATCTTCAGAAGAATTAACAGCTAGTATGAAGCAGACAAGTGAAGCGACGGAACAAATTACACAAGCAATAGAGCAAGTGTCGAGCGGGGCTGAAATACAAACGAAAGAAGTTGAAGAAGGCGCAACATTATTAGAAGAAGTTACAGAAGGAATTCAGCGTGTTGCAGATAGTTCTTCATTAGTATCCACAGCATCTATGTATACGAAGAAAAAGGCTGAAGATGGTGGGAAGTTAGTTGAACAAACTGTGAATCAAATGCAATTAATCCATGAGTCTGTTTCACAATCAGATAAAGTTATTGTTTTGTTAGATGATAAATCAAAACAAATTGGAGCAATTCTTGAGGTGATTCAACACATTGCAGAGCAGACTAATTTATTAGCGTTAAATGCGGCAATTGAGGCTGCAAGAGCTGGAGAGCAAGGAAGAGGATTTGCAATTGTAGCAGATGAAGTACGAAAATTAGCTGAGCAATCAGGACAGTCTTCTACGGAAATTGGAAAACTAGTGAAAGAAATCCAATTTGATATCAAGGAAACGGTAAGTTCTATGAAGCTAGTTGGGACAGAAGTACAATCAGGGCTTGTAGTTGCAAATGAAACGAAGCAAAGCTTTGCTGAAATACTGAAATCTACGGATGATACAGTTGTACAAATTGATAACATGGTAGAAGTAGCGAAGCAAATGACAGTAGATGCAAAACAAGTTAGTGCATCAATTAATGAAATTGCAGCTACGATTGAAGAAAATGCAGCAAGCGTTCAAAATATTGCTGGTTCTTCAGAAGAACAATTAGCTTCAGTAGATGAAATCAATGCAGCAGCAGTTCATTTATCGCAAATGGCAGAAGAATTACAAGAGATGATTGGTAAGTTTAAAGTGTAATAATGATTGTTAAGAAACGGGGTAATAATTTTACTTCGTTTCTTTTTTATGAAGAGAAAAAGAAAGAAATATAGAGTAACCGTGTTATGATTAAGTATAATTAAAGAGACTGTATATTCTTTAAATTCTATCTTTAATCATGTTAGGGGAATGGTTTTGAAATTTAAAAAATTAAAACTCCAACCGAGAATCACATTAACTATTAGTACACTTATTCTTGTTGTACTTATGCTAACGAGTTATTTATTTTATTACATATTATCTGAAACGGTAGAAGAGCAAATTGGCAAAAGAGCTTTGCATGTTGCGAAAACAGTTGCTGCTATACCAGAAATCAAGGAAGCTTTTCAAACAGAAAATCCAGCTTCTATTATTCAACCGATTGCGGAAAAAATTCGAATTGATACAGATGCTGATTTTATTGTAGTTGGAAATAAAGAAGGGATTCGTTATGCACATCCTAGGAAAGATAAAATAGGAGAAGCAATGGTTGGCGGAGATAACAAAGGAGTTTTATTAGAAGGGAAATCTTACGTTTCGAAAGCAACTGGATCATTAGGCCCTTCATTACGCGGAAAAGTTCCAATCCATAATCAGGAAAATGAAATCATTGGTGTGGTATCTGTTGGATTTTCAATGGATGATATTCATGGAGCGGTAGAAGTGTATGGAAAGCGTGTGTTTTGGATTACAATAATAGGTCTATTAATTGGAGTAATAGGCTCTATATATTTAGCTGGCAGTATAAAAAGAATGATGTTTGGGATGGAGCCAGAAGAAATTTCATCTTTATATGAAGAGCATAGTACAGTGATTCAATCTGTACGTGAGGGGATTATTGTCATTGATCAACATGGCATGATTAGTTTAGTTAATCAAGCAGCCTATGATATTCTTTCGCTAGATGAACAACGAAATATTATTGGAGAATTTATTTTAGATATAATTCCTAATTCAACGATATTAGATGTACTTCAAACTGGTGAAGAACAGTTTGACCGCCAATTAAATATAAAAGGGCAGGCTGTTATTGCGAACCGTCTACCTATTAAAGTAAAGAATAAAGTAACTGGCGTTGTATCGAGCTTACGTTTGAAATCTGAAATGGATCAGTTAACAGCAGAATTATCTCAGACGAAGCAATATACAGAGGCATTACGAGCGCAAACGCATGAATATAACAATTTGTTGTATACGCTTTCGGGTCTTATCCAGCTAGAATTATATGAAGATGCTTTGGAGCTTATTCATAAGGAAACAGCGGTATATCAAGATTTTGTTCAATTTATTATGAAACGAATTCAAAATCCATGGTTAGGTGGGATTTTAATTGGATTCTATAATAGAGCAAGAGAGTTGAAGATTGATTTTATGCTAGATAGAGAGAGTAGCTTAGACAAATTAAGCCCGCATATTGAGAGTAATTATGTCGTTTCTATTTTAGGAAATTTAATTACGAATGCATTTGAAGCGATTGAAAGAAATGAAGAACATGATAAGAAAGTAAGAATGTTTGTAACTGATATCGGAGAAGAAATAGTCATTGAAGTGGAAGACTCAGGACAAGGGATTCATGATGAGGTCATTACTAGCATATTCTATAAAGGCTTCTCGACGAAAGAAGGCGAGAAGCGAGGATATGGATTAGCAAAGGTGAAAGAGTTAGTAGAAGATTTAAATGGAAGTATCGCAATCGAAAAAGGGGATTTAGGTGGTGCATTGTTTATTATTGCATTACCAAAAGAGAGAGGCGAATTGTAATGGGTGAGGAGATTGAAGTATTGATTGTAGAAGATGATATTCGAATTGCAGACATTCATCGTCGTTTTACTGAAAAGATTGAGGGATTTAAAGTAATTGGAACAGCGACGACTGGGGAACAAGCGAAAGAATGGCTAGATCTTGTGAAGCCACAGCTCGTTTTATTAGACGTGTACTTACCTGATATGCAAGGAACGGAACTTGTCACATATATTAGACATAATTTACATGATACAGATATTATTATGATTACAGCTGCATCGGAAACAGATGTAGTGAGGCACGCCCTGCGGGGTGGAGTAACAGATTATATCGTAAAGCCACTTATGTTTGATCGATTTAAAGCAAGTTTGGAAAATTACCAAAAAAAGCTTGTGCAGTTAAAGAAAAATAACCAATTATCTATCGAACAAATAGAACATCTATGGTCTCAAAGAGGCGTAAAGGGAAATGAAATAGAATATGCCCCGAAAGGTATAGACCCCTTAACTTTAGCAAAAATAAAAAAGCATATGTTAACAGTGAATGAAGAAGGTATTACTGCGGAAGTGCTAAGCTCAATGGTCGGAGTAAGCAGATCGACAGCGAGGCGTTATTTAGAATATTTAATATCAGGAAAGAAAGTTCATGCGGAGCTTATATATGGGAGTGTTGGGAGACCGGAGAGAAGATATTTTCTTGTTTCTTCATAAAAAATAGTAGATTTTTAATTATCTAACTGTCTTACTTAGGATTTTGGTGTACACTGAGATCTTTCCATCTAAATCTAAAAGTGGATTAGCAGTTAAAAGTCTATATTTTAATCTAAATTGGAAATATTTATTATTATTATATTTGATATAATAATAATAATAAAAAGGGTGGAATTATATTGAAATTTAATCCGAGACTCAGATGTATTGATTCATTTGGTATTGAGCAAGTAACAAGGGCCTTTTATGATGGACACGATTATCTAGAAAGAAACCCGAATCAATCTATTTTAGAAGCAAAAAAAATGCTAGAAAGCACAATAAAATATATTTACCAATCAATTAATGGAGATGCTGAGGAAATAAAGAATTTTTCTCTTAATAAACAAATTAACACTGTGTTACGCACATTATATACCAATGATGAACAAAAGTTAGATTCAATAACAAAAATGATTAGTTCTTTTTCAACTTTTTCACTAGGACTTTCAGAATTAAGAAATGCCAGTGGAACTGGACATGGAAATGCTCCAGGACTAGACGTTCCATTTGAAAAATACGAGGCACTATATATAATGAGATCGAGTGAAGATATATGTATTTTTTTATTGGATAAGTTGGAATCATTAAATCTATCAAGTCAATATAATATTTTATATTCTAAATTTATACATACAAATGAATTTGAAATGATTGAAAACCAGATATATGTTAATCAACAAAGAAATATTACTTATATATTGGCTGATGGAATAATAACACAGGTTGAAATTGAATTTTCAAAAATGCCATTAGACATTTATATGGACTCAGAATTAATAAATGACCATATATTTGATTATATGGAAAAAGATTCGATTCAAGAGGCGAAAAAAAGTGAGAACAATTATATATACAAATCAGAAAAAAAAGGTTTTATGTATTATGTTACATATTATTTTGCTGAAAAAAATAAAGTGAAAAAAATAATCATATCTAGACATCCATAAAAAACATATGGAATTTAGTTGCATACCCGTAAATTTAAGGTTTTTATAGAATCTAAAAAAGGAAAATGTATATGTTCGCATGAACATATACATTTTCCTTTTTAGGGTTAGTTGCATTTTTTAATTGATGAGACAAGAGGGATCTTAAGATGATCTCTAAACGGAATGTATACGTGTTCTCTTATATCGGAATAACCCCAATTAAAATTCCAGTAATCAACATGACCATTGTCGTTCCAACCGCCCACAATAAAGTAAAACGTTGATGTTCACCAAAATCAACCTTTGCCATCCCAACTAATAAATAAGTGGATGCAACAAGGGGGCTTAATAAGTGAACAGGTTGTCCCAGTAAGGAAGCGCGTCCCATTTCAGCTGCACTAATTCCATAAGTAGCAGCAGCTTTTGTCAAAATAGGTAATACTCC
This sequence comes from Bacillus sp. FH, assembly GCF_052216825.1. Classification (NCBI taxonomy): domain Bacteria; kingdom Bacillati; phylum Bacillota; class Bacilli; order Caryophanales; family Bacillaceae; genus Bacillus; species Bacillus sp. FH. The sequence continues at coordinate 185,164 of NZ_JBQOUU010000005.1, read as the reverse complement.
GAAGTAAAATGCATCATTGGACATGAAAAATGTGAATGGCATACTAAGAAGAGCTGTAATAATTGGTAGTTGTGGGCCAAGAGCGTCTGGTATAAGAGTTACTACACTTTTAGCCATTGCATCTACCATTTTTGTTCCTGATAAAATTCCAGTGAAAATCCCAGCGGCAAATACGAGAGAAACAACTGCTAATACGTTTCCTGCGTGAGAAGCAATACGCTCTTTCTGTTGATCTAAGTTCGGATAGTTAATCATAACAGCAATAGCGAAAGCGATTGTAAATAAAACAGGTAATGGCATAACTTCTAGTATAAGACAGACAAGTAAGGTAGCAGTTAATAAAAAGTTAATCCATAGAAGTTTAGGGCGCTTATGAACAGCAACTTCTACTGTTGCAGCTTGCTCATCTGTTGTTTGCATTTGTTTTAAATATTGTATATCCATAATTCCTAAACGTTTTCTTTCTTTTTTTCCAAGATAGTAAGCAACGAAAACTACCCAAAGTGCACCAGCAATCATTCCTGGTATAAGTGGTGTAAAGAGCTCTGATGCGTCTAGTCCAAGTGCACTCATAACACGAGCTGTCGGTCCACCCCACGGTGTAAGATTTGTCACGCCTGCACCTAACATAACAACCCCAGCTAATATAAGTGGATTCATTCCAAGGCGTTTATATAGTGGGTACATTGCGGAAACAGTAATCATATACGTTGTCGTTCCATCCCCATCTAATGAAACGATAATTGTAAGAATCGCTGTACCAACAACAATTTTTAAAGGATCTCCTTTTACAAATTTCAAAATCCTACTAATGACAGGATCAAATAAACCGCTATCAATCATAATTCCAAAATATAAAATAGCAAACATAAGCATAATACCAGTAGGTGCTAGTTTTTGAATGCCCTCTAACATCATAGGTCCCATGTTTGCATAAAATCCTCCAATTAATGCGAACGTAATTGGAATTAATATTAATGCTACTAGTGCTGACATACGTTTTGTCATAATTAAAAACATAAAGACAAATACCATTGCAAATCCAAGTAGTGCTAACATGTAATCTCCCCCTCAAAAATGATTGCGCTTTCAAAATAAAATAAAAATTCAGAAAAAGGTTTTTTGTTTATCATAAAAGCATCTATTTGAATGGTAAATAATTTGAAAAATAACATCATTAGAAGCATAATTTTTATTTTGGTCATTTTGTTCACGGGAGTTAATTTGAATTTTTAAAAAGTAAGCTGCTCTCCATAAGAATGGTAGAATAAGATGACAATATTGAAGTGTGAAATAGGGAGTAGATTTTATATGAAAACAAGAATGGAAGAGATTTGTAGTTCTTATGAAGGAAAAGTAGAAGAGATTTTTGTTAATGAATCTTCTTACGTATATGAGTGGGAAAAATTAATGATGATCCGAAAAAATAACGGTGAACTTGAAAAGGTTGCAGTCGGCATCAGTGGAAATATAAGATTAGTAAATGTAGTTGTTGGGCAGCAAATTCATACAGATACATTATTAATTAAAATAGAAGATGATTTAGTAATTACAGGTTGTGAATGATGAGAGGTGTGTAGAGAGGACTACACATCTTTTTTGTTCCATATATTACAAAAGACACATCATTTTTTCACAAATCGCACACAAGTTTTTGATATGCTCCTTGTAGAAGATACGGTTAGGGAGGAAATACAATGAGAACAAAGTATGTGATGCTTGCTATATGCTTATTCTTTGTCTTTACAATTGTAGGATGTGGTAAGAAACAAGCAGAGGCTGTGGCAATTGATGAGAAGCATGATAAGTGTGATATTTGCCAAATTGGGGTAATGGATAATCAATTTGCAACAGAAATCATTTTAGAAAATGGAAAAGCATTAAAGTTTGATGATATCGGTTGTATGTATAAATGGATGGAGATTAATCCAGGTGAAAAGACGAAAGAAAAATTTGTTCGAGATTATGATTCGAAAGATTGGGTTTCGTTAGAAGACGCTACTTATGTATATGATAAAACAATTACAACACCAATGGCTTATAATGTCATTTCATTTAAAAACAAAAAAGATGCAAAGAGCTTTGTATCTAACTATAAGGGGAAAGTTCTCTCGTATAAAGAGCTAGCAGAGCATAAATGGGAAATGAATAAAGAAATGATGGGGAACACGAAAAAGGGAAATCACGGTGGGCATCATTAATACTAGAAAAAGACAACTGCATAGTTGTCTTTTTCTAGTATTATTCAGGTGCAAATATAGAAAAGGTGTAAAATTTTTAGAAGAACGGTTACAATGGAATGTAGTGACCTAAAGCAACCATGTATGTACTTTTTAGAAATGTATACAAATGCGGTGAAAACGTGCTAAACTAATTGCTTCATAATGCTAATGATGAGGCCATCAGGCGTATCATTCCAATAGGTTGAGAAACATCATATAAGTTTAAGATAATCCAATTAAAGAAGGAATATAAAGTGCTTATGGATAAATGTACTCAAGAAGAGTTATTGTATGTGATGGAGGAATGGTTAAGAAAACATTATCTTTCATAGGAGCTGTAGTTGTGAGAAAACAAAAAATTTTATTATGTATGTTATTAGGACTTTTAATGACGGTAGTGGCTTGCGATAAGCAAGAAGAGCCAGAATCGAAACCGGTTCATGTGAAAAACGAAAAGAAACAAGAGAAGCATAAAGAACAGGAAGAATCTAAAGAAGAAAAAAGTATAAATTTAATGGACAAACAGTTGCTACTTTCTGCCACTCTTGGAGATACAGAAACAGCTATGAAGTTGATTCAAGATGGAGCGAATATAAATGTAGAAGGTGACAACGGAGAAACACCTGTCCTTGCAGCAACGTACCAAAATCATGTAGAGACAGTGAAAGCATTAATTGGTGCAGGTGCTAATATTGAAATTAAAGATGAGAAACAAAGTAATCCACTTCTTTATGCGAGTAGAGAAGGATATACGGATATTGTAAAAGTATTAATTAATGCAGGAGTTAATACGAAAGAAACGACTAAGTCAGGTGGAACAGCACTTATTTCTGCATCTGAGCGTGGCCATGTAGAGGTCGTAAAAGAATTGTTAGAGCATACAGATATTGATGTCAATTATAAAAATGCTCGTGGTGGAACAGCTTTAGTAGAAGCAATTGTATTAGGAAATGGTAGTGAAAATCACAAGAAAGTAATTCAAATGCTTATTGACCACGGGGCAGATGTAAATATGGCCAATAAGGAAAATATTACGCCACTGCAATATGCTGAAAAAAGAGGTTTTAAAGATATTGCAAATATGTTGAGGGTAGCTGGAGCGAATGAAGTAGTACAGCCACAACCGCAACCGGTAGAATAACAAGTATGAAATAATCCCATTTAGATAGACAGAATGAAGAAGTCATTGAGTATGATGGATTCAGTAATGTGTATGTAAATGGGATTTTTGTTTTGGGCATGAAAAATAGATTATGAATGGTATATGGAGTAACTAAGGAGAATATAAATGAGGCTCTCAGAACTTGATTTAATAGCAATTCAGGTAGAGGTTTTATTTGTTCATAATCAAGTAGGAAAAATGAAATATGTAAATGAACAAGGAAATCCGAAAGCACCACGCTGTTTTCTTGGCAGAACTCGTGAAGGGAGTATAACGAGATATCATTGTGATCTGGATGATGAAACGGTAGGTAAGATTGAGAAATTAATTCGAGAACCTTCAAATCATATAGAGATAGCAAAGATTATCCATGTATTAAATGAAGAAAGAACAGTAAAAAATATTTGGATGGGCCCTGCTTTCATGTTCTCTAATAATTTACATAAGCCAACTAGAACAATACAGATAACAGAGAAGAATAAAGAGCTTTTGCGAGAAAATTTTCCTAATCTAATAGAACAGATGGAGTGGAGGCAACCTTACTTTGCAATTGTAAAAAATGAAAAGGTAGTTTCTATATGTTGCAGTGCTAGGAGTACACCTGTAGCTGCTGAGGCGAGTGTGGAAACTTTAGCGGAGAATGGGTATGGTACTGATGTTGTTACAGCCTGGGCGATATCAATACAAGAAGAAAACCGCATTTCACTTTATAGTACTTCTTGGGATAATTATGCCTCACAAGAAGTTGCGAGAAAACTAAAATTGATTAACTATGGAATGAATTTGCATATTACTTGAATTTTAAAGATAGTTGTTTGCTGTTGGGGTTATTCGTATATCTAGATTAATGTTAAGAAAATATGGTGAATATTAACATTCGATTAACAGCTAATTAACAATCTATCAAAACTGACTTAATAAATGCATACTATAGTAAAGGTAACAAAATAACTAGGGTAGAGAATATTTGAGAACACCCGCTTACATATAACGTGCCACTTTCTTAGGTGTGCTCTATTCCCTAGAGTTCAAATAAGGAGAAAGGTGTTCTATGTAAGTAGGTGTTTTTAGTTTGGATAAAAACAGAAAAGCTAGGTGGAATGAATGTTTAAAGAACCTTATATTGCGATGATAAAGGATTGGAAAGGATACAACACATACAAAAAATTACCGAAAACAGTTTTTCTTATGACGGGTTCAATGCTGGAGTTACCAGAGTGTGTATATGAATTACAGAAACATGGACATGATGTCTTTCTTCATTGTGATTTTATACAAGGTTTAAATACGAATACAGAGGAAGCACTTTTGTATATTCAAGACGTTATCGGAGCACAAGGTATTATTTCAACAAAAGGATCTACAATTCGAAATGCCAATAAAATTGGATTAAAAACGATCCAACGTATTTTTATTGTCGATAATTTATCTCTTACAAAATCAATTGAAAATTGTAAAACGACTAAACCGAATGCAGTAGAGATTATGCCTGGTATTATGCCTTCCATTATTAAGCAGTTAGCAGAGGAAATAGAATTTCCTATCATTGCAGGCGGACTGATTCAAACACGAGAAGATGCGGAAATTGCTATTCGTGCAGGCGCAAGTGCAATTTCAACGAGTCATTATGAAGTATGGATACAAGAAGAAAAAAGGAGTGCAACTTTGTGATTGAATTGAAAAATGTTTCAAAGGTATATAAAAATGCAGAAGAGACAGCGGTCAAGGGGGTATCGGTTCACATTAAAAAGGGTGAGTTTTTTGTTTTAGTTGGGCCTTCAGGATGTGGGAAAAGCACATTATTACGAATGATCGCTGGCCTAGAAGAAATTTCTTCGGGGGATTTAATTATTAATGAACGTGTTGCAAATGATTTAGAGCCGAAAGATCGTAATCTATCAATGGTATTTCAAAATTATGCACTATACCCACACTTATCTGTAGAAGAAAATATTTTATTTGGACTTAAGGTAAGGAAAGTACAAAAAGAAGAGCGGCAAAAGAGATTAATGGAAGCTATTGAAATGGTAGGGCTGAAAGAGTATGTGAAAATGAAACCAGGTCAATTATCAGGTGGACAAAGACAGCGTGTTGCGCTTGCTAGAGCGATTGTGAGCCAAGCACCGATTTGTTTAATGGATGAACCACTTTCGAATTTAGACGCGAAATTACGTGCGCAAATGAGAATTGAAATTAGAGAAATTCAGCAGCGTTTAGGAATTACAATGATTTACGTTACTCATGATCAAATAGAGGCGATGACTATGGGAGATCGCATCATGGTTTTAAATAAAGGAAGCATACAGCAAGTTGGAACACCGCTTGACATCTATAACGAACCAGCAAATGAATTTGTTGCAAGTTTTATAGGGTCTCCTTCGATGAATATAAATGATGGAGAAGTAAACAAAGAAAAAGGTGTATTACATATAGGGCAATTGCAAATTCCGTTATCTATTGGACAGTTAAAGCAATTACCAGAAGGAATAATTCGCATAGGCATGCGTCCTGAGCATATTGCCCTGTCTGAGGAAGGACAAGAAGTTACGCTACAATCTGTAGAAGTATTAGGCAACGAATCTATATTAAACTTCGCAATAAATGGAACAACTTGGAGTGCAAAAGTCATTGGACAGCTAATCCTGAACAAAGGTGACAAAGTAAAATTATTATTCTCACAAGATAAGTTATGCTTCTTTCATCAAAATACGAATGAACGATTAAAAGTGGTAGCTGAAGAAGAGTTGAAAGTGGTGGCGAAATAATGATTGAAGTAGGCAAGTTACCAGCCCAAGCAAAGGTGGCAAAAAAGAAGAATTTATGGAGTAGAACGAAAGATTTAAGAATAGGATTATTATTTTTAGCGCCATCTATTTTATTGTTCTCGATTTTTCTTTTTTATCCATTATTTAGGACGATTTACTATAGCTTTTATTTAACAGATATACACGGAGAAGCTAATCTTTTCGTTGGCTTAGAAAATTATCAATACTTATTTTCTGATCCTGCTTTCTACAAAAGCATAAAGTCAACTTTATTATTTGTTGTATATACAGTGCCTACGAGTATTATACTCGCTTTATTTCTTGCATTGATTGCAAACGGAAAGGTAAGAGGTATTGGGTTATTTCGAGTTCTGTTTTCTTCGACAATGGGAATATCAGTAGCTGCTAGTGCAGTGATTTGGTTATTTTTATTTCATCCAAGTGTCGGGTTATTCAATAATATATTAGTTTCTATGAATCTTCCTGCAATTGCATGGTTAACGAGTCCGGACTGGGCACTATTCTCTGTATCAGTTACAACGGTTTGGGTGAATACAGGATTTGCATTTTTAGTTATATTAGGTGGTTTACAAAATATTGATACGTCTTTATATGAGAGTGCATCTATAGATGGTGCTAGCTATTTATATAAGCTTCGTCGTGTTACATTACCGATGCTATCACCAACTTTATTCTTTATCGTGACAGTAACGTTAATTAGTGCGTTCCAAAGCTTTGGACAGATTGATATTTTAACGCACGGTGGACCAAATGATGCAACAAATTTAATTGTATATTCGATTTATAAAGAGGCATTTGTGAATCATCAATTTGGGACAGCAAGTGCACAAGCGATGGTACTATTTGTTTTCATTTTCATTGCTACATTACTTCAATTTAAGTTTGCTGAGAGAAAGGTGCATTATAAATGATCGTTAAACAGTGGAAACAAAATTTCCTGCTATACATGCTGCTCATAATTAGTGCAGTAATGGTATTTTTTCCTGTGCTGTATGCGTTTTTAATAAGCTTTATGACACCAGACGATATTCAAATGAGAAGGATATTTCCAACTCAATTTACTTTTGATAATTTCATTAATATTTTTAAAAAAGTACCACTTTTTACATATTTATATAACAGCTTAGTTGTATCGACAGTTGTTATGATTGGACAACTTATCGTGTCAAGCTTAGCGGCGTATGCTTTTGTCTTTCTTCAGTTTAAGGGAAGAAATCTTATTTTTTTCCTGTTTATTTCAACGATGCTTATTCCGTGGGAAGCGACGATGGTACCTAACTTTTTAACGATTCAAAACTTTGGCTGGATCAATAGTTTCGCTGGGATGACAGTGCCGTTTTTTGCAACAGCTTTCGGTATTTTCTTGTTACGCCAACATTTTATGACACTTCCGAATGAACTGAAAGAAGCTGCTTTTATTGAAGGGATTGGAAATGTAAGATTTTTGTTCAGCGTTGTAATTCCGTATTGTAAAACGAGTTTTATTACGCTTGGCGTATATAGTTTTTTAACAACATGGAATATGTACTTATGGCCACTTTTAGTGACCACTGATGAAAAGGTAAGAACAGTTCAAATTGGTGTGAAGCAGCTTCAATCTCAAGAAGTTGCAACTGATTGGGGAAGCGTAATGGCTGGCGTTACGGTTATCGTTATACCAACATTGATTCTATTATTTTTAGGACAAAAGCAATTACAACAAGGATTAACAAAAGGTGCAATTAAATAACTAAGAGAAGGTGAGATTAAAATGAGTCTAGTTAAAAAAGGTGCTGCTCTATTAATGGTAGCAACAATGGCATTATCTAGTGCTGCTTGTTCAAATAGTAAAACAGAAGGAAAACCTGAAGCACAGGCGAAAGTAGCACCAGTTGAAAAAAATGGTGATAAAACTGTAATTCGTTTTTGGCACGCGATGGGTGGAAAAACACAAGGGGTATTAGAGGGACTTGTTGCGGACTATAATAAGTCACAAAATAAATACGAGATAAAGCCAGAGTTCCAAGGGACATATGAAGAGTCTTTAACGAAATTTAAAACGATGTCTGCTACGAAAGAAGCGCCAGCTCTTGTTCAGTCGAGTGAAATTACAACAAAATATATGATTGATAGTAAAAAGATTACGCCAATTGATAGTTGGATAAAAAAAGATAAGTATGATACTTCAAAGTTGGAAAAAGCAATTACAAATTATTATTCAGTTGATGGAAAAATGTATTCTATGCCATTTAATTCATCTACACCAGTATTAATTTATAATAAAGATGCTTTCGCAAAGGCGGGCTTAGATCCAGAGAAAGCTCCAAAAACATATGCGGAATTGCAAGAAGCAGCGAAAAAGTTAACGATTAAAGAAGGCGGAAATGTAAAACAATATGGATTTTCAATGCTGAATTATGGTTGGTTCTTTGAAGAATTGTTAGCGACACAAGGCGCTTTATATGTAGATAATGAAAATGGTCGTAAAGATGCTGCAAAGAAAGCTGTATTTAACGGTAAAGAAGGACAGAAAGTATTTGGGATGCTAGATGAGTTAAATAAAGCTGGTGCACTAGGAAAGTATGGAGCAAGTTGGGATGATATTCGTGCCGCGTTCCAGTCTGGACAAGTTGCTATGTATTTAGATTCTTCAGCTGGTGTTCGCGACTTAATTGATGCATCTAAGTTTAATGTAGGCGTGTCATATATTCCATATCCAGAGGATTCGAAACAAAATGGTGTTGTTATTGGAGGAGCATCATTATGGATGACGAATATGGTTTCAGAAGAAACACAACAAGGTGCTTGGGACTTTATGAAATATTTAACGAAGTCAGACGTACAAGCAAAATGGCATACTGCAACAGGTTATTTCTCTATTAATCCAGATGCATATAATGAACCATTAGTAAAAGAGCAATATGAAAAATATCCACAGTTAAAAGTAACAGTAGATCAATTGCAAGCGACGAAACAATCTCCAGCAACACAAGGTGCTTTAATTAGTGTATTCCCAGAATCACGAGATGCAGTTGTAAAAGCATTAGAAGCAATGTATGACGGAAAGAATAGTAAAGAAGCGTTAGATGAAGCTGCCAAAGCGACAGATAGAGCAATTAGCATTTCAGCTCGTACGAGTCAAAAATAAGAGAAAGCCGTATCCGAAAAAGGATACGGCTTTCTTTAGGAGATAAGGGATCAAAAAAATGAAGAAGTCTTATCTCTTTTATATGAGTAAAGGGTCTAGAATGAATCTTGTCCTTTTCATTATTTGTTTAACTCCATTGCAACTTGTTTACCATTTACGAAAACCTCTGCCACTGCTACTAAAACTTCCATCACTTTTTTCATTTCTCATCTCTCCTTGTTTTTTGTTCCATTTCTTACTTTTAGTATAAGGAAATATAGCAATCGCAACTATCGAATTGGATGACAAGAGACTTACATTGTTGTAAGGATAATCGTTGTATCTGTAATAAATACGGTTTTAAATTGCAATTCTGAAGTTTCTGTTGTTTTGAACTATAATTAGAAAAAGGGGTGATAATATGAAAAGAATTCTTGTTATTAGTGATATTCATGGAGAAATAAAAAAGTTCGAACAGTTATTAGAAGAAGCTCAATACGATGCAAAAAAGGATCAACTAATTTTATTAGGGGATTATGTAGATCGTGGTCCAAATGCACGTGCAGTAATTGAAAGGGTAAAAGAGTTAAAAGAAGATGGAGCCCTCGTTCTAAAGGGAAATCATGAAGATATGATGATTAAGGCGTTAACGACTGATGAGGAACGTTCATGGAACCATTGGGTAAAAAGGAATGGTGGAGATAAGACATTATATAGCTATGGATTTGTAGAAGAAGATATTGTAGTTAATGAGGAAGACTTCCAAAAACCAATTTTACAATCGCATGTTTTAGAAGATCATGTAAAGTTTATTCAAGAATTAGATCATTACATTGAAACAGAAGAGTACATATTTGTACATGCTGGTGTTGAGCCTATGAAACGAGTTTCTGAATGTGAACCATATACGTTAATGTGGATCCGTAATGAGTTTCATAATGGATATAGTGGCGAAAAGGTTGTTGTATTTGGCCATACGGAAACAAAAACGCTTCACGGTAGTGAGAATTGTGGCGTGTATTTTGGTAGTAATCGAATTATTGGAATTGATGGCGGGGCTGTGTATGGTGGTCAGCTAAATTGTTTGGAATTGCCAAGTAAAAAGGTATATGTAGTAAAAAATTGAAAGAGATAAGGGAAATCTTATTTCTTTCAATTTTTTATTAAGCTAAATTTAAGAAAGAGTCTTTATAATTAATCTTTAAAATTCTGTATCAAGAAAAAGTGTAGAAAGAACGAATTAAAAATGAAGTTACAAAATATAATGATATTCTTTTGTTAGGAAAAGCAGGAATGTGATTATAAATAGAATCGAACGATATGGTGGAAGGTGAGAATATGCGCTTACTCGTAGTAGAAGATAATGCTTCGTTATTAGAGTCTATCGTACAAATTTTGCGTGATGAATTTGAAGTAGATACAGCATTGAATGGAGAAGAGGGGTTATTTCTAGCGTTACAAAATATATATGATGCAATTTTGCTTGATGTGATGATGCCAGAGATGGATGGTTTTGAAGTAATTCAAAGAATACGTGATGAAAAGATTGAAACACCAGTCCTGTTTTTAACAGCGAGAGATTCTTTAGAAGATCGGGTGAAGGGATTGGACTTTGGTGGAGATGACTATATCGTTAAGCCATTTCAGGCCCCTGAATTAAAAGCGAGAATTCGTGCTTTACTACGCAGAAGTGGTAGTTTAACAACAAAGCAGACTATTCGATATAAAGGAATTGAACTGTTCGGAAAAGATAAAGATGTTCAAGTAGATGGACAAAGTATGAAGCTAACATTAAAACAATATGAGCTTCTAGAGTACCTTGTTCAAAATAGCGGAAAGATTTTAATGAGGGAACAAATTTTTGATCGTGTTTGGGGATTTGATTCAGATACGACAGTGGCAATTGTAGAAGTGTATGTACATCATTTACGTAAAAAATTAGAGCCATTCGGTTATCAGAAAGATATTCAAACCGTTCGAGGTATTGGATATATATTAAAAGAACAATGAAAAAGGGAAGTATGTTTCAGAAGACGCGTATTCGATTGACTATATTGAATTCATTAGTATTTATCATTTTGATAGGCGTATTAGGTAGTATCATTTATTCTTACACATATAAGCGTATTTATAGTGGAGTAAATGAATCGATAGAAAAAGCCGTTCAACATAGAAAGAATGCAGATGATAAAAAACTACCTAAAAAAATTAGAGGATATCCTCCAATTGGGGATCCAAGGATAATGGAGTTAACTTGGCTTGGAAACACGGTGGAGATAGATATTGAAAACGGCAAACGTCGTTTTATTTTTGAAGACAATTTGGAGAAGTTCTCTCCAAAGAAATTAGGAACTTTGCAAGATATAGAAGTACAAGGACAATATTTTAGAATATTTTCATTTCAAAAAGATGCAAAAATAGTTCAAATTGCAAGGGATATAACAGCTGAAAAAGAAATGTTACATACTTTATTTTTAATTCTTGTGATAGGTTGTAGCGTAGGAAGTTTATGTGCAATAGGAATCGGCTTTTTCTTAGCTGGCAGGGCACTCGTACCTATTCAAAATTCATGGGAAAAACAGCAGCAATTCGTTTCTGATGCGTCACATGAACTAAGGACACCGCTTGCAGTTATTCAATCAAAAACAGATGTTTTATTCCAGTCACCATCCGCTACGATAGAAGAAAAAGCGATGGATATTTCTACAATTTCAAAAGAATGTAGGCGGTTATCAAAACTCGTTAGTAATTTATTATTGCTAGCACGCTCTGATTCTAATCAAATTGAGATGGATAAGAAAACGTTTGAACTCGATAAATTGTTAGAAGAAATAGTAGCTCCATATAAGGAGATTGCTTCTTATCAAGAAAAAGAAATGATATTAAAAGTAGAACGTGGCGTATCTTTTATGGGTGATAGAGAGCGGATTCATCAAATGATGGTCATACTGTTAGATAATGCGATGAAGTATACGAACGAAGGCGGTCATATTCAAATCAATTGCACGCAAACGAGTAGTTCAATTCGTATACAGGTGAAAGATGACGGGATAGGAGTGAAAGAAGAAGATATTCCGAAATTATTCAATCGTTTTTATCAAGGGGATAAAGCAAGAAGTACGTCAGAAGGAGCTGGATTAGGTCTTTCAATCGCAAATTGGATTGTAGAAAAACATTACGGAAAAATATCAGTAGAGAGCAAATGGGAAGAGGGCACTTGTTTTGAAGTGATTTTCCCTAAACACCAAAGAATATAAGTGAGAAGACGATCTTGTTTTTACAAGGTCGTCTTTTTTTAAGGGAAAGTTAAGAAACTATTTTTAACATGTATTATATACAGAAAAGTTCGCCCTATAAAGAAGCGATTATAAAAAGGTATTTGAGTAGATTACATCGATCATAATGTTATTTCGATTATGAATAGGGAATGATGGAAAAGAAAGTGTAAGAGGGAGGAATTAATTTTGAAAAAGAAAATGATGACGGTATTCACTATTGGAGTAATGAGTTTAAGTATATTAGGGGGTGCCTCTCCTTCTGAAACATCAAAAGGAAAGACAGATTACACACAGCGCAGCAAAGAACAATTAAACAACGGAAAGATACATGCTGTGCATACAGAAGAAAAGGCGGAGAATTTAGGGATTGAAACGGCAGGGAAAGAACAAATTACGTTAGAAAAAGAAATCCATGAGACGGAAGTAGGAAGAGAAGCGAAGCAGCTAGGAATTTCGATTGAAGGAAAAGATGTTGGAACTCTTTCAGAAGAAATCTATGAAACAAAAGTGAAGCAAGAAGCGTTAAAGCTAGGCCTATCAATAGAAAACACATCAATTGTAAATTTGATTACTCAAATTAATACGATTAAAATTAGCGATGAAGCGGATAAATTAGGTATTTCAACAAATGGAAAAGAAATAGAGGACATTGCGGAAGAAATCTATGGAACGAAAGTAAGAGAGGAAGCAGGGAAGTTAGGTATTTCACAAAAAGGAAAAGAGATAGAAGAGTTAGCACAAGAAGTATACGAACAAAAAGTGCAAGAAGAGGCAAAAAAATATCATATTGATTTGTATGGGAAAGATATATATCAAGTATTAAGTGAAATTAATGAACAAAAGGTGTTACAAATGGCAGATGAGCTTAATATCGATAAAACGAATATGAATGCTCAAGAACTAGCAGAAAAAATAAAAAAAGATCAGCCTGAAAAAGGAAAAGAACTAAATTTTGTACCGGTGATTCGCACGGATGCTGACGCGTTTTATTCTTATTTAACGAACTAAGAAAGGCGTGAGAGTGATACGAAGGTTTAAGTGGTATATATGTATAGCATTACTAGCTATAGCGGTATGGAATGTATATACAAATGGAATTACAAAGTATATGGAAAAGTTAACATTCTTCAATATACAAAGTGAAAAAGAAGCGGAGTTTAGTAATAATGGTGAAAAGGTCATCTTATCAAATGTACCTTTCATTCAGCAGTTACCAGAGTTAGATAGAGGCTGTGAAGTGACGAGCTTAGCGATGATGTTACAATACGCAGGTATTACAGTGGATAAGATGAAATTAGCAAACGAAATAAAGAAAGTTGATTTTATGAACGATGGTGTACGTGGGAATCCGAATGAAGGATTCGTAGGAAATATTTATACCTTTTCTGAATCAGGATATGGTGTATATCATGGACCACTTTTTCAATTAGCGAAAAAGTATTTACCTAACAAAGCTGTGGACTTAACAGGGAAGAGTATAGGAGAACTTTATAAGAGTGTAAAATCAGGACAACCGGTAGTTATGATTACAAATGCAACATTTGCGCCATTAGATGAAGATGAATTTACTACATGGGAAACAAATAGTGGAGATGTTTCTATTACGTATAATGAACATTGTGTAGTACTTATTGGATATGATAAGGAATTTGTATACATTCGAGATCCTCTAAGTGATAGTTTAGATGTAAAAGTACCGAGAGAAAACTTTGAACAGGCATGGGTGCAAATGGGGAGTCAGGCGATTAGTTATGTGAAAAGCAATTAGTAAGGAAAGGGATGTAAGGAATTGTAAGAGGAGTTTTTGTGGGGGCTTTTTGTTACGAAATAAGAGAACTTCAGCATATATAATAAGCTGAAGTTCTCTTATTTTTTATGATTAAATCTTTAGAAGGAGTGAATATGTAAAAATGCATAATTGACAAAAATATTACATGTTATCATTATATATTGTTTTATATATGTCGTTTGTATAAAATTACACAAGTATTCACATTCCATAAAGGAGGCTTATTATGCAAAAAATATTTAACTGGGTTAAATGTATGAGTATCAAGAAAAAATTAATCATTTCATTTTTTCTTATTTTAACTATACCAGGACTTATTATCGGTGGTGTTTCATATCAAACTGCCAAAACAAATTTTGAACAACAAATCACAGGTAAAGCAAAGGAAAATATTTCGATTTTAAATACTGTTATTTCTCAAAATATAGAAGAGAAATTTGTTGATGCAGCATACTTTGCGGACATCTTAACAGAGGATACATATCCAAACGGACAAGAAGAAATAGTAAGAACGAAATTAGCGCAATATATAAAACTTCATCCAGAAGTAGAAGGTATTTATATTGGAACGCAGACAGGAAAGTTTATAAGAGAACCATTTATCAAAATGGATGATGGGTATAATCCAACAGATAGATCTTGGTATAAAGAAGCACATGAAAATAAAGGGAAAGTAATTGTTACTGCACCATATCAATCAGCATCTACAAAAAATATGGTAGTGACAATTGCAAAAGAAGTAAAAGATGGTAAAGGTGTTATAGGAATTAACTTAAATTTAGATAACATCTTGAAAATTTCCAAAATGATTAACATTGGTGAAAAAGGTTATGCAGTTATTTTAGATCAAAATAAGCAAATTGTTAGTCATCCATCTAGAAAACCAGGTGCAAAAGTTACTGACCCTTGGATTAAACCGATTTATGAAGAAAAACAAGGAAATGTCTCTTATACAGAACAAGATGATAAAAAGAATTTAATCTTTGCAACAAATGAGAAAACGGGCTGGAAAGTAGTTGGAGTTATGTTTGATGAAGAAATTACCCAAGCTGCGAATCCAGTATTTTATAAGACTTTTATTGTTATTGCTATCGCTATTGTATTTGGTAGTGTATTAATTTATTTCATTACAAAGTCTATTACAAGACCATTAAGAAAAATAGCTGACTCGGCACATAAAATTAGTAAGGGAGATTTAACAGAGAAAATTACAATCTATTCCAAGGATGACATAGGGAAATTAGGGAATTCCTTTAATGAAATGTCTGCCTCTTTACAAGATGTGGTTACTCAAATTAGTTTTTCAGCAGAACATGTGGCGGCATCGGCTGAAGAGTTAACAGCGAGCGTACAGCAAGCAAATGATGCGACAGATCAAATTACAATTGCAATGGAACAAGTATCAGGTGGGGCTGAATCACAAAGTCAAGGTGTTGAAGAAGGTGCGGCTACATTACAACAAGTAAATACAGCAATTCAAGATGTAACTGGAAGTGCAGAATCAATTTCTATCTCCTCATTGCATGCGAGAGAAAGAGCTGAAGAAGGGGAGGAATTGGTTGAACAAACAGCAAAACAAATGCAGTCTATTTCTAGGTCGGTATCCGAGTCAGATGCCATTATTAAACTTCTTGATGAGAAATCAAAGCAGGTAGGAGCTATTTCTGAAGCAATTCAAAATATCGCTACTCAAACGAACCTTTTAGCTTTAAATGCGGCTATTGAAGCAGCAAGAGCAGGTGAACAGGGCCGAGGGTTTGCTATTGTAGCAGATGAGGTTAGAAAATTAGCGGAGCAATCAGGAGAATCATCTGGAGAGATTGCGAATTTAATTGCAGAAATTAAGGCTGATATTGAACAGACTGTTAAGGCGATGGATAATGTGAATGGGGAAGTCCAACAAGGCCTTGATGTTGTAACAAAAACGAAAGTAAGTTTTACGGAAATTTTAAGTTCTACTACACATATTGTTTCTCAAGTGAATCAAATGGTAGAAACAACGAAGAGAATTGCTGGAGATGCAAATGAAGTGACAAATGCTATTGATGAAATTGCAGCGGCTGCAGAAGAAAATACAGCTAGTATACAAAGTGTTGCTGCTTCGACAGAAGAACAAATGAATTCAATGGAAGAAATTAGTTCAGCTTCACAAAATTTAGCTGAGATGGCCGAAGAACTACAAGCGATGACTAGTAAATTTAAAGTATAATAACAGCAGATAAGTAAGGTGAAAATAATATCACCTTACTTATTTTTCTATTCAGCAATTAGGGGAGTCATTAATGGGATGAAAAAAAGAAAAAGACTATGGAATTTATGGAAAACGATTACATTGTTAGTTTGTACAGTTGTAATTTTTTCTTTACTTATGACAGATATATTAATTAGTCATAATGTAGAACGGACAACGGAGGATAGCCAAGCAGAGAAAGCAAAAACAATTGCACACATTGTGGCGAATGATTCGATTGTAATCGATGGTTTAATTGGGAAAGCGGATACTGCTGCAATCCAAACGTATACAAATAGAATATTAAAAAACACAGGTGTTCAATTTATTGTAGTTATGGACATGAATGGAATAAGAAAATCACATCCAAATCCTCAAAAAATAGGTCATCATTTTATTGGGGGAGATGAAGGGCCTGCATTGAAAGGAAAGGAACATGTATCGCTGGCAGAAGGAACTTTAGGTATTTCAATGCGAGTGTTTGTACCTGTATTTTCTGAAACAGGTGAACAGCTTGGAGCGGTGGCCGTTGGTATTTCAGCAGATAATGTAAAAGAGAGAGTTAAGGAAAGTAGACATATCATTTATATTGGTGTCGGAGTTGGAGTACTAGTCGGAATTATAGGAGCAATATTGCTAGCTAGACATATAAAGAAAAGTTTATTCGGTCTTGAACCTCACAGAATAGCGAAAATTCTCGAAGAAAGAAATACGATGTTACAATCTGTAAAGGAAGGTATTATTGCTGTAGATAAAGAGGCCAATGTAACTTTAATAAATAATGAGGCAAAACGATTGTTTAAGAAAAGTGGTCTTGAAGAAGATTTTATTGGTAAAGATGTTGAGTTGTATATGCCTAATTCACGTATAAAAGAAGTATTACAAACGGGAGAAGTACAATTAAACGAAGAACAAAATATTTATGGAATTACGATTGTGACGAATCGTGTTCCTTTATATGTAAAAGGAGAAATAGTTGGTGCGATTGCAACATTTCGTGATAAAACAGAGATTAGAAAATTAGCAGAAGAATTAACTGGTATTAGGTTATATGCGGAAGCATTACGGGCACAATCGCATGAATTTATGAATAAAATGCATGTCGTATTAGGGCTTACACACATGAAGCAGTATGAAGAGTTACAGAAATATATAAGCGGTATGGTATCAGAGCATCAATATGAAATTGGTGGGATTATGAAAAGAATAAAAAGTCCAGTATTTGCTGGTTTTTTACTCGGGAAACTTAGCTATGCTAGAGAGAAGAATATAAAATTAATTATAAGTGAAGATTCTTACATGCCGGAAATAGAGGATGAAAGTATTACTCATGAACTGATTACGATTGTAGGAAATTTAATTGATAATGCATTAGAGGCAGTGGCAAATTGTGAAAAGAAGCAAGTTGAAGTTAAGATACAATATGGGGATACACTAATTATTACAGTACAAGATACGGGAAAAGGTATACAAGAAGAAGAAATAGGGGCATTATTTACGAAAGGTTATTCCACAAAGGGAGATAACCGTGGTTATGGTTTGTATCTTGTAACAGAAAGTATACAGCGAATAAATGGGGAAATTCATGTGTATTCATTAGTAGGAAAGGGAACAACGATAACAATTGAAATACCTAAAGGTAGGGATGAGAGGCAAATATGATTAAAGTTTTAATTGTAGAAGATGACCCGATGGTAGCAATGTTAAATACGCATTATTTAGAGCAAGTAGGAGGGTTTGAACTTGTTCAAGCAGTTAATTCGGTAAAATCGGCGATAGAAGTATTAGAGGAATCAAGAGTAGATTTAGTATTACTTGATATTTTTATGCCTGAAGAGACTGGATTTGAGCTTTTAATGCATATTCGGAACCAAGAAAAAGAAATCGATATTATGATGATTTCAGCTGTACATGATATGGGGAGTATTAAAAAAGCATTACAATATGGCGTAGTAGATTATTTAATTAAGCCATTTACATTTGAACGATTTAAAGAGGCGTTAACTATATATCGAGAAAAACTTACTTTCATGAAAGAACAACAAAAAATTAGTCAATCGGAATTAGATTCGTTAATTTTGCAAAAAGAAAAAAGAGAACCTACTGTCACGAAAGAGCTTCCGAAAGGATTAACGAAGCAAACGATGCAATTAATTTGGCGGAAGATCGAGTCGCTAAATGGACAAGCATTTACAACAGAGGAAATGGCGCAATTAGTTGGTGTTTCAAGGGTTTCTATTCGAAAGTATGTAATGTTTTTGACTGAAATTGGAGTGTTAGAAAACGAAATGGTGTATCAACATGTAGGGAGACCAGTGAGTAAATTAAGATGTATTGACCAAAATAAAATAGAGTTTTACGTATAAGCGACTTATTATAAGTCGCTTATACTTTTTTTAATTACAAAATCAATTACAAAACTTACAAAAACTATTTTTACTATTGAAAGCGTTTTAATATTGTTATTAAGAAAACAAGGGGGTGCCATATGGGAATTCAAAAGAATGTGGAAGCGGTATCATTTTCTGAAGGAAATGAAGTACAAAGAGAATCTTTCGCTTCTAAAATTATGAATGTGAAAATCGGTGTTATACCTTTACCGTTATATGTAGTATTGGCTGCTATTATTTATGGGGCATCTGTATATAATAAATTGCCAGCAGATATGATTGGTGGATTTGCAGTTATTATGATCATGGGTATTTTCTTAGGAGACATTGGGATGAGAATTCCAATTTTAAAAAATATCGGTGGTCCAGCAATACTTTCGTTGTTTATTCCATCATTACTTGTATTTTTTAACTGGATGAATCCAGCTTCAATGGAAGCTGCGACTATGTTAATGAAAAAATCGAACTTTTTATATTTATATATTTCTTGTTTAGTAGTCGGAAGTATTTTAGGAATGAATCGTAAAGTATTAGTGCAAGGTTTCGTTCGTATGTTTATACCTTTAGTGGTAGGGACGTTAGCTTCTGTAGTAGTAGGATTATTGGTTGGTTCACTATTTGGATTTGAAATGAAGCAAACATTCTTCTTTATCATCGTACCAATTGTGAGTGGTGGTATCGGGGAAGGGATTTTACCATTGTCGCTAGCTTATAGTGATATTTTAAATGAATCATCAGCAACATTTGTATCACAGCTTATTCCAGCGGCTATTATTGGAAATATGTTCGCTATTGTGAGTGCAGGGTATATGAAGCGTTTAGGTGAGAAGAAACCGGAGCTTAGTGGTAACGGTGTATTAGTAAAAACAGATAATCAAGCCGAGTTATTAAAAGAACAAAATACAGAGAAGCCAATTGACTTCTCATTAATGGGAGCAGGTTTATTAATTGCGTGTACATTCTTCATCTTCGGAGGATTTGCTTCTAAGTTCATCGGTATTCCTGGGGCAATCATTATGATCTTCTCAGCAGCACTTGTGAAATACTTTAAATTAATGCCAGCAAAGATGGAGCAAGGAGCATTCCATCTATATAAATTCATTTCGAAGAATTTAACTTGGCCTTTAATGGTTGGACTAGGATTACTATATATTCCGCTAAAAGACGTAGCAGCAGTTCTTTCAGTAGGATATGTTGTCGTGTGCGCATCAGTTGTTCTTACAATGGTAGCATCAGGTTTCCTTGTAGGGAAAGTGATGAAAATGTATCCGGTTGAATCAGCAATTGTAACTGGATGTCATAGTGGTTTAGGTGGAACTGGAGATGTTGCTATTTTATCAGCTTCAAATCGAATGGAATTAATGCCGTTTGCGCAAATTTCGACTCGTTTAGGCGGGGCAGCAATGGTTGTAACAGCGACAATTTTATTAAAAATGTTTTCATGATCAAACAAGCTAGCTATATTCATATAGCTAGCTTGTCAAATTAAGGAGAGATTATAAGTATGTTAGAAAATCAAATTAATGAAAGATCATTGTTATTGCATAAAGAATTAGTAGGAAAAATTGAAATTACAAGTAAAGTAGAAGTAAATTCAGCGGATGATCTAAGTCTGACATATACACCAGGTGTAGCGGAGTCTTGCAAAGCAATTGCAGCAGATGAAGAAACAGTGTATGACTATACAGCACGCGGTAATATGGTAGCAGTTGTCTCAGATGGAACAGCGGTACTCGGTTTAGGGAACATTGGACCGAAAGCAGCTATGCCTGTTATGGAAGGGAAGAGTATTTTATTTAAGAAATTTGCGAATGTAGATGCTTTCCCATTATGTTTAGGTACGACTGATGTGGATGAAATCGTTACCCTTGTGAAAAATTTAGAGCCTACGTTTGCAGGAATTAACTTAGAAGACATTGCGGCACCACGTTGTTTTGAAATTGAAAAACGATTAAAAGAAGAAACAAGTATTCCTGTATTCCATGATGATCAACATGGAACGGCTATTGTCGTTTTAGCAGCTGTTATTAATGCATTAAAAGTTGTTAGCAAACAAATGGATCATGTGAAAATTGTTATTAACGGTGCTGGTTCGGCAGGAATTGCAATTGGAAAATTATTATTAAAGGCTGGTGCAAAGCACATTACGTTAGTTAGCTTAGAAGGTATTGTTTGTGAAGGTGAAGCATGGATGAACGAAGCGCAAATTGAGGTTTCAAAAAAGACAAATCGAGAACATGTACGTGGAACGTTAAAAGAAGCGATTTATCAAGCTGATATTTTTATCGGTGTATCTGCTCCTAATGTACTAACGAAAGAGCTTGTAAAGACGATGAATGAGAAAGCAATTGTGTTCGCTATGGCGAATCCAATTCCAGAAATCTTCCCAGAGGATGCATTAAAGGCTGGGGCAGCTGTAGTAGGAACCGGGCGCTCAGATTATGCGAATCAAGTAAATAATGTATTGGCGTTCCCAGGAATATTCCGCGGTGCGTTAGATGTGCGCGCGACTGATATTACAGAAGAAATGAAATTAGCGGCAGCGTATGGGATCGCTAACATCATTACGGACGAAGAACGTAATGCGAATTATGTAATCCCGAATCCATTAGATAAAAGAGTTGTTCCAAGTGTTGCTGAAGCTGTGGCGAAGGCAGCTATTGATTCAGGCGTGGCGCAAATTACGAAAATACCAAGTTATTAATAGCTAAAAGCAGTGCCTAAAAGGCACTGCTTTTTTTGAGATAAGAAATCAAAATAATGAAGAAGTGTAAAATTATTTATTTATGTTTCTTCACTATTTATTTAATTCCATTGCAACTTGTTTACCATTTACTAAAACCTCAGTTACTGCTACGATCACTTCTATCATTTTTTTCATCTCTCATCTCTCCTCGTTTTATTTCTTACTTTAAGTATAAGAGAAGAGAGAGACTTCAACTATCGAAGTATATGACGTGGAAATTACATTGTTGTAAGAAACTATTTTAGTTCTGTCACTTTACTCAGTAGTAATTACAAATTGATCATAATATTTTTCATTCACGTATATATTTAATACCCATAATCCAGATGAAGGTAGTGACATAGTGAGTGGGAGTTCGGTTGTAGTAGAATCAATTGTATTTGAAGTAGTCCAAGTTGGTTTAGAAGTTTCTTGTTGAAAGAGTACGGGTGTTGGGGTTACTGATCCTTGTTTTAGTGCAATAATAGATAGTTTTCCAGTTGGCCTTTCAGAATCTAAAAAGTACCACATTATTTCATTTTGTTCATTTGAGATAATAGAGGTATCAGCCATTGCGATTTTTCCTTCGATGCCTTTTAAAGGTATTTTTCCATCTACGAAGGATGGAGCTTCTTCCCAATTCACATCTTTTAAAACACTAAGATGAAAGAAGGAAGGTGCATTAACTTGATTGGATGATGTTGTGACAGCTTCTTTTTTAGGTACTTCGGAATCGGGTTGAGCTTGCGAGCATCCAGCGATGAGAAAGGAGAAAAGTAGCATAGTTCCAATTTTTTTCATGGTGTCACACTCCTAATTTTTACTGTTAGTGTAATTGTATTTGCCAGAAAGAGGGACAATTCCTTTAAAGTATAAAAAGAGGTCGTAAGTTTTGTACGACCTCTTTTGACATTTTTTATATTTGTTCAGTTGAAAAGGTTGGTTCTCGTTCTTTTTGAGGCATCGTTAAGAAAATAACAGAAAGAACGATACATACGCCGCCTAGTAATTGATACGCTCCAAATGATTCATTTAGCCAAGCGATTGAAACGATAGCTGCTACAAGTGGTTCAATGCTAGATAAAATGCTCGTTTCTGTTGCTGCTAAATATTTCAGACTACCGATATAAAGAAGGAAAGAAAGAGTGCCACTTATAATGATAAGGATAAGCATAGAAAAAGTTTTTGGTGTAAAGGTTTGTGAAAGTTGACTCCATCCAAACGAGCGATTAAAAATAAGCAGAGCGATGCCGCCGATTAGCATCCCCCAGCCAATTACTATGGTTGTTCCGCATTCTTTAATAAGAGAAGCTGGATGGAGGGTATAAAATGCAAATCCAATTGCTGTTAATAGGCCAAAAATAATGGCTTCTTTCGATAAAACAATATTTTCAATTGAACCGTTTGTAATAATAAAGTACGTTCCCGTTAGTGCAGTAATAATTGCGAGTAGTTGCATAGAAGCAGGGAATTTTCTTTGTCCAAATGCGACATAAATGGTAATAAAAACAGGACCTAGAAATTGAAATAATGTCGCTGTGACCGCATTACTAATATGAACTGTTTCGATAAAGGCATATTGCGCACCGAGCATGCCGAGAATAGAGAAAATAATAAGTTGTATAGAATGTCTAGAGTGTTTCCAAATTTGAAATATGTTTTGTTTCTTTATAAGTAAAAAAGATAAAATAAATAATCCCGCAAGCAACAAGCGAATTGTTAAAAAATCAATTGATGATACGTTAGTATGTTGAAATAGCCACTGAATCATCGGGCCAGATAATCCCCATAAGGTAGCTCCTGTAATAATCATAATGAGTCCAATCCGTCTACTATTGTTCATAATCATGCATCTCCTCTCGAGTATTTGATTTTTTATGTGTGACATGATAAAAGGAATTATATATAACTTCTGGTACTGTAAAAAGTATCAGATTTTAGTTTTATTAAGGGGTCAGATATTATGTTAGAATTAACGCCTAATTTAAATATGAATAGTAAAAAGGCATTGTACGTGCAATTGTATGAGTATATAAAAAAAGAGATTAAGGATGGAACGATTTCCGCTTTTACAAAATTACCCGCAAAGAGAAAGCTGGCGAGCTATTTACAAGTGAGTAAGAATACAATAGAAGCGGCTTACGAGCAATTACTTGCAGAAGGTTACATTGAGTCGATATCAAGAAAAGGTTATTTTGTATGTAAATTTGAACAAATGATGGATGTAGAAGGAAGCGAAGCGAAAGTAGAAGAAGTATCGTTTCGGGAGGAGAACTATACATTTGATTTCACACAAACAGGGGTTGATACAAAAACTTTTCCATTCACTATGTACCGCAAGCTTATAAATGATGTATGGCAGCCGCGTAATAATGATTTACTTTTTCTTGGACACCCTCAAGGAGAATTAAGCTTACGAGAGGAAATTGCGAACTATTTGTATGAATCTAGAGGTGTACGTTGTTCAGCTAGTCAAATTGTATTAGGTGCGGGAACACAAATATTAGTGAAGTTACTTTTTCAATTGTTGAAGGGAAGTAATTACGCTGTTGAAAATCCAGGGTACCATAGGAAAATGGTCGTTTTTGAACAGGGAGAAAAGAAGGTTCAAATGTTGTCTTTAGATAGGGACGGAATTTGTATGGCAGATTTAGAAAATAGCACTGCAAATGTTGTATTTGTAACTCCTTCTCATCAGTTTCCATATGGAATGATTATGCCTATTACAAGAAGGACGCAGCTTTTACAATGGGCAAAGAAAGAAGAAGATAGGTATATTATTGAAGATGATTACGATAGTGAATTTCGTTATTCAGGAAAGCCAATTCCGGCACTACAAGGGTTAGATACAGATGGGAAAGTTATTTATATGGGGACGTTATCAAAAGCTTTGTTGCCCTCACTACGGATGAGCTATATAGTATTACCGAAGAATTTAATTAAAAAGTATCAAAAGGAATATTTGTTTTATACACAAAGTGTTTCAAGAATGGACCAAGAAGTGATTAGAAAGTTTTTAAATGAAGGTTATTGGGAAAAACATATTCATAAAATGCGTGTCGTCTATCGGAAAAAGAGGGATCGACTCGTTTTTGAAATAGGAAAGTATTTCTCTAATCGTGTTGAGGTAATAGGGGAAGATTCGGGATTACACATTTTATTAAAAGTGCATAATGGAATGCGAGAAGAAGAACTAATTAAAGAAGCTGCAAAATATAGTATTAAAATATATCCTGTTTCTACGTACTACAAAGACGATACTGCACCTGAAAATGTAGTTTTACTTGGTTTTGCGATTTTATCAGAAGAAGAAATTGCGCAAGCGATTCAACTATTAAATACAGCGTGGTTTCGAAAAAAATAAAAAAACATCCTCATACACGAGAGGATGTTTTTTATTATTTATTTTCATCTAAGAATAAGACCATATGCTCTTCGTCCCAATATTGTCCGTTATATTTTAATGAACGTTCTTGCACACCGAATGTTTTAAATCCTAATGATTCATAAAGTTTTTTTGCTCCATCGTTGCCAACAACAACATCAAGCATAACTTGTTCCACCTCTAAAGATTTAGCAAGTTCAAGACATTCTTTAATAAGTGCTTTTCCTGCTCCAAGTCCGCGTGCTTTTGGAGATACATATACAGAACCGATTTTAGCTTTATGTTCTTGTTTTACATATGGTTTCGTTTCCAGCGTTGCAACCCCGATTAATTTTCCATCTTTAAATGCACCTAGCGTATAGTTTTCATCTTGTGCTAATTTTTGTGCTTTATATTCAATCGCACACTCTTTATTAATAATATCTTCATAAGAAGAGCTGAAAGCCTCAGGGTTTTGCTTTAATCCTTCTACACGAAGTTCTAAGTAAATTTCCGCTTCGTCTTTTGTTAATACATGGATATCCAATTATATCACCCTCCAAATCTTTGACAAATGTATCTTTATTTTATATTGAAATAAGAATAATTTCAAAAGCTTAGCTTATATAAGCTGATTTTATGAACAAAATAACACCAGTAGTTTTTACTATTACTGGTGTTTTCACACACATATTATTCAAAAGGTAGCTCAATTATAAAGGTAGTTCCTACCCCTAATTTGCTTGTTACTAGAATGGCACCGTTATGCAATTCCACAATTTCTTTAGCAACAGCTAGCCCGATACCTTGTCCCCCAGTAGCTCTCGTTCTAGATTTATCAACACGATAAAAACGATCGAAAATATGCGGAATATCTTCTTCAGGAATACCTTCACCTTCATCTTGTACACTTATTGTAAAAGAATTTGTTTCAGCGAGTACGCGTATCGTAATAGTAGTGTTTTCTAGTGAGTGTTGATAAGCATTGTGTAATAAATTTAACATAACTTGTTCCATACGTCTTTCGTCTATGCAAACTTCTAAATCATCTTTGCAATATACATGAAGTTGCATTTGTTTATTTGTTAATGTTGTTTTTGTTTTTTCAACCATTCGTTCTAAAAATGGTCTAAGAAGTACTTTTTGTTTTTTTATAACAAACTGGTGTTGTTCTAATTGTACAAGCATAAATAAATCTTGGACGAGGTCAGTTACACTATCTGTTTCATCCTCGATGATTTGCAAGTATTCTTCTCGCTCTTCTTTCGTTAAAGTGTCTCTCTTTGCTACTTTCGCATAACCTTTCATATAGGTCAATGGAGTTAATAGTTCATGGGCGACACTAGCAAGAAATTCATTGCGTTCTTTTTTCATATAAGTTAGTTCACTGGACAAATCTTCAATCGTTTTTGCTAAGCTTCCAAGTTCATCATTCCGTTTAATACCTAATTGAATTGGCTTATTTAATTTTGACATTTTTTCTGTTGCCCTCTTCATTTTTATAAGCGGTTCTGTAATAACACGAGAAAAAACAAAGACAGAAATAGTCGTTAAAATAACAGTCAAAACACTAATGATAAGAAATTGGTTCATGAGTTTAAGTAACATATTTTCTAAGAAAGATGTTTTTAGTAACATATATAACTTTCCTTGAAACTTTGTTGTGTTAAGTGGGCTTACTGTGGTGATGAATTTTGACTTTTTCCAGTTTCTTTCAACGATTAATCCGCTTTCTGGGACAGATTCTGTTTTACAAGTAAGTTGTTTTTGCATTTCTTTTGTTACGGGTTCTGAGGTGGAAATAATTTTGCCGTTATGGTCAGTAATAATAATAGCTATATCGGAGTTAGAAATTGATTCCGATTCAACTAAGTGTGCAGCCGCATTCGCAATATCGAACTCGGGGTACACGGGGCGTTTAGGATTTTTATTATGTTCAGTGTGTTGCATTTCTTTATAATATTCATCCCGTCTCTCGCGGTTTTTAATTTTTTTACTATAGCGATTACCTTTTTCTAAAAGAGCGAGTGTTTCCTCTTCAATGCGCATTTTAGAAATACTTTTGTAAAAAGATACGAAAGCAATTGTTTCAATGCATAAAGCTAATATTAAAAAGTATGTCCCGATTTTAAGTGAAAGTTTACTCATTTTCTCACCATACCTTATTCATAATAAAGGGTCAGTGGTATACTAGTTTCCACTGACCGAAGTAATTATTCACTTTTCCATTTATATCCGACCTTATAAACAGTTTCTAAGTAATTTTCAACTGGAAATCCTTTTTTACGTAATTTATCACGGATATTGCGAATATGTGAATCGATTGTTCTATATTCAATGTCTGTTTCATAACCCCAAATTTTTTCGATTAAATCATCTCGGCTATAAGCACGGTTTGTATTTTGTAAAAATAGTCCAAGTAACGAAAATTCGATAGGAGTCAGTGAGATTTTTTCATCATACACTGTGACAGTATGTTTCGTTTTATCCCACTCAATACCATTGAAGCTAACAAATCCATCTTTCTTTGTACGGCGTAATATAGCCTCAATTCGTGCAACTAATACATGCTCATCAAATGGTTTTGTAATATAGTCATCTGCGCCGATCGTAAGGCCTTTTACCATATCGTAATTTTGATTACGAGCTGTTAGCATAATGATTGGAACGTTGGAAATTTGACGGATTTGATAGCAAGTATCCCATCCATCCATATTTGGCATCATTACATCTAACAAAACAATATCGAAGTCTTTTTGTTCTATTAACTTTAGTGCTTCAAGGCCAGAGGTAGCTTTCATACAAAAATAGCCACGAGGACTTAAGAACAGATCTAATAATCGTAACATACGTTCTTCATCGTCTACTAATAAAATTTTTACCATAATCTTGTGCACCCCAAACTGTTCATTCTACTTGTATAGTTTACATGAAAATGATAAAAAACTCTTTTTATGTGATTGAGTGGAAGAGTGATTTCTCGCTCAGAGTAATTGACATAAAAAATGCACTAGTTTTGCACAACTATTTTTTATAATAGAAAACGTAGCGACACAAAATACCCTATGTTGCGACATAACGTCATGTCATTTTATTTATAAAATGACAATTCCATTCTATTGTGTATGTGAGATAGAGAGGGTTTTCGTATTCACCTCGCATCGGATAAGAAAAATTTCCTATCTCACACTTTTTTTAAAAGGAGATCATACACATGAATCCAAAAGAAGAAATTTCAAAAAAAGAAAAGCAAGATCGTAATACGGTTGTCATGTGCGTTGCCGTATCTATGGTTATTATTATAAGTTGTGTAAATAAAATTTTGGGGATTTTATAATATAAAAAAAGCTTATTGCTTCTTAAGAAGCAATAAGCTTTTTTCGTTGTTAGGGGGAGTATTTTTATATAATAAACCAAGGTAAAATTGCTAATCCAGAAGTTACAATTGCTGTAGTAAATATTAAAAGCATAGCTCGTTTGTTTTGTTTCATGTCACATTCTCCTCTACATATCAAGTACATGCGATCAGCGTGGGATGTAGTTCCCCACTGAGTAAAGTTTCACTTTATATTTTTAGTATAATGAATGGAAAGGTTTGGTACGATCGATAAAGGTGACATGAAGATTACATTGTTGTAATGAAAAAAGCATCTTTCTTAATAAAAAGATGCTTTTGGAAAACTAGATTGAAGTATTAATCATTTAAGAATAGAACCATATGTTCTTCGTCCCAATATTGACCGTTATGTTTTAATGAACGCTCTTGTACGCCGTAAGTTTGGAAACCTAATGACTCATATAATTTTTTTGCTGCATCGTTACCAACTACAACATCGAGCATAAGTTGTTCTACATGTAATTTATCGGCATTTTCAATAATTGCTTTAATAAGAGCTCGTCCTGCTCCAAGGCCACGTGCTTTAGGGGAAACAAAAACGGAACCGATTTTTGCTTTATGTTCTTGTTTAATGAAAGGCTTTGTTTCTAAAGTAGCAATGCCGATTAAATCGTTATCTTTGAAGACACCTAGAGTATACTTATCCGGATTGCTTAATCGTTTTGCCATAGCAGCTACAGGATCCTCATGTTTAAGAACATCTTCATAAGAAGAGCTAAAAGCTTCCGGGTTCTTCGTTAAACCTTCCATACAAACTTTTAAATATATTTCTGCGTCCTCTGTCGTTAATAAGCGAATTTCCATCGTTGTAACCTCCTTGGTCGATTTCAAATAAAGTGAACCTTTTATAAGATTGTGTATGTGTTTTGTGAGCAGTCTCTTTTAATTTGTAAAAGAATGAAAAGATATATGCTACAATGTTTTGTTTTTTAATATGTAATGAAATTATATATTAACTTTATTAACTATTCAAGTGTTTAATATATTACATTTTTATAACTAAATAACTCCTCGATTGAGGAGTTATTTTAGTTATTTGATTGATAACCATCAATTCGATTTGGATGCGTGTAAATATTACAAGAGTCATTTCTAATAAATCCTACGACTGTAATGCCTAAATCGTGAGCGAGTTGCAATGCTAGTTTTGTTGGAGCGGATTTAGATAGAACAATTTCACATCCGATTTTTGAAACTTTGAGTAAAATTTCGGATGAAATACGCCCGCTAAATGCAATGATTTTTCCTTTAACAGATATATCGTTGCGTAAACAATGTCCATATATTTTATCTAATGCATTATGTCTTCCAATATCCATTCTTGATAGGAGGATATTGTTTCGATCACATAGCGCGGTATTGTGAACACCGCCGGTTTGGCGAAAGGTAGTAGAAGATTGTTGTAAAGTATTCATTAAGTAAAAGCATTCTTCAGGAGTAATTTTTACATGTATATCATGTAAATCTTTTGCTTTTGCTGCATCGTTAGCGAAAATAAAACCTTGTCTACCTTTTCCGCAGCAGGAAGTGATGTATCGTTTATTATATAAATTTTGATAGAGCGGATTTATTTTTGATGATGTTACATGGACAATTCCGTTATCTTTTTGAACCCATAGTTCTTCAATATCTTTATAGGAAGAAATAATCCCCTCAGAAATTAAAAAACCAATTACCATATCTTCAATATAATTTGGTGTACATACGACTGTTACATATTCTTCACCATTCAATTTAATAGTAATAGGAGATTCTGTAACAATCTCATCAGTTTGTTTTGAAAATGTACCAGAGTGATAGCGTACAATTGTATAACTCTCTTGCGTAGGTCCCATATGAAATTCCCCTTTTATATGTATTTTCTCCCACATTCATCATAAAACATTGAAAAAATAAAAACATCTATTAGAAGGAAGGTATCAGATTATTTTGGTTATTATTGTATATATACGATATAATAGAAATGTAGAATAGTGAAATTTTCAAGCTTTCGTAGTGATACCTTATAAACATCTAGAATCGACTTCATAAGAAAAGTATTTAGGCAGGGCGTTTCAAAAATATGTACAGTAATTCATTTGTGAAAACGGATTCACAAGTGTGTTGTACAGTTGGTTGTAAGGAGAGGGGAAACTATGGCAGAACAGACAGTCCGTGTAACCGTAGATGGTAAAGAATTTTCAGCATCAGGTGAAAAGACGATACTACAATTATTTAACGAGAGTAATTTGGAACATCCTCAAATTTGTCATGTACCAGAAGTAGATCCAATTCAAACTTGTGATACGTGTATTGTAGAAGTAGATGGGAAGTTAATGCGTGCTTGTTCAACGCAAATAGAGAATGGTATGCATATTGAAAGACAGTCACAGCGTGCGAAAGAGGCGCAGACTGAGGCGATGGATCGAATATTAGAGAATCATTTATTGTATTGTACCGTATGTGATAACAATAACGGTAATTGTAAGGTTCATAATACAGTACACATGATGGGAATTGAAGAACAGAAATATCCGTATGAGCCGAAAGTAAGTGCTTGTGAAGTGGATATGTCACATCCGTTTTATCGGTATGATCCAAATCAATGTATTGCTTGTGGACAGTGTGTAGAAGTATGTCAAAACCTACAGGTTAATGAAACGATATCGATAGACTGGAGCTTAGATCGTCCGCGTGTTATATGGGATCATGGTGTAAGTATAAATGACTCATCTTGTGTAAGTTGTGGGCAGTGTGTAACAGTATGTCCATGTAATGCGTTAATGGAAAAATCAATGTTAGGTGAAGCTGGATTCATGACAGGGTTAAAACCAGATGTGTTAGATCCGATGATTGATTTTGTAAAGGATGTAGAGCCTGGATATAGTAGTATTTTAGCGGTTTCAGAAGTAGAGGCTGCGATGCGTAAGACGAAAGTGAATAAAACAAAAACAGTTTGTACATTTTGTGGTGTCGGTTGTTCATTCGAAGTATGGACGAAAGATCGCCATATATTAAAAGTGCAACCTGTTTCAGATGCACCGGTTAATGGTATTTCCACATGTGTAAAAGGTAAATTTGGATGGGACTTTGTAAATAGTGAAGATCGAATTACGAAGCCATTAATTCGCCAAGGAGATATGTTTGTTGAAGCTTCATGGGAAGAAGCGTTAGAAGTTGTTGCTTCTAACATGCAACATATTAAATCAGAATACGGCAGCGATGCATTTGGATTTATTTCTTCTTCGAAAGTAACGAATGAAGAAAATTATCTTATGCAAAAACTAGCTCGTCAAATATATGGAACAAATAATGTAGATAACTGCTCGCGTTATTGCCAATCTCCAGCAACAGATGGTTTATTTAAAACTGTCGGTATGGGCGGCGATGCTGGAACAGTGAAAGATATAGCTGAAGCAGGCCTTGTCATTATCGTTGGTGCGAATCCAACAGAAGGACATCCTGTACTCGCGACGCGTGTAAAACGTGCTCATAAATTACACGAGCAAAAACTGATTGTAGCAGATCTTCGTAAACATGAAATGGCAGAGCGTGCGGATTTATTTATTCATCCGCGCCAAGGTACAGATTACGTATGGCTTGCTGGTATTACGAAATATATTATTGATCAAGATTGGCATGATAAAAAGTTCATAGCTGAAAATGTGAAGAACTTTGATGAATATAGCACAATGTTAGAAAAGTATACGCTTGATTATACAGAAGAAATTACGGGAATTTCGAAAGAAAACCTGAAAGAAATGGCTCGTATGGTATATGAAGCAGATGGAACTTGTATACTTTGGGGAATGGGTGTAACGCAAAATACAGGAGGAAGTACAACATCTGCTGCCATTTCCAATTTACTGCTTGTTACGGGGAACTATCGTCGTCCTGGTGCAGGCGCATATCCATTACGAGGGCATAATAATGTACAAGGTGCTTGTGATATGGCGACATTACCAAACTGGCTTCCAGGTTATCAAGCAGTATCGGATGATACGCTTCGTGCTAAGTTTGAAAAAGCATACGGCACAACGATTCCGAAAGCACCAGGATTAAATAATATCGCAATGTTACTTGCGGCAGAAGAAGGAAAACTACGTGGTATGTATGTCATGGGGGAAGAAATGGCTTTAGTCGATTCCAATGCGAACCATGTGCAACATATTTTAGCGAATTTAGACTTCCTCGTTGTTCAAGATATGTTCTTATCAAAAACAGCTCGTTTTGCTGATGTTATTTTACCAGCGGCACCAAGCTTAGAAAAAGAAGGAACGTTTACGAATACAGAGCGACGTATTCAAAGATTATATGAAGTATTAAAACCACTAGGTGATTCAAAACCAGATTGGTGGATTTTACAAAAAGTTGCTCGTGCACTCGGCGGGGATTGGAATTACGAAAGTCCAAGTGAAATTATGGACGAAATCGCATCGCTTGCACCGTTATACTCTCAAGCAACGTACGATCGTCTAGAAGGATGGAATAGTTTATGTTGGGGTAGTCATGATGGTAGTGATACACCGCTATTATATGTAGATGGATTTAACTTCCCAGATAAACTAGCTCGTTTATCATTAGATGAATGGATACCACCAGTTGTAGCGCCAGATGAGTATGATTTACTTTTAAATAATGGACGTATGCTAGAACATTTCCATGAAGGGAATATGACGAATAAGTCGGCTGGTATTTTATCTAAAGTATCTGAAGTGTTCGTTGAAATTTCACCTGAGCTTGCTATAGAGCGCAATGTGAAAGATGGTGGTCTTGTAGAATTAGCATCACCATTTGGCAAAATTAAAGTACAAGCGCTTATTACTGAGCGTGTAACGGGGAAAGAGCTATACTTACCGATGCATGCAACGATAAATGAAGAAGCGATCAATATTTTAACTGGGACGGCAACAGACCTTTATACGTGTACACCGGCGTACAAACAAACGATGGTGAAAATGCGTGTATTACGTGAAAAAGGAAATCGTCCGTTACCATCTTCAAACCCGCGAGATAAAAAGCGTAATCCGCAAAATGGTGTTGAAATCGAGCAAAAATGGCAAAGA
Organism: Bacillus sp. FH; assembly: GCF_052216825.1. Lineage (NCBI taxonomy): Bacteria > Bacillati > Bacillota > Bacilli > Caryophanales > Bacillaceae > Bacillus > Bacillus sp. FH. The sequence goes on along the minus strand of NZ_JBQOUU010000005.1, from coordinate 151,670 downwards.
AAACAATACGTATCACTCGTGGACTAGGGGGCGGAGATAGTGGCGAAAGAGATTACTTTAATTAAAAAGAAAGTTGTAACAGAGGAAGAACAGAAACAGCAAGTAGCAGATGAACTTCTAAATGAGCTATCTAATTATCGTGAAGCAGTAGAAGAAACGATGCAGCTGTTAGCGCAGTTACAGAAGGCTGGAATATTAGATGCGGCGATTAGTTTACTTGCTGCTAAGGAAGATGTTTCAAAAATCGCTGTGGAGCAATTAAATCGTGAACCAGTTAAAAATGCACTTAACAACATGATGGGGGCGGGGGAAGCACTGTCCTCAGTTGACCCAGAAGTAACAAAGCAAATCACATCGAGTTTAGTCACTGGATTGCAATTTGCAACAGATGAATTAAAGAATGGTAAAAAAACAAAAGTGATGGACTTCTTTAAAGTGTTAAAAGATCCAGATATCAATAGAGCCATCACATTCGGATTTAGCTTCTTGAAAGCATTTGGACAAGGGTTAGAGAAAAAATAGAGTAAGTGAAAAGTGATGGGAAGTAGCCATCACTTTTTTCATTGTATGTATAAGAGTGTTCATGTTAAGCGGAATATATTATTATTAAAGGGATGGGGTAGAAATGGAAATGTGGAATCCATCTCAAATATCGTTTTAGAATGTGGAGGAATATATGCAACACCGTAAAAGACTATCTATACCAGGAGTAATGAGACATTCCTTTCAAACTGTTAGATTTGCCTTTTGGAATGTGTTAACATTCCAACTTGCTTATAAATTGTTAGCAGCGATTGTGTTTATCCCGCTTTTCGGTATTATTTTCAATAAGTTGTTGTACTTTGGTGGGTATGCAAACGCAACAAATGATGAGTTATTAGCATTTTTGAAAACCCCATACGGGATTTTGGCGATCGTAATTTTATCTATATTGGCATTGTTCCTGATTTTTACAGAGTTTGCAGTACTTATTATCATTTCGTACTTCGCTCATAAAAGGCAAAAGGTGAGATTACGTCCGATTTTATATAAAACAGTAACGTATTTACCTTCTCTGTTTACATATTGCTTACCTGGCTTTGTTTTGTATGCAGTTGTACTATTACCACTATTAAGTATGGGATATAAATCTGCATTGATTCCTGAAATTCAAATTCCTAATTTTATTACAGGTGAACTATTTAAGACAACAATGGGGCAAGTTGGATATTATACTTTCTTTGCTGTAGTTGCCTATTTGAACCTTCGTTGGATTTTTGTTTTACCTATTATCGTTTTAGAGGAGAAGCCGTTCCGTACGGCAGCACGCAAAAGCGCAAACTTAGTAAAAGAAAGCTTCTTTAAAGTTTTGTTCTTTTTAGTAGGTTTTTTCATATCTGTAGGAATTGTTTTTCTTTTATGTGTAGGAGTTTATTTACTTTGTCTGTGGGGAGTATATGAATTTACAAACCCAGAAGGGACATTTGCACTACTAGCAGAGTCAACTATTTCAGTTTTCCTAACAAGTACATTGTATCTATTTAGCTTTATTATGACGCCGTTCTATATTATGGCGTTAACAAGATTGTATTTACAAAAGGTTCCAGTCGAAGATGTTTTATTAGAAGAAGGATTAGATTATTCAAAGACGAAGGCAGATAAATGTTTCTTCCAAAAACATCGTTGGAAATTTATTGGTGTATATATTGTAGGAATTATTACGGCGGGAATGGTTGTTGCTTTCATTGTGACCTTTATTACAAACACATATAAAGAACCGATTATTATGGCTCATCGCGGTTATATTTCAAAAGGTGTAGAAAATACGAAAGAAGCTGTGCAGGGAGCTATTGATGCGAAAGCAGACTACGCTGAAATAGATGTATTACAAACAAAAGACGGTGAACTAGCAGTTATACATGATTTGAAGTTGAAACGTCTTGCCAATGCTAACGTTCATGTTTCGGATTTAACGATGGAAGAGTTAAGGCAGCTTACCCTTAGTCAAGATGGTTTTTCAGGACAAATCAGTACGCTGGATGAAATCATTAAGTTGGCAAAGGGTAAAATCAAACTCAATATTGAAGTGAAGCTTCATGGGGGCGAAAAAGACTTTGTAAACAAAGTATTAAAAACGATTAAAGATAATGAATTTGAGAAGCAATGTGTTATTCAAACGTTACATTATCCGCTTATAAAAGAGTTTAAGCGTGCAAATCCAAATATAAAAGTAGGATATATATTATATGCAAGTAGAGCTCACTTAAAGAATGTAAAGGCTGATTTTTATGTAGCGGAAGAATACATGTTAAATAAGAAATTAGTAAAAGAAGCAAGGAAGTTAAATAAACCAATTTACGTATGGACGGTAAATGATATGGAAAGTTTAAAGGGATATTATAAATTGAACGTAGATGGTATCATTACCGATTATCCTGAATCGGCACGTGAAACAATTAAGATGTTAAAAGAGCAAGAAGAGGAAGAAAGTGATCTGTTTGATAAAATTACGGAAACAACAGATGATTTATTTTCCAAGTTATTTATAAGTTATCCAGCTGCTAGTTAAATGCTAGCAGCTGTTTTTTTAGGGAAAGAATATATCCCTAAAGTATTGTTTAAACTTATAACTGTATATGTATACGGCATCATTGGTATTTCTTACATTGTTACATTATTGTCGAATAATAAATGATTGCTGCTTATTTTAAAGGAGTATAATAAAAATAGAGTGATAGATAATGAGATGGAACAACGAGGCTAATAGAATCAATGTTTTATATATTTACACTATTCTAAATATATAAACTTTAAAAATATGGTATGTTAGCGTTTTCATAACTTTTAAGTTATGCTAGAATAAGGACATAAGTTATTAATTATTACAAAAAGAAAAAAGACTTTCTTTTTTCTGTTAATTATAAGGGGGCATTTCATTATGCGTATTGGGGTACCAGCAGAAATTAAAAACAACGAAAACCGTGTGGCAATGACACCAGCAGGTGTTGTACATTTAATTCGTAACAATCACGAAGTATTCATTCAAAAGGGTGCAGGTTTAGGATCTGGTTTCACAGATGCTCAGTATGTTGAAGCGGGAGCGAAAATTGTTGATACAGCTGAAGAAGCTTGGAACATGGAAATGGTTATGAAAGTTAAGGAACCAATTGAAAGCGAATACAAACACTTCAGCGAAGGTTTAATTTTATTCACATACTTACACTTAGCTCCAGAACCAGAATTAACAAAAGCATTAATCGAAAAGAAAGTTGTTTCTATTGCATATGAAACAGTACAATTAGAAAACCGTTCTCTACCATTACTTGCACCTATGAGTGAAGTAGCTGGTCGTATGGCTGCACAAATTGGTGCACAATTCCTTGAGAAGAACAAAGGCGGTAAAGGAATTTTACTTGCAGGTGTTCCAGGGGTTAAACGTGGTAAAGTAACAATCATCGGTGGTGGACAAGCTGGTACAAATGCTGCTAAAATTGCAGTTGGACTAGGTGCGGATGTAACAATCATCGACTTAAGTGCAGAACGTCTTCGTCAATTAGATGACATTTTCGGAAACCAAGTAAAAACTTTAATGTCTAATCCGTACAATATTGCAGAAGCTGTAAAAGAGTCTGATCTTGTAATCGGTGCAGTATTAATCCCAGGTGCAAAAGCGCCAAAACTTGTAACAGAAGAAATGATTAAATCAATGGAACCAGGTTCTGTTGTTGTAGATATCGCGATTGACCAAGGTGGTATTTTCGAAACAACTGACCGTATTACAACTCATGATAACCCAACTTACGAAAAACACGGCGTTGTTCATTATGCAGTTGCAAACATGCCAGGTGCGGTTCCACGTACATCAACTCTTGCATTAACAAACGTAACAGTACCATACGCAGTACAAATTGCTAACAAAGGCTACAAAGAAGCTTGCTTAGGCAACTCTGCATTACTAAAAGGTATTAACACATTAGATGGCTATGTAACATTCGAAGCAGTTGCAGAAGCTCACGGTGTAGAGTACAAAGGTGCTAAAGAATTATTAGAAGCAGAAACAGTATCTTGCTAATACAAGCATTATACAAAACAAAATCGAACAATATATAAACCAACATGATAAGAGCTAAGAGTGAATATCTCTTAGCTCTTCTTGGCAAAAGGGGGCATACATCGTGGCCAACCTATTTAAAAAGAAATCCGTTACGCAATTGTTAGGGGAAAGTAAAAGTAAAACTTTAACGAAAACGCTAGGGGCATTTGACCTAACAATGCTAGGGATTGGTGCGATAATTGGTACAGGAGTACTAGTATTAACAGGATTAGTAGCAGCAAGAGATGCTGGTCCAGCAGTTATCTTTTCATTCATGATTGCAGCGATTGTTTGTGGATTTGCAGCGTTGTGTTATGCAGAAGTTGCATCTACACTTCCGGTTTCAGGTAGTGTGTACACATATTCATATGCGACAATTGGTGAGTTTATTGCCCATCTAATGGGATGGACATTACTATCTGTATATGTCGTAACAACTGCCGCAGTAGCTGGTGGATGGACAGGTTATTTTAATAACTTAGTGAGTGGATTCGGATTAGAAATTCCAACAGAGTTGTTAAAGATTCCATCACAAGGTGGGATCGTGAATTTACCAGCAGTAGTCATTACATTAGTTTTAACTTGGTTACTATCAAGAGGTACGAAAGAAAGTAAGCGTGTGAATAACATAATGGTATTAATTAAAATTGGTATTGTTATTTTATTCATTGCAGTTGGTGCGTTCTACGTACAACCAGAAAACTGGACACCATTTGCACCATACGGTATTAGCGGAATTTTTGCCGGCGGAGCAGCAGTATTCTTTGCTTTCTTAGGATTTGATGCATTAGCAACTTCTGCTGAAGAAGTAAAAAATCCACAACGTGATTTACCGATTGGTATTATTGCTTCATTAGTTATTTGTACAATTATTTATGTTGTAGTATGTCTCGTTATGACAGGTATGGTTTCTTATAAAGAATTAGATGTACCAGAAGCTATGGCATATGTATTAGAAGTTGTAGGACAAGATAAAGTAGCGGGTGTAATCGCAGTTGGAGCTGTAATTGGTATTATGGCTGTAATCTTTGCTTACATTTATGCAACGACACGTGTATTCTTCGCGATGAGCCGTGACGGTTTATTACCAAAATCATTTGCGAAAATTAATAAGAAAACAGAAGCGCCAGTATTCTCAACTTGGTTAACAGGTATTGGTAGTGCTTTAATTGCTGGATTTATCGATTTAAAAGAATTGTCGAATTTAGCGAATATTGGAGCATTGTTAACATTTGCGATGGTAGGTGTGTCAGTTATTATTCTTCGTAAAACACATCCGAACTTAAAACGTGGCTTTATGGTACCACTTGTACCAACGCTACCGCTTATTTCAATCGCATGTTGTCTATTCTTAATGTTTAACCTACCATTAACAACATGGATCTACTTCGGTATTTGGTTAGCAATTGGAGTAGTTGTATACTTTGTTTATTCGAAAAAACATAGTCATTTAAAAGACGATGGAAGTTCGCAGGATAATTTAGAACAAGCTAATTAAAAGCTTAGTTAAAAGGGATATAAGTATAGTAAGCCTTGTGCGTCTAGGGAACGCGCAAGGCTTTTTCTTTTGTGTAAAGTGTATATTCTTTTTTGTATGAGAATGTAATGGATGCGGAAAATATGTGTAGATCTTTTTAAAATGTGAACGAAATGTTCAAAAAAATGTATGAGATTTCATTGACACATATGAATGGACGCTCATATAATAAAGGTATAAGATATATGAATGATTGTTCATATGTTCAAATAAAGAGGTGAGCTATAATGGCTGGAAATAAAGTAGAAACACCACAAGAGACATGTTCTCAAACGATAATTCATGAAGAAGTTGTTGATCAAGTAAAACAAACAATTCCAACGGATGAAAGTTTAAGTAAAGTAGCAGAATTATTTAAAGTATTAGGCGATCGTACACGTACAAGAATATTACATGCGTTATTTGAAGCTGAAATGTGTGTTTGTGATTTAGCGTATTTATTAGGAATGACACAATCATCTATTTCACATCAGCTTCGTGTGTTAAAGCAAGCGAAACTTGTAAAGAATCGTAAAGAAGGAAAGGTCGTTTATTATTCGTTAGCTGACCAACACGTAATTCATATCTTCGAGCAAGCGTTTGAACACGTAAACGAGGAAGAATAAATAGAACGCGAGGAGGGAGAACGATGGCTGAGGCATTAGTGAAAAAGAAACTGATGTTAGAAGGTTTAGATTGTGCAAACTGTGCAATGAAAATTGAAAAAGGCGTTGGGAATATAGAAGGAGTAAATTCTTGCTCTGTAAATTTCGCGACAAAAACAATGGTTTTAGAAACAGCGCAAAATAAAGAAAGCGAAGTTGTTACAGAAGCAAAACAACTCGTTACAAAATTAGAACCGCACATTAAAGTGCAAGAAGAAAAAAACACAAAAATGGCAAAAGAAGTGTTTATATTAGAAGGTTTAGATTGCGCAAATTGTGCGATGAAGATTGAAAATAAAGTTAAGGAAATGCCGACGGTTTCAGCAGCAACTGTTGATTTCGTATCAAAGAAATTACGAATTGAAGTAGCGAATAAAAGAGAATTAGAAACGACTGTAGCCAATATAACAAATGTCGTTCAAAAGTTAGAACCAGATGTGAAAGTTGTTCGTGAAGAAAAGGGTGGTCATGACCATGGACATAGTCACGATCATGGAGAAGCAAATGTGAAAAAAATGGTAGGACGATTAGTGGTTGGAGGAATTTTGACAGCAATTGCTGCATTAGCTGGCTTACCACAAATGATCACAATTCCGTTATTCGTCCTTGCGTATGTATTAATTGGTGGAGATATCGTTTGGAGAGCAGTAAGAAACATAACTCGTGGCCAAGTGTTTGATGAGAACTTCTTAATGGCAATTGCAACACTAGGAGCTTTCGCAATTCAACAATACCCAGAAGCAGTTGCAGTAATGTTATTCTATCAAGTAGGAGAACTATTCCAAAGTATTGCGGTAAACCGTTCTCGAAAATCAATTACTTCATTAATGGATATTCGTCCTGATTACGCGAATGTAAAGATTGGAAATGAAACGAAACAAGTATCACCAGAAGATGTACAAATCGGCGATTATATTATCGTGAAACCTGGTGAGAAAGTACCGTTAGACGGAAAAGTAGTTGAAGGAACATCAATGGTAGATACTTCAGCATTGACTGGTGAATCTGTACCACGTGAAGTTGAAATTGGAAATGATGTATTAAGTGGTTTTGTGAACCAAAATGGTGTATTAACAATTGAAGTTACAAAAGAATTTGGTGAATCAACTGTATCAAAAATTTTAGATTTAGTTCAAAATGCAAGCAGTAAAAAAGCGCCAACAGAAAACTTTATTACGAAGTTCGCGCGTTACTACACTCCAGTTGTAGTAATTACAGCAGCGATCATGGCGTTTATTCCACCACTTATTTTAGAAGGAGCTACATTCTCGGATTGGATTTATAGAGCTTTAGTGTTCTTAGTAATTTCTTGTCCGTGTGCGTTAGTTGTATCTATTCCTCTTGGATTCTTTGGAGGTATCGGTGGTGCATCTAAAAGTGGTGTGTTAGTAAAAGGGAGTAACTATTTAGAAGCTTTAAATGATGTGAAATATATTGTTTTTGATAAAACAGGCACATTAACAAAAGGTGTCTTCAAAGTTACAAAAATGGAACCGAGCGAAGGCATTACAAATGAAGAATTATTAGAGTATGCAGCATTTGCTGAAGTGTATTCTAACCATCCAATTGCACAATCGATTCGAAATGCATATGGAAAATCAGTTGATGAAAAAATGATCGATGATTATAACGAAATTTCTGGTCACGGTACAGTCGTAAAAGTACAAGGAAAAGAAATTTTTGCAGGTAATGCTAAATTAATGAGAAAAGAGAACATTACATTTAAGCAACCAGAAACAGTAGGTACATTGGTTCACGTTGCTGTAGATGGAAAATATGCAGGTTATATTGTTATCTCTGATGAGGTAAAAGAAGATTCAAAACAAGCAATTCAAAAGTTAAAAGAACTAGGTATTAAGAAAACAGTCATGTTAACTGGTGATGCAAAACCAGTTGGTGAAGCTGTTGGTAAAGAGTTAGGTTTAGATGAAGTTCACGCAGAACTATTACCGCAACAAAAAGTAGAAGAGATTGAAAAAATTGATGCAGCGAAGCATGGAAAAGAAAAAGTTGCTTTCGTTGGTGATGGTATTAATGATACACCGGTATTAGCAAGAGCCGATGTTGGTATTGCAATGGGTGGTTTAGGATCAGATGCAGCAATTGAAGCAGCAGATATCGTTATTATGACTGATGAGCCTTCAAAAATTGCAACAGCTGTAAACATTGCAAAACGTACAAGACGCATTGTATGGCAAAATATTATCTTTGCATTAGGGGTAAAAGGATTAGTTTTACTACTTGGTGCTTTCGGTATTGCAACAATGTGGGAAGCGGTTTTCTCAGATGTTGGTGTGACACTACTGGCAGTGTTAAATGCAATGCGTGTACTACGAGTGAAAGATTTATAAAGTGAAACCTTAATCAGTGGGGGGCTTCATCCCCCGCTGATTATTAGCCTTCACCAATCGGGCTTTTACGGACAGTTGATCCCCCATCTAACGCCCTTGCTTTTGCTGAATTTTGGGGGGCTTACTGCCCGTTAATGCGGGATAAAAAAGAGGACGCAACCTGCGTCCTCTTTTTTAGGTTATTCTGTTGAAATTGACTCAATAAAATAATAACAAATATTATTTTTAAAATAAATAACGTAATATTAAAATTTACAAATAAAAAATATTTGTCTTGTTATTTTAATATATTTTTTACAAAGATATATAGCATTGAAGAAAACAGAGAAGGAGCAGCTTCTCTGTTTTATTTTTGTATATTTTTTTCAACTTGTTCTCGAACAGTTTGAATGTAATTCATTTTATGATCCCAGCATTCTTGACTTAAATCGACAGGGTACTCTTCAGGATTTAAAGTTCGCATATACTCTTCCCAAAATAACGCGAGACTCTGTTCATTGTATTTTTGAATATCCAATATGTCAGGTAGTTCATATGTTCTTTCACCGTTAACGAAAATGTCTTTATGCAGTTCGCGCGCTTCAAAGTTTGTTACAAATTTACTTATATACGTGTGAACAGGGTGAAACATTTTTAAGCGTTCTTCTTTTCCTGGTTCTTCACAATCTAATGCAATATAATCGCCTTCTGCATGATCATTAACTCGGTTGATAATGCGATAAATTCGTTTCAGTCCTGGAGTAGTGATTTTTTCCGGGTTAGATGAAATTTTAATTGTATCATTTAACTTTCCATCAGTATCTTCAATCGCAACGAGTTTATAAACAGCCCCTAATGCTGGTTGCTCAAAGGACGTAATCAATTTTGTTCCAACGCCCCATACATCAATTTTTGCTCCTTGAGATTTTAAATGCATAATGGTGTATTCATCTAAATCGCTAGAAGCAATAATTTTTGTATTTGTAAACCCGGCTTCATCTAGTAGTTTTCTTGCCTTTTTAGATAAATAAGCCATATCACCACTATCGAGGCGAATGCCATAAAAATCGATGCGATCCCCGAACTCTTTTGCCACGCGAATTGCATTTGGAACACCAGATTTTAATGTGTCATATGTATCAACGAGAAAGACACACTTTTTATGAGTTTCAGCGTATTTCTTAAAAGCAACATATTCATCGCGATAAGCTTGAACAAAAGAGTGCGCATGTGTGCCGGCTACAGGTATCCCAAAGCGTTTTCCAGCCCGTACGTTACTCGTAGATGAGAAACCACCGATAAAGGCAGCACGTGTACCCCAAAGGGCTGCATCGAACTCGTGGGCACGTCTTGTTCCGAACTCTAAAAGTTCATCGTTATTTGCAGCGTGCTTCATACGAGCTGCTTTCGTTGCAATTAATGTTTGGTAATTCACAATGTTTAACAGGGCGGTTTCAATAATTTGTGCTTCCCCGAGCGGTGCATCGACACGTAATAAAGGCTCGTTATTAAAGACAACTTCACCTTCTTGCATACTTCGAATCGTCCCGGTGAATTTCATATTTTGTAAATACTGAAGAAATTCTTCTTCAAATTGTAATTCTGCTAAATAAGCGATATCGCTTTCGGTAAAGCTGAAGTTTTCTATGTACTCTACAATTTTTTCAAGGCCAGCAAAAACAGCATAACCGTTCTCGAATGGAAGTTTTCGAAAGTATAAATCAAACACCGAGCGGCGGTTATGAATACCATCTTTCCAATATGTATAAGCCATATTAATTTGATATAAATCTGTATGTAAGGCATAGCTATCGTCTTTATAATAAGTCATCGCGAAAACACCTCCATAATTTGGTTATAGTATACCAATTTTTCACGGATCGTAGCAAAGAATAGATATGAAAGTATAGTCAAGAGGGAAAAAAATGAAATATTGCATATTTTTTAGAAAATTAACATTTATCAATTTATATTTCTCAAGATTTTATGTATTATTAAAGTAATGGGGGTAAATGAGAATGGAGGAGGACAATGCAACAAACATTAGAAAAAATAGGCAAACAAGTCTTTTACAAACGGCTACAGCAAAAAATGACACAAGAAGAATTATGTCAGGGCATTTGTTCTGTCTCATACTTAAGTAAAATCGAAAATGGAAAAATCGAAGCATCAGAAGAGATTCTACAATTGCTCTGCGCAAGATTAGAAATTGCCGTGACGGATTTGAGAGATGTAGAAGAAGATGTGAAGGGGAAGTTGGAGGATTGGCATAAAGCTATCGTCCATTTAGAAAGAGAACGCATTGAGCAAATATATGCTGATTTACAAGAACAAATGGAGCAAGTAACGGATTTTGAAATTATGAATTATTATGAGCTATTATATGTACGTTATCTTATGATTAAACGTGATATTGATAACGGAGTGGAAAGATTAAATAAATTAAAAAAAGGGTATAAAAAATTATCCCCGTTTCAAAAAATGTTATTCACATATAATGTTTCGTTGTTGAATTGTTTACAAAACAAATGGAAGATAGGATTAGAGAGTTTAATTGAAACAGAAAAAATGGCGAAAGAGCTAAATTATCATGAGAATGGTATTTATTATAATTTAGCATTAGCGTATAGTCATTTAGAAAATCCGTATAAAGCTCTGCATTTTGCTAACATTGCAATAGAGGGATTCCGTAGTGAATATAAATTCCGTAATGTGATAAACTGTCAATTTATTATTGCAATTTGTTTTGTAAGGCAAGGGCAGTACAAAGAGGCTTTGGATATGTACAATAGTATTTTACGTGAAGCGAGTTCGTTTTCTGAAAATGAGGTAATTATGAGTATCGCATTAAGTAATATTGCCGAAGTCTATGGTAACCAAAAACAATATGAAAAGGCTAAGGAATATTATTTGAAAAGTTTGCAATATCATCAACATGAAGATGATAATTACTTAGATACTTTATATCATACAGCATTACAGTGCATTCATTTAAAACAAATGGATGAAGCAAACCAGTGGATAGAAAAAGGTATCTCTATTGCTCAGCGCCATGAAAAGCATAAAAGGGTATTATATTTATTAATTATTTTACAATATAAATATTTCCGTACATCGGATGAATATAAGAAATTTCTAGAATTAGAAGCTATACCATTTTTTAAAAGTGAAGGTAATTTAGTGTATTTAAAACAAGTATATTTAGAAATTGCACATTATTTCGAAGGGATTCGTAACTTCGAAGAGAGTAGTCGCTACTATAAAGAAACTATTTCATTACTGGAAAAAGGGGAGGAGAAATAATATGAAAAAGTTGATGTTTTTAGGTATGGTAATTGGGGTTGTATTCTTGACACAGTTTATTGAACAGTATTCATCAAGACCAGATGTTTTGACGCAAGGAACACAACAAATAGTTGAAACAATTGAATCGTAATGAAAAACCCCCTTTCCAACCGGAAAGGGGTTTTTCAATATTTGTTCCTCAAAATTCTACAAAACTTGAGAAAAAAATTAATTGAATTTTTAGTATATTAATAGTGGAAACATAATGCTAATATGAAACTACTCTTTTTCAAAAAATAATTTATTAGGGGGAAGGTTCATGAAAAAGAAAAGTTTAGCATTAGTGTTAGCGACAGGAATGGCAGTTACAACGTTCGGAGGGACAGGCTCTGCATTTGCAGATTCTAAAAATGTGCTCTCTACGAAGAAGTACAATGAGACAGTACAGTCACCGGAGTTTGTTTCTGGGGATCTAACTGGGGCAACTGGTAAGAAAGCAGAATCTGTTGTGTTTGATTACTTAAACGCAGCAAAAGGTGATTACAAGTTAGGGGAAAAGAGTGCGCAAGATTCTTTCAAAGTGAAACAAGTGAAGAAAGATGCTGTAACTGATTCAACAGTATTACGTTTGCAACAAGTATATGAAGGAGTACCTGTATGGGGGTCTACGCAAGTAGCTCACGTAAGTAAAGATGGTTCTTTAAAAGTATTGTCTGGAACAGTTGCGCCTGATTTAGACAAAAAAGAAAAATTGAAAAATAAAAATAAGATCGAAGGCGCAAAAGCAATTGAAATTGCGCAAAAAGATTTAGGGATTACACCTAAATATGAGGTAGAACCAAAAGCGGACTTATATGTATATCAAAACGGTGAAGAAACAACATATGCATACGTTGTAAATTTAAACTTCTTAGACCCGAGTCCAGGAAACTACTACTATTTCATTGAAGCAGACAGCGGTAAAGTGTTAAATAAATATAATAAACTTGATCATGTAGCAAATGAAGATAAATCACCAGTTAAGCAAGAGGCACCTAAACAGGAAGCGAAACCAGCTGTAAAGCCTGTAACAGGAACAAATGCAGTGGGTACTGGTAAAGGTGTATTAGGAGATACGAAGTCGCTTAATACAACGTTATCTGGCTCATCTTACTACTTACAAGATAATACGCGCGGAGCAACGATTTTCACATATGATGCGAAAAATCGTACTACATTGCCAGGAACATTATGGGTAGATGCAGATAATGTTTTCAATGCAGCGTATGATGCAGCAGCGGTAGATGCTCATTACTATGCGGGTAAAACATATGATTACTATAAAGCTACTTTTAATAGAAACTCTATTAATGATGCAGGAGCGCCATTAAAATCAACAGTTCATTATGGAAGTAGATATAATAATGCGTTCTGGAATGGCTCTCAAATGGTATACGGAGATGGTGATGGTGTAACATTCACTTCATTGTCTGGTGGAATTGATGTAATTGGCCATGAATTAACGCATGCTGTTACAGAGTATAGCTCAGATTTAATCTATCAAAATGAATCAGGGGCATTAAATGAAGCTATTTCAGATGTTTTTGGTACTTTAGTAGAATTCTATGATAACCGTAACCCAGATTGGGAAATTGGTGAAGATATTTATACGCCTGGTAAAGCAGGAGATGCGCTTCGCTCTATGAGTGATCCAACGAAATATGGTGATCCAGATCATTATTCTAAGCGTTACACTGGTACTAGTGATAACGGTGGGGTTCATACGAACAGTGGTATTATTAACAAACAAGCTTATTTATTAGCAAATGGCGGTACGCATTACGGTGTAACTGTAACTGGTATTGGTAAAGATAAGCTAGGTGCAATTTATTACCGTGCAAACACACAATATTTCACGCAATCTACTACATTTAGTCAAGCGCGTGCTGGTGCAGTACAAGCTGCAGCTGATTTATATGGTGCGAACTCTGCTGAAGTAAATGCAGTTAAGCAATCATTTAGTGCTGTTGGTATTAACTAACGATCTAAAGGATAGATAGCTATTAATAAAATACCTCAAAAATAAAGAAGGAGCATAGGCTCCTTCTTTATTTTTTTCTCCATTTTTTCCACAAATAAAACAATCCAATAGTGCCCGCGATTGTTACAATCCACTTCGCTTCATTTGTTCCGTTCATGACATGATAGGCCGAATATACTTCGATTAACAAAGCCGGTATTTTCCCTATCGTACTGGCAATACTGAAGGATAGTAATGACATTTTGCCTAGAGCTGCAAATAAAGTCACGATACTAGACGGAATGAAAGGAATGAGGCGGAACGATAGGACGAGTAGAAAGGCCTCTCTACCCTCTACATAAAGTAGGCGTTCTACCTTTGGATACTTATTTACTTTGCTGTGAGTGAATTTCTGAAGGCCTATACGATAAATATAAAACGAGATAATAGCCCCTAATGCCTCACCTGCGATCGAAATAAGGGTTCCGTTTGTTACACCAAAGAGCTGTATGTTAATAGCGGTCAAAAAAATACTAGGGATAACACCTAAAAGGCTAATGACTATGTTGATTAAGATACTAAGTGGAATTGCGATTGAATAATAGTCTGTTAAGAAGTTTTGAATTGTTTCAGCCATTGTTTAAAATCCTTTATCTTTTTTTGCATTACACCATATTTCCATTGTGTAGGCAAGTACAAATTTACATAATGTAGAAAAACGTTAAAAAACACCATTATTATACCTTATATGGGTATTAGGTATATGAAGTAAGGGGTATATTTTACTTTTTAAAAAAATACAAATAAAACCTTTATTTAAAAGGTTAATAGATGATTTTAGGGGGAGGTTTAACTCGGGAAATAATCATAAAAACATAGGGGTATATTTATGTAAGGGCGAAAATAGCGGTTTTATGAAAAACGGGTGGTAATTTGGCAAAATAGATGAGGAGTTTGAAAAATGTGTATGTTTTTTCGATGTGAAATTGACTTTTAGTGAAGTTACGATAATAATCATGAAAGAGGTGATATGATGAAACGAATAAGTAGTCTTTTCGTGAGTAGTTTATTGGCACTCATGCTGATCTTAAGTGGATGTGCAGGAAAAGAACAAAAAACAGAGAAACAAACAGGGAATCAATCGGCATCAGTAGAAAAAATTAGTGATAATATTTTAGACGAAATGGAAGGGCCACCTAAAAATGGTCATACGATTGAAAGACATGTAGGCAAATCAGAAGAAGATTTGAAGAATCGCTTGAAGACAGATAAAGTATCAGCAGCAAGTACATACTATGACAAGGAAACGGCAACGAAAGCTGTAAAAGATAGTTTGAAGCAGCATGATAAGGAAATTCAAGATTGGTTAAAAAATTCTAAAGAGGCTCGTCTCGTATTAAATACAACACATTCATTCCCGGTTGGAAAAACGGTAATAAAGAAAAATATGAATGTAAAAGACAAGTTAGTCAAAACTGTTACTGTTTTAGCGAGAGATAAGTCAGGGGATTTAGGATATAAGATCATTACTTCTTATCCATCTGATAAATAAGAAGGGGGAGTAAATATGTATACGACATTACAATATTTTTTCAAATCGTATTGTACGTTAAGTATTCATGAAGATGAAATAGTAGGCGTGATGGAAGAGTTTATAGAGCAAGAAGACGAAGAAATTGTTTTGAAATTACGCGATGAATTATTATATATGAAGAAAAAGGATGCTTGGGAAGAGGCGTGCGTACTAGCTGCGAAGCAAGGAAATCGTATGTGGTCGTTAGAAGAAACGAAAGACCATCTTGCAACCTTTTTAGTATTATTGCAAAAGAAAAAGGCGTGATCTACTCACGCCTTTTTCTTTTTGGAATTCGTTCGTTTAATAGTGTTTTATTGTTTTGGAGCGCTTTTATATACGCTTTTTGAAATTTGCCCATTAGATATTACTTCACCGTTTTGTGTAACTTTTTTATATGTAACTGCTGTTATTTTATCATTAGTCCTACTAATTACTTGAGAAGAAACTTCAACATTTTTACCAGTATTTGTGCCGAAAATACGTGTAGTAATACTACCTCCATTTGAAAATGCTTGAATATAAATATGATTGCCTGTATTGTTTTTAAATTTTAAATCTGGACCATAATCTGCTACTGCTGCATCTTGCCCAAGTGGTAAATAATTTACGGGCATAGAATGGTTGCTTCGAGAAACAATTCCTAAATCTGCTCTTAAAGCTGCGCTATATAAAGTACTACTCACTTGGCAAACGCCTCCGCCTGCACTTTGTATAACTTTCCCTTGTGAATATACAGCTGCGGATTTATAACCATGAGCAGCATCCGTTACGCCAACGCGGCCATTAAAACTAAATGTTTCATCAGGTGCGACAATCACTCCACTTAAAGTATTAGCTGACTTATTTACGTTAAAGGATTGATTCCCATTACGGCCAGCCATTGGAGTTGAATATTCAGCAATTACTTCTTTAATCCCCATTTTCTGTATATCTTCTGTAGAACGTTCAGGCTTTAATAGTGTAACGGGTAATGTAACGTCAGATGTGCCAGAAGTAATGGCTTGCCGCGTTAAATCAGTTAACTTTTCTTTATCGATTTTTTCTCCATTTTGGCTCTGGCTAATATTTACTGTAGTGCCTTCAATACTTAATTCTGCATTAACAGGATTTTTTAATGTTTCATTATATTTATCCTTCATAAAGCTTTTATAAGTAGTTGTATTTAATTGAGGTGTTAATTTATAGTCACGTTTTAATTCACCGTTCTCAGCTTGTTTCCGCATTTTGTAACGATTTATTGCGTTGCCTTCTTGTTCTTTAAAGATTTTGTCGATAATATCTTTTTCTTTATAATTTATCCCTAAATCTTTCCATGTGTAAGTTTGTTTATCGTTTTGGAATATGTACGTAAGTGATTTTTGATCTAATTCAGTGATTTTTTGATTAATAATAGCTTGAATATCTTTTTTATTTTTTCCATCGAGAGAAATACCTTCAAATGTAGTATTGGGTAATGCAGTAGTATCTAATTGATTATTTAGTTTGGATACATATTGATATCCGCCAACACCGCCAACACAAAGTAATATGCCTCCAGCAATTGCAGAACCGATCAGTATTTTACTTAGCTTCATTTATTTCCCCCCAGAAATTTTTGTATAAATATATGTATTACATTTTTTGTATAAAAATGATGAAAATAACATTATGTACGTACTAGTATACTATTATTTTCATTGTGTGTGTAATGTTTTTATAAAATATGTTACACTGTTGTAATAATTGTCTCTTTTTGTCACAATGTGTACGAAAAATATGTTGAAAATTATAATAAAAAGGCTGTCTAGAAAGTTCTAGCAGCCTTTTTATTATAATTTTTTATGTTCATTTTTATTCGTAACACCGAGATGATCTTGTAGTGTTGTCGAAATATTATCGACGCTTTTTTCGTTTGGAACGTAATAATAAATACCACCTATATATTTATCAGTACCTTCTACTTGCAATTTGTCCATTTTTAAGTTTGAACCCATTGAATTTTTCGCAATTGTCATCATATCATCAAAAGTTAAATTTGTTTTTAAGTCTTTATCAACAGCGTCTAATAAACCACCGATTTTATTAATGGAATTCAGAGATAATGCCTTTTCAGCAATAGCTTCTAAAACAAGCTGTTGTCGTTGACCGCGCATATAATCACTATCGATATGACGAGTTCTCGCTAGTGCCAGTGCTTCTTCTCCATTTAAATGTTGACGTCCCTTTTTAAGGTGAACTGCATCTGCTTCATCTTTACTATTTTGTTCTGTGAACTCCACTGGAACATCTACAGTAATGCCACCAAGGGAATCAACAATTTTGATAAAGGATTTAAAGTTGAATTTTACATAGTAATCAACTGGAACATCTAAAAATTTCTCAACTGTATCAATCGTGCTGTCTACACCACCGAATACGTGCGCATGTGTAATTTTATCGTATTTATCACGTGATTTAATATAGACACGTGAATCACGTGGAATACTGACAAGCTTAACAGATTTATCGTTTTTATTAATGGTTGCAAGTAATAGTGCATCTGTACGAGTTGCTTTCCCATAATTTTTGTCCCTAATATCACTTTCATCAACACCCATAATAAGTACGGAAATGTTGTCAGTCATAGGTTTAACGGCTTTTTCACGTTTGCTGGATTTGTCTCCGCGACCAAGTTCAGAATAGGCATTACTTAGAATTGATTTTGCTTTACTGTATATATGGAAGGAGTAGCCTCCTGCTCCAAGTGCTATAATCAGTAATGGAATAAGAAGGAACCAAAGTAGACGTTTTTTCTTTGAGCGTCCCTTTTTGGCTCGAGTATCTTTGTGCATATCGGATTTCATCATTTTTTCTCCTTTAAAACTATCAAAGTATATACATCTAGAAGCGCATTTAAACACATAAAAAATATTGTACGCTAAATAAAAGCGATTGTACATGTATAAAAAATAGATGTCTTGATTATTTATAAAGACATCTATTCGTTATTGTATACAAAAGATAGGGATAAGAAAATGATAAAATTTTACCTAATTACAACATAATGCTTACGATAATTGCAGATAAAATGCTAACGAGAGTCGCTCCGTATAGTAATTTAAGGCCAAATCTGGCAACGACGTTTCCTTGTTCTTCGTTTAATCCTTTTACCGCACCTGAAATAATGCCGATAGAAGAAAAGTTGGCAAAAGAGACGAGGAAGACAGAAATAATACCAACTGTACGAGGAGAAAGGCTATTAGAAATTTTACTAAGATCCATCATTGCTACAAATTCATTCGTTACAAGCTTCGTTGCCATAATGCTACCAGCCGCGACAATTTCAGAACTTGGTACACCAATAAGAAATGCAATTGGTGCAAAGACGTAGCCGATTAATTGCTGGAAAGTAATGCCGAATATAATGAGGAATAGATCATTAATGCAGCTCATTAATGCGACGAATCCGATAAGCATAGCACCGACAACGATAGCTACTCGAAAGCCATCTAGAATGTATTCTCCAAGCATTTCAAAAAAGCTTTGCTTTTCGCCTTTTATTTCTAAAATATCTTCATCATCTTTCACGTCGTAGGGGTTAATAATCAGTACGATAATAAAACCGCTAAATAAATTGAGAACGAGTGCGGTTACTACATATTTAGGTTCGATCATTGTCATATAGGCACCTACGATAGACATAGATACAGTTGACATAGCAGATGCGCAAAGTGTATAAAGACGGTGTTTTGGAATTTGAGCTAATTGTTTTTTGACCGTAATAAAAACTTCTGATTGGCCGACAATGGCAGATGCGATAGCATTGTAAGATTCTAATTTCCCAAGACCATTTATTTTACTGAGGAAGTAACCGATCCAACGAATGAAAAATGGTAGTATTTTGAAATGTTGCAGTATACCGATCAAGACGGAAATGAAGACAATTGGTAATAAGACAGTAAGGAAAAAGGGCATTTCACCTTTATTGGCAAGGCCGCCAAATACGAAGTTTATACCATCAGCAGCATACTCGAGTAGCTTTGTAAACAAACTGGAGATGAACCGAATAAGTATGAGACCGATTTCTGTATTCAATAATAAATAGGTTAAAATTAACTGTATAAGAAGCATGATGAAAATAGGTTTAAATTTAATATGCTTCTTATTGTTACTAGCGATATAAGCAAGGAAGAAGACGACGATAAGTCCTAAGAAAAAGGTAATAAATTTCATAGTAAGCCCCCTAAAAGAGATATTCTGCTATATATGTTTTTCATTTCAAGGGAGAATATGCATCTTTGGTAAAGAAAGGAATAGAGAGAGTATGAATATATGTAGAGTACACCACGTTGCAATTATTTGTTCAAATTATGATGTGTCAAAAGATTTTTATACTAGGATATTAGGTTTTGAAGAGGTAAATGAGGTATATAGAAAGGAACGAGATTCTTATAAGTTAGATTTATGTGTAGGGGGAGAGTATCAAATTGAATTATTTTCATTCCCTAGTCCGCCTGAGCGCCCGAGTTTTCCAGAAGCGTCTGGACTTAGGCATTTAGCATTTGCTGTTACAAATATAGAAGAAGCCGTGCAACATTTAAGTCAATGTGGTGTTGAAACTGAGGCGATACGTATTGATGAGATAACCGGGAAAAAATTTGTTTTTTTCCAAGATCCGGATGGTTTACCTTTAGAATTGTATGAGGTTTGAAATTGGTGAATTTTATATAGGGTTGCTTTTGAGTAAATGAAGAAACTAAAGTGAAACTTCTTTTTTAAAGGAGGTGTCACTTTAGCTAAGAAAGCTAAAGGATATATGTGGATATTTTAAAATTACTGATGGTAGTCATTCTTATTGCATTAACAGGTTTTTTTGTAGCTGTTGAGTTTGCAATTATTAAGGTGCGTAGCAGTCGTATTGACCAACTCGTTAGTGAGAAACGACGAGGAGCATTGGCAGCAAAAAAAGTAACTTCAAATTTAGATGAATATTTATCAGCATGTCAGTTAGGTATTACCATTACCGCTTTAGGGCTTGGGTGGTTAGGCGAGCCGACTATAAAACATTTACTAGAGCCGTTGTTTTTAAAACTACACCTATCTTCTGCAATTGCAAGTACCGTTTCATTTATTATTGCTTTTGCAGTTATTACGTTTTTACATGTTGTTATTGGTGAACTTGCTCCTAAGACGTTCGCCATACAAAGAGCAGAGCAAGTTAGCTTATTATTATCGAAACCACTTATTTATTTTTACCGAGTAATGTATCCGTTTATTTGGGCTTTAAATGGTTCAGCAAGGCTTGTAACAGGGTTATTCGGATTACATCCGGCTTCTGAACATGAAGTTGCTCATTCGGAAGAAGAATTACGATTAATCTTATCTGAGAGTTATGAGAGCGGAGAGATTAATCAAAGGGAATTTAAATATGTAAATAATATTTTTGAATTTGATAATAGAGTGGCAAAGGAAATTATGGTGCCTCGTACGGAAGTTGTAGGTTTATATGAGGACGAACCATTTGAAACACATATTAAAATAATCGCACAAGAAAAATATACGAGGTATCCTGTATTTGGTGAAGATAAAGATGAAATCATTGGAATGGTTAATGTAAAGGATTTATTTATTCGTTATATGGATGGTAATCGGGACGAGGAGTGCTCGATTATGCCATATACAAGGCCGGTCATTGAAGTGCTAGAAAATATTCCAATTCATGATTTACTATTACAAATGCAAAGAAAACACATTCCATTAGCTGTGTTGTATGATGAATATGGTGGTACAGCTGGGATTGTTACATTAGAAGATATTTTAGAAGAAATTGTTGGGGAAATTCGAGATGAATACGATGAAGATGAACACCCGCCTATAGAGCATATAAGTGAAGGGTGTAAAATTGTAGAGGGGAAAGTGCTTATTAGTGAAGTAAATGATTTATTTGGCATACACTTAATCGCTGATGATGTAGATACAATTGGTGGATGGATTATGGTACAAAAGCAAATCGTTGCTGAAGGAGATATTATTGAAAAACACGGCTTTTCTTTTAAAGTTCTGGAAAAAGATATGCATCAAATTAAACGAGTGGAAATAAAGAAGGGAGAAGAATGATTTTCTATAAAAGGTATATATAGAAAATTAAATGTTTGCGCTTTCAAAAAAGGTACTATATAGTGAAGGTGGACACTGAAAAATTCTTCTGAATGATACTCGTATTTTTAGAGGGCGAATTTTTTAAATAGGGATTTAGAATGAAAAGTATAGGTGATGAAAATGATAGCAACGAAGGATATACGTATAGAAAAAGATTTTTTAGGTGAAAAGGAAGTACCAAGTAGAGCTTATTACGGTGTACAAACATTACGTGCGGTAGAAAACTTCCCGATTACAGGATATCGCATCCATCCGTCACTCATTACGGCAATGGCAATTGTGAAAAAAGCGGCGGCACTTGCAAATATCGATACTGGTTACTTGGCGAAAGACATTGGACATGAAATTGCGGAGGCAGCGCAAGAAATTGTTGATGGGAAATTCCATGATCAATTTATCGTAGATCCAATTCAGGGCGGTGCTGGAACTTCTATTAATATGAATACAAACGAAGTAATTGCTAATCGAGCGTTAGAACGTATGGGATATGAAAAAGGCGAGTATGCAAAAATTAGCCCAAATACGCATGTAAACATGGCTCAGTCAACGAATGATGCGTTCCCAACGGGAATTCATATTGCAACTCTTATGATGTTAGAAGAACTTCTTATTACAATGGAAGAACTTCATGCTGCTTTCCGTGCAAAAGCAAACGAGTTCGATCACGTCATTAAAATGGGACGTACGCATTTACAAGATGCTGTTCCGATTCGTCTTGGACAAGAATTTGAAGCGTATAGCAGAGTGCTTGCGCGTGATATAAAAAGAATTAAACAATCTCGCCAACATTTATATGAAGTGAATATGGGGGCGACAGCTGTTGGTACGGGATTAAATGCAAACCCTACCTATATTGAACAAGTGGTTAAACACTTACGAACATTTAGCGGATTCCCACTTGTTGGTGCAGAGCATTTAGTTGATGCAACACAAAATACAGATGCATACACAGAAGTATCTGCAGCGTTAAAAGTATGTATGATGAATATGTCTAAAATTGCGAACGACCTTCGTATTATGGCATCTGGTCCACGTGTTGGATTGGCGGAAATTCAATTACCAGCTCGTCAGCCAGGTTCATCTATTATGCCAGGTAAAGTAAATCCTGTTATGGCAGAAGTAATTAATCAAGTCGCTTTCCAAGTAATTGGTAATGATCATACAATTTGCTTAGCGTCAGAAGCAGGACAACTGGAGCTCAACGTAATGGAGCCTGTGCTTGTATTTAATTTAATTCAATCTATTAGTATTATGAATAACGGATTCCGTGTATTCCGTGAATATTGTATTAAAGGAATTACAGCAAATGAAGAACTGCTGAAACAATATGTTGAGAAAAGTGTTGGAATTATTACAGCAGTTAACCCTCATATTGGTTATGAAGCAGCATCACGTATTGCACGTGAAGCAATTGAAACAGGAAAATCTGTTCGGGAGTTATGTTTAGAACATGGTGTACTGACAGAAGAAGAATTGGATATTATTTTAGATCCATTCGAAATGACGCATCCTGAAATTGCTGGAGCTTCTTTACTAAAGAATAAGAAGATGTAATGTAAAAAAACACCTCCATTGAATTTACATACGTAGTATGCAAATTCAGGAGGTGTTTTTTTATCACTATTCAAATTTACTTCATGTTGAGAGGGAGTTTGAGTTATATAAGACGAACAGCAATATAACAAGAAAAAACGTCTTATAAAAAGACGTTTTTTGAATGGATTAAAGAACTATTTTAATGGAGGATGTTTTAGCATGCTTAATTCTTCAGCAGTTAACCTATTTCCACCCCAAGCTTTCTCTTTAATATAATCTGGGTCGTTAAGGTAAGCGGAGAAAGTTACTTTCCCATCTTGATAATGATATACATAGTGAATGTTTTCTTTTTCATCATTTACGTACGTAAACAAGTTATATCCGCCGCGTTTATAATCTTTTTTAAAATCAACGTATTTTAATTGCTTTTCTGTAATTCCTTGTTTGGATATATAGTTATAAATACTTTTTTTCGCTTGTTCTTTAGTAAATAAAATGTATACAGTAACTAAAACGATAGGAATTAGAATTGAGATTAATATAATCAATTTTTTGTTCAATCTTCCTTCCCTCCTAAATTTAACCATTAAAATGATTTATTAAGAAATTGAAAAAAGGAAAAGTCCCGATTTGTAACGGGACTTTTTCCTTTTTTATTATCACTTATTTTAATTTTTAAAAGATATTAAATACAGCGTTTAATTGAAGTAAGCTAATGATAGCTAAGAAGATTAAACTGTATTTCATTGCTGTTTTAAATAGGGCAGATTCTTTACCAACTAGTCCAACTGCTGCACAAGCAACTGCTACAGATTGTGGTGAAACCATTTTTGCCATTGTACCACCTACTACGTTTAATGCAACAAGAGTAGAAGGAACGATGTTTAATTGATCTGCAGTTACTGCTTGAAGCGGTGCGAATAATGAACCACTTGATACTACTGAACCTGTAATGAATACGCCAATCCATCCTAAGATTGGAGAAAGAATTGGGAATGCATTACCAGTAGAAGAGAATGCAAGTCCAAGTGTAGATGACATACCAGAGTAGTTTTCCACGTAAGCTAAAGCGATAACACTACAGATTGTATACACTGGAGCTTTTAGTTCTTTTATTGTTTCAACCATTAATTCTTTAACCATTTTACCTTTTACGCGGTACACGATAAGTGAAACGATAATTGCTAATACGATTGCAGTAGTTGTAGATGAGAATACATCAAATTTGAAAACCGCTGCGAAAGGTGTATCAGCTTTTGTAATTGGTGTAGTTTTCATAACAGCGTTATGAAGACCAGGGAATTGAATGTTAAATACTAGGTTTGCTAGTGCGCCATCCGGAGCAAATAAAGCTTTAATTGGTTTTAAATTAAAGATTGTTACAAATGCAGTTAAGAATACGAATGGAGACCAAGCATATAAAATTTGATTGAATGTATGAGATTCTTTTTCTTTTTGTTTTTCTTCTTTAGCAGAAGATTTTGGCTGCCAAACACGTAGGAATAATGCAAGAGAGATCATACTTACAACGGCTGCGAAAATATTAGTAAGTTCTGCACCTAAGAAGTAAGTTACAACGAACTGAGTAATTGCGAAAGAAATACCACTTACAAGAATACCTTGCCAAGTTTCTTTAATACCTTTAATTCCATCGACCATTGAAACAAGTAAGAAAGGTAATACAATACTAATGAATGGTAGAATAAGAACAGTTTGACGACCGATAGTTAATGCATCTAATTCAGTTAATTGTGCTGGTACTGTAACTGGGATACCCATAGCACCCATAGCACCACCAGCGATGTTTGCTACTAAACAAATACCTGCTGCTTTTAATGGATTAAAGCCCATACCTACAAGTAGTGCAGCTGTAATAGCAACTGGAACACCTAGACCAGCTGCGCCTTCTAAGAAAGCACCGAAAGAATAAGCAATTAATAATACTTGTAAACGTTGATCATTTGTAATACTTGAAATGCTATCACGAATGATGTTGAATTGTTCTGTTTTAACAGTTAATTTGTAAAGGAAAATTGCTGCGATAACGATAGTACAAATTGGGTAAAATCCGGATAAAATACCGAATCCGGCAGATGCTACAGCTACTGTTGCTGGCATTTTATAAACGAATATAGCAAGAATAATAGCGACAATCACACTATAAAGCCCAGCGATATAACTTTTCATTTTCAGTCCCATTAAACAAATGATGAAGCAAAAAATTGGAAGTGCTGCGATTAGAGCAGATAACCAAATATTGTTTAATGGGTCATAAATTTGTGTCCAAGTACTCATAATAATGACAACTCCTATCTATTTTATGTGAAGAAATTCACATTATTTGTGAAACTATTCACAATCAACTTACATGCTTAGTATATTCTCCTTCAACACTATTGTCAACGTAAAAAAGTATAATTATTCCATAATAGTGTTAAAAGAAATGCTTTGTTCATAAAGTAGACAAAAAGCCCACTCAAATCTATTTGAGTGGGTGAGATAAATGATTTACATATTCTTTTCTTATAGTTGTTTATACATTATTGATCCTACAGCTCTATAATAGAGACCGTCTTTGTATTAAATATAGAGCTGCAGAATGTACCGCTTGCCCTATTTGATCAAGTTAGGAGTGGGACAGGAAATGTATTTAATAGGAAGTATTCCATCATAGTTCAAGCTAGTGAATATGAATTAAAAAGTAATAAGTTAATATTTAATGTTACGGCAGCTCTTTTTACTGAAAATTCCTTTTAGCGTAACAAAGAGGTTAAATATAACCCAAATACGTTACGATAGGTTATCAATTATAGACGGTATTTTACAATATCATTACTGCACATTGCAATGAGGTAAAAATATAACAAAAAGCCTGATAAAACAACGTTTGCAAGCAAAGTATTTGCAGCCCGTTATTTTGCTTTTTCGTTATATCGTATAGTATAATATTCAAAATCAGCAAGGAATTTTTCCTGAGTCCTTTGCTGGTTAAGGTGGAAAAAATTTTCAGCTTTATAGGTTGATAAAGTTATGTCGTAACAGGAAATATAAGAACAGATATATAAATAAATAAAAAGAAAATAAAAACGAAAATGAGGGGAACTTTATGAGCCAAAATCAATTCGAATGTCGTATTTCAGAAGAAGATGTACAAATGTTAAGAGCGTTAGCGCATCCGTTGCGTCTACGCCTAGTAATGGAACTAATGCAACGTGGAACATGTAACGTAACACAATTACAGGAAGTGTTAGAAATTCCGCAATCAACAGTTTCGCAACATTTAACGAAATTAAAACAAAATAAAGTAGTACGCTTTGAACGACGAGGACTGGAAGTGTATTATCAAATTCATAACGATAAAGTAAGTGAAGTAGTAAAAACATTATTTTCTTAAAATTTGAATATTATGGAAAAAGACGTGTGGGATCTACGTCTTTTTTTATTTGTTAGAAGGTGATATGAGAAAGAATGTTAATATGTAAGGAAAAAAGGCTAACCATTAAAATGTTGCTATATGGAATATATTCTAAAAGGAAAAGAAAAGATAGAAAGGAGTGTAATAAGTAAAAGGAGGGATAGTAGAATGGATGTAAAACGTGTGAAACAAATTTTATCTTCTTCAAGTAGAATCGACGTTACATATGAAGGTGTACCAGTATGGATTGAGAGCTGTGACGAGCAGAGTGGGGTTGCTCAAGTGTATGATGTATCTAATCCTGGAGAAAGCGTCCACGTGAACGTGACGGCTTTAGAGGAGAAGTAATAGAAAAGACGCTTCTAAATGTTTAGAAGCGTCTTTTTATTTCTTATTCCATCATATGTGCAATTTTCTTAGAGAACATAAGAAGTACTAATCCGAGTACGATTACGATAATACCGATACTTGCGAATACTTCTAAATATCCTAAAGATTGAGTGAAAGCAGCTAATTGTCCTGCTAATAAGTTTGCGAAGCCAGTACCAGCTAACCATACACCCATTAATAATGATGCTAATTTAACAGGAGCGATTGCACTTACCATAGATAATCCGATTGGTGATAAGAATAATTCACCAATTGTATGGAACATGTAAGTGAATACAATGAATAGTAAGTTTGCTTTCATTGTAATGTTACCTTCGTCGCTACCAGTTTTTAATACAGCTAAAGTTAGTACTAAATATCCAATCCCTAGTAAAATCATACCAAATGCCATTTTTGTTGGGATTTTTAAATCACCATTTTTTGTTTTCGAAAGTTTAATCCATAATGCAGAAACAGGTAATGCTAGTAAGATAATGAATAGTGGGTTTACAGATTGGAACCAAGGTGTTGGAATTGTAAATCCACCAATTGTACGATCCACAAACTTATCTGTGTAAAGTGTTAAAGAACTACCTGCTTGCTCAAATCCTGCCCAGAAGAATACTACGAAACAAGTTAAAATTAAAATTGCAGCAGTACGTTTTTTCTCTTGTGTTGTTAAAGGTTTTTTCTCGATTGCTTTTGCATTTTTTTCTTTAGATTTTTTCCCTACAACAGTTGTTCCGATAGACCCTAAGTAACGAGGTGCTAAGAAATTAAAGGCAAGCTGTCCAATAATCATACCGATACAAGCTGTTAAGAAACCGTATCTATAGTCTGCGAAGTAACCGCAAATGAATGGAGCGATAAGAGCACCTAAGTTAATTCCCATGTAGAAGATAGTGAAGGCACTATCACGACGAGAATCGTTTTCGCTATATAATTGACCTAATAAAGTCGAAATATTTGGTTTGAAGAATCCGTTACCAATAACTAATAATCCTAATCCTAAAAATAGTCCAGTTTTTGTGTTCATTGAGAATAGTACAAAGTTACCAATTGCCATGATGATACCACCAATAGTAATAGCATGGCGCTTCGTAATGAAATGGTCAGTTAACCAACCACCGATAATCGGTGTGAAGTATACTAACATTGTGAAAATACCGTAAATTTGAACTGCAACTGCTTTATCAAATCCTAAACCGCCGCTTACTAAGCTCGTTGTTAAATAAAGAACTAATAAGCCACGCATTCCGTAATAACTGAATCTTTCCCATGCTTCTGTAAAGAACAACAAGTATAACCCTGGTGGATGTTTTTTTGGTGATTGTTGCTCTCCAGCTTTGTCTAATTTTAAAGCTGCATCCATTTTTGTTTCCCCCTAATCCTGTATAACGGATATTTATGTAATCATTTTAATTTACAAAATATTTAGAAGTCAATAGAATTATATGGAAATAGAAAGAAAATTTCTAAAAAAGTTCTATTTTACTTCGACCGTTACTGTATTTTGCCCTGAAAACAAGATGATAAGCGTTTTCAAATGTAATAATTGAATTCTAAAAGAAAATAAAATAGTGATTAATCAGAAAATTTAGATTAAAATATTTATTCTGATATAGAGAAAATATATTCTATTTACTTTTATAATATAACATATTGGGAATAAAAATACAAAATGAAATAATGTGACATTTAAGTGAATTGAAAAATAACCAGCTCCATAGAAGGGGAAGCTGGTTAGGGAAATATTATTTAATAAAGCGTTTTTCGATATCATCTAATAGTAGGTTAGCAGCCATTACACCGCCAGCAGTATTCCAAATCACATCGTCAACTTTGTATGCTTTATTATTTTTCACTGCATTTAAATTTTTAAATAGTGGATCATTGATATATTCTTTTTCTAATTCAGAGCCTTTTTTCTCATTTCCTTTATCGAATGTGAAGTAGAACAATACATCGCCATCCATTGCAGAAATACGTTCTTTAGATACGTTACGCTCTGCGAAGTCATCTTTATTTTGATCGCCAGGACGTTTAAATCCAAGTTCTTTTAAAATAACACCAGAGAATGTATCACCATGATAAATACGAACATCACCAGGCATGAAGCGAACCATAGAGATTTCTTGATTTACTTTATCACCTAGTTTGGCTTTTAAATCTTTCATACGTTTATCGTAATCAGCTAAAACCTTTTCGCCTTCTTTTTCTTTATTTAATGCTTTCGCATAAAACTTGAAGTTATCTTTCCATTCACCACGTAATGTTTCAGAGAACACAGTAGGTGCAATTGCTTTTAGTTGCTCGTACACTTTTTCGTGACGCATTTTGTTACCGATAATTAAGTCTGGTTTTAAAGAAGCGATTGTTTCTACGTTCACTTGTCCTTCATCACCAACAACCTTTACATCTTTCATTTTATCTTTAATATGTGGATACCATGGATCACCAGTCCAAGATTTTACAGCCCCAACTGGTTTAACACCTAATTCAAGTAAAGCTTCAGTACCTTCATTTGTTAAAATGACTACACGTTTTGGATTAGCAGGAACTTCTGTTTTACCCATTGCATGTTCCACAGGAATCATTTCTTTTTTCGTATCTTCTTTTGATTCTTCTTTCGTATTTGATTTTCCACAAGCACTTAAAAGTAGTGAAAAGGCTAATAAAAATACAAATACTGTAAACGATTTCTTTCGCATGAAATTCATTATGTACCCCCTACATAGTGAGAATTTTTTTCAATAGCAAGCATGATATTAAGCCTTTATCTTTAGATTGTCAATACATACGGTTGAAAATAATTCTCATTTCCGTTGACAATGAGAATTAAGTTGAAATACACTTACAACGTATCATTATACATTGAAGGGGAAACGCTGCATGTTATTAAAAACAAATCGAGCAAAATGGATTGGATTATTTGTTGGGATCATTGCAGTCATTACTTGTATTTGGGGCAGTATTATTTTCGGATATACAAATACGAGTTGGAAATTAGCGTTAGATGCTTTTTTCCATTTTAATGGGTCCAATGAACATATTATTATTCAAAATGTGCGTCTACCAAGGGCATTAATTGCAGCGAGTGTTGGTGCTAGTTTAGCCATTGCAGGTTGTCTTATGCAAACTTTAACGAAAAATCCACTTGCTTCTCCAGATTTTATTGGATTAAATTCAGGTGCTGCTTTCTTCATAGTTGTAGCAATTGTTATTTTTTCCGTGACATCATTATCAGCTTTCACGTGGATTGCCTTCTTAGGGGCAGCAATTGCAGCTGTACTTGTATTTGCTTCTAGCTCTTTAGGAAAAGAGGGGACAACGCCTCTTAAATTAACGTTAGCAGGAGTGGCAATTAGTGCGTTATTTTCATCATTAACACAAGGATTACTTGTTTTAAATGAAAAGGCGCTTGAAGAAGTATTATTTTGGCTTGCCGGATCTGTGCAAGGAAGAAAGTTAGAAATTTTACAATCAGTATTCCCGTATTTATTAATAGGCTGGATTGCATCTATTATGATGGCAGGGAAAGTAAATACATTGATGATGGGGGAAGACGTTGCAAAAGGACTTGGTCAAAGAACGATTTTAATGAAATCATTCGTACTACTTATTATTGTCCTGTTATCCGGTGGTTCAGTTGCGGTCGCAGGTCCTATTGGGTTTATTGGTATTGTTACCCCGCATTTTGCCAGATTTCTTGTTGGAGTAGATCATAGGTGGAGAGTACCGTATAGCGGCTTATTAGGTGCAATACTATTGATCTTAGCTGATATCGCAGCAAGATATGTCATTATGCCACAAGAAGTACCAGTAGGGGTTATGACAGCATTTATTGGTGCGCCGTTCTTTATTTATATTGCACGTAAGAGAGGGCTTAGCAAATGAAGAAGTATATTCCGTTTCGTATAGGAAAAGGCGGGCTCTCGTTTTTAATGTACAAACGAGCTTGTCTCGTCTTATTCAGTTTACTAGTTGTTTTAATAGGATTGTTTTTTGCGAGTGCAGGTATGGGAGACATGAAAATTGCTCCTTATGATGTATGGCAAGCGATTACTGGAAATGGCGATGCGATGTCCAATATGGTTGTAAATAAGTTTCGTATGCCGCGTATTTTAATTGCTATCCTTGTAGGAATCGCACTTGCTGTAGCAGGATGTATTTTACAAGGGCTCGTTCGAAATCCACTTGCTTCTCCGGATATCATCGGGATTACAGGTGGTGCAAGTGTTGCAGTGGTATTATTTTTAGCTATATTTAGTGATAAAAATAATGCGCTAACTGTAAGCATTCATTATATGCCGTTAGCAGCTTTTATTGGGGCAACGATTGTAGCACTTTTTGTATATTTATTTGCATGGAGAAATGACGGATTATCACCGATTAGTCTTGTTTTAATTGGTGTTGGTTTTTGGGCATTAACGAAAGCGGCAACGACTTTGTTTATGTTGTTAGCGCCAATTTACCAAGCGAGTCAAGCGAATGTATGGATTACAGGCACTGTTTACGGTTCTTCTTGGCAAAACGTCATGGTACTTGCGCCGTGGGTTCTCATTTTAACGGTAATATCATTTATAGCTGCTAGACATTTAAATGCGCAAGAGCTAGGGGATGATATTGCGGTAGGGCTTGGTGTTCCTTTAACAAAGTCACGCATATTTATGTTATTACTTAGTACAGCTTTAATTGGTGGAGCAGTTGCCTTTGCTGGTGGAATTGGATTTGTCGGTTTAATGGCACCTCATATTTCACGAAGACTAGTTGGTTCTTTATACGGTGCATTACTCCCGGTTGCGGCTATTGTCGGTGCAATTTTAGTACTTGCTGCAGATTTAATTGGGCGTACAGTT
The DNA here is from genome assembly GCF_052216825.1 of Bacillus sp. FH. Taxonomy (NCBI): domain Bacteria; kingdom Bacillati; phylum Bacillota; class Bacilli; order Caryophanales; family Bacillaceae; genus Bacillus; species Bacillus sp. FH. The sequence continues at coordinate 119,931 of NZ_JBQOUU010000005.1, read as the reverse complement.
TTCACCCCACTTGAAATTCCAGCAGGGGTATTTACATCAGCAATTGGTGCACCTTATTTTATTTATTTACTTTATAAAAGTCGGAATTCATAAAGGAAGATGAATATGCAAAAAGCATTGGAGACGAAACGTTTGACGTTGTCTTACGGTGAAACAATTATTATTGATGAGTTGAATTTAGAAATTCCAAAAGGTGAAATTACCATCTTTATCGGTTCTAACGGTTGCGGGAAATCGACCTTATTACGTTCACTAGCTAGATTATTAAAACCAACAGCTGGTGACATTTTGTTAGATAGTCAAGCCATTCAAAATATGCAAACGAAGCAAATCGCTCGTCAAATGGCAATTTTACCGCAAGGACCGCAAGCGCCAGAAGGGCTTACAGTATTGCAACTTGTAAAGCAAGGACGTTATCCGTATCAAACATGGCTGAAGCAATGGTCAGAAAAAGATGAGGAAATGGTACAGAAAGCACTTGCAGCAACAGGTATGACAGAATTTGCTGAGCGTGATGTGCATGCTCTTTCAGGTGGACAACGACAACGTGCTTGGATTGCAATGACGCTTGCGCAAGATACAGATATTATTTTATTGGATGAGCCTACTACCTATTTAGATATGACTCACCAAATTGAAGTGCTAGATTTATTATTCGAATTAAATGAAACAGAACAAAGAACAATTGTTATGGTACTACACGATTTAAATTTGGCCTGCCGTTATGCAGACAATATTGTAGCCATTCAAGATAAACAAATATATGCACAAGGTAAGCCAGAAGAAGTAGTAGATGAGAAGCTAGTACGTGATGTATTCCGAATGGAATGTCAAATTAGTACGGATCCGTTATTTGGGACGCCACTTTGTATTCCGCATGGAAAAGGAAGACGTGTACGTAAAGAAGTTGCTCATGCAATGAGATAAAGAAAAAGACGATGAGGAAATCATCGTCTTTTTTATTTTCGGCAAGAGAATAAGAGAAAGAGGGGAATACGTAAACGACGTTCATATTCTTCCGCGCTTTGAAAATAAGTTTGATCTGGTGTAGCTTCTTTTAAATTTGTAATTGTAAATCCAGCCTGTTGTAATAGTGTAAAATATTCTTCCGTTGTACGATGATATTTAATAACTTCTTGATCAATCCAAGGTTCAACCCGTTTGCCTAGTTTAAAGTAATCATCGACAAGCCAACTCGTTCTTTTTCCGCTCGTTTGCAAGCTTTCAAATGAAGAGGTAATAATAGGGTGTTGAACGCTAAAAGTAAAGGTTCCATTTGTCTTTAAAGTTTCGTACACATTTTGAAAAATGATAGTAAGATGTTCGATATAATGTAAGGCGAGTCTAGATGTTACTAAATCAAAAGTAGAAGGAGGGTATGTGTAGTCTTTGAGGTTTAAAAAATGAACGGCGCCATTTTTGTTTTCTAGTTGTTTTTTAGCTTTTTCATACATAAGTTCGGAGCCTTCAATACCGGTGTAAGAGTGGCAGTCTTTTTCTAATAATTCCTTGCCAAATTTTGCGTCCCCACAGCCTAAATCGAGAATTTTCTTTCCTTTCACATCACCAATGAGTTGAAAGAAGGCTGGTTTTTCAAGTGATTCATTTGGGCTATTTTCTCGGTATCTTCGTTTCATATATTGTTCAAAAAACGCTTCGTTATTATATACATCAGATTCAGTAAATGCCATGATTGAAGCCCCCTTACATATTTTTTTTATTCTACCAAATATGAAAAGTAAATGATAGATTTCTTGTAATGAATCATATATAATCTAGAATTGTAAGCGGTTACTTTAAACTATTTTTCTATAATAAATTCTGAAAACGTGTTAAGCTAGTAGAGGGATTATTAGAACTATTAAGACAATAATTCGCTTACATGAACGATGGGAGGCTTCACGATGTCTAGTAAAACACTTGCGAAATTTTTAGAAGAAAATTTAGAGGATTTAAAATCAAAGGGGCTTTATAACGTAATTGATCCGCTCGAAAGTTCAAATGGACCGATCATTACAATTGGCGGAAAAGAATATATTAACTTATCTTCAAACAACTATCTTGGATTAGCAACAGATAGCCGTTTGCAAGAAGCTGCAATTGGTGCAATTCATAAGTACGGCGTTGGAGCAGGAGCGGTTCGTACAATTAACGGTACTTTAGATTTGCATATTAAATTAGAAGAAACAATTGCAAAGTTTAAACATACAGAAGCAGCAATTGCTTATCAATCAGGATTTAATTGTAATATGGCAGCGATTTCAGCTGTTATGGATAAAAATGATGCGATTCTTTCAGACGAGTTAAACCATGCTTCTATTATTGATGGTAGTCGTCTATCAAAAGCAAAAATTATTGTTTATAAACATTCTGATATGGAAGATTTACGCCAAAAAGCAATCGCAGCGAAAGAATCAGGACTTTACAATAAATTAATGGTAATTACAGACGGTGTCTTTTCAATGGATGGAGATGTTGCAAAACTACCAGAAATTGTTGAGATTGCGGAAGAATTAGATTTAATGACATACGTAGATGATGCACACGGTTCAGGTGTACTTGGTAAAGGGGCAGGAACTGTAAAGCACTTTGGTCTGTCTGATAAAGTTGATTTCCAAATTGGTACATTATCAAAAGCAATTGGGGTAATTGGTGGATATGTAGCAGGGAAACAAAACTTAATTGACTGGTTAAAAGTTCGTTCACGTCCATTCTTATTCTCTACAGCATTAACACCAGCTGATGCTGCAGCTTGCATGAGATCAATTGAAATCTTAATGGAAAGCACAGAGTTGCACGATCGTTTATGGGAAAATGGTCGCTATTTAAAACAAGGGTTAAAAGAACTTGGCTTTAACATCGGAGAAAGTGAAACGCCAATTACACCTTGTATTATTGGTGACGAAGTATTAACACAAGAATTTAGTAAACGTCTAAATGAAGAAGGCGTATATGCAAAATCTATCGTGTTCCCAACTGTAGCTAAAGGAACAGGACGTGTTCGTAATATGCCAACAGCAGCTCATACGAAAGAAATGTTAGATGAAGCAATTCGTAAGTATGAAAAAGTAGGGAAAGAAATGGGCATCATTTAAGTAACGACATCTTTTGAATAGCTTGCAAATGAGGAGTGGGGAAAATGAAAAAAATTCTAGTAACCGGTTCTTTAGGGCAAATTGGTTCTGAACTAGTAATGAAACTTCGTGATGTATACGGCGCATCAAATGTTATTGCAACAGATATTCGTGAAACAGATAGTGAAGTAGTAACGTCTGGTCCATTTGAAACGTTAGATGTAACAGATGGACAAAAACTACATGATATCGCAAAGCGCAATGAAGTAGATACAATTATTCATTTAGCAGCTTTACTTTCAGCAACAGCAGAAAAAAATCCGTTATTTGCATGGAATTTAAATATGGGCGGACTTGTAAATGCATTAGAAGCAGCTCGTGAATTAAACTGTAAGTTTTTCACGCCAAGTTCTATCGGTGCATTCGGTCCATCAACACCGAAAGATAATACACCACAAGATACAATTCAACGTCCTACTACGATGTATGGGGTAAACAAAGTAGCAGGGGAATTATTATGTGATTATTATCATCAAAAATTTGGCGTTGATACGCGCGGTGTCCGTTTCCCAGGTTTAATTTCTTACGTAGCTCCTCCAGGAGGCGGAACAACTGATTATGCAGTTGAAATTTATTATGAGGCGATTAAAAAAGGCACATACACCTCATACATTGCAGAAGGAACATACATGGATATGATGTACATGCCAGATGCTTTACAAGCGATCATTTCATTAATGGAAGCTGATCCAAGTAAGTTAGTGCATAGAAATGCATTTAATATTACAGCAATGAGCTTTGAGCCAGAGCAAATCGCAGCATCAATTCGTAAACACATTCCGACGTTTACAATGGACTACGCTGTAGATCCAGCTCGTCAAACAATCGCTGATAGTTGGCCAAACTCTATTGATGCAACAGCAGCAATGAAAGAGTGGGGCTTTAAAGCAGAATACGATTTAGACAAAATGACAACGGACATGTTGGCTAAGTTAAAAAAAAAGCTCACAGCTGAGTTAGTGATGAATTAATAGGAAGGGTCGATTCTTAGGAATCGACTCTTTTATTTGTATTTTAGGAATATACAAATAATTACAAGTGTGATAGAATGAGTTAATTTGTGTGTAAAGGGGAGACAGGAAATGGAGAAATGGGAGTTAGCAAAAGAAATTTATAATACGTCACGTTTAACGGGAACGTTTAAGCTTCGATCAGGACAAGTATCAAATCAATACTTTGATAAGTACTTATTTGAATCTAATCCAGCATTGTTAGTAGAAATTGCTAAGCAATTGAAAGAGCTCATTCCTCCTGAGACAGAAGTGCTCGCAGGCTTAGAGATGGGAGGAATTCCAGTAGCAACAGCATTATCTTTACAAACGGGTATACCAGTTGTATTTGTAAGAAAAGAAGCGAAGAAGTACGGTACATGTAAGTTAGCAGAAGGCGTTAATATTACTGAGAAAAATGTTTGTGTTGTTGAAGATGTTATTACGACAGGTGGTCAAATATTATTAAGCACGAAAGATTTAAGAGAACTAGGTGCGAAGGTACATCATGTTTTAGGCGTAATTGAACGAACAAAAGAGGGAAGAGAAAACTTATTAGAAGATGGCTTACAGCTACATTCTTTATTTACAATGGATGAGTTAATTGAAGGAGAAAAGGAACATGCAAAGGGTTGATGTCGTATACGCACTAATACATGACGAAGAAACAGATAAAATATTAATGGTACATAATGTAGAACAAAATGTTTGGTCATTGCCGGGTGGGGCTGTTGAAAAGGGTGAAACGTTAGAGGAAGCTTTAGTAAGGGAAGTAAAAGAAGAGACAGGGTTAACTGCTGTGGCAGGTGGACTTGTTGCGATTAATGAAAAATTCTTTGAAGAGCCAGGGAATCATGCGCTATTATTTACATTTCGAGCGCATGTAGTAAAAGGTGAACTTGTTGCAGCAGATGAAGGAGAAATTTCCGCAATGGAGTGGGTGGACAGAGCAATTGCAAATGAACGATTCCCATTCTACGATGGAGGATTCGATTCATTATTAGAAGTAGCCATTCCATATAAGTTTCAACCAGAAACAAAGTGATTGAATAGAAAAAAACAGGAGCGCAAAGCTCCTGTTTTTCTATTCAATCGTCTTCAGTAATAACTTTTTCAATAGTGGTTTAATCTTCAGACGTAAATCTTCAGCGTGATTTGCAACTAAGAAGTGATGGTTATAAATGTTCTTCATTAATTGATAAGTTGCTTCTTTCGCTTCGCCTTCTTCGATGAAAATTCCGATTACTTCCATACCACTTTTACGAGCAAGTTTGACAGCTTCATGCGTATCTAAAATACCGTCTTGTTGGTAGTCTAGCGCAGAAGGTTCACCGTCTGTGAAGACAAGTAAGAATTTATGTTTTTCTGGTCTTTTTGCAAGCTTTTCAGAAACGATCCGAATGATATATCCGTCGCGGTTATCTTCTTCTTCGCGAAGCTGCATAATTTCTGGACCAACGTTTGGTAACGTTGAGTTTTTATACGTTACAACTTCATGGATAACGTTCGGCTTATCTTCAGGTTTAGCACTAGAAGCATCTTCCCAAAATCCGCTAATAGCGTGCGGGATTTTTAAAGATTTTAACGCTTCATGGAATAGGACCACACTCTTTTTCGTTTCTTCCATTTTGTTATACATAGAACCAGAGCAGTCTACTAATAGTTGGAATGCAACGTCGAGCTCTTGTGATTCTTGCCCTTTTTTATAAAACATGCGAGGCTGCTTTTCAGTATAAATACGAAGGAATTTCTTACGAAGTCTTCCGTAATATTTATCACTATTTGCATTCGTTTTATTTTCAATCGTTTTTTCGATAATTTTCTTTAATTCTTTTACATCTTTATTAACGACTGATTTGATAGCTTGGTAATCCTTTTTCTCATCAGGATTTGGTTTACGTGCTTCTTTAAATGTATGAGAAGCGCCAGTGTTATATTTACCATATGCACCATCATTTTGACTAGAAGCGTGAGAAGCTCTTGCTTCTTTTGTGTCAGCACCATCAAAGTTAGATTGTGTACTTTTTTGAGAAGTACCTTGTACAGAGCCAAGTGCTTGGTCGCCATCTTCTGATTCGCGAGCAGTGTCACCCATCATATTTGTTTTTGTTCCGCTTTCTAATTCAAAGCGTAAAAAGTTCTCGTTTTCATTGTTTTTATTTTCACGGTGCCATGTTGAGAAGCTTTCATCCATTTTGTTTTTATTTTCATCGTCATCTATGAGCTGCGTATCATCGTTTGCTAAATCTTCGACGCGACAGTTTTTTTCATCTGCAATGACAGATAAATAAAGCGGTGCATGCCCGAAATAGTTGTTCAGCATATCACTTTCAAGAAGCTCCTCTAAGCGATAGCGAATTTTCTCAACGATATACATAATATCTTCCGTATTACGAGCTTGGAATGTTTCATGCAAAATAGCTTCAATTTGCTCGAAATATTCATTATTAAACATTTCATATTTATCGCTCGTTAATGAAAGATAGCATAGACAAAATAGACGATCACCGTGATAGTTACGAACACGATTGATTTCATTTTGTGAGCTAAAGTAATTGCGATACATTTCTTTTCTTCTTTTAAAAACATGCTTTGTGCCAGGGCGTAAGTTTTTTACGATTTCCTCAACACGTAAATCTTCTAATAGAACAAATAATTGTGTTAAAAACTTTTTTAAGGGTGATTCTTGCAATTCAATTGCATAAGAACGAATTAAAGTCATGTCCGAGTAATGTTTATTACCAAGTGCTTTTAAAAACACTTCGCTTTTTAATCCGATTACTGTATCCTCTTCTTTTCGATCATCCCAAAAGTGACTAATGACAACCTTTTTTTCAATTTCGTCGTAGTATGCTTTATAGCCATACTCAAGGTAGGCATCATCTTCTTTGAGAAGGGCATACATTAAGTTTTCCATTTGTAGAAACAGCGACGCATCAATTTTTTTGTCACTAAAAATTTGTCTCATGAATTATCCCTCAAAGAAATAACTTTCTGCTAATTCACGGACAGTCATTTGTTCTGTTTCATCGTTTAATTTTGCGATAATACTACGTTCAATTGCACGCATAACGGGAATATATACACCTAAATCACATGCATCAATAATGCCACGAATACTTGCTGCTTCTTCACTTACGCGGCCATCACGAGCTAAAGGCATAAGATCGCTTGCAAATGCAACGAACTTTTCAATTGTTGCAGTGTCTTTTAGTTTTGATTCTGCTAATAATAGTTCTTTTAATGTATCACCTTGGATGTAGGGAACTTCAATAATAACGAAACGGTTTTTTAACGCTTCGTTTAGTTCACTTGTTCCAACGTAGCCTTCATTAATTGCTGCGATTACACGATACTCATCATCACCGTATACAACTTCTTGTGTAAACGGGTTTGTAATCATTTTACGGTAATCTAATGCACCGTGAAGAAGTGGTAACGTTTCAGGTTTTGCCATATTGATTTCATCAATATATAGGAAATGACCGTTCTTCATTGCTTTCATAAGAGGACCGTTAACGAATGTAACTTCAGATGCGCCATCTTTCGTTTGTAGTGTGTTGTATCCTAAAATACCTTCTACATCTAAATCGACAGAACAGTTAATGCTATGCATTGGTTTTTGGAATAAAGAAGAAAGAGTTTCAGCTAGTACGGTTTTACCACTACCAGTCGGCCCTTTTAATAGAATATTTTTGCCAAGAAGAAGTGCTGTAATGGCATCTTCGATAATGCTATTATCAGATGCTTTATATACTTTTGTACCGATTAAATGTGCATTTTCACCAGCTTCTTGTTTATTCTTTTCGTGAATTGTAGAAAGTTGCTGTTTTAAATCAGCATGTATATGAAATTGTTCTAACATGTATGTCCCACCTAACATTATTTTCATAAAGTAATACATCTTATGATAACTTGTTTTAATATGGTATGCAAAGAAAAGGAGAGGGGACAAATATAAAAGAAAAAGCAATCAATAGTACATTGATTGCTTATAGTAAAGGAGAAATGAGCCTCATAAAAGACTCTAATATTCGTTTTTTGATACTTCTCTTTTGGAAAGCGTTCCATTTAATTTCAGTAGAATGCTTAAAGTCATCTTCAAAATCACGTTTAATATCATGAACAGTTTCTGATTCATACAGTACGCTAATAATTTCGTAATTCAATTCAAAGCTGCGTACGTCCATATTTGCTGTTCCGATTGTTGCAATTTTATCATCAACAAGTACAATTTTTGCATGCATAAAGCCATCTTTATAACTATAAATGGAGGCACCAGCTTTTAAAAGTGGAGTGAAGTAGGACTGAGATGCTTGGTCACTAATAATACTATCACTTTTACCAGGATATAAAATGCGTACATCTATGCCAGATATTGCACTTAAACGTAATAATGTTAAAGTTTCTTGATCTGGAATAAAGTATGGTGTAGCAATCCAAATAGATTTTTTTGCCGAGCCCATAACAGCTAATAATGTATTGCGAATGCTCTTATCATCTGAGCTTGGCCCGCTTGCTACAATTTGCACGGCACCTTCTGCACTTGAAATTTCTTTACCTGGGAAGTATTGTCTATTCATAAATTGATCCCAAGAATAGGTTTTCAAACCACTAGATGCATAGAGCCAGTCCTCTAGAAAAATTGCTTGTAATTTATATAACGCTTTTCCTTCGATTTTTAAATGACTATCACGCCAAACGGGAAACTTTTTTGAACGGCCAAGATATTCATCACCGACGTTAAGTCCTCCAGTAAAACCGATTTCTCCATCTACAATGACGATTTTACGGTGGTTACGATAATTGACGGTTTCAAGTAACCAAGCTGAAAAAATAGGGTCAAATTCAACAATTTCAATCCCAGCTTCTTTCATAGGTTTTAAAAAGCGTCTTCTTAACGTATTACTTCCTAATCCATCATAAAGGAAGCGTACAATAACACCAGCTTTTGCTTTGTTTATTAAAGCATCCCGAACTTTTGTACCAATCTCATCAGATTTATAAATATAGTATTGAATATGTATATGATGTTTTGCTTGCTCGATCGCTTGCAAAATTGCTGAAAATGTTTGATCTCCGTTTGTTAAAAGTTTTGTAGTTGTTCTATCTGCGGCAGGCCCGCCTCCAAATTTTTGTACAACTTCTGTTAAATGGGTAGAGCGTTCACTTAATGGGACTTTGAGTGATAACTCTAGTCGTTTTCCTTCTAATATTTCACGGAATAATTTTCTTTGTTCTTCTGAACGATGGAGATGCTTTTTTCTTCTCCAACGGCTACGCCCGAAAATAGAGTATAAAAGTACACCTACAACGGGAAGAAGTGCTAATACTAAAAACCACGCTAAGGTACTTTGCGGAGACCTATTTTCGATAAAAATAACGAATGAAATTCCTACAATTGTGATGGACCAGAGAACGCCGACAAATGTATATAACGAAATATACGATGTATTTAATAGGAAAAGAACGATAGATACAATTGTAAATATTAATAGTAATTGGACAATAGGTTTCTTCATTTCTATATAATTCCTCTAATCTTTCTTCAATATAGACTTCCTAAATAGCGGATGTAATGTGACATTTTTATCCCACTTTAATGGGCAGTAAGCCCCCCACTGATTAAAGTTTCACTTTATTATAAAGTGTTTTCTGTTTTTTACAAAATGTAGGTATTTCCCCCATACTTTCCGCATTTGTCCTACATACAGTGTATTGTTACGTTTTTAAAGAGAAAAGGAAGGTGAATAAAATGTATGGTCGTCCAATTGGAGGATTTGGTCACGGAGGTTTTCATGGTGGTTTTGGACATTCACCATTTTTTGGTGGAGGTTTCTTTCCAGGGTTTGTAGCAGGAGCATTACTCAGCCCTGGATTTGGTTATGGCGGATATGGTTATCCGTATTACTCGGATTATTCTTATTATACAGGTTACCAACAAGATCCATATTATTCTTACAATACCTATTAAGATGAGAAAATGGAAAAGGAGAGGGGAAATATGAATTATATAGAAAATAACGGATTGTATTATCGTAATCATCATCATGGAGGGCACCATCATAACGGCGGACATCACCACCATGGTGGGCACAATCACCATGATCATCATCACCATCACGGAGGTGGATGGGGCTGGGGTGGCGGCTCATGGGGCGGTGGATTTTTCCCTGGAAGTTTTGCTGGAGGTGTGTTAGGTGGGCTTACAGCTGGCGCATTAACGGGTGCAGCAGGTGGAGGCTACTATCCAGCACCATACCCAGTAACTTATCCAGCGCCATATCCAGCACCGTACCCAGTAATTTATTCAGCGCCATATCCAACACCATATCCGTATTAAACAAAAAAAGAGGATATCCTCTTTTTTGTTTAATACAGTATTTATTTATAAAATTCTTCCAAAATCAAGGTAAAAATATGTTAATATTTTGTTATTATAATTCAAAAACTACTATTTATAATCGAAACGGTATTATATTGCTTTTTATTACAAATAATATTATGTTATTTTAATCGACATATTTCAAAACGTGATGTATGTAAAGAACGATTATTAGGAAATGAAATATCTCTATTTCTATGAAAAGAAACAAGTTATGTTTTAGTCAGATAGGAAGCAAGGAGAGATGCGCATGCTAGAACAAAGAGGTCATGCATTATATGAATCTTCATTGCGAGATTTAAAGTTAGCATTAGATGAGTCTTCAATTGTTGCGATTACAGACCGAAAGGGTCTTATTACATATGTAAATGATAAGTTTTGTGAAATCTCCAAATATACACGAGAAGAGTTAATAGGGAAAGATCATCGTATTTTAAATTCAGGACATCATCCGAAAACATTTTTTCAAATGCTATGGAAGCGTATTTTGAGCGGAAAAGTATGGAGAGGGGAGATTCGAAATCAAGCAAAAGATGGTACATATTATTGGGTTAAAACAACAATTGTTCCATTTTTAAATGAAAAAGGAGAGCCATATCAATTTATTGCGATCCGAAATGATATTAGTAGTAGGAAAGAAGCAGAACAGAGGTTACGGTTAAGCGAAAGTCGTTATAGGGAGCTTGCGTATCATGATGCTTTAACGAGTTTACCGAACCGTTTACAATTAATAACGACTGTTAACGAATTGATTGCAGATAAAAGAGAGTTTGGTATGATTTATTTTGATTTGGATCGTTTTAAATTAGTAAACGATACGCTAGGTCATATGATAGGAGATTTACTTTTAAGCGAAGTTGCTTCACGGTTGCATTATGTGCTAGGAGAGAAAGATGTTCTGGCTAGGCTGGGTGGCGACGAATTTGTGTTGTTAACAAAAAATCATACACAAGATGAGATGAGGCAGCTAGCGACATCTGTGTTGTCATGCTTTCAGGCGCCATTTATACTTGAAGGTCACGAAGTATACATTTCAGCTAGTCTAGGACTGTGCTCATATCCGCAAGATGGACAAGATGTAGAAACTCTATTGAAGAATTCAGATTTAGCTATGTATAGTGCGAAAGAACAGGGAAGAAATGCAGCGTGTTTCTTTACAGATGAGTTACGTGCGAAAATAAATCGTAGAATGAAAATTGAATTTGCTTTGCAAAAGGCAATTCGTGATGAAGAGTTAGATGTGGCACTGCAGCCTATTATTGATTTGAAAACGAAGAAATATACTGGTATTGAAGCTTTAGCGCGTTGTTCGACAGAAGAAGGACCTATTTCACCAAGCGAATTTATCCCAGTAGCTGAAGAATCTGGACTTATTATAAAATTAGGAGACTGGGTATTAGAAAAGTCATGTCGCTTGTTTAAAACATTGCCAGAGTATGAAGAAGGACTAAAGTTATCTGTGAATTTATCCATACAACAATTAATGCAAAAGCGTTTTATTTTATCTGTACGTAGCATTTTAAGGAGAACTGGATTTCCTGCAAATCGTTTAATTTTAGAAATAACGGAAAGCATTGCTGTTCGTCATTTTGATTATATTATTGCTACATTACAAGAATTAAGAAATATGGGTATTTTAATTGCTTTAGATGATTTCGGAACGGGTTATTCTTCCTTATATTATTTAAAACAACTACCGCTGGATATAGTAAAAATTGATCGTAATTTTATTCGTGAATTTCATTATGATCATGCACAGCCAGAGCGAACGATTGTAAAATCTGTTATTGAAATTGCCCATAGCTTACATTTAGCAGTAGTTGCTGAAGGGGTAGAGACAGTAGAGCAAGAAAGCTTATTAAAATCGATGGGCTGTGATTATGTACAAGGATTTTATTATGCAAAACCTTTATCTGTAGCAGAGTTAAAGGAAAAGTTAATTATAGACTTCTAATAAAAAAGAGAAGCCAGAAGCTTCTCCTTTTTTAATTCATTTTTTGTGAGTCTTTCATTAGTACAGGATAAAGAATAAGACCTAATACGAACAATCCGATTCCTAAGAAGAACGTTTTTAAATCAGCAGTTCCCGTTTTGATAACCCAAATAGAATATATGAATGCTAATGTAGTAATGATGCCGTCCTTTATTCGAGAGCCAGGCATTATATCATACGTTTCTCCTGTAATAACTAATTTGAATTGGTACAGCGTAGAAACAAGGTATGGAATTAAATAAGCTAATGTTGCTACAACGATAGCGAAATTATAAGCTTCTGATACGGTACCAGAAATCGTTGAGAATAAGAAAATTTGCGTCATCACATTTGTAATAAATAATGATTTTGAAGGACTACCTTTTTTATTTGTTTTCGCAAAAAATTTAGGGAAAAGCCCATTTTTTGCTGCCTGATAAGGAACCTCTGAACTAACAACGATCCAGCCAACTGTAGATCCAAATAAAGATACAAGTGCAAGTAAAGCCATTATATATGCGCCTTTATTGCCAATTGCTAAATTTAATGCGTCTACTAATGGTTTTTGAGAGTCTTTTAAAGCATCTTGCGGGAGAGCTCCCATTGTAAGTAGCGTAATTGACATGTAAATAAGAAGAGCGATAATTAATCCGAAAATAGTCGCTTTTTTAACATCACGCTGAGATTTTGCACGATTAGAAAGCATGACAGCCGATTCAATACCGATAAATGCCCAAAGTGTTGCAATAGCAGCTGAATTGATTTGTCCACCTAACGAAATGGATTGTCCTGCTTCATTCATAAATGTTTGCCCGTCTCCGAAATTAGAGGCATTGAAAATGAATAATGTGATTACAATAAACATTGTAAATCCGATAATTTTTGCAATAGTAGCAAGAAGATTCATATTTCCAGCACGATCAATATTTTGAGAAAGAATATATTGAATTCCCCATAACATAAGGCTACATACGAGGAACGTTAATCCTTTTCCAAGTTCTAGTGAAAATCCGTTCGTTGAAAAGAGAATTTGCTTACTTTGTAAAACTGGAAAGAATGTTGATAAATATCCAGCAAAGGAAATAATAACAGATGCTGTTGCAGCCCAGTTCGCAGCCCAATATCCCCATGCCATACTATAGCCTGCAACTTTACCCGCTTTTTTTGAAGGGAACATCGCTTGAGCATAGCTTTGTGGTCCCGCTTTTAATTCTGGTTTTCGGATTGCTAAATTTCCAAATACGAGTGCAATCATAAATACGCCAAGTCCTGTAATACTCCATGCAAGTGTAGAACCCATTGGACCTGATACTTGTGCTAAATTTGCTGGGAGCATAAATACGCCACCGCCAACCATATTCCCGATAACAAAAGCTGTTAAAACCCATAATCCCCATTTTTTCGTTTCCATTTTTGTTAACTCCTTTGTAGTAATATTTGCTTAAACATCATTTTTTACTAGCTTTTTGGCAATAAAAAAAGAGCCATGTAGATAAAAAATACCTACATGGCTCTTCGCCAAAGCGTAGGTACAACGGGAATAACCCTTGTACCTACGCGTAATTTTTCCGCTAGGTTTCAAGGGTTACGTATGATGATGATGTTTTTGTGCAAATGTAACTACAATTGTTGTATAAGTAAGCATAGTTCTTTGCTCCCTTTCTCCTCTGATTTTGAAGTTAGTATACTACATGTTTTTTTGAATGAAAAGAAAAATATAAAAATTTTTATAAAAATACGTTTTAGAGATTAAATATTTACCTTTATTTTTCCTATACTGGAAAATAAGTGAGAGATTGGCAGAAGAGTGTAGCATGGTATAATACATATAGAACTAGAAGGTGACAAGGGGCTATTGTAGATGATGAGTAAGTATGAACAAATTTATACAGAAATCAGTAATTCTATTGATAATAGGCAATTAAAAGAGGGATGCAAAATCCCATCAGAAACTGAATTAATGAAGCAATATGAAGCGAGCCGCGGTACTGTAAGAAAAGCTGTAGATTTATTACAAGAACGTGGATATGTTCAAAAAATACACGGAAAAGGTGTTTTTGTTTTAAAGCGAAAAAACATTGAATTCAACTTTGGTGGTATTGTAAGTTTCCAAGAAGAAAATGAACGTTTAGGACGCCATTGTATTACAGAAGTCGTGGAAATGGAGAAAGTAAAAGCGACAAAAGAGGTTGCAAAGCTATTAAATGTGAAAGAGAAAACAGACATAGATCATATTAAACGCGTACGAAATATTGATGGAGAAAAAGTAATTTTGGATATTAATCATTTTGTATCGGAATATATTCCTGGATTAACGAGTGAGATTGCAGCGGGGTCCATTTATAAATATATTGAGAAAGAACTAGGTCTTCATATTAGTTACTCACAGAGAGTAATTGAAGTGCAACCATGTACAGAGGACGATAGAAAGTATTTAGATTTAAATGGAACAGATTATGTTGTTGTCGTGAAAAACTTTACGCATTTGTATGATGGAAGTCAGTTCGAATATACAGAATCCCGCCACCGCTTAGATATTTTTCATTTTTCGGATGTGGCGCGGAGAAAATAAGGAGATGGAACGTAATAACGTTTCATCTCTTTTTTTATAAAAAAATGACAAACTCGTATATATGAGTGTTGACTAACTTATATATACGAGTTAATATGTAATTGTAAACGGTATCAAAAAAAGAAAAGAGGGACGGGAATATGGGGAAAGACTATCGTAAAACAGCAGAGGAAGTGTTGCAGTATATTGGCGGGAAAGACAATATTGAACAAGCTGCGCACTGTGTAACGAGACTCCGTATCGCTTTAAAGGATGAAAGTAAAATAGATAACGATAAATTGCAGTCTGTTTCATTAGTGAAGGGAGCGTTTCATAACGCTGGGGTATTTCAAATTGTAATCGGTCCAGGAGATGTTGATCGAGTATATGCTGAATTGATAACGCTTGCAGGTATGAAGGAAGCGACAGTAGCTGATGTAAAAGATTCTGGAAACCAAAAGTTAAATCCAGCTCAAAAGTTTGTAAAAGTATTTTCAGATGTATTTATGCCGATATTACCAGCAATCGTAACAGCTGGTTTATTAATGGGTATTAACAATCTATTAGGCGCAAAGGACTTATTTTTTGATGGAAAAAATTTATTAGATGTGTATCCAAACTTAGGCGGGCTTTGGGATTTAATTAATATGATGGCCAATACAGCATTCGTATTCTTACCGGCACTTGTCGGGTGGTCAGCAACAAAACGTTTTGGTGGTAGTCCAATACTAGGGATTGTTATGGGATTAATGCTTGTGCATCCGGCCTTATTAAATGCCTGGGACTATGGAAAAGCAGCGACTGGTTTAGATGGTCAAAAGATTGAGTACTTCAATATTTTAGGGCTGTTCCAAATTGAGAAGGTAGGATATCAAGGACAAATCTTGCCGGTTTTAGTAGCAGCATTTGTATTAAGTAAAGTAGAAATCTTTTTAAAGAAACATGTACCAAATGCAATTCAATTATTAGTTGTACCAATTACAACAATCGTTGTGACAGGTGTATTAGCATTAGGGATTATTGGTCCGGTTACACGTCATATTGGAGATTTATTAACAGTAGGATTAGTAGGTGTATATGAAACAGTACCAGTAGTTGGAGCAGTATTATTTGGAGCATTGTATGCACCACTTGTAATTACAGGTATGCATCATATGTTTATTGCTATCGATTTACAATTAATTGCACAACACGGTGGTACATTCATTTGGCCGATGATTGCTCTTTCTAACATTGCGCAAGGTAGTGCGGCACTTGCGATGTTCTGGATTTCTAAAAATCAAAATGATAAAAGTATGGCATCGACATCAGCAATCTCGGCATATTTCGGTATTACAGAGCCAGCTATGTTTGGTGTAAACTTACGAAATAAATTCCCGTTCTATGCAGCGATTATCGGATCGGCTGTGGCGGCGATATTCATTACATTAAATGGTGTATTAGCACCTGCTATCGGAATTGGTGGATTACCAGCATTTATTTCTATCATTCCGAAATCGATTCCAATGTTTATTGTCGGAATGGTTATCGCAATTGTAATTCCATTTACGTTAACGTGGTTATTTGCAAAACGAGTAAAACAGAAGTAGGAGGAAGTTAAACATGAAGGATTGGCATAAAAGTGTAGTTTATCAAATTTATCCGAAGAGCTTTAATAGCTATTACAATAAAGAAACCGGTGATATAAAAGGGGTTACAGAAAAACTAGATTACTTAAAAGAACTCGGAGTAGATTATATTTGGTTAACACCGATATACCAATCGCCACAAAATGATAATGGATACGATGTAAGTGATTACTACAATATTGATCCATCTTACGGAACGATGGAAGAATTTGAAGAGCTTTTAGAAGAAGCAAAAGCACGTAACATTGAAATTATGCTTGATATCGTTGTAAATCATAGTTCGACGGAGCATAAGTGGTTTAAAGAAGCGAAGGAAGATAAAAATAGTCCATATCGTAATTACTATATTTGGCGTGATGAAAAAAATAATTGGCAATCTAAGTTTGGTGGGTCTGCTTGGAAATATGATGAGAAGACAGAGCAATATTATTTACATCTATTTGATGAGACACAAGCAGATTTAAACTGGGAAAATGAAAAACTTCGTGAAGAAGTATATGATATGATGCGCTTTTGGCTTGATAAAGGGGTAACTGGATTCCGATTAGATGTTATTAATTTAATTTCAAAAGATCAACAGTTCTTAAATGATAATGGAAGTACGGCGACAAGCGATGGCCGTAAATATTATACAGATGGCCCACGTGTTCATGAATATTTACAAGAAATGAACCGAAATGTTTTTGAAGGGAAAGATGTAATTACAGTTGGAGAAATGTCATCTACGACAATTGATAATTGTATTAAATATTCAAACCCTGAGCGTAATGAATTAAGTATGACGTTTAGTTTCCATCATTTAAAAGTTGATTATCCGAATGGTGATAAGTGGACGAAGGCTGATTTTGATTTTATTAAATTAAAAGAGATTATGTCTAATTGGCAAATTGAAATGCAAAAGGGCGGGGGATGGAATGCGTTATTCTGGTGTAATCATGACCAGCCTCGTATTGTGTCACGCTTTGGTGATGATAAAGAGTACCGAAATGAATCTGCGAAAATGTTAGCGACAGCTATGCATATGTTGCAGGGGACACCTTACATTTATCAAGGTGAAGAAATCGGTATGACGAATCCTAAATTCGAGTCTATTGAGCAATATCGCGATGTAGAATCGTTAAATATATACGATATAAAGCTGGAAGAAGGATTATCAAAAGAAGAGATTATTGGGATTTTAAAACAAAAATCTCGTGACAACTCCCGAACTCCAATGCAGTGGAATGAAGAGATGAATAGTGGCTTTACAACAAGTACACCTTGGATTTCAGTGGCTGAAAACTTTAAAGAAATAAATGTAGAGAAGGCACTAGAAGATAAAGAGTCTGTATTTTATCATTATAAAAAGTTAATCGAACTTCGAAAAACGTATGATGTAATTACAGAAGGAGAATATGCTATTTTGGATGAAAATGATCCTAAAATTTGGGCATATACTCGTACTACAGAAAGTGAAGTGCTACTTGTTATAAATAACTTCTATGGAGAAGAAATAACGTATTCTGTACCAGCTCATGTTCAATTAGATGGAATGAAACAAGAAATACTACTGTCGAATTATAAAGATTCTAGCAAGGATATTGCAAAACTTAACTTAAGACCATATGAATCAATTGTATATCGATATACGAAATAAAAGGTTGTATGCCTGCGTGGCATACAGCCTTTTATTTTAAGACACCACTATACAAAATATTTACGTCTACTTCTGGTTTAAACTTTACTTTTGCATAATCTTTATTCCACTTTTTTTTCTTCCATAAATCAGGATGATACGCGATAAGGTGTCTACCAATCCCAAAAGCATCACAATTTGCCTTTTGTAGTTTATTTGTTATTTTTTTCGCTTCTTTTGTAAGTTGTTTTGATAATTCTTTATTTAGCTTTTTTCTTTCATCCATTTTATAAAGGTTATCTCTTGGAGCTTCAAGGGCTATAACTTTTAACTGAAGCTTAATATGAGCATAAACATTTCCTTTTTTATCTGTTGTTATTTTTAAGTCTCGTTTTAATTTCCGATTGCTCACTTCCATTGTTAAATAATCAGATGTCTTCTTGGATTCATCGCTAGTAAGTTTTTGAGTTATACGGGCACTTGTTCCCATTTTTCCAGTTAATAATACGAATAAAACAGATTGTTTCAAAGGTAAATGCCCAGTTAATTTATCATTGTTAAATAAAGCTAACCCGTTTGTAATTACTTCTTTTCCTTTTATTTTTATAGAAGGGAGGGTAAAGTCTTTACCGGGATCTAACATTTTTGTAGCAGCTGTTTCTAAAGTTTCTTTTGGAAATACACTCATATCTTCTAAGCTTTTCACTTTTTTCTTTAGAAAATCTCCAATTAGTAAATTTCCTACTTTCTTTTTTTCTAGTATCTCGGATGTTTCACCATCTACTGCAATAAGTTTTACTAAAGCAGTTGGGTTTGTTGGGTCCCGAAAGCTGACATCTAAATAAGGTAGTATACCTTTTTTTAAAATTTTGGTTCCTAGTAATTGAACACCATATTTAAAATAACGAATGTTTCCCGTTACATTTTTTTTCAGTGCATCGCTTGTATCTCTTATGTTATGCCCGGTTGCTGAATGTATTTCATTCTCGAATGAAGATTGTTCGCCGCTTGAACTTTTTACGAGCTCAATTGTTTGCTGGAGTTGATTCTCTTCCGTAATATCAGATCCAATACTATAAGCTAACCTTGCTTCCCTTAATGGTTCTTGATCCCAACAGCCAGCAAGGAATGCACTAGTGCATAATACAAAAAGTAATTTAACTCTTTTTTTGAACATACTGTTCTCCTTTCTTATTTCTTATTACTGAATAAAGTAGAAATAAAAGAGGGAGGACAACGATGAAAATATAGGTGAACTTATCTGTGAAAGTTGCAATCACTTTTAATTCTTCAGGTGTATCGATAAATAGGGCTATACTAAAAGCAATAATACCAACGATTGGGACAGCCTTTTTATGATTACCAAGATTGAATATATGTCCAATTCCTATAGAAGCAGCGCAGTAATAACTAGCGATAGAAGCTACAACTGTTATCATCCAAATTGGTATGAATAGTAAATCAGTTCGGTCTATAATCCCGATATGCAAGGATCGTAATAAGTAAGCAACTGGTTCTGGAATAAGCTCAATTTGTTTTGGACTAAATACGATAAAGCAAATCCAAACAGTAAAAGTATAAAAAAGGGTTACAAATCCATTCGCAATAGAAATTGCCTTTAGTTTTGCGACAGAACTGCCATTTACTTTTGGAAAAGCGATAAGAATGATTTCAAAACCATACATGGCTGTAATTGTTTCCTTGGATGCTTGAATTACATTCCACCAGCCGGCTTCTGTAATGGGAAAAATATAAGAGAAATCAGCTCGGGAAAGCCCTAGGGCAATTAAAAGAGCCATTGGTAAAATGAGAATAGAGGCCATGACATAAAATCGTACGATGACTTTAAAAGTGTTATAAGCTACATAACAACAAGCTATTGTAAATAGTATGAGAATGGCATACCAAGGAGTTGCTTGTAATATCCACACTTTAATGACATTACAAGCATTCAACATAACCGTCATACCAATAAGAGTAAAATAAAAAACATAAGCAAAACCTAATAGTTTTCCAAACTTATTCCCAAATAGCATACAAACACTTTCATACATATCTGCATCAGGAAATCGTTTTAAGAAAAGCCACATAAGTAAAATAATAAGCTGAATCGCAAGCCCAGCGATGAGTGCAGAAATCCACCCACCGCCTTTAGCAATCGGGTGAAGGCGGTTCGGTAGAGAAAGTATGCCTACTCCGATTTGGCACTGAATAACGAAAAAGGTAAATTGAACTAACGAAATTTTACTTTGCGTGTTTGTCACCGTCCTCATCCTCTCTCGTTACATGTTGGCGCTGCATTTTTTTCGGTTTTGGATCATGTGGTCGTTCCCAAAATGACCAAATTGGTAGTCTGACAAAAGAATCTTTCATATCTTTAATCCGCATTGGTGCAACAGGAGAAAGATATGGTGTATGAAAAGAATGAAGCTGACATAAATGAACGAAAGTTATAATGAGACCGAACGATATTCCTACATATCCGAATAGGGCAGCAAGGAGCATTAATGGAAATCGAAGAATCCGAACTGCTGAACTCATATCGTTTGATGGAACGAGAAAAGATGAGATGGCAGTTAAAGCTACAACGATAATCATTGTGTAAGAAACGAGTCCGGCTTTTACAATTGCATCACCAATTACTAAACCGCCTACAATACCGATTGTTTGTCCAACTCTGCTCGGCAAACGAATACCAGCTTCCCGTAATAATTCGAAAATTAGTTCCATTAAGAGAGCTTCAAAAATAGGAGGAAGTGGTACTTTCTCTAATGAAGCTTTAATTGTATACACAAGTTCGAGTGGCAATACATCAGGATGAAAGGCTACGGTTGCGATATATATAGCTGGTAAGAGAAAAGCAATCAAAAAACTCACTAAGCGAATCATTCGGACGAAAGAACCGACAATCCAGCGGTTATTGTAATCATCTGGTGATTGATAGAAAGCAAATAATGTAACAGGAACGATAAGCGCTGTTGGATCTCCATCAGATAAAATAGCAACTCGTCCTTCCATTAAATTTGCTGCGACTCTATCTGGACGCTCTGTATTTAATTGCTGCGGAAATGGTGAGAAAGACGTATCCTCTATAAATTCTTGTATATATCCCGGAGGCATAAGTGCATCTGTCTTAATCGTTTCTAACCTTCTTTTTACTTCTGTAACTAAATCGTCATTCGCTATGTTTTGCATATAAGCAATTGCCACTTTCGTATGCATTTCTTCACCAAGTGTGAAATATTTAACGACGATATTTGGACTTTTTATGAGTTTACGAATGGAAGCTAAATTGGTTGCTAAATCTTCTACAAAACCAGTATGTGGTCCACGTACAATACCTTCATTATCAGGCTCTGCTATATCTCTCTTTAAAGATAAAGCTGTTTCGAAAATACAAAAACTGTCGACTTGTTCATGAAAATATAATGATTTGCCTTGTAATAAAAGTTGCACACCGTAATTTAAATTTGTTTCTTTCTTCATACTTAATGTGGCAAAAGCTTTATCTAAAGACAAATCCGACCGAGTTAATAAAGGCTCAAGAGCTAATTGGTGAATTAAATTTAAATCTGCTAAAGATTCGATATATAAGATTGTTCCTTTGCCGTTTTGGAAAGGAAAATCTAATTTTTTTATATCGTCTGAATGACAGAGCTTATTTTCGATATAATTAATGTTTTCCGGAAGTGATGGAAACATATGCTTTTGATCCGTACTCTCTTGTTGTTCTTTTTGCTCTGTCATAATTTCCACCTCTTTTAGATAAAGTTACTTCTGTTAATTTTTGCTTTTTGTGAGAAATTTATGCTTGGGTTATATGAGAAAACAAATTCTATTTTATCAGCTATGATTGCCCACGCATTATTCAATTTCATAGCAGTACTTTTAACATTTATGTCGAATTAAGAAGATATATAGGAGGGATACATATGGAAATAGCTGTAGAACGTGTTTTTACGAAAGAGATTTTAAAAAGAGCAGCGAGTTTGTTTCGTGTAACAGTGGAAGACAAGCCGCTTGGAGATTTTGAGAATTATATTTTTAAGGCGAAGGGTGATAATGATGAAGACTATGTATTACGTTTAACGCATTCGTCGCATCGCTCTAAAAAAGAAGTCGAGGCTGAACTAGATTTTTTACGATATGTTGCAGAGAACGGAGCAAAGGTAGCAGGCCCCCTGTACTCAACGTTTCAAAATCTTGTAGAAGAAATCGGAGCAGAGGATGAAACTTTCTTTTTCGTTTCCTTATTTACATATGCAAAAGGTGAGCAAGTAAAAGGAGCGGAATCACCATATTGGGGAGAGGCTTACTTTGAAGCATGGGGAAAAGCGATTGGACAACTGCATCGCCTTACAATGGATTATCCTAAAACAGACTACCGTGATACGTGGGAAGAAGATGAGAGTGGGATTGTTAATGGATTAGAAGATGATCAAGTGAAAAAGATCGCTGCGGTATTAATGGATGAGATAAAGGCTCTTCCAATTGAAAGAGAAACATTCGGCCTTATGCATGGGGATATTCATCCAGGTAATTTTCATTATGATGGAAAAGAGCTAACAATCTTTGATTTTGATGATGCGGCTTATAATTACTTTATACACGATTTAGCAATGGTTCTTTATTACTCTGTTCTATTTACAACGTGGACAGCGGAAGAGAAGACAGACTTTGCTCGTAAACAGTTACAAGTGTTACGGAAAGGCTATGAGTATGAGCACAGACTGGCGGATAGCTGGTATGAATCATTACCACTATTTTTACGTTTGCGTGACATAGGTCTATACGGTACGCTCCAAAAGAAATTTAAAGGGAAAGATATGCCAGATAATTTCCGAAAGTTATCAGAAGAGCTATACGAAAGAATTATAAAAAAAGAAGCAATTGTGAATATATAATACATTCTGTTCAAAACAAAGTATATAAAACAAATATATACTTTGTTTTTTTATACAAAAATATGTTTGTTTTATTAAAATAATATTGTCATAGATTCGCTATACACTTATAATTTTTATATATTCTGAATATTCTTGATAAAAAGGAGGGGGAATATTGGAAGCTTTCGTAAATTGGTTAAATAATATTGTTTGGAGTCCAGCACTTGTTTATTTATGTTTAGGAGCAGGTTTATATTTTTCTATTCGAACGAGGTTTTTACAAGTAAGGCACGTAGGAGAAATGGTGAAGCTGACATTTAAAGGAGAAAAATCAGAGGCTGGTGTTTCTTCATTCCAAGCGTTAGCACTTTCGTTATCAGGGCGCGTTGGGACAGGGAATATCGCTGGGGTAGCTACAGCGGTTGCCTTCGGTGGACCAGGGGCTGTATTTTGGATGTGGGCAGTAGCCTTTTTAGGAGCAGGATCAGCTTATGTAGAATCAACACTCGCGCAAATCTATAAGACAAAGCATCAAGGACAGTTTCGTGGTGGACCTGCTTATTACATCGAAAAAGGTCTAGGTGTGAAATGGTATGCTTTAGTATTCGTTGCAGCGACAATTCTTGCAACTGGGCTTTTATTACCGGGCGTGCAAGCAAATAGTATTGCTGTAAGTTTAGAGACAGCTTTTGGAATTAACACTACATTATCAGGGGCTTTATTAGTTGTTGTATTAGCTCTTATCATTTTCGGTGGAGTAAAGCGTATTGTTAACGTAGCGCAAGTTGTCGTACCGTTTATGGCAGTTGGTTATATTTTAGTAGCTTGTGTTATTGTCGCTATGAATATTGAAAAATTGCCAGAAGCATTTATGTTAATTATAAGAAGTGCGTTTGCATTAGAAGCAGCATTTGGTGGTATTATCGGTTTAGCAATTTCTTGGGGAGTAAAACGTGGTATTTATTCTAATGAAGCAGGGCAAGGAACTGGGCCACATGCAGCGGCAGCAGCTGAAGTATCACATCCAGCTAAGCAAGGCTTAGTGCAAGCATTTTCCGTTTACATTGATACATTATTTGTTTGTTCAGCAACAGCATTTATGATGATTATTACAGGCATGTATAACGTATTTGATGCAAGCGGAAAAAACTTTATCGTAAATAAATTAAATGGTGCACAGCCAGGACCGGGATATACACAGGCAGCAGTAGAATCTGTTTTCCCTGGATTTGGAAACGGTTTCGTTGCAATCTCGTTACTATTCTTTGCATTTACAACAATTATGGCGTATTACTACATTGCAGAAACGAATATCGCGTACTTAAACCGTGATAAAGACCGCCCTTGGCTGTCTATGGTACTAAAGTTTGTCTTTTTAGGAGCTGTATTCTACGGTTGTATCAAAACAGCAGCAACGGCTTGGGCTTTAGGTGATATCGGTGTAGGGATTATGGCATGGGTAAATATCATTGCGATTTTATTGTTACAAAAACCTGCATTAGTTGCATTAAAGGATTATGAAAAGCAGAAGAAAGAAGGAAAAGATCCAGTATTCGATCCAGGGCCATTGGGAATTAAAAATGCTGATTTCTGGGAACATGAATACGGAAAAGATAAGAAAGAAGAAGTATCGTAATGGAATAGAGATGAAAAAGCAAAGGGGAAACCCCTTTGCTTTTTTTATGGGTGAAATGAGGATCAAAGTTATTTTTTTGCTTATTTTTGAATATAAAAAGAATGTACATGCTTTGTTAGGGGAAGGGGGGAGTATGTTGATAGAGTTTCGTAATGTAAATAAATATTATGGTAACTTTCAAGTTTTAAAAGATATTAATGTACAAGTGAAAAAAGGTGAAGTGGTAGTAGTTGTTGGGCCTTCAGGGTCAGGAAAAAGCACGTTGCTTCGGTGTATAAACCAGTTAGAGTCAATTACAAATGGAGAGCTAATTGTACAAAATACGGAGGTACACAATGCGAAAACAGATATGAATGAATTACGCCGAAATATCGGAATGGTCTTTCAACATTTTTATTTATATCCACATAAAACGGTTCTTCAAAATATTACACTAGCACCTATTAAAGTAAATAAAATTTCAAAAGAGGAAGCAGAGAAAACGGCGATGTTTTATTTAGAGAAAGTAGGAATTCCGGAGAAGGCCAGTGTATATCCACATCAATTATCTGGTGGACAACAGCAAAGGGTGGCAATTGCTAGAGGACTTGCGATGCAGCCGGAAATTATGCTATTCGATGAGCCTACGTCTGCTCTTGATCCAGAGATGATCGGGGAAGTACTTGATGTTATGAAAACGCTAGCTAAAGAAGGGATGACGATGGTCGTTGTCACGCATGAAATGGGATTCGCGCGGGAGGTAGCCGATCGGATTTTATTTATGGATGATGGCAAAATCATTGAGGATACAACACCGGCGCAATTTTTTGCAAGTCCTGAACAAGAAAGAGCGCGTCTATTTTTAAGCCGAGTGTTAAACCATTAAAGGAGGAGTTTTATGCTTAAAATGAAAAAGTTGTTTACGTTAATCGTATTTTCATGTCTATTCGTACTTGTCGTTGCTGGATGCGGAAGTAAAAAAGATGAGGCAAAAGAAACGAACACGAAGCAAGGCGGTGCTGTTGAACAAATTAAGAAGCGAGGGAAGTTAGTAGTTGGGGTGAAGAATGATACGAACTTATTTGGATTGAAAAATCCTTCGACAGGGCAGGTAGAAGGATTTGATGTTGATGTTGCAAAGGCGCTTGCGAAAAAGATTCTTGGGGATGAAAAGAAACTAGAGTTGAAAGAGGTAACATCTAAAACGCGTATTCCACTCCTGAAAAATGGTGACATTGATGCAATTATTGCAACAATGACAATTACAGAAGAACGTAAAAAAGAGGTCGATTTTTCAGATGTATATTTTAAAGCAGGGCAATCGTTACTCGTGAAAAAAGGAAGCGATATTAAAAGTATTGATGATGTGAAAAAGGGCGTAAAAGTGTTAGCAGTAAAAGGTTCAACATCGACAAATAACATTCGCCAAAAATCACCGGAAGCGACTGTATTAGAATTTGAAAATTACAGTGAGGCATTTACAGCGTTAAAAGCAGGAAAAGGTGATGTGTTAACGACAGATAATGCAATTCTTTACGGTATGGCAAAACAAGATTCAAATTATGAAGTGGTAGGGAAAATTTTTACGGATGAACCGTACGGAATCGCAGTGCAAAAAGGTGCAGATGATTTAACGAAAGAGATTAATAATTTAATTAAAGACATGAAAGCAAGCGGAGAGTATGACAAATTATATGAGAAATGGATTGGGCAGAAACCAGAGAAGTAAAGTGATAAATAGTAAAAGTGAGAGGATGAGAGTACTCATCCTCTTCTTGTAAAGAAAGAGGGGAGAATATGTGCCTGATTTTTCTATATTAACGAATAACATTGATATGTATTTAGAGGGTTTTAAATATACAGTGTTGTCTAGTGTAATCGCATTAATAGGCAGTTTTATTTTAGGGGTAGTATTGGCGGTAATGCGTATTGCACCAATTCGCATTTTAAATTGGTTGGGAGCTGCTATTGTAGAATTTGTAAGAAATATTCCGCTCGTATTAATTGCATTCATATTCTATTTCGCTTTACCTGTAGTAGGAATTACTTTAAATGGTTTTGTAGCAGGAACAGTTACGCTTACCGTATATACTGCAGCGTTTATTGCGGAAGTCATTCGCGCTGGTATTTTATCCGTTGCAAAAGGTCAAATGGAAGCAGCACGTTCCTCAGGATTAACGTATGTACAGGGAATGTATTATATTGTTTTACCCCAGGCGATGAAAATCGTAATCCCTCCTTTAGGAAATCAATTTCTCAATTTAGTAAAAAACTCTTCTATACTCGGAATTATTGCTGGTGCTGATTTAATGTATCAAGGAGATTTAATTTCAACGAAGACGTTTGTTACGTTCGATGTGTATATATTTGTCGGGATGTTTTATTTAATATTAACAATTCCGCTCAGTATGCTAGTGCGTTATTTAGAAAAACGCTTAGCAAAGGAGGCGGTGTAAATGGATTTTAAGGGAGCAATTACAGGAGATCATATTCTCTTTTTATTAAAAGGATTACTCATCACATTAGAGGTAGCACTCGTAGCGATTGTACTTAGCTTTATTATCGGTAGTGTAATAGGGATTGTACGGTACACAAAAATACCCGTCTTCTCACAAATATTAGGAGTTATCGTTGAAGTAATTCGAAACTTACCACTACTTTTAATTATATTTTTCACATATTTTGCACTTCCAGAAGCAGGCTTGAAATTAGAAATTATAACAGCCGTAATTGTCGCTTTAACAATATTTGAAGCTGCAATGATATCTGAAATTGTTCGAAGTGGCCTATTATCTATTGAAAAAGGACAGATTGAGGCTGCAAGATCTTCAGGATTAACGTATGTGCAAGCACTTTGGCACATTATTTTACCACAAGCATTAAGAAGAATGGTCCCGCCACTTGTCAGTCAGTTTATTTCATTGCTGAAAGATACAGCGCTAGCAGTCGTTATATCACTCCCAGAGCTTATGCATAATGCTCAAATTATTAGCGGACAAAATGTAAATTATATGATTCCAACGTTTATAGTAGTAGCTTGTATGTACTTTATTGTAAACTATAGTTTATCAATTTTATCGAGAAGGTTAGAACTCTCGTTAACCCTTACAATATATGTAAGGGTTTTTCCTTGTTTCTCCTTATTTTCCTCTAAATAGAATCTAAAACTTGCAATAATTCAATTTTTTATATTATTTTATCAGAAAAGTTTTAATTTTATATAGAAAATGTAATCGCTTTCGTGTATATTTTTATTATCAGAAAATTTTAACAAGATATAGGGGTATTGGTAGGGGGAGGATTTAGATGCAGCAACCAACGAATGAGAAATTACATCGTACGATGAAGAGTAGACATTTATTTATGATCGCACTAGGTGGTGTAATCGGAACTGGTTTTTTCTTAGGTTCAGGTTACACCATTAATCAGGCTGGACCAGGGGGAGCCATCCTTTCATATTTAGTAGGCGGATTTATTATGTATTTAACAATGCTTTGTCTTGGAGAGTTAACGGTAGCGATGCCAGTTTCAGGTTCTTTCCAAAAGTATGCGACGAGGTTTATTGGACCAGGAACGGGCTTTATGATCGGCTGGCTATATTGGCTTGGCTGGGCAGTAACAGTAGGATTAGAATTAACGTCAATCGGTTTAATGATGAAAAGATGGTTTCCGAATGTTGATGTTTGGGTATGGTGTCTTGTATTCGGTGTTATTTTATATGCTTCAAACGCAATTTCGGCGAAAAGTTATGCTGAATTAGAATTTTGGTTCTCTAGTATTAAAGTAGTTACCATTCTTGCCTTTGTTGTTCTTGGTGGTAGTGCGTTACTAGGGTTTATATCATATGACGGAAAAGAAGCAGCACCTCTTTTCTCTAACTTTGTAAGCGAAGGTGGATTATTCCCGAATGGACTAGCTGCCGTATTACTTACGATGATTACAGTTAACTTCTCGTTCCAAGGAACAGAGTTAATCGGGATTGCAGCGGGAGAAAGTGAAAATCCAGAAAAAACAATTCCACGTGCAATCCGTAATACAGTATGGCGCATTATGTTATTCTTCATTTTAACAATGACGATTTTAGTAGGATTAATTTCTTGGAAAGAAGCTGGCGTAATTGAAAGTCCGTTCGTAGTTGTATTTGATAAAATCGGTATTCCATATGCAGCTGATATTATGAACTTCGTTATTATTACAGCGTTACTATCTGTAGCGAATTCAGGATTATATGCGGCAACTCGTATACTATGGTCACTTGCAAATGAAGGAATGGCACCAAAGTCTTTCCAGAAAGTAAATAAGCGTGGTATTCCAATTACAGCGCTAGTCGTAACAATTGCTGTAGCTGCTTTATCTTTATTAACAAGTTTCCTTGCAGAAGATACAGTATACATGTACTTATTATCTATAGCTGGTTTATCAGCTGTTTCAAGTTGGATCATTATTGCCCTGTCGCAATTGCGCTTTAGAAGTCAGTATATAAAAGGCGGAGGAAAGTTAGAGGACTTAAAATATAAAACACCGTTATATCCAATTGTTCCTATTTTAGCTTTAATTACAAATAGTATCGTTGTTATTAGTTTAGCGTTTATTCCAGAACAAAGAATGGCGTTATATTGTGGTATTCCATTTATCATTTTCTGCTACATATATTATTATATAAATAAGAAACGGCAGAAACCGATGAAGGTGGAGACAACAAATGAAACTAACCATCAAACAAGATGATATTGAGGCAGATTTATCGTATGGTCAATTAGCGATTGGAAAAGAAAACGGGTATTCACCGTTACAATTACTTATTTCTTCAATCGCAGGATGTAGTGCAATTGTCTTTCGAACAATTTTAGAAAAGAAACGTATTCCATACGATACGTTTACAATTGAAACGGAAATTGGTAGAAGTGATGCTTTATCAAAACCAGTTGAAAGTGTTCATTTGCATTATAAAATTAAAGCACAAAACATTACAGAAGAGCAGTTGGACAAGGCGTTGCAGCTTGCAGTGAAAAATTGCACAATTGTTCAATCTGTAAAGGATAGTATAAAAGTTACGGAAACAATTGAGCTAATAAAGTAAAACAGAAAAACGTGAGAATACGGCTCTCACGTTTTTCTGTTTTAGAGAGGGGGGGAAGTATGATGGAATGTTTAGGATGTAAATTAGCAAACGAAGAGGAGAAAATTTACAGAGTATACGAAGATGAGTATGTAACATGTTTTTTAGATCATGCACCTTTCTATCCAGGACATACTTTAATTGTGCCAAAACAGCATGTTGTAGAAGTAGATGAATTAGATGATGTTGTAGCAAAATCCATTATGGATGCTTCTAAGCTTATTGCAAAAGCGATTAAGGCATTATATAAACCAGATGGAGTTACAGTTTGTCAAAATGGTGGAGTATTTAACGAGTTAACACATTACCATATGCATGCCGTACCAAGATATAAAGAGCGCTCGTTTGCTGAATTTTATACGGTACAATCGGGAGAAAAGCAGAATCATAATTTTGAAGAGACTAAGCGCTTATTAAAAGGGGCGATAGAGCAAATACTGCTTAATGAAAAAGTGTAAGAGGGATGTTTTAAAGAAGTTTTCAGGAAAATTCTAATAAACAAAAGCCCAATTTCTCAGTTAAAATAGAGAAATTGGGCTTTTGTTTATTCTATTATTAAATTTTATCTATAAAAAGATTTTGCAGTGTCACAAAGTATGGTGCTCATTCGTTATATAGAGTGAGAGGAGGAATTATATGAAAGTTACAAACAACGATTATGAAAAGATGGAAGAGCTATATGAGTTGTATGAACAAAAGATTTATTATGTAGCTTATTCTATTTTAAATAATATTCAGCAGGCAGAAGATGCAGTTCAAGAGACGTTTATTACTCTTTATAAGAACTTGGAAAAGCTCCATAGCTTGAGTACTGAAGAGCTTAAACGATACATTTTGAGGGTTGCGAAAAACAAGGCGATTGATAGCTACCGGAAAAATAGACGACATGAAACATTTTTAGAAGAATATGAAAGAGAATCAGCAGAAGCAGTAGATGAAAATATTGAAGAGTGGGAAAAACGTGTAATGTCCGAGGTTCAAATTGATGCATTGTTAAAAGAGTTAAATGAATCTAACAAACAGGTGTTTAAGTATAAAGTCTTCTATAACTTAACGTATCAAGAAATTTCAAGCGTCATGGGGATAACGGAGGCTAATGTCCGAAAGCAGTTTGAGCGTGCTCGAAAAAGAGTCCAAAATATGATAGGAGGTATACAACATGACGAATTCAAAGAACTCCAAAGAAATATATGAACTTGCTGAAAAAATTGCTTTAGATGATTTTGATAAACTCGAAGAACAACATGAATTTTCACATACATATACACGTAAAAAGAAATTGTTTATGGAGGAAATGAAGCTGAAAAATGGACAACCACAGAAAAAGCGTAAAAAACATCGTATGTTAATCGCTGCTGCTTGCTTATTGATTGGTATGCCGACAACCGTTTTTGGTGCAGTGAAAGTCTATAATATGATTGTTCAAAAACAAAATTATGAAGTAAATGTTTCGGTAACAAATAAGGACTCGAAAAAGGCTGATAAGTGGTATAAGCTGAAAATAGGTAAATTGCCAGAAAATATGGAAGCAATCGATGATAGTGCTATGAAATATTCATTTAAAGATAACGACGCAATGGGCGGGTTTTCATTCGTTCTTTCGAGAGTGGGAGAAAATGCGGATTTTCAAACTTTATATTCAAAAAGTTATGAAGAAAAAGAGATAAATGGCAGGAAAGCAGTAATTGTCCATAAAGAAACTGGGAACAACAACGTAATGTTTGACAGAAAGGTCTTTCTCTTTTTTGAGAAAGAAGGGATTATGTTAGAAAGTTATATTGGATCCGATGTAAATGAAGAACAAATGATGGATGTGTTAGGGAGTATTTCACTTGAGCCTACGTCAAAAGAAAAGGCATCATATATAGCAGATTATGATGAGAATCGCTTTACCAAAGCAGCTGAACCGAAAGAAAATAAGGTGATTCCTTTGAAAAAAGATAGTAAACGACTATTTCATATAGGACAAAAGGTTCCAGTAACGATATCTATGGATAACAGCCAAATTGAATATGTGATAGAAAAAGTTGAAGTTTTTGATTCAATCAAAGATTTTAAACAAGAGAACTTTAATGAACTTGGCCTAGAGATATTAAGCAAGAATAAGGCTTTAGATCAGACGGGAAAATTACTATCGTACAGACGAGATGAATATAAATTAGGGAATGGTAAAGATTCAATTGATACATTAGTAGATTCGAAATTAGTTAATGTTAAATTTGTCTACTTAACAACAACAGTGAAAAATATTGGTAAAAAGTCGACAGAAGAAATCTATATGCATCCATCCATAAAACAGCTTAAATTTGAAGGGAATGCATGGAAATACGCTAAAGAAGAGGGAATGGACGCAACGCGTATTATGACAGGTGAAGTTGATTATTTAGAACCTCACGGAGATGGAAAAAGTTTTTACAATATTGGCAGTATCCGACCAGGACAAACCATGAAAGTTAACTTAGGTTATTTTGTAGATGAGGATAAACTAGATTCAATCTTCCTTGATGCTTTCCATTACAGAGGGAATGGTGGCACTGAAAATATGAATGCGGAATATCGTTGGTGGATTGATATTCGTCAATAGTAACAAAGAGACTAAAAAGCTGCTTACATCTAGCAGCTTTTTTCGTCTTCATACATATGTAAAATTTCTTTCGCACGTATACGTAAACCATCTATTAATTCTTTCGGTTCTAACACTTTTGCATCTTTTCCAAGTCTATAAAATAAAGGGATAATAAAGTTTATTTCACCTTTATCAATTGTTGAATGTATATATCCTGTCCCGTCCTCGTTTACTACAACGAATTCTTCAAGGTAAGGCACGCTTTTACATTGGCGCACACCTTCTTTTGTCAGTAAAACATGTAACTGCGTAGGAATGTGTACGACGTTAGAGCTAGAGTCAAACCATTCTGCTAAATTCATGAATGTACTTTCATTTTTTTCCGTTGATAATATAGAAAGAATACGATCAACGCGATACAGTAATACTTTTTTTCTACTGAAGTCATAGGATGGTAAGTACCATAGTCCGTCATGAGCATATACACCGATAGGATGAACATGTTTTGTTTTTATCCCCGATTTAGATTCATATTGAAATTGTAAATTTTTATTTTCAATAGCCGCAGTTAGTACTTCGTTTAAAAGAGGTGTATCAATTGTACGCTTCGGATTCCAAAAGGCGATGTAAGAACGTATTTTATCAACTTTCACTTTCGCATCATGTTGTAGGGAGCTATACAGTTTATGTGTAACGGAATTGATTTCTGTGTTAAAAGGCAAGTCTCGATAGTAACTTAAAGATTGAAAAGCAAAAAAGATGGAGACTGCTTCTTCTTCCGTAAATAAGATAGGTGGAATGACTCTATTCGTTAATACTTTATAGCCGCCGTTACGACCTTGTTCTGCGTAAATGGGCAACCCCATATCACTTAAATCTAAAATGTATCTATGGACAGTACGAACGGAGATATTAAATTCATCAGCTATTTCTTGCGCTGTAAATGTCTTTTTGGCAGAAGCAAATATAAGAATATCTAATAAGCGTTTAGCTTTTGACAAATGTATCACCTTTTTTCTTTTTAACATGACATAAATTGTCATGTTTTATTGTTAGTATATTGTTTACATCATATGTTATCAAGATGATTATCAAGATGAGATGCAAGGAGGAAAAGATATGTCACGTGAAATAGTTTTATTTATTGCGGCGAGCTTAGATGGATATATTGCGAAAGAAAATGATGATTTAGAGTGGTTAATGGAAACAGAAGGAGAGGGAGATAACGGTTATACAGAAATGTATGAAACAATTGATACGATAATCATGGGAAAAAGAACGTACGATTATGTAGTAGAGCATATGGAAACATTCCCGTATGTAGATAAAAAATGTTATGTTTTCTCTAACTCAGAAAAAGGTTCGAACGAACACGTGGAGTTTGTAAATGAAGATGTAGTGGAGTTTACAAAAAGGTTGAAAGAGCAAGAAGGATCTAAAATATGGATGGTCGGTGGAGGGAGTCTACTGAGAGAGTTCTTTAAGAATAATCTAATTGATGAATATGTTGTTACGATTACACCGCATATATTAGGTTCTGGAGTTCCGTTATTTCAAGACAAGAACCCAGAAATTCATTTAACTTTAACGGATACGAAACGTTTTGGGCAATTTGTAAACTTATATTATAAAGTAAAATGATAAAGAAACACGACTACTGATGGTAGTCGTGTTTTTGTATAGATGGCAATGAAATAATAAAGCAAGATCCGTGATCAACTTCGCTCGTTACAGTAATATTCCCACCGTGCAGCTCTACAATTTCTTTCACGATAGATAATCCTAAACCAGTTCCGCCTGTAGCTCGTGATCTCGCTTTATCAACTCGATAAAAGCGGTCGAAAATGTGAGGGAGGTCTTCAAGCGGAATACCTTCGCCTTCATCTTCAATTGCAATGGAAATACTTTTATGTTCTTCTGTAACAGAAATGTTTATATGAGAATGCTCTTTTGAATGTCTATAAGCGTTATTTAAAATATTCACCACAACTTGTTCGAATCGTTGTTCATCTAAGTTTACTAGCAGTGTAGGAGGACAAGAGAAAGAAACTGTAATGTACCTTTCTTTATACATGGCGTTTACTTTTTCACATATACGCGTAAGGAAGGTGTGTAAATGCACTTCCTTTACTTGAATAGAAAAGTTATGTTGTTCCATTTGTGCAAGGGAGAACAAATCTTGAACTAAGTTTGTGATGTAATCAGACTCATCTTTTATAATAGATAAATACCGCAAACGTTGCTCAGGAGATGTTGCTTCTTTTGAAGCAATGTCAGCATAACCTCTTACGTATGTTAATGGTGTTCGTAATTCATGAGCAACACTTGCCAGAAATTCACTTCGCTCTGTTTTCATATAATGTAAATCATTTGCGAGTGTTTGAATAGATGATGCTAGTTCACCAATTTCATCATTTCGAGTAGTCGTTAATGAAACTGATAAATCTCCTTTACTCATTTTTTCAGTGGCATGTTTCATGTGTAACAATGGTTTTGTTAATAACCGAGATAAAAGAAAAATGGTAATGACTGTGAGTAGAAACGTGATGGCACCAGCGATAATGAATTGTTTTGTTAATCCATTCACCAACTTTTCAATGGATTCTGTCCCAAGAAACATATACACATACCCCTCATGTTTTCCAGCTACTATGATGGGACTAACCGTACATATATAATTAGATGTTTTCCAGTGATTCTCTATAATTGCTCCGTCATGATCTGTCCGTGTTTGCATCTTTTCAATATGCTTTTTTATAGTAGTATTTATTTCATTGGATTTAGCTAGTACTTCCTTATTTGCATTTGTAATAACAACAGTGGTTTCGGCTTCGGATTCCATTAGTGCAACATGAGAGATTGTTTGCTTATCAAAATACTTTTCAAGGACATCTCTGTGACTATTTCCGCGCTTTAATAAAGCTGTCATTTCTTCATTTACTCTATTGTTGACAAGACTATAATAAAGCGAGACAAATAGAACACTTTCGATTAAAAGTGTAACAATCAAAAAATAAAATCCGAGCTGAATAGAAATTCGCTTCATTGCTTTGCTCCTTAATCTAAAGTATCAACCCATCGATAGCCAACTCCGTACACAGTTTTTAAATGATCATCAATAGGGAAATTTACTTTTCGTAATTTATCACGCAAATTACGAATATGTGAATCGACAGTTCTATCTTCTGTATTTGTATTTAATCCCCAAATTCGTTCAATGAGCTGATCGCGGCTTAATACGTAGTTCACATGACGTAAAAATAATCCGAGTAAAGAGAATTCAATTGGTGTAAGAAGAAGTTCTTCGTTATAGACAGAAACGAAATGCTTTGCCTCATCCCATAAAATGCCGTGATATTGGATTTGCGTCCGTTGATTCGTTCGCCTTAAAACAGCTTCAATTCTCGCGAAAAGCTCTTCTTCATGGAAAGGTTTCGTTACGTAATCATCTGCTCCGATTTTTAATCCTTGGACGACATCTACCGTTTGATCACGAGCTGTTACCATAATGATAGGAACGTTACTAAATGAGCGGATTTTTTTACACGTTTCCCATCCGTCCATCTTTGGCATCATAATATCCAGTAAAATAAATTTAAAGTTTTGATTTTCTATATGTGAAATCGCTTCTTCTCCGGATCGTGCACATATGCAGTTATATCCAATTGGAGTAAGATAAAGCGTTAATAATTCAAGCATTCTCGGTTCATCGTCTACGAGCAGTATATCAATCATAGAGAGCCCTCCATATGTAATCTTTACTTAAATTGTAATGCAAAATCATGAAGAAATGGTGCAGATTGTAATGCGTCTGCATAATTTCTTCAGAATTGCTTGTTATTGTAAAGTTGAAATTCCATTTTAGGTAATGATATTGGCTCGAAAATGATTTATACGGAGGCGGTATAGTGAAAAAAATGACCCGAGTTTTTGGGATAACAATAATTACAGCAGTTGGTCTTGCGGCGTGTGGACAAACAAATGCAGATCATAAAAATCATGAATCTAAAGAAGCGAAGAAAACAGAGCAGAAGGAAATGAAAATGAATCAGGAGGTAACTGCGCCGAAAGAAATGAACAAAGGGGCATCAAATGATTTATTAACGATAAGTTTAAAAAATGTAACGAGATTAAACACAAATGATCCTCTTCAAATGGCAGTATTAACTTCGCAGACGATATGGCCAGCAACACATAAAGAGAATCAGCCAGGCGCTGTTATTTTAGTACCAGTAAAAGACTGGCAATTAGGTATTGCAAGTGCAGACCTTATTCATCATCCGAATAACGGACCGATTCTATTTATAGAAAAAGAAAAGGTACCCGAAATGACATTAAAAGAAATAAAACGATTAAATCCGCTCGGAACGAAAGATGGAACACAAATTATGGTGATGGGGGATGTCGATGCATCTATCCTTGAGCAATTAAAAGAGTATAAAGTAAAGCAAATAAAAGAAACGGATCCAGCTACATTTGCTAAAGATGTGGATAAAGAATATGCCGATATAACAGGTAGTTATCCGAATAGTGTTATTATCGGCTCATCCGAAGAGGAAGGGCGTTTATATACAACACCAGCTGTAAACTGGATTTCTCATATGCCAGAACCACTACTTTATACAGAAAAGAATAAAGTGCCAGAAGCGACGATAGAGGCATTAAAGACGCGAAAAGATAAAGCAAATATATATGTACTAGGACCAGAAAAAATCATTTCAAAAGAAGTAGAAAAAGAGTTAAGCAAATACGGGAAAGTAACGCGTATTAGTGGAGAGACTCCAGTAGAGAATTCTATTGCATTTGCAAAGTTTAAAGATGAAAAAACAAAATTTGGATGGGGGTTCACAAAACCAGGTCACGGTGTATCATTTGTTTCAAGCAAAACACCAGACTTAGCAGTTGCAGGAGCACCATTTTCACATATGGGTAAACATGCCCCCGTTATCTTATTAGAGGAAGGAAAAGCTTCACAACCAGTGTATGATTTCCTTGCTACTATTCAACCGAAGTTTAAAGATGACCCAACACTTGGCCCGTACAATCATGGATTCTTATTAGGGAATACTGAAAATATTTCATTTGAAACGCAAGGAATACTAGATGAGAGGTTAGAAATTGTTCAGGAAAGTGGTCAAGGGCACGGTGGACATTAATGAAATGAGAGAAGACGCTATGAAGGTAGCGTCTTTTTTAGGAAACTTTTACATAGCGCAAAATCCTCTACTCGTTATATAATAGCCTTCGTGCAGTCGGCTAGATTTTCTTATGGAGAAAATCGAATGATAAAGTGAAACTTTAATCAGTGGTTGTTCATCTCCCAATGATTATTAGCCTTCACCAATCGAGCTTTTATGGGCAGTTGATCCCCACCTCACTTCTTTGTTGTCGCTGAATTTTGAGGTAGGGTCTTACTGCCCGGCAAATAGCGGGGTAAAAGAGTAGAGGAGTGGTATTTTGTTTCAGACGATAAAAAATGATTGGTTCTCCAACGTGAAAGGGGATGTGCTATCAGGAATAGTTGTTGCTTTAGCGTTAATCCCTGAAGCAATTGCTTTCTCTGTTATTGCAGGCGTGGATCCGACCGTTGGGTTGTACGCAGCCTTTTGTATTGCCGTTACCATTTCATTTGTTGGTGGACGAACTGGAATGATTTCAGCTGCAACAGGTGCAATGGCATTGTTAATGGTAACGCTTGTTAAAGATCATGGTTTGCAATATTTATTTGCTACAACAATATTAACAGGTATTGTTCAAATTATTTTTGGCGTGTTCAAACTGAGCTCATTTATGAAGTTTGTTCCGAAATCTGTTATGAGTGGTTTTTTAAATTCACTTGGAATTTTAGTTTTTACAGCACAATTGCCACATTTTAAAAATGCAACTTGGCAAATGTACGCGCTTGTCGCATTAGGACTTGTAATTATATATGTATTTCCACGTATTACGACGGCTGTACCGTCTACACTTATTTCCATTATTATTGTGACAAGTATTGCAATTATGAGCGGATTACAGTTAAAAACAGTAGGGGATATGGGAAGTTTGCCGAAAGAATTACCGTTCTTTAGTATTCCAGACGTGCCTTTTACACTTGAGGCATTAGGGATTATTTTACCGTACGCAGTTATGCTTGCAATTATCGGTTTACTAGAGTCTTTATTAACAGCTTCAGTTTTAGATGATATGACGCATACGGAAAGTAATAAACATAAAGAAGCACGTGGGCAAGGTATTGCAAACATTGTTGCTGGTTTCTTCGGAGGAATGGCAGGATGTGCAATGATTGGACAATCTGTTATTAATATTAAATCAGGTGGGCGCGGTCGTTTATCGACGTTTGTAGCGGGCGGATTTTTAATCGTATTACTATTCGTTTTAGGTGACTATGTCGTGCATATTCCGATGGCAGCTTTAGTTGCGGTTATGATTATGGTTTCAATCGGAACATTTGATTGGAACTCTGTAACAACGATTCATAAAGTACCAAAAGGGAATGCATTTGTTATGATCGTAACAGTTGTGGTTGTCTTAATTACACATAATTTAGCATTAGGTGTAATTATCGGAACAGTAATTAGTGCGGTTTTATTTGCATTCAATATGGCAAAGATTCACGTGAAACATTTATATATTGAAAATAAGAAAATATACGAAATTCACGGTCAACTTTTCTTTGCATCTACGGCAGAGTTCATAAATAATTTTTCATTTGAGGAAGATGTAAAAGAAATTGAGTTGAATTTTTCTCACGCACACGTATGGGATGATTCAGCAGTGGCATCAATTGATAAAGTTATCATGAAGTATGAACAAAGTGGCGTGAAAGTAAGTATAACGGGATTAAATGAACGTAGTGCAAAACTTGTTAAAAATTTAGCTACTTATAATAAAAGAATTGCTAGTTAGAAGCCTCCTTTTTAGGGGGCTTTATTATATAATACGAGTAGGATAACGAAAAGGGGATTCAGCATATGTATAAACAAATTATATTAGCATGTGACGGTTCTGAACATGCACTTCGAGCGGCGGAACATGCAACATATATTGCGAAATGTAGCGAAGAAGCAAATGTTGAAGTTGTGTACGTAGTAGATAATAGAACAGCAAAATCAGATATTATACAAGGTCAAACGGATTTAGAAACAATATCGGCTAGTCGAAAAGATAAATTGAAAGAGATTGAAGGGTTATTAAAGAAAGAGAACATTTCTTATAAAATTACGATATTACATGGCGATCCAGGAGATACGATTGTTCAATATGTGAATACAGGAGATATAGATCTTGTTATTGCTGGGAGTAGAGGGTTAAATACATTGCAAGAAATGGTGCTTGGTAGTGTCAGTCATAAAATAGCAAAGCGTGTGAAATGTCCGGTGATGATTATTAAATAAATTGAGTGAAATATTTTGTAGTGTAAGCAAGACCTTGATATAATTCGAGGTCTTTTTTGACGTATAAAAGGGGCGAGTGTGGACATAATAGATACATAAGTTTTAGAAAATATTAACTTACAAATTTGTAAGTTTTTTGTCAGAAAAATCGATGTTATGAAATTTATTCCATTGGTAAAATAAAAATAACGAAGGGGAGATAGGGAGGATGAAAAAGATGAAAGCACTTCAAAATTTATCATATAGCCAAGGTGTTGGTCTTATTTGTTTAGGGGGATTTGCTGCATCTGTTACGTTAGCTGTTGTAATAAAGATAATTCATCAAATCTTTTAATCTTAGAGTAGGGAAGGAATTGGTTGTTATTAATAGCACTAAAAAGGTTGTAAATAAAAAATAGCTCCTGGCATGTATGTAGATGCTAGGAGCTATTTTTATGATTATTTTTCTACTTCTGGCTTTTCACTTGTTACAGTAACGTCTTTCCAATGTGAAGTTATTTGATTCACTTCAGTGTTGACATCATAATTTTTTACGCGCTTATTAACACCTGTTAAATCAAATGTGTAATGAATTGGAATCATCGGTGCTTCGTCATGAATTAATTTTTGCCATTTATCGTATACTTCTTTACGATATTTTTCATCAGTAGCTTTTTCTGATAATCCTGCGTCTAATAACTTCGTATTTTCATCATTTACCCAGCGCTGATAGTTAAATCCAGCATTTTTGCCCCATAGGCCAGAAAGGTCAGGGTCAGAGCCAGTGTTCCAAGCACCAGAGAAAATATCAACTTTCGGATCATCTTTTTTAATCATATCACGCATAGCATTAAATTCATGTAAGCGTCCGTCAACAAGTTCTACTTTTAAGCCGATATCTTTCCAAGATTGAATATAGAATTTAGCCAGTGGTTCACTTGTTTCACTACCGTTACTAGCTAGGAAGTTAATTTTAAATTCATTACCTTTTGGATCCTCGCGGAATCCGTCACCATTTTTATCTTTATAGCCAGCTTCATCTAATAGTTTTTTCGCTTTATTTACATCTAAGTTATATGCGCCAACATTGTTATTATGATACTTTGGCATAGATGGTGGAATTGGAGAGTTAGCTGGAACACGAAGTCCGTGATATACTTTTTCTCCTAATTTTTCTCTATCAATTGCATACGCCATCGCTTGACGTAAACGAACGTCTTTGAACTTATCGTTATCCATTACAGCTTCATTCTTTGCTTTGTCCATATGTCCGAACTTAAATCCGATATAAGTGTAAGCAAGGTCAGTTTTACCAATTAGTTGTGTGTTTTTTAATTTACTTACGTTCGGATATTGATCAGCAGTAATTGCTGCAATATCGATATCACCTTTTTTCAGAGATGCACTAACAATAGATGGATTTACAACCTTTAGCGTTATATTTTTTAGTTTAGGTTTGCCACCCCAATAATCATCGAAGCGCTCATACTCAACTGATTCACCAGGGACGATTTTCTTCACCTTAAATGGTCCGAATCCAATTGGATTTTGACGGATTTTATCTGATTCAGCTAGTTTTTCAATTGGTACATCACCTAAATATTTTTTTGGTGTAGGATATGTCCAAATACCAGTTTTCAGTGAAGGGTTTACTTCTTTATAAGTAATAGAAATTGTTTTTGGATCGACTACTTTAATACCAGAAATTTTGTCAGCTTTTCCAGCGTGATATTCTTCCATACCTTCAATCATTTGCATTTGTGTATCGTAACGAATACCTGTATATTTGCTATTCCCAATAATTAAGTAAGAATATTCTAAATCCTCAGCTGTTAAAGGGTTACCATCGTGCCATTTTACATTATCTTTAATCTTAATTGTAATTGTTTTTTTATCTTCAGAAATTGTATAAGTTGCAGCACCATCATTTGTAATTTCCCAGTTTTTATCTGTAGCTAATAATTGTTCATCAAAGAAATCCATAATTTCTGAATCTGGAGCAACTTCATACAATACCCTACTTAAAACACCAGCGAAAGGTGAATTTGAAACGAGTCCATAAGTTAATGATCCGTCTTTAATTTCTTTACCATCATTTTTTACAGCAGCACTAAATTTATTTGTTTCTACTTTTTTCGTATTTGCTTTTTTGCTACCGCTATCAGCACCCCCACATGCAGACAGTAATAATGTTGAAGCAGCAAGTGTACTTAATACTTTGTACAGTTTTGGTTTGTTCATAACTTCTCCACCCCTTAACCTTTTCTTTGTCTCGCATCAGCCGCACGTTTTAACGCTTGACCAATAAAATTTATACACAGCATCAACACTAAAATCATGATTGATGCGGGTAACCAAATCCACCATTTTTCTTGCAATACATCTGGGTTTGTTGCATAACTTACAAGTGTACCAAGACTCGGTGTGCTTTCTGGTAGACCGAAGCCTAAGTAAGTCAAACTAGATTCAATCCCGATGTTACCAGCAAGATTTAATGTAATATTTACGATAATAATAGAGCTCAAATTAGGTAATATTTGCTGGAAGATAATCTTCCAATTTGGTGTTCCTAACGTTTTAGATGCAGATACGTAATCAAGTTCTTTCTCAGTTAATACTTTAGAGCGTATAAGTCTTGCTTTTCCGACCCATAAGAAAGCGGTCATTATGAGAATAAATGTAGTAATATTGAAAGTTGGAACGAGTGAGATAAATACGATAACAATCATTAAGAATGGTAAAATCATCATAAAGTCGATAAAACGCATGATGATGTTATCGACAACTCCTCCAAAATAGCCAGCAATTAGTCCCATTGTAAGACCGATAAGAGTTGATAAAAGAGTGATGGCTAAACCAACTGTAAAGGAATTACGTGTACCAATAATTAATTGTCCGAAAATATCACGGCCTCCATAATCAGTTCCTAGCCAATGTTCAGCAGAAGGAGGATCATAAATGGCGAACAGATCGACTCGAACGATATCTTCTTGTTTCATAATAAATGAAGTTGTATAAACGGCTATTAATATTAAAGCTAAAAAGAATAGGGAAAACATTGCTAGTTTATCTTTACGAAATTCTCGCCACATAATGGAGAAACCAGAAGGGCTCTTTTCGTAATGAATGACCTCAGTTTGTTTTTCAGGATTTGCTAACATAACGTTTCTTCACCTCCATTAATCAATACGAATACGTGGATCAACGATGCTTAGAATAATATCGGAAAGAAGAGTCCCGAGTAGCGTTGCGAATCCAGTAAATAATACAAGAGCAGTTACGACACTGAAATCACGTTGAGTGATAGATTGGAAAAATAGTTGTCCAATTCCTGGGTAGCCGAAAATATTTTCTAGAATAATAGAGCCACCAACTAAACCTGTAATTTCATATCCTAAAAATGCTGCAATTGGTAAAAATGAATTTCGTAAAATATGTCTGGAATATACTTTAGATTCTGGTACACCTTTTGCTTTTACTGTGCGTACAAAATCTTTATGTTTCGTATCAATAATTTCACTTCGTAAATATTGTACAGTTCCTACAGTGCCAATTAATGCCCCAGATAAAGCTGGTAAAATCATATGATTTAATTTACTTAAATAGTAATCAAATGATCCGGCTGCCACTTGTGGATCAACGCTACCACTTGTAGGGAAGATCGGGTATAAAAAGCCGAATAAGAATAACATTACTAATCCGAAAATAAATAGGGGTGTACCAAATCCTAAAAAGTTATAGAGTGTAATGAGTCGGTCAGCCCACGTATCATTCCAACGCCCACTTATAACGCCAAGTGGAATGGCGATTAAATAAGTAAGAATAAGAATTAGAAGAGCTAACAGCACTGTATTACCAAGGCGTTCCCCAATAATATCTGTTACTTGTATTTTATGTGCGTAAGAAATACCGAAATCTCCTTGTACGGCATTTGAAATCCACCTTACATATTGTGTGGGAATAGGATCATTTAACCCAAGTTTCTCACGTTGTTCTTCAATTACTTTTGGATCGGCTTTTGGGTTTGCTAGTTCAGCGCCACTTAATGCGTCACCTGGCATTGCTTTAGCAAGTGTAAAGACGAGTACGCTTAATACGAATAATTGCGGTATCATAACTAAAATCCGGCGTAATATAAATTTCCACATGTTTTATCACTCCCTTATGGTAATGCCACCCGGTGAGTTGGCGAGATTGGTTTTAAATCGTAAGCACGTCCATTTTCATTGAAATAATTTTCGTATGATTTTTCGTACTCGGCGCTT
Source organism: Bacillus sp. FH (assembly GCF_052216825.1). Taxonomy (NCBI): domain Bacteria; kingdom Bacillati; phylum Bacillota; class Bacilli; order Caryophanales; family Bacillaceae; genus Bacillus; species Bacillus sp. FH. Next base: position 75,830 of record NZ_JBQOUU010000005.1, on the reverse strand, counting down.
ACTTCACGGCGCAATTTACGCTGTTGTTCGCGGTTTTCTGGACGAATGTCAGGAATAGCTGATATTAGGCGCTTCGTATAGATGTGCTGTGGATTATTATAAATTTCAGCACTAGTTGCTTCTTCCACAATGCGTCCGCGATACATAACACCTATACGGTCACACATATGGCGAATTACACCTAAATCATGACTAATAAATAAGTATGTTAGTCCGAGTTCGGATTGTAAATCTTGTAAGAAGTTTAAAACTTGCGCTTGTACTGACACGTCAAGTGCAGATACAGGTTCATCTGCGATAATAAGCTTCGGTTTTAGTGTAAGTGCGCGTGCAATACCAATCCGCTGTCTTTGTCCACCGGAAAATTCATGTGGGTATTTATAAATAGACTCTGGATTTAAGCCAACTTTATCAAGATAATCTTGAACAGCTCTACGCTCTTCATCAGGTGAGAGTTTCTCAAAATTCCGAAGTGGTTCAGCGATAATATCCATAACACGTTTCTTCGGGTTTAAGGATGAATAAGGATCTTGAAAAATCATCTGAATATCTTTTCGCTGTTCTCTTAGTTCTGAGCGACTTAATTTTGTTAAATCTCTATTATTAAAATGAATGCTACCGCCTGTTGCTTTTGTTAAGTGCATAATTGCTTTTCCAGTTGTTGATTTGCCGCTCCCAGATTCCCCAACGATTCCGTACGTTTCGCCAGGTTGTAGTTCGAAGCTTACGCCATCAACAGCACGAACGTAATCTAATGTACGACCGAAAACACCACCTTTAATTGGAAAGTGTACTTTTAAATCTTCTACTTTAAGCAGTGCCATGAGTTACGTCATCTCCTTTCTTATCTTGGAAGTTAAAATGTTTGTAGCAAGTACAACGCACCCAGTGGTCTGGTTTTACTTCATGTAAAATTGGATTTTCCTCGTGCTGATCAGGTCTAATCCATGGAATTCGAGCTTGGAAGCGGCAACCTGTGCGAGGCATCTTCGCTAACGAAGGAACCACCCCTTGAATTACATGCAATTTTTCTTTTTCAGCATACGCAGATGGAATGGAGTTTAATAGAGAACGAGTATATGGGTGAAGAGGGTTGTTAAAAATCTCTTCAACTTTTCCTGTTTCTACAACTTGTCCAGCGTACATAACGACGATACGATCGGCTGTTTCTGCGACAACACTTAAATCGTGAGTAATTAAAATAATGCCCATTTTCGTTTGTTCTTGAATAGATTTTAGTAAGTCTAAAATTTGTGCTTGGATGGTTACGTCAAGAGCCGTTGTTGGCTCATCTGCAATAATAAGTGCTGGGTTACAAGCAATTGCAATTGCGATAACAATTCTTTGTCTCATTCCGCCAGATAATTCGTGTGGGTATTGTTTATATGTAAGTTCTGGTTTTGGAATACCAACTTGATGAAGTAGTTCTAAGGTGCGTTCTTTCTTTCCAACTTTTGAAAGGCTTGTGTGGTAGTCTAAATTTTCTTCGATTTGTTTTCCAACTGTCATAAGAGGATCGAGTGCTGTAAGAGGTTCTTGGAAAATCATACCGATGTTTGATCCGCGTACTTTATTCATCTCTGCGGCTGACATCGTTAGTAAATCCTTATCTCTATAGTTAAGCTGCCCTTGTAATTTTGTATTTGCTTCATTATGCAGTCGCATAATGGAAAGGGCAAGTGCACTTTTTCCGCAACCTGATTCACCAACTATCGCGACAATTTCATTTTCATGGACAGTTAACGAAACATCATCAACTGCGGCATGATATTGATCTTGTATGCGAAAGGAAGTCTGTAAGTTTTCAATGCGAAGAAGTGGATTCTTCATGGCTATCCCTCCATCTTTCTGAAAAGACTAAATATTTTGTATGTTGTTGTTATTTTAATATAAATTGACAATGTTTGACAAGCATAAGTTGAGAAAATATTCAAAAATCTTTTTATATAGAGATTGGATGCATGTATATAAGTAGTTGAAGCGCTTTGAAAACGCTAACATGTATAAGAGAGGGAAATAAATCTTTTGTAAGAAAAAAGTATTATATGTAGAAAAAGAGAGACGTTCTGGAAAGAACAGTCTCTCTTTTTTTGATAAGAATAATATTAGTGCTTAAGCTTGCTTTTGTTTTGGAGATCCTGTCTTTAAAGTAAGAGCAAGGAAGAACATTGCAAGTACACAAGATACAAGTAATAAGATGAATCCGCCATCCCATCCGAATGCATCGACGATAAAGCCCATAGCGGCACTAGCGAAAGCTGCTCCGCCTAAGTAACCGAAGAAGCCAGTTAATCCAGCTGCAGTTCCAGCCGCTTTCTTTGGTGCTAAGTCAAGAGCGTGTAGACCAATTAACATAACAGGTCCGTAAATTAAAAATCCAATTGCAACAAGTGCGATACTATCAACCATTGGGTTACCAGGAGGGTTTAGCCAGTACACAAGAACGGCGATAAATACACCAACCATAAATAAAATACCAGCAGGTGCACGGCGTCCTTTAAATAGTTTATCACTCATCCAGCCGCAAAGAAGTGTACCTGGAATACCAGCCCATTCATATAGAGCATAGGCTGTACGTGAACTACTATGAGTAAAGCTTTTTTCTTCTACTAAATAAGTAGGAGCCCAGTCTACAACACCGTAACGTACGAAATAAACAAAAACGTTCGCAATAGCGATGTACCATAAAAATTTATTGTTTAATACGTATTTAAATAAAATTTCTTTTACCGAAAGTTCGCGTTCGCGATCTTGTACTTTCTCATCTGGTGGATATTCTCCAGTATGTTCTTCAATAGAAGGTAATCCGCAAGATTGAGGTGTATCTCTCATCGTAATTAATACATAAATACCAACTAAAATTGAAAGAATACCTGGGAAGTAAAATATACTCTTCCAGTCATTTGCAAAGAAATATAGGCCTAATGTTACAAGAGAAGGCATAAGTGCGCCGCCGACATTATGAGCGACGTTCCAAATAGACATTTTTGTACCACGTTCACTAATAGAGAACCAGTGAACCATCGTACGCCCACAAGGAGGCCATCCCATACCTTGCACCCATCCGTTTAAAAATTGAAGTACAAACATAAGTATAATGCTCGTTGTAATGAAAGAAAATGAGCCGAAAATAATATTAATGATACCTGATAAAAATAGCCCAGCTGCTAAAAAGTAGCGAGGATTACAACGATCGGATACGATACCCATAAGAAATTTACTTAATCCGTAAGCGATAGAAACTGCTGAAAGGATAACCCCAAGTTCCCCTTTACTAAAGCCTTGTTCAATTAAGTATGGCATTGCTAGTGAAAAGTTTTTTCGAACAAAGTAATAACCTGCATAGCCGATGAAGATACCTAAAAATACTTGTAAACGTAGTTTACGGTATTCACTATCAACGCGGTCAGCTGGTAAGCGTTCCGCGTGGGGCGCAGGTTTAAAAAATTGTGTAAAAAACATAAAATGAAAATCCTCCCCAAATTAATTCGAAGTGTCGTAAGTCAGAGAGAATATAAAAAGGCCATGAAATATAAAAAAGTTTCCTTTTTTATGATTCATAGCCGTGTACTCCGATTCTCCGTGACTGTCAATATTAACTTCGTCGAAAATTATACAACTTTGTGACAAAAATGTAAACGTTTTTATAAATAAAAACGTTGACGGATTTTATTCGTCGGATTAATATTTAAATACATTAAATATTTTATTGTTTAAATAAGAGGTGGATAACATGCCAAATGATATGATGCATATCGATAAAATTCAAGCTCTTGCCTTTTCAATTGGAAAGAAAATGCAGACGGAGTTATTAGAACAAATGCAAGCAACAGGACTTACACCACCGCAGTTTTATATTTTAAAGATTTTAGATCATTATGGAGCTTCAAGGGCGACAAAATTAGCAAAAAAGATGTATGTAAAGCCTAGTGCAATTACAGTGATGATCGATCGCTTAATTGACCAAGAGCTTGTAGAGCGTTATCACGACAAAGAGGACCGTCGTGTTGTCGTCATTGAGTTAACCAAAAAGGGGAAAGCTAGAGTAGAAGAGGCAATGACCGCTCGTAATGAGCACATTGCAAAATATTTCTCACATTTAGAATTACAAGAAAGAGAAGATTTGTTACGCCTCTTTGAGAAGTTAGAAACAATTATTTGCGGGACACAAGAGAAAAAAGAGAATAACTAAGAGGAATTGAGGAGATTACATGGAGCAACAAGAAAATATAAATAGAAAGTTGTTGTTAATCGGTTTAATCATTGCGATGCTATTTGCTGCCTTAGATGGAACAATCGTTGGTACAGCAATGCCGCGTATCGTCGGTGAACTAGGCGGATTAAGCTTAATGACGTGGTTAACAACAGCTTATATGTTAACATCAACGACAGTTGTACCAATCGCAGGTAAATTAGCGGATTTACTTGGCCGTCGTAACGTATATATAACAGGGCTAGTTATCTTTATGGTTGGCTCAGCATTATGTGGTATGGCAAATGGTATGACAGAATTAATTATTTTCCGTGGTATTCAAGGTCTTGGTGGCGGTATTATGATGCCAATGGCTATGATTATTATCGGAGATATGTTCACGGGGAAAGAACGTGCGAAATGGCAAGGTATTTTTGGTGCGTTATACGGTCTTGCTTCTGTAATTGGGCCACAAGTGGGTGGTTGGATTGTAGACGCAGTGAACTGGAGATGGGTATTCTATATCAACTTACCAGTTGGTATTTTAGCAACAATCTTTATTGCAATGGGATTAAAATCACATAAACAAACAGGACCAATTAAAATTGATATCGCTGGAATCTTTACGATGATTCTCGGTGTTGTAAGTTTATTACTTGCGTTAACGTTTGGCGGGAAAGATTATGCATGGGATTCTTGGCAAATTATCGGGTTATTTGCATTAGCTCTAATTGGTATTGTTAGCTTTGTTATCGTTGAAACGAAAGCAGAAGAACCCATTTTACCGATGCATTTCTTTAAAAATCGTACATTTACATTACTAAATGCGATTGGATTCTTTATGAGTATTGGAATGTTCGGTGCGATTATGTTCGTACCATTCTTCATGCAAGGAATTGTAGGAGTCAGTGCTGCTGAATCAGGAACAATTATGACGCCAATGATGATTACTATGATTGTAATGAGTATTATTGGCGGGCAACTTGTATTAAAAGTTGGTGTAAAACCACAAATTATTACAGGAATGCTTATAATGGCTGGAGGGTTCTGGTTATTAACAACGATGGATATGCACACAACTAAATTGACTGCTACTTCTTATATGATGGTTATCGGTTTAGGAATGGGTCTTGTAATGCCGACATTAACATTAGCGTTACAAGAAAGCTTCCCGAAAAAAGATCTTGGTGTCGTAACATCATCAAGTCAGTTCTTCCGTCAAATCGGTGGAACATTTGGTATTACAATTTTAGGATCAATCATGAATAACACTTCAGGTACAACGTTAACAAAAAATTTAGTACCTGTATTAGATACATTCCCAAAAGAAGCGGGACAAATGGTAACGAAATTTAAAGATATGATTCATACAGATCCGCAAGGCTTATATTCAATGTTATTTAGTCCAGAGGCATTAAAACAAATGCCAGAAGCATTCGCTAATAGCATTGTACCAATTTTGAAAAACTCTTTAGTAGACTCACTTCATACTGTATTCTTAACAGGATTAGTATTTATCGTAGTAGGCGCTATCTTTACGATTTTCTTACAGAAGATTAAACTGTCAGATCGTAAAAAAGATGCTGAAGAGCCAGCTACAGAGGAAAAAGAACAAACTGTATCCTATTCGTAATGAAAAAGCATCGCCTTATGGCGGTGCTTTTTTGAGTATAACCTTAAAAGCTTTTTCGTGAGAAATGATTGACGTATTTCTAGAAATACGTTATATTATTTTCTGTAAACGGTTACATGAAATGGAGAGGAAAGAAAATGAGTACGATTAAAGACGTTGCAAAATTAGCGGGAGTATCTGTTGCGACCGTTTCCAGAGTGTTAAATAAAAATGGATATGTTCATGAAGATACTTTAAAGAAAGTAGAACGAGCGATTGAGATGCTAGACTATAAGCCTAGTACAGTAGCGCGTTCACTGTATAATAAAAAATCTCGTTTAATTGGCTTAGTTGTTCCAAATATCGTGAATCCATTCTTTCCAGAAGTTGCACGTGCCGTAGAAGATGTAGCGCATAAGCAAGGGTATACAGTTGTACTTTGTAACTCTGATGAAAGTTTAGAGAAAGAAAAGCAATATATTGATGTACTTAGGCAAAATAATGTAGATGGATTTATTGTAGCGACAAATCCACAAAATAGTGTGAATTACATGAACTTGTCAGTACCAGTCGTTGCAATTGACCGTATGTTTAATGAGCGTATACCTGCTGTGTATGCAGATAACTATGCGGGAAGTCAGGTAGCGACAAAGTTATTAATAGATAAGGGCTGTAAACATATTGCACATATTCGTGGACCGCGTGACGTAAGCACAGCAAATGAACGTTTTGAAGGCTTTGTAGACGTTATTACGCAAAATAATCTTTCTTATATGATTGCAGAGAGTACATTTGATCCAGCTAATAGTGAGCGTGTAGCGGTGGAACTATTAGAACAATACCCGCATATTGATGGAATTGTTGCTGGGAATGATTTAATTGCAATAGGTATCGTAAAGGCTGCGCTTCAAAAGGGGATCTCTATTCCGGATGATTTACAAATTATCGGATTCGATGGAATTTCTTTAACAGAGATGATGTATCCATCTATTACAACTGTTGCACAGCCAATTTATGAAATGGGGAAAATTGCAACAGAACTGCTGTTAGAGCAGATGGAAGGAAACGTATTAGAAGAGAAACATTATCGTTTACCGATTGAAATTATAGAACGAAATACAACGAAGTAAGGAGATGAAATAGATGCCAAATATTGCAGTAGTAGGTAGTATTTCAATGGACTTAGTGGCCGTTTCAAAAAAGCGTCCGAAAGCAGGGGAAACAGTAATTGGTGAAGCATTTCATACAATTCCAGGAGGGAAAGGAGCTAACCAGGCGGTTGCTGCAGCTAGATTAGGCGCAAATGTAGCGATGGTTGGAGCGGTAGGAGACGATAATTATGGAACTGTAGTTAGAAAAAATTTAGAGAACGAACGCGTTTTTATCGACTATGTGGTACCGGTTACAGATGCGGCGACAGGAATTGCTCATATCGTTTTAGCAGAAGAGGATAACAGTATTGTTGTCGTGCAAGGAGCGAATGCTCTTGTCAATGAGTCAGTTGTAAATCGTTCAAAAGATCTTCTTATAAAAGCTGATATGGTTGTGCTTCAACTAGAGATTCCGCTTGAAACAGTAAAATATGTATTAGCTATTTGTGAGGAACACAAAATCCCGGTTATGTTAAACCCAGCGCCAGCACAAGTGTTATCAGAAGATATTTTAGAAAAGGCAACTTATATTACGCCAAATGAACATGAGTGTCGCATCGTATTAGATGATTTCACATCACCAATTGAAGAGTTACTGGCTAAATATCCAAACAAACTATTGATGACAGAAGGTTCTAACGGTGTACGTTTCCATAATGGTACAGAGATTGTACATGTTCCTAGCATTGCTGTTGATGTAGTAGATACGACTGGAGCTGGTGATACATTTAATGGTGCATTAGCAGTTGCGCTTTCTGAAGGAGAAATACTTCAAAAAGCAATTCGTTTTGCGAATATTGCTGGTGGTCTTTCTGTAACGAAACTTGGGGCGCAAGGCGGTATGCCAACGAGAGATAAAGTACGTGAAGTGCAGGTGATTGTCGGATGAAGAAGCACGGCGTATTAAATAGTGAGATTGCATCAATCCTTGCTTCACTTGGGCATACGGATACGATTGTAATTGCTGATTGCGGTTTACCAATTCCTGACGGAGTAAAAAGAATTGATTTAGCTGTTGAAATAGGAAAACCTAGCTTTTTAGATGTATTGCAAGTGGTAGCTGATGATATGGCAATTGAAAAAGTGACGTTAGCAGAAGAGGTTATTAACAATAATGCGGAAATAAATAAAGAGATTGAGCTGAAATTAGTAGAGCCAGCGTTTGAATATGTATCTCATGAACAATTTAAGGAGCATACAAAGAAAGCGAAGGCCATTATTCGTACAGGCGAGGCTACGCCTTATGCCAATGTAATTTTACATGCAGGCGTGATTTTTTAATAAAGGGAAGTGATGGGAATGCGTATTGAAATGAAAAATATTTCAAAGGCGTTCAATGGCAATCCTGTTTTGAAGAATGCACAGTTTATGATTGAAACAGGAGAAGTCCATGCATTGATGGGGGAAAATGGAGCGGGTAAATCAACGCTCATGAAGATTTTAACAGGTGTATACAAAAGAGATGGTGGAACGATCACGATTGATGGACAAGAACGAACTTTTAAAAATGCGAAAGAAGCTGAAGAGTACGGTATTGCATTTATACATCAAGAATTGAACATATTACCGAATTTAACAGTAGCTGAAAATATGTTTCTCGGTAAAGAGTTAATGTATGGGAAGACAGGTATTTTACGTACGCGCCAAATGAACGCGATTGCGCAGCAGCAACTAGCAGAGTTAGGATTACATGTAAAAGGAGCTATGTTGGCAGGAGAGTTATCGGTTGGACAACAGCAAATTATCGAAATTGCGAAAGCACTAATGACAAATGCAAGCGTTATTATTATGGATGAGCCTACTGCGGCACTGACGGATCGTGAAATCGAAACGCTCTTTACAGTAATCAATAAGTTACGTAAAGAAGGTGTTTCATTCGTGTACATTTCGCATCGTATGGAAGAGATTTTCTCAATATGTGATGCTATTACGATTTTGCGTGATGGAGAATACGTGGGAAAGAGATTAATTCCAGAAACATCATTTGATGAAGTAGTGAGTATGATGGTGGGGCGCAGCATTGGTGAACGTTACCCAGAACGAAATAGTCAAATTGGCGATGTGATTTTTGAGATGCGTAATGGAACGAAAAAAGGGAAGTTTGAAAATGTATCGTTTCAGGTGAGAAAAGGTGAAATCCTTGGTGTTGCTGGTTTGATGGGAGCTGGCCGTACAGATATTATGAAAGCGATATTTGGATACGAACCTTTAGATTCTGGCCAAATTTTTATAAATGGACAAGAAGTAAAGATTGATAGTCCGATAGATGCGATTAGACAAAGAATCGCTTTCATTACAGAGGATAGAAAATCTGAAGGATTAGTGTTAGATTTCTCAATTCGGGAAAATTTGGCTTTAACGAATTTAGAAAGTCTTTCAAAGGGGAGTGTCGTAAGTAACGAACTAGAACAACAGTTTACGGCGGACATGATGAAGCTTCTTAATGTGAAAGCATCTAGTGGAGAGCAAGCGGTAAAATCTCTTTCTGGTGGAAATCAGCAAAAGGTTGTAATTGCAAAATGGCTAGGTATCCACCCGCAGTTACTCATTTTAGATGAGCCAACAAGGGGTGTTGATGTTGGAGCAAAAAAAGAAATTTACTCTATTATGAATAAGCTTACCGAAGAAGGAGATGCCGTTATTATGGTATCATCTGAGCTTCCAGAAGTTTTAGGGATGAGTGATCGCGTTCTTGTTATTCATGAAGGAAAAGTCGGCGGCATTTTAGAGAAAGGTGAGGCATCACAAGAGTCTATTATGGCACTAGCTACAGGGGGAGAGTAAGGATGGCTAAGAAGGGGAATGTATTACAACAACTTGGGTCTTTAATTGGACTAGCGCTAATTATTGTAGTAATTACGGCTTTAAATCCAGCGTTTATTGAAATTCCAAATTTATTTAATATACTGCGTCAAGTATCGATTAATGCGCTTATTGCATTCGGAATGACCTTTGTAATTTTAACAGGGGGTATTGACTTATCGGTAGGTTCTATTTTAGCATTATCAAGTGCACTTGTTGCTGGAATGATGGCAAGTGGCATGGACCCGTTCCTTGCGATGGCAGTTGGATTATTAGCTGGTCTTGTAATGGGAATTGTAAACGGTATCATCATAGCGAAGGGAAAAGTAGCTCCATTTATTGCGACTTTAGCAACAATGACTATTTTTCGCGGGTTGACGCTTGTTTATATGGACGGACGTCCGATCACTGGTCTTGGTGATCATTTAATGTTCCAAATGTTTGGCCGCGGTTATTTTCTTGGTATTCCAGTACCAGCTGTTACAATGATGATCGCTTTCGCAGTGCTGTACTTCATTTTGAAGAAAACGACATTTGGTCGCCGTACATTTGCAATTGGTGGAAATGAAGAAGCAGCAGCATTATCAGGTATTAATGTTACGAGAATTAAAGTAATGATTTACGGTCTTTCCGGAATTTTGGCAGCGCTTGCAGGTATTGTCTTAACATCACGATTAGATTCTGCACAGCCGACTGCAGGTTCTTCTTACGAATTGGATGCAATTGCAGCAGTTGTATTAGGTGGAACTAGTCTTTCTGGGGGAAGAGGATGGATTGTTGGTACATTCATCGGTGTACTTATTATCGGTGTACTAAATAACGGTTTAAATTTATTAGGTGTATCTTCTTTCTTCCAACAAGTTGTAAAAGGACTTGTAATCTTACTAGCTGTATTAATTGATCGCCGAAAAGAAGCGTAATGGAGGGACAGTTCATGAAGAAATGGTTACTTATACTCGTTGCATGTATTATGGTCATTACTGCTGGTTGTTCAATGGAACCACCAGAATGGGCAAAGGATTCTAGCGATAAAGGTCGAAATAAAACTATTAAAGTTGGATTCTCTGTTTCAACTTTAAATAATCCCTTCTTTGTAACTTTGAAAAAAGGTGCAGAAAAGAAAGCGAAAGATAGTGGCATCGAATTGATTGCTGTTGATGCACAAAATGATGCAGCAAAGCAAACAAATGATGTTGAAGATTTAATTCAAAAAGGTGTCGATGTAGTTGTTATTAATCCAACTGATTCAGATGCTGTTGCTTCAGCAGTAAGTGCAGCAAATGCAGCGAATGTTCCTGTTATTACAGTAGACCGCGTTGCAAATTCAGGTAAAGTTGTTTCTCACATTGCCTCTAATAACATTGAAGGTGGTCAAATGGCTAGTGATTACATTCGTGAATTAGTTGGCGAAGGAGCAAACGTTGCTGAATTAGAAGGAATCCCTGGCTCTTCTGCTGCTCGCGAGCGCGGGAAAGGATTCCATAACGTAGCGGATAAGTCTTTAAAAGTAGTTGCCAAACAAGCGGCTGATTTTGATAGAGCAAAAGGATTATCTGTTATGGAAAACATTTTGCAAGCGAATAGCGACATTAAAGCGGTGTTTGCCCATAACGACGAAATGGCATTAGGGGCACTTGAAGCATTGAAGTCTGCTGGAAAAACAGATGTAGTCGTTGTTGGATTTGATGCAACTGAAGATGCTGTAAAAGCGGTTCAAGATGGGCGTATGGCTGCAACAGTTGCTCAAAAACCGGAATTAATCGGAGAGAAGGCGATGCAAACAGCAAAAGAGATCACGCAAGGTAAAAAAGTGGACAAATCTATTCCGATTGAATTAGAGCTTATTAAGAAAAATAAATAAATATAAAATGAAAATTAGGAAGGAAGAATAACAAATGAAATTCTTTATTGATACAGCAAACATTAACGAAATTAAAGAGGCAAATGCATTAGGCGTATTAGCTGGAGTAACGACAAATCCATCACTTGTAGCAAAAGAAGGCGTAGATTTTCACGAGCGTATTCGTGAAATTTGCAACGTTGTAGAAGGACCTGTAAGTGCAGAAGTAATTAGCTTAGAAGCTGATAAAATGATCGAAGAAGGAAAAGAATTAGCGAAAATTGCTCCAAACGTTGTTGTAAAGGTTCCGATGACAACAGAAGGTTTAAAAGCAGTAAAAGCATTCTCTGACTTAGGAATTCGTACAAACGTTACATTAGTATTCTCAGCAGTTCAAGCATTACTTGCAGCTCGTGCTGGTGCAACATACGTTTCACCATTCTTAGGTCGCTTAGACGATATCGGTCATAACGGTATGGACTTAATTCGCCAAATCGCAGAAATCTTTGCAATTCATGGTATTGAAACAGAAATTATCGCAGCATCTGTACGTCACAGTGTTCACGTAACTGACGCAGCATTAAACGGTGCACATATTGCAACAATCCCAGCAAACGTAATTGCTTCATTAGTGAAGCATCCATTAACAGATCAAGGAATTGAGAAATTCTTAGCTGATTGGGAAAAAACACAAGAGAAATAATAGAAAATCAAGAATCCTAGTTTAATTGACTAGGATTCTTTTTTATTTAAAAGAATTTTCATGCAATTTTGCATATTGTCTTTTAAATTTGTTATATAAACTATTTAATATATACAAATCACTCTTTATTTTTCATATTTTGATATAGACAGATAGAGAGTCTGACCAGAAAACTGGAGGGCATGATTCTATAACAGAAAGCTTAATGTTTATAGAATTATGCCTTTTTATCCCGCATTAACGGTCAGTAAGACTCCCACCTCAAAATTCAGCTGGGGCAAAGAAGTTAGGTGGGAAATCAACTGCCCGTAAATGCCCGATTGGTTCAACTAATAATCAGTGGGGATGAACAAACTCCCCACTGATTAAAGTTTCACTTTATATAGGGAGGTCAGAAAGTAGAGCTTTTGATTTAAATGCACTTATTTATCCCACTTTATCTGAATTTTAAGTTTTATAAAAGGAGAGAAATGAAATGAGAAGAAAAGCGCCATTTAAAGTGTTATCGTCATTAGCAATTGCGGCAATTATCGGATGCACATCTGTAATGAGTGCTCCATTAGCATACGCAGAAACGCCAGCAAAAGAGAAAGAAAATGTGTCTACAACACCAATTGATTACAATTTAATTCAAGAAGATCGTCTAGCGGAAGCTCTGAAAGAAAGAGGAGAAATTAATCCAGCATCTTCTAAAGAAGAGACGAAAAAGGCTGTAGAGAAATATATTGAAAAGAAACAAGGGGACCAGGCAAATAAAGAAATTCTTCCAGCTGATACTGCTAAAGAGGCATCTGATTTCGTGAAAAAAGTAAAAGAGAAAAAAATGGAAGAAAAGGAAAAGGTAAAGAAACCTGAAAAAAACGTTAGCCCTGAGCAAAAGCCTGAACCAAATAAAAAACAATTGAATGGGCAAGTTCCAACATCTAAAGCAAAGCAAGCGCCGTATAAGGGATCTGTTCGAACGGATAAGGTATTAGTGTTACTTGTTGAATTTAGTGATTATAAACATAATAATATTGATCAAACACCAGGGTATATGTATTCGAATGACTTTAGTAGAGAGCATTATCAAAAGATGTTATTTGGTAATGAACCATATACGTTATTTGATGGTTCGAAAGTAAAAACATTTAAACAATATTACGAAGAGCAGTCTGGCGGTAGTTATACGACAGATGGATATGTAACGGAGTGGCTAACAGTTCCAGGAAAAGCATCTGATTATGGAGCTGATGGTAGCAGTGGTCACGATAATAAAGGTCCGAAAGGTGCACGTGATTTAGTGAAAGAAGCTTTACATGCAGCTGCTGAGAAAGGATTAGATTTATCTCAATTTGATCAGTTTGATAGATATGATACAAATGGTGACGGGAATCAAAATGAGCCTGACGGTGTAATTGATCATTTAATGGTAATCCATGCTGGTGTTGGTCAAGAAGCTGGTGGAGGTAAATTAGGCGATGATGCCATTTGGTCACATCGTTCAAAATTAGCAGTAGATCCAGTAGCAATTGAAGGAACAAAATCAAAGGTAGATTACTTTGGTGGAAAAGTAGCAGCACATGATTACACAATTGAACCAGAAGATGGAGCAGTAGGTGTATTTGCGCATGAATTTGGACATGACCTTGGCTTACCAGATGAATATGATACGAAATATACTGGAACCGGTTCACCTGTCGAAGCTTGGTCATTAATGAGTGGGGGAAGTTGGACAGGGAAAATTGCAGGAACAGAGCCAACTAGTTTTTCACCACAAAATAAAGATTTCTTACAAAAGAATATGGGTGGCAACTGGGCAAAAATTTTAGAAGTAGATTACGATAAAATTAAGCGTGGTGTAGGAGTTCCTACATATATTGATCAAAGTGTTACGAAATCAAATCGTCCAGGTGTTGTACGTGTTAACTTACCAGGCAAAAGTGTTGAAACAATTAAACCGGAGTTTGGAAAGCATGCATATTATAGTACAAGAGGCGATGATATGCATACAACATTAGAAACACCGTTCTTTGATTTAACAAAAGGAACAAATGCAAAGTTTGATTATAAAGCAAATTATGAGTTAGAAGCAGAGTGCGATTTTGTTGAAGTGCATGCAGTAACAGAAGATGGAACGAAAACATTAATTGATAGACTTGGAGAAAAAGTAGTCCAAGGAGATAAAGATACAACAGATGGGAAATGGATTGATAAGTCATACGATTTAAGTCAATTTAAAGGGAAAAAGGTAAAACTGCAATTCGATTATATTACAGATCCAGCAGTAACGTATAAAGGTTTCGCGATGGATAATGTAAATGTAACAGTTGATGGACAAGTAGTGTTTTCTGATGATGCAGAAGGAACATCAAAAATGCAGTTAAATGGATTCGTTGTTTCTGATGGAACAGAGAAAAAAGCTCATTATTACTACTTAGAGTGGAGAAACTATGCGGGATCAGATAATGGATTAAAAGCCGGAAAAGGTCCAGTGTATAATACAGGTCTTGTCGTTTGGTATGCAGATGATAGCTTTAAAGATAACTGGGTTGGGGTGCATCCAGGTGAAGGGTTCCTTGGTGTTGTAGATTCGCATCCAGAGGCACTTGTTGGCAATTTAAACGGAAAACCAACTTACGGTAATACAGGTATGCAAATTGCAGACGCTGCATTTTCATTTGATCAAACACCAGCATGGAGTGTAAATTCATTCACACGTGGACAGTTTAACTATTCTGGATTACAAGGCGTTACAACTTTTGATGATTCAAAAGTATATAGTAACAACCAAATTGCAGACGCAGGAAGAAAAGTTCCGAATCTTGGACTTAAATTCCAAGTTGTTGGACAGGCAGATGATAAATCAGCAGGCGCTGTTTGGATTAAACGTTAATAACAGAAAAGCACATTCTTCATATGGAGAGTGTGCTTTTTAAATTGTACAGTAAGTTATTATTTTAGCTGATGTAATACAAGTGTCTGTTTATATGTAGTGTATCAAATTATGTAGGGAAAGGAAATATTTCCGAGGAAATTGTCGAAGTATCGTTGGTATTGATACACTTTTTTTGTAAAAGAAGAACTGTAGTATTGCCATTACAGTTTAATTTATTTACATTGTTACTTGGCTATACACAAAAGTAATATATTCGGCAATAAAAGAGCGCTACTTGGATAGTGCTCTTTTTTATGAATAGAAAGGAGTGAGTAAAATGAAAGAAGTAATTGAATGTCCACAGTGTGAAGGGAATATTACTGCGCAACATATTATGGATCTCCCGCATCCTTTTTCATTCAGGTGTCCACATTGTAAAGTGAGGCTAAAAGAAATGAGGATCACACCGTGCTTAATATTAGCAGCAATTTGTATAATCCCACTGTTTATTATAATTGGAGAGAGTATTAAGGAATTATTAGTAAAGTATTTTTCTATTATAGACGATGTACCAACTGTACTTATTTTCTTCTTATTTTGTTATCCATTGTATTATCTCTATGAAAAATATAATGCCATATTGTTTATTAAATACGGCTTATTGAAAGTTAAAAGTTGAATAGAAGTTTATCATTAAAAAAAGACAATGATGGAATTATCCTATCATTGTCTTTTTTACTTTGTCTCTGCCTTTTACTTTGCTTCTTACATAAATCATTCCGGCAAATGTTAATAAGAATGCAGTTCCAATAACGAAGCTGACGCTAGGGGATGCCCCGATTGCTCCAACTGTAAAGGATCCAGCAACAACTCCTAATGAGAAGAAAGCATAAAACAATCCGAACGCTTTTCCGCGTTTATCATCTGTCGTATTTTCAACAAGTAATGCATTTATTGATGGGAAAAGGATAGCGAATCCAACGCCATAAATCATCATAACGATAAAGAGCATACCTTTTGTTGCGAATAATCCAAGTAAAGATAATGCTAATGCCATTACTATAATACCGATTAGCATTAGTTTTGAACGATTAAATCGATCGTAAATACGATTTGTTGGCAGTAAGAAGAAGAGGATAGCGGTAATGCCGAATCCACTTAACATCATGCCTGTTGTAGATGCTTTAAGTGCTAATGCCTCAACTTTTACTGGTAACATATAAGTGACAATTCCTTGTGAAAACATGAGTGTGAAAGCACCAATATATGCCTGTAATAACGGCTCTGATTTCAATAATTCAAACATATCTTCTTTGTTCATCATTTGTGTTCTTGAAGTATCTTTTCTTGATACGTTATTTGGTAAGAAGAAGAGAGATACGATTGTACCAAGAACCATTAAAATAGAAATGGTAATGAACACCCACTCTATACCGGCAGTTGCTTTCATAATTCCGCTAAAAGAAGGTCCTACAATTGCCGCTGTTCCAACAGCAGCCCCAGATAGAGCCATTGCCTTACCTTGCCTTGCTGCATTTGTTTGTTTTGATAAAAACGTAAAGGCAGCAGGAATTAAAAATCCATCACTAAAGCCATGCATAAAGCGCACAACTAATAGTTGTTCACCACTTTGAACAACAGTGTATAACAAGACTATGAAACTCGTAAGTCCCATGCTTATATAAAGTATTTTTTTTGCACCAAATTTATCGACAGCAGCGCCAGCAATAATATTACCGATCATATTAGCGAATGAGTACATGCCGACAACTAGCCCAATAATAAGAGGGGATCCTCCAAGACTTTGAGCGAACGTACTCATAATAGGTAATTGTGAAAATGTATCTAGAAACGCTACGATAACAATAAAGTAAATAAAATATTTCAAGCGATATTCACCTCTCCTATGCTATTATGGCATAATGCTAATTTCAACCGCAATGAAATTGAATTAACAGATGTGGAAAAAAGTACAAAGTGACAAAATATTGAACGTTATTTGTTAAAAATTAGTGGAAATGAGATTGTTTTTTTGAAATATATGGATAGAAGTATTATAATAGATTTGTAAACTTCACCAGGTTAAGTATATACATAGAGAGGGATGTATAAAATGAAAGCATTACTTTGGCATAATCAACGTGATGTAAGAGTAGAAGAAGTACCAGAACCAACTGTAAAACCAGGAGCAGTTAAGATTAAAGTGAAATGGTGTGGTATCTGCGGGACAGACTTGCATGAATATTTAGCAGGACCTATTTTTATTCCCACAGAAGAGCATCCATTAACACATGTAAAAGCACCGGTTATTTTAGGTCATGAGTTTAGCGGTGAGGTAGTTGAAATCGGTGAAGGCGTTACATCTCATAAAGTGGGAGACCGCGTCGTTGTAGAACCAATTTATTCTTGTGGTAAATGTGAAGCTTGTAAACATGGACATTACAATGTTTGTGAACAACTTGTTTTCCACGGTCTTGGCGGAGAAGGCGGCGGTTTCTCTGAATATACAGTAGTACCAGAAGATATGGTTCACCATATTCCAGATGAAATGACGTATGAACAAGGTGCACTTGTAGAACCAGCAGCTGTAGCAGTTCATGCAGTACGTCAAAGTAAATTAAAAGAAGGGGAAGCTGTAGCAGTCTTTGGTTGTGGTCCAATTGGACTTCTTGTTATACAAGCAGCTAAAGCAGCAGGAGCAACTCCTGTTATTGCAGTTGAACTTTCTAAAGAACGTCAAGAGTTAGCAAAATTAGCAGGTGCGGATTACGTATTGAATCCAGCGACTCAAGATGTATTAGCTGAAATTCGCAACTTAACAAATGGTTTAGGTGTAAATGTAAGCTTTGAAGTAACTGGTGTTGAAGTAGTACTTCGTCAAGCAATTGAAAGCACAAGCTTTGAAGGACAAACTGTAATTGTTAGTGTATGGGAAAAAGACGCAACAATTACTCCAAATAATCTTGTACTAAAAGAAAAAGAAGTGGTTGGTATTTTAGGATACCGTCATATCTTCCCAGCTGTTATTAAATTAATTAGCTCTGGCCAAATTCAGGCAGAGAAATTAATTACGAAAAAAATCACAGTAGATCAAGTTGTTGAAGAAGGATTTGAAGCACTTGTAAAAGATAAAACACAAGTGAAAATTCTTGTTTCACCTAAATAATATAGAATAGTAAAAAGTAGCTCTTTTCTAGAAATAGAAGAGGGCTACTTTTTTTCTATACAGAAAGGTGATAGACTTTCCTGTAACTACAGGTATTTTGTTTGGAAGGGGAAGTCTAATGCTTTCATTTATGTTGACATTGAAACGGATGCTAAAAGCTTGTTTACGAGCGTGGAAAGATAAAGAATTTCAAGTATTATTCGTATTAACATTTTTAACATTAACATCCGGTACGATTTTTTATAGTACAGTTGAAGGATTACGTCCTCTTGACGCTTTATATTTTAGTGTGGTCACGTTGACGACTGTCGGTGATGCTAATTTTAGCCCGCAAACTGATTTTGGAAAGATATTTACAATCTTATACATATTTATTGGGATTGGATTAGTATTTGGATTTATTCATAAGTTGGCAGTTAATGTACAACTGCCGAGTATATTATCGAATAGAAAAAAAGAGTAAAGCATGTGGATGCTTTACTCTTTTTTTACATTAGTTTAGATAAGCCTTAATAATAGTTTATTAGAATGAAAGTGTATTCATTCATTATATTCACTGTGTATAAAGTTATAATGATATGAAAATCTGCATATTTTAATTTAGTGATAGAAATTTCGTGAAAGGTGGGATATTCTAGTCATAGGTTAACCGGACGACATCATAGGATCCTAACAAAAAGTTTACAATAATTCGATTATAAAATGGAGGATTTCAGATGAAAAAGAAAGTACTTGCTTTAGCAGCAGCTATTACAGTAGTAGCTCCTTTACAAAGCGTTGCATTTGCTCATGAAAATGATGGGGGAAGTAAAATAAAAATAGTTCACCGCTGGTCTGCTGAAGATAAACATAAAGAAGGCGTAAATTCTCATTTATGGATTGTAAACCGTGCGATTGATATTATGTCTCGCAATACAACACTTGTAAAACAAGATCGAGTTGCACAATTAAATGAATGGCGTACAGAGTTAGAGAACGGTATTTATGCTGCTGACTATGAAAATCCTTATTATGATAATAGCACATTTGCTTCACATTTCTATGATCCAGACAATGGAAAAACATATATTCCATTTGCAAAGCAGGCAAAAGAAACCGGAGCTAAATATTTTAAATTAGCGGGTGAATCATACAAAAATAAAGATATGAAACAAGCATTCTTCTATTTAGGATTATCTCTTCATTATTTAGGAGATGTAAATCAACCGATGCATGCGGCAAACTTTACAAATCTTTCGTATCCACAAGGATTCCATTCTAAATATGAAAACTTTGTAGATACGATAAAAGATAATTATAAAGTAACGGATGGAAATGGATATTGGAATTGGAAAGGTACAAATCCAGAAGATTGGATCCATGGAGCGGCAGTAGTGGCGAAACAAGATTACTCTGGAATTGTAAATGATAATACGAAAGATTGGTTCGTAAAAGCAGCTGTATCACAAGAATATGCAGATAAATGGCGCGCTGAAGTTACACCAATGACAGGTAAGCGATTAATGGATGCACAACGTGTTACTGCTGGATACATTCAGCTTTGGTTTGATACGTACGGAGATCGTTAAGTATTTAAAAAAGGTCAAATCTCACAATAGAGTATTTGACCTTTTTATTACTATATACATGGAGGTATGGAACGTGAAAGGTAAATTGCTAAAAGGTGTACTTAGCTTTGGGATTGGTTTAGGAGTTTTATACGGAGGATCTTCAGCTCAAGCAGATACGTCTACAGATCAAAACAACATTTTGAAAGTGATGACGCATAACGTGTACATGCTATCAACTAACTTATATCCGAATTGGGGACAAAGTCAGCGTGCTGATTTAATTGGGGCGGCAGATT
Source organism: Bacillus sp. FH (assembly GCF_052216825.1). Lineage (NCBI taxonomy): Bacteria > Bacillati > Bacillota > Bacilli > Caryophanales > Bacillaceae > Bacillus > Bacillus sp. FH. Next base: position 55,661 of record NZ_JBQOUU010000005.1, on the reverse strand, counting down.
ATATTAAAAATCAAGACGTTGTTATATTAAATGAAGTGTTTGATAATAGTGCTTCAGATCGCCTTTTAGGAAATTTGAAGAAAGAATACCCAAATCAAACAGCTGTATTAGGTCGTAGTAACGGAAATGAATGGGATAAAACGTTAGGTAGTTATTCATCTTCAACGCCTGAAGATGGAGGCGTTGCAATCGTGAGCAAATGGCCGATCGTTGAAAAGGTTCAATATGTATTTGCAAATGGATGTGGGCCGGATAATTTATCGAATAAAGGATTTGTATACACGAAGATTAAGAAAAATGATCGTTTCGTTCATGTAATTGGGACGCATTTGCAGGCAGAAGATAGTATGTGCGGAAAAACTTCACCTGCATCTGTACGTACAAACCAGTTAAAAGAAATTCAAGATTTTATTAAAAATAAAAATATACCAAATGACGAGTACGTCCTATTTGGTGGTGATATGAATGTGAATAAAATAAATGCTGAGAACAATAGTGACTCAGAATACGCATCAATGTTCAAAACATTGCACGCTTCTATTCCATCTTATACGGGACATACAGCAACTTGGGATGCGACGACAAACAGTATTGCAAAATATAATTTCCCTGATAGCCCTGCCGAGTATTTAGATTATATTATTGCAAGTAAAGACCATGCGAACCCGTCATTTGTAGAGAATAAAGTGTTACAACCGAAATCTCCACAGTGGACTGTTACATCATGGCTCAAAAAATATACGTATGATGATTATTCTGATCATTATCCAGTAGCAGCAACTATTTCTATGAAGTAGTCCTAAAAAAGTTTCTTCTTAAATAGGAAGAAACTTTTTTATTTTGTAGAGGAGATTCCAACTTTCTTTCCAATATGTATAAGACATATAGAGAAGAGGAGAGAAAAAATGTGGATCGAGGAATTTTTAAAGAAGTTCCATTACCGTGTGCATTTTTGGATGAAGTAGCTTTAGATAGAAATATTCAATTGATTATAGAATTAAGTGGCAATAAGAAGATTCGTATAGCGAGTAAATCGTTACGTTCTGTTCCGGTTATGCAAAAGATTTTAGCTGCAAATGAACGATTTCAAGGTATTATGTGTTTTTCACCTAGGGAAGCTTTATTTTTAATTGAACAAGGATTCAATGATTTATTGCTCGGATATCCTGCTTATGATGAAAGAGCGTTACATGAAATAAGTTTGCTAACAAAGCAAGGGCTCATTATAACTTGTATGGTGGATTGTGAAGATCATATTGTTTATTTAGAAAAAATTGCTGAGAAGTCTAAAGGATGTTTTCGTGTTTGCTTAGATATTGATATGAGTAGTCTTTTTTTTAAGTTCCATTTTGGGGTCAAAAGATCACCGGTAAAAGATGTGCAAGGTGCTTTGAAAATAGTAAAAAGGTTGAAAGAATCATCATTTTTAATACTAGATGGTGTAATGGGATATGAAGCCCAAATTGCTGGGGTAGGAGATCACATACCGAATCAACGAGCGAAAAGTAAAGTGATTTCATATTTAAAGAAGAAATCTGTGTTAGAAGTTAAAGAAAGAAGAGGACATATCGTAAAAGAAATACAAAATCTGGGTATTGAACTAAGATTCGTAAATGGGGGAGGCACAGGAAGCATAAAAACAACTGAGCAAGATCATTCAGTTTCAGAGATTACAATAGGTTCGGCTTTTTATGCCCCGAAGCTGTTTGATTATTATAAAGAGGTGCAATTTCATCCAGCTGTCGGATTTGCTTTACCAGTTGTGCGTAAACCAGCACCAACAATTTACACTTGTTTAGGTGGTGGATATATGGCCTCAGGAGCAATCGGGAAAGATAAAGAACCTGAGATTTGGAGGCCAGATGGTGCCAAACTATTAGCTTTAGAAGGTGCTGGTGAAGTGCAAACACCGATTTTCTATAACGGTGAGGAACGAGTAGAAATAGGAGATTGTATCTTGTTTCGCCATAGTAAAGCTGGAGAGTTATGCGAGCGGTTTCCGTTTTTATATCGTGTGAAAGAAGGAGAGATTATTGGGAAGTATTCAACATATCGGGGGGATGGCCAATGCTTTCTATAAAGGGACAAAAATGGAGAAATTGGACAGGGAATGTAGAAGGAACACCGCATTATACGATGTATCCAGAAAGTATACAAGATGTAGTAGAAGTTGTAGAGCTTGCACGAAAAGAAGGGAAGAAAATTCGCGTTGTCGGTTCAGGACACTCGTTTACACCTCTTGTGAAAACGGAAGAAATTTTAGTTTCTTTAGATGAATTGAAGGGAATTGTGAATATTGATACGGAAGAAATGGTTGCCGAAGTATGGGCAGGAACAAAGTTACATGAGCTAGGGAAGTTACTTGAGGAAAAAGGTTATGCGCAAGAAAATTTAGGGGATATTGATTCGCAATCTATCGCAGGAGCAATTAGTACGGGGACGCATGGAACGGGTATTACCTTTGGAAGTTTATCAACACAAGTTATAGAGATTACCGCAGTTTTATCTACAGGTGAGAGTATAGTTTGTTCGGAAACGGAGAATGTACAATATTGGAGAGCTTTTCAGTTGTCGCTTGGAATGTTAGGTATCATTGTAAAAATAAAACTAAAGGTTATTCCAGCCTATTCACTCGTTTATAAAAGTGAAAAACAGTCATTATCTACTGTAATGAACAAGCTAGAAGAATATAAGAAGAATCGCCATTTTGAATTTTTTGTTTTTCCTTATTCAGATGAAGTGCAAGTGAAAATTACAAACGAAACAACGGGTAAAAAAAGTGATTTGAAATGGCATAAACTAAAGGTAGAGTTACTTGAAAATAAGATGTTCTCTTTGTTATCTAAAGGATGTAAATGGTTTCCTTCTATAAGTAAAGGAGTAAGTCGATTATCAGCTAAAGCTGTACCGAATACAAAAATAATTGGTCCGAGTTATGAAGTATTTGCTACATCGCGTGCGGTTCCATTTTATGAAATGGAGTATAGTGTTCCTTCAAAGTATATGCAGGCCGTTGTAGAAGAAATTTCAAACCTTATTGAAAAGAAAAAGTATAAAGTGCACTTCCCAATTGAATGCCGTTATGTGAAAAGGGATGATATATGGCTCAGTCCAGCGTATGGAAGAGATTCTGCGTATATAGCTGTTCATATGTATAAAGGTATGAAGTATGCTGCTTATTTTGGTGAGGTGGAGAAAATTTTTCTAAAGTATGAAGGACGCCCGCATTGGGGAAAAATGCATACGTTAACGTACGAAAAATTACAAAATATATATCCAGAATTACATTCGTTTCTAAAGGTGAGGAAATTATTAGATGAAGCAGAAATGTTTTCAAATCCTTACACAGAAAAGTTATTTACGATTATGAAAAAAAGCTGACAAAGTATTACTTGTCAGCTTTTTTTAGTACGATCGCATTTCTTGTTTGACTAATTCGCTCGTAAAATAGTAACTTATCACGACTAAATACATGTAATAAAACATGAATAATAAATAGACCGTTAATTACGAGTTGGAATAATAATATAACTACTAATACTAAAGGCTCTTTAAGATTTAAGATAGAGCTACTAGAAAGAATATAATTGATTCCACCTAAAACGAAATAGAATATACCATAACGGATGAATAGTTCCTTCAACGTAATACGATCTGATTGTCCTTTCACGTAGATACGAAGCAATGCTTTACCGATTGTCTTTCCATTCGTAAAGTATGGAATGATAATAAAGTAAATAAAGATCGAACACGTTATGAAAATGAGTTCGTATATGTTCGTGTAAGATTGAATATTAGAAACAAAGAAAGAATTTCCTTTGTTTTTAATGACAGGTACAACGATGGATAAGAAAATCCAATCAATTTGCATCGCGATAAAGCGACGAACGAATCCGACTGGTTTCGTTTCCAAATCAATATGACTATCTAATTCGCTTGCTTTCGGAAGGAAGTACGTAAAAATTGGTGCAATGATAAAGCCGATTACGCCGCCTAATGTATTTAAAAACAGATCATCTATATCAAATAAGCGGTACGCACAATTGTATATACCGTATAGTCCAGTCACTTGTGTTAGCTCGAAAAAGAGTGAAAGACAAAAAGAAATACAAATTGTTTGTAAGAAACTACGTCGGAAATAATACCGTAAGTAAATACCGAATGGAACGGTTAATAGAACGTTAAATGCTACTTGTAAAAAAGCAGATTCTTTTAATAGGTAGAAATAAGTAGCTGGTTTCGTTAAAATTGCCGAAGTACGATTACTAATTTCTTGTATGAAATAAAATGGTGATAGTTGCATGTGCTGCGTATTAGCCGGTTGTAGGCTACAAGTATCATATGTTTGTGGCAACGGCAAAATCACAAGAAAATAGGCATTTAATAAGTAAAGCAATAATGAGTATAAAATAAATGAACGCCATTTATTTAAATAACCATACTTTCGATAATTAAATATTAAAAAAGGGATTAATAGAAACATTGCTAAAAAAGGAAATAAAATAAATGCTGTTTTTACAGGGAATAAATATGCAGTCAAAATGAAGCTCCTTTCAATGAAAATTCGTTTACCATTATAACGTTAAAAGAACCTTAAAACAAAATTAAAATATTTTGAAATAGAAAAAATTATAAATTTTAATAGAATTAAGTTATACTAAATTTAATATAAGGATATTATGATTATTATAAGTTGAAAGAGGGAACAAGATATGCGATATGAGCTTTTTTCTGTAAGTGGGAATCATATTACAACTTTTGAAAGTGCGTGGCGTTTTCAAGAGGGAGAACAGATTTTTGTTCATGATGATCAAATAAAACGAAATTTTATTATTATCCGCCTAACGCATGATGTATTTCAACAAAATAAACATGTTATTCGTTTGTATTGTCAAGAAAAGAAAGTATATGCATAAAAAAACGAGTCGTTCTAGTGTAATAGAATGACTCGCTTTTTGATTTGTAAGTTTCACCTTATAAGAAAATAAGAGTAAGTACACCTACGATAATGCAATAGAAAGAGAAATATTTTAAATTTCCTTTTGCCATAATGTTCATAAACCATTTTAATGAAATATACGTCATGATAAATGTTGCGATAAATGCAACGATATATGGTACGAATAGTGTATCTAGATTTGGATCTTTTGCAATGTCTGTAATACTTAATAATAAACCACCTAAGCTAACAGGGATATATAGTAAGAATGAGAAACGAAGAGCCGTTTCCTGCTTCATACCAAGTAACATCGCTGCTACGATTGTTGCACCTGATCGGCTTATCCCAGGAATTAGTGCGCAAGCTTGTGCTAGGCCAACAATGATTGCATCTTTCATAGAAAGGTCGCCATCATTTTTACGTCCACGCAAGTTTCTAATAATCCAAAGACCGACAGCGGTAATAAGAAGGGAAATCCCAACCATTTTCACACCTTTTAAGTATTGATCGATGTAATCTTTAAATAAAACACCAATAACACCTGCTGGAATGGTCGCAATAACAAGGTAAATAATAAAGAAGAAATCTGATTTTGCATCTTCTGCTCTTGTAAATATATAAGATAGACCATTCTTCGTTAGACGAATTAAATCATTTCTATAAATAAGTAATACAGCTAATAATGAAGCTGAATTAACAAGTAGTTCAAAGCTAAACCCTTCGATTTTTAGTCCTAGCAAATGCTGTGCTAAAACGAGGTGACCACTTGAAGAAATCGGAATCGGTTCTGTTAGTCCTTGGAACAGACCAAGAATTAAATATTTTAAAATGTAGTAAAATTGTTCCATAATAACCTCCTTGTTTAATAGTCGAAAGAAACAACTTGTCCATTATAACAAAGATACGGATGAATATTGAGAAGAAATAAATATTCGAAATATAATAAAAATCCCTTATAGCAGTATAAGGGATTTTTATTATTAATGAGAAACTGCTGTTTCTTCAAGACTTTTCGTTAATTGAACATCGACTTTCTCAGCATCATGAATGTGATTCATAATAGTAGTATTTAACTTTTGGAACATTTGTTGTGTAGTAGCGAATTCTCGTAATATATCATCATTACAAGACTTTTGATTTTCAATAGCTTTAATAACATTAGTAGCACCGTTTTGTAACGTTTGAATCATAATTAAAATATTTTCAATTCTAGCGTTTGTATCGGCACTCATTTCTACACCTTCATCGACTAAATGCAAATTATCTTTTGTATTATCGTATGCTTTTTCAATTTCTTCTTGAATTTTTTTCGTTAAGTTGCCAATGTTTTTTGTACTTTCAGCTGTACTTTCAGCTAATTTTCTTACTTCATTGGCAACGACAGCGAATCCTTTACCGTGTTCACCAGCACGTGCAGCTTCAATGCTTGCATTTAAAGCAAGTAAATTTGTTTGTGCTGCAATGTTTTGAATGACTTCTACAATTTGCTCGATTTCTTTTGAGCGTTCACTTAAATGATTCATACTATTAGACGTACGTTGAGATTGTTCGCCTAATTTGTTAATTACAATAAGTAAACGGTGAACAGATTCTTTTCCTTCATTAGAGCAGTCAATGATTTCTTCAATAGATTGAATTAAGCTTTGTTCTTTTTGTAACATTTCATTATTTAATTCATTGGAATGTGTCGTGCGTGTTGAAACATTTTCGAAACATGAGCTTAATTGTTGAACTAAATTTTGAAGTGTATTGTGCTGGTTATTTACAAGTTGATGCTCTTGAACAACGCTTTGTACACGATCGTGGATAGAAGAAATAGTCTCTTGTTGTTCGATATCCTTTTGTTTTAATTCTGCTTCTAGTTCTTGTATACGACTTTCTAATTGATCAATTTTATGTTGGAGTGATTTCTTTTTAGTAAACATATATTTATTTCAACCGCCTTTAGAAGTTATATTTTCTCTATATTTGGATTTTAGCATCTTTTATAATTTTTAAATATAGGAATTGTTAAATATTTAAGAATCTATTACATTTTATGCATAATTCCCTTTTTTTCGTCATGAAAAATAAACTGTATTTAATGGTATTGTAAACAAACTGTAAAATAAATCATGTATAACTGTATAAGAAGGGAGTCGGATTATGAACTATTTTAAGCGAATCAGTAGTCTAGTATTAGCAGGAATTATAAGTCTTTCTAGTACAGTCGCTGTTAAAGCAGAGTCAAACGACGAGAAACTTAACAACATGCAACAGCAATTGCAGCAAAACGATGCAGAAATGCAAAAGAAAGAGCAAGAGAAGCAAGCTGTTAGTAAAGAAATTCAAGGTATCGAAAACGAACTACATAATTTAAATAATACAATTGCAAAAAATAAAGAGGATCAAGCTGCTATTCAACGTAAAATTGATGAAACACATAAGCAGATTGAGCAAAAAAAGGAAGAAATTGTCGTTTTAGAGGATAAAGTCCTTGCTCGTAAAGATATTATGAGAAAACGTATGGTTTCTGTTCAAAACAGTTCAAATACAAGTTTAGTAGTAGAAGTTGTAGTAGAGTCAAAAAACTTTGCAGATTTCTTACAACGTATGAACGCAGTTTCTACTATTTTAGAAGCTGATAAAGAAATTTTACGTCTACAGGAACAAGATCTTCGTCAAATTGAAGCAGACAAGAAAACAATTGACGAAAAAGAAGCATCTTTAGTAGTAGACAAACAAAAATTAGCAAAAGCACAAGCTGATTTGCAAGATAACTTGAAAAAGCGTCAAGCTAACTTACAAACAGTTCAAGCTAAATATAATCAGGTTGCAAGCCAACTTAATTTAGCTGCAGAAGAAAAGGCTAAAATCGAATCAAACATGAAGGCAGTACAAGAAACGATTGCTCGTGAGCAAGAAGCAGCAAGAATTGCAGCAGAAGAGCGTGCAAAAGCGGAGGCAGCTGCAAAGGCTGAACAAGAAGCTTTAGCAAAAGCGCAAGCGGAAATTGCTGAAAAGCAAAAGCAGGAAAAAGCTAGTAAACCAGCTGAACCAGTTGCTAATAATAATTCGAAGGTAGAACCTCCACAACCTAAACCATCTCCTAAGCCAACTGCTGGTGGGAAAGAAATTTATGTAGAAGCTACAGCTTATACAGCTGATCCAGGGGAAAATGGTTATGCACCAGGTCAACAAGTATTCTCTGCATGGGGACCAGGTGGTAAAGGTTATAATCTAACTGCAAACCCAGGAATGAAATTAATTGCTGTAGATCCAAATGTTATTCCATTAGGTAAAACTGTAAATGTTGAAGGTTATGGAGTCGCAATTGCAGCAGATACTGGTGGAGCGATTAAAGGTAACAGAATTGATGTGTTAATGCCTGATAAAGGGTCTTCTAGTCAATGGGGAAGAAAAATCGTTAAAGTTACAATTTTAAACTAACACGTAATCCAACTTTACAATACGTAGAGTTGGATTTTTTTGTAAAAACAATGTTAAGTTGAGTTTACATTTTGTTAAGGGTAGCATACAATGATGGTGAGAGGTGGTAAATTTGACCATTTTAAATAGAGTGAAGGAATTAAGAGCTCGGTTTAATTTTTCGCAAAGTGTATTAGCAGAAAAGGTTGGAGTGACGAGACAAACAATCGCGGCAATTGAAAAAGGGGATTATGTTCCGTCATTGTTATTAGCGCTTACGATTTGCGATGTGTTCGAGCTCAAGATGGAAGATGTGTTTGTTTTAAATAAGGAGGGGGAAGAGGATGAATAGACTTGTATTTTCCTATATGTTGAATGTACTTTTAATGGTATTAGCAGGTTGGGCATTTATTGAGTTGTATTATTTTACTATCGAAGTTGCTAATTTTATTCAAACGAAGAGGGTACCATTTGAAGTTTCGGTGAGTTTAATGCCAATAGGATTGCTTTTAATATTTGGTATTGTATCGACTGTTCTTTATAAAATTCAAAAGAAAAAATATAAAGAGCTATCATATTGGATGTTTCCACTGTTATTTCCTCAAGAAGACGAGCGGGAAAAGGCGATTACAGAAAAGGCTTGTCGTACTACATTTATGTCACTATGGTACGTGTTGCCTTGTGCGGTTGGTTTTTTAACGCTTTCTCCAATTGCTAATCTATATGTTCCTGCATATCCAATATATATTGCATTTAGTATTTTCTTTATTCAAATGACAATTTTCCACGTATCTTTATATCGAAATAAAATCGCTTAAAAAGAAACCTTCTTGCATCAGCAAGAAGGTTTCTTTTCAGCTTACACTTGTACATATAGCAATATTATCTTATCATTTTAAATAGAGTAAGATTTTGTAACGGAAAGGAATTGTATATGAATAAGCAAAGAATTTATAGTATAGTAGCAATCCTCCTATTTGTTGTAGGTGGTGTATTAATCGGCAAACCATTTTATGATGGATATCAAGCTGAAAAGAAACAGACTGAAAATGTACAGGCTGTTCAAAAAATGGATTATGAAAAACATGAGACAGAATTTGTAGATGCTTCGAAAATTAATCAACCAGACTTGGCAGAAGTAGCGAACGCATCTTTAGATAAGAAACAAGTAATTGGTCGTATTTCGATTCCGAGTGTTTCATTAGAACTTCCTGTTTTAAAGTCTTCTACTGAGAAAAACCTATTATCAGGTGCAGCAACAGTAAAAGAAAATCAAGTAATGGGAAAAGGGAATTATGCATTAGCAGGACATAACATGTCTAAAAAAGGTGTTTTATTTAGTGATATAGCGTCTCTAAAAAAAGGCGATAAAATTTATTTGTATGATAATGAAAACGAATATGAATATGCGGTTACTGGTGTATCTGAAGTAACTCCTGATAAATGGGAGGTTGTTGAAGATCATGGGAAAGATGAGATAACACTTATTACATGTGTATCTGTAAAAGATAATTCTAAACGTTATGTTGTTGCTGGTGATTTAGTAGGAACGAAGGCGAAGAAATAAAAAAGAAGGTCAACTCTCTAAAGAGTTGACCTTCTTTTTTACTAATGTTGAGAAATAATAGAATATTTTAGTTGGTATTTAAGTATTTTTCTATTTATATATAATAAAGTTAGAATTCAGGATTTTGGGAGGAACAAGAGTGAAACAACAGGTGAAGAAACTTCTTTTAACAACAAGTGTAGCGTTATTGGTAGCTCCAATTTCAGCCTATGCGCATCCAGGACGTACAGATGCTAATGGGGGACATACGTGTCGTACAAATTGTGAAAAATGGGGATTGCAGTACGGGGAATATCATTATCACAATAAGCCAGCTTCTAGTAGTGGTGCAACAAGTCCAGCTCCTAGTCAAAATAATAATGGTGCTGTAGAAGCTGAAAGACAAGCAGAAGCACAGCGCAATGCTGAGGCTGAAAAACAACGTGCTGCAGAGGCGCAGCGTAAAGCTGAAGAAGAGAGACAACGTGTAGCGGAGGAACAAAGAAAAGCAGAGGCAGAGAGACAACGTGTAGCTGAAGAACAAAGAAAAGCGGAAGAAGCACGTAAGCGAGAGGAAGCACAACGTCAAGCTGATATGGAAAAAGGACAGCTTGAGGGACAAAAAAATGGAGAGATTGATTTTAAAGCAGGGAAAAATGATGCAGAATCACATTTAGCTGGAAAATCAGATACATATAAAGAAGCATTCAAAATTGCTTATGCTGCATCTTGGTCTTTAGAAGAGCAGAAGAAAACGAATTTTGAAAAAGGAAAAGAGCAAGGTTTAGCACAAGAGACGATGGAAGATAGTCAAATTGCTCCAGAGTTTAAGCCGAATTTTGCAGAAGGTTTCCAAGTAGGGAATAAAGAAAGAACAGAAAAAATTGAAAAAGAGCAAGCTGAACTAGGGGAAAAGGCAGGTAAGGAATTAGCCGGAAAGAACCCCGGAAATAGAGAGAAAGATGTGTACGTGAAGGCGTATGAAACAGCTTATGAAAAGGGTTATAAATCTACAAAAAAAGCAGTAGAAAAGGCTGGCTATAAGTATGCATTTGAAAACTATGATTTGAAAGTTCCTGCTAAATATGAAAAAAATGAATCGTTAAAGAAATGGTTTATTGAAGGATTTAAATCAAATAAAAAAGCAGCAGAAATTAGAGAAGAAGGATATAAAAAAGGAGACAGTTGGCTTGCATTCTTCTATAAGAATTTTGTGCCAAGTGAATATAAAGAACATAAAAATCTGTACGAACAAGCGATAGAAAAAGGTAAGAATGCATAAAAAAGATGAGGGATTTCCCCTCATCTTTTTTAATCCATCCATTTCACTAACTTCTTAGAAATTAGTAATAAAACGCAGCCTAATACAATTGCTACAGCGCCAATTACTGTAAATACTTCAGCATATCCAAGTGAAGTTGTGAAGCTTGCAAGTTGTCCACCTAAAATGTTAGCGATTCCTGAGCTTGCTAACCATACTCCCATTAATAAAGAAGCAAGTTTTACTGGGGCAAGCGCACTAACCATTGATAGTCCAACAGGTGATAAGAATAGCTCACCTAACGTATGGAAAAGATACGTAAAGACGATAAATAGTAAGTTTGCTTTTTCTGTAATGTTATGTTCATCACTACCTGTTTTTAATGTAGCAATAACGAGAATGATATAACCGATACCGAGCAAGATCATACCAAGTCCCATTTTAGTTGGGATTTTTAAATCCCCGCGCTTGCGAGTTGCAAGTTTTGCCCATAATGCCGAAATAACTGGAGCAAGTAAAATAATAAATAATGGATTGACCGATTGGAACCAAGATGTTGGAACTTCCCATCCGAACACAGAGCGGTCTACAAATTTGTTTGTATATAATGTTAATGAACTACCAGCTTGTTCAAAGCCAGCCCAGAAGAAGACAACGAAGCATGTTAAAATGACGATAACTGCAGTACGTTGTTTTTCTTTTTTTGTTAAAGGTGTATCTCCTACTGATGGTTGTCCATCTGTTGTTTGTAAATCGCGAGTTGGTTTTTTACCGATATCACCAAGGAAGCGATTGGATAGTGTTGTAAATAAAATTTGTCCAATGATCATTCCGATTGAAGCGGCTAAGAATCCGTAACGGAATCCGTAATGTACAACGCCATCAACCGTTGTTTTGAATAAATTTTCTGATAAAAATCCGCAAACGAGTGGAGCTAAAAATGATCCGACATTAATACCCATATAGAAAATGGTAAATGCACTATCACGTTTTGGATCGTTCTCTTCGTATAATTCCCCAACCAGTGTAGAGATGTTCGGTTTGAAGAATCCATTACCGATAATAATAAGCGCTAATCCGAGGTATAGGCCGACTTGGTTTTGTAAGGCAAATAGTGTAAGGTTACCGATTGCCATTGTTATACCACCAATTGTGATCGCTTTTCGTCTACCTAGAAAACGGTCCGTTAAGTATCCACCAATCATCGGTGTGAAATAACAGGCTCCAGTGTAAAATCCGTAAATAGAGAGTGCCCATCCAGGACTAAACCCAAGACCACCGCTTACTAAAGCTGTCGTTAAATATAATGTTAATAATCCTCGTAATCCATAGTAACTAAATCTTTCCCACATTTCTGTAAAGAAGAGTAAGTATAAACCTGGAGGATGTTTCTTTTTTCTTTGTTGTTCTCTTTCTAGTTGTATCGCTGATTCCATGTTATTTTCCTCCTGACACAAACAAAAACAAAGTTAATAATTTTGTACATTTAATATTTTACTTTATTAACTATTATAAGTCAATAAAGGTTGATTTTTCAGAAGAAATTGGAAAAGGGATATAGCTATAGAATGAGTGTTTCTTTTATGTTAGACTATGGACTATGTTTTCTTTGTAAAGAAGCGGTTTATTGCACTTTTTTATATGTGAAATTGATTTCATAAAAGATGAAATTAAAGAAGGAGAAAGAAATGAAATTGTTACAGAAAAAAGAAATTTTACTTATTAGTCTTATGTTATTCTCGATGTTCTTTGGAGCGGGGAATCTTATATTTCCACCTTTTCTTGGGTATGAAGCAGGAGAACATGTGTGGATTTCATTAGTAGGGTTTATTATATCAGCAACAGGTCTTCCGATATTGGGAGTTATTGCGATTGCAAAAGCAGGAAGTTTTCAAACGCTAGCGGGTAGAGTTCATTCTTCATTCGCCATTATTTTTCCATGTATCGTGTATGTATTTATTGGACCAGGCCTTGGTATTCCGCGTGCAGGAAGTCTAGCTTTTGAAATGGGACCGGGTCAGCTATTTCCGGAAGCGGGTAGCGTAGTCTTATTATGTTACACAGTTATTTTCTTTAGTATTGTGTACTGGTTAAGTTTATCACCGTCTAAATTAATGGGGTTGTTCGGAAAAGTTTTAACACCGTTATTATTAGGTATGATTGCTCTTATCTTTATAAAAAGCATGTTTACATCAGTAGGTAGTGTGAAAGAGGCTGCTGGAAATTATGGACAAGCGCCTATGTTCCAAGGGTTTTTAGATGGATATTTAACGATGGATGCATTAGCAGCTTTAATTTTTGGGATTGTGATTGCAAATGCTCTTCGTGCAAAAGGTATTGAAGATGATAAAGGTTTAGCGAAATATATGAGTATTGCTGGAATTGGTGCAGGACTATTATTATCTATTATTTATGTCATACTTGGATATGTCGGTTCAATGAGTGGTTCATTGGGGACATTTGATAATGGCGCGCAAGTGTTAGCGCAAGTGATGACTACATTATTTGGGCAAGGCGGGGTCGTTTTATTAGGTCTTATTTTTACGATCGCGTGTTTATGTGTGTCAATCGGACTTGTTACATCTTGTAGTCAATTTTTCGCAAGTGCATTTCCGAAAGTAGCTTATAAAGTTTGGGCATTTATATTAAGTTTGGTTAGTATGATTTTAGCTAATTTAGGATTAACACAAATTTTAAAAGTATCAGTACCGATTCTTGGATTTATTTATCCAGTTGCATTAACGCTTATTATTTTAGGGCTATTCCATAAGTATATTGAGAAGTATGCATACGTATATACAGTAACTGTTGGAATTGTAGCGGTGTTTAGTGCAGTTGATATTTTCAATAAAAATGTGATGATGAATCAGTGGACATCAGTATTGAAATACATTCCGTTTTATATGGAAGGTGTTGGGTGGATTGTTCCAGCTATTATAGGTGCTTGTATTGGTGTTGTATTAAATAAGAAGAAATAAAAGAAAGGTGTTTTCCTATTTTGGAAAACACCTTTCTTTTTTGAAAAATAGTATTGAAAGTGAATAGCTCGATGTTATTACTATTAAAGCAAAATAACAGGTAAAAGTGTATGTGCGTATAACAATTTACTAGGTTGGAATGATAAAGAAAGCTTTTTCCTGTAGGGTTAATATGCTTTATTGGATGCGTTCTTTTATATTTTGTGGAAAAAAACGTAAAAAAACCTTGTAATTAAATCGGAATAGTGGCACAATAGGGGGAACAATTCAATATAATCTTATCGAGAGAAGTGGAGGGAACGGCCCAATGAAGCTTCAGCAACCTGACAAAATAACAAGGTGCTAATTCCGAGTAGATAAGAGGGAGAAAACGACAACCTTCTTATATGTAAGGTTGTTTTTTTATTTAGGAGGGAAAAGAGATGAAACGTTTATTTTTAGCACTTGTAAGTATTGTATGCAGTTTGTTTGTTATTACAGGTTGCACACAAACAACAACGGGGGATCAAAAAGAAATTAGTTTAGGGTTTACACCTGGTCCGTATAGTGATCAGGTGAAAAAAGCAATACAGCCGTACTTAGAGAAGAAGGGATATAAAGTTAAAATTGTTGAGTTTAATTCGCCAAACGAAACAAATCCAGCGTTAACAAGTAAAGATATTGATGCAAACATATTTCAAAGCACTGCCTTTATGGAATCTTACGCAAAAGAAAATAATGCGAAAATTAAAGGGGTAATACAAGTCCCTTCAGCACCCCAAGGTGTATATTCTGAAAAACATAAATCATTAGATGATTTGGAAGATGGTATGAAAATAGGAGTACCCAATGATCCTGTTAACTTAGAGCGTGCATTACGAATTTTAGAAGGAATTGGTTGGGTGAAGTTAAAGGACAATGTAAATATTTTAACGGTTTCTGAAAAAGACGTGACGTATAAAAAGAAAAATTTCAAACTGGTTCCACTTGAATCGCCACAAATCCCGCGAGCTATGAAGGATCTAGATTACGGTATTATTAACGGAAATCTTGTTATTTCATCAGGACATAAATTAAAAGAGGCGCTTGAATTAGAAAAAACACCATCACAACACCGAATCATCGTTACTGTTCGTGATGAAGATAAAGAGAAAGCGTTTGTTAAAGATTTAATTGAGGCATATCATTCACCAGAATTTAAAAAAATGATTGAATCTGAAGAACAGTTTAACGGTTTTGTTTTACCTGATTATTTAAAGTAAAAGGAGGCTTCAATATGGCAATCACGTATGTAGAAACAGAAAAACAACTGCTTGTATTAGAAAAGCTAAAGGAGTTAATTCCACAGTTTGCAGGAAGAGAGCATCAACTAAGTGAGCTTGGTTCTTTTCCTTTTGAAAATATGAAAGATTTACAGGATATTGGCTATACAAAACTAACACTCCCAAAAGATGTTGGAGGAGAATCTATTTCTTTATATGATTTTGTTTTATTTCAAGAAAAGATTGCCGAAGGAGATGGTGCGACAGCTTTATCAATTGGGTGGCATCTTGGAATTATTAAGGAACTTGCTGAAAATCGGTCGTGGAAACCTGACATGTTTTCCTGGCTTTGTGAAGAAGTAAAAAAGGGTGCTCTTTTTAACCGAGCTGCAACAGAGCGAAATACAGGGAGTCCTACGCGTGGTGGAAAACCAGAAACATTAGCTGTTCAAAAGGGTGATAAGTGGCTAATAAACGGGAGAAAAACTTTTACAACGATGGCTCCTGTACTTGATTATTTCATCATATCAGCCAGCATAGAAGGGCGCGAAGAAATTGGAGAATTTGTAATCCCAAGACATGAAAAAGGCGTTTTTATTGAAGAGACATGGGATAGCGTTGCGATGCGTGGAACCGCTAGTCATGATCTTGTATTAAAAAATGTAGAGATTGCTAATAAGTATTTAACCGATATAAAAGATTCAAAGACGAAACCAAAAGGAATTGGATGGTTACTTCATATACCAGCATGCTATTTAGGAATCGCACAGGCCGCAAGAAATTATGCAATTGATTTTGCAAAATCATATCAACCGAATAGTTTAACTCACCCGATTAGTTTGCTTCCTAATGTTAGAAGGTTAGTAGGAGAGTTAGAGCTAGAACTCTTACAAGCTCGTACGTTTGTATATCAAATCGCAAAAAAATATGATGATGTAGAAGATAAACAATCATTACAGGCGGAGCTAGCAGCAGCAAAATATATTGCGACAAATACAGCGATATCAGTTGTTGATAAATCGATGCGAATTGTAGGGGCTAAAAGCTTATCTGAAACCAATCCATTACACCGCTATTATTTGAATGTTCGAGCTGGTTTGCACAACCCTCCAATGGATGATGTAACGCTTTCGTTACTAGCAGAAGATGCTTTTAAATCAAGTGAAAAGGAGTGAGTGAAATGATAACATTACGTGATGTAAATAAGACCTTTCAAACGAAAGAAGGCTTATTTCACGGGGTGAAATCAGTCTCTTTGCAAATTGAAGAATATGATATATACGGGATTGCCGGATTAAGTGGTGCCGGAAAGTCTACATTGTTACGTACAATGAATTTATTGGAAAATCCAGATTCAGGTGCAATCATTGTGAACGGAAATGATTTAACAAAGTTATCTAAGAAAGATTTGCGAACGGCAAGACAATCGATTGGTATGATATTTCAGCATTTTCATCTTCTTCATAATAAAAATGTATTAGATAATGTCGCTTTACCATTAGAGCTAAAATCAGTTTCGAAAGAAGAAAGAGAAAATCGTGTAAGAGAATGTTTAGAGATTGTTGGTTTAAGTGATAAAGTACATCATTTTCCTTCACAATTAAGTGGCGGACAAAAACAACGGGTAGCAATTGCTCGTGCATTAGCAAATAACCCTAAAGTATTACTTTGTGACGAACCAACATCGGCGCTTGATCCGAAAACAACACTTTCTATTTTGCAATTCTTACAAAAAATAAATAGAGAATTAGGCGTTACAATTGTAATCGTAACGCATGAAATGAATGTCATTAAACAAATTTGTAATAAAGTCGCAATTATGGAAGATGGAGAAGTTGTTGAATCATTTGATTTGTATGATCAACAATTAAAACCAACCTCAGAAATTGCGAAACTTTTATTAGGCATAGAGCAAGAAGGGAGCATTGCACATGTTCAATAACATCATCCCATTGCTTCCAGAGATTGGGACATCACTTTTGCAAACATTGTTAATGGTTGGACTTTCTGTTGGAGCAGCAATTATTTTAGGTGTTCCTTTAGGTGTTATTTTATATTTTACAAGTAAAGGACAAATTCTGGAACAGAACATTGTTCATCGTGTTTTAAACGGGATTGTAAACATTATTCGCTCGTTCCCATTTATTATATTATTAGTGGCTCTTGTACCTCTTACACGAGCCATATTAGGAACAACAATTGGTCCAATTGCTGCAACAATTCCTTTGTCAGTAGCAGCAATTCCGTATTTTGCAAGACTTGTAGAACAGGCATTACGTGAAGTGCCAAAAGGAGTAATTGAAGCTGCGGAAGCAATGGGAGCAACGCCGCTTCAAATTGTACGGAAAGTATTACTCGTTGAAGCACGTTCGGGTCTTGTATTAAGCTTAACCGTTTTAACAGTAAGTTTTATTTCTTATTCTGCAATGGCAGGTGTTGTTGGAGGAGGCGGTATTGGTGATTTAGCAATTCGATTTGGATATTATCGTTTCCAAACCGACGTTATGGTGGTTACAGTACTTATGCTTGTTATTCTTGTCCAATCTGTCCAATTCATTGGAAATCGGATTGCAGCAAAAATTGATAAAAGATAAGCGGATAAACAGGCTTTTGTATACATGAAAAGTAATAATTTGTTTTAGCAAGCATTACTTCAGCACTTGTAGGTTTCTGCCTTAGTGTAATTGTTAGTATCATTATAAATAAAAAGAAAGGTGTTTTCCAATTTCGGAAAACACCTTTCTTTTTTGGAAAAATAGTATTGAAAATGAATAGACTAAGAGTATGATAAAGGTAATTGGTAATATATAGGTTTTGAACGGATAAGGGGGGAGCGTATGAAGGAGGATTTGAATAAGAAAATAGAAGCACTCGAAACGGCAATTGAAACGATTCAAGAAGCACTTTTTGAATTGAAAGCCAAACAAAGAGAAATAGAAGCAGAAAATGCTAAGCAACATGTTAGTAAGGAAAAGAAAGAATATATTGAAACGGTGACGGAAGAAAAACAAAAAGAAGAAGTAGTTACAATAAAAGAACCTGTGCAAGAACGTGAGGTAAAACAAGTGGATATATCTGCTTTTAAACGAGAACCATTTAATATTATTAAGTTTTGCCAAACCTGGTTACCGCGCATATTTGTCGGTATTATGTTGCTTGGAGTAATTTGGTTATTTAAAGCAGGGGTAGATGCGGGATTATTAACACCAGCAATACGAATTGTGTTTGGTATTGTCCTATCAATCGGTTTTTATTATATAGGGGATATTCAAATTAAACGCGAGCGGCAAGCGTTAGGGTTAGTATTAGCAGGAGGAAGTATTACGGGTATAGTTTTAACGACATTTGCGGCACATTATTTATATGGATTTATTCCAGCGAGTGTCGCGTTTCTATGTAATATCGCATGGGTCATTTTAGGTATTTATATAGCGAAGAGGTATCAATCGGAATATCTTACTATCTTTGTAGCGGTAGGAGCTTTCTTCGTGCCGTTCTTATTAAATAGTACAACTCCTAATCCGTATATTTTCTTTGGATATGAGACGATACTAACGCTCAGCTTATTATGGTATGCGTTGAAAAATCGTTATCAGTATTTATATATGATTTCTTATGTTGTTGCTGCTATTGTTCTTTTTGTCTTCTTTGCTGTTATGTCAATGTTAGTAGAGGATTTGCAAGTCCAGTTAACAGTAGTTTATGGTTTAATTCACTTACTATTATTTTGGCATATGTTTACGGAGAGAAGTTTTATAGTAGAGCCACGCTTGGCGATATTTAGTGCGAATGCAGTCTTCTTTATATTAGCCATTTCAAAAATACATGAATTTACAACATGGGGATTAATGATAAGTGCACTCGTGCACGCTATTATGTTCGTGTTTGAATATAGGAAGAATAGACATTCTACATTTACAAATCTTTTATTTGGTTTCGCAATGGGGGCCTTTAGTTTAGCGATTTTATATGAGTATAGTTTAGTGAATGCAGCGATTGTACTATTATTACAAGGCTTCCTCGGTATGTTTACTTCTATTAAAGGAAAACAACAGATAAAATTGTATGTTAGTGCGACGGTTTACGCAATTGGAATGATACAGACGATTTTTAGCCCGTTTGATCAATTTATTTCGGCAGGCTTTGTTGCTCATCTTATTTTAATAGGAACGTTCTATTATTGCATGAGACAAGCGAAAGAAGTATTAGCGAGCTTTGGCAAGTATATGTATTCTATAGCACTCTATTGGTTTATGGTGATTGTATTTATTACAATTACTAGAATCGGTGAAGTTTTGTCCACAGATGGAAGCATAATAAGTGTATCTGTATCGTTATTATGGATGGTGTATGCATTATTTGCAGTTTGGCTTGGCAGGAATAAAAATATGAATGAAATATTATATGCCGGCTTAGTCGTGTTAGTCGTAACGATAGGAAAGCTATTTCTTCTAGACTTACCAGAAGTTTCAATGATGATTAGGGCAGTGTTATTCTTAATCGTAGGAAGTATAGGCATCGTTATTTCAAGAATGTTTTTCTCAAAAGAAGAGAAATGAGAAGAAGGCAATCCATATCCGGATTGCCTTTTTCATTATTTCTTATTAATCGTTACAGTCTCACTATATTTCGCTGTCGTATTTTGGCGTAGACGAAGTGTTGCTTGTCCAGTCGTATTTGGATCGATTTGTACGTTCACAATTTTTTCAGTAGAACCTAAGCTGTTTGTTGTGAAAGAAAATGCACTACTATATCCGAAAGTAGATGGCCAAGTGCCGTTTGTATTTTGAACTTTTGCTACTTGTGTACCGCCAGTAGTGAATATACCTAAAGAATAATTATTGTATGTTGTGTTTGGTAATAAGTTATTTACTTGAATTTTGATTTGGAACACTTCATTGTTTGGTAGAGTGCTAGGGTGTGTAACTACGTAGTCATTTGCTGTTACTGCACCGTTATAGCCATATGAACCAGGTTTAAAAGTATTTGTATTAAACCATTGATAACCTGCATTTGGCGCACTCCAAGGTTCAGGTTGTGGCTCAGTTGATAAGCTTGGTTGTTCAAATGTTTGTAAAGTGGTAGGTAAATCAAGTTGTAAACCATTTACTTGGTCTAAACTTGTAAATGTTTCTTTATTCGATAGCCAATTTACGATATTTTCTAGTAAAATCGCATCGTTTTCTTCTTTATATCCATCGTAAGTTTTCTTTGTTTGGCCAGAGTCTTCACGAACGTATTTTGGCGTAGCATCTTCAACAGGAGAAGAGTCTCCAATAAAGGCAGCTTTTCCAAGCCCTACTTTTGCGATAGCAGCATAAGGACCTTCTGCAACACCACCGCCGTTATACACACCGCTATCAACAGCGTTATTCCATTTTGCTGGGTTTTCTGGAAGATAAACAAGTCCTTTTGCTAGTTTTGGATTTGTAATTGCTAAAGTAGAACCAGCATGCATTGCTACAGATGAAACCCCTTCTGTAATTCCGAATGATTGTTCAGGTGATACAATATTTTTAGCGGAAACATCACCGATTGCATTATAGCGGAAGCGAATACCGAAGTTGTCAGATAGCCAATCAGAGCTTTCTACTCCTTGCATAGCTTGTGAATTGGCTTCTTCGTTAGACATTCCTTTTGCTGGATTATCCCAAGCACCGCGTCTATATCCGTTAAATACTTCAGAAGAGTCCCAACGATTTTTATTACGATCTGCATTATAATGATCGGCAATGAAGAAGATACTACCGCCATTTTTCACGTATTGTAACATAGCATCTTGTTCAGATTTTTTGTAAGGAATATTTGCTTCTGGAACGATAAACACATTGTAGTCTTTTAAATCTTCGTATGTAATCGGTGTTGATTTACGTAGTTCTTTTACATGATAGCCGTTTTGGGCAATGCCGTTTCCGAAATCAGAAAAGCCACCATCGATAACCCAGTCAGCAGTCCCGGCAGTTTGACCGTGTGTATTATCGAATAATACTTTTTTCCCATTGTTTTGATTTACAACTTTTGCAGCAATTTCAGGAGCTGGGTCTACAGAGCTTTCGGCATAAGTAGATGGTATGAACGAAGCCCCTATGCTTAGTGTAATTGCTGTTGCTAAAGAAAATGTAATCCATTTTTTATTCTTCATAGAAGAATCCCCCTAATAATAAATATATGTGCTTTAATAATGTAATTTATTTTTCTGTAAAAATAAAGACGGAAAACATAAAAAATATTAAAAATTTGTAAAAATACCGTGAAATTTGTTGAGAAATATTTATATAGGCATAAAAATATCCCTTCCAAGTAATAAGGAAGGGATGTTTTGCTTAACTAATTTTTGAATTAGGTGTTTCATCAATTTTATGAAAACCTTTCATGTAATACACGACAGCTAAACCGATAAGCCAAATTGGTCCAACAATTAATGCAATCCTTGTATCTTCTGAATACGCCATTATACATAATACGAGTGCAAGGAAAGCAAGTGAGAAATATGAACTTAATGGGTATAAAGGCATTTTATACGATAACTTTTGTTTGTTTTGCGTCGGCAAACTTTTACGGAACTTAATTTGAGCGACTAATATAATACCCCAAGTCCAAATTGCCCCGAAAGTTGAAATACTAGTGAGCCATGTAAATACTTTTGCGGGCACAAGATAGTTTAATATAACACCAACGAGTAAAACGATTGCTGTTGCTACAATTCCTTGACTTGGAATGCCATTTTTATTTAAACGACCGAATCTTTCCGGAGCTTTTTTCTGTTGAGCTAATGTATACAGCATGCGGCCTGTACTAAATAAACCACCATTACAAGAAGAAAGAGCTGCTGTTAATACGACAAAGTTAATAATCCCTGCTGCTTTTGCGATACCGATTTGCTGGAATGTTAATACAAATGGACTTCCTTTCTCACCAAGTTCGTTCCATGGATAAATTGCCATCATAACGAATAGAGCCCCAACGTAGAACAGTAAGATTCTCCAAAATACGTTATCGATTGCTTTTGCGAGTGTTTTTTTCGGGTTTTGCGCTTCACCCGCTGTAACGCCGATTAATTCAACGCCTAAATAAGCGAATAGCACCATTTGCATGGAGAGGAGTAACCCAGAAAAACCATTTGGGAACCAGCCACCATGTGACCAAAGGTTTGAAATGCCAGTAGCGATACCACCGTTTCCGAAGCCAAATAAAATAATACCAGCCCCAACTACTATCATACAGATAATTGTGACAATTTTAATGAGAGCAAACCAAAATTCAAGTTCTCCAAATACTTTTACAGATAAAAAGTTGAAAGCACTCATTAATAATAGAGCGAGTAAAGCCCAAGTCCAGCGCGGAATATCTGGGAACCAGTACTGCATGTAAATGCCAGCAGCCGTAATTTCAGCCATGCAAGTAACAACCCATAAGAACCAGTAGTTCCAACCGGTAATATAGCCAGCTAGTGGTCCAAGATAATCATATGCATATTTACTAAAAGAGCCAGCAACAGGTTGTTCAATTGCCATTTCTCCGAGTGCTCGCATAATGAAAAAAATAACGAGTCCAGCAATCATATAGCCTAGTAAAATAGAAGGACCAGCTAGTTTAATAGCAGAAGCAGATCCTAAAAATAGTCCAACGCCAATAGCTGAACCGAGTGACATTAAAGTAATATGTCGTTCTTTTAAACCTCGGTTTAAAGTTCCAGATTTGTTTGTGTGCTGCATAAGAAGAATCCCCCTTGTAGAGTGAACGATATTTGAATGCGTTTACTAAATATTTAACTATTTCAAATTATAAAACATTTCCATCTGTTATGCTACAAAAATAATCATTATTAACTGTACTACATCTGTACTTGTCAGACTTAAACTTAAAATTCGAACTATTAGCGAATATATTGACTCTTCTTTTTATTGATTGTTAAGATTAAGTATTATATTTTCTCACATACTAGTAAGAAAAGAATGTGTGATAATAATTCAGATGTAGGAAGGGTACATAACCATGTTTCAATTACAAAAATATAACACTTCTGTGAAGCAAGAGCTTTTAGCTGGCATCACAACTTTTTTTACATTTGCGTATATTCTTGTCATCAATCCGAAAATATTATCTGATGCAGGTGTACCATTTGATCAAGCTTTTACGGCAACTATTATTGCGACTGTTGTAGGGACGCTATGTATGGCGTTTTTAGCTAACTATCCAATTGTTATTGCTCCAGCTATGGGAATGAATGCGTATTTTGCTTATTCTGTCGTTCAACAGGCAGAGGGGATTACATATGTCATTGCGTTTTCAGCAGTATTTGTAACAGGTATCATTTTTCTTTTATTATCTTTCACTTCATTTAGGCAAAAGCTTATTGTCGCAATTCCTGATAGTTTAAAACATGCAATTGCAGGTGGAATTGGGTTATTTATTACTTTTATTGGATTACGTCTATCTGGAATTATCGTTGATCATCCATCTAACTTAGTTACGATTGGTGATTTCCATTCTCCAGCCGTTATTTTAACTTTAATTGGTTTGATTTTAGCGGCGGTATTAATGACATTGCGTGTGAGCGGTGCATTATTTATTAGTATGATTGTGACAGGAATTATCGCCTTCTTTACAGGGCAGCTGAAGTTTACGGATAAAATTGTTGCGATGCCTCATTTACCAGAGGGGATTATCGTTTCAAATCCAATTAACGCCTTTTCAGATGTAATTGAATACGGATTATATGGCGTTGTATTTTCATTTTTACTTGTACTGTTATTTGATACAACAGGAGCATTACTCGGTTTAATTAAACAAGCAGGTTTAATTACAGATAATACAGAGAAACGTTTTGGTAAAGCATTTATTGCGGATGCAATTGGCGGTACTACAGGCTCTATCTTTGGGACAAGCCCAACAGCAGCGACGATTGAATCTTCAGCTGGTATTGCTGCAGGTGGTAAAACGGGATTAACAGGTATTGTAGTAGTCGGCCTAACGATTATAACGGCATTCTTTAGCCCTGTTATTGCTTCTTTATCAAGTGTAGCCGCTATTACAGCTCCTTCATTAATTATTGTCGGTAGTTTAATGGCACAAAGTATTCGTGATATTAATTGGAATGAATTTGAAGATGCATTACCAGCATTTTTAATTTTCGTTGGTATTCCGTTAACGTCTAGTATTGCGAATGGAATTGCAATTGGATTTTTAGTGTATCCAGTCTTAAAAATTGTGAAAGGGAAAGGGATGGAGGTACATCCGTTACTCTACTTATTTACAATTTTATTTGGATGTCATTTATTCTTATAATATAGGAGAGGGGGCTTCTTATGAGGGGCTCCTTTTTTGTGTATAATAAAGTGAAACTATAATCAGTGGGGGTTCTGTTCATCCCCCACTGATTATTAGTTGAACCAATCGGGCTTTTATGGGCAGTTTGACTCTCTCTGGATATCTGGTTATTAGCTTAATTATTAGGAGGGAGTCTTACTGCCCGTTAATGCGGGGTAAAGTGAAACTATAATCAGTCACGCAAAATATAAATTACTTAATGGAATATATATGTTACAATATGGATGGAGGGGGAACATGAATGGCTGTAAGTAAAATAAAAGTCGCGCGTGTTCAGTTAGATTTAACACAGCAACAATTAGCAGAAAAAGTAGGCGTTACAAGGCAAACGATTAGTTTAATTGAGAAGGGCAAATACAATCCGTCTTTAGATTTATGTTTGAAAATTTGTTATGCAGTAGATAAAACTTTGAATGATTTGTTTTGGGAGGAAAAGGAGTGATTCGATGAAAATTGTGAAAGATGAACGTTTAATGATTGAGGGGTTAAAACATATTAGATTAGTTTTCATCTTACAAAATATTTTCATACTAGGTATTGTTTTTTATCGCTACGTTTTGCAAGATGCAGGATATGAAAGTGTTTCGGATTTATTAATGGTATTTATGGGTGGGATTGTAGTTATTAACTTTTTAAATCTGAAAAATTCAGTGGAAGTGTATGAGCATACAGGGGGAGTATCACGTAGCTATTTCATGAAACTATTATTAATTCCTGTAAGTATTGTTATTGGGATTTTAGCTATTTGTATCGTTGTAACACCAGATATTTCGATAAAGGAAATTAGTATGACAGGACTTATTATGTTTGCTTGTTTTTTAGTTCCTAGTTTGTTTATATACATATATATGAAAAAGATAAAAAGTGAAGATTGAAATATAAGAAAAGCTTTCCCGTATTGCGGAAAGCTTTTCTTATATTCTTTTATACAGTACTTTATGAAGGCCAATTGGTTCAATTTCAAAGATTTCACCATGTTCTTGGAAGCCTAAGCGCTTGTAATAGTCAGCTACAGTAATTCGGCCATTACACCATAGCATATTTGCTTGACGCTCTTGTAAGATTTGTTTTGCTTTCTGAATTAAGGAGCTTCCAGCGTGGTTGTTTCGAAACTCAGGCAATGTGGCCATTCCTCGTAGACGATAATGCATACCTGCCTGTAAGTCGGGATGCATTTCCTTTGAGAAAGAAGCGATACTAATAAGTTGATCGTTTATAAATGCGCCTAAGTGAAAGGTATCTGTTTCATAGTCAGAAGGGTATTTACAATCTGCTAATGTTTGATTCGGGCGCAAAATTTTTTGACGTAATACGTAAGTTTCAGATCCATCAATATTTTTCACGGTAATCATATTAACATCCTTTCTTATAAGGCTTTTTCTGTTAATTGTATAAAGAAATAGGCAGGTGCGGCGAAAAGTCCGAGTATACTAGCGGTTCCGAGAAGGAGTGAAAGTAAGAGGCAAGAGTATTTTATTCCATTTGATCTTTTCCATCCGTAACTACAAATTTCAATACTAACACCGATGAGAATAATGGCAACGAGTATTTCTGCTAATAATAAGAGAGCTAAAGTTATAATAGACATAATGTAATCCATCCTCATAATATGTGATAGTAACATTTTACCATATGGAATGAAAAAAAATGCCCCTTAATTATGTAAGGGGCATTTTTCTATTCTAATATGCTTTTTAGTGTATCGATATGTTCCTTTGAGCCTGTTACAAGTAATGTGTCACCGTGTTGTAGTCTTGTATCACCATGAGGGATTAATGCTTTATTCCCACGATAAATTTGAATGACTAGTACATCACCTAAAAACGGAAGGCGACGAAGTGCAACGCCGTTATATTTATTGCTTCGTAGTTCAACTTCACGGACTGTTTCGTTTGCTGTTGTAATTAAGCGAACGAGACTCGGTTTATCAATTAATGCACGTAATAGAATACGTGTAGAGTTAATGGTTGAGAATACGGCGATATGTTCTTGTGTTGCTTTTTCCTGTAGAAGCGGATCTTCTACACTTGCAATAACATGTTCAACACCTAGTTCTTTTGCATGTTCTGCTAATAGTAAGTTTTGTTCATCATCACTTGTTGCAACAACAACGCGGTCTGCATGAAATGCTGTTTGTTCGGTTAATGATGCAATTGTGATGTCATCTAATTTCACAATAGGGAAGTCGTGCGATTTCGCTTCCTCATCATTTATTTTATTTTGACGCATCATATATAGTGTTACGTCATAATCTTCTCGTTTTAAATCAAGTGATAACGGAAGGGTAATTCTGCTCGCACCAATAATAGAAACTTTTGGTTTTGGCGTTTCTACTTTTGGGAACATCTTTTTAAATAATATAGGCGCAAAAATACAAGTAATAACTGCGCTTAAAATAAGGGAAGCAGATAAACTTGGACTGATGATCCCTAGCTTTTCACCAATTTGTGCAGCTGCAATAACTAAAGAAAGTGTCGATGTTAATAAGATGGCACTCCCCAGTACGATATTACGTGGATACCATTTTCGTAAAACGAGTGATGGTAACAGTTTTGAGATAAAGAGTCCTACAATTAGAATTGGAATCATTAGCATACTAGAAGGCTCTTTAAAAATAGACCAAACCTCTAAATTTACACCAACCATTACGAAGAAAATAGGAATGAAGAAACCGTATCCGATAGAATCCAGTTTTTCAACCATATCTTCATTTGGTGATAATAATGATACGAGTACACCTGCTAAGAAGGCACCTAAAATATTTTCGGCTCCAACGGATTCAGATAACCCAACTAATATTAAGATGAGTGCAAAA
The DNA here is from genome assembly GCF_052216825.1 of Bacillus sp. FH. Lineage (NCBI taxonomy): Bacteria > Bacillati > Bacillota > Bacilli > Caryophanales > Bacillaceae > Bacillus > Bacillus sp. FH. Next base: position 28,143 of record NZ_JBQOUU010000005.1, on the reverse strand, counting down.
ACAGCTCTTGTATCAATTTGTACACTACCAGCTTTTAAGCTATCTAAGTATGGAATGTTTTTAAAACGTTTTGCAACGAAGTAAATAACAATACCAGCGCCGAATAGAAGAAGAAGGAGCCACATGCTTTGGCCGCTTTCGGAATTTAATCCGACGAATACAGCGAGTAAAATCATTGTAACTAAATCCGCAATAACAGCGACTAATAAAATGATTTGCCCAATTGCTGTTTTTCCTAAGTTATTCTCTTTTAATGTTGGTACGACAACACCTAAAGAGATTGTTGAAATGATTAAAGTCATAAACATTGCATTATCTACAAATCCTAGCCATACGAATAGTAGGGATAGGGCATAAGATAAGATGAAAATAAATAAGAAGATAATACTTGCTGCTTGGAATGTGTTTGGTTCGTTTGTCGTGTTCTTTTTCCCTTTTTGTTTAAAGATAGAAAAATCAATTTCTAAACCGCTTAAAAACATAAGAAAGATAAATCCTAGTGTCGATAAGACTTGAAGCCACATATCTGGCTCAATAATATTAAACCCACTTTTACCTACAAAGATTCCTGCGATGATTTCTGCAACAACGACAGGAAGTGCTTTTAATTTAAAGCGTTGTAACAAAAGGGGAACGAAAAACGCGATTGCAACGACAACCATAAGTGATAGAACAGAAGTGTGATGTTCCATTGCGTTCTCTCCCTTCAAATAAATATAGTACTTATTTAGCCATATAATAGGTAGAAAAGCAACGCATATGGATTCGATTTCATAAAGAAAGAGTTTTCTTAACATTTGTCATAATAAGTATATTTTTCATGATTCTGTTGTTAATTCCGTAATGTGGATGTAATAGGGGAGGGAATAAAAAAAGACTGCTGAGGAATCTCAGCAGTCTTTTTCATGTACATTACATTGAGAAGAAGATCCATACAGTTAAACCAACTGTTGCAGTTGCAACGAAGAAACTGTAAATCATAGTAAGAACTTGAACTCTTCCTTCTCCTTCTTTTAAATGCATGAACATAATTAATTGTAACAACGCTTGCGCAACAGCCATTATGATAATGGTAGTTAAGATCGTTGATAGTGGCAGGTTTGTATAAAGTGCCACGTATAACGCTAGAAACGTTAGTGCAAGCGATAAAATAAATCCGAAAACGTGTGACCAAGGGAATCCGCTATGCGCATGCCCGTTTGCTTGGTTGTTATTTTGACCCATTTACGCCACCATCCCGTTCAAGTAAACTAGTGTGTAAATAAAGACCCAAACTAAATCAAGGAAATGCCAGTATAAGCTGATAATGAATACTTTACGAGCTGTAACTGGTGTTAAACCTCGTTTTAAAATTTGGATAATAACACAAATTGCCCAAATGATACCGCCTGTTACGTGGGCTCCGTGCGTTCCAAGAAGAACGAAGAATCCAGATAGGAAAGCACTTGTTTGAATTGTTGCGCCTTCACCAATATACATAATGAACTCTTCGATCTCGAAGAATAGGAAGCCTGCACCTAAAAGTAATGTAAGGACGAACCATCCAAGCATTGCTTTTTGGTTGTGCTTACGCATTTCGTGAATCACGATACCACATGTGAAACTACTTGTTAAAAGTAATAATGTTTGAATTAAAAGCGTTTTAAGTTCAAACAGTTGTGCTGGTGTTGGGCCATCTGCCGTACGACCAGCAAGTACTAGATAAGAGGCGAAAAGTGTTGCGAACAGCATAATTTCAGCCCCAAGAAAAATCCAGAATCCTAGGATATTCAATCTGCTTTGTTCGGATTGATATTCCAAAGGTAAGCTTTTATCTAAAGCCGCCATATCATTTCACCTCTCATGCTACATGTTCTGATTTTTTAATTTCATCAACACTAATATAGTAACCTTCATCGTAATCGAATGAACGATAGATTAAGCAAGCTAAAATACCAATGCCGCCGATTGCTGCAAGCCAGAACCAGCTAAATACTAATGCGAAACCTGCAAGACCGAAGAATCCAGACGCAATAATAGGCACACCAGAGTTACTTGGCATGTGAATTGGTTTGATGTCTTCTGCTGCTGGTGTAACTGTTTCTCCGCGTTTTTTCATGTACCAGAAAGCATCAGCTTCTTTGATTTCAGGAAGTTTCGCGAAGTTGTAATGTTGTACAGGAGATTGAGTTGCCCATTCAAGTGTACGGCCGTCCCATGGATCTCCAGTTGTGTCACGTTCACCGTGACGAGCACTCCAAATTACGTTGTAGCAAAGAAGTAGGAAGCCGATACCCATCATTACCGCACCAACAGATGCGATTTGGTTTAGCCATCCCCATCCAAGACTTTCAGAGTAAGTGTACATACGACGAGTCATACCGTCTAAACCTAAGAAGTACATTGGGAAGAAACAGATGTTGAATCCGCTCATAAAGATCCAGAATGTCCATTTACCTAGGCGTTCATTTAACATATGACCAGTCATTTTTGGATACCAGAATGTGAATCCAGCAAGCATAGCGAATACTGTACCTGCGATTAATACGTAGTGGAAGTGAGCGATTAGGAAGTAGCTGTTATGGTACTGATAATCAGCTGCTGCCATACCAAGCATAACCCCTGTAACCCCACCGACTACGAAGTTTGGAATAAATGCCAATGACCAAAGCATTGGAACTGTAAAACGAATACGTCCTTTATACAGTGTAAACAACCAGTTAAAGATCTTAACCCCGGTTGGAATCGAAATCGCCATTGTCGAAATCGAGAAGAATGAGTTAACCGCTGGACCTGCACCCATCGTGAAGAAGTGGTGAAGCCATACGACGAAACTTAGTAAAGAAATTGCAACCATTGAGTATACCATCGCACTGTAACCGAATAGACGTTTACGTGAGAATGTACTAATGATTTCAGAGAAAATACCGAATGCCGGTAAAATAACGATATATACTTCAGGGTGACCCCATACCCAGAATAGGTTGGCCCATAACATTGGCATACCGCCGCTCGCCATCGTAAAGAAGTGAGCATCGAATAGACGGTCAAATGTCATTAATGCAAGAGCAACTGTTAATACTGGGAAAGCGAAAATAATGATAATCGTTGTAATTAAGATTGACCAAGTAAACATTGGCATTCTCATTAAAGTCATACCAGGTGTACGCATTTTTAAGATAGTAACAAGGAAGTTAATACCTGTCATTAACGTACCGAGACCTGAAATCTGTAATGCAATTGCGTAGTAGTTATTTCCTACACCAGAAGTAAACTCTGTACCTGCCATTGGGAAGTAAGAAGTCCACCCAGCGTCTGGAGAACCACCGATTACGAAAGCGATGTTGAATAACATTGCTCCGACAAAGAATAACCAGAAACTTAAAGCATTTAAGAACGGATATGCAACGTCACGAGCACCAATTTGTAATGGTACTACAAGGTTCATTAATCCCATAACGAATGGCATCGCCATGAAAAGAATCATAACTGTACCATGTGTTGTGAAGATTCCGTTATAGTGTTCAGCGTTTAAATAAGTTGTTTCAGGGAATGTTAACTGTGCACGGATCATTAAACCGTCCATACCACCACGGAATAACATAATAACCGCAGAGATAATATACATGGCCCCAATCTTTTTATGGTCAACAGTTGTTAACCATTCGTCCCAAAGCCATTTCCATTTTTTATACTTAGTTAGTACGAAAATGATTGCTAATGTCACAAGAACGATAGAAGCGTCTGCACCGTAAATAATCGGGTCACCTGTGACAAAGAATTCATCAAGCTTCACTGTGTTCACTCCAATCTGTTGGAATTATAGCTATTATTTTTTGTTTTTGTAGTAGTTGTAATCACAATATTCAAGTGATTTTGGATCTACATAACTTAAGTGATGGCTAGAGAATGTCATACGACCAACTACACCAGGTTTAACAATTTCGTTGTACTTATCTTCTGTTAGTTTAGGAGCAGTTTGTTGTACTTCTTTAACCCACTTGTCATATTTCTCTTTAGTTTTTGCTTCAACTTCGAACTCCATGTGAGTAAATCCTTCACCAGAGAAGTTCGCGCTACGACCTAGGTAAGAACCTGGTTTGTCAGCTTGTAAATAAAGGTCCATAATCATGCCATCCATTGTGTACTTCATACCACCAAGTTCTGGTACCCAGAAAGCATTCATTGGGCCGACAGAAGTCAGTTTGAATTGAATTGGTACACCAGCTGGGATGTTTAAATAGTTAACGGTTTCAATTTTTTCCTCTGGGTAACTGAATAACCATTTCCAGTTTGCAGATGTAACATAAATCTCCACTGGTTTAATATGTTTGGACTCTTTCGGAACCTCTTCCGAAGCATAAGTTGCTTTTACTGTTGGAATCGATAATGCGATAACGATAATAACAGGAACAAGCGTCCAAATGATTTCTAATAATGTGTTACCGTGTTGTTCAGGTGGCTCATAGTCCATATTCTCTGGTTTTTCACGATAACGAATCAAGATGACTGTAAACAAGATGAATACAATTGCGATAATTAATGACATAAGCAAGAATGACCAAACAATTAAATCATACTGTGCTTTTGCAACAGGTCCTTGCGGATTTAATACTGCGAGTTTTTTATCACAGCCACCGAGGAACAGAAGTAATGATAACGGAAGAAGCGAAGCCAACTTCCAAAACGCTTTCTTTAGTTGCACGATTGAAAATCTCCTTTCTCCTTGGATTGAAACTATGCCAATAAAACAATATAAACCTATTAATTTATAGAAGGCAATAGTTTTTGAGATATTGTTAAAAAATAGACACAAATGCACACTTTTTAAGGTGAATATCATTTGTAACTTGATTACATTGTAAACTATTTTCCAGAGAAAAATGCGATTGTGAAAATTTTAAGATAAATAAAGTTATACCAGGATACCCAAGAAATAGAAAAAAGCTATCTTATCATAAGAAAGATAGCTGAATATTTCGTATATTTAGTTTATTTCTTGTGAAATAGTCTGTTGTTGTTCAAATGTGACAATTTTTTTATATTTTACTTGATATAAAATGTAACAAATGACCATAAATGGAATGCCGCAATAAAGAGCGATTCTCTGATCTGGAATGAAAGCTAAACTAACAAATGTAATAAAATTGAGTGAGAACGCTACGATTGGAACGAGCGGATAAAGTGGTGTGCGATATTTTAAATCATTTATGTCACCACCGTTTTTCACGAAGTTTCTACGGAAGAAAAACTGTGAAGCCGCAATTGACATCCAAACGACAACAGCAGCCATTGCTGCGATAGATGTTAAAACTAAAAAGACAGTATCTGCTGCAAATACACTTGTTAATAGGGATAGACTTGCAAAGATTAGACTGAAAATCAATGCGTTTAGTGGTACACCTTTTTTAGTTAATTTCGTAAATGCTGGACTTGCCATTCCTTGTTTTGCCATCGCCCAAAGCATACGCGAATTTGCGTATAGACCAGAATTGGCTACGGATAATACAGCTGTAATAATAACAAAGTTCATAATGTCTGCTGCATATGGAACACCAGCTACATCAAATACAAGTACAAATGGACTTTCGACTAGATTAGCCTCTTGCCACGGGAGTAAACCTACAACAACTGATATTGCTAGGACGAAGAAGAATAGTGTGCGCCAAATGGTATTTTTGATTGCTTTAGGAATTGTTTTTTCAGGATTTTCACTTTCCCCTGAAGCAATTCCGATTAATTCTGTTCCTTGGAAGGAGTAATTTACTGTAATCATTGTAAGAAGAACAGCTAATGCACCATTTGGAAATAGGCCGCCATTTTCAGTGAAATTGTGAAGCATTGGAGCTGGTTTTCCGTTAAAGTCTAGTAGACCGAACATAACTGCACCACCGAGTACGATGAAAACAACAATAGTTGCGACTTTTACACTTGCGAACCAAAATTCTGCTTCTGCATATGCTTTTGCTGATAAAGCGTTTACAAGAAAGAGTGCTGCCGCAAATGTAACACACCAAATCCACGAAGAAACGTATGGAAACCATCGTTTCATTAAAATACTTACAGTTGTTAACTCTACTCCAACTGTAACAGCCCAATTTAACCAATACATCCAACCGACAACAAAACCAAAACCAGGTGAAATAAATTTGCTTGCATAGCTTTGGAATGAACCTGCTTCTGGCATAGCTACGGATAATTCACCAAGACATAACATCGTTAAATACATAACAAATCCACCGACTAAAAATGCAAGAATAGCACCACCAGGGCCGGCGTTATGGACGATTTGACCAGATCCCATAAATAGGCCAGTTCCGATAACACCACCAAGTGCAATCATAAATAGGTGTCTACTTTTCATTGTACGTTTTAAATCTGTTTGTTCTACTTGTTGATTCATATGCCCCTCACCCCGTTATTTTCTTATATGTGTTAACTGGTTTTCATTCTGAGTTTTTAATCATTAGTGGGGGATGTGACACATACTCAGTTTATTTGCTATGAAATGAATGGAGTATGTAAAAAAACGAACTATGACTAAATACTCTAAGAATGTGTTTATTAACAAGGTGATATCTTCACCATGTTAATAATTTTGATTTTAGCAAAATGTTGCTAAAAAGTATATTGTTTTTTCTTTTTATTAAAAATAATTAGAATTTTATAACGATGTAGTTGTGAACAATAATTCACAGAATCTTTCTAGCAAACTAGCAAGAAGAAAGGTACAATGGTAAGAGGTATGTCTGTAAAATAATAATTAATGGAGTTTTGTTTAAAATGAAAAAGTTAAAATATCTTTTTGTTTTTGGAATTATATTTGCTGCAGCGTTTTTTATAGGGAAAGATAAGATTATACAAAAGGCACAAGTGCTACGCTTAGATTTTCTATCTGAAATGAAAGAAGCGGCTATGATTGAAAATGTTCCGTTTATAAAACAGTTACCAGAATTACCTCGTGGATGTGAAGTGACAAGCTTAGCTATGTTGCTACAATATAAAGGTGTACAAGTAGATAAGATGCAGCTTGCTAGTGAAATTCAACGAGTTCCATTTGAACAAAATGGTTTGCGTGGAAATCCTTATGAGGGATTTGTTGGTAATATTTATACGAAAGCTGAACCAGGATATGGTGTATACAATAAACCAATCTTTAATTTAGCAGAAAAATATGTTTCTGAAAAAGTAATTAATTTAACAGATAGAGATGTGAAAGATCTATATAAGGTAATTAGTTCTGGTTCTCCAGTATGGGTTATTATTAATACGACGTTTAAGCCGCTAGCTGAAAGCAGTTTTGAAACATGGAATACAAGCTCTGGTGAAGTGAAAATTACATATTTTGAGCATAGTGTAGTAGTAGTTGGATACGATCAAAACTTTGTATATGTAAATGATCCTCTAAAAAATAATCCGCGTTTTGCTGTTCCACGAGCAGAGTTTGAGAAAGCGTGGGAGCAAATGGGGAAACAAGCGATTACTATTTTATAATAATGAAAAAGTCATCATTTCGATGGCTTTTTATTTTTAAATAATTATAATAGAAAATTCAGAAGATTCTTTTAAAAGTTAACAATTCACGTTATAATAACATTTAACTTGGTGAAGAAGGGGAGAAGAGAAATGGATGTAGCGAAGAAACTAGTTGTATCGAAAAATCAATTGATTGAGTGGAGAAGACATTTTCATAAGTATCCAGAGTTATCTTTTCAAGAAGAGAAAACATCGCAGTTTGTGTTCGATATATTTCGAGAAATTCCATGTTTAGAAGTATCAAGACCTACTAAATATAGTGTAATGGCAAGATTAATTGGTAAGCAGCCTGGTAAAACTATTGCGGTTCGTGCTGACATGGATGCTCTTCCTATTCATGAAGAAAATGAGTTTGACTTTATTTCTACATATCCGGGTGTAATGCATGCATGTGGCCATGATGGACATATAGCGATATTACTTGGAGTTGTACATAAGTTAGTAGAAGCAAGAGAGAAAATTAAAGGGGAGATTCGTTTTCTATTCCAACATGCTGAAGAAAACTTTCCTGGTGGTGCAGAGGAAATGGTTGCAGCGGGTGTAATGGAAGGGGTCGATTATATTATTGGTGCTCACCTTTGGGCATCGTTAGAGGTTGGAAAAGTAGGTGTAATTTATGGTCCCGCAATGGCTGCTCCAGATGTTTTTAAAATTATAATAGAAGGAAAAGGTGGACATGCTGGAATCCCTCATGAAACAGTTGATAGTATTGCAATTGGTACACAAGTGGTTTCGCAACTTCAGCAAATTGTCTCTCGCCTCACGAATCCGTTAGATTCTCTTGTAGTATCTGTTACGCAATTTCACGCTGGGACAACTCATAATGTGATTCCAGAACAAGCGGAGATTGAAGGGACAGTGCGGAGTTTAAGACATGAGTTGCGAGAGGAAACAGAGAAAAGAATTGAACAGATTGTAAAGCATGTGACGGAAGCTTACGGAGCGAAATATACGTTTTCTTATGAATATGGATATCGTCCCGTCGTAAATGATTATAAAGTTACAGAGATTATTGAGCAAACAGCATTACAGCTTTATGGAAGAGAACGAGTTACTCGTTTACAGCCGACCATGGCTGGAGAAGATTTTTCAGCGTTTTTACAAAAAGCACCAGGGACATTCTTTTTTATCGGAGCAGGAAACAAAGAGAAAGGAATTATATATCCTCACCATCATCCTCGTTTTACGATTGATGAAGATGCATTACCAATTGGCGTGCAAGTCTTTGTATCATCGATTATGAATTTCATAAGTAAAGGAGAATGAGATGAAGAAAATACACGTATTAGCGCTTATTCCAGTTTTTTGTTTAGTTGTTGGCCCCGTATTTGCTAATTCAGTTACTCCTTACATATTAGGGATGCCATTTTTATTATTTTGGATATTATTATCAGTGCTTATTACATCTCTTTGTATGGGGATTGTATACGTATTTGATCCTGCTAATAAGGGGGATGTAAAATGACCGCATTACTTATCATTATTTTATTTTTGTTTCTCGCACTATTTTTGGGAATTCGGGCGCAACATGGAAAAGATATGAATTTAGAGCAATGGTCAGTTGGAGGAAGAGGCTTTGGTACTATTTTTGTTTTTCTTCTTATGGCAGGTGAAATTTATACGACATTCACATTTTTAGGTGGAAGTGGATGGGCGTATAGTAAAGGAGCACCTACTTTTTATATTTTAGGTTATGGTGCGTTAGCTTATATTTTATCTTATTTTTTATTACCACCAGTTTGGAAGTATGCAAAAGAGCATAATCTAGTTTCGCAGCCAGATTTTTTTGTGAAGAAATATAAGAGTCAGGCACTTGGCCTTATCGTTTCTATCATTGGGGTTATTTCGATTATCCCATACCTTGTTTTACAGTTAAAAGGATTAGGAATTATCGTTTCGGAAGCGTCTTACGGAAGGGTATCACCAGTTATCGCAGTGTGGATTGGCGCAATTGTTATAACAATATATGTAATGGTTTCAGGTATACACGGCTCTGCTTGGACGGCCGCTTTGAAGGATATTATGATCCTGTTTATCGTTATGTTTTTAGGTATATATTTACCGTACCATTATTACGGAGGATTTCAGCCGATGTTTGAAGCTGTAGAAGCAGCAAAACCAGGATTTTTATCTTTACCTGATGAAGGAATGAGCATTTCTTGGTTTGTTTCTACTATTGTATTAACAGCTCTCGGTTTCTATATGTGGCCCCATACATTTGCCTCTGCTTTCTCTGCAAAAAATGAAAAAGTATTTCGTAAAAATGCGGCCATTATGCCACTGTACTCTTTAGTTTTACTTTTCGTGTTCTTTGCAGGGTTCGCAGCTATCTTGCAAGTTCCTGGATTAAAGGGAGGGGATGTAGACCTTTCGTTATTCCGTCTGGCTCTTCAAACTTTTGATCCTTGGTTTATTGGGGTTATTGGTAGTGCTGGAGTTTTAACGGCATTAGTTCCAGGTTCTATGCTTGTCATGGCCGCTTCTACATTATTAGCGAAAAATATTTACCGAACAATGGTCCCATCTGCCTCGGATCGACAAGTGGCAAAAGTAGCGAAATTATTTGTTCCTGTAGTAACGCTTGTAGCTGTTTTGTTTACTTTTAAAGGTGGAGAAACGATAGGGGCACTTCTTTTAATGGGATATAGTATAGTGACACAACTTTTCCCGGCACTTGTATGTAGTTTGTTTCCACGTCAGGTTATTACGAAGCAAGGAGCAATTGCAGGGATGGGGATTGGGTTGTTAGTGGTTGCGTATATTACTTTATCTGGTTCAACTATAGCTACGATGTTTCCGGGTTTCCCTCAATATATAAAAGATTTAAATGTAGGTATAGTTGCGTTATTAATAAATATGATTGTGATGTTTATCGTTAGCGGATTCACGAAAAATGTGTCTATAAAAGCAGACAATATAATAGTAGAAAAGTAATTCATATGCTAGAGCTATCTTTGACAAGAGATAGCTCTTTTTTTGTATATATTTTCTTCTATTAGCGGAATCTAACTAAAAACTTGTTGAAAAGGAAGTTAGGTGGGGGACTTGTTAGAGCTAAAAGGTAACTTATTTGAAGTTATGAAAGAAATTAGAGATGAGTTAGGTTCGCCGAATGATTTAACAATTAGGGAAGTTGCCCTTGCCGGTAGTTTTACACGCTGTGCTGTTGTCTTTTTATGTGGGTTAACAGATAAGGATAATGTTTATAAATATGTAGTTCGTACACTTCAATATGAAGAAATACAAAAAGACGAAGCTGTTGTTCAAACATTATTGGATCGCTTTATTTCTATTGCAGAAGTTGGTAAGAAGACAACGTTGCCGGATATTATAAATGCGATTTTAGCGGGAGATACAGTTATATTAATTGATAATATTCAAACCGCTATCGTAATTAATAGTAGGGCTTGGGAAAAAAGAAGTTTAGAACCGCCAGTAACAGAAGATTTAATACGTGGACCGAGAATTGGATTAAATGAAGATATTAACGTGAATAAAGTATTAATTCGCCGTAGTTTACGTGACCCAAAGCTGAGATTTCAATCTTATATTATGGGAAAGAGATCCCAAAAAGAAGTGACTTTAGTATATATAGAAGACATTATTAATCCTTACATTGTAAAAGAGCTAGATCGGCGTCTTCAATCCATAGTGACAGATGTCGTTTTTGAGACGGGTACAATTGAGCAATTAATTCAAGATAATAATTTGTCGCCGTTTCCGCAGTTTTTGAATACGGAAAGGCCTGATAATATTGTGGCCTCATTAACGAAAGGAAAGGCAGCTATTTTGGTGGATGGATCTCCCTTTGCCCTTATAGCTCCGCTAGTGTTTGTTGATATTTTTCAATCTGTGGAAGATCATTATGAGCGTTGGGTAATAGGGACTTTATTAAGAATTTTGCGGATGGGTTCTGGTATAGTTGCAATTTTAATGCCAGCGATGTATGTAGCGCTCGTCTCGTATCACCAAGGACTTATTCCTTCTAAATTGGCTTATTCGATTGCTGGAGCAAGAGAAGGTGTTCCTTTTCCTGCCTATATTGAAACGTTAATGATGGCATTAACGATGGAGTTAATACGAGAAGCAGGAATTAGGTTGCCGAAACCGATGGGACAAACAATTGGGATTGTAGGTGGTCTTGTAATTGGAGAGGCAGCGGTGAATGCAGGAATTGTAAATCCATTTTTAGTTATCATTATTGCGGTTACAGCTATTGCTACATTTTCACTTCCGGTGTATAGCATCACAATTACGTTTCGAATTTTACTTTTCGTCTTTGTATTAGCAGCAACGGCTTTTGGGTTGTATGGAATCATTCTAGCTCTTATTGCGCTTGCTGTTCATATTACAAATTTAACAAGTGTTGGTGTGCCGTATACAACTCCAATTGCTCCCGCATTCTATAAAGATTGGAAAGAAGAGCTTATTCGTTTGCCGAAATCAATGTTGAAAGAGAGACCGGAATATTTACAAACGAAGGATTCTACAATACGTCCAAAGGAGCGAGAATAATTGAAACCATTTGAGTATGGCGATGAAGAGATTGGATCTCGGGAAATTGGGTTTGCGGTATCTTCGACCATTATTGGTATAGGAGCATTGTCTATGCCAAGAGATATCGCTAACCAAACTTTATTTTCGGACGGTTGGATTATTTTGCTTTTGGGTGGATTGGTGTGTGCAGTTTTAGGTTGGTTTGTAACGAGGGTAGCTATTTTATTCCCGAAACAAAACTTTGTTCAATATACGAGTGCGCATTTGACAAAGCCTGTTGCATACACGATTAGCAGCGTTTTAGTATTAACGTTTGCTGCGTTGACAGCATATGAATCGCGAATGATTTCAATTATTTCCCAAACGTATTTGTTTAGTGATACACCAATACAACTACTGTCTTTCTTCTTCTTATTAGTTGTTATTTATGGAATAGCAGGATCTAGAGCAGCTTTATTAAGGTTAAATGTTCTATTTTTACCTATTGTTTTAATTGCGATAGTGCTTCTTTCTTTATTGAATATAAATTTAATGGAAATAAATAATTTACTACCAGCCTTTCAAACGGAAGTGAGTCAATATGCTGTTGGAGTTAAAAATTCTATTTTTACGTTTATTGGATTTGAAGTAGCTCTGTTTTATGCTGTGTTGCTGAATGATAAGGCGGCAAAAAAAGCACCAATGGCAGTTGCGAAAGCGGTAATGGTAAATGTGTTGTCGTACATTTTAATTTATGTAACTTGTATTAGTGTTTTTACGTATATGACAACTCGTGGATTGACGTACCCAACAATTGAATTAGGGAAAGAAATTGAAATTGGTGGAGGGTTTTTAGAAAGATTTGATGCAATTTTTTTTACAACTTGGATTATTACTATTTATAACACTACGGCCATGTATTATGATGTCGCATCATTATTATTTTGCGCTATGTTTCCCAAAGTGAAGAAACATATTTTCATTTTTGTAAGTGCCCCGATTATTTTTATGGTGAATATGATGCCTAGTAGTTTAAATGCTTTATCAAATTATGGAACTTATTTAGCTTGGATAGATATGGGGTTTGTCGTGTTAGCACCTTTGTTAGTTTTTATTGTATATAAAATAAGAAGAAGGAATGGTAGAAATGAAACACCTTCTTAAAATTATAATGCTTATGGTTTTAGTTGGATCTATCAGTGGGTGTTCTGAGCTAGAAGAAATAGAAGAAAGAGGATTTGTAGTAGGTGCAGCCTATGATATCGTGAAAAAAAAGAAATCGAATCCGATTATGAAAGGGACGTATCAGATGGTGCTTCCCAGTAAGCTAGCGCAACAAGGGGGACAAGGTGGTGGAGATAGTGAAAATTATATTAATGTGAGTGCGAAAGCAGATAGTGTCTTTGAGCAAATCCGAATTATTGCTAAAAAAATTAGTCGAACATTATTTTTTCCGCATATACAAGTGATTATTTTTTCGGAAGAATTACTGGCGAATCCGTATGTTTTGCAAAATACGTTAGATGTATATATTCGCGATCATGAAATGAGGAGAAATATTCGTTTGTTTGTTTCGAAGAAGAATGCCGAATCTATTTTAAAACAGAGTGCAAAACCTGAAAATTTACCGGCACAGTATATTGATATGTTAGCTGAACATCCTCCGAAAAATGCCCAAATGATTGAGGCTGCAAGAATTGGTGAGGTTCAGGAAAAGATGATTGCGAGCCGAAGCTTCGTATTACCTATTCTTGAATTAACAAAGCAAGGTGTACAAATGAACGGGGCAGCGTTGTTTCGTGGGAAGGATAATAAGTGTGTAGGTAGTTTGAATGGGGAAGAAACATTAGGAATGAATTATATAGTAGGTAAAAAAATTGGAGGTTTTTTTACTATCCGCAAAAAGAATCAACTTATTACATATGAAATTCATAAGTTGCGTCGGAAAATTAAAGTATCTACAACAAATGTTACAAAACCAAAGTTTAATATTCACTTATTTTTGGAAGGTACAATAGCTGAGTTACACTTTAGTGATCATAAAAAGGTCTTGAATGAAAAACGTTTAGAGAAGGATATTTCGAAGGAAATGGAGACGCGCATCCGAAAATCCGTTCAGCTTGTTCAAAAAAAATATAAGGTAGATGTATTAGAATTAGGGGAAGTGTATAAGCGGCATAATTATAAAGAGTGGAAAAAAATAAGTAAGAATTGGGATCAAGGTGAAAATTACTTTAGTGATGCTGAGGTTACTGTTCATGTTCATCCAACAATTGAACATACGGGTTCAGCTTTACCAAAAAGAGTAAAGTAAGGTGATGGAAGTTGTTTACTGGATTAGGAATTAGTTGCACAATATTAATGGCGATTCTTCCAGGCGCTATATACTTTATTCATAAGAAACTCACAACGTATGGAGCGCAGCCTTGGAATGCTGATGTGCAAAAAAAGAAACCTGAATGATTTCAGGTTTCTTTCGTGCAAAGCATATGTGAAGGGGGATACCTTCTATGTATGCTTTGCTTTATACAAGCCCTAACCAATGTACCAATTGTGTAGAGAGGAATGTCACAACGATGGCGATAACGGTAGGGATTGCAAATGATAAGAATGTCCATTTTGCACTTTTTGTTTCTTTATATATGTTAACCAGTGTCGTTCCACATGGGAAATGAAGAAGTGAGAACAACATTGTGTTTAACGCTGTTAACCAAGTCCAACCATTTTCTAAGAATAAATTTTTAATTTGATTAAAATCATCTATTTCAGTTAAAGCCCCGGTTGATAAGTAAGACATTAATAAAATCGGGATAACAATTTCATTCGCTGGTAGTCCAAGAATAAACGCAGCTAGAATAAAGCCGTCAAGTCCTAACATTTTAGCAAATGGATCTAGAAAATTTACAAAATACATAAGTAAGCTTGTGTCACCGATGAAAATATTAGCTAGTAACCAAGTTAATGCAGCCGCAGGGGCAGCTACAACAACAGCTCGTTTTAAAACATAAACTGATTTATCGAGTGTTGCGCGTACAATTGTATTCCAAACCTTTGGCTTACGGTACGGCGGTAACTCAAGTGTGTAGTGAGTTGGAACGCCTTTTAAAGCTGTTTTTGATAGTACCCAAGAAACAGTTAATGTCATAACGATACCAATTACAACCATTCCAACTACAACGCCGGCAGTAACAAGTGTTTGTATACTACCTGTATAACCAGCAGCCATAAATAATGAGGCCATTAAAATTAACATAGGCCAGCGACCGTTACAAGGTACGAAGTTATTTGTTAAGATTGCAAGCATACGTTCACGTGGTGATTCAATAATACGTGTTGACATAATAGCTGCAGCGTTACAACCAAAGCCCATTGCCATTGTTAAAGATTGTTTACCGTGTGCACCAGAGCGTTTGAATAAGCGGTCCATATTAAACGCAACGCGTGGTAAGTATCCATAGTTTTCTAATAGTGCAAACATAGGGAAAAAGATGGCCATAGGTGGTAACATAACGCTAATAACAGCGCCGATACCACGGAATAAACCAAGTATTAAAATGCCATGTAACCATTCAGGTGCGTGTGCTGCTTGGAACCAAGAAGTTAAATATCCTTCGGCCCATCCGAAAAACTCAGCAATCATATCAGATGGTACGTTAGCACCAGCGATTGTAAGATAAAAAATGATAGATAAAATACCGAGCATAATTGGGAATCCCCATATTGGAGATGTGAAAATTTTATCTAGTTTTTCAGAACGATATAATTTATCCGTATTTGTATATTGAACAGATTCTTTACAGATGCTTGCAGATGTTCGATAAATATCTCCGACAATATCATCTCGTATATCTTCTTTTGAAAGTGTTTGAGCGTGTTGAATAATATAGTCTAATGGAAGAGCTTTACTGGCTGAGTGAGATTCCATTGATTACGACCTCCCTTACAAGTGGTTCGTTATGCTGTTTTTCAAGTGCAGTTAAGAAATTTTTATCTCCATCTAATATACGTAATGCAATCCAACGTGCTGGATACGTATCACCGAATACTTTATAAATTTGTGGTTCTAATTCTCGAATCATATTTTCAATTTTTTCACTATAAGTAACTTTAATTGGTGCTGGAATTAGCTTTTTATTTGCTACTTTAGCAATGACATTTAGTAAATGACCGATGCCTACTCGGTTACGAGCGGAAATCTTAACTACAGGTACACCAAGTGATTTTGCTAATTTTTTTTCATCGATAACGATGCCTTTTTTCTCAGCTTCATCAATTAAGTTAATACAAATGACTACGTTACTCGTCATTTCCATCACTTGAAGTGCTAAATTTAAATTTCTTTCCATTGCTGTTGCATCTACAACAACTACAGTTACTTCTGGTTTTTCAAATATAATATAATCCCTTGCTACTTCTTCATCCGCAGAATTTGAATATAGTGAGTAAGTCCCAGGTAAATCTATTAATGTATATTTACTACCGTTATGTTCATATTCTCCTTCAGCTTTTAAAACAGTTTTTCCCGTCCAGTTTCCAGTATGTTGTTTTAAACCTGTTAAAGTATTAAATAATGTACTTTTCCCGGTATTTGGGTTGCCAGCTAAAGCAATGCGATATTTGCTCATCTGAAATCATCTCCTATTAATACCCCGAAAATAAGGGAACTTTCTTCCTTGCGTAGTGCGATAGTTGTGTTGCTTACTTGATAAGCGACCGGATCTCCAAGTGGGCTGCGTTGTAATACTTTAATTGTTGCGCCGGGGATAAATCCTAAATCTAATAAACGTCGTTTCATAGTTCCTTCTAATTGTATCTTCTCAATTTGTACAAACTCTCCAGTCTTAAATTCGGAAAGTGGTTTTTTATTAGCCGATACCATAAAAGTTACCTCATCTCTATATTGTTAGTTTAAGTTTAAAAAGTTTCCTTAGGTAAACTTTTTGTTAGTAATATAGTAGACTACATTGGATGATGCTGTCAATTGGTACTTTAAAAATATTCATTTATTTTTAGAATTGTTCCAATTTATTTAGTTGTACTAAAAAATATTACTGAAATTCTGTGTAATGTACATAAATTAGGCGCGTAAAAGTAACAAAATACAACGGAATTGTAAATGTAACTTTAACTAAAAGGAAAAAAGAGTGAAAAATATTTACATTGAATTTACATTGTTAAGAATAAATTTACATTGCAGCCTAATTAGTGTGGATTTTGTTGGGTTCTTCAACTATAAATGTTGGGATTCCTAGTTTTTAAGGGGTATTATCGTCATTTACTTAAAATTAAAAATTGCTTAACACTCACATAATATTATTGTCCTACAATGAATTTGTGTTCGAAAGAAGTAGATAAATGTGAAAAGTGATAATCCAAATGGGGGTACAAGACATGGTCATGAAAAAGGGTATTAAATTTTCTTTAGCAGCTTTAGTGGTAGCGGGTTCATTAGTGGGATGTGGAAAAGCAGAAGAGACGTCAGGTAAAGATGCTAAAGGAAGCGATAATGCAAAACAAGAATTGTCAGGTACGATAGCAGCTGCAGGATCTACAGCACTTCAACCTCTTGCAGAGGAAAGCTGGAAAGAAATTTATGGAGAAAAATTCAAACGTTTCTATTCAAGTGCAAGGTGGCGGTAGTGGAACTGGAATTAACCAAGTAGCTTCTGGTGCGGTCCAAATTGGTAACTCAGATGTTCCATCTGCAGATAAAATAAAAGATGCTGATAAGGCGAAAGAATTAGTAGATAACAAGGTAGCGGGTATTGCATTCGCACTTGTCGTAAATAAAGATGTAAAAGTTGATAATTTAACAGTACAACAAGTACAAGATATCTTCACTGGAAAAGTAACAAACTGGAAAGAGGTAGGCGGGAAAGATGAAAAAATTAACGTAATTAACCGTCCAGCTTCTTCTGGTACACGTGCTACATTTGAAAAAACAATTATGAAAGACGCGAAAATTAATGATGGAACTGGTACTACACAAGATTCTAACGGTGCAGTAGAACAAGCGATTAACTCTACTCCAGGTTCAGTAAGTTATTTAGCAATGTCTTACATGGTTGGCGAGAAAAAAGGTGCGCTACAAACAGTGAAAATTGATGGTGCTGAACCAAAAGTTGAAAACATTGCGTCTGGTAAATATCCATTCTGGTCTTACGAGTACATGGTAACGAAAGGTGAGGCAAAAGAAGCAACAAAAGCTTACATTGACTATGTAAAAGGTAAAGATTTTGAAAAGCAAGTAGAAGATATGGGTTATATTCCAATGTCTAAATTAAATAAGTAATAAAATTTATGGGGCTGGCTGCAAGGCCAGTCCTGTTCATTTCAATTTATGAAGTGGGGTCTGTCCTGTGATGAAGGGGAAAAAACAAATTAATTACGTGAAAAGTGAATATATAGGAAGATCACTTGTTACGTTTTGTGGTATTTTTATTGTTTTAGTTACATTAGCTATTATTGCATTTATTTGCGGTAAAGGAATTCAATCATTTACGCAAAGTGGTATCTCGTTTACTGAAATGTTAACATCGACAAAATGGAGTCCAAATGCTGATGAGGGAACTTTCGGGGCTGTAATTTTTATTGTAGGTTCAACGGTGGTTTCGTTAGGTGCGGTTATTATTAGTGCGCCAATTGCTATAGCTCTTGCTATATTCATGAATTTAATTTCGCCGAAGTTTGGAAATAAAGTATTGAAGCCTGTTTTAGAATTATTAGTTGGTATTCCTTCGGTTGTATACGGATTATTAGGGGTTACAATTTTAGTACCGCTATTACGTGATTCGTTTGGAGGAGTGGGCTTTAGTTTAATTGCAGGTATTGTTGTATTAAGTATAATGATTTTGCCTACTATTGCTAGTATCGCTTCTGATGCAATACGCTCTGTTCCATTTGATTATTTAGAAGCTTCTTATGGTTTAGGATCAACGAAATGGCAAGCGATTAGCCGAGTGATTGTTCCTGCTGCGAAAAAGGGGATTTTAACAGGTATTGTTTTAGGTTTAGCGCGTGCTTTTGGTGAAGCATTAGCGGTTCAAATGGTAATTGGGAATACGGTTAAATTACCAGAAGGAATATATAGCCCGACAGCAACGTTAACTGGTATTTTGACAATGGACATGACAAATACATTAAACGGAACTGCTTGGAACAATGCGCTATGGACTTTAGCAATGATTTTACTTGTTATTTCATTCCTGTTTATTTTAGTAATTCGAGCAATTGGGCAAAGAGGTGAGCGATAATAATGAATGCAAGAACGGTAAATAAAGTTTGGACAGGTATCTTTTATGCGGTTGCGGCTTTAGTTGTAGCTTTACTAGTGTTCTTAGTGTTTGAGATTTTACAAAAGGGATGGGGTTTTTGGGATCCTAATTTCTTGTTTGGAGAACCAAGTAATACAAGAGCTGGTGGTGGGATTGGTCCGCAGTTATTCAATTCTTTCTATATGCTTGTTATAACGCTTATTATATCTATTCCTCTCGGATTAGGCGCTGGAATATATTTAGCAGAGTATGCAAAACAAGGACGTTTTTTAAACTTTGTCCGTTTATGTATTGAGACAATGGCATCTTTACCTTCTATTGTTGTTGGTTTATTCGGTTTGTTAGTGTTCGTTACAATGACAGGATGGGGATACACAGTAATGGGTGGTGCCCTTGCTTTAACAATTTTAAACTTGCCAGGTTTAACTCGTGTTTGTGAAAATGCGATTTCAGAGGTTCCTTCTAATGTGAAAGAGGCGAGTCTTGGATTAGGTGCAACAAAGTGGCAAACGATCACTCGTATTATTATTCCGTCGTCACTACCACAAATTATTACAGGTGTTATTTTAGCGGCAGGTCGTATATTTGGTGAAGCGGCGGCATTAATTTATACAGCGGGTTTAACATCTCCAATTTTAAATTCAGCAGCGGACTTCTCAAGTCCTGCTCATCCTTTAAACCCATTTAGACCAGCTGAAACGTTAGCGGTTCACATTTGGAAGTTAAATTCTGAAGGAATTATTCCGGATGCGAAGTTAATTGCGACAAAGTCTGCAGCTGTATTAATTATTATGGTATTGCTATTCAATGTTATTTCACGCTTAGTAGCATCTATATTGCACAAACGTTTTACAGGAGCGAAAAGAAAAAGTAAAACGACGAAGAAGGTAAAAGCGGCATAAGTTATAAAGAAGAACTCTCTATTTATAAGTAGGGAGTTCTTTTTGCGTTTTAATATAGAAGGAAAAGGTATAGCGATTGTTGAATTTGTAATTCGTTATATAGATAAAGTGAAATTTTAAACAGTGGGGTTTTACTGCTCACAAATAGTGGGATAAAAAGATGAAAATGAGGGAGTGGGTTTAATTTGTTTTTTCTGCAAATGTCAGGTTTTCCAGGATCGGGAAAATCTACAGTTTCTAAGTATATAGGGGAGTTAACAGGTGCTATAATTGTAGATCATGACGTTTTGAAATCAGCATTGTTAAGATCGCTAGAAGTGAAAGGTATTGAATCAACGATTATTGGTGGACTTGCGTATGATGCTGAATGGGCATTGATTGATTCATATTTAGAACAAGGACATAGTGTGATATTGGATAGTCCATGTCTATATAAAGGGATGGTTGAAAAAGGAATTAAGCTGTCTAATAAACATGGTGTGAAATATAAATATATTGAGTGTTATCTGAATGATATGGAAGAGATTAATATGAGACTACAAACACGTAAGCGTCTGGTCAGTCAAATTGAAAAGGTAGAGTCGGAAGTAGCTTTTAAAAAGTGGTTAAATGGTAGTAAAAGACCTCTAAATAGTGAATATCTTATTGTGAATTCTAGTGAACCTCTAGAGCGGTATGCAGAAAAAATGATGGATTATATGAGTAGGTAGAGAAAAAGCGTTATCTTCATTCGTGAAGATAACGCTTTTTCGTTTAAATATCAGGTGTTTCTGTAGAAGTATTTATTTTTCTACGAGAGCGTCTTTTTCTCCCGATTTTATCTAATAGTTCATACATTACAGGAACGACTACTAATGTAAGGACAGTTGAGACTGCTAAACCGCCGATGACAACGACTGCCAAGCTTTTCGATACCATACTTCCTGCTTGTGATTGACCAAATAGGAGTGGTAGCATAGCGACGATTGTTGTAATAGCTGTCATAATAATTGGGCGTAATCTAGTGGAACCTGCTTCAAGTAAGGCCTCTCTTGTTTCCATACCGTGTTCTCGGTTTTGTTGTACTCTTTCTATTAATACGATAGCGTTTGTAACGACAATCCCGATTAACATTAATGCGCCAATCAAGGAATTTACATCAACTGGTGTTCCTGAAATGATTAATCCTAAAATACCGCCGACAGCAGCTAATGGCAAGGAGAACAAGATTGCAAAAGGAGCACGCGCCTGTCCAAAGGTAATAACCATAATTAAATATACAATCCCGATTGCAATCCCCATAATCTTGAATAAATCTGTGAAGTTCTCTTGCATAGATTCAGTGGCGCCTGCGATATTTACTTTGGCTCCGCTAGGTAAATCTAAGTCGGCTATCGCTTTGTTCACTTCTGCGCTTACCTTACTTAAATCTTCATTTGAAGCTTCTGCGGTAATTTGAATGGTTTCTTTTCCATCTTTATGGAAGATTTCTGTTTGAAGTTGCTTTTCTGAAATAGTTGCAATGTCTTTTAAAGGAATTGGTCCATTAATAGGTGATAGTATGTTTGTGTTTAAAATGTCTTCTTGTTTCGTAATGCTTTCTTTTTTATGTTCTATCATAATAGTAGTTTTTTCGTTATTGATTGAAACTTCACCAATAGGTGATTTCTTCATAAGGAATGCTACTTGTTGAGCTGCTAATTCTGGTGTTAATCCTAGTTGTTCGGCCTTTGTTTGATCAACATGGATTTGCCATTCTTTCTTAGAGTCTTCTAAATTCGTTTTTACTTTAGAAAGATCATCCATATCTTTTAGTTTTGTTTCGACGATAGTAGCAGCCTTTTTTAAATTCGTTTCGTTAGTGGCTGTTACGTTGAATTGCAAATTATTGCCGCCGCCAGAGCTTGAATAACTCGTTTTTATATAATCAAGTTCAGCGGGTTCAAAAGCGTTATGTTCTTTTTTTAACTCTTTAATATATTGATCAATATCAGAGCCTTTCTTGAAGACTACAAATATACTGGCAAGATTATTTTTCGTCGTTTGCCCCCATTGTGCATCTTCTGCGCTAGATCCCATTCGTAAAATAACATCCGTTACATCTGAATTGGAAAGTAGCTTCTTTTCGAAATCAAAGGCTTTTTGTTTTTGTGTTTCAGGAGCGTAATCAGCTGGGAAAGTCATATTAATAGATAACATTGTGTCGTCTTCAGATTTTATATTCGCTTTCGGTAGTAATACATATGCAGCAATCGATCCTGCGAATAATAAAAAAGAAGTAAGTAGAATAATGAATTTATGCGAAAGAGCCCACTTTAATGTAGCCGTATATCGTGGTGAAGAACTTGGCTTTTTGTGTTTTGTTTTTTTGAGTAGTAAAAAAGCCATAAGTGGAACAACTGTTAGTGCAACGATTAAGGACGATAGTATAGAATATACGACCGCTAATACCATAGGTAACATTAATTTTCCGATTACTCCTGATACGAGGCCGATAGGTAGAAAAACAGCAACCGTTGTTAAGGTGGAAGAAGTAATTGCGACGGCGACCTCTTTCGTTGCATCGAGAATAATATCTTTAGAGAAAGATTCCTTTTGTAACCGGCGGAAAATATTCTCAATGACAACGATGCTATCATCGACGAGACGTCCAACTGCAACGGCTAAACCACCAAGTGTTAGAGTGTTAAGTGTGATGTTAGATTGGTGTAGTAAAAAGAGTGTTAATAAAATAGATAATGGAATACTGACAACAGCGATGAGTGTCGTTCGGAAATTGCGTAAAAAGATTAAGATAATTAGAGTTGCAGCAATTGCTCCAAGGATTACTTCTTTTCCCATGCTAGTAACAGCATTTTCAACTTGTTCATGAGTTGATGCTAAAAGTTTAATAGAAAACTGATCTTTATATTGTTTACTTATATCTTTAATTTTTTTATCGATTTCTTTTCCAATTGCAACTGCGTTTTTACTTGGCTCTTTCATGATGATTAATCC
>NZ_JBQOUU010000004.1:5000-13215 GCF_052216825.1 Bacillus sp. FH | reverse complement strand
CAGTTTGACTGGGGCGGTCGCCTCCTAAAGTGTAACGGAGGCGCCCAAAGGTTCCCTCAGAATGGTTGGAAATCATTCGTAGAGTGCAAAGGCATAAGGGAGCTTGACTGCGAGACCTACAAGTCGAGCAGGGACGAAAGTCGGGCTTAGTGATCCGGTGGTTCCGCATGGAAGGGCCATCGCTCAACGGATAAAAGCTACCCCGGGGATAACAGGCTTATCTCCCCCAAGAGTCCACATCGACGGGGAGGTTTGGCACCTCGATGTCGGCTCATCGCATCCTGGGGCTGTAGTCGGTCCCAAGGGTTGGGCTGTTCGCCCATTAAAGCGGTACGCGAGCTGGGTTCAGAACGTCGTGAGACAGTTCGGTCCCTATCCGTCGTGGGCGTAGGAAATTTGAGAGGAGCTGTCCTTAGTACGAGAGGACCGGGATGGACGCACCGCTGGTGTACCAGTTGTTCTGCCAAGGGCATAGCTGGGTAGCTATGTGCGGAAGGGATAAGTGCTGAAAGCATCTAAGCATGAAGCCCCCCTCAAGATGAGATTTCCCATAGCGTAAGCTAGTAAGATCCCTGAAAGATGATCAGGTTGATAGGTTCGAGGTGGAAGCATGGTGACATGTGGAGCTGACGAATACTAATAGATCGAGGACTTAACCATATAATATGTAGCAATGTTATCTAGTTTTGAAGGAATATGCCTTCAATAGTTTGGTGATGATGGCAGAGAGGTCACACCCGTTCCCATACCGAACACGGAAGTTAAGCTCTCTAGCGCCGATGGTAGTTGGGACCTTGTCCCTGTGAGAGTAGGACGTCGCCAAGCAAGCTTAAGACGAGTCAGAATGACTCGTCTTTTTTGTATGCTTTCATGCCTCTGTTAATTGCTTGTTTAACTCCTTCTAAATAGGCAAAGCCATGCCTTTTATCTGGTTCTAAGTAAGTACCTTCTGCCCATTCATTCCACGCATTAATAAATAAAAACTCGCTGTTGTAAAGAGAATAGGTGCGCTGGATTTGCTTACTTAAATATATCGTGAACTTCTCAGGAGTAGAGCCTACGAAAATGCTGCTATTTAAATCTTTGCGGCGTGCTGTGTTATCCCAGTCAACAAAGGCACCGGGAAATGTTTTTTTCTCTGAAGGAGATCGCTTTAATATATACATCCACACTTTATCATAATCCCAAGCGTTTATTTGTTTACTAGATTCATATATTATCTTATTTATGTCGGAAGAACTATCGTGAGCAATTGTATAAAAAGGTTCGAATTGAATGCTAGCATCAAATCCATTTATATTAGGAAGTGGAAAGCTGTTTAATGTTTCTGCGAAGTATATACCTTTCAAACCATTTTCTTGTGCGAGTGTATTCCAGTAGTTAAGCATTTGCTCACAATTAGGTATATGTCCAGGACGATAAATAATGAATAGTGGTTTATTATCTATACGGATATACCTCTCATCTTGGAAAGCTTGTAATAAATAATCAAAGTGTTCTTTCCAATCCGATAACCCTCCGTAATTTTGAGGCATTAATATGTGACTATCAAGACCATCCCAAGTTTTTGTCCATGGTTCATTTGCCCAAGATAGGCAAAATGGAAAATCTGGTTCGCCCATCTGAAGTACCTCATTAAATGGTCTCTCCAATAGCCTCTTCCCTTTAAACCAGTAATGGTAATAACAAAAACCATATATGCCGTGTGCTTTGGCAATTTCTGCTTGCCATTTTCTTACGGATGGGGTGGTTAAGTCGTAATAAAAATCTTGATAAGGTTCTCTAGGTTGATAATGTCCTGAAAATAAAGGTCGTGCACTTTTAGTATTTGTCCATTCAGTAAAACCTTTTCCCCACCATCGGTCATTTTCTTTTATTTGATGAAACTGTGGTAAGTAAAAAGCAATTATTTTCAAGATATATCCCCCTTATGTGCTTCGTAGTTCAAGTGGTGGGAAGTTATTTTTGATTTTTCGAATCTAGTTAAAGCATGAGAACCGTTATTTACTTACTCTGTTTATGCCTCATAATGAATTTTTTTGTACAGTTTGCTTGATATGGAAATCTTTAATGATTTAATATATACGGCTGAAATATAAAATGATCTTCATTATACAATGAGCGAAAAGAGTTAATCTTTTTGGAGAACAAATAGGGCTTGGGGTAATCGGTTTACATCATCGAAAAAGTCCCGCAGCTTTAAATACTTCTCATAGTGGTTTTTAATATAAGTTCTAGGTATAATGGTTTCCCCGTAGAAGCTACTATTTCTAACGTCTCCAGCTCCCGTAGGGCTGTGGACGAAATTGCCGCTTTCATAATCCGAGATGGCACGATTTATATCTGGAAAAGCTTGAGATAAAGTTTTATGCCATCCTGTCTGAATTAATTCAGGGTGTTCCTTAAATTGTTGACAAAAATCGAGAAAATAGCGCGCTTGTGTCGTGGCGATGAAGATTCCACCTGGACGAAGAATTCTTGAAAATTCCTTTATCCAATGTTCTGCAGTTTCTTCGGATAAATGTGAGAATACAGAATAAGCGAATATGATGTCCAATGAATTGTCACTAATAAATTCTACAGGAGGTTGTGGATTGGCGGTTTTATATATTCCTCTTCCTAACGTTTCATTGCAAATATTAATCATTGCTGGATCTACATCAATCCCAAGTAAATTTTCATCGCGAACATCTTTGAAAAAAAAGCGTATAATTCTTCCCCAGCCACAACCAAAGTCTAAAATTTTCCGTTCTTTATTCAAGGGAACGCCTAAATTATGGGCATATGTTTTTACAAGTCTATAAAACAAATATGCTTCATAAAGAGCATGTTCATAGGAAGCACCTACAAACTGTTGTTGAATTTCTTCAGGGGGGAACATAGGTACTGGGATACCATTTATCTTTGTTTGTGAGCAACTTTGTATAAATAGATGAAGAAGTTCAACATCAGAAAGCGGGCTAACAAGGTTATCAAAATCACTTCCTAACTTAAAGTCATCCATTTGTTAACCTCCAAATTATATGGTGCCTAAAAATCATTTTCTTGTTTTCTACTAATAAAAACATGTAAAAATTCAGCATCTAAGCCTAGTGATTTATCCTTTTGTAAATAAACTAGGGTATACATATTTGCATGTGTATAAATATATTCAATCATATCTTGGCCCCAATCAAATGTTACTAAAGACCCATTCTCATCAATAGGATTTCCGTGATAAATTGGCTCTTCAATATACTCAATTCCACCCTCATTGATTCTTGCCCTTTGCAAAGTTTTGGGAAGTGTGTGGTACCAAGGGACAGTAAACACATGAGCACCGCCAGGCTTTAATACACGCTCTATTTCTTTAAAGGCTTTGTTTGGTTCCATTACATGTTCAAAGACATCTTGAGTAATGAACAAATCAAAAGATTCATTTTGAAAAGTCATGTTTTCTAAGTTCTCGCATCTAATCCCTTGAAAGTATTGGCCGAGAGGATAGTTTTTAAAGTATTGAGAGTATGTATAGTTTTTGCAGTTTTTTATTAGTAGTTGAGTTGTAATCCCCCCAGGTGAGGATTCGTGAATATGATAGGAACCCCATTTCGGAAAAAATGTATTTAAAACATGAATTAAAGCTCGCTGCCTTGGTATAGAGTGGCATGTAGAACATAAGTAGTGATCTCTAAGCCAATCGTTATGCTCTATAAATGTAGTTTCCTTCTCACAAATAACACAATATCCGTTATTATGTTTCAAATTACCTTCCACATGACATCACTCCTGTGTAAAAAATGTATATGGCACATGCGTCAATAATTAGTGAATTCAAAGAGGGTAGGTGAAATTTAGGGAATCTATAACAGTAAAATTGGTAGAAGGGAATAATTAGCAGGGGAGAACCCCTCTCTAATTAAAGTTTCAATTTATGCTATGCGATACATTCGCTTTTATTCATTGAAGAGTGTATCAATTTAAAATATCCCTTTTGTGTACGGATACATTTCAAAGTCTTGTGCATATATTTCTGTAACTAATGCCATTGTTTCTTCATCATAAAAACTTTTATATGTCGGAAAGCGAGGGAAGGCGGCATCTGTAATGCTGAGCTCTGCATAGCTTCCTGTATACATCATTTTATGAGAGCGATGATGATCTGAATTTGTAAGTAGCGCTAAATTAGATTTAACTAAATCGTACGTATGTTCTATTTTGGTGATTTGTGTATTAAAATCTTCTAAAGGAATATAGTGTTGGATGAAATTTTCTTCACCCGGAACGTATTGCTGACTAAAATGTATGTCCATTGCTACGGAATTGGGACCTAATGCTCGAACGTAATATAAAAATTGTTTAAATGATATTCCTCGGTTACTATATTTGTCATTATATAAATACTGGCGGATACTTTCCCATTGAGGAATTGCATATGGATTGTCAGCAAGTAATAAAAATGAGCTGACGGCCCTTGTATAGGGATTTCGTACAAGTTTACAAACAGCTTTTTCTGCTGTTAGAAGCCCATTTTGTAACTCTGGTATGTAGTTGGTGTTGTTTTTATATACCCAGAATTCATAGTAATGAATAAAGTCATGGTATTTCTTTGCTTCATTAAACAATCCGATTTGAAAAAAGAACCAATTAGCTAAAGTAGTGCATCCGCTTCTATGGCTCCAGAATAGTATAAGGGGAAAGTCTTTATGGAAATGTGGGATTCGATCTTTATGTAGAATTACATGATTTAAAAGCTCTTGATTTACATTCTTCATACATGTAGTGCTCCTTTTTGAAAGTTTTATTTATGGAGAAGGAGAAAGCTTTTACTAATCCAATATATTCATAGGAATGAGTAAATATTATGAATGTTTTTTCGGACGGCTTAAATAAGGTAGTGATTCTAAAGGGAAAATATAAAATAAAGATAATGAAAATTTATAAGGGGCATACAATTATAAGAGACTCAATAATAGAATTGACTAAGTTTATTTATTTGTATTTCTAGGTGAGATAAGCAAAAATCTTATTACTAGAGAGGATATTATGCGGAAGAATAATTATTTAATAGTAGGTGGAAATAGTTTCATTGGTATTAACCTCGCATTAGGTTTATTGAAAAAAGGCCAAAATGTAAAAGTATTTTCCAGACATATAAATAATTTTCCTCAAAATATTATAAGTGAGGTTGAATTTATTAAAGGTGATTTAGCAAATGTTGAAGATATATATAAAGCCTTAGTGAATGTGGATATTATTATTTATTTAGCTGCAACGTCTAATGTAACAACTTCAATTGAAGATGTTTTCGGAGATATAAACAGTAGCCTTTTTTTTCTTAATTTCATGGAAAGTGCTAAAAATTTCCCCATTAAAAAAATCGTATTAGCATCTTCTGGAGGCACAGTTTATGGTGAACCGGAATATCTGCCTATTGATGAGGAACATCCATTAAAACCACTTTCTCCTTATGGAATAACAAAGGTGTCGCTTGAAAATTATTTGTACTTTTATAAGAAAAAATATGGAATGGACTATGTTGTATGTAGATATTCTAATCCGTATGGAAAATATCAAAACCCGTTAAAGAAAGTTGGAGCAATAAATTGTTTTTTGTATCAGCATCTCAGTAATGAAAAGATTAATATATATGGGAATCCACAAGAAATTATTCGAGATTATATTTATATCGATGATTTAGTGGAAGTTACTATACAACTATCGCAATTAAATCACTTGAAATTTTGTGTGTATAATATAGGCAGCGGAAAGGGTCTCTCTTTAAAACGAATTATAGTAGAATTGGAGAAATTAACGGAAAGAAAAGTGGACTTTATCTGCTATAAACAAAAGCAAGAAAACGTTCAAAAAATCATTTTAAATATAGATAGAGTAAGACGAGAATGTAATTGGGAACCGAAAGTGGATTTCAAAAGTGGAATTAGATTAAATAAGCTATGGATTGAAGAGTTCTTATATAGTAAAAAATAATAAGCCATGCCCTACTTCTGTATAAGTAGAGCGTGGTTTATTATTTTATTTCTTTTTTTATTACCCAAAGATCTTGATGTTCCCACCAAAAACCTTCAGTGTATTTTTTGATAATAGGATTATAAGGTAATAATTTAATTTTGTCACATACGTAAGAGGGGCTAACGATCGTTTGCCCATATTGATGAACATCTAAATCGAGTTGTTCGCTAGAGGGAAGAAACCAATAACCCCGTTCATTTAAAGCGGGAAAGCCGAAGTACTTTTTACTTTGATATCCATGAGTTGTGAAAATGAATAAGCCGCCAGGGGAAACAGCGTTATACAATGTCTGAAGCCAACGAAACCAAGTTGTATCAGGCATATGAGAAAAAAAGGATAGACAAAAAACGATATCATACGTAGACGAGGCTAATTTTACTTGTTCTGGTTCAGGGTGAGATAATAGAGATGAAGTATGTAATGTGTTTTTAATAAAAGTAATAGCCTCTTCGTGTATATCGCAAGTAGTTATACTTAAGTTCATTTGCTGATTTAATAAATGACGTGTTACGCAGCCATATCCGGATGCGAATTCTAATAATTGAATTGGAGTGTCTACAGGAGGATAAAAGGAAGTAATTAAATCTAAGAGTGTTTCTGCTGATTTTTTTCCATCTTTAAAATAATAATCTATTGCTTCTTTTTTAGATGGAAAGACTGGATTTGTGACAAGGAATTGAAAGATATGATCCTCTGGGTGGATATTTGCACTTACATTGTATTTTTGTGCAATTTGAGAAATCAAATGTTTATTTGCCGCTATAAATTCTTTCAAAGAGTAACACCCCTTAAATAATAGTAATGTCTTAAAAGAGCTACTGATGATAAAGAAAATATATAATTAAACCTTCAAATATGTTTCAAGGTACTTTCTATATGCATACATTTTCTTTTTTGAAATGTCGTCGATAGTAAAGGTGTCTTTAATGAAATTCTGCATTTGTACAACTTCACTGTAATGGGAATATGAATCTTCTGTTCTTGTTACGCTATTTGTATGTCGTCTATGATAGTTTAGAGGTTTTGGATTAAAATAAATGTTCCCCTCTTTAAGGAGAGAAACATAGAAAAACCAATCACCAGCTATTTTAAACTTTTGCAATTGTTTTGCTATTGTTTTTATATCTATGTTTTTAAAAACTACACTTGAGACATTAGGTATGGTGTTTTTGATAAATAACGTATCTTGTATTTCATCTATCCCTTTTCGGATATAAGAACTCTGCCATTTTTCCTTATCGATATCATTTGTGTAATTCAAATAATGATTGGCCAAGATATTTCCTTGTTCATCTATTTGTTTTGATTGTGTGTAGCTTAAGGCAACATCACTATCTATATGAAACCCTTGTATTACTTCTTCTAAAAATGTCTGATCACATAAGTCATCGGCCTCAGCAATCCAAATATAATCACCGGTTGCTGCAGAGACACCTTTTATCCATTGTTTAAATACAGAACCAGAATTTTTATCATTAATAATCTGCTGAACTTTCAGGTGGTGTTTATTTTCATTTGAGAGCAGCTTTTCAAATATAGATGCGCTATTGTCAGTAGAGGCATCGTCTAGGAAAATTAGTTCGTAAAGGGGATAGGTTTGATTTAATATTGATTTAACTCGTTCCGGTAAGTATTTTTCGTAATTATAGTTCGGTACAATAACGCTTATTTTTTTATAATTATGCTCAAGCAAGTTTAATAATTGATAAACGTAATCAAGAAAGTTGAAATCTCTTTCAATAAGTTCTTGGCCAAAGGTCCCTTTTTGTAATCGTAAATCTTCATTCCCGATAAGTTCATATATTCTTTCCAGCATCATAGGTAAGTTTAAATAGTCTACTAATGCGCCGGTTTGTTCCGTAACAACATCTTCAAAACCTCCAGCGTTTTTGAACCCTATAACAGGGACTTTTGTATCTAATGCTTCTAAAACTACGTTTGGAAAAGGATCTTCTCTTGAAGTTAATAAATATAAATCAGCACCGGCGTTATATAAACCGATATCTGGAGTTGGATCCACTAATGTGAAATGTGCTGTATATCTTGGGGAGATTGTATTAAAAAAATGAACATCTGTTTTCCCAACCCAGATAAAATGAATATTCGTATGCATCTTTCTTACTGAGTAAGCAATAAGTGAGAATAAATCTATTCCTTTTCGATGATCAGCGAAACCTACCCCCAAGATGATTTTGCTATCGAGAGG
>NZ_JBQOUU010000003.1:0-3040 GCF_052216825.1 Bacillus sp. FH | reverse complement strand
TTGTTAACCTACTCGTTGGTTATGCAATCAACCGGTATTTAACCGCATAGTTCTGCATGATGGGTTAGGTTTTCGCATTTATCGTGAAACGCTTTCGCGTTTTTCGTGCGCCGCTTCAGCCATGTATCAAAGTACGGTTTTCGCATTTATCGTGAAACGCTTTCGCGTTTTTCGTGCGCCGCTTCATCCGTTCTCTAGTTTTGAAGGAATATGCCTTCATAGTTTGGTGATGATGGCAGAGAGGTCACACCCGTTCCCATACCGAACACGGAAGTTAAGCTCTCTAGCGCCGATGGTAGTTGGGACCTTGTCCCTGTGAGAGTAGGACGTCGCCAAGCAAAAACCTAAGTCGTTTCGACTTAGGTTTTTTTGTGTTTATTTATATATATCAAATGACATAATCCGTAAATTTAGTAATCTTAATGAGAGAAAAGGATGAAATGGAGACGTTTTAAAGTCAACTACCCCCAGTGAGACAAAGCCTTTCAGTGGGGGCTTGAGCTCGAGCGCTAGGTCTTTTCGTCTATCGCTAGACAGTTTGACGCTCTAGCATTTATGCTACCCCACGATTTGTCACGCAACTTACTAATCTATCTACACCTAAATCGCAATTCAAAGCGTTACTCGTAGTCGTGGATGGTTTCTTCATTTGAGAAACATGCATTTCATATGTATCATGCACCTCAAAGAACCGACTTTTTTGCTTCGGTGCAATCTCAATGTAGAAGATTTTTTTATGTCTTAAATTTTTCGGCATACGTATTTTAATGGAACCCAATTTTTTTTGAATGCCACATTCATCGGAACCATCCAATACCCGTTATTATCCACTTTAGGGACTTGATAGATTTCAATGATTCGTTTGTCAGTGGAACGAGAATAATTTGGAAACTTCGGACGCCCTGTGAACTGCTCAGGATTTTTCTTACATTGTTCCAACGCTTTAAAAAAGCTCTTCACTTCTGCATATAAGGCTCTGCGAATCGCTTGAATAGAATTTGATTGAACGCCCCAATCATTCGTATTGGCTTGCAGGGCAGTATCTACTTCTTTTACAGTAGCCATCCTGTTATTGTTTAAGTAACTTTGTTTCATCGTGTACAAGCCAACATTTCGCAACGCTTTTGAGCTATGTGACATGCGCTGAAGTGAACCCCCGCTGATTAAAGTTTCAATTTATACAATATCTTTTCATTTTTAAAGGATTTCATTCATCAAAAAATCTATAATTAAGGTAATTAATATATATTATTGATGGGTGTGGGGGATTATGAAAGAAATATGCATGTTATTAGTGGCTGTTATATTATGGGGGACAGCCATTGCGCCAACAAAGTGGGCGTTAGAAGTTATTCAGCCATTTACTTTGTTATTTATTCGCCTTTTCTTCGCTGGTGGAATTTGTTTGCTATTTTCATTTAAACAATTAAAAAAATCGGTTGTACATAAACAAGTGCCGTGGAAAAGAATGAGTTTACTATCTTTTACTGGTGTAGCTGGTTACTTTATGTTCACATCCTACGGTATTTCTTTAACAAGTGGATTACATGTTAGTATTATTGATGCTGCTTTACCGTTAGTTACAATTCTTTTTTCAGCGATCTTTTTGAAAGAAAAAATTCAGCTTAATTATTGGATCGGTATTGTATTGGGAGCTGCTGGAGTACTTCTTATTACTATCCCATCTAGTAACGGTAATCAAGAAGTATCTTTAATAGGAGATACCCTTATTTTATTAAGCACTTTCTTATTTGCTTTCTATACAGTATTGTTGAAAAGACCAAAACAAGAACAGTATTTATCAAACAAGGTTTTTACAACATTAACTTTAATTATTGGAGCTGTTATTTTATTACCATTTGCAATGGTAGAAACTTTTTACTATGGTTTCCCAGAAATCGAAACATGGAAGACTGGATTTAGTGTAATGTATCTTGTTATAGGCGCAACAATTTTAGCGTATTGGTTTTGGAATAGAGCACTAGAGACAGTCTCGGCATCAGTAAGTGGGTTATATTTAAATGCATTACCGTTAATAAGTATTGTTGCTTCAATTGCTTTATTAGATGAGTCTTTAACTTGGAAGATAGTAATAGGAGGAAGTTTAGTCTTAATAGGAGTAGGATGGGCAGATAGACAAAAGATAAGTAAGTTATTAAAGAAGAATAACTTGAATAGTAAGGAATGCTAAGTAACATATTGTATATAGTTTAAATATAAAAAAACACCTTATATATATTAGGTGTTTTTTTATTTGGCAAAGATAATAGATTGAAATCAGTATAGGTATTCTCTACTATATTTATACGTATTGAAATCATTTTGAAATATTGTTTGAACGAGTTGTATACATTCGGTATCATAAAAACTTTCGAAAGTGGGGTAGCGAGGAAATAAAGGGTCAGTAATATCGGCTTCGCTAAAATTCCCTTTATAAATCATGGCGGGAGTTTGATGATGCCATGATATTGAGAACTCATTTATTGGTGCAGTTTTTAATTCGAAACGCTTTTCTAATGCTTTCATATCCTGATCGAAGTTTTCTAAGTATATATAATTGGTCACATATTCTTCTTCACCAGCTATATATTGTTGTGTGAAATGCGGGTTAATATCATTTCCTTGAGCATCATTAATGAATAGATAGTATAGAAATTGTTTAAATGAGAGGCCTTTGGAGGAGTTTTCATCTTGATATAAAAACTTTCGGATGGGCTTCCATTCGGGATTTTCTATATAGGGAGGTGCGATTAAGGATACGAAAGAGCTCACTGCTCGTCTATAAGGGTTACGAACAAGCTTAAAAGTTTCTTTTTGTTTTTCGCGTAATGCTATACCTAGTCGAACACTATAGGCAGGTGTACTTTTGTATATGTCATATTCATAATTATGAATGAAAGGACTATAATTTAGAGCTGTCTGTAATAAGTCAATCTGATAAAAAAACCACTTAGCAAGAGAAGTACAACCACTTTTTTGGCTCCAAAATAGAATGATAGGAAAATTCTTATGATAATGTGGGTTTCTTGAATGGGCGTTG
>NZ_JBQOUU010000002.1:0-4282 GCF_052216825.1 Bacillus sp. FH | reverse complement strand
ATGAGAACTCTGATGCAGTCTTATAATTTACTTTTGCTAATAGACCTCCAGAGATAGTAGATCCTGCTCTAGAAAAGCCAGGGTATACTGCTAAACATTGAAATAATCCAATTGTTAATGCTTGATGGTATGTTAAATCGTCCAGTGAGCAGGCGGTTGCCTCTTGCTTTTTTACTTCTGCAAAGATCATAAGAATTGCCCCTGCTACAAGTCCAATCACAACAGTATATGGCTGAAATAAGTAAGTTTTAATAACATCATGTAGTAGTAAACCAGCAACTACTGCCGGAAATACGCCAAGAAATACATGGAACGCGTTGAATTTATTCTCCTTCCGTAGAAGAGGCTTAATATTACATAAAGATACGAGACGTTTATGATATAAAATTGCAATAGCTAAAATTGCGCCTAGTTGAATAACAATTTCAAATGTTTTCGCTCTTTCTCCTTCAAAGCCTAATAAATGCCCGACTAATATAAGGTGGCCGGTAGAAGAGATAGGTAAAAATTCAGCTAACCCCTCTACGATACCGAGTATGAAGGCAATAATGATATCGCTCATAGTTTCACTCCTAAAAATTAATGAATGTCTACTCTCTTAAAATAGAATAGTGTTGCGATAAATCCGAAAATCGTTGTTGCTGCAATGATCATATAAGAATACTCTGGTGGATATGTGGGTTGTAATTCATTATTTGCGATATCTAAAGTGGCGATCCAGGGAAATAAATCTTTATGTTTGGAATTTACGAGCATAAGATTAGTCATTGTAATAATGACTGTTAATATAATAGGCGGTACATAGCTCTTCATTACAAGAGTTAATAGAACAATAGGTGAAGACAATAGAAAAAGAAGTCCACCACAGGTTAAAAATTTTAGGAAAGAACCTAAAAGTAAAGCAGTGTTAAAACCAGGGAAGTTCCCCAATAGCCCTAATATTAAAGTAAGCGACCAAGCAACTAAAGTTAGCATCATGATCCAAAGGAAAAGAATGATGAACTTACTTATAATAAAACTAATACGTGACACGGGGATAGTTAGTAAATTTTTTAATGTGTCTTCTGCATATTCACGGGTAAACAGATAAGCAACTACTACTCCATATAAGGGGAACCCTATAACTAAAGTAGTGTATAAGTTAACTTCAGTGAATAATTGATGGAACCAAATAGTCGGAGTTGGCTGTTTGGTTTTTATATGTATATAAGAAGCTACTACGACTAAGAAAGGTGCGACACCAGCCCCAATAATACTAATTAAAAACATATTAGAGCGTTTTAGTTTTAATAGTTCTGTATAGAGTAGGTTAACCAATTGTTCCACCTCCAACTAGTTTGGTGAAATAATCTTCTAATCTGTCTTCGCTCATCATCATTTTTAATACTTCAATATCATTTAGAACAAACGTTCTGTTGATGTATCCTTGTTGCCCGAAATGAGAGTAAATGCGAATATTCCCTTCATCATGTACCTCATAATCGAAAATTTGAAATTGATTTTCTAATAACATCGTAGCCTTACTGTCATTATTCACCTGAAATTCTATGTATTTACGGTTTGCTTTGCGTAGCGTATCAAGAGAAACTTCTTCTAGTAACTTTCCTTCGTGAATAATTCCGATACGATCAACTAACTGTTCTACCTCGGCTAATATGTGACTAGAAATGAGTATCGTTATATTCCTTTCTTGAGCTAAAGAATGAATAAGTTTTCGCATTTCTTTAATCCCGATGGGGTCTAGTCCGTTAGTTGGTTCATCTAATATAAGTAGTTCGGGATAATGGAGAAGGGCGCGTGCAATTCCTAAACGCTGCTTCATGCCTAAAGAATACTTTCCCACTAACTTTTTTGTTTCATGTTGCAAGCCTACTATTTCTAACGCTTCTTCAATAGCATTCTTTTTGTGAACCCCAATTATCTTTGCGTTAATTAATAAGTTTTCTTTTGCAGTTAAGTTTTCATAAAACCCTGGAACTTCAACGATAGAACCAATTCTACTTAAAATATCTTTTTGATTTTGAAATAAGTCCTCTCCGAATATTTCGATAGTTCCACTTGTAGGCTTTATAAGACCGAGTAGCATACGAATGGTTGTTGTTTTACCAGCACCGTTACGACCTATGAATCCATAAATCTCTCCCTGTTGAACGTTAATATTTAGATTATCTACGGATTTTTGATTGCCATATACTTTAGTAAGATTAGTTGTTTTTATAATTGTATTTATAGGAGACACCTACTTTCTATAAGTTCTTACTTACATGATAAGCAGGAAGGTTTAACTGCATATTAATCATTTCTTAACTATTTCTTAAAAGTATTGTGTTTTGGAATGGAAAATCCAAAAGTGGTTCTTTCCCATGGATTACTTTCAACCCATATATGCCCGCCATTCTTTTCAACGAGCGCTTTAGAAATAGAAAGTCCGAGACCGCTACCACCAAAAGAGGAGTTTCTTGATTGTTCGCTTCGGTACATTCGCTCAAATATGTTTTGCAAATCATGTTTTGGAATACCAGGGCCTTTGTCCCAAATAAGAAGTTCATATTCTGTATCGGTTTCTAATAGTTCGACTCCTACTGTTTTCCCATCCTTTCCGTAATAAATAGCATTTTTCATTAAATTACCTATAATTCGTATAAGGCTAAGTTGATCTGCCATGATAGGAAAAGTAGATTCTGGTATGAGAATTTGTAGTTCAATATTATGTTTTGAGAGCTCAGGTAAAAATTCAATCAAAACTTCTCTAGTAACTTCAGAAAAGTCGAGTTCTTCTTCTTTTAGTGGAAATTCGTTAGCATCTAGCTTCGCCATATTGAATATCTCATCAACTAGGTGCTTCAAGTTATTTGATTTCATATAAAGTATTTTAAGATATTCTTGCTTTTCTATTTCAGAAGCAGCAACCTCATCTTTTAAGGCATCAATATAGCCAATAATGGAGGTAAGTGGTGTTCGTATATCGTGCGAGATACTAGACAGAAGTTTTTTTCTAGATTCCTCAGACCTCTTTGCTTCAATCCGAACCTTTTCTAATTCAGCTATTAGTTCGTTTATTGAAAAAACGATATTATGTAATGAACGATCATTGCTTGTAAATAATCTTGCTTGTAAATTACCTTTTAGTACACGACTTAATTTAGTATCTATTGATTTGCGGTGCTGAATGAATTGTATTCTTGAAAAGAAGAGATACATTGTAATTAAGATAAGGGTAATAAATAAAGATATTTTTACCCTTGGGTCCATTTGTATATTTAAAAGCCCGCAAATGATAAGTTGTAATGAAATAAGGAAAAGGGTTTTATCAGTCTTCAAGCTGTTCACCTACAAACTTATAACCAATTCCCCATACAGTCTGAATGAATTTTGGGTTGGAAGGATCGACTTCTATTTTCTTTCTAAGTTTTCGAATATGTACCATAACGGTATTGTCATCTTCTATATAATTATCGTCCCACACATTTCGGAAGAGTTGTGTTTTTGTAAATACTTGTCCTGGATTTGAAGTGAAGAATTTTAATAGTTCCAGTTCTTTTCCGGTTAAGTTAATTTCTTCTTTGTTTGTATGAACTGTATATGTATTTAAATCAATCAATAGGCCTTTAAAAGTTAGAGTTGTTTTCTTTTGTATATTAGCGTCACTTCCAAGAACTAAAAAACGCCGCATAAGAGCTTTTACACGTGCAATGACTTCATGAATACTGAAAGGCTTTGTAATGTAATCATCAGCACCAATGCTTAAACCTAAAATTTTATCAACTTCATGATCTTTAGCGGTTAGCATTAATATCGGTACGTTCGTTTTATCTCTAAGCTTTCTACATACTTCAATACCATCTACTTTCGGCATCATAAGGTCTAGTATAACGAGGTTATAGTTGTTTTGATTAAATAATTGTAAGGCTTCATCGCCATTAATCGCAGTATCTACCATATATAATTCTCGTTCCAAATATATTTTTAATAAATTTCGGATTTCTTTATCATCGTCTGCTATAAGGATACGTATATCTTTCATATCTTCACCTGCTTCTAATAGAGTTCATTGATAGTACAACAACCCCCTAATTATATAATATTATTTGT
The DNA here is from genome assembly GCF_052216825.1 of Bacillus sp. FH. Taxonomy (NCBI): domain Bacteria; kingdom Bacillati; phylum Bacillota; class Bacilli; order Caryophanales; family Bacillaceae; genus Bacillus; species Bacillus sp. FH. The sequence goes on along the minus strand of NZ_JBQOUU010000002.1, from coordinate 190 downwards.
TAAAATAAGGTTAATAGTTTTGTTGGAGGGAAATGTCCACGTAAATTAAATTGAATATGTGTTGCAAAAATGAACTAATGAGAAGCAGAAGGTAGTTTCCGATAATGAATTTTTGCGGGGATGTATCTAGCTAAAAGAGCATAAAAGCATGTAATTAAATATCTTTATAAAAAGGTATTGACGATTGCTA
>NZ_JBQOUU010000001.1:2667500-2668635 GCF_052216825.1 Bacillus sp. FH | reverse complement strand
TTCCTTAACCAGAGTTCTCGCACACCTTAGGATTCTCTCCTCGCCTACCTGTGTCGGTTTGCGGTACAGGCACCTTTTATCTCGCTAGAAGCTTTTCTTGGCAGCGGGGAACTCAAAGATACTTCGCTCCATAAGGCAGAGCTTCCCCATCACAGCTCAGCCTTTACGATAAGCGGATTTGCCTGCTTATCAGCCTAACCGCTTGGGGACGTGCACAACCAATCGCACGCTTCTTCTATCCTTTGCGTCCCTCCATCGCTCAAACGATAAAGAGGTGGTACAGGAATATCAACCTGTTGTCCATCGCCGTACGCCTGTCGGCCTCGGCTCAGGCTCCTGACTAACCCTGAGCGGACGAGCCTTCCTCAGGAAACCTTAGGCATTGGCTGGAACGGCATTCTCACCCGTCTTTCGCTAAAACTCATACCGGCATCGTCTCACTTCGGTAAGCACTCCACCAGTCCTTCCGGTCTGACTTCACTGTCCTTAGACACGCTCCCCTACCACTGATACCATTCGGTATCAATCCGCAGCTTCGGTGGTGTATTTAAGCCCCGTACATTTTCGGCGCAGAGTCACTCGACTAGTGAGCTATTACGCACTTCTTCAAATGGTGGCTGCTCTCGAAGCCAACATCCTAGTTGTCTGAAGCAACTCCACATCCTTTTCCACTTAATACACACTTTGGGACCTTAGCTGGCGGTTTCTCTGGGCTGTTTCCCTTTTGACTACGGATCTTATCACTCGCAGTCTGACTCCTAAGGATAAGTCATTGGCATTCGGAGTTCTGACTCAATTCGGTAATCCGATGAGGACCCCTAGTCCAATCAGTGCTCTACCTCCAAGACTCTTACACTTAAGGCTAGCCCTAAGGCTATTTCGGGAGAACCAGCTATCTCCAGGTTCGATTGGAATTTCCTCCGCTACCCACACCTCATCCCCGCACTTTCCAATGCGTGTGGGTTCGGGCCTCCATTCAGTGTTACCTGAACTTCACCCTGGACATGGGTAGATCACCTGGTTTCGGGTCTACGACCACGTACTAAACGCCCGATTCAAGCACCCGCTCTTCGCTGCGGCTCCGCCTCTTCAGCTTAACCTCGCACGGGATCGTAAACTCGCCGGGTTCATTCTA
>NZ_JBQOUU010000001.1:2085000-2665000 GCF_052216825.1 Bacillus sp. FH | reverse complement strand
CCGCCAGCGTTCATCCTGAGCCAGGATCAAACTCTCCAATAAAGTTAGTTTGTCTAGCATCTAAAATAAAAATTGACGTTTCACGTTGTTTGTTTCGTTTAGTTTTCAAAGTTCAACATCGCGTTTCAGCGACTTTTATAATATATCATAGTATATTATTTTCGTCAACAAGTTTTTTCGATAACTTATATCTCTCATTTGCTGACTCTGCCTATTATATAGGCTTTCCCTTCCCTATGCAAGTATTATTATAAAAAAATAAAGAGGGGAGATATCTCCCCTCTTATTCTTCTGAAGAAACCTCTTCGCTCGTTTCTTCCTCATCATCTTTTTGTGCTTTTGCTACTGTCGCTACCTCTTGCTCATCCTCTAATCGAATTAGACGAACACCTTGTGTATTACGTCCCATTTGAGAGATTTGATCAACTGGCATACGAATAATAACACCCGCTGCTGTAATTAACATAATATCTTCTTCACCTGTTACAGATTTAACAGCTACTAATTTCCCGTTTTTATCTGTAATATTACAAGTCTTCAGACCTTTACCACCACGGCTTTGTAGACGGTATTCATCAATTGGCGTACGTTTTCCATAACCATTTTTCGTTACAATTAAAACATTTACATCCTCTTCGACAATTTCCATACCTACAACTTGATCTTCTTCACCTAATGTAATTGCTTTTACACCAGCCGCGTTACGTCCCATAGAACGCACATCTTGCTCGTTAAAACGAATTAACATACCATTGCTTGTTCCTACAATAATATCCTTATCACCAGATGTTAAACGTACAGATATTACTTCATCCTCTTCACGAAGAGAGATTGCAATTAAACCATTCGTACGGATATTTGCAAATGATGAAAGTGGTGTTCTCTTAGAGATACCTTGTTTTGTTGTGAAGAATAAGAATTCATCGTCACCAAATTCACGAATTGGAATAATGGCGTTAATCCATTCACCCTTATCTACACCTAATAGGTTAATAATAGGTATACCTTTCGCTGTACGACTATACTCTGGGATTTCATATCCTTTCGTACGGTATACTTTCCCCTTATTAGTGAAGAATAGAATATGATCATGCGTAGAAGTAGTTAATAAATGCTCTACGAAATCATCATCATTTGTCCCCATTCCTTGCACACCACGTCCACCACGGTTCTGTGTTTTATACGTGGAAGCTGGTAACCTCTTAATATAACCATTATGAGTTAACGTAATGGCGATATTTTGTTCTGGAATCAAGTCTTCATCTTCAATAGACTCCATACCACCAATTGTAATTTCTGTGCGTCTCTTATCATTGAAGCGCTCTTTTACTTCCGTTAATTCTTCACGAATAATCTCAAGAACCTTTTCTTCATCTGCTAAGATTGCTTTTAATTCAGCGATTAACTTCATTAAGTCCTGATATTCTTGTTCAATCTTTTCGCGTTCTAAACCTGTTAAACGTTGCAAACGCATATCTAAAATAGCTTGCGCTTGTTTTTCACTTAAGCCGAAACGTTCCATTAAACCTTGCTTTGCAATTTCCGCTGTTTTCGAACTACGAATTAATGTAATAACTTCATCCAGATGGTCTAAGGCAATTCGTAATCCTTCTAAAATATGAGCACGCGCTTCTGCTTTTTCTAGTTCATAAGCTGTACGTCTACGAATTACTACCTTTTGATGTTCCAAGTAATGATATAAATTTTGTTTTAAGTTCAGCACTTGTGGCTCTCCATTTACAAGAGACAGCATGTTAATACCGAAACTTGTTTGAAGTGCTGTATGTTTATATAAGTTATTTAATAATACATTAGCATTGGCATCACGACGTACTTCCATAACAATACGCATACCATTTCGATCTGATTCATCACGTAAATCTGTAATACCTTCAATTTTCTTATCGCGAACTAATTCTGCAATTTTTTCAATTAATCGCGCCTTATTTACTTGATAAGGTAGTTCCGTTACGATAATAGATTGTTTGCCATTTGACTTCTCCTCAATTTCAACTTTAGCACGAAGTATAATAGAACCGCGTCCTGTTTCATACGCTCTACGAATACCACTTCTTCCTAAAATTAAACCTGCCGTCGGGAAATCTGGTCCTGGAATGCACTCCATTAATTCTGCAATAGTAATATCAGGATTATGACTTAATGCCAATACCCCATCAATTACTTCGCCAAGTTGATGCGGCGGAATATTCGTTGCCATACCAACTGCAATACCTGTCGTACCATTTACTAGTAAGTTAGGAAAACGCGCTGGTAATACAATGGGCTCTCTTTCAGAACCATCATAGTTATCTTGATAATCAATCGTATTTTTTGAAATATCACGTATTAATTCCATAGAAATCTTAGACATTCTTGCTTCTGTATAACGCATTGCTGCCGCTGAATCTCCATCGACAGATCCAAAGTTACCATGCCCATCAACAAGCATATAACGTTGACTGAAATCTTGCGCCATACGTACCATCGTTTCATAAACAGCTGAATCACCATGAGGGTGATACTTACCGATTACTTCACCAACAATACGTGCTGATTTCTTATACGCTTTATCAGCCGTAATTCCTAAATCATTCATCGCATATAAAACCCTACGATGCACAGGTTTTAATCCATCACGAACATCTGGTAATGCACGAGATACGATAACACTCATTGCGTAATCTAAAAATGAGGTACGCATTTCATGACTAATATTAATTTCTCGAATTCGTGCTTGTTGTTGATTGTCTGACATCAACGAGCACCTCCTCTTACATTTCCGTTACACATACATTGATTTATATGTAGAAGACAGGAATACTCAGATTCCTGTCATTACTCATTTAAATATCAAGGTTTTTCACGTATTTTGCATTTTCTTGGATAAAGTTACGACGTGGCTCTACTTTATCCCCCATTAAAATTTCAAATGTTTCATCTGCCTCAATTGCATCTTGAAGGGAAACTTGAAGTAATGAACGCACTTCTGGGTCCATTGTCGTTTCCCAAAGCTGGGTTGGGTTCATTTCTCCTAAACCTTTGTAACGTTGGATACCAGGTTTAGGTTGAGCTGGTAATTCAGCTAAAATCTTTTCAAGCTCTTTCTCATTATAAGCATATTGAATTTTTTTACCTTGTTGTACTTTAAACAACGGTGGCTGTGCAATATAGATATAACCATGTTCAATAATTTGACGCATATAACGATAGAAGAACGTTAATAATAGGGTACGAATATGCGCACCATCTACGTCGGCATCCGTCATAATAATAACTTTATGATAACGAGCTTTCTCGATATCAAAATCGCCGCCAATGTTCGTACCAATTGCAGTAATAATTGTACGCACTTCATCGTTAGATAAAATTTTATCCAATCTTGCTTTTTCAACGTTAATAATTTTACCTTTTAGCGGTAAAATCGCTTGGAAGTGACGATCACGCCCTTGTTTTGCTGATCCACCGGCAGAGTCACCCTCTACAATGTAAATTTCACTAATTGCTGGATCTTTCGAAGAGCAATCTGCTAATTTACCAGGTAAACTTGAAACTTCTAATGCGCTCTTGCGGCGTGTCAATTCACGTGCTTTTTTCGCTGCAACACGTGCACGTGCTGCCATCGTACCTTTTTCTACGATTTTTCGTGCAACATTCGGGTTTTCTAGTAAGAACTTTTCAAATGCCTCTGAAAACACAGACTCTGTAATCGTTCTTGCTTCACTATTCCCAAGTTTCGTCTTCGTTTGTCCTTCAAATTGTGGGTTTGGATGTTTAATTGATACAATTGCAGTTAAACCTTCACGAACATCCTCACCCGTTAAGTTACTGTCTGCATCTTTTAAAATACTATTTTTACGTCCATAATCGTTAATCACACGAGTTAAAGCTGTTTTAAACCCTACTTCATGTGTTCCACCTTCATACGTATGAATGTTATTCGTAAATGAGTAAATATTATTTGTATATCCTTCGTTATACTGTAAGGAAACCTCAACTTGAATACCATCTTTTGATCCTTCTACATATACAGGTTCTTCATGGATTGGTTGTTTTGAGCGATTTAAATGCTCGACGTATGATTTAATTCCACCTTCATAATGGAATTCTTTCTTTTGCTTATGTTCACGTTTATCTTCAATTGTTAATTTAATATTACGATTTAAAAATGCTAATTCACGCATACGAGTTGCGAGCGTATCAAATTCGTATACTGTTGTTTCCTGAAAAATTTCTGGATCTGGTTTAAATCGAGTTATCGTTCCTGTTTGATCTGTGTCACCAATGACTTTTAAATCCGCAACTGGAATACCTCTTTCGTATTTTTGATAATGGATTTTACCTTCACGATGTACAAATACCTCTAGTTCTGTTGATAGGGCATTTACTACAGATGCCCCAACACCATGCAAACCACCAGAAACTTTATAACCACCGCCGCCAAACTTACCACCAGCATGAAGAACGGTCATAATAACCTCTACAGCAGGACGTCCCATTTTTTCTTGTATACCAACTGGAATACCACGTCCATTATCCGTTACACGAATACTATTATCTTCTTCGATACTAACGTTAATTTCATCACAGTACCCTGCAAGTGCTTCATCAATACTATTATCGACGATTTCCCATACAAGATGGTGAAGTCCTTTTCCGCTTGTAGATCCAATATACATACCAGGGCGTTTTCGAACTGCTTCTAGCCCTTCAAGTACCTGTATTTGACTTTCATCATATGAATTTTCTTGCATTTGCTTTTGTTCCATTGACACAAAGATCACCTACTTTTCCATTTAAACAGGGATTACGCCCTATCTATTTCACAATCTACCGTGCCGTTCGTTACATGAATTGTTTTCGCTTCTTTTAATGTTTCGTGTTCAATTCCGTCGACACTCGTCGTTGTCACAAATGTTTGCACTTTTCCTTGAATTGTATTTAACAGATGCGATTGACGATAATCATCTAATTCTGATAATACATCATCCAATAGAAGAATCGGATATTCTTTAACTTCTGAGTAAATCAATTCAATTTCAGCTAATTTTAGGGACAGTGCGGTCGTTCGTTGTTGTCCTTGCGAACCAAAGACTTGAACATTTTTACTATTAACGAAGAATTGTAAATCATCACGATGAGGACCAATTAAAGTCGTACCACGGAAAATTTCACGTTGTTTCACGGATTGAAAACTTTCATAGTATACTTCTTTTATTTTCGACAAATCCATTGATTCTGATACATCTACACTCGGTTTATAGACAATTTCTAATTCTTCTAACCCACGGCTTATACCACGATGAATTGGAGCTGCCCATTCTTGTAGTAAATGCAAAAATTCAAAGCGTTTTTGCAAAATTTTTGTACCATGCTCAATAAGTTGAAGTGTAAATACATCCAACATCGTTTCCTCATTCTTACTATTCCCTTGCATCTTTTTTAGCAAGTGATTTCGTTGTGTGAGCACCTTTTGATATTGACTCAATTCATACAAATAGACCGGAGCTATTTGGCCTAATTCCATATCTAAAAAGCGTCTTCTTACTTGAGGGCTTCCTTTTACAAGATTTAAATCTTCTGGGGCAAACATGACAACATTCATCACGCCAATATATTGACTCAATTTTTGTTGTTCAAGTTGATTTAATTTTGCCTTTTTACCTTTTTTCGAGATATTTAATTCCAAAGACAAAGAACTATTTCTCTTTTGTAGCTTTCCTTTAATTTGACCGAAATCTTCATCCCAACGGATAAGCTCGCGATCATTAGAGGTTCTATGAGATTTCGCCATCGCTAAAACATAAATAGCTTCCATCAAATTCGTTTTCCCTTGCGCATTCTCGCCGATAATTACATTTACCTTATCTTCAAAGGAAAGCTCTAACTTTTCATAATTGCGATAGTTTTTTAATTGTATTTCTGAAATAAACAAAGGGCTCCCCCTTTATGACTGAACTTGGAAACTTCCGCTTCCTGGAATTTCAATAATATCGTTCGCATATAGTTTGCGACCTCTTCTATTTTCAAGTTCTTGATTCACGTACACTTCATATTCTTGTAAAAACCATTTTACAGCGCCACCTGTATCAATTACATCGGCTAACTTTAAAAATTGCCCTAGTGTAATATACTCTGTTGAAATTTTAATACGTTTCATAAAATCGCTCACTTTCTGAAAGTGTTCATTCTTTCATTGTACTAAATAAACTAGCATTAGGAAAGTAATACCCAAAAATCAAATAAGGGCTACTAGCATCTGAAAACTAGCAACCCTTATTTCTTACTTAGTAAGTACGAACCGGTAAAATTAATTGAATAATGGATTCATCATTTACTGTACGAATTAAGAATGGTCTCATTGCTCCAGTAAAGCTAATCTTAATTTCAGTACTATCTAATGCTTTTAGTGCATCCATCATATATTTTGCACTAAAAGATATTTTTAACTCTTCTCCATCTACTTTTTCACATTGAACTTCTTCTACTACTTTTCCGATTTCTGGTGAATTCGAGGAAATTTCTAGCATTGCCTGCTCTAAAGTTGATAATTTTACAACATTATTACGACCATCTCTTGCTAAAAGAGATGCACGATCAATTGCTTGTAAAAATTCTTTTGTATTTACAAAAATATCTGTTTTGCTCTCCGCTGGAATTAAGCGAGTTGTATCAGGGTAATTTCCTTCTAACAATCTTGAGAAGAATAATAAATGTTTTGTACGGAATAATACTTGATACTCCGTAATAACGATATCTACCATTTCTTCAGACTCATCTAGAATTTTGCTTAATTCATTTAAACTTTTTCCTGGAATAACAACATTTGCTTGGAACTCATCTGCAATGCCTTCAATTTTTGCTTTTCGAAGAGCTAGTCTGTGACTATCTGTAGCAATGCCAGTTAGTTCGCTGTTATATACCTTCCAGTTTACACCTGTCAAGATTGGTCTTGTTTCAGAAGTGGAAACTGCAAATACAGTTTGTCTAATCATATGTTTAAGTAAATCCGTTGGAATCTTAAAAACATGATGTTCTTCAATTTGTGGTAACAATGGATATTCTGCAGAATCTAAACCATTTAAATTAAACTCTGATTTTCCAGAAGTTATTTTTGTCATCAAATGATTTTCCACAGAAATTTCTACAGTTTCTTTAGGCAACTTCTTTACAATTTCACTAAAATATTTAGCCTGTAAAACAATACTTCCTGATTGATTCACTTCTACGATTTCTTTTCCATTCTCTTCAACTGGAATGAAAGATTCAATTGAAATATCAGCATCGCTTCCTGTTAATGTAACTCCTTCTTCTGTAGCGACAACTTTAATCCCCGTAAGGATCGGAATTGTTGTACGAGAAGAAACAGCCTTCATTACATCTTGTACACTTCTTACAAGATAGTCTTTTTGTATTGTAAAACGCATAAAGAAAAACCTCCGGTAAGTATAAGATTTTATTTAATTAATAAAGATAAAAAATAGTAGTAATAGTAATAGGGCTTGTGGATATGTGGATAACCCTGTTAAAGGATGTAAAAACAGTCTATCTACATGTGGATAGACTGTGCGTAAAACAAGGAAAGTTATTCACACTATTCAGCTACTACTTTAAAATATCGTTAATTTCTTCAACTTGCTTTTGTAATTGCGTATCCGTCTTAAGTAGCTTAGAAATTTTTTCATGAGCATGGATAACTGTTGTATGATCACGTCCACCAAATTCTTCACCTATTTTAGGTAAGGAGGAGTCTGTCAGTTCACGTGATAAATACATTGCAATTTGGCGAGGGAAGGCAACTGATTTGGTTCGCTTTTTCGCCTTGAAATCTTCCAATTTTACTTGATAAACATCTCCTACAGCTTTTTGAATATCATAAATGGAGATAATTTTTGGTTTAGAATTTGGAATAATATCTTTAAGTGCTTCGGCTGCTAAATCAGCATTAATATCTTTGTTAATTAAAGATGAATAAGCTACAACTCGGATGAGTGCACCTTCTAGTTCACGAATATTTGAATCGATTTGATTTGCAATATAAAGCATGACCTCATTTGGTATATCAAGTCCTTCAGCCTTTGCCTTTTTGCGCAAAATTGCAATCCGCGTTTCTAAATCTGGTGGCGTAATATCCGTAATGAGTCCCCATTCAAAGCGAGAACGAAGACGATCTTCTAAAGTTGGAATTTCTTTTGGTGGCCGATCACTGGAAATTACAATTTGTTTACTTTCTTCGTGTAATGCATTGAATGTATGGAAAAACTCTTCTTGAGTTTGTTCTTTTCCCGCTAAAAATTGAATATCATCTATCAATAAAACATCCACATTGCGGTATTTATTACGAAAATCGACAGCTTTATTATCACGAATAGAATTAATGAATTCATTTGTAAATTTTTCTGATGATAAATATACAACTTTGGCATTTGGGTTATGTTCAATTACATAATGACCAATTGCATGCATTAAATGGGTCTTTCCAAGTCCAACTCCCCCATAAATAAAGAGGGGATTATATGCTTTAGCTGGCGCTTCGGCTACGGCCAATGAAGCAGCGTGAGCAAAACGGTTACCAGAGCCAATAACAAACGTATCAAACGTATATTTTGGATTTAGCATACTCTGTGGTAAATGATTAGAATCATCTTGTGCTGAATTCGGTTTAGAAGGAGGAAGATCAATCTCCTCTTCGGCTTGACTTTGGGGAATAATAAAGCGAATAGCTAATTTTGCCCCTGTTAAATCATAAAGTGTTTCTGAAATTAGCTCTGAATAATGAGATTCTAGCCAATCGCGGGCGAATTCATTTGGAGCCGTAATTGTTAATACATCTTTCTTTAAATTATGTGCGGTCGTTGATTTTAACCATGTTTCATAACTTGGTTTACTGACCTTTTTTTCTAGTTCTTTTAAGGCGCTGTTCCATAAATCAGAGATGTTTTCCAAAGGTGTCCCTCCTTTACTAAGATGGTAAAAGAATAAGGTTGCGCAACAAATGTACAACCTAAATAAATATAAAATGTATATTTATACGAAACGTATTTTAAAACCTAAAAACGTCGTTTGTATATGAGATAGGGTTTTCGACAAAAAAAGCAAATGTGGATAATCATTTACCCACATGTGATTAAAACTGTCCACATGTTATACACAAATTGTGGATAAGATAATGATGTGGAAAACTTATTCAAAGTGAAAACACAACTATAATATCAAAAAAAAGTAGCTATAGCAATGAAATTAAGAAAGTTATCCACAAAATCAATACCTTGTGGAATAAACTTGTCCACAACACGATATACTGTGTAAAAGTACGAAAAGAGTTTGTGGATATAAAAAACAGAAAAAAACATTTATCCACAAGGAAATATAGCGTCTGTGAAAAAGTATGTGAATAGGTTCAAAATGAATATTTGATGAAAATTTCTAGAACCATTGACATTTTCCTAGTTGATTAACTATAATTTATAAGACTGTCTTTAACAGATATTCCTCAGGGAGGTGTCATATAATGAAAAGAACTTACCAACCAAATAAACGTAAGCGCAGCAAAGTACATGGTTTCCGCAGCCGTATGAGCACAGCGAACGGACGTAAAGTGCTAGCAGCTCGTCGTCGTAAAGGAAGAAAAGTATTATCTGCGTAGACCACTGATCGTTCAGTGGTCTTTTTTTCTAATAATAGTGAATTTCCGCTGATGAACTACAGGAGTGTCAATTGATATGAAGAAAAAACATCGTATAAAAAAGAATGATGAATTCCAGACGGTTTTTCAAAAAGGAAAATCGACTGCGAATCGTCAATTTGTTGTGTATCAACTAGATAAAGAAGAGCAGCCAAACTTTCGTATTGGCCTTTCTGTCAGCAAGAAAATAGGAAATGCAGTAGTGCGTAACCGAATTAAACGTATGATTCGCCAGTCGATCACAGAATTAAAAGATGAGATAGATTCTGGAAAAGATTTTGTTATAATAGCAAGGAAGCCTTGTGCAGAGATGACATATGAAGAAGTAAAGAAAAGCTTAATTCATGTCTTTAAACGCTCTGGTATGAAAAGAATAAAAAAGTAGCGTAAGGAAATGAATTACACTATATACATACCGATACAAGGAGGAGTAGGCTTTGAAAAAGAAATTAGGTTTACTAGCCATGGTTGTTGTATTAATGGCGATTACTGCTGGCTGTAGTGAAGTAAATCAGCCAATTACACCAAAAAGCACTGGAATTTGGAATGAATACTTCGTATACCCGCTTTCTCAGTTAATTACGTATTTTGCCAACTTATTTGGTAGTAATTACGGTTTAGCGATTGTTGTTACAACTCTTATCATTCGTTTTGCATTATTACCATTAATGATTAAACAAACGAAGAGTACGAAAGCAATGCAAGCGTTACAACCAGAAATGGTGAAGTTAAAAGAGAAATATAGCTCTAAAGATCAAGCAACGCAGCAAAAACTACAACAAGAAATGATGCAGTTGTATCAAAAAAATGGTGTAAATCCATTAGCAGGATGTTTACCAATCTTTGTTCAGATGCCTATTTTATTCGCGTTTTACCATGCGATTATGAGAACATCAGAAATTAGTAAGCATACATTCTTATGGTTCGACTTAGGACAAGCAGATCCGTTCTATATCTTACCGGTTGTTGCGGCAATTACGACATTTATTCAGCAAAAACTTGCAATGGCAGGAACTGCTGGTCAAAATCCGCAAATGGCAATGATGATTTGGTTAATGCCAATCATGATTTTAATCTTTGCAATTAACTTCCCAGCTGCATTATCACTTTACTGGGTTGTTGGTAATATCTTTGGTATCGCTCAAATGTACTTGATCAAAGGGCCGGAAATTAAGGCTAGTAAGGCAGGAGGATCAAGCAAGTGAGTATAATTACTGCTAAAGGACAAACAGTCGAGCTGGCAGTACAGGATGCTTTAAGACAATTAAATGTTTCAAAAGACCGAGTAGATATAAATATTATCGATGAGGGTAAGAGAGGGTTCTTAGGTTTATTTGGGAACCGACCTGCAGTAGTAGAAGTTGTATTGAAGAAAGATCCAATTCAAGAATGTGAAGAATATTTAAAAAATGTTATTCACGATATGGGTGTGGAAGCTGAGATTAGTAAAATTGTAAAAGGACGCGAAGTTGAATTTACAATTTACGGCGAAAATGTGGGTGTTTTGATTGGAAAAAGAGGGAATACCTTGAATTCTTTACAGTATTTAACAAAACTTGTGGCGAATCGTAATACGAAGCAGTACATTGGTATCACATTAGATGCTGAAAATTATCGTAGTAAAAGAAAAGCTACGCTAGAAGCACTTTCTTATCGATTAGCCAAACAAGTAGTAAGTACGAAAAAAAGAGTTGTATTGGAGCCTATGCCATCTTTTGAACGAAAGATTATCCACCAAGCATTATCTAATCATCAAAATATCATTACAACTTCTGAAGGAAAAGAACCACATCGACATGTTGTAATATCTTCCAAGTGACCGGTTACTCAATTGAGTGCCGGTTTTTTTGAGGGAAAAATAGGTGTGGATAACTAAAAAACACTAAACTTATCCACTGTGAATAAGTTTAGTGTTTTTTACATGAGGACATAATAAAATGAGTTATTATTCTTTTGTAGATAGGTTCGTTATGGTATTCTAATAATTTAGTGAAGAAAATAATCATGTTGAAATAGAGATAAATAAGCAAGTGAGGTGAAAGGACATGGAATTTGATACAATTGCCGCGATTTCCACAGCGCTTGGAGAGGGTGCAATTGCCATTGTTCGAGTAAGTGGGGATGATGCGGTTGAAAAGGTTAATCGTATTTTTAAAGGGAAGGATTTAACAGAGGTTCCTTCTCACACAATTCATTATGGTCATATTGTTGATTTAGATACAAATCAGGTTATTGAAGAAGTAATGGTGTCTATTATGCGTGCACCGAGGACTTTTACACGTGAAAATATAGTAGAAATTAACTGTCACGGTGGGCTTGTTTCGGTAAATAAAGTATTGCAGCTTATTTTAGCGCAAGGAGTACGATTAGCGGAGCCTGGTGAATTTACAAAACGTGCTTTTTTAAATGGCCGTATTGATTTATCACAAGCAGAAGCTGTTATGGACTTAATCCGTGCAAAAACAGATCGAGCAATGAACGTAGCGATTAATCAAATGGAAGGACGATTATCTAAATTAATCGGCCGTCTGCGTCAGGATATATTAGAAACGTTAGCTCATGTTGAGGTAAACATAGATTACCCGGAATATGATGATGTGGAAGAAATGACACATAATATTTTAATTGAGAAAGCTACACATGTTCGTGCTGAAATTGCAAAAATATTAGAAACATCAAAGCAAGGAAAGATTTTACGTGAAGGTATTGCTACTGCAATCATTGGTAGACCTAATGTTGGGAAATCATCGCTATTAAATAGTCTCGTTCAGGAGAAAAAGGCAATTGTAACTGATATTGCAGGAACAACTCGTGATGTTATTGAAGAGTACGTTAATGTGCGTGGTGTACCACTTAAACTTATAGATACGGCCGGAATTCGTGAAACAGAAGATGTTGTTGAACGAATTGGTGTAGAGCGTTCAAAAGAAATGATGAGTCAAGCTGATTTAGTGTTAGTTGTCGTTAATTATAGCGAAGCTTTAACGAATGAGGATGAAGATCTATTCCGTGCCGTACAAGGAAAAGATTTCATTGTTATTGTAAATAAGACAGATTTACCGCAAGCAATTGATATGGAACGTGTTATAGAATTAGCAGCGGGGAATCGTGTTATTACAACGTCGTTAATTGAGGAACAGGGAATAGATGAGCTTGAAACGGCAATCGCTGATTTATTCTTTGAAGGAACAATTGATTCTGCAGATGTAACATATGTTTCTAACGCGAGACATATTGGATTATTAACACAAGCAGGAAAAACAATTGGAGATGCAATTGAGGCGATAGAAAATGGTGTTCCAATTGATATGGTGCAGATTGATTTAACAAGAACGTGGGAAATACTTGGTGAAATTACTGGTGACACCGTTCATGAGAGCTTAATTGACCAGTTGTTCTCTCAATTTTGTTTAGGAAAATAATATAGTGATGTTTCAGAAAGATAGAGATTATTAGGAGGAATAAACAATGGGATACAATGCCGGTTCATACGATGTCATAGTAATCGGTGCAGGTCATGCAGGATGTGAAGCTGGTCTTGCGGCAGCACGAATGGGCTCCAAAACATTAATGTTAACAATTAACTTAGATATGGTAGCGTTTATGCCATGTAACCCTTCTGTTGGTGGACCAGCAAAAGGGATTGTTGTTCGTGAAATTGATGCATTAGGCGGAGAAATGGGACGCAACATTGATAAAACGCATATTCAAATGCGTATGTTAAATACAGGTAAAGGGCCAGCTGTACGTGCACTTCGAGCACAAGCAGATAAGTTCTCTTACCAGCATGAATTAAAGAAAACAATTGAAGAAACACCAAACTTAACGTTGTTCCAAGGAATGGTAGAGCGTTTGATCGTTGAAGATGGCGAATGTAAAGGGGTAATTACGCAAGCTGGTGCTGAATATACAGCAAAAACAGTCGTAATTACGACTGGTACGTTTTTACGTGGTGAGATTATTATGGGAGATTTAAAATATTCGAGTGGTCCAAATAATCAACAACCATCTATTACTTTATCGGAACATTTAGAGGAGCTTGGATTTGATCTTGTTAGATTTAAAACAGGTACACCTCCGCGCGTAAATAGTAATACGATTGATTACAGTAAAACAGAAATTCAGCCAGGTGACGATAAGCCACGCGCTTTCTCTTTTGAAACGACAAAGTTTATTATGGATCAAATTCCATGTTGGTTAACGTATACAAGTACGGAAACACATCGTTTAATAGATGAAAACCTACATCGCTCAGCTATGTATTCTGGTATGATTAAGGGAACAGGTCCTAGATATTGTCCTTCAATTGAAGACAAAGTAGTAAGGTTTAATGATAAACCACGTCATCAAATTTTCTTAGAGCCAGAGGGACGTAACACACAAGAAGTGTACGTACAAGGTTTATCCACAAGCTTACCAGAAGACGTACAGCGTGATATGCTTAGAACAATCCCTGGTCTAGAAAATGTTGAAATGATGCGTACAGGTTATGCAATTGAATATGATGCAATTGTGCCAACGCAACTATGGCCAACACTTGAAACGAAAAAAATTAAAAATTTATATACAGCAGGACAAATTAACGGAACTTCTGGTTACGAAGAGGCAGCAGGACAAGGGCTTATGGCCGGAATTAATGCAGCATGTCGTTCTTTAGGTAAAAAAGAAGTTATTTTAGGTCGTGAGGATGCTTATATTGGTGTCTTAATTGATGATCTTGTAACGAAAGGGACGAATGAACCATATCGTTTATTAACGTCTCGTGCAGAGTATCGTCTATTATTACGCCATGATAATGCGGATCTTCGTTTAACTGAAATTGGTCATGAAATTGGATTAATTAAAGAAGAACGCTATGAGCGATTTACAAATAAAAAATTACAAATTGAACAGGAAAAGGAACGTTTAAGTAGCATTATTATTAAACCACGTCCTGAAGTTCAAGAATTAATTCGCAATATTGGTGGAAGTGAATTGAAAGATGGAATACGTGCAAGTGACTTATTACGTCGTCCAGAGATGACATATGAGCATATCCATCTTTTAGTACCAAGTGAAGTAGAATTAAGTGATGAAGTTACAGAACAAGTTGAAATTCAGATTAAGTACGAAGGATATATCGAAAAATCTTTACAACAAGTAGAGCGTATGAAGAAGATGGAAAGTAAAAAAATTCCTGTCGATATTGATTATGATGCGATTTCTAGCCTTGCATCAGAAGCTAGACAGAAATTGAAAGATGTTCGTCCACTTTCAGTGGGGCAGGCTTCACGTATATCGGGCGTAAATCCAGCAGACATTTCCATTTTACTTGTGTATATTGAACAAGGAAAAATTGCGCGAGTATCGAACCAATAAATAGTAAGGAGATATTGTTAGATGAACATAGAACAATTTCAATCTATGCTAGAAGAGAAGGGTATCACCCTCTCTTCTAGACAGTTAGAGCAGTTCGAAATCTACTTCGAAACATTAGTAGAATGGAATGAAAAAATGAATTTAACGGCTATTACGGAAAAAGAGGAAGTATATTTAAAACACTTTTTTGATTCCATTACAGCTGCTTTTTATTACGATTTTTCAAAACCATTCTCAATTTGTGATGTTGGCGCAGGAGCTGGATTCCCAAGTATTCCTTTAAAAATCTGTTTCCCGCATTTAAAAGTGACGATTGTAGACTCATTGCAAAAACGTATTAATTTCTTAAATCATTTAGCACAAAAGTTGGAATTGAGTGACGTCGCGTTTTGTCATGATCGTGCTGAAACATTTGGAAAAAAAGAAGGTGTACGTGAAGCGTACGACATTGTAATGGCACGTGCAGTCGCACGTCTTTCAGTATTAAGTGAGCTGTGTTTACCACTTGTAAAAGTTGGGGGAACATTCATTGCAATGAAAGGTGCTGCAGCAAACGAAGAAATTGAAAATGGCAAGTATGCTTTAGAGGTGCTAGGCGGGGATTTAAAAGAAATGTCTACGTTCCAATTACCATTTGAAGAAAGTGAACGTAATATTTTATTAATCGAGAAAAAGCGCAAGACACCAAAGAAATATCCACGCAAACCGGGAACACCCAATAAATTACCTATTGAAAAATAAATCTTATTAGACGTAAGATTAAATTATATAAATGAAAACGTAAATGTTTCATAGGAAACATTTTATGGAGAATAGTCAATAGGCCTAAAGGTGGTGGAATATGTATGAAAAATACGTTTTCTCGTTTATTTGGCTTTGGAGATAAAGAGAGCGAATTCGAATTACAAGACGAAAGCCATGAAGAAATAGATAAAAAGGTATATGAAGAAATACAAGAAATTCCGATAGTAAATATTACCCCTAACCGTTATCAACCACGAACAGTTTTTGATGACGCGCGTATTGAGGAACTAGCATTAACGATTCGTACACACGGACTTATTCAGCCAATTGTTGTGAGGCAATATGAGGATGAGAAGTACGAGATTATTGCTGGAGAAAGGCGTTTCCGTGCAGCAACAAAGTTAGGGTGGGAAAAGGTTCCTGCAATTATAAAAAACTTAAATGATACAGAAACAGCTTCTGTGGCTTTAATTGAAAACTTGCAACGTGAGGAACTAACAGCAATCGAGGAAGCTGTGGCATATCAAAAGCTAATTGAGTTACATAATTTAACGCAAGAAGCATTGGCACAAAGACTCGGAAAAGGACAATCTACAATCGCAAATAAGTTGCGATTGTTAAAGTTGCCTGAAGAAATAAAAAATGCGTTATTAGAAAAAAGTATTACAGAACGCCATGCCCGTGCGCTCATCCCTTTAAAGAATGAGGAATTACAACTGAAGGTTTTACAGGAAATTGTGGAGAAACAACTGAATGTAAAGCAAACAGAGGAACGAATTGCGAAATTACTAGAGGAAGCAAAACCGAAGCGTAAGGCAAAGCAAAAAGCAGTAAGTCGAGATACGAGAATTGCCATGAATACAATTAGGCAGTCATTACAAATGGTTGCTGACAGTGGTTTAAATGTTAATTCTGAGGAAGAAGAGTTTGACGAGTACTATCAAATTACAATTCAAATTCCGAAGAAAAAATAATAATGGTGTGTTAGAGACCTGATCCTATTGGATAGGTCTCTTTTACTATATTTTCTTGTTAGATGAAGAAGGAGTTTACAAATAAATTTTGAAGTTTAATAAGGACGTAAAAGAAAAACTTTTATTTCATGTTACAATAAACGTAATTGTTACTAGAATAAGATAGAAAGGTTGAAAGTAGGTGACATCATGGGAAAAATCATTGCTATAGCCAATCAAAAGGGTGGCGTTGGAAAAACAACAACATCTGTTAATTTAGGGGCTGGATTGGCACAAGTAGGTAAAAAGGTCCTTCTTGTAGATATTGATGCTCAAGGAAATGCAACGACGGGTGTGGGAATTGAAAAATCCGAATTAGATCAATGTATTTACAATGTTCTTGTGGAAGATGCAGATGTTCAAGGGGTTATACAGAAAACCGCAACTGAAAACTTAGATGTTCTACCCGCTACAATTCAATTAGCAGGTGCTGAAATTGAATTGGTACCGACTATTTCCCGGGAAGTACGTTTGCAAAGGGCATTACAGCCAGTTCGTGATGAATATGATTATATTATTATCGACTGTCCCCCGTCCTTAGGGTTATTAACGATTAATGCATTAACTGCAGCAGATTCTGTTATTATTCCTGTTCAATGCGAATATTACGCACTAGAAGGGTTAAGTCAGCTATTAAATACAGTTCGACTTGTGCAAAAGCACTTAAATAAAAATCTAGCAATTCAAGGCGTATTGCTAACAATGTTAGATGCCCGTACAAATTTAGGGATTCAGGTTATAGATGAAGTGAAAAAATACTTTAGAGATAAAGTATACCGTTCGATTATCCCTCGTAATGTTCGTTTGAGTGAAGCACCAAGTCATGGGAAACCAATTATGCAGTATGACGCTAAATCAAGAGGGGCAGAAGTATATATAGATTTAGCAGAGGAAGTGATTGCAGGTGGCTAAAGGATTAGGAAGAGGAATCAATGTGTTTTTTCCTGATTTAGATGTGAAAGAAGAAGAGACAATTCAGGAGATTACGATAACTGAATTAAGACCGAATCCATATCAACCACGTAAACACTTTAATAAAGAGGCGATTCAGGAATTATCGGCCTCTATTAAAGAGCACGGCATATTACAACCATTAATTGCTAGA
Organism: Bacillus sp. FH; assembly: GCF_052216825.1. Classification (NCBI taxonomy): domain Bacteria; kingdom Bacillati; phylum Bacillota; class Bacilli; order Caryophanales; family Bacillaceae; genus Bacillus; species Bacillus sp. FH. The sequence continues at coordinate 2,647,098 of NZ_JBQOUU010000001.1, read as the reverse complement.
AAGAGTATTAAAGGATATGAAATTGTTGCAGGTGAAAGAAGATATCGTGCTGCTAAAGAAGCGGGACTCGAAAAAGTACCTGCCGTTGTAAGACAATTAAATGAGCAGCAAATGATGGAGTTTGCATTGCTTGAAAACTTACAACGAGAAGATTTAAATCCAATGGAAGAAGCAATGGCATATCAAATGTTAATGAATGAGCTAAATGTGACGCAAGAACAATTAGCAAAACGTCTTGGTAAGAGTAGACCTTATATTGCAAACTATACGCGATTATTAAGCCTCCCTTCTTTTGTGCAAGATATGATTGCAAACGGTCAACTTTCAATGGCTCATGGGAGAACTTTACTTACGATAAAAGATGAAGAGCAGTTGAAATCTTTACTGAAACGAATTGAAAAAGAAGGATTAAATGTTCGTCAATTAGAGAAAATTGTTCAGGAGATTAATCAACGCGTTTCACGTGAAACAAAGCAAGTAAAAAAAGAGAGAAACATATTTTTCGTAGAACGCGAAACGTTCTTAAGAGAAAAGTTTGGCACAGAGGTAAAAATTAAAGAAACAAAAAAGGAAAAAGGTAAAATCGAAATTGAATTTTTCAATAAAGAAGATTTAAATCGCATTTTAGAATTATTAGCGCAGCAAAACTAAAAAGCAAACCATCTTATTATTTATAGATGGTTTGCTTTTTTTAATACAGATAATTTTTGGTCTGTTTCTTTTATGCTTTGTGCGATTACATCAGCCATTTTCATAACTAAACTTAATCTTGTATTTTGCAGGACGAAAAACTCCATAAAACCATTTAGATTTACGATGCCATGAATATGTAAATCACCAACTGCTGGTAATTTCTTGTTCATAGCAGCTCCGGGTTTACTAGGTCCCATTCCGGTAGTGATGGAACCGATACTTTGAGACTTTCCTAAACAGGCATCAACCGCAATTATAAATGAAGTAGGATTATCTTTCTGTATATTTTGAATTTTTTCCTCTAAGTTTAGCGCATGTACTGGATCATCTAGTGTGCCGAACACTTGGAAGTTTGTAATTTCTACTTGTTCTAGTTTCGTACCGACTAACGGACCGAGTGCATCTCCCGTGGAACGATCTGTTCCGATACAAACGAGAATGATTGGTATATGAGTTTTAATAGGGATATGGGAAAGTAAGAAGTTACTAATTGTCTCGGAGGCTTCTAAATCTTGGTGCATAACATTTTGAGTTTCTTTTTCGAAAAAAGGTAAGCGAAAACTTCCAATATTCATGAAGCACCCATCCTTTTAATAAATTTTCAAAATATGTTATATGGTGAGTAAAATGGAAAACTATAAGTGCGTACTTGCTGTAAAACTTAAGTGAGAACGGAAATAATAGTACTAGTATATATATATTCGTTCCATTTTATACCTGCATGGCGGTTAACAAATGGAATTAAAGACATAAAATTTTTTCAGCAATTAGGAGACTTCTGATACAATAAGAAGGATAACTAAAAAGAAATTTTGGCTGGAGAGGTAGAGGTACATGGATGTATTAACGAAGTGGTTTAATGCTACGAAACAGTATTTATTAGATGCTGATCGTTGGGCTCATATTGGAATTGCGACATTAAAAATATGTATCATTTTAACAATTGGTGCAATTGTAGTGCGAATTGCAAGAGCGGTTGTACGAAATGCGTTTCGTATGGGAAGTCGTTCTCCAATTCAAATTTCAGAACGTCGTACAGTTACAGTAGCGAAGTTACTTGAAAATATTGTGGCATACGTTGTTATGTTCATTATGTTAATTGCGATTTTAGGTGTGTTTAATATTAATGCATCAGGTTTATTAGCCGGTGCTGGGGTAATTGGTTTAGCAGTCGGATTTGGTGCTCAAAGTTTAGTGAAAGATGTTATTACAGGGTTATTTATCTTGTTAGAAGATCAATTTTCAGTTGGAGACTATGTGAAAATTGGTCAGTTTGAAGGTGTCGTTTTAGAAATTGGACTTCGTACAACGAAAGTGAAAAGTTGGACAGGTGAAATTCATACTTTACCAAACGGAAGTATTGTTCAGGTTACCAACTATTCAGTTAGTAATAGTGTAGCATTTGTTGACGTATCTATTTCGTATGAGGCTGATATAGCAAAAGCAGAGCAAGTCATTGAAGAATTATTAGAAGAATTACCTGCACAATATGAGCAAATGGTAACAACGCCTCAGTTATTAGGCGTGCAAACATTAGCTGCATCAGAAGTTATATTACGTGTTATTGCAGAAGTAGAGCCGATGCAACATGCAGTTATTGCAAGGGCACTTCGTAAAGAAATTAAAAATCGTCTAGATTTACATGGTATTGAAATTCCATATCCACGTATGGTTTTATATAATCGTGAAGAGTTAGTGAGTGGAAAAGCAATTTAATATGGAGAGGGGTTTGGAGAATGGAGCAAAAGCAGTATAACTTGTACGATGTTGTGGAAATGAAGAAAGCCCACCCATGTGGGGAGAATCGTTGGAAGATTATTCGTATGGGAATGGATATCCGCATTAAGTGCGAGGGATGTGACCATTCAGTAATGATTCCTCGAAGAGAGTTTGATCGTAAGGTGAAAAAAATACTTGTGAAGCACGAAGAATAGAGAGAAAGTAACAGTTACAGTGGGTAGCTGTTACTTTTTTTCGTTTGGAGGAAACTTGTCATTTTTTTCGTTACTATCTATAATGATGAAAGATTGAGACATAGGAGTGAAAAATATGGGATTAACGGCTGGGATTGTTGGATTACCTAACGTAGGGAAGTCCACTTTATTTAATGCAATTACACAAGCAGGAGCAGAATCTGCAAACTATCCATTCTGTACAATTGATCCAAACGTAGGAATTGTAGAAGTACCAGATGAGCGTTTAAATAAATTAACGGAATTAGTAGAACCGAAAAAAACTGTTCCGACTGTATTTGAGTTTACTGATATTGCAGGTATCGTAAAAGGTGCGAGTAAAGGTGAAGGTTTAGGAAATAAATTCTTATCTCACATTCGCCAAGTAGATGCAATTTGCCAAGTTGTTCGTTGTTTTGAAGACGAAAATATTACGCATGTTTCAGGTAAAGTAGACCCAATTGATGATATTGAAACAATCAACTTAGAGCTAATCTTAGCAGACTTAGAATCTGTTGATAAACGTATCGAACGTGTTGCGAAATTAGCAAGACAAAAGGATAAAGAAGCAGTATATGAGCATGAAATTTTAGTACGTTTAAAAGAAGCTTTTGAAGAGGGTAAACCAGCTCGTACTGTTGAATTTACAGAAGAGCAAATGAAGATTGTTAAAGGTCTTCATTTACTGACAACGAAAGAAATGTTATACGTAGCAAACGTAAGCGAGGACGATGTTATCGATCCTTCTGAAAACAAATACGTACAAATGGTAAAAGAATTTGCTGCAAATGAAAATTCTCAAGTAATCGTTGTATGTGCAAAAATCGAATCAGAAATTGCTGAGCTAGACGAGGAAGAGAAAAAAGTCTTCCTTGAAGAACTGGGCATTGAGGAATCTGGTTTAGATCAATTAATTCGTGCTGCATATGATTTATTAGGACTTGCTACTTACTTCACAGCAGGTGTGCAAGAAGTACGTGCATGGACGTTCAAACAAGGTATGAAAGCACCACAATGTGCCGGCGTAATTCATACAGACTTTGAGCGTGGATTTATTCGTGCAGAAACAGTTTCTTACGAAGACTTAATGACAAACGGTTCTATGACAGCTGCAAAAGAAGCTGGTAAAGTTCGTTTAGAAGGAAAAGAGTATATCGTAAAAGACGGAGACGTTATGCATTTCCGTTTCAACGTTTAATTTAATATTTCCTAGGAAAAATAAAGATATGAACTTGGCAAATATATTATGTGTTTGCCAAGTTTTTTATGTATGGGTGAGTTGATTCATCTAACTTACTATGATATAATCTAAACTCGTGAGTAATTACTATAAATTAATTGCTCCTTGCCCATTACGGGCCGTTTAGACCAAAAGGAGGTGAAAGTGTAATGAGAAAGTACGAAATTATGTACATCATTCGTCCTGGCGTTGAAGAAGAAGCTCAAAAAGCTTTAGTTGAACGTTTTGCAGGTGTTTTAACAAACAATGGTGCAGAAATCATTAACACGAAAGAGTGGGGTAAGCGTCGTTTAGCTTATGAAATCAACGACTTACGTGAAGGTTTCTACATGATCTTAAACGTGAATGCTAACGCAGAAGCGATTAACGAATTCGATCGTTTAGCTAAGATCAACGAAGATATCCTTCGTCATATCGTTGTTAAAGAAGAAGAAAAATAATTGATATATAAGGGAGAGTGGTTCGATTGATGAATCGTGTTATCCTCGTTGGTCGTTTAACTAAGGACCCTGACTTACGTTACACGCCCAATGGTGTTGCAGTAGCTACTTTTACGTTAGCTGTGAATCGCGCATTTGCGAATCAACAAGGTGAGCGTGAAGCTGACTTTATTAATTGTGTAATATGGCGTAAACAAGCAGAAAACGTAGCAAATTATTTGAAAAAAGGTAGCTTAGCAGGCGTAGATGGGCGTCTTCAAACTCGTAATTACGAGGGACAAGATGGTAAACGTGTATATGTAACAGAAGTTCTTGCGGAAAGCGTACAATTTTTAGAGCCGCGTAATGGCGGTGGGGAGCAACGTGGTTCATTTAATCAGCAACCATCAGGAGCTGGTTTCGGTAACCAAAGCTCTAACCCATTTGGTCAATCTAGTAATTCAGGCAACCAAGGTAACCAAGGAAACTCTGGATTTACGAAGAATGACGATCCATTTTCAAATGTAGGTCAACCGATCGACATTTCCGACGACGATTTACCGTTCTAATACAGTAAATTTGTTAGTTTTAACAAAGAATGGAGGGAAATAGACATGGCAGGACGCAAAGGTGGACGTGCGAAACGTCGTAAGGTGTGTTTCTTCACAGCTAACGGCATCACTCGCATCGATTATAAAGATGTTGATTTATTAAAACGTTTCGTTTCTGAGCGTGGTAAAATTTTACCTCGTCGTGTAACAGGAACAAGCGCAAAATACCAACGCAAACTTACAGTTGCAATTAAACGTGCTCGTCAAATGGCACTTTTACCATATGTTGGTGAATAATAGCGTATGAAATGCACAGTAGAGTCCGACTCTACTGTGCATTTTGCTATGCTTTTCTTTTTTGAAAGAGAGGTTAAAATGTGAAGCAAGCGAGATTTATTACTGAAGGAGCCGCGTTGTTGGCTATATATGTAATGTTATTGTTTATATCTATGTATGTTCCGATTTTAGGTACAGTTGTAACGTTTGCGTTGCCGTTGCCATTTATATTGTTAACGATAAGATATAAATTATCGAATGCATTTGTAATTTTTACGGCTGCATTTTTAATTGCTGTTTTTGTAAGTCAGCCGATAGGTCTAGTAAAGACGATCGTATTTGGGTTGATGGGTATTGTTTTAGGGTGCATGTATAAAAAACAAAGAAAGCCATTGGAGATTTTAATAACCGGTTCACTTGCATACTTAATCAGTATTATGCTAATTTATGTTGCCAGTATAAAGTTTTTTAACATAGATTTTATAAAGCAAATACAAAATATGTTTAATAAAAGCATAGTGCAAAGTGAAAAGATAGCAAGTGTTGCTGGTATGCCGATTAGTAAAGAGCAAAAAGAGTTATTTGTACAAATGAATGATATATTACAAGCGGTATTCCCGAGTATACTTGTGATGGTTTCTGTATGTCTTTCTTGGATTACCATAATAATATCAGGTAGTGCTTTAAGAAAGCTAAAGCATGATGTTATACCTTGGCCTAAGTTCAAAGATATACAATTACCAAAGAGTATTGTTTGGTATTACGTTATATTTATTTTGCTATCAACTTTTATAAAAGTAGAACCGACATCATATTTACATATGGTATTTTCTAACCTATATGTCATATTTGCTTTACTACTCGTGCTGCAAGGTTTGACGTTTATCGCTTTTCTGGCGCATAGCAAAGGTTTTACGAAAGGGGTTCCTATTATTAGTTTTATCGCCTGCATGTTTATCCCGATGCTGTTTCCTCTTGTGACAATCTTAGGTATAATTGATTTAGGGATTTCATTGCGTTCTAAAATAGGAGGATAAAATAATATTCCTTATACTATTTTAATCTGTATTACTAACTGGAAGATAAGTTAGTTTTACTTTATAGGAGTTGTATACATGCCTGAATTTTATAAGAAACAGTGGTTTTTATATCCTGTTTACGTATTGGCATTTTTTGTGTTTGTGCTCATTTCAATCCTCTGTTATTTTCATTTACTAATGGGGATAGTCTCCTTCTTTATTTTTTGTATCGTCCTTTTTGTTGTTGTACGATTTGAACTTACTTTCCAAAAGAATTTTGAAAAACATACGACAGATATGATTACAAGGGTAAAGAAAGTGAGTAATGAGGCATTTAACCAGATGCCGATTGGTATTTTGTTATACAATAAGGATTATGGGATTGATTGGGCAAATCCTTATTTATCTTCATGTCTGGGGCAGCATGCATTAGCTGGATGGCACCTTTATGATGTATCAGAAACGTTACTTCTTTTTATTAAGGGAGAAACATCCGATGATATAGTCTCTTTAAATAATCGAAAGTTTCGTGTCTTTGTAAGGAAAGAAGAAAAGTTAATTTATTTCTTTGATGTAACAGAACAAACAGAGATTGAAAAGATGTACGAGGATCAACGTACTGTTTTAGCTGTCATTTATTTAGATAATTATGATGAAGTTACACAAGGATTAGATGATCAATTACGTACGAATATAACAAGTCTTGTGACATCCCGTCTAAATGAATGGGCCGTTAAGTATGGGGCATATTTAAAACGTGCATCTTCGGAAAGATTCTTCGTTGTACTAAATGAAAGTATTTTAGCGCAGATGGAGAAAGGGAAATTTAGTATTCTAGACCAAGTACGTGAAGAAACATCCAAAAGGAATATACCACTTACATTAAGTGTAGGTGTTGGATCAGGTGATTTACCTTTATCCGAGCTTGGGGCGATGGCTCAATCAGGTCTAGACCTTGCGCTTGGGCGTGGTGGAGATCAAGTAGCTATTAAACAAGCGACAGGTAAAGTTAAGTTTTATGGTGGTAAGACAAATCCGGTGGAAAAACGTACTCGTGTACGTGCCAGAGTGATTTCGCATGCATTAAAGGATTTAGTATTAGAAAGTAGCAATGTCATTATAATGGGGCATAGGGCTCCTGATATGGACGCAATTGGTGCTGCGATTGGTATTTTAAAGGTAGCGCAATTAAATGAGCGCAAAGGATATATTGTGCTCGATGAAAATGATTCTGATAAGGGAATTAAGCGTTTAATGGATAAAGTGAAACAAAATGAAGAGTTATGGTCTCACTTTATTACACCAGAACAAGCGATGGAATTTGCAAATGATGATTCATTACTTGTTGTTGTTGATACGCATAAGCCTTCAATGGTGATGGAAGAAAAGCTGTTACGCAAAATTGAAAATGTAGTTGTTATTGACCATCATCGCCGAGGAGAAGATTTTATTGAAGATCCATTGCTTGTTTACATGGAGCCATACGCTTCTTCCACGGCGGAACTTGTTACGGAATTACTTGAATACCAACCGAAAAATTTAAAAATGACAATGTTAGAAGCAACAGCATTATTAGCAGGTATTATTGTTGATACGAAAAGCTTTACATTCCGGACAGGTGCTCGTACGTTTGATGCTGCTTCTTATTTACGCTCACACGGTGCAGATACTGTACTTGTACAAGAGCTTTTAAAAGAAGATATGGATCAGTATTTACGGGTTGCAAAAGCTATTAAAAATGCGTACATTTATAAAAATGGAATTGCGATTGCAAAAGTTGATAGCGATGATTACTACGATCAAGTGCTTATTGCGCAATCAGCGGACACATTATTAACAATGACAGGAATTATTGCATCATTTGTTATTGCAAAACGTGGCGAGAATTTCATTGGAATTAGCGGCAGGTCTTTAGGTGAAGTGAATGTGCAGCTAATTATGGAAAACTTAGGTGGTGGCGGGCATTTAACGAATGCAGCCACACAAATGAAAAATGTTACAGTAGATGAAGCTGAGGAGAAGCTTCGATTTGTTATTGATGACTATTTACAGGGAGGCACACAATCATGAAAGTAATTTTTCTAAAAGACGTAAAAGGTAAAGGGAAAAAAGGGGAAGTAAAAAACGTACCAGATGGTTATGCAAATAACTTCTTACTAAAACAAGGATTAGCTGCTGAAGCGACGAATAGCAGTATGAAAACTTTAGAAGCTCAAAAGCGCAAAGAAGAAAAAGATGCAGCAGCAGAGCTTGAAAATGCAAAACAATTAAAAGAAACGTTAGAGAAATTAACTGTAGAATTAAAGGCTAAATCTGGAGAAGGTGGCCGTCTCTTCGGTTCAATCACAAGTAAACAAATCGTAGATGCAATGCAAAAATCTCACAATATTAAACTTGATAAGCGTAAATTTGAAATGGATGATGCAATTCGTGCCTTAGGCTATACAAACGTTACTGTGAAATTGCATCCGCAAGTAACAGCAACAGTAAAAGTTCATGTTAGTGAACAATAAAACTAAGTTAAGCAAGGAGGATTGCGTATGAGTGATGTAATGGCTGATCGTACCCCTCCGCATAATATAGAAGCTGAGCAGGCAGTCTTAGGTGCTATATTGATTGATCAGGATGCGTTAACATCGGCATCGGAACTATTAGTACCTGACTCATTTTATCGAACGAAACATCAAAAGATTTTTGAAGTCATGCTTGGGCTATCTGATAAGGGGGAGCCAATTGACTTAGTAATGATGACGTCAGCAATGGCTGATCAAGGATTACTAGAAGAAGTTGGTGGGGTTTCTTACTTAGCAGAATTAGCAGAAGTTGTTCCAACTGCTGCTAACGTAGAGTATTATGCAAGAATCATCGCTGAAAAAGCACTGTTACGTCGTTTAATTCGAACGGCGACTCATATTGTGTCTGATGGATATGAGAGAGAAGATGATGTGGATGGTCTTTTAAATGAGGCTGAGAAAAAAATATTAGAAGTATCTCATCAGACGAATGCGAAAGCATTCCAAAATATTAAAGACGTTCTTGTAGATGCTTACGATAAAATCGAACTTTTGCATAATCAAAAAGGTGAAGTGACCGGGATACCGACTGGATTTACTGAATTAGATAAGATGACGGCAGGATTCCAGCGAAATGATTTAATCATCGTGGCGGCACGTCCGTCGGTAGGTAAAACGGCATTTTCATTAAATATCGCACAAAACGTAGCAACGAAAACGGATGAAAATGTAGCGATTTTTAGTCTAGAGATGGGTGCTGATCAGCTTGTTATGCGTATGCTTTGTGCAGAAGGGAATATTGATGCACAAAGACTTCGTACCGGATCGTTAACTTCTGATGATTGGGCGAAATTAACGATGGCAATGGGTAGCCTTTCTAATGCTGGTATTTATATTGATGATACGCCGGGGATTAAAGTAAATGAGATTCGAGCAAAATGTCGTAGATTAAAACAAGAACAGGGTCTTGGTATGATCTTGATTGACTACTTACAGCTTATTCAAGGAAGTGGGAAATCAGGGGAGAACCGTCAGCAGGAAGTATCTGAGATTTCTCGTACACTAAAAGGGATTGCGCGTGAATTACAAGTTCCTGTTATTGCCTTGTCACAGTTATCTCGTGGTGTAGAATCTCGTCAAGATAAACGTCCGATGATGTCTGATATTCGTGAATCGGGAAGTATCGAGCAGGATGCCGATATCGTAGCCTTCCTATATCGTGAAGATTACTATGACCGAGAAACGGAAAATAAAAATACGATTGAAATTATTATTGCAAAGCAGCGTAATGGTCCAGTAGGCTCAGTAGAGCTCGCATTCGTTAAAGAGTTCAATAAGTTCGTTAACTTAGAACGTCGTTTCGAAGATGGACATGCGCCGCCGGCATAACGATAGTATAAAAAAGAAACGCATTTCTTATAATAAGATGTGTTTCTTTTTTTTATAGAAAAGATAGGGCTTTCATAGTGTGAAAATATAATTCTTACGAACGAAAAAGTTTTTTGATAAAAAAATGTTCGCTTTTTGGTTGACTTCTTTTTCGGTTTTGGTACAATTATATTGTTTGAATAGATCGTTTGAAAATTGCGGAGGTGCTTTAATAATGTCTTCAGTAGTAGTTGTAGGAACACAATGGGGCGACGAAGGAAAAGGTAAAATCACTGATTTTCTTTCTGAGCATGCGGAAGTAGTTGCAAGATATCAAGGTGGAAATAACGCAGGACATACAATTGTTTTTGGCGGAGTTAAATATAAATTACACTTAATTCCATCTGGTATTTTCTATAAAGAGAAAATTTGTGTAATCGGAAACGGCTTAGTAGTAGATCCGAAAGCATTACTTGAAGAGTTAAAATACTTACACGATCGTGGTGTAAGTACGGATAATTTACGTGTAAGTAACCGTGCGCACGTTATTTTGCCTTATCACTTAAAACAAGATGAGTTAGAAGAAGCAAGTAAAGGTGATAACAAAATCGGTACAACGAAAAAAGGTATCGGTCCTGCATACATGGACAAAGCTGCTCGTATTGGTATTCGTATGGCTGATCTTTTAGACCGTGAAGCATTTAAAGAGAAGCTTGAGCGCAATTTAGCACAAAAAAATCGTTTGTTTGAAAAAATGTACGATACAGAAGGTTTCAGTGTAGAAGAAATCTTCGAAGAGTACTTCGAGTACGGACAACAAATCGCGCAATATGTGTGTGATACGTCTGTTGTATTAAATGATGCATTAGATAATAATCACCGTGTATTATTTGAAGGTGCACAAGGTGTTATGCTTGATATCGACCACGGTACGTATCCGTTCGTTACATCTTCTAACCCAATTGCTGGTGGTGTAACAGTTGGAACTGGAGTTGGCCCTGCAAAAGTTACTCGCGTTGTAGGTGTATGTAAAGCATATACAAGCCGCGTAGGTGATGGTCCGTTCCCTACTGAGCTTCATGACGAAATTGGTCATCAAATTCGTGAAGTTGGTCGTGAGTATGGAACGACAACTGGTCGTCCACGCCGCGTAGGTTGGTTTGATAGCGTTGTTGTAAGACATGCGCGTCGTGTTAGTGGTTTAACAGATTTATCATTAAACTCTATCGACGTTCTAACTGGTATTCCAACTCTTAAGATTTGTGTTGCTTACAAATACAATGGCGAAGTTATCGATGAAGTTCCAGCAAACTTAAACATTTTAGCGAAATGTGAGCCTGTATACGAAGAGCTTCCAGGTTGGACAGAAGATATTACTGGTGTAAGATCATTAGACGAGCTTCCTGAGAATGCAAGAAAATACGTAGAACGTGTTTCTGAGTTAACAGGAATTCAATTATCTATGTTCTCAGTTGGACCAGATCGTAACCAAACGAATATCGTTCGTAACGTATACGAAGCTTAATTGATATTTTTAAGAAAAAACTCATGTCCGCATGAGTTTTTTCTTATCTTTTATAAAAAAATAAAAAAGGTATTGCAAAATATAAAGAAAATATGTTATGATACATCTTGTCGTCACGAAAATATGACGTTGGTGAGTATGAGCCATTAGCTCAGTTGGTAGAGCATCTGACTTTTAATCAGAGGGTCGAAGGTTCGAGTCCTTCATGGCTCACCATTTTATTTTTCGTGGCCCGTTGGTCAAGTGGTTAAGACACCGCCCTTTCACGGCGGTAACACGGGTTCGAATCCCGTACGGGTCATGTTTTTTTATGTTCATTTTTGGTCCCGTGGTGTAGTGGTTAACATGCCTGCCTGTCACGCAGGAGATCGCCGGTTCGACCCCGGTCGGGACCGCCACTTTTGTTTATACCACCATTAGTGGTTTTATATATAGTTTTGGCTCGGTAGCTCAGTCGGTAGAGCAGAGGACTGAAAATCCTCGTGTCGGCGGTTCGATTCCGTCCCGAGCCACTCTCAGGATATTAAGTGGGCCCACTTAATATCCTTTTTATTTGTGTAATTTTACAAAATTGAGTAGTTATTTTAAAATAGAATGAGGAGCCTCTAGCAGTTGAAGCTAGAGGTTTTTCTATAGATCGTATAGGATTCCGTGTAAAAGTGGATTATACATGAGTCTGTGAGAATAGAGTAGAAATTACTTAAGCAAAGATGCGGTCATATAGGGACATACTATGTAGACATCAATGTGTTTAAGGATATTGGCCATATTTTTACCCTGTTATTTACCGGGCAGTAAGACCCCCACCTTAAAATTCAGCGAAAGCAAAGAAGTTAGGTGGGAAGCGAGCTGCCCGTAAAAGCCCGATTGGTGAGGGCTGATTAAAGTTTCACTTTATAAGGAGGAAATAGACGATGATGGGAAAGAAAATTTTAGTAGTTGATGATGAAAAGCCGATTGCAGATATTTTGAAGTTCAACCTAGAAAAAGAAGGTTTTGAAATTGTAATGGCGCACGATGGTGATGAAGCAATTGAAAAAGCGACTGAAGAACAGCCAGATATGGTTTTATTAGATATTATGCTACCAGGTAAGGATGGCTTAGAGGTTTGCCGGGAAATACGTAAAAGCTCAGAAATGCCGATTATTATGCTTACAGCGAAGGATTCTGAAATCGATAAAGTGTTAGGACTTGAGCTTGGGGCAGATGATTATGTAACGAAGCCATTTAGTACGAGGGAATTACTTGCTCGCGTGAAGGCGAATTTACGTCGCCATCAGCAAGGTGGTGCGGCAGAAAAAGAAGAAAATACGGAAATGGTTATTGGACCAATTGTTATTAATCCAAATGCGTATAGTGTAACGAAACGTGAGGAAAATATTGAGCTTACACACCGTGAATTTGAGCTATTACATTATTTAGCAAAACATTTAGGACAAGTTATGACACGTGAACATTTATTGCAAACAGTTTGGGGTTATGATTATTTTGGAGATGTACGTACAGTGGATGTAACAGTACGTCGTCTACGTGAAAAAATTGAAGATAATCCAAGTCATCCTACATTAATTGTCACTAGACGTGGAGTAGGGTATTACTTGCGTGACCCAGAGCAGGAATAGTATATGAAGAAAGTCGGTTTTTTTCAATCTATTCATTTAAAATTTGTACTCATATATATGCTATTAATATTGATAGCTATGCAAGTTATTGGGGTATATTTCGTAAGAGAGTTAGAAAAGAGTCTTGTACAAGGTTTTAGAGATTCTTTAACGCAACAAACGAACTTATTATCGTATAACTTGAAACAAGAGTTTAAAAAAAGTTATACAAAAGCAGAGACAGAATCAACAGGTGAAACGATTAAAACTTCCATTCGAAAATTTGCCTCTGATCGAAAGAAGGATATTCAAGAGGTAAGTGTATTTGATGCGAATAGAAAGCTGCTCGCTATTTCAGATGAGTCAAAGCAAAACAAGGTAAATAGAACGTCAACTGATATAGCTGTTCAGCGGGTATTGGTACAAAAAAAACCAGAAGTGAAAATTGAGAAGGATGGTCGTACAGGTCACCGTGTACAAGTTATGATTACTCCTATTATGGATGATAACAATAAAGATGCACTTGGTGCTATTTACGTTGTTGCATCCATGGAAGATGTTTATAAGCAGATGAAGGATATTAATCAAATCTTTGCGACCGGAACCGTTATTGCATTACTCGTAACAGCTGTACTTGGAATTTTGTTAGCTCAAACGATTACGAGACCAATCTCTGATATGCGAAGACAAGCAATTGAAATGGCAAAAGGAAACTATTCAAGAAAAGTAAAAGTGCATAGCCATGATGAAATTGGACAATTAGCATTATCTTTCAATAATTTATCAAAAAAATTACAACAAGCTCGTTCTTCAACAGAAAGTGAAAGACGTAAATTGTCATCCGTATTATCACATATGACAGATGGAGTAATTGCTACTGACCGAAAAGGGGACATTATTTTATTAAATGATCCTGCGGAAAAGATGCTAAATGTTTCGCGTGAAACGGCGCTCGATCAATCTGTTTTAGAAGTATTGGGAATACAAGAAGAATTTACGCTCGATCATTTATACGAAGAGCCGGATTCTGTTTTATTAGATTTTAGTACGAGAAATGAGCCATATATTTTACGCGCTAGTTTCTCTGTTATTCAAAAAGAGACAGGGAAAGCAAATGGTTTAATTGCCGTATTATATGATGTGACTGAGCAGGAGCGTATAGAAAGAGAACGCCGCGAGTTTGTAGCAAACGTCTCTCATGAATTAAGAACGCCATTAACGACAATGCGCAGTTACTTAGAGGCACTTACAGACGGTGCGTGGCAAGATCCAAATATTGCACCACAGTTTTTAACAGTTACACAAGAAGAAACAGAAAGAATGATTAGACTTGTAAATGCGTTATTGCAACTATCTAAACTCGATAGTACAGAACATCGTTTAATGAAAGAATGGGTCGACTTTACTGACTTCTTTAATAACATTATTGATCGTTTTGAAATGTCTAAAGAGCAAAACGTAAGCTTCAAACGATCTTTCTCTAAAAAATCTCGATTTATTGATATGGATACGGATAAAATTACGCAAGTATTGTATAACATTATTTCGAATGCATTAAAGTATTCACCAGAAGGTGGAACAGTAACATATCGTTTACGTGATCGCGGAGAATTATTGGAGATTAGTGTAAGTGATCAAGGAATGGGTATTCCGAAAGAAAACGTCGATAAAATCTTTGAACGTTTTTATCGCGTAGATAAAGCACGTTCAAGACAAATGGGCGGTACAGGACTTGGATTAGCAATTGCGAAAGAAATGATTGAGGCACATGGTGGCTCGATTTGGGCAAAGAGTGAGGAAGGAAAAGGGACAACGATTTATTTCACATTGCCTATGGCAGCAGATGAAGAGGACGAATGGGAATGAGTATGGAGAATGTTAAAACGATAGTTTTAATTAATTTAGTTGTAATTAGTCTATTTCTTACTTTTAACTTATGGACGTATGTGCCAGATTCCACATCTATGCAAAACGCAAAATTTGTACAGGGGAATGAGGGAAATACTCAAACGAAAATCGCTGATGTTGTCCGCCCTACTTCTATCATTGTGCATAAAGATAAAAATCATTACGGGAGCAAAAGAGAGGGAGATATAGAATCAATCTATAGAACTTTGGAAGCAGGGGAATTACATGAGTTCAAAGAGATATCGATTGCTAAGGCTGACTTTCTTTCTTATGTGCATGGTGAAGGGAAAATTGAACTTATTTTCCCTACCAACATCCCATTTGATGCAGTTAAATCTATGTTTAGTATGAAAGAAAAAAGTATAGATAAGCCTAAACACTTTAATCGAATTATTCTTGACCCTTCTAGAAGTAGGGATCAAGAAATTAAAATTAATTTTGTTTCCGATGGTGATAACTCTAGAATATATGAAGCAAAATTAAGTGGTGTGTATTTAAAAGATATTGTAAATGCACAAAATCAATTTATAGTATCAGCGAAACCTTATTTTGACTATCAAATTAATGATATGAAAAAGCTATTTTTACCAGATGGAACGACAGAATTAAGTAATATAACATATATTTCATCTAATTTGGCGGTTGATACATTTAAGAATGCTCTTTTTAGTGACCCACGTTATTTAAGCCCTATTATCGAGGGATCGAAAGAAATATTTACAGATGGTATTAGGTCTATGGAGATTGAAAATGATCAGCATATGCTAAAGTATAAAAATTCTTCTGTTTTAAATGAGAAAAAGCCAGATAATTTAATGCTTTTACAAAAAAGTTTTGATTTTGTAAATGGTCACAGTGGGAGTTTGGATTCATATCGTTTGGACTATATGAATAAAGGACAGACAGTATTCCGCTTACAGGAAGATGGATATCCCGTATTCAATACTGATGGATTAGCTGAATTGAGACAAGTATGGGGATCAGAAGAAGTAATGGAATATGAAAGACCGTTGCTTTCTTTAAATACGAAAGGTATAGAGCAGAAGGTTACTCTTCCGTCAGGTCATGTTGTAATAGCATCCTTAGAAAATAATGCCGCGGTAGATAAAAGATCCATTAAAGACATTGGGATTGGATACAAATTATCACTAGATGGGCAAGTAGCGCGACTACAGCCAATTTGGTATGTAAAGTTTGTTGAAGATGAAGCTGGCAAACAAAAAATATATGAGTGGAATGAGGGGGGACTAAATGGATTGGGATCGGATTAAAACCATATTTATTGTGACCTTTTTTGTTTTGGACCTCTTTCTCATTTTTCAATTCATTCAAAAGCAAGATAGTAATCAATTGGAGCTTATTGCAGAAACGAAGATAGATCAAGAATTAAAAGCAAACAAAATTACTATGGGTAATTTCCCTAAAGAACCGAAAAAAGAGTCATTTATTAGGGCTGAAAACAAGGCATTTAAAGAAGAAGACATACAGTCTTTAAAAAATCAAACGGCGCATATACAAAATATGTACAAGATAGAAAGTAAGCTAAAAGAGCCCTTTTTAAATACAAAATCGTTATCAAAAGATAAGTATAATGATTTTTTGAAGAACTATGTATTGGATGGACAAAAGTATGAGTTTGGAGCGATGAAAGACTCTAAAATTTACTTCTTCCAAAAGTATAAAGATAAGCCTATTTTCTATAACGATCAGGCGATGATTGTTGTGGAATTAAATGAAAAAAATGAACTTGTGTCGTACACGCAGACGATGTTAACAGATTTAAAAGAAATGGGCGAAAGTGAAAAAACGAAACAGCAAGAAATTATTACTGCCCAAACCGCTTTAGAAAATCTGTATTTAAAAAATAAAATTCATGGGAATACACATGTAAAAGAAGCGCAAATTGGTTATGCCAACCTTACCGCATCTACTTCTAATAACCAAGTACTTGCTCCAACGTGGAACTTAAAGACGGAGCAGAAGCAGGACTTCTTTGTAAATGCAATTGAAGGACAAGTTATGGAATTAGGGGAAAAGGAAAATCAAGTGGTTGATGAACATACTGGAGTGAGAAAGAATGGGTTTGCACTTTAGCGTACTTGCAAGTGGAAGTACAGGGAATATGCTATATGTAGGAACAGATGAAAAGAAGTTACTTGTCGATGCAGGTTTAAGTGGTAAAGCAACAGAGGCTTTATTTAAACAGGCAGAATTAAATATAAATGATGTATCGGGTATTCTTGTAACACATGAACATAGTGATCATATTAAAGGCTTAGGTGTATTGGCACGTAAATATGATTTACCTGTTTATGCAAATGAGAAAACATGGAATGCAATGGAACACTTAATAGGAAATATCCCAACTGAGCAAAAGTTTATTTTCTCAGTTGGGGATGTGAAAACATTTGGTGATATTGAGGTCGAGTCATTTGGGGTGTCTCATGATGCGGCAGAGCCGATGTTCTATGCTTTTCATAACAATAATAGAAAGTTGGCTCTTATTACAGATACAGGATACGTGAGTGACCGTATGAAAGGTGTTATTAAGGGGGCTAATGCTTTCGTGTTTGAAAGCAATCATGACGTGGAAATGCTTCGTATGGGACGTTATCCATGGAGTATTAAACGACGTATTTTAAGTGATGTGGGGCACGTTTGTAATGAAGATGCTGCATTAGCAATGGCGGATGTAATTACAGATGAGACAAAGCATATTTATTTAGCCCATTTAAGTTTAGATAATAACATGAAAGAACTAGCACGTATGTCAGTATCACAAGTATTAGAGGAAAAGGGATTTGGAGTGGGAGAAGCCTTTGAAATCCACGATACAGATCCAAAAATGCCTACAAAAATTCAATACGTATAATTCTCCATTTTAGTAAACAATAAAGGTGAATATAGTTGTTTTCAGGAAGATAGGTGAACAAATATGTCCTTTATTGATGGAGAAAATTATCGTATGAAACGTGCAAAGAAAAAGAAGCATAAAGGTATTGTTATTTCTAGCATAGCAGGAACAATTGTAGGAGCTTCGTTATTTGCATTTGGAGCTCCTTTATTTTCAAATGATACGGACGCGTTTCCGCAAGCTGAAGCAAGTGGAAGTAATATGGCGGAAGCTCAAGGCATTAAACAGATTAGCTTTGTGGATGCTGTTGATCGTGCGTCTGAAGCTGTTGTCGGAGTTATTAATATTCAACGAGATAATTTTTCAGAGGCAGATTCAGAAGCAGGTACGGGATCAGGTGTAATTTATAAGAAGACAGATGGTCAAGCTTACATTGTAACGAATAATCATGTTGTTGCTGGAGCAAATCGTATTGAAGTAAGTTTAAGTGATGGTAAGAAGGTTCCTGGAAAGGTATTAGGAACCGATGTGGTCACAGATTTGGCTGTACTAGAGATAGATGCAAAGCATGTGAAAAAAGTAATTGAGATTGGCGATTCTAATACTGTTCGTAGAGGAGAACCAGTCATTGCGATTGGAAACCCGCTCGGTCTACAATTTTCTGGAACTGTCACACAAGGTATTATCTCGGCTAATGAGCGTATTGTCCCTGTAGATTTAGATCAAGATGGACATTATGATTGGCAAGTAGAAGTATTGCAAACAGACGCAGCAATTAATCCGGGTAATAGTGGTGGTGCGCTTGTAAACGCAGCAGGTCAATTAATTGGTATTAACTCAATGAAAATTGCGGCAAAAGAAGTAGAAGGAATTGGGCTAGCTATTCCTGTTACTAGAGCTGTTCCAATTATGAATGAATTAGAGAAGTACGGAAAAGTAAGAAGACCGTATGTTGGAATTGAACTGAGATCATTAAATGAAATTCCAAACTACTATTGGTCAAAAACATTGCATTTACCAGGCAATGTAACAGAGGGAGTTTGCATTTTAGATGTGAAAAGCCCTTCGCCAGGTACAGATGCTGGTTTGCGAGAACACGATGTGATTGTAGCAGTAGATGGGAAACCAGTTCGCGATATTATCGGATTCCGTACGGCCTTATATGATAAAAAAATTAATGATAAAATGACTCTTACGTTTTATCGTGGTACAAAACGAGCAACAACAACGGTTAAACTAGGCATTCAAAAGTATTAAAAACAGGAGGGTCTACCTCCTGTTTTCTATTGTAGAAAAGTGAGGTGAAGAATATGAACTTACCTTGTTGTTTAGAACATGTTGAATTAGCTTTAGATATTGTTGTGGATGAGTGTGAAGTCGCGCCAGTTATTAACAATGTGGATAACTCAGAAAAAGAGAAAAAAACATGTGAATTTTGTCAAAATGAGGCGACATATGTTGTATCGAACACAGATTCCCACACAATATGTGGGTAACAATTGTGGATATGTGGATAAGTTATGTGGATAACATGTTTGTAAGGTGGGGAATACGTGTGAATATCTCGATTATTTCAATTGGGAAATTAAAAGAAAAATATTTAAAACAAGGTATAGCAGAATACTTAAAACGATTATCTGCATACGCAAAAGTAGAAGTAATTGAATTGCCAGATGAAAAGGCACCAGAAAATTTAAGTGAAGCAGAAATGTTAATTGTAAAAGAAAAAGAAGGTATACGTATACTAGATAAAATTTCTGATGATACGCATGTCATTGCGTTAGCGATAGAAGGAAAGCAAAAATCATCAGAAGAATTTGCAGTAAGCTTAGATCGTCTTGCTACATATGGAAAAAGTAAAGTTGCCTTCGTGATTGGTGGATCACTTGGACTAAGTTCAGAAGTAATGAAACGTTCAAACGAATCTCTTTCTTTTTCAAAGATGACGTTACCACATCAATTAATGCGATTAGTATTGCTTGAGCAAGTGTATAGGGCGTTTCGGATTAATCGTGGAGAACCGTATCATAAATAGTAATAGTACATTCAAACGGCTACAGATGTGGCCGTTTTCTATATTTCCTAAAATAAGTATGTTTCTATTTCTAAAAAAGTATGCTGTAATATGAAGAGGAAAAAGTATAAGTAGTCATAGAAGTGAGGAGTTAAAGGTGAAGAAGTTTAAGAAATTTTACTTGGAGATTACGAGTGTATGTAATCTTGCGTGCAGCTTTTGTCCGCCGACGGAAAGACAGAAGCAATTCATTTCTGTGGAGGATTTTGCGAAAAGGTTAGACCAAATTAAACCACACACAGACTACATTTATTTGCACGTGAAGGGTGAGCCGTTGCTGCATCCAAAAATAGATCAATTGTTAGATTTAAGCCATGAAAAAGGGTTTAAAGTTAATATTACAACGAACGGAACGTTAATTAATAAGAGAAGGCATAGATTGTTAAATAAGCCTGCTTTAAGACAAATGAATTTTTCACTGCATAGTTTTGATGGGCACCCAGGTTCACAAGACAAAGAGGGGTATGTAAGAAGTATACTTTCCTTCATTAGAGAGGCGACAAGTCAATCGGATTTAATCGTTTCACTTAGATTATGGAACTTAACGCAGGATAATAAAACAAATGCTGAAATCCAGAAGAATAGAGAGTTATTATCTATCATTGAAAATGAGTTTAATTTATCTTATCAAATTGAAGAGAAGCTTACACCAGGAAAAGGTATAAAAATTGCGGAACGTGTCTTTATTAATCAAGACTATGAATTCCAGTGGCCAGCATTGCATGAAGAAGAGGATGATGGAAAAGGATTCTGTCATGGGCTTCGAAATCAAGCTGGTATTTTAGCGAACGGAACGGTTATTCCTTGTTGTTTAGATGGTGAAGGGATTATTAACCTTGGAAATATTAATAATGATTCATTCTCTAACATTATAGAAGGCGAAAGAGCAACAAACATTGTTGATGGATTTTCCAGAAGAGTTGCAGTTGAAGAGCTATGTAGAAAATGTGGATACCGTAAAAGATTTGGAAAGTAAACATGAAATAAGCCCTCATAAAGCGAGGGCTTATTTTTTATCCCGCTATTTGCCGGGCAGTAAGATTCCTACCTCAAAATTCAGCGGAAGCAAAGAAGTTAGGTAGGGAATCAACTGTCCGTAAAAGCCCGATTGGTGAGGGCTAATAATCAGTGGGGGATGGCCCCCACTGATTAAAGTTTCACTTTATTCTTGATAAGAGCGCTCTAATTCATCAATTAAGGAACCAACGTAAGAAACAGCTCTGCGGATTGTATCTGGTTTTGACATATCGACTCCAGCATGTTTCATTAATTCCAGTGGTTTCATCGTACCACCAGCGCGAAGTACATCTAACCAGCGATCAACAGCAGGTTGTCCTTCTTCTTTAATCATTTGAGCCACCGCAGTAGATGCAGTGAGGCCTGCGGAATACGTGTAAGAATATAAGCCCATATAATAATGAGGTTGACGCATCCAAGTTAATCCAGCACCTTCATCAATTTTTACGGAATCTCCCCAGAATGTTGAAAGTACATTTGCTTTTATTTCAGTTAAAGTTGTAGCTGTAAGTGCTCCACCTTCTTCTGCTAGGCTGTATACTTTTCTTTGATATTCTCCCTCAAGTAAGTGAGTAACAAAGTTATGATAATATGTGTCGAGTAGTTGCAGGATCACCCATCTACGCATTCTCTTATCGTCATTCGTCGCTAATAAATGCTGGGCTAATAGTAATTCATTCATTGTAGATGGTGCTTCAACGAAGTACATAGATGGACGTACATTCATAATACGCTGGTTTTTATTTGCTAAATAAAAATGACCAGCATGCCCAAATTCATGAGCCAATGTGAAACAGCCGCGCATCGTATTTTGCCATGTAATTAAAATGTACGGATGAGAACCATATGGACTTGAACAAAATGCTCCAGTTGACTTGCCTACGTTATCTGCAAGGTCGACCCATCTTTCTTTGAATCCTTTTTCGATAATGGAACTATATTCATCCCCGAGTACTTGTAAAGAGTCTTGAATAAGTTTTCCAGCTTCTTCGTAAGTAATTGTCGGATTAAATTCGGGATCTAAAGGTGCGTGTAAGTCGCAGAACAGCATTTCATCGAGTCCTAATACTTTCTTTTTTAAATCTGCAAAACGGCGCATATGAGGCGCCAATTCTTTATAAATAATATCGAGTTGATTGTTATACATTTCAAGTGGAACTTTTTGAGGTTCCAAAAGCATATGAGTAACAGATTCAAATTTGCGTAAGCGAGAGAGTGTTACTTGTTTTTTTACTTCAGTCGCATATGTTGTTGCCACTGTATTCTTATATCGTTTCAAGGTGGAAACAAATGATGAGTATGCTTTCCTACGTATGTCTGCGCTTGGAGAAAACTCATATTTGCTTTCAAATAATGCAAACGACACAGGGAGTTCATTTCCTTGTTCATCTTGTATGGAGTTAAAATCCATATCGGCTAATTTAGTCATACCGTAAATTTTGTATGGAGAACTATGTACTTCGCCAAGTGCAGCAAGTGCTTCTTCAGTTTCAGGAGAGAGCGTGTGCGGCCTTTTTTGTAATATGTCTAGTAATGATTTACGGAAAGGTTCAAGTTTTGTTTCTTCCGTTAAATATTTTTCAATTGTGCCTTCTTCTAATGAGAGAATTTCATTATGAATAAAGGATAGCGCCGTATGTACTTTCGTCCATAAAGCGGCAATTTTGGAAGAGTTCGCTTGAATAACTGGATTTGTACGATCAGTAGATTCTTTTAAATTTGCATATGAATATAGTTTTGTTAACTTCATTAAAAGCTCTTCTTCTAAAAGTAGGCAATGTAATAAGGTGGTAGGGCTATTGTGTAATTGTCCTTTAAACGCATCAAGTTTTTTTATATCATCTGTTAATACACGTAATGCAGTTTCCCACTCTTTATCAGATTCGTATAAATCAGAGAGGTCCCATGTTAATTCAGTAGGAACTTCTGCACGAATATAGCGTTTCTCAATTACATCTTTCATATATTATATCCCCCTTATTATAAGTATCTAAAAATATGATACTAGAAAATTCAGTAAAATGAAAATATTTTACATTTCTATATATGAAAAAGGACAAGCATAAAAATGCTTGTCCCTCGAGTTAAATTTAAAAATTAATATACTTTATCACCGTTGAAAATAGAGTTTTTCACGACTACATAATCTACAGTACGAATGGAGTCTAATTTTGTTCCACCAGCGTAAGAGATAGAAGATTGAAGATCTTGTTCCATTTCGATTAAAGTGTCTTCTAAAGAACCTTTATGCTCAACGAACATTTTCTTACCTTCAACGTTTTTCTTCTCACCTTTTTGGAATTCAGAAGCTGAACCGAAGTACTCTTTATAAAGTTTGCCGTCTTTTTCGATTGTTTCCCCTGGAGACTCTTCATGACCAGCGAATAGAGAACCGATCATAACCATAGTCGCCCCAAATCGAATAGATTTAGCTACGTCGCCATGTGTACGAATACCACCGTCAGCGATAATTGGCTTACTTGCAGCTTTTGCACACCAGCGAAGTGCAGCTAGCTGCCAACCACCAGTTCCAAAGCCTGTTTTAATTTTAGTAATACAAACTTTACCAGGTCCAATACCAACTTTTGTTGCGTCAGCACCAGCGTTTTCTAATTCTCTTACCGCTTCTGGAGTTCCAACGTTTCCAGCGATAACGAAGCTTTCTGGTAAATGCTTTTTAATATGTTGAATCATGTTGATTACAGCATTAGAATGTCCATGTGCGATATCAATCGTGATGTATTCAGGCGTAAGGTGCTCAGCAGCTAATTGTTGTACGAATTCATACTCGTCTTCTTTTACACCAACGCTAATAGAAGCGATTAATCCACGTGATTGCATATCTCTAATGAATGAGATTCGTTTCTCTGGTTGGAAACGATGCATGATATAGAAGTAATTATTTTCAGCTAAATAAGTTGCAATTCTTTCATCAATAATCGTTTGCATATTTGCAGGTACGACAGGTAATTTAAATTTATGTTTACCTAAAGTGACAGTTGTATCACATTCAGAGCGGCTGTTCACAATACATTTTGCAGGAATTAATTGAATATCTTCATAGTCGAATACGTTTTCCATCATTTACACCCCTAAAATACGAATATTTTATTTTTATTAATCAAAAATGTTCGTCCATATGATAATTTACATTGTTTTCATTAAAAAGTCAAAGGATTTCTTAACGTTTTTTTAAAAAGTAGATTTTATATGTAAAAAACAACGTTAAAAACGAATTTAAAATGTTTTTTGTTTTATATTGTTCGTCTATAAAAAAGGTTGAAAAATTAAGATAATTATACAAGGATGTATGTATTCTTTTTATTTTTTTTGAGTGGATGTAGGATTCTATGAAAAGGTTAATGCTAACAATACGAGCAAAAGATGTTATCAAGTAGTTGAACAATATATGAAATGATAAGGTTTATTTCTATGTAAAAAGATGAATCTGGCATAATCCATCTTTTTATGTGAGGTTTCAAGTATAATAAGTAGGGCGATAGTAACGTATACAAAAGATAAAAAAGAAAATAATACAGAATAAAATGAGGTTAATATATGAGTGAAAAAGGGTTTTTTGAGTATAAATTAAGTAAAGAAATTGTAAGGGCACTTACTGGCTTAGGGTATGATCATCCAACAGAAGTACAAGGTAAGGTTATTCCAGTCGCATTACAAAAGAAGGATCTTGTTGTGAAGTCCCAGACGGGAAGTGGAAAAACAGCTTCATTTGGTATTCCACTTTGTGAAATGGTGGAGTGGGCAGAGAATAAACCACAAGCATTAGTTTTAACACCAACGAGAGAGCTTGCGGTACAGGTGAAAGAAGATATTACAAATATAGGGCGATTCAAAAGAATTAAAGCCGCCGCAATTTATGGTAAATCCCCATTTGCACGTCAAAAATTAGAGTTAAAGCAAAAGACGCATATTGTAGTAGGGACTCCAGGGCGTGTATTGGATCATATTGAAAAAGGGACCCTTTCTTTAGAGCGATTAAAATATTTAGTGATTGATGAAGCGGATGAAATGCTAAACATGGGCTTTATCGATCAAGTAGAGGCAATTATTGATGAATTACCTACAAATAGAATGACAATGCTATTTTCAGCAACTTTACCGGAAGATGTTGAAAGGTTATCACGTACATATATGAATGCACCAACTCATATTGAAATTAAAGCGGCTGGGATTACGACGGATAAAATTGAACATACTCTTTTTGAGGCGATAGAAGACGAGAAGCTTTCACTACTTAAAGATGTAACAACGATTGAGAATCCTGATAGCTGTATTATTTTCTGCCGTACACAAGAAAATGTAGATCATGTATATAGACAATTAAAACGAGCTAACTATCCTTGTGACAAAATACATGGTGGTATGGTACAAGAAGATCGTTTTGAAGTCATGGATGATTTTAGAAAAGGAAAATTTCGTTATTTAGTAGCAACAGACGTGGCTGCGAGGGGAATTGATATTGATAATATTACACATGTTATTAATTATGATATTCCACTTGAAAAAGAAAGCTATGTACATCGTACTGGAAGAACGGGACGAGCTGGAAATAGTGGAAAAGCTATTACATTTATAACACCATATGAAAATAGATTTTTAGAAGAGATTGAGGAGTATATTGGCTTTGAAATTCCAAAGGCAATTGGACCTTCAAAAGAAGAAGTTATGAAAGGGAAAGCTGCATTTGAAGAAAAGATACATGCGAAACCAATTATAAAGAAAGATAAAAATGCAGACATCAACAAAGGCATTATGAAGCTTTACTTTAATGGCGGGAAGAAAAAGAAAATTAGGGCGGTAGATTTCGTCGGTACAATCGCTAAAATTAAAGGTATTACAGCAGAAGATATAGGCATTATTACGATACAAGATAATGTTTCTTACGTTGAAATATTAAATGGAAAAGGACCACTTGTCTTGAAAGTCATGAAGACTACAACGATTAAAGGGAAACAACTAAAAGTTCATGAAGCAATTAAGTAAATAAAAACTATCCACTTTAATAGGTGGATAGTTTTTATTTATGATTCTTTTAAATCATCCACTAGTTGCTCCGCTAAACGTCTATACATATTACTCATAGTCACGAAGGATGTTAGTAGTAGAAATTTTTCTAGCTTTGTGTCTTCTAAGGAAGAAATCTCATTTACTTCTGTAACACGGTTATTTACGTCTTGTTTAAAGCTTTCGACATTGCTTTCAGTAAGAGCAAGATAATTTTTGTATAACGTATTTAATTCGAATGAATCATCATTTAATAAGGAGTCATTTATAGTTTCTAATGAACTTTTTATGTCGTTAATGGAAAGAGCACCTTTTAATTGATAAATTAAGCTAATTAAAATCATATGCTCTTTTGAATACTTTTTATTTTTGATAGGGATGAATAGTTTCCCTTTTGCGTAATTATTAATCATCGTTTTTGTTAATACTTTTTCATCATCCGTTCTCGTTGTATCTGCATAAGTATTCTCAAATAGTTGGACAACTTGATCTACATATAAGTCGACATTTGGAATATCCTCAAGTTTAATATTTTTTTCTAAATGCAATGTCTCAAGTAATTCATTTATATTTTCCACGTAGAATCCCTCACTTTTATAACTTAGTGGAACTTAATGTCTAATACATCCTTAAATATGGTATTACGAAACAAATAAATTGTAAATGTTGACCTTAAAAAGAAATGTGTATATAATTACACGTAGTTATTAAAACTACATGTAATTATATGAGGGGTGTTATTATGAATACTTACGTAAGGGAACCAGTTAATGCATTTACTCACTTAGGTGGAGCGATATTATCATTTATTGCCTTATTAGCTATGCTTGTGAAAGTTTCTATCAAGATGCCATCATTTGCTGCAATTACAGCTGTTATTTTGTTTGGGATTGGAATGATGGTCCTTTATACGGCATCAGCTGTATATCATAGTGTTGTGGCCAATGAACGTGTTATTTACTTCTTTAGGAAGCTAGATCATTCTATGATTTTTATATTAATTGCAGGTACATATGCACCCTTTTGCTTAATTACATTAAATTCAGCAAGTGGTTTGCTATTATTTTGTTTAGTCTATGCAACTGCGATTTGCGGCATTGTGTTTAAAATGTTTTGGTTTAATTGTCCAAGATGGTTATCGACAGCAATTTATATTACGATGGGTTGGTTAATTGTTTTATTCTTTGCACCGTTAGCTGAGAATTTAAGTACAGGAGGCATTGTTTTCTTAGTACTTGGGGGCATTTTTTATACAATTGGTGGATGTATTTATGGAACAAAGCCAAAATGGCTAGAGTTTAAATATATGGGACATCATGAAATTTTTCACGTTTTTGTATTATTAGGTAGTCTTGCACATTTTCTAAGTGTATATTGTTACGTAATTTAATAAGAAAAACGCCACATAACAAAAATTATGTGGCGTTTTTCTTATTACTTGATTGGAATCGTATATGTTATAAAATTATTATGGGATAAAATGTAAGTTTATGTGTTCGCATATTAAACATAGGATAAGAAATATGTGATATACTTTGAGAAGTTTATAATGAATGAAATATGGAGGACTATAATTATGGCAATACTTGTAACAGGTGGAGCAGGGTATATTGGTAGTCATACATGTGTAGAATTACTAAATAGCGGTTACGAAATTATAGTAGTTGATAATCTTTCGAATAGCTCGGTAGAATCTATAAATCGAGTGAAAGAAATAACAGGAAAGCAATTTAAGTTTTATAAAGAAGATGTTTTAAATCAAGAAGCACTTGACGCGATTTTTGAAGAAAATGCAATCGAAGCAGTTATTCACTTTGCAGGATTTAAAGCTGTAGGGGAATCAGTAGCAATTCCATTAACATATTATCATAACAACATTACGAGCACTTTAGTGCTATGTGAAGTAATGCAGAAACATAATGTAAAGAAGATGATTTTTAGTTCATCCGCAACTGTATATGGTATCCCGGAAACGTCACCGATTACAGAGGAGTTTCCATTAAGTGCAACAAATCCATATGGTCAAACGAAATTAATGATTGAGCAAATTATGCGTGATGTAGCATTTGCAGATAGAGAATGGAGTATCGCGTTACTTCGCTATTTCAACCCATTTGGTGCACATGAAAGTGGACGTATTGGAGAGGATCCAAATGGAATTCCAAATAACTTAATGCCATATGTCACACAAGTGGCAGTAGGTAAGCTAAAAGAATTAAGTGTATTTGGAAATGACTACCCAACGAAAGATGGAACAGGCATCCGTGACTACATACATGTTGTAGACTTAGCAAAAGGTCACGTAAAAGCGCTAGAGAAAGTACTGAATACAACAGGAGTAGATGCTTATAATTTGGGCACAGGTACAGGGTATAGTGTACTTGAGATGGTTGAAGCATTTGAAAGGGTTTCAGGAAAAAAGGTTCCTTATAAAATTACAGAGCGTCGTCCTGGCGATGTGGCAATATGTTTTGCAGATGCATCAAAGGCAAAACGTGAACTAGGATGGGAAGCAAAACGTGGATTAGAAGAAATGTGTGCAGATTCTTGGAGATGGCAATCAAATAATAAAAATGGCTATTTGGAAGTTTAATGATAAATAAAAAAATGACCTTTGCATAAAAGCAAGAGGTCATTTTTTATATTCATTTTCTACTAAGTTTATTAGCTAACCTAGAAAAGAACGTTCGCTGTTTTATAGGAATATTTGACTGGCAACACGTGTAGGAATCAATATTTTCAATGTCAGTAAAGATATTGATTATTAAGTATACGCTCTATTTCTCGTCTTAGAACGAAAGTGCATTTAATATAGCCTAGTAGTAAGTGAATGAAGATTGAAAAGTGTTACAAAGGTATTGTTATAAATAAGGAAAATTATTGGAAAGGATATAGGTGGGTAATCAACTACCCGTAAAATGCTACTGATTAAAGTTTCACTTTATGATCAGCCAGCAACATAAGAGCAATTTCAACGAGCATATGTAAATTTATTAAAAGAAATTAAAGGTTTTGATTCAAGCCTATTCCTTATACAAAATTGGGGATTTTGAACAATCAAAAACTGCTAAGGAGTACTATCGCCTTTTAGGTCCGTAATACAATTTTCTCATAAGAAAGAATATATTACGAACCACCACCTATTACATAATAGGAGGAATTAATGAATTCGAACAAGTTGTTTGTGATATACTGTGTTTCCTTCTTGACTTGTATATGGTGGGAGACTTCGTCCGAAATAATTTGCAATAATATTGGAGTGAGCCGGATAAGAAATACGTATTTCATACAAATCAATAGTCTCATCTAAATTAGCATAAAAGACTGCGAGATGATGGCCTTGTAAAACATATGGGAATTCTACTTCTGCATTTTCACCAATTAATACAGGTAACTTTACAGGATTAGAATAATTAGACCAATCCCAAACCTCTAGATTTATGGGGTGTTCGTAATATACATCTAGATTTACAATGTTTACTACTGCAGAAACAGTAGCGGGTTCTCTCGTTAAAACTCCAGTTGAGCAAATAGGAAAGTGAATTGAATAATGAAAAGGCATAAATAACAGACCTTTCTAAATTAATATGATTGTACAATATTTTATGAGAATAAGTAGTAGAATGAGATAGTGAAAATATATTATTCAATACTTGTATCATTGTTAAAGTGCGTTTATAATCAAATAATCCTATTAGCTTTTTGATTGCGTTGCGCATTATTGAAAGCGTTTTTATTATGTGATGCGTTTTGATTAATATCACCACTGTATGACATGTATCGAAGAGATTTTTTTTATTGTTTTTAAGGTAGGAAGTCTGACTTATTTTCGAAAAAACTTTGTATGGAGTTGTAAGTAAGAAGGAGAATAAGGAATAATGTAATTTTTACAAGATAGGGAGGGTACAGTGTGAAAATGTAAGGTTTTCACATGAGGATACATGGGTTATGTAGGATTATTACTTTCTGGTGCAGCTTTATTTTTAAATAGTCTTGTTATATTAGGAAAAGCAGAGATGAAAAGTGCAGGTGTTTTTAATTTATTTGTGGGTGCACTACAAATTATTATTCCGTTCTATTTAATCATGATTTCTGATCAAAGTAATTGGACGGTATATTCATATGCAGCTACTTTCTTATTCGGATTAACCTATTTATATGTAGGTGTTACTTTTATAAAAGGAATGGATAGTAGCGGTTTAGGTTGGTTCTGCATTTGGGTAGCAATTATTGCTTTATTCTATATGGTTGTTTCATTTGTTCAATTCCACGATGTTGTGAATGCGTTAACGTGGTTTATGTGGGCATTACTTTGGTATTTATTCTTTGTATTAAATACACAAAAAAAGAACATCAATCAATATCTTGGAAGGATTGCCTTCGTACAATCATGGGTAACATTGACGTTACCTTCACTCTTTTATTTTATGGGAGTATGGGGAGAGGGATTCGTATATGAATTATGGGTTTATGTATCTGTAATTTCTATTTTATACTTCTGTTATTGTATTTATAAATATCGAGTACGTTAATATATTTTTTGTAGAAAAGCATGGAATCGCTAAACGAGTTCCATGCTTTTTATATGTTAGCATTTATAATAGAGAGGTAGTATTTTACAATTTATCGAAATGGGGATGATAAAGTTGAAAAAAGTATTGGTGCTAGGGGGAACTAGATTTTTTGGTAAACATTTAGTAGAAGCACTTTTGCAAGACGGGCACGATGTAACGATTGCGACGAGAGGAATTACGGAAGATTTTTTTGGGAGTAGAGTAAAAAGACTTATTGTAGATAGAGAAGATGAAAAACAACTAACAGAGCGTCTAACAGATAAAAGTTATGATATTGTATACGATAATTTATGCTATAGCTCGAATGCAGCGAAGATAATATGTGAAGTGTTACGAGGGAAAACGAAGAAGTATGTTATGACATCTTCAATGGCTGTCTATGAACCTGCACTAAGCTTATCAGAAGAAGACTTTAATCCGTACGAGTATGCAATCGCGTATGGAGATAGGAATGACTTCAATTATGGTGAAGGAAAGAGATTAGCCGAAGCCGTTGTATTTCAACAAGCAACATTCCCAGTTGTTGCAGCTCGTTTTCCGGTTGTTATTGGAGAAAACGATTATACGAAAAGGTTACAATTTTACGTTGAACATATTGTGAGAGAAGAAACTATCGCAGTGAATGATCTAGATGGAAAATTGTCGTTTATACATGAAGAAGAAGCCGGGGAATTTTTAGCTTGGTGTGGGATGAAAGATATAGAAGGGCCAATTAATGCTTGTAGCAACGGGGTAGTTTCTACTCGGGAAATTATTCATTTTATAGAAGAAAATACGGGAATAAAATCACTCATTCAAGAAGTAGGAGATCATGTAGCACCTTATAATGAATTGACTAATTGTACATTACATAATGGAAAAGCTAATGAATTAGGATTCCCGTTCCGAGGGTTGAAAATAGAAATAGAAAAAGTATTACGTTATTACATACATGCAATGAAATGATCATAAATCCCCCGGTGGCAATCCGGGGGATTCTGGAGGATTTCGACAATACTAATTTTACATTACCAAACTTACCTTATACGCACGACTAATGTTTTTGTGATTGAATTGCTTGTAAATATTTTTCATTTACCCGGTCCCAGTTCACTGTATGCCACCAGTTGGTAACAAATTCTGGGCGACGATTTTGGTACTTTAAATAATAGGCATGTTCCCATACATCAATGACAAGTAATGGAATTTTTCCTTCTTGCAAAGGTGTATCTTGATTAGGTGTACTCATTACAGTAAGTTCTTCACCATCAAGGACAAGCCATCCATAACCACTTCCAAAACGGCTAATTGCTGCTTTAGACAGTTGATCTTTTAAGTTGTCAAAGGTATTGAAATAATAATCAATTACTTTTGCAACGTCTCCATTAGGCTCGCCGCCACCCCGTGGGCTCATTACTTCCCAAAAAAGACTATGACAATAATGTCCACCACCGTTATTTCTGACAGCTGTAACAATTTCCTTTGGTAAAGCTTCTAAATTACATAGTAACTCTTCTAAAGATTTATTATGTAATTCCGAATAGTTTTCTAATGCGGCATTCAAATTATTTACGTATGTCGCATGGTGCTTTCCATGATGAATAGAAAGTGTATTGCTATCGATATATGGCTCTAGTTCATCATAGTCATATGAAAGCTTTGGCAATTGAAATGAAGACATGACATTTCCTCCTTTCTCTCTAAAAGTTGGTCTAGGTAAAAATAATTTACCTGAGTAAAAAATACACCTATTTTTCATGAAAGTCAATAGTAATCTCTTAATTTTCTGAAAGATAGTACAATAAAAGTAACACTTCGACTTTCGTTTGTGACTCTTATTCTTTTTGCTTATACTGTAAAGTAGTAACGTTTTGTTGAAATAGAAGGAGATCGCTTATGAGTAAAACGAAGCAATTAATAGAGGAAGCGAGTCATTTTATTACGATTTGCTATAAAGAGCTTAATAAAGAACAATTCATAGAAGAACGCATGAAAGAAATTCGAGTTGAAATAGAGAAGACGGGGACGTATGAACATACATTTGAAGAACTTGTTCACGGATCGCGAATGGCATGGCGCAATAGTAATCGATGTATCGGAAGACTATTTTGGAGTAAGATGCACATATTAGATGCACGTGAAGTAAATGATGAGGAAGGTGTATATAATGCATTAATTCATCATATTCAATATGCAACGAACGACGGAAAAGTGAAACCGACCATTACAATTTTTAAGCAATATCAAGGTGAAGAAAATAATATACGAATTTATAATCACCAATTGATTCGGTATGCAGGATATAAAACAGAAATGGGAGTGATTGGTGACTCTCATTCCGCTGTGTTTACAGATTTTTGTCAAGAACTTGGCTGGCAAGGAGAAGGTACGAATTTCGATGTATTGCCACTTGTGTTTTCTATAGATGGAAAAGCGCCGATATATAAAGAAATTCCGAAAGAAGAAGTAAAAGAGGTGCCAATTGAACACCCAGAATACCCAATTTCGTCACTTGGAGTAAAATGGTACGGGGTTCCAATGATTTCAGATATGCGCTTAGAAATTGGCGGTATTTCCTATACAGCAGCTCCGTTTAATGGATGGTATATGGGAACAGAGATTGGGGCACGTAACTTAGCGGATCATGATCGCTATAATTTACTTCCAGCAGTTGCGGAAATGATGGATTTGGATACATCAAGAAACGGTACGTTATGGAAAGATAAGGCATTAGTTGAATTAAACGTGGCTGTTTTACATTCCTTTAAAAAACAAGGAGTCAGTATTGTTGACCATCATACTGCGGCGCAACAATTTCAGCAATTTGAGAAGCAAGAAGCTGCTTCCGGTCGTATTGTAACGGGCAATTGGGTGTGGCTCATTCCGCCATTATCTCCAGCTACTACTCATATTTATCATAAACCGTATCCGAATGAAATTTTGAAGCCGAATTTTTTTCATAAATAGTTTGTAGTATAGG
Source organism: Bacillus sp. FH (assembly GCF_052216825.1). Classification (NCBI taxonomy): domain Bacteria; kingdom Bacillati; phylum Bacillota; class Bacilli; order Caryophanales; family Bacillaceae; genus Bacillus; species Bacillus sp. FH. Next base: position 2,613,530 of record NZ_JBQOUU010000001.1, on the reverse strand, counting down.
GCATTTTCTGTAAAAATATAATTTTTTTTTAACTACTGTTACGTAGCAAATGGAAGCCTTTACCCTCGGTTATTTTTGGAAGGAGCTTTTTGAACCAAGGAGTTCCTTATGTTATAATCAAATTTCTGTTTCGAAGACCTTATAGAAATATAAGGTCTTTTATTTTGCTTTTTTATGTAAGAGGAATAGAAATTTTCTTTTAAATAAGGGATTTAGCATATTTTTAGGGACAACATAAGTGTGTAGTAAATAGATAAATTATTATGCTTATATAATCATTGTGTTTTGGGTGTAAACAATAAAACATAATAAAGTTGTTTTTTTAGATTGCTGAGGAAGGAGGAAGTGTAAATGAGGATGAAGAGTCGAAAAACGGATTGGCCTGTATTTCTTATTAGTGGTGGTTCGCTTTTATTATTTGTAATTGCGGTTTTTTTAAATAAAAATTATGTAGAGGGAGTCATTAATAGCAGTTTTGCAGCTTCAATTAAATATTTTGGTGCCTTCTGGCAAGTTTTATTAATTGGTACATTTATTGTTGCAATGTGTATGGCGTTCTCGAAATATGGAAGAGTTAAACTTGGGGGATTAGAAAAACCTGAGATTAGTACGGCAAAGTGGCTTGCTATTATTATGTCGACATTACTTGCCGGAGGTGGCGTTTTTTGGGCAGCTGCAGAGCCAATGTACCACTTGATGACGGTGCCGCCGATACATGAAGGTATATCTGCTGGAACGAAAGAAGCAGTAATGCCTGCTTTAGCACAAAGTTATATGCACTGGGGTTTCCTAGCGTGGACGATTTTAGGTACAATCAGTGCGGTAGTTATGATGTATGGGCATTATCATAAAGGTATGCCGTTAAAACCTCGAACGCTTTTATATCCTATTTTTGGTGAGAAATTGCGAAAGAGTTTGCTTGGAACAATGATTGATGCATTTGCCATTATTGCGGTAGCTGCAGGGACGATTGGTCCAATCGGATTTTTAGGGCTACAAGCAAGTTATGGTCTACAAGCGTTGTTTAATATTCCTGATGTGTTTACTACTCAATTAGCAATTATCATTTGTGTAGTTGCGGTTTCTACTATATCTGCAGTAACAGGAATTAATAAAGGGATTCAAATTATAAGCGATTTAAATGTTAAATTAGCGATTTTATTAATGGTATTTGTATTATTATGTGGACCAGGTGGATTTATTATTGATGCATTTGTTTCTTCGTTTGGATTTTATGTAAATGAATTTATTCCAATGAGCACATACCGTGGTGATACAGGTTGGTTAGGGTCGTGGACAATCTTTTTCTGGGGATGGTTTATTGGATATGGACCAATGATGGCAATTTTAGTGAGCCGCATTTCAAGAGGAAGAACGATTCGAGAAATCATCGTTGCAATTGGAATTATTGCACCTATTATTACAACGTTTTGGTTTACGATTTTGGGAGGATCAGGTGTGTTTTATGAGTTAATGAATCCTGGTTCTATATCGACCGCATTAAGTGAATCTGGTATGCCGGCAGCTATGATTGCAATTACAGAGCAACTGCCACTCTCTCATATTATTGGACCGGCATTTCTTTTATTAACAATTTTATTTGTAGTGACAACAGGAGATTCAATGGCTTATTCGATTTCGATGGCAGTGACTGGAGACGGAGATCCTAGAATTAGCTTACGAATTTTTTGGTCGCTTATTATGGGAGCAGTTGCGGCAATTCTTTTATATATGGGTGAGGGAAGTATTAATGCATTGCAATCATTCATCGTAGTAACAGCTGTCCCAGTATCTGTTCTGTTGTTCCCAATGCTATGGCTAGCGCCTAAAGTGGCAGGGGAACTAGCATTAAAACAAGGTATTGTAAAAGAAGAAGAGCAAACTTCTTTCTTGTTCCAAAAAGCTAGTAGATCAAAATAAATAATTGTATATTTTATATCAAAAGAGGAAGCATTTCATTAGAGATGCTTCCTCTTTACTATTTATATAACTATCTTTCTTGAAGGAAGATCGTACACTGTGTAGTTTCAATCTATTCTAATACTTTATCCTTCGTCTCTGGGACAAATAATAGCATTGTAACTAAACCGATTGGATAGATAATGAAGATAAGAGATAATGCTCCCATTACATTACCACCTGCAGCAAGTAATCCGATAATAACAGGTCCAAAGCCAGCTAAACCACGTCCAGTACCGAAAATAAAGTTTTCTGCTGTAGAACGGGCTTCAGCGGGATAGTTTTCAGCTAAAATTGCTCCGAATCCTCCCATCATGCCATTTGCAAAGAATCCAAGCAATGCACTTCCCCATAGCAATAATGTTGAATCTGTGAATAAGAAGAAGTAAATGAGACAGTATATAGTACCACCAACATAATAGATTGTAAAAGTTTTACGGCGACCAATTTTATCGGCTAGAATACCAAAAGTTGCAATTCCAATGAGCATGCCAATCGTAGAGATGAACATCCAACCGCTCGCTTTTGCTAATGTGTAGTTATATTTATTCGCCAAAATAGTTGGCATCCATGTAAAGATTCCATAGTATCCGAAGTTCTGGATGAATGACATAATAATAAGACCAATTGTTGTTAGCGTTACTTTTTTATTTGCAAATAGCTTTCGAAGTGGGAACTTTTTCATTTGCTTTAATTGCTCTGCCTCAGTAGTTGTTAAATTACCTTCAGCTTCTTTTTGTAACAATTCTTTTTTGTATCGTTGTTTTTGTTCCCATATTTTCGGTTCACTTAAACTTTTTCGGACATAGACAGCTAGTAGTGCGGGAATGAGTCCAAATAAGAAAACGGCTCTCCATCCAAAGTGTGGAACGATAAATGCTGGTAGGAGTGAAGCGACTAGTACGCCGAATTGCCATCCAAGTGCCACAACAGATGTTGCCTTTGCGCGCATTTCTTTCGACCATGTTTCAGTTACGATGGCCATCCCAATTCCGAATTCACCACCAACTCCCATTCCTACTAAAAAGCGAAGAATTAATAATTGCCAATAATCTGTTGCGAAATAAATAAGTGCTGTCGCGAGTGAAAATAGTAAGATTGTGAAGGCCATCGTACGGATACGCCCAAATAAGTCAGCAATAAATCCAAATAAATAAGACCCAATTAGCATTCCTATTGTAGTAGCTAAAGTTAAGTTCCCACCTTCAACAGGGCTTAAATGAAATTCTTTTAAAATGTAGACGAGTACGAAAGATAAGAGCAACATATCTAAGCCTTCTGCTGCATATCCTAGCGCAGACCCAAATAATGTTTTATATCTTTTCCCTTTCGTCTCCTCTGTTGTTGATTGTACATCAGTAGTGACGTTCATCATTATTCCTCCTTATTTTCTTCTACAGTCGCTATGGAAGAATAACAAAAGGCCTTCTCACCTGATATGATGAGAAGGCCAAAAAGCATACGTATTCCTAGAAAAGAACATACGTATATTGTATTCCGACTTCCTTCTCAACCTCACGGGGTTGGGTTAAAGGACTGTATTATATTACTTTATTTTTAGCACTCTTCTATTAGATTGTCAAATAAAGAGGGAATTGTTATGTGTAAAATATTGCAAAAGGTATTTCATTCTTCTTGACGCCCACTTCACTATTTTCCGATAATAAAACTAACTACTATAAAAAGGAATGAATCACAGATGCTAAATTTAGTACTTATGATGATTGAACGCGTCGGACTTATTGTTATTTTAGGATTTTTACTTTCGCATATTAAAACATTTAGGCGCCTCCTTCATAAGCAAGATGGTTATGTAGATAAGCTTAAGCTTATTTGTATTTTTTCGGTGTTTACAATTGTAAGCAATTACACTGGGATTGAAATAGCGGGTAATACGATTATGAATGAAAATTGGCTACAGGGTGTTTCTTCATCGAGCACAATCGCGAATACACGTATTATGGGTGTTGGAATTAGTGGATTGCTTGGCGGACCTATCGTTGGAATTGGAGTAGGATCGATTGCTGGTATTCACCGTTATATGCTTGGCGGGACGACTGCACTAAGTTGTGCAATCTCTTCAATTTTAGCGGGGGTTATAACAGGTTATATTGGATACATTTTCAAAAAGTATAATCGTACAATTACGCCTAAATTTTCAGCAGTTTTAAGTGTGTTTATCGTTTCTTTAGAAATGATTATGATCTTATTAATTGTAGAGGATGGAATGAGTATTGTGAAAACAATTGCGATACCAATGATCCTTGTAAATAGCTTTGGAAGTTTTATTTTACTTTCTATGATACAAGCTATTTTGCGCCAGGAAGAGAATGCAAAGGCACTTCAGACTCATAAGGTATTACGTATTGCAGATAAAACGTTACCGTATTTTCGCCAAGGCTTAACAGAAGAATCGTGTAAGCATGTGGCACAAATTATTCACCGCTTTACAGGAACTGATGCGGTATCCTTAACAGATACAGAGAAAATATTAGCTCATGTTGGATTAGCATCAGATCACCATATTCCTTCACATAGTTTAATAACTGGTTTGTCGAAAGAAGTGTTACACACAGGAAAAATAATGAAGGCAAAATCACGTGAGGTCATTAATTGTCAACATGAAGGATGCCCTTTGCAAGCGGCGATTGTTATTCCACTAACTTCACATGGAAATACGATAGGGACATTAAAACTGTATTTCAAAAACCCTAACCAGTTAAGTCGTGTGGAAGAGGAATTAGCAGAAGGGTTAGCAAAAATATTCTCTACACAACTTGAATTAGGGGAAGCTGAGTTGCAAAGTAAATTATTGCAAGATGCGGAAATAAAGGCATTACAAGCACAAATTAACCCACACTTTTTATTTAATGCGATTAATACAGTATCAGCTTTATGCCGAACAGATGTAGAAAAAGCAAGGAAGTTATTATTACAGCTTAGTGTGTATTTCCGTTGTAATTTACAAGGGGCACGTCAGTTATTGATTCCACTAGAACAAGAATTAAACCATGTACAAGCATACTTATCGCTAGAACAAGCAAGGTTTCCAAATAAGTATGAAGTAAAGGTGTATATTGAGGAAGAGCTAAAGACAACTTTAGTACCACCATTTGTTCTTCAACTATTGGTTGAAAATGCATTGCGACACGCTTTCCCGAAGAAGCAACCAGTATGCCAAGTGGAAGTGCATGTTTTTGAAAAAGAGGGTATGGTTCATTTTGAAGTAAAAGATAATGGGCAAGGAATTGAGGAAGAACGTTTAGAACAATTAGGAAAGATGGTAGTTTCGTCCAAGAAAGGGACTGGAACAGCTTTATATAATATTAATGAACGTCTTATTGGGCTATTTGGAAAAGAAACGATGCTTCATATCGAAAGTAAATTAAACGAGGGGACAGAGATTACTTTTGTTATTCCAAAAAAAGTAGGGGAGGAAGAGAAGATTGTTAAAAGTACTAGTAGTTGATGATGAAATGTTAGCACGCGATGAACTAAAGTATTTATTAGAAAGAACGAAGGAAGTTGAGATAATTGGTGAGGCTGATTGTGTAGAGGACGCATTAGAAGAGCTAATGAAAAACAAACCAGATATTGTTTTCCTAGATATTCAGTTATCTGATGATAACGGATTTGAAATCGCGAATATATTAAAGAAGATGAAAAATCCACCTGCCATTGTATTTGCGACTGCCTATGATCAATACGCGTTGCAAGCATTTGAAGTAGATGCGTTAGACTATATTTTAAAGCCATTTGATGAAGAACGTATTGTACAAACATTAAAGAAGTATAAAAAACAAAAGCAGTCGCAAATAGAAACGAAGCAAGAAATAAAAGGGGCAGATGTAACGGCAGATATGCATAAATTAGCATTACCAATTGAAGAATCAATCGTACTTGTGAATATTGAAGATATTATATATGTAGGACTTGTGGATGGAAAAGTAACAGTAAAAACAATGAGGGACACATATATAACACACGATACACTTGTGATTTTGGAAAAGAAGTTGCCGCAAGCAAGTTTTATGCGTGTACATCGTAGCTTCATTGCAAATATTAATCATATTACTGAAATCCAGCCGTGGTTCAATTCTACTTATAATTTAATTATGAAAGAAGGATCAAAAGTACCTGTTAGTCGTACATATGCAAAAGAACTCAAGAAGCTGCTTCGTATTTAAGAAGCAGCTTTTGTATTTCATCCTTTTATATTTGTAACTGATTCTGTATTTTTGATGTTCTGTTATGTAAACGCTTACTAAGGCAGTTATATCCTATACAATAAGGGTACCAAATCGAAAGAGGTGGCCAAAATGAGTACGAAAAAAGTATATAGTTTCTTATCACAAGCATTCATATTCTCAGCTATTATGTTAATTTCTAATATTATTGCAACACATTTACCAATTCCGATGCCTTCATCGGTAATCGGGTTAGTCATTTTATTTAGTCTATTATGTTTAAAGGTTATTAAATTGGAACAAGTTGAATCACTTGGAACAGCTTTAACAGGTATTATCGGATTCCTTTTCGTCCCATCAGGTATTTCGGTTATTAATTCTCTTGGTGTAATGGGACAATATTTTGTACAAATTTTAACTGTAATTGTTGTTGCAACAGTTATTTTACTCGCTGTAACAGGATTATTTGCACAATTTATTTTAGGAAAAGATAAAAAAGAAACAGAAGATACAAAAGAATTGAAAGTAGTAAATAAAGGACGCAAGCACGGAAAAGTTGCGTAACCATTTTAGTATATATTGTTAGGAGGGAATGAACATGGCAAGCACAATGACTCCATATTTCGGAATCGTCGTTTCATTAATCGCATACGGAATCGGAACATTATTATTCAAGCATTCAAAAGGGTTCTTCTTATTCACACCATTATTCGTAGCGATGGTATTAGGGATTGTCTTTTTAAAAGTAGGTAACTTTACTTTCGAAGAATATAATACTGGTGGAAAAATGATTAGCTTTTTCTTAGAGCCAGCAACAATCGCGTTTGCAATTCCATTATATAAACAAGTGGATAAGTTGAAAAAATATTGGTGGCAAATTTTATCAGCTATCGTGGTTGGATCTATTTGTTCAGTAATTGTCGTGTTCATTGTTGCAAAAGCAATTGGCCTAGATACAGCAGTAATGAATTCAATGTTACCACAAGCGGCAACAACAGCAATTGCATTACCAATCTCTGAAAGTATTGGTGGTATACCAGCAATTACATCATTTGCAGTAATCTTTAACGCAGTCATCGTATACGCATTAGGAGCGTTATTCTTAAAAACATTTAGAGTGAAACATCCAATTGCAAAAGGTTTAGCACTTGGAACAGCAGGTCATGCATTAGGAGTGGCAGTAGGAATTGAAATGGGTGAAGTAGAGGCAGCTATGGCAAGTATTGCTGTAACAGTAGTTGGAGTTGTAACGGTAGTTGTCATACCGATGTTCATGCCATTCATTGGATAGTAAAACTTACTTAAAAAATGAGAAAAGCAAGCTATTTGTAGGACAGATTCCTACTGATAGCTTGCTTTTTATGTTACAGTAGTGGTAAGACCTATTGTGACAAAATGTAAGTTTCCTTAAATCTTCATTAATACTGTGTAGAATACGTTTTGAATTAGGTCATTGTATTGTAAAATAAGAAGTAAGCTACTATAGATCTGCTAAGGTAGGCGTATAATGAGCTTATAAAAATTTTAATATGAATGAATAATTAAAAGTAGAAAAGAGAGAAAAATCTACTTATTAACGTTTTACTTTATAGGACAGGAGAGAGTACTCGTCGATTATGCAAATAAAAAACCTGTTTCAAAGCAAAGGATTTCAGAGGTTACTCGTATTAGTAATACTTGCTCTCGTGTTATACGGGCTGCAAAGTATGTTGAATTTAATTTTAATTACGTTTATTCTTACGTATTTAATGGATCGATTCCAAAAGTTTATTTCCCGCAAATTAGATCATTTCATGCCCATTAATCGAAAACTCATTATAGCATTTCTATATGTCATGTTAATTGGTGGAATTGCTATTACGCTATTTAAATATTTACCAGTATTAACGATACAAATTTCACAATTGATTTATCAATTTAACGTATTTTTAAGAAACCCACCGGACAGTGAATTAATTAAGTATGCAGTTAATGCTGTTAATCATATGGAACTTTCGAAGTATGTAGGACAAGGCGTTGACATTTTGTATAAATCGATTACGAATGTTGGGAAATTTGGCCTTCAAGTGTTACTTTCTTTAATTTTAAGTTTATTTTTCTTATTGGAGAAAGCTCGTATCGTTGCTTTTACTGCAAAATTTAAAGAGAGCAGACTTGCAATTTTTTATACTGAAATCGAGTACTTCGGTAAGAAATTTGCACGTTCATTCGGAAAAGTAATTGAGGCACAATTTTTAATTGCAGTTGTTAACTGCGTTTTATCCGTTATTGCATTATGGATATTAGGATTCCCACAATTATTAGGTTTAGCGTTAATGATCTTCTTACTTGGTTTAATTCCAGTAGCTGGGGTTATCATTTCGTTATTCCCGCTTTGTATGATTGCTTACAATATCGGCGGTATTATGTACGTTGTTTATATTTTAGTTATCGTAACAGTCATTCATGCGCTTGAAAGTTACGTGTTAAATCCGAAGTTTATGTCACAAAAAACAAACTTACCAATTTTCTATACGTTTATGGTATTAATCTTCTCGGAACACTTCTTAGGTGTATGGGGATTAATTATCGGTATTCCAATCTTCATTTTCTTATTAGATGTCTTAGATGTGACAAGTGATGAAATGGAGAAGGACACTGGGAAAAAATAAAGTGAAGTAAGAAATGAACTGTACCCTATAAAGTGGATAATTTAACAAAAGAATTCTCCTTTGTATTTCATTAAAAATAATTTTGCTCATTTCCTGTATCTCACTTTTATCATCGTTTCCATTATTAATGAGGAATGAGCGTGAAAATGCACCAAAACCCCAAATCATAGACTTTTTTAGTGTCCATGATTTGGGGTTTTATTTATTATTAACGTAAAGACAATTTAATTAATAATTATATATATTTATATATAATTAAATGAATATATTTTGTGATCTTAAAACCCTTCTGGAAATGCCCTTGCCGCAAATTTAAATGAATCAACACCGCCATGATCAGTATATGCAGAGATGGTATATTTTCCACTTGATACCCAATCTGACCAACTAGTACTAAAGTAAAGAGTTTTTTGCACCCCTGGACTTATACTTTCTTGATAAAGCGTATGGCCTGCTGAATTTATAAGTTTATAGCGTAAAGTACTTGGCCCTGTGTTTTGAATCCAAAATGTAAGGTCATCGCCAGATTTATTCCAAAAATAACCGGACCCAGAGCCATGATCAAAGGAGACTGTTTGACTCCCTAGTAATATTGATGATGAATACATGATGATTGAATCATCGCCATTTCCTAGCTGAATTTCTGTTACTTCAGGAGTTTTATTCATGTGCGTTTCTGGTACTGATGCTGCAGCTGTCCCTGTTCCAATTAAAGATAAAGCGATTGCTGGTAATACTAGTAACTTTTTCATTTCACAAATTCTCCTTTTAAAGTAAATTAATACACTTTATGATTTTATTTTCAACAAATGTATTTGCAATTCCATATTATTAGAATTAGATTTTAAGGCAAATATATAAATATTTATTTTGCTACTAATAAATAATACTTTTCATTTTCAAGATTCCTTAAAACCTCGTAAATAAAGTCAAACTTTAATCATTGGAGGTTTTACTGTCCGTTACAAAGGAGACAGATTAAAAAAGCATCGATGTTCGATGCTTTTTCTTTTATAACATGATGTTTCTTATGCCATACTGTAAGGAGAAGATAGAATAGGGGTGAAAGAATGGTTGTAAATGAAAAGGTAGAATTAGCTACATTTGCTGGAGGGTGCTTCTGGTGTATGGTTTCGCCATTTGAAGAGGTGGAAGGAATTATAAAGGTTGTTTCTGGCTATACAGGTGGTCATAAAGAGAATCCAACATATAAAGAAGTATGTTCAGAAACGACGGGACATTATGAGGCAGTACAAATTACATTTGATGCAAATAAAATGCCGTATGAGGAGTTATTAAATATATATTGGAGACAAATTGATCCGACTGATGTAGGCGGGCAATTCCACGATCGCGGACAGTCTTACGAAACAGTGATTTTTTATCATAATGAAGAACAACATAAAAAAGCAGAGGTTTCAAAAGAAGAGCTTGCAAGGAGTGGGCGCTTTTCAAAGCCGATTGCGACAAAAATATTGCCAGCTGCTACGTTTTATCCCGCAGAGGAATATCACCAAGGATATCATAAGAAAAATGAATTCCGCTACGAGTTATACCGTAAGGGCTCAGGGCGAGATGCGTTTATTAAGCAACATTGGCCAAAGGATAATGCTCATTTAAAGGAAAAACTCAGTGAGATGCAATTTTATGTAACACAGGAAAATGGTACAGAACCACCATTTCGAAATGAGTATTGGAATCATAAAGAAGAAGGTCTTTATGTAGATATCGTTTCAGGTGAACCTTTGTTTACTTCTCTAGATAAATTTGATAGTGGATGTGGATGGCCTAGTTTTACGAAGCCAGTTATGTCAGCTAGTGTGAAGGAAAAAATGGATGTGAGTCATAATATGACGCGTACAGAAGTGAGAAGTAAGGAAGGAGATTCACATCTCGGCCACGTATTTCCAGATGGTCCAGGACCAAATGGACTTCGCTATTGTATAAATTCAGCAGCTCTTCGATTTATTCCAACAGAGGAATTAGAAAAGGAAGGCTATGGTGATTTCCTAATCTTGTTTGGAAATAAAAAATAACCTCGCAGTTAGCGAGGTTATTTTTTTGTTACTTTACTTTTTTCTTTTTAAACTTGCTTAATACTTCATAAACGATTGGAACAATAAGAAGTGTTAATAATGTTGAACTTGTTAATCCACCAATTACTGTTACACCAAGTCCTTTAGAAATTAAGCCGCTACCTTCAAATCCTAATGCGAGCGGGATAAGAGCACCGATTGTTGCAATTGCAGTCATTAAAATCGGGCGAAGGCGTGTTGCACCAGCTTCTAATAAAGCTTCACGTGTTGATAGACCTTCATTTTCTTTATGAATAACGCGGTCGATAAGCACGATTGCGTTTGTTACAACGATACCGATTAACATAAGGGCACCGATCATTGCAGAGACACTTAACGTTTCACCAGAGATTAATAAGGCAACAAGGGCTCCAATGATTGTAAATGGTAGCGAGAATAAAATTGCGAATGGTGCAAGAGCACCGCCAAATGTCACGACAAGAACGAAGTATACAATAGCAATCGCAGCTAACATCGCTAAGCCAAGTTGCTTGAATGATTCTTCAATATCTTTTGTAACGCCTCCCATAGAAACATCTACGCCAGAAGGAAGGTCCATTTTATCTACTTCTTTTTGAACCGCGGCGGATGCTTTTGAAACGTCATCAGATGTTAGTTTTGCACTTACTTCCGCATAAACACGGCCATCGCGGTGTTTCACTGTATTCGAAGTTTCTCCTTCTTTTACAGTCATCACATCTTTTACAGCCACTTCACTACCAAGCGGCGTTGTAATTTTACGATTTGTTAAGTCATCGATTGTTTCATAATTTTGTTTTTCAGCTTCTACATATACATTGATATCTTTACCGTCTTTTTTTATTGTTGTCAGAACAGGGCGATCATGTTGATTAGAAAGTCCCATTCCAATTTGTGCAGCCGTTAGACCCATTTTACTTAGCTTTTCCTGATCTGCGACTAAAGTGTATTCTGCGTATGTTTTTGCAATACTAGAGTCTATATCTTTTAAGTCTTTGTTTTTCTTCATTATGTTTTGAATATCTTTTACGACAGGCTTAATGTCTTCTGAGTTATCTCCGTAAACGTATAACTTGATTTCGTTACTACCGCCACTTGCTCCGAAGTCTTGGTTTTTCCATTCGCCTTTTCCAGACATTTTCTGTAAATCTTTAACGACTTGTTCTTTCTCTTTTTCGAAGTTTTTCGTGTCGTTATCATATTGTACGAAGAACATTGCCTGATTTGATTGACCAGGACTCATTGGGTTTTCGCCACCTAATGAGAATTGAATTGTTTTGACGTCTTTATTACCTTGGAAGTGCTTCTCAGCTTTCGTTGCAATTTTTTCAACGTCTTCTAACGTTTGACCTGGTTCAGGGTTGTACGTTGCAATAATCATTTTTTCTTCTTCAGATGGTAAGAAACTTACACCGATAATTGGAACAAGTGCAAGACTACCAACTAATAGAAGGACAGCAATACTTGATGTGATGATTTTATGATTTAAAGCCCATGCAAGTATACGTTTATAACCTTTTGCTAATTTACTTGGTTTTTCTTCATGATGTACTTCTTTTTCTCTCATGCTCTCTTTTTTAAATAAAGAATGAGCTAGCATCGGTACGATTGTAACTGCTACTAGTAACGATGCTAATAAAGCGAAGACGATAGTTAAGGCGAATGGTAAGAACATTTCACCAATCATACCTTTTACTAGTCCAAGCGGTAAAAATACAGCAATTGTTACAATGGTAGAAGACATAATCGGAATAAACATTTCTTTCGTAGCTTCACGAATTAAATCTTTCCCGCGTAGTTTCTCTCCTGATAACGACATACGTCGGTAAATATTTTCAATAACAACAATGGAGTCATCCACAACGCGCCCGATAGCGACTGTCATTGCTCCGAGTGTCATAATGTTAAGTGTAATATCCATTTGCTTTATGACTAATACAGCAATTAATAAAGAAAGTGGTATGGAAACGACAGAGATTAATGTTGTTCGGATATTTCGTAGGAACAGCATAATAATAACAATCGCAAAAATAGCACCAAAAATGGCTTTGCTCAGCATTGTTTCTACTGATTTCTCAATAGGTGCACCTTGGTCGAATGTTGAAATAATCCCTAAGTCTTTATATTTTTTCTCAAGTTCTTTTACTTTATCTTTCACTGCATTTACAACATCAACTGTGTTGGCGTCAGCAGCTTTGACAATTTGAATTCCAATTGCTTCTTTTCCATTTGTTCGAGAAATAGATTCTGCTTTTCCGACTTCCTTAATGTCAGCAATTTCGTCTAATGTAACTGTCGGAATCCCGTTCATAGCAGCTGGATTCATTTGTGGCATTTGTGCACCAGCTCCAGCAGTTTGACTACCTTGACCGCTTGCTGATGAAGGAACAGCAGGGATTTTTAATTCTTTTAATGCTTTCATTGTTGTAATATTTCCATCTACAACAACTGATTTTTCTGTGTCTTTAAATGTATATAGGCCAAGTGGTAAAGATACGTCCGATCCTTTAATTACATTTTTTACAGTATCTTCACTTAAACCTAATTCTTTCATCTTATCTTTTTTAAAGACAAGTTGTACTTCATCTACTTGTTGACCTGAAATTTGAACAGATGCGACTCCATCAAGTCCTTTTAATCCTGGCACAACATTTTTTTCCACATTTTCAGTTAAGGTAGCTAAAGATTCATTTTTACTTGCTACGCTTAATGAAATAACAGGAAAGGCATTGAAGTTTACACGTGAAACTTTCGGGTCCTTTACGCCTTCTGGCAGTTTCACATTTGCGAGAGCTTCTTTTATTTCTGTTTCAGCCTTTTCCATATTTTTATCAAAATCATATTCTACCTGAATAGAAGATGCATTTTGAAAAGATGATGAACTAACAACGTTTACACCACTTAAATTTTGCAGTTGCTCTTCCATCGGTTTTGAAACTTTATCAGCTACTTCTTCTGGTGTAGCACCAGGATAAACCGTGGTTACTGTTACAACAGGTGTTGTAATATCAGGAATTGTTTCCAGCTTCATATTCAGCCCAGAATAAATACCTGCAATGGTAACGATAATGGTTAGTAGCCAAACTGCGAACTTATTTTTTAACGAAAAATTAATAATTTTGTTCATGTTTGCGCTCCCTTTGTATTATATTGACCAACTGGTCAGTCTAATACATAATATAACTGACTGATTGGTCAGCCGTCAATGAAAAGGGATGGTATAATACATTCATAATAAGATGCGAGATTAAATTTAGGAGAGACATGATATGAAAGAAAAAGAGCGCTTAATTATAGAGATGGCTATGAAGTTATTTGCGACTAAGGGTGTAAATGCGACATCGGTGCAGGAAATTGTGACAGCTTGTGGCATATCTAAGGGAGCCTTTTATTTATACTTTAAATCAAAAGAGGAACTTTTATTAGCGACACTTCGATATTACTATGACAAGATTCAAAACAAAATGATGGATATTGAAAAAGAGTCATTATTGCCACGTGAAAAATTTGCAAAACAATTGCATTGCCAGTTTAATGATATACAAAAGCATAAAGAATTTATTATTATGCATGCAAGGGAAAATGCGATTCCTTTTAATAAAGAAGTAGAAGAATTTATGATGCGGATGAAGTTAGAGTCTCACGCATTTTATCGGAATAGTTTACTGTCTATTTATGGTGATAAGGTTATGCCATATTTATTAGATTTAGTCATTATGGTAGAAGGCATATGCCGCGGATATTTAGAACTAATTATTTTACAAGCACCAGAAATAGACTTATCTTACGTCTCTGCTTTTATTTTGAAAAGAGTGGATCATTTAGTAGATGGATTGGTAGAATCTTCAGAAGAACCTGTATTACATGAAGAAAAGCTTGGAGAATTTCTTTGTAAATCAGAGCTTATTAAGGAACAGGTTAAGGAACATTTTCTAAAAGAAATTATTGTGTTTAAACGTACTTTAGCGGATCAATTAGAAGATGAGGAATTGCTTGTTACATTAGATGTTTTGGAGGCAGAAATGAGGATGCAAAATCCAAGAATTCCGGTTATCCAAGGGATGTTGTTTAATTTAGAGGCATATCCAACTTTAAAAGAATTTCGTTTGAGGCTTATGGGCTATTACAATATAAAAAGGTAACAATGATAGTTTTCATTGTTACCTTTTTATTATGCATTCACTTTTTCTTTTTGCAGTGCTGTCTCTTCTTCATCAATGTTAATTGTTTCTTTTACGATATAAATCGGACGGTTTTTACTTTCGTCATAAATACGAGCAATATACTGGCCAACGATTCCAAGACCAAGTAATTGAATACCACTAAAGAATGTAATAGCAACCATAATGGACGCCCAACCTGTTTGCGTGCCATGTCCAAAGACCTTCACAGTAATTGTATATAGTAAGACAATTATAGAAATAAGAACTGATAATAAACCTAAAGACATAACGATGCGTAATGGCTTTGTCGAAAATGCAATAATGCCGTCAGATGCAAATTTAATCATTTTCTTTAATGGATATTTTGTTTCACCAGCAAAGCGCTCATCACGTTCATATTCAACATATGTTTGGCGGAAGCCAACCCAAGACATCATACCGCGGATGAAGCGATTTCGCTCAGTCATTTGATTGAAAACATCAGCTATTTTACGGTCGATGATTCGGAAATCACCAGTATCTTTTGGGATATCGATATCAGACATATAGTTTAAGAATTTATAGAAATACTTAGCTGTTAAAAGTTTGAACCAAGTTTCACCTTTACGTTGCTTACGTTTTGCATAAACAACTTCATATCCTTCTTCCCATTTTGCAATAAGTTCAGGAATAACTTCAGGTGGATCTTGTAAGTCTGCATCTATAATTACAATAGCGTCACCTTTTGCGGCAGCAATACCAGCTGTAACAGCTACTTGGTGACCAAAGTTACGTGCGAAATTAACAATTTTTGTACGGAAATCATTTGCTGCAATTTCAGATAAGATTTCCATTGTGCGATCTGTACTACCGTCGTTTACAAAGACAAACTCGTAATTAATGTTATTTTGAAGCATAACGGACTTTAAACGGTTATAACATTCTTGTGCTACTTCTTCCTCGAAGTACATAGGAACTACAACCGAAATTAATTTTTGCATGTTGCATCCTCCGTATTTTTAATAAGTTGTTCAAATTTAATTAGTCACTTTTTTAGTTTGGTTGAATGTCCAAATTTTATTAAGGACAAAATTTATAACCATTCCGAAACCAATTGCGAAGATCTGTGCAATTAATGCATTAAAGGTAAGTTTATTTACTAATATAAATAAACATAATGTATTAAAAGCATATACAATTAAATTTACAGTTAGAAATTTAAAGAACATTGACGAGCCTTTATTATTAGGTTTAAATACCCAATTTTTATTCCAATAGTAGCTATTGGCAACACCAATTGAATAGGCAATGGTATTCGCAATAAGGTAGTTCATACCGAATTTTAATAATATCCAAAAGCTAATAATTGTAATGAGTGTATTAAAGATCCCTACTAAGCCAAACTTTAAGAGTTTTTCCATAATAATATCCTCATGTTTATAATAATATATAAGTAAAACAAAAAATATAGAAGTGTTATTCATATACAACAAATAAAAATTATACCATATTTTTAAGTTTCAAATGGAATTAATCATAAAAAAATTGCCCTCAAAATGTAAATTATAAGTAAAATTGAGGGCAATTATAAATATTTTGAAAGGTAGTTTCTTATTTTCTTTTTATGACAATTTCTTTTTCGATATTAGACTATAAAAAATATATATTCCGTAGCCTTGAATTATTGTAAAGCTAGGGATAATGAAGTATCGGTACCTTGTTTGGTATTCGATTAAGAAATGAATAGCTACGTAACCAATTATTAGTAATAAAAATAGAGTATAATGTGTTTTATTTTGTTTAGTTAGGATGAGATAAAGGAGTGATAATGTGCCAAATATCATAGCCGCAGTATACATATACTTTTCATATTTTGTAAGATCCTCTTTTAATGACACCATATCCTTATCTGTCTTTTCCAATGTTACTAGGCTCCATAATGGTGCGGAGTCATAATCTGCCCACATGAGTACAAATTTATCCCCAAATAAAGATAAAACTTTCTGTGGATCAGATAGTCGCTCTTGAATTAGTTTTTTTTGGGCCGCAGTTCGTTCTTCGCCAAGTTTAAGGGACATAATATATTCCGCATCTGCACCAGAATAGCTACCTTTTGTTTCATGATTAAATCCTAACGTGAATTTCCAAAGTGGATCACGATTAGAGAGAGGATATTGTGTAATTCCGGAATATATAAATGAGTAACTTACAATTTGATGTAAAAGGAAAAATACAATCAAAATGCCACTAAGTTTTTTTACAGAAGTAAAAATCTCTTTTCTTGATTTTCCTAATATACCTTGTAAAAAGACATATATAGTTATTGCAATTAAGATTATAGCACCAAGTGGACGCATGATGTCTCCTAAAGCTAGGATAGCCCCTATAAAAATCCACGTATATTTATTGCTTAGGCCTTTTGTAATTAATAAATAGAAGCCTAGATAAAATAAAAATACAGCAAGGTGTTGATTTGTTAGTACAGAACTCAATACAATACTTGGGATATAAAATGCATATAGTAATCCAGCTATTCGTCCAGACCATTCATTAAATATATAAGAAGTTATTTTATAAATTAGTAATGTTGTTCCTGTACAATAGATTATATTTAAAAATTTTAAGAGAAACGTTCCTTCGCCAAATAACTTAATAATAAAGGCTTGGTACATTGTAAAGCCAAGTTGGTAAACCCATGAAGTATAATAAGTATTTTGTGCGAAACTAAAGTCTCCTTTAGCAGCTTGTATAGCGCTATGGTACATCATTGAAAAGTCTGTTTCTACAGGAGTTTGAATATTGAGCATCCAAATTAATCGAATAGAAAAAGCCAAAATGATTAGTGAGATAGAAAATGTCAATTTTGACATATATTTATTAGAAATATAGCCAAAAAGTAAAAATACAAGACCTATTAGAATAAGGACTGGTATTAAAACTAAGAGGCTAGTCTCATCATGTTCTTTAATCACTGCTACCGAATGCCATGTGATAGCACCAGAAATGATTAGACATAGTAATAATAAAATTTTCACAAAAAACGTATTAAGTTTGAGAGAGAACGTACTTTCCATTATATTTCAAAACCCCTTATCAAAATTTATTAAGGATGTAACTTAACTGCCCTTTGTACGTTAAGTTACAGTATAAAGGGCAGGTTAGGTAATTAAGAGTTTTGTTGTGCCCATTCTTCTATGTTCCAAACCTTTGTAACCCAATCTTCATAAAAGTCCGGTTCGTGACATACAAGAAGAATTGTTCCTTTATATGCTTTCATAGCCTTCTTAAGTTCCGCTTTTGCTGTAACATCAAGATGGTTTGTCGGCTCATCAAATAGTAGCCAGTTACTTTCTTCACCCATTAGCTTACATAAACGAACCTTTGCTTGTTCTCCACCACTTAATTGACTTAATGGGCGAGAAATATGTTCATTTTTTAATCCACATTTTGCTAACATCGCACGAATTTGATGCTGGTCTAGGCCAGGGAATGTATTCCATACATCATCAATTGGTGTTATATTATCAGCTTTAACTTCTTGCTCAAAGTATGCTGGCTCTAAGAAGTCACCAAGACTTGTTTTACCACTTAAAGGTTTAATTTTACCTAAAATTGTTTTTAGTAACGTTGATTTACCAACACCATTACATCCAACGATAGCAATTTTTTCACCGCGTTCAATTGTCATTGATAGCTTTGGTAGTAGCGGATGTGTATATCCAATTTCTACATTTTCACCTTCAAAGACGAAGCGACTACTTGCACGACTTTCTTTAAATGAGAATTCAGGTTTAATTGCTGTTTCTGGGCGATCAATAAGTTCCATGCGATCAAGTTGTTTTTGACGACTCTTTGCACGACCTGTTGTTGAATAACGGGCTTTGTTCTTTGCAATGAAATCTTCTTGCTTTTTGATAAACTCGCGCTGCTTTTCATAAGCGTTTATATGTTGATTTTTATTGATTTCTGCTAGTTCTAGGAATTTTTCATATGTCGCTGTATAGCGTGTCATTTTTGTGAATTCTAGATGGAAAATAACATCAACACATTTGTTCATAAATTCCGTATCATGAGAAATTAATAAGAATGCATGTGGGTATTCTTTTAAATAATTTGTTAACCAATGAATATGTTCAACGTCTAAATAGTTAGTAGGTTCATCAAGTAATAACACTTCTGGTTGTTCAAGTAATAGCTTTGCAAGCAATACTTTTGTACGTTGTCCACCGCTTAGTGCTGAAACATCACGATCTAAACCAATTGCATCAATTCCAAGACCACGTGCAGCCTCTTCAATTTTCATATCTAGTAAATAGAAACCACCTGCTTCAAGTGCATCTTGTATTTCTGCCATTTGCTCAAGAAGTTCTTCTAGCTCTTCTGGTGTAGCAGTTCCCATTTTTTCTGTAACTTCATTTAAAGCTTTTTCCTTTTCGAATAACGGTAAAAATGCATCCGCTAGTACGTCACGAATTGTACGTCCAGGCGTTAAAACAGTATGCTGATCTAAGTAGCCGTAATGTGTGCCCGGTGTCCATTCTACACGACCTTGGTCATGAATAAGTTGACCAGTAATGATATTCATAAATGTTGATTTACCAACGCCGTTTGCACCAACTAATCCAACGTGTTCACCTGCTAGTAATCGCATAGATACATCTTTAAATAATGTACGATCGCCAAATGTATGTCCTAATTTTTCAACTGTTAATAAGCTCATAGTATCCTCCGTCCAACTTGAAATAGTACCTTGAATCATGATACTAAATTCTTTCATATAATGCCATCATTTCAAAATGTATATATTTTCAAAATAAGCTAATGTATGAATGTTTATTGCTCATTTCCCAAACTTTTATGGTCCAAATGCAGAAAACACACTTGTCCATCATACATTAAAAGGAATACTTGCAAATAAAATGTCTAGCTTTATTGGAGGTAAAAAGATTGTCCGTGAATATAGTTTTACACCAGATGGTGCAAAAGCAATAGTTGAATTAGCTTCACATGGCGAGGCCTATGGACAAAATTGGAACATATCAGGTTATGGTGACATTACAGGTGAGGAATTGATTTAACACATACGAGAATGAACGGGATATACCAAATGAGTAATAACTGTAAAGAGAGGAATAATCCAGTTCTTTGGTCTGTTTGATAAGCAGATCAATGAATTTGTGGAAATACTATATTTGACGGAAAAACCAGTTGTATTAAGTGGAGAGAAGTGCGAGAAATATATTGGGGTTGTACCTAGAACCTTTTATTATGAAGGGGAATTGTATATAAGTAAAAAAACAAGCTTCTATTTACAATTTAGAAGCTTGCCTTGTTATTGTTTATCTACCTAGCTTTTTATTTACAAACCCTAAAATTAATCCACGTATTTGTGGATCAATTGCAAGGCCAATAATGCCATACAATATACCAGTAAGTACTAAAGCTACTAGTGGTGGTAAGCTAATTAATACTGTGCGATATATTGCATAACTAATTATAAATGCTAGTGTATTGAATATTATTCCTTTGAATAGCAATGAAAATCCTTTACGAACGAATAATGAAAATCCGATTAATAATGTAATCTCAGTAAGGATAGCAGCTACAGCAGCTCCCATCATTCCAAATTGGCTACCTAATATGATGTAACTTATGATAGCAACAGCTAATCCAATTGCCATAGTTGTCGCACGTTTCCATTGTTGACCAGCTGTTGTTAAATTATCAGCAAGCGGATAGTTGATAGATTGTAAAATGACCATAAAGGCTAAAATTGCAAGTGCATTACCAGCTGGCGCATATTTTTCACCTAATAGAGTTACAATCCAAAAACTTGGATCGGCAATAAACGGGATAGAAATTCCCATCCCTAAGAAAGACATAAGCTTTAATTCGAATTGAGATAGCTTTCTATGTTCATCAATATTATTTTCGTTTCCAAAAGCAAACAATTTTGGATAAAAGGCTGCTGCAATTACACCAGGTATTTGGTAAAGTACAGCAGGTATTTTATAGGCGGCCCCAAAGAATCCAACTTGTGCTTTCGTTGAAACTTTTTCTAAGATAATAGGACCTAACTGCGGTAAAAGCATAATGATAACGCCATTGACTGTGAAAATAAGTAATTGATCTAAAATGCCTTTATTCCAACCCTTATGAATTGTTGTATAGCGGATTGTCATTATAAAGGCAATGACTCCTGTTATAAGGCTAGATATTCCATACATAGCAGCAACCATCATAAGTGACCATTTAAATGACATCCCTAGCAGAAGAGCGGCAGCGGCCGTCACACCTTGTAGTACAGAAATAATCGCTGTGAATTGCATACGCTCTGTTACTTGGAAATAGGCCATCCCAACCCCTTGTAAAGTAGCTCCAAACATGGTTGGTAGTACGACCCAATATACCATGGCACGTAAGTAAGCATCAGTGTAGAAGAACTGAGCGAAAATGGCGAAGAGCACAGAAATTACGATAGCTAATACTAAACGAATTCGTAAATAACTGCTTATTAATACGCTAATGTTAGCGTTGCTTCTTGTTCCTTCACGCATAAACGTATGTGTCAAACCTGCATCCGTAAAATAGCAAATGACAGCGGAAACTGCTAATGCAACTGTAAACATCCCGTACTCATCTGGTGAAACATATCTTGCAAAGAGAATTGTTGCAATAGCCAGTACAAAACGAACAGTAATGTTTCCTACAAAGAGGTAGGATGCGTTTTTTAGAATTTTATTTGTTTTCATGAGAAAAGACCTTTCTATTCTTTAGGACCCGGTTAGCTTGTCCTATTTGTAAATTTGATTTGTTCACAGAAAGAGAGAGTATAGTTATATTTTCAGTTTAAGAAAACAGAAATTTAATTCGTACAAACCAAAGCATTGCATATAGTTTTTTACTACGCTTTCCATTCTTTGAATAGATTTTACGGCAATATTTCTTGATATCTTTTTTGATTAATTGAACTTGTGATTTATCTAATTGAGAGTTTCCCTTAATATATATACAAGCGTTATTGATGACTGTATAAGGGAATAAATAAGTCTCAAGAACCTCAATAAGTGACTGAGGGTCTTTTGTAATGAAATCTTGAGACTTATTATGTACCCAGTCCTTCATACGATTGAATACTTCCAGCTCTTTTGCCGTTTTTAATTCATAATCTTTATATTTAGAAGAAAGATTTCCTTCTGATAAGATTCTGTAATATGTTAAATATTCATCGACATAACATACATTTGTCACACTCATAAGTTTAAATAAAAACTCCAAGTCTTCTCCCCAACTACATCCTGGTGTAAAACGAATGTTATGATCTATTACGATAGATTTTTTGAAAATCCAAGTACTTGTTTGAGCAACAACTTGATGTGTTAGGAATGCTTTTGTCATATCACCTTTAATAAAGTTTGTTGTATGTTCAACCTTCTCGCCTGTTTCTTCGTAGAAATTCATATAACCACAATAGCACGCGTCCATTTCGTTTTTATGCATACTTTCGACTTGCTTCTCAATTTTAGTTGGATGCCATAAGTCATCGCTATCAAGGAAAGCGACATATTCTCCGCTAGCATTTTCCATACCTGTATTACGGGCTACTGAAACGCCTTGGTTTTTTTGATGAACGTATTTTACTTGCCCTGGGTATTTTTCAGCAAGATTTTTTACGATAGAAGGTGACTGATCTTTACTCCCATCATCTACAATTACAATTTCGATGTTTTTATATGTTTGATCTAATATTGACTGCATCGTTTCTTCAATATATTTTTCCGTGTTATACAGAGGTATGACAACAGAAACAAGTTGTTTTTGTTCCATCATAGAATTTTTATCTCCTCAAGTTTTTTATGTCTTGCACCATATATACAAGCCTTTTGAAAGGAAGAAGATTACAAGAACATCTGTATAATTTTAACGCATATAAACTTTGTAAATCAACTTTCTATTAAAAAGGTGGTGACTTATGGTTAATTCTCGTATTTCAAACGGCTTTAATATGTTTATTGCATATAAATTCTTATTTATACTATTTTTACAGATTTTCCGAATAGGAAAGCCCACTACGGTGCGATAGTACCCCCTTTAGGGGTGGGATGATAGTGAGGTCAAATGCGATGTATAGATAAAGTACCGAAAGTATGTTCTGTGCATCGAGTATTTTAAATGGTATAATTTTCATAACAGACAAGTGAAAGTCTCTAAAACAATCTTGTTCTCTGAAAACAGAATACATATGAGGTTGGAGTAACAAATTCTTCTGCTCCGTAAAATGTATTGAGTCGTCAAGTACAAGACGCTAAAACACATTTGAGAATTCACAATCTGACGCGTTTGGTAATAGAACGAGTGCCGTATCTGCTAGATGCACTGGATATGGAGTGGTGATGGCACACCGCAATCTTGCACGTCAGCGATACTAGAAATAGACTTCGCCTTTGGTAGCAAGAATCCCACTGACGTTAGTCAGCTTGCGGCTTTAGCCGTGGGAGTGTCAATTAGTTAGTAAGTAGGATATATTTATCGTAACGATTGTGAAGGGGAATAAATTATTATTGAGAATAAAAAACCTCTTAATTTTTGAAATAAATTAAGAGGTTTTTTATATTGGTTTTGAACTATTAGGTTAATCTTTGTCTGGCTCAGTTGCATGTAATTTTTGCTTTAGTAACGCATAATCTTGCGTTAATGTTACAAGTTGATGATGTTGTTTAGAAATTTTTCTTGTTAGATCAAAAATTAAGATGAAACAGAATAATAATCCAAATAAAAATAAAATGGAAGGGGGATATTCTACTTTTAATAGTTTTCCAATCCAGTTTATAATTTTATCGGTAGAACTTAAAATAGCCATTGCAATACAAACAAAAATCCACAAAACAGCATATTTCGTTTCTAAAGTTCCGCGACGAATAGAATTAATAATTAATAATAATAATAATAAAATAAAGATGAATGAAAAGGTAATTATAGGCATTTATTATCAACCTTTCACGATTTTTTGCATCAATATAGCAAGACTTACCTTAATCATGTAATATGCAGATTTAAAAGGTGTGATAGAAGATTGTCCACCTTGTCGCTCTTGCATATTTACAGATATTTCATTAATGCGAAGTTTTTTCTTTTTTAAATGAATAAGAACTTCTGGTTCTGGATAATCTTTTGGATAATTGTGTGCAAAAATTGTAATTACTTCTCGATTGATAGCACGATATCCAGAAGTTGGATCCATAAATGTTTGTTTTGTTAGTACTTTCAATAGGGCAGTAAAATAAAAAATACCGATTCTTCTGGAAATACTACCTTTATATGCTGTTTTTTCTGTAAAACGTGACCCTAGTACCATATCGCATTCATCTTCAGCGATAGGCTTTATAATTTTATATAAATCATCTGGGTTATGTTGTCCATCAGCATCGAACTGAATCGCAATATCATATCCATTCTCATATGCGTATTTATATCCAGTTTGTACAGCTGAGCCAATACCTAGATTATACGGTAAATTCACAAGGTGAACAGGAAATTCTTTTACGATTTGAGCTGTTTTATCGTGTGATCCATCATTAATAACGCAAATGCTTAATCCAGTAAAATGCTGTTTTAGTTTTAATAATCTTGTTAATGTATCTGCAATTGCCTCTTCCTCGTTATACGCTGGAATAATAATTAACGTTTTTGGTATTGAAATTGGTACTTCAATAGTCATTACCGCACCATCCCTTATATACTTAATCATATTATGGTTATTTTTAAACGAACTTTCTTTAATATACCATTAACAGTATAACAAAATAAAGGAAAAGCTGGTGCATGATTTAAGAGGACAGATTGAGAATAAAAGGATAAGAGGGAATATTTCGCATAAAAAATACATGCAAGGAAGAAAGAACCTATGCATGTATATGGAAGAGTATCGTATTAAATATTCCAAGGTTTATTTAAAGTTAAAACCTCAGCCATTTCTTTACTTTTTAAACGTCCTTTTTTTCTATTTTCCGCGCGTTCTGAACCGGTTGTGTGTAACCAATGTTCTTCTTCAGTTTCAGGAAGTACTTGTGGTACGGACGAAGGTTTTCCGTCTTTTATTGCCACAAATGTAATGAAGCAAGTGGCGGCAATTCTACGCTCGCCTTCTAATAAATTTTCTGCGATTACTTTTACGAAAACTTCCATTGAAGATTTCCCTGTATAACATACAAATGCTTCATAACAAACAGAATCAGCTTGGTGAATTGGAGTTAAAAAATCAACTGAATCAATAGATGCTGTTACGCAATGTTTACGACTATGTCTTGCAGCCGCAATTGAAGCAATACTATCAATTTCTGCTAATAATTTCCCTCCAAAAAGTGTTTGGTGATTATTTAAATCGTTAGGAAAAACACGTGTTGTTTTAATTGCTTTAGATTCTCGCATGAATTTCTTTTCCATATATTCAGCCCCTATAGTCTGTTTTCAATCAGAATAATATGTGTAAGTGGATTACTCATATTAGATATTTAATAAAGTAAAGCGTATTCCAAAAGAGGATTATTTAAACTTCTGTATTTGTATTCATGTAACTGAAAGAAAATTTATTTTATCTAAAATGTAGTGTAAAAGAGGATTCGCTTACATTGCAAGCAAAAAGTAATGACTATGTATTTGTCATAGAAATTCCCTATCAGCCGTGTACCCATTCATGATAGAATCGTTTTGTTATGAATGGAAATAGAGGTGCAATGGACATATGAATCATATACAAACAAATTTTTCATCTTTCTTCAATAAAATTACGATTGGTGCGATGCTTGCATTTTTTGTTTATAGTTGTTGGACAGCATTTGAGACAAGTAAGCAATTTTTTGGGGGAAGTACAACAAGTGTAACAATCATATTGGCAATTTTCGTCATACTCATTTTGTTAGTGGCATCAATTTTACAATATCGTTTTACAGACAAACAATTTCTTATTTTTCTTATAAGTATATCTATAGTTGTGAGGCTTAGTATGCTGTTATTTGTAGACGCTCCAATAATTGGTGATATGAAAGTGATGTATGAGTCTGCAAAGGAGATTGCAATTGGTAATAATATAGGGACTGTAACTCATTTGCCGTTTATTATATATGAGTCAGTAATTATTCGCATATTTGGTGATACATTATTCGCTTTACAACTATTTAATGTGTTATTTTGCGCAGGAACTGCATTTTTTATTTATCGTATTGCGGCAATAGTTTTTGGAGAAGAATGCGGTCGTATTGCTTCCACATTTTATGCTCTGTATATTCCAAATATATTCATGAGTTCCGTATTAACTCCTGAGTCACTTGCAATATTTTTATTTTATTTTGCTTGCTACATACTTTTATATAAAGGATTAGATCATCCTTATATGTGGGTGTTTTCAGCGATTTTATTTGCATGTAGTAATATGATTTTCCCAATGGGATTATTTCTTCCTATTTTTATCACGATATATGTATTATTAATTGAAGTGTTTCAATCAGCAACGAAACAAAAAGTGTTACTAAAGATGATAGGGATACTTATTCTATTTTATAGTGCTCATTTTAGTGTGAATTATGGAATTAAGACAATGGGACTGTCACAATATACGATTACGAATGAGACGTATGTTCAATCTGTCTTAATTGGAAAAACGCAACATGAGGAAAGAGTATCGAAAAATCAAAGTGTAACAGAGCATATTGATCAAAAGTTAAAAGAGATTGAGGGAGAAAGATTTAAACTTTTAGAACCGATGATAAATCAGTTTTCAGATGAGGGAATAAATTCTATTCTTTTTAAATGTGAAAAACTGATATATATAGCCGTAACATTGTTTATGACTATAGCTCTATTACACTTCCTTATTAAGAAACAACAAAATGAGGGATATATGTTGTTCTTATTTTTAACTAGTGGCTACGTATTGTTAAAGCTCTTCCAAGTCGATATGGCATATTATAATCTTATTGTGCCAGCATTGTTTATTTTGCAAAGCTTTGGTGTTTATATGAGTTATGTGTATTGTCAAAAAATATTCTTTAGAAAATAAAAAGAATCCAATTTGGATTCTTTTTTTGATGGAAGATGAATACTAAGAGCTAGTAGAGATAAAGAATCTCTACTGACATAATCGCTCTATCGGTTCAGTTCTAGTTGTAAACTATCAGCTGTTAGAGCCATTTTTGAGGAATCATCTTGAATTCCTTTCATTACTTGTGAAATGGTTTCTAACTCATTTTCAATTTTTTTATTCTGTTCTTTTGAGTTAGACATGTCTTTTACGATTTCTTGGAAGTATTGATCCGTTGCAGACATACTATCAGTTCCTTCAGATACGAGAGAGCTAATTTGTTTCACAGAAGAAGAGACACGAACAATCTGTTCATTTGTTTTTTCAACGAGCTTTGTAACGTTAAATATAGATTCTTTCGTTTGCTCTGATAACTTTCTAATTTCTCCAGCTACAACAGAAAAGCCTTTGCCAAATTCCCCAGCACGCGCAGATTCAATTGCAGCATTTAGTGCGAGTAAATTTGTTTGCTCGGCAATTGATTTTACAATATCTATAATTTCGTTAATTTTGTTAGAAATATCGAGAAGTTCATGCGTATCTGTAATAATCGTTTCCATGTTCGTTTGAATGTATTCCATTCGTTTATTTTGCTCATTTAATTGTTCTTTACCTTTATTTGCTTTTTCTTCTGATGTTGTAGCTAATGACGTACCTGTTTTAGCAATTTCTACAATCGTTTCAGATCTAGCGGTTAACTGCTGAATAGAAGCACTTGTTTTTTCAGATACAGATGCTAGTTCTGTTGCAATGTGCGTAATGGTCATAGCTGTTATTTCTTTTTCTTTTTCAAGTTCTTTTTGCATTCTTTCATATTCAGATTCATAAGCCGCAATAACGAGTTCTTGTTCAAGAGTAAGTAATTTGTTTATTACGTTTATGGAATAAGAAAAATCGTCAATTGTTGTAATTTTCGTTTTTAAAATCTTCATGATAGAGCGGAATAATTCTTGATAAGCGGCAGTATACCATTTTCTATGTAACCCGATTTGTACATGTCTTTTTGCAATTCTAACACGTTGTTCAATAAAGTCTTCATGCATATCTCCGCTAAATAATTCTTTTATATGTGTTTTTAAAGTTTGCTTTAGTTTTGGAATAGAGCTATAACGTTCGATAATCGTAATTAAATTAGGCTGTTTTGTAATATTGGAATAGAATTTTTCAGTAATCCAATCAATTTTTTCATAAATAAAGGGCTGTAGTACCTTTACGATTTGTAAATCTTCTTTTGAAATATGTAGCATATCCATTTGAATTTTCAGTTCAGAATTAGTAGGAACGTTAAAAGTGATTTGTTGATTCTTACTTAATTCAAGTATACTGACGTTTGTTTTATTGTTATGTTTTTTAAAAACCCCAAGCATCGTTCTTCCCCCTGTTTGTAAAGCGTTTTCATTTTTGGTTCTAATATAATTATATATTTTTATATACAATTACTCTATGTTAGTGTGTAGAATAGTATATAAATTAAGAGAATTCCATATAGAATTCTCTTAATGACCTTTATTAATTTTAGCATGTGTTTTAAAGAAAACTGGGAAATGTACATTATATATGACAGTGACAACACGAATAATGAATGTTACTAATAAACAAACATAGAAAGCCAATACGTGTGCCCCCATTGCATATGTGATTAGGAAACTAATTGCCCCTAAAATAGAAGCGATGGCGTAAATTTCTTTTCGGAAGACGTAGGGGATATCTTGAGCGCAAATGTCACGCAAAATACCGCCTCCAATACCTGTAATAACTCCCATTGAAACAACTAAAAATGAGGCGTCAACATGATGTGACATTGCCGCATTTGCACCAATAGCTGTAAAAACGCCTAAGCCAACAGCGTCAGAAAGCATAATAACAACTTGAAGTTTATTGATACGCTCAAAAAACATACAAGTAAATAATGCTGATAATACGCTTACGAAAAAGTAAATGGGTTTAACAAATGCGACGGGAGGCAGGTTACCAATCATAATATCACGAATAATACCGCCGCCGAGCGCAGTAGCTACAGCTAAACAAAGGACACCGAATAAATCTAAATCTTTTTTTAAACCAACTAATGTACCAGAAATGGCAGCGGCGATAATGCCAAGAAACGTAAATATATCGATTAATAACATGGCCTTAATCCCTTCCTCTTAAAGATGTTCCAGAGAAAAAATATACACTAAAGTATTGGAAATAACAATTACTTTTCGCTACATGTAGAAAAACGGATAAAATACATAAAGAAAGCGTTTGAAAATGTTTGGAAAATAGCTATAAAGTAATTTGAAAAAGATATGAAAAGATTAATTTTACATTTTTTTTTGGTGTTACCTACTTGGTAAAATGTTACAATGGTAGGTATGTTGTTTACATCTGTATAAAATGATAAAAAAATATTTATATACTGACAAAAATAAGGGGATGGTTGTTAGATAGCTTTTGTAAAAATAAGGAGTATAGCGAAAGAACAGTAATTTCTATTACTGATTAATACTTGTCCTGGCTAGTTTTAGCTGGAAAAATAGTTCTCGATTTGAATATGAGTTATGTTATAATTGCTAGGTGTGTTTGAATGATAAAAAATTATGATTAAAAGATAATGTTAAGATTTTGTATGGAGGTCTTGGAATGTTAGCAAATCAAGCTAGGGTTAGATTTGAGCGTTTTTTGCTCTTTTTTATTATTTTACAGCCTGTTTTAGATTTATTAACGTCTCTTAGCATCACTTTATTAAAGTCAAGTGCTACCGTTGGAATTTTAGTAAGATTCCTTATTATGGCTGTTGGTGGTATTTACATTTTAATTCAGGCAAAAGAGAAGGAAAATAGAAAGTTTTTAATTTATCTTATATTATTAGCCGGAGTTTTAGGGGTAGGATTTATTAATAATAAACTAGTTAAGGATCCTATTGTACTTAGTGAAGAAGTTAAATTCGTTGCGAAAGCATTATATATATATATCATGCTGGGATCATACATTTTAGCTTTAAAATCATTGAAAAAGAAAGTTAATATTAGTGATAAGGTTCGAAATAGTATTGTATATGCTACATTAATCATTAACGCAATTATGGTTATTTCTATTTCAACATCTACTGATTTTGGTAGTTATGAATGGATGAAGGTAGGTTCTCGAGGTTGGTTCTATGCAGGGAATGAACTAGGTTCAATCTTAGCTATTATTTTCCCTATTGTGGTACTATATTCTATTCAAAAAACAAAGAGCTGGAAACACGTTTTATATTGGATTCCATCGCTTTTAATGATTTACTCATTAATTCAGGTCGGTACGAAAGTAGGAATGGGCTCAATTGGTGCTACGTTAGCGGCAGCAATCGGAATCATTGTACTACAATTATTATTTGATAGAAAAAATCCGAACAAAAAATCCCTTGCGTTTAATGCAGTAATTGCTATTGTCCTATTAGCTGGTGTAGTTGGAACGTTTAAACAAACGCCATTAGCACAAAATATGGGTATTCACAATAACTATTTATCAGAGCAAAATGTGGCACAGCAAGGTCAAAAGGAAAAAGAAATTAAAGAAAAGCTGAAAAAAGAGCAAGAACTTAAAGCAAAAGAAGAAAAGCATCATAAAGTTGAAAAGCCAGAAGAAAAGGCGAAGATAGAAGAGGAAGTTAAGAAAGAGCTTGAGAAAGAGCAAAAGAAAGAAAATCAAGAAAATCTTATTTTCAGCGGACGTCAAGTATATGAAGAAAGACATAAGCAGTTCTTTAAAGAAGCGCCAATGTCACAAAAGTTATTAGGAATGGGTTATGCAGGTAATTTTAAATATAATGAACAAAAGCAGCCAGATCCAAAGCTAATTGAAATGGACTTCCATGATTGGTTTTATGACTTTGGGATTATTGGTTTTGCATTACTAATGATTCCATTTATTTATTACGGCTTAAGAATCCTACTAGTATTTATTACAAGGTTTAAAGAGATATTTAATATAAAATATGGAATGATTGCAGCAAGCTTATTGTTAGCATTAGGTATTGCCTATATTGCAGGACATATTTTAACAGCACCAGGAGTTGGGATCTACTTTGTAGTGGTGTTAGCTTATCTAATTGTAGACTTAGAAATTGAATGATTAAAATAAAAGCTAACTTTTGTTAGCTTTTATTTTTTAGTACAGTAAAATAAAGATAGATGGAAATGTGGCGAGGATTTAAAGGAGGAAAAAATATGAGGATATTGCATATGAATGCAGGAGCAGAAGATGGGGGAGGGAAAACACATATTATTTCACTTCTCGATCAGTTTCCAACTGGTGAAGTAGAATTAGCGGTATTTGAAGATGGAATTGTTGCGAAAGAAGCAAGAGAGTTAGGGATAAAAGTCCATGTGTTTTCACAAAAATCCCGCTATGATTTATCTATTTTAAAGAATATAAGCGAATTCATTAATAATGAAAAATTTGATATAGTTCATACGCATGGTCCTAGGGCTAATTTCTATGTTTCTTTAATGAAAAAGAGAATAACGGCAAAATGGGTAACGACTATTCATAGTGATCCATTTGAAGACTTTACTAAACAAGGCTTAAAAGGTTGGATTTTTACGAAATTGAATTTGAAAGCCTTAAAAAATATAGATTTATTTTTTGTTGTAACAAATAGATTAAAGAAAAGTTTAGCTGCTTTAGGTATTTCTAATGAAAAGATGCATGTTATTTATAATGGAATTGAATACGATAAGGAAAAAGCAGAAGGTTATAATAAAAAAGAAATGTTCAATATTGATGAAGATGTATTTACGGCAATCCAAGTAGCACGATTGCATCCTGTGAAAGGACATGAAGTTCTATTTGATGCGTTACAACGAACAAAATTAGAGAAAATTAAAGTATTGTTAGTTGGCGATGGCCCGTTAGAAGAAAATCTAAAGTCATTGGCTATTGAAAAAGGGATTAATAATAAAGTCGAGTTTTTAGGGCATCGTCAAGATGTAAAACAATTATTTGCGTCGTCACATGTGAATTTATTAACCTCCCATAGTGAAGGGTTCCCACTAGTTTTATTAGAAGCGGCAAATCAACGCGTACCATCAATTGTGACTAGGGCTGGAGAGATTGAACCATTAATTGTAGATGAAACGTATGGATGGATTGTGCCAACAGATGATGGAAGGGCATTAGCATTAGCTTTAGAAGAAGCGTATGATAAGTGGAAAACTGGAGAATTAGCAGCAATGGGGAAACATATTTATGAGCATGCTATTATGAACTTCTCACTTCAAAAACTATATGAAGATACAAAGGAAACATATAAGCAATTAATAGCGAAAAACTTGTAATGATAGAGAGGATAGTTAACTATGGCAGTACAAACAGTTGATATTCTAGGCGTTCCTTTTTCTACAATGACAATGGATGAAACGGTCCAATATTTAAAAGAACAACTAGAAGTGGAGCGAACACATACTTTTCAGGTAGTAACAGCAAATCCTGAAATTGTTATGTGTGCAAAAAAGGATGAAGCATTCCATCAAACATTATTAAATGCAGATTTAATTACACCTGATGGTATTGGAGTCGTAAAAGCAAGTGGTATGTTAGGTACACCTGTAAAGGAACGTGTAGCAGGTTTTGATTTAATGTGTAATTTACTTGCGGCGTTATCAGAAGACAATAAACCAGTATCAGTTTTCTTATTAGGTGCAAAACCGCATGTTGTACAAGCTGCAGCAGATCATTTAACGAAGACGTATTCAGCTGTATCTATTGTGGGTATACAAGATGGGTATTTTAAACAAGAAGAAGAAGAGAATATTGTTTCTCGTATTCAAAAGGCAAAACCAGACCTATTGCTTGTTGCACTTGGTTTCCCGAGACAAGAGAACTTTATCCAAACGAATAAGCATCGTTTAGAAACGAAAATGGCCGTTGGAGTAGGCGGAAGTTTAGATGTATGGGCTGGAGAGGTAAAACGTGCACCAAAATGGATTCAAGCGATCCATTTAGAGTGGTTTTATAGATTGTGTAGCAATCCAACGCGTTGGCGTCGTCAGTTAGTATTAGCGGAATTTTTAAAAGAAGTCATGCGTTCAAAAAAGTAGCGTTCTATCGCTACTTTTTTATTTGTCCATTTTTAATAAAGTGCGTTTTTATTCATCTACTACCGATTGCGGACACTCACTAATCGGGTGTTTAATGGCCATGGTTTTTTTATCTATCGCTCTTTGCTTCAGCTGAATTTTGAGGTGAGGGGTCTTACTGCTCTCAAATAGTCGGATAAGTATTTTACTTTTTGGGAATGATGAAGGAGAATTTTTTACACGAAAGTATTTTACTTATACAATTCACACATGTAAAATGATGTGTAAAGACAGCTGTGTAAGGAGGACTTCTTGTGGGCAAGGTGAAAGAAATTTCGAAGCGAAAGCTACTTGGTATAGCGGGGCTTGGATGGTTATTTGATGCAATGGATGTTGGAATGCTTTCATTTGTAATGGTAGCGCTGCAAAAAGATTGGGGATTAAGTACCCAAGAAATGGGCTGGATAGGCAGTATTAATTCAATTGGTATGGCGGTCGGGGCGCTCGTTTTTGGAATACTATCAGAT
The DNA here is from genome assembly GCF_052216825.1 of Bacillus sp. FH. Taxonomy (NCBI): domain Bacteria; kingdom Bacillati; phylum Bacillota; class Bacilli; order Caryophanales; family Bacillaceae; genus Bacillus; species Bacillus sp. FH. Next base: position 2,579,890 of record NZ_JBQOUU010000001.1, on the reverse strand, counting down.
AAAATAGGGCGGAAATCAGTCTTTATTATTACATTATTATTATTTTCTATCGGTAGTGGTTTAACGGCTTTAACGACGACACTTGCTATGTTCCTTGTTTTACGATTTTTAATTGGTATGGGGCTTGGTGGAGAACTTCCAGTTGCTTCTACATTAGTATCGGAGAGTGTTGAAGCACATGAACGTGGCAAAATAGTTGTGCTATTAGAAAGTTTTTGGGCAGGTGGATGGCTAATCGCAGCTCTTATCTCGTATTTTGTTATACCGAAATATGGTTGGGAAGTTGCGATGATATTGAGTGCGGTTCCGGCACTATATGCTTTATATTTAAGATGGAATTTACCGGATTCTCCAAGATTCCAAAAGGTTGAAAAAAGGCCATCCGTTATCGAAAATATAAAGTCAGTTTGGTCTGGAGAATATCGTAAGGCAACAATTATGTTATGGATTTTATGGTTTTCTGTTGTCTTCTCCTATTATGGCATGTTCCTTTGGTTACCTAGTGTAATGGTATTAAAAGGATTTAGTTTAATAAAAAGTTTCCAATACGTACTTATTATGACGTTAGCTCAATTACCAGGTTATTTCACAGCTGCTTGGTTTATTGAACGTCTTGGTCGTAAGTTTGTTTTAGTTACGTATTTAATTGGTACAGCTTGCAGTGCTTACTTATTTGGAGTGGCAGAGTCATTAACGGTATTAATCGTAGCGGGCATGTTACTATCATTCTTTAATTTAGGTGCTTGGGGTGCATTATATGCTTATACACCTGAACAATACCCAACAGTTATTCGTGGTACAGGTGCAGGGATGGCGGCAGCATTCGGTCGTATTGGTGGTATTCTTGGACCGCTATTAGTAGGATATTTAGTTGCTTTACAGGCTTCACTATCACTAATATTTACGATTTTCTGTGGATCAATTTTAATAGGCGTATTTGCTGTAATTATACTTGGGCAAGAAACGAAACAACGAGAATTAGTATAAGGTAAAACTTTAATCGGTAAGTGATCTCAATTATTGGTCCGTACCAATTATATTTTAGAGTAGTAAAAATAAGAGCCCATGTTTTCTCATTCAGTGGGTTTTACTGCCTACAAATAACGGAAAAAAGGGCAGGGGGAACCATGATGGTTCCCTTTTTTCTGTTTTTTTAGATAAATAATGGTATAGTAAGAAAAAGGGAATGTTCCTTATAAAAGCGAATGTATACAACAGGACATACGGACAAAAGAATTAGGTGGTTGAAGAAATGAAAATTTTACTGATCATGGAAGATGCAGAAGAGCGAAGAAGTTTAGTTGAAAAATTTACTGAAAATATAAGGAATGTAGAATGTTTTGAAGCAAATACAGGAACAGAATCATTATTTATGATGAAGAAGCATACACCAGATTTTGTTTTTTTAAATTCAAAATTACTAGATGGAACGGGTTTTGAATATGCGAGTTTATTACGGGAAGTAAATTGTTATACGAAATTTATTTTTATGGGTGAAGATATAGAAGAGTCCATTACAGCATTTCGTTTTCAAGCAGTTTATTATTTACTACGCCCATTTCGCGAGGAAGATTTGCAATTCCTCTTATATAGAATGGCTAAAGAGCAAGGTGAGAAAGCAAAGAGCTATTTGCGTAAACTACCGATAGAAGGTCAAGAGGGGATTCGGTATATTTTTCCTGAAGATATTGTATATGTAAGCAAAAATAAGGAAAACAAAACAGTTTCAATTTATACAACAAATAATCAGTATATTTCAACATATACACTCCAGGAGCTAGAAAATAAGCTAAATGCATATGATTTTTTACGTGTGCATAAAAGTTATTTAATTAATATGTCATATGTACAAGAGTTAAAGCCTTACTATAATGGCACATATAATCTGTATTTAGATAAATATGATGAGCAACCGATTCCAGTAAGTCGTAATTATGTGAAACGACTTCGAAATAAAATTGAATTATAGTAGATAGTGCGAATTTTTTAACATGATAAACTAAAAATCCTTCATGATAGGGAGGATTCAAGTTAAATATTCAGAAAATTTAGTACAATCCCACTAAGAAATAGTATTGGGGGGATTGTATGTGAGAACATTGAAGTCGATTTTACTTTGGGGAGTTATTGCAGCAGTAGGAGCCGGGGCTTTTGGTGTAATAGCTTTATCACAAGGTGAAACTATTAATGCTGTATGGCTCTTAGTAGCTGCGGTATGTGTGTATGCAGTTGCTTATCGCTTTTATAGTAGATTTATAGCGAGAAAGGTATTCGGTTTAGATAATAATCGACAAACGCCAGCTCATACATTAAATGATGGAAAAGATTATGTTCCGACAAATAAATGGGTATTATTTGGGCATCATTTTGCAGCAATCGCTGGGCTGGTCCTTTAGTAGGACCGATTTTGGCGGCACAAATGGGATATTTGCCAGGGACAATATGGATTATTGTAGGGGTAGTTGTCGCTGGAGCTGTGCAAGATTTTGTCATTTTATTTGCTTCGATGAGACGTAATGGTAAATCTCTCGGTGAAATGATTAAAGATGAGATTGGTCCTGTTACAGGACTTATTGCAATGATTGGTATTTTAGGCATTATGATTATTTTATTAGCAGTATTAGCATTAGTAGTAGTAAAGGCGCTTGTCGGAAGCCCTTGGGGAATGTTTACGATAGCAGCAACGATTCCTATTGCTATTTTAATGGGAGTATATATGCGCTACATTAGGCCTGGACGGGTTGGTGAAGGGTCAGTAATTGGAATTATCCTACTTATACTGTCTCTTATTGGAGGGCAGTATGTAGCGGAAAATCCAGCGCTTGCAAGCATGTTCACGTTTAGCGGAGAAACAATTGCTATAATGCTTATTGTATATGGATTTATCGCATCGGCATTACCAGTTTGGATGCTTTTAGCACCACGTGATTATTTAAGTACATTTTTAAAAGTCGGAACAATTGTAGGATTAGCAATCGGTATTTTAATTGTAGCACCAGATTTACAAATGCCAGCAGTTTCGAAATTTATTGATGGAACTGGTCCTGTGTTCTCTGGAAATTTATTCCCGTTCTTATTTATTACTATTGCTTGTGGTGCAGTGTCTGGATTCCATGCTCTTGTTTCATCAGGTACGACGCCGAAGATGATTGAGCAAGAGGGACACGCACAGCCAATCGGTTATGGAGCAATGTTAATGGAGTCGTTTGTAGCAGCCATGGCGATGATTGCAGCTTGTGTATTAACACCGGGAACGTACTTTGCAATTAATAGTCCTGCAGCACTTATCGGTACAGATGTCTCGCAGGCAGCTCAAGTTATTTCCTCATGGGGATTTGCTATTACACCAAATGAACTAAAAGATCTCGCTGTAAACGTTGGAGAGCAAACGATTTTATCACGTACAGGTGGTGCACCAACGTTAGCGATAGGTATGGCATATATTTTCTCAAAAGTAATAGGTGGAACGGCCATGATGGCATTTTGGTACCATTTTGCGATTCTCTTTGAAGCGTTATTCATTTTAACAACGATTGATGCTGGAACGCGCGTAGGTCGATTTATGATTCAAGATATTTTAGGGCATGTATATAAGCCATTTGGGAAAACGGATTCTACATTAGCGAATGTAATAGCTACAACGTTATGTGTGTTAGGATGGGGTTATTTCTTATATCAAGGGGTAGTTGATCCGCTTGGTGGAATTAATACATTATGGCCACTTTTCGGTATTGCAAATCAAATGTTAGCAGGTATTGCGTTATTACTTGGAACGACAATTTTGTTCAAAATGGGAAAAAAGGCATATGTTTGGGTGACGCTTATTCCAACTGTCGGATTGCTTATTGTAACGATGACGGCGGGTTATCAAAAGCTATTTCATGAAAACCCTAAAATAGGATTTCTATCCCACGCAAAGGTGTTTCAAGGAGCATTAGATGAGGGGAAAGTGTTAGCGCCAGCTAAAAATGTAGCTCAAATGAAGCAAATTATTTTCAATGATTATATTGATGCAGCACTTTGTGGAATTTTTATGATCGTTGTAATCGCTGTATTAATTTCTGCAATTCGAATTTGGATTCAAGTATTAAGAAATAAGCCGATGCCGCTAAAAGAGGCACCATATATCCCTAAAGATGAAAGTGAGTCGAGGAACTATGCTTAAAAGACTACGGCAAGTATGGGGACAAAGGAAACACTTTATTAGCTTACTTGTTGGGGTACCAAGCTATGAAACATATGTAGAGCATATGAAAAAGCATCATCCAGAAGAAGAAGTTGTATGTCAAAAACAATTTTTTGCAGAAGCGCAAGAAGCTAGATTTAATGCAAAGGGTGGAAAGATATCGCGCTGTTGTTAGTGAAAAGGACGAATTTTCGTCCTTTTTATTTTTTGCTGTTTCACGTGGAACAGCAAAAAATAAATAAAAATATTTGGGAATTATAGGGATTTCGTATACAATAAAATAAGGAAAGGGATAGATAGAAAAGTAGGGAGATTATTTTATGTTAAGGGACTTATTTGTAAACACAACAATTATTCTTTCCTTTATTTTTATTGGAGGTCAGCTTTTAAGAGATAAACCGTTAAAAGAAGAGTTCTCTTTTTGGCAGAAATGTGTAGTAGGTATTTTTACTGGAATATTAAGTGTACTGTTGATGTACTTTGGCGTACATATTGGGGATATTATGTTAGATCTACGCTATTTAGCTGTTATTTTGGCAATTATAATTGGAGGTCCGATAGCTAGTAGTATAACAGTTACGATTATTTTAATTACCCGATTATTTTTAACCGAGTACTCTTTAGCCTCTGAATTGGCTTGTTATACTATTGTATTGATAGGTATTGGGGTTACTTTCATTTGGCGGATGAAAGTTTCTATGTTTACAAGATGGATCTGGTTTAATGTATATAGTTTATTTATTTTAGCGGTGCCACTTTCTATGCTGTTTAAGGATATGTCTATAGTATCATTATATTTAGCTTGTAGTAGTGTTGCAGCATATATCACATTTATAAGCGCGAATTATGTATTGCAATCCAATGAGTTATTTCAAAAGATGAAGCAATATGCAACGATAGATGCATTGACAGGGTTAGGAAACGTAAGGCAGTTTGATTTAGAAATGAATCATCATATTGGTAATAAGCGCATGAAAAATGATTCACTTTGTTTACTACTTATAGATATTGATCATTTTAAGTCTGTAAACGATACGTACGGGCATCCTGCAGGAGATGAAGTATTAAAACAGATAGGGCGTATTTTACGAGAAGTTTCAACGTTTCCAGATTTGGCTTTTCGAAAGGGTGGAGAGGAGTTCGCGCTTCTTATACCACAGAAGGGATTAGCTTACGGAATGCGTATGGGGGAACAAGTTCGCGCAGCTGTTGAAAAACATTCATTCCAATTGTTAGATGGAACAAAAATAAAAATTACAGTTTCAGTAGGAATTTCAGTATATGAACAATCACCAGAGCAATTTATTCAAGCTGCTGATGATGCATTATATTACTCCAAAAGAAATGGTAGAAATCAGGTCAGTTCTGCATCTTAAAGATAAGATGACCAGAAGAGCTTATAAATAAAAACACCCACAGAGAGGGAAAATACACACTCTGTGGGTGTTTTTATTTATAGGTTAGACAAGCTCTTTTGATACAACGAATTTACGATATGCACCGTGATGTGTTGGGCCTACGTATTCGTTGATCTTGAATGAATAACGGATAGCAGCTGTGATAAATTCTTTAGCAGTTTTTACTGCTTCTTTCACAGGTTTTCCTTTTGCAAGTTCTGCTGTAATTGCAGCAGAATATGTGCAACCTGCGCCGTGTGTATTTGTCGTATCAATTTTTTCTGATTCTAGAATGTCGAATGTCTTTCCGTCATATAGGACGTCGATTGCAGTTTCCGTACCAAGCTTGCTACCGCCTTTAATTAGGACATATTTCGCACCTAAAGCATGGATTTTTTTCGCTGCTTCTTTCATGTCTTCAAGAGAATTAATCTTTACGCCACTTAATTGGTAAGCTTCAAATAAGTTTGGTGTGACAACTAATGCCTTTGGAACAAGAACGTCACGTAAGCAATCATTCGTTTCAGGATGTAATGCTTCATCAGCACCTTTACATACCATAACAGGGTCAACTACTACATTTTTGAAATTATGTTTTTCGATTGTTTCAGCAACCATTTCAATAATTTCTACCGATCCAAGCATACCTGTTTTTAAAGCATCTACGCCAACGCCCTCAATTGTCGTTTCTAATTGTGGTTTTAATGTAGAAGCTGGGATTGGGAATACGTTATGTGCCCAACCGTTATGTGGATCCATCGTTACGATTGTCGTAAGAGATGTCATTCCGTACACACCAAGTTCTTGGAATGTTTTTAAATCTGCTTGTATACCAGCACCGCCACTTGTGTCAGAACCAGCGATAGTAAGTGCTTTATTTAATGTCATTATGAAAAGCCCCCTCAGGTGATATAATGAAAACTATGTTTTCACCATTATATCAATGTTACGAATAAGTACAAAGTGAAAAGTAGATGATTTATGTTAGGAACTATGTAAAATCTTGTATGTAGGAGACGAATTATGTTTCAAGAGAATCGTACAAATGAATTAGTTATATTAAAAGAGATTGCAGAAACACTAAATACATCAAATGATACATATCATGTATTGCAAGCAGTACTAGAAAAATTGCTGAGTGTAACAGGTTTAACGACAGGATGGATATTTCTTGCGGATGAAAATGGTAGGTATACAAAATTAATTGATTATCAATTACCAGAGGCACTTACATATGAAAACAAACGTCCGATGTGTGAAGGAGAATGTTGGTGTTTACGTGGCTTTGTGGATGGAAAATTAGAACGAGCTGTTAATATTATTGAATGTAAAAGAATTAATAATGCAATTGAATATAATTGGGGAGATACAGAAGGAATTCTTCATCATGCTACGGTTCCTTTAAAGGCTGGAGGAGAAAAATTTGGTTTGTTAAATGTGGCAAGCCCAGGTAAAACACATTTTTCAGAAGAAGAATTAGTATTGCTTCAATCAGTTGCTTTCCAAATTGGAACGGCTTTAAAACGAGCAAAGTTATATGAAAATGAAAAGCGAAGAGCACATTATTATGTGAAATTAGAACGGTTCATTCAAGTTTTAAGAACGATTCATCAATTTAATATATTGCCTGAAAAAGTTGTAGGTCAATTAGGTGAAGTGTTTCAGTGGAATCAAGTCGCATTCTTTATTAGGGAAGAGAAAGAATTATCCTTGCGGGCATCTTATTGCCAGGAAGAATGGCAGGAGGATATAAAAGAAGCAGCGAAAGAAGCGTTAGAAAAAGGTGAACCTATTTTATTAAACGATCAAATCAGTCATAAGATTGCCTCTAATAGGACGGTTATCGCCACCCCAATACAGATTCAAACTCACATATTTGGTGTTTTATGTGTTAGTTCAAATAATGGTGAATTTGATGTAAATACGTTAGATGTACTTCAAGCAATAACAACTCATATTTCTTTCGTGATAGAAAATTTAAGGTTAAATGAGCAACGACGTGAACTCGTACGAATGGAAGAAAGAAATCGATTAGCAAGGGACTTACATGACTCTGTTTCACAAAAGCTATTTTCGTTAACCTTTATGACAAAAGGCGCTGAGGCGGTTTTAAAAGGTCAAAACGAAAAAGTGGATCGATCTTTGCATGATATGCGTGAACTAGCGCAAGGAGCTTTAAAAGAAATGAGGACGTTAATTTGGCAATTACGTCCAGCGGGTTTGGAGAAAGGATTATTACCAGCTTTAAAGCAATATGGTGAAAGTTTGGGATTGAAAATTCGAGAACAAGTTACAGGTGTCCGTGATTTGCCACGCGTAGTAGAGGAAGCGCTATGGAGAATTGGACAAGAAGCTTTAAATAATGTAAGTAAGCATGCAAATGTTAGAGAAGCGACGATTTATTTCAAAGTGACGGAGAAGAATGTATCATTAGAAATAGTCGATCAAGGAACCGGCTTCGTAGAAAAGGATATAAAAGAGAAGAAATCACTTGGCATGACTACGATGCGAGAAAGAGTAGAATTAGTCGGTGGAACAATTAAAATTGTAAGTGATAAGAAAAGGACAAGTGTAAAAATAAACGTGCCATTATGATGTGAAAATGAGGGAAGTTTGTGAAAATAAAAGTATTGTTAGTTGATGATCATACAGTCGTTTTAAAAGGATTAGCATTTTTCTTAAGTACACAGGAAGATATAGAGTTAGTTGGAGAAGCAAGTAATGGGAAAGAGGCACTAATGAAAGTAGGGGAGACGAATCCTGATGTTGTACTAATGGATTTATATATGCCCGAAATGGATGGTGTTGAGGCGACAGCGTGTATTAAAAAAGAATATCCGGATGTGAAAGTAATTGTATTAACTAGCTTTTCTGATCAGGCGCATGTGTTACCAGCATTAAGGGCTGGAGCAAGCGGGTATATTTTAAAAGATGTAGAACCGGATCAGCTTGTTGAGGCTATTCGAAGTGCATATAAAGGTAATATTCAATTACATCCTGATATAGCAAATGCTCTTCTCTCTCAAACATTACCTGTAGAAGAAAAGGAAGAAGAGCCTTCTATTCAAGTGGATGTGTTAACAGCGAGAGAAAATGAAGTATTGCAGCTATTAGCGAAAGGGATGAGTAATAAAGAAATCGCTTCTGTTTTAGTTATTACGGAAAAAACGGTAAAAGCTCATGTAAGTAGTATTTTGAGTAAGTTGAATTTATCTGATCGTACGCAAGCAGCATTATATGCAGTAAAAAATGGAATTGTATAAGACGAAAGTCGTAAGACCTAGTTCGCCTTTAGAAGGTGGACTTTTTTTATGGAAAAATACGTCTATGTGAGGACGAAATTGTCTTGATATAAAGATAAAATATGTTTGTAAGCAACAAAACAACAATTACAAGGGATACCTTTTTTGAAAGCATATAACAACAGAAGAGTTAGTACTAGGAGGAAAACATAATGACAAAAGTTTTATTCGTAAAAGCAAACAACCGTCCAGCGGAACAAGCAGTTAGTGTAAAATTATATGAAGCGTTTTTAGCAAGTTACAAAGAAGCGCATCCAAACGATACAGTAGTAGAACTTGATTTATATAAAGAAGAATTACCATATGTAGGCGTAGATATGATTAATGGTACATTCAAAGCTGGTAAAGGGTTTGATTTAACTGAAGAGGAAGCAAAAGCAGTAGCAGTTGCTGATAAGTATTTAAATCAATTCCTAGAAGCTGATAAAGTCGTTTTCGGTTTCCCATTATGGAACTTAACGATTCCAGCAGTGTTACACACATATATTGATTATTTAAACCGTGCTGGTAAAACGTTTAAATATACGCCAGAAGGTCCAGTTGGTCTAATTGGAGATAAGAAGATTGCATTATTAAACGCGCGCGGCGGTGTATACTCTGAAGGTCCCGCAGCAGAAGTAGAAATGGCTGTTAAATATGTAGCAAGCATGATGGGCTTCTTCGGCGCAACAAACATGGAAACAGTAGTTATTGAAGGACATAACCAATTCCCAGATAAAGCAGAAGAAATCATTACAGCTGGTCTTGAAGAAGCAGCTAAAGTAGCAAGTAAATTTTAATTGAAAATAGAATCGTCACTCAAAAAAGTAGCATTAACAGATAAACGTTAATGCTACTTTTTTATATTTTAAGTTCGTCAGCTAGTTTTTCTAACTGAATTCGATCTTGTATGTAATAGGTTCTTCCATCTTTCTTTAAGTAATTTTGTTGGCAAAATTGGTTTAATACATATAAAAGGTGACGGTAGCTAACATTTAAGTATTCCGAAACCTCAGTATGTTTTTCTATATAACTGTTATTTTGTTCTGTTAATAGAATAAACGCCGCTAATCGATTTTCGAACGGATAACTATTATTTTTAGCATAACTTTCTGTTCGGGTAATGGTTTTCTCACCGATAAATTTGCATAGTTTCTGTAGAAAGGTAGCATCTTGTAACAAAAGATGCTGACAATCTTTAAGAGGAAGCGCTAAGCATATACAATCTTCCATTACTTCCACCGTTTTCGTAACAGATTCTACGCCAATTAATCCTAATTCCCCAATGAACGAAGGTGCCTGAATAAAGTTAATCAAGGAGACCTTTCCGTTTTTGTGACTCATATATATTTTTGCTTTCCCAGAAATTAAGTAATAAAGATAAGGAACATCGACCCCTTCATTACATATCTTTTCTCTCTTCTGAAAGGAATGTAGTTCAGCATACGGTAAGATATCAAAAGAAAAAAGAGTATGGAAATTGTAAGTTTGTATGTAATGAGAGATTTCTTCGCTATTTCTGCTGACTTTCATGTTTTCACCTCATGTTTAGTATGAGATATCTCCTATTATTTTTACAAGAAAGAATGATACGATTTACGTAAATTTGTTTTTGTAGAAAAGAGAGTGTGAAGGGCTTATGAAAAAATATAAAACATTATTATTCGATGTAGATGATACATTGTTGGATTTTCAAAAGGCAGAAAAATCGGCATTACGTATGCTTTTTGAAGAGAAAGGGATGTCTCTCACTAGCGAGATTGAAGCGCAATATAAAAAAATTAATAAAAGTCTTTGGACTGCTTTTGAAGAAGGTGAAATAAATCGTGATGAAGTTGTAAATACACGATTTTCAATTTTGTTTAAAGAATACGGGGAAGAAGTAGATGGGATATTATTCGAAAATAATTATCGCAGTTACTTAGAAGAAGGAAATCAGCTCATGGAAGGTGCCTTACAATTTATAAATCAAATTCAAAGTGAGTACGATTTATATATAGTGACAAACGGTATTTCTAAGACGCAAGATAAACGATTACGTAATGCAGGGTTACATGCCTTGTTTCAAGATATTTTCGTTTCTGAAGATACAGGTTATCAAAAGCCGATGAAAGAGTATTTTGATTATGTTTTTGAAAGGATTCCTAACTTTGTTCCTGAAGAAGGGCTCATTATTGGGGATTCGTTAAGCGCTGATATGAAAGGTGGATATGTAGCGGGAATTGATACTTGTTGGTTTAATCCAGAAAGGAAATTAAATGATAGTGGGATTATACCGACATATGAAGTGCATAATTTTGAGGAGTTATATGCATTATTGAAGCAGCATGTGTAATGAGAATAGGCAGTGGAACTTTTGTCCACACTGCCTATTTTTTTTATTTGTAGTTTCGTTATGTTTTGGAAGTGGAAATGCATTTCCGATAGTAGCTGCCCCAAGCATTGGTAATAGTAAATTAAGCGGAGGTTTTAAAAGGTCTTTTTCAAATGGATATAGAATATATTTCTTTTGTTATGTACATTAAGTTCTTTGTATTTAATTTAGAACATTCAGAAAAACTAATTGACATGAGGAAATTATTGCTATAAAATCAACGGTAATTGCATAGTCTTATCAAGAAAAGGTGGAGGGACAGGCCCGATGAAACCTTGGCAACAGCCGTATAACGGAATTGTGCCAAATCCTGCAGGTAATAACCCTGAGAGATAAGAAAGAGCCTTTAGAGCGTGTTTTCAAACTGCTCCTTTCTTGTTTTCAGGAAAGGGGCAGTTTTTTATTTTGTATAAAAGAAAGGAGAATAAGAAATGGGAGAATCATGGGGGAAAGGAACGATTTGTGTGCAAGGTGGCTATACGCCAAAGAATGGTGAACCGCGTGTTTTACCGCTTTATCAAAGTACAACGTATAAATACGATACTTCAGATGATTTAGCAGCGCTATTTAATTTAGAGGCAGAAGGATATATCTACACGCGTATTGGAAATCCTACTTTAGCTGCATTTGAGCAAAAGTTAGCGGATTTAGAGGGTGGTGTAGGTGCTGTTGCAACGGCTTCTGGGCAAGCTGCTATTATGCTTGCTGTTTTAAATATTTGTAGTAGCGGAGACCACTTGCTTTGTTCTTCCACAGTTTATGGCGGGACGTTTAATTTATTTGGAGTGAGTTTGCGTAAACTTGGTATCGATGTTACATTCTTTAATCCGAATTTAACTGCTGATGAAATTGTGGCCCTTGCTAATGATAAGACGAAACTTGTTTATGCAGAATCGCTAGGAAATCCGGCGATGAACGTTTTAAATTTCAAAGAACTTTCAGATGCAGCGAAAGAGTTGGAAGTACCTTTTATCGTGGATAATACATTGGCAACTCCTTATTTATGCCAAGCATTTGAACATGGAGCAAATATTATCGTTCATTCTACGACGAAATATATTGATGGTCATGCAAGTTCGTTAGGTGGCATTGTAATTGACGGAGGGAACTTCGATTGGACAAACGGGAAATATCCTGAACTAGTTGAACCGGATCCAAGTTATCACGGCGTAAGTTACGTTCAAAATTTTGGTGCAGCAGCTTATATTGTGAAGGCACGTGTTCAATTATTAAGAGACTACGGAAACTGTATGAGCCCATTTAATGCGTATATTAGCAATATCGGCTTAGAAACATTGCATTTACGAATGGAGCGTCATAGTGAAAATGCTCTTGCAGTTGCTAAATGGCTTGCTGATCATGAACGTATTGAATGGGTGAATTATCCGGGATTAAATAGTAATGAAAATTATTCGTTAGCACAAAAGTATTTGAAAAAAGGTGCGAGTGGTGTTTTAACATTCGGCATTAAGGGAGGATTAGAAGCAGCAAAAGAATTTATCGCAAATGTAAAACTAGCAACTCTCGTAACGCATGTAGCTGATGCACGAACTTGCGTTATACATCCTGCTAGTACAACGCATAGACAATTAAGTGCCGAAGATCAGCGCTTAGCTGGCGTCACATCAGATTTAATTCGTTTATCAGTTGGTATAGAAGATGTTTCGGATATTATTGCAGATTTAGAAGCAGCGCTAGTCGGAGGCAAACAACATGCCGATCATAATTGATAAAGATTTGCCAGCTCGCAAAGTGTTGCAGGAGGAAAATATTTTTGTAATGACAAAAGAGCGAGCAGAAACACAAGATATTCGGGCATTGAAAATTGCTATATTAAATTTAATGCCTACAAAGCAAGAAACAGAAGCGCAATTACTTCGTTTAATTGGAAATACACCGTTGCAATTAGATGTTCATTTACTTCATATGGAATCGCATTTGTCTCGTAATGTTGCACAGGAACATTTAACGAGTTTCTATAAAACATTCCGTGATATTGAGAATGAGAAATTTGATGGACTCATTATTACAGGAGCACCAGTTGAAACCCTTTCTTTTGAAGAGGTAGATTATTGGGAAGAGCTTAAACGTATTATGGAGTATTCAAAAACGAATGTAACATCTACGCTTCATATTTGCTGGGGGGCACAGGCTGGTTTGTATCATCATTATGGCGTTCCAAAGTATCCTCTTAAGGAAAAAATGTTTGGTGTATTTGAACATGAAGTCCGTGAGCAACATGTGAAACTGTTACAAGGTTTTGATGAATTGTTTTTCGCCCCGCATTCGCGTCATACAGAAGTACGAGAGAGTGATATTAGAGAGGTGAAAGAATTAACATTATTAGCAAACTCTGAGGAAGCAGGTGTTCACCTTGTTATTGGGCAAGAAGGAAGACAAGTGTTTGCGCTCGGGCATAGTGAATATAGTTGTGATACGTTAAAGCAAGAATACGAACGGGACCGCCAAAAAGGGTTAAATATTGATGTGCCGAAAAACTATTTTAAGCATAATAATCCAAATGAGAAGCCGCTTGTAAGGTGGAGAAGCCATGGGAATCTATTATTCTCTAATTGGCTAAATTATTACGTGTATCAAGAAACCCCTTATGTATTATAAAAAAAGATTGTGTCACACGTGGCAACGTTTTCTCTGTAAAGATTAATCTATATTTTTCCGAATGTTCAAAAAACATTGTTTTTCAGATTTTTTATTCATATAATTTCATCTAAACACAATTTTTGAGGGGTGGACAGTATTATGAAAGAAATTCAAGTTGGCTTATTAGGCCTTGGGACAGTTGGTAGCGGAGTAGTTCGTATCATTACAGATCACCAAGAGCGACTTATACACCAAGTAGGTTGTCCTGTAAAAGTAACGAAAGTACTAGTACAAAATATTGAAAAAGAGAGAGAAGTAGAGGTACCTTCTACTCTATTAACACAAGATGCACATGAAATTTTAGACAATCCAAACATCGACGTTGTCATCGAAGTAATGGGTGGCATTGATGATGCAAAAGCATATATTTTGCAAGCTTTACAAAGCGGGAAGCATGTTGTGACTGCCAATAAAGATTTAATGGCGTTACATGGGGCGGAACTCTTAGCGGTAGCAAAAGATAATAAAGCAGATTTGTTTTATGAAGCAAGTGTAGCCGGAGGGATTCCGATTTTACGAAGTATTGTAGAGGGACTTTCTTCAGATCTTATTACGAAAGTAATGGGAATTGTAAATGGAACGACAAATTTTATTTTGACGAAAATGTCAGATGAAGGGAGAGCATATAACGACGTGTTAAAAGAAGCCCAGCAACTTGGATTTGCAGAAGCGGATCCAACATCAGATGTAGAAGGTTTAGATGCAGCAAGAAAAATGACAATTTTGGCTACCCTTGGTTTCTCTACAAATGTAGAGCTTGGAGATGTGAAGGTAAAAGGGATTACTTCTATTACAGAGGAAGATATCGAATACAGTAAGAGTTTAGGTTACACGATTAAACTAATCGGTCTTGCGAAGCGAGATGGTGAAAAATTAGAGGTTACAGTTGAACCGACTTTACTTCCAAATACACATCCTCTTGCGGCCGTGCAAAATGAATATAACGCTGTATATGTGTATGGTGAAGCAGTTGGAGAAACGATGTTTTATGGACCAGGTGCAGGAAGTTTACCGACAGCAACAGCTGTTGTTTCCGATTTAGTAGCTGTAATGCAAAATATTAGATTAGGGGTAACAGGAAATAGTGCTGTAGTCCCACAATATCAAAAAGTATTAAAAGAGCCAGACGAAATTGTTGTGAAGAAATTTTTAAGACTTCATGTGAAAGATGAAATTGGTGTATTTGCAAAAATTACTTCGTTATTCTCTGAGCGTGGCGTTAGCTTTGAAAAAATTATTCAAATGCCACTTGAAGAGAAAGGAAAAGCTGAAATTGTAATTGTAACGCATCGTGCTTCTCTTGCTGATTATGATTATATTCTACATACGTTGCAAGGGTATGAAGAAATAGATTGTTTGAAAGCAAACTATCGAATTGAAGGGGATGCAAAGTAGTATCTCCTCTAAGAAAAAACCTATTAAGCGGCTTGCTTAATAGGTTTTTTTCTATTTAAAATCTTCGTACCAACTTGAATAAATGCTTGGATAATCCAGCCTGTTGTAAAAGATAAGATGATTGTTCCAAAATAGATAGGTCCATCTAATAAAAAGCTTAATGTTAAAAATAAAAACGCTAACGAAATTTCTGTTCTTCTAAATGTCCATTTCTTTTTCTCAGCAACTGTTAAAACGAAAGCTTCTTGCGGTGCTGCACAAAGGTTTGTAGAGACATAAAGACCAATTCCGGCTCCAACGAATAGATTTCCGCAAATAAGTGTTATATATTTTGGAAGAGAACGGACAGCGTCCATAATAGTTGTAATGGAACCAATCCAATCAACAAAAAGAGAGATAAGAACCATTGTTACGATTGTACCGATTGTAATTTGTCTTTTATTCCAAAAGAGGACGATAAGGGTAAAGGCAAAATTAATCATGAAAATCCAAAAACCGATACTTATCCCGAAATTTTGATATAGTGCAATAAAGAAGGAATCATAAGGGCTAAGTCCAAAGGAAGTAATGGTCGTCATCATATTAATACCGATGGCGAGAATGAGTAGACCACCAATGAAAAATATATATTCTAATTTGAATCGAAGCATAGTTGTATATCCTTTCAAAATGTATTTGCTAGGAAAGGATATATTGTGGAAAGCTTACCAGGTCAAGGGAGAATTTTTGCAGGGGAGGGGAAAATGAGATGACGAATATAAGAAAGATTGCTGAACTTGCTGGGGTATCTGTTTCAACTGTTTCACGTGTACTAAATAATCATCCATATGTGAATGAACAGAAGCGAAAAGAAATTTTAGCAATTATAGAAGAGTTAAATTATACGCAAAATGTGAATGCAATTCATTTAGTGAAAGGAAAAACGAATGTAATTGGCGTTTTATTACCGCACGTTAATGATCAATATTATAGTGCCATTATTGAGGGAATATCAAAGGAAACAGCAAAGAATAATTATAATATGATGCTTTGTCAGACGAATTATAGTGAAGAAAGAGAACTAGAAATTTTAAATATGTTAAAAATGAAAAAGCTTGATGGGGTTATTATTTGTTCTCGGGCAAATAGTAAGGAGAAGCTTGAAGAATATACGAAATTTGGTCCAATTGTTATGTGTGAAGAAATAGATTCAAAATGCATTTCAAGTGTCCATGTTGATTACTATAAAGTGTTTTCACAAGGGATGAAAAACTTAATAGATGCTGGTCATACACGTATTGGATATTGCATTGGAAGAAGTAATAGCATTAATAGCCAGAGAAGAAAACAAGCATATGCGGATTCACTTCAACAGATTGCTGAAAAACCGATAGGAACTTGGAAGTTTGAAGGCTGTTTTACGGTGGAAGATGGGCGTAATGTAATTAGGGAGTGGGCCTCTATGTCAGTAAAGCCAACTGCGTTTCTTGTATCTTGTAACCATATTGCAGCGGGAATGGTAACGGAGGCGAAAAAACAAAGAATTCGTATTCCAGAAGATGTTACGATTATCGGTTGTGATGATCAAGATGTAGCAGACATTTTAGGCATTACGACGATTTCATATTCTAGTAAAAATGTTGGCGTGAAGGCATTTGAATTATTATATGAAAAGATTAATGATGAGCAAATAGATGTAAAGCACGTAGAGTTATTGCCAGAATTCGTACAAAGGGAAACAACATAATAGATAAGGTATGAAAATCGCTTTTCAAAATTGCGTTTGGTATAATTATGGACAATCTATGAGGGCTAAAAGGGGTTTTGATATGAGATCAAAAGTAGTAAAAGTAATTCTACTCATTACAATTGCATCTTTCTGTTTATTTGCATATGGCTTTGTTTCAGGTGTAAATGATGTATTAAATCCGAAAGCTTCAAATTTAATTAAAAAGACCGATGTAGTGGCAAAAGAGAAAAAGAAAACAGGAACGTTACAAATCGTCAGTTTAGGTGATTCATTAACACGCGGTGTTGGTGATAAAGAAGGAATTGGCTATGTTGGGCGAATGAAAGAGGATTTACAAAAAGATTATAAGCAAAAAATTGCATTAACAAATTTAGCAGTTAGTGGTGCAAAAATGCCTGATTTATTAAAGCAAATTGAAAGTAGTGGCGCTCAATATTCAATTAAACAAGCAGATGTAATCGTTTTAACGATTGGAGGAAATGATTTATTTCCAGGCTGGGAATCGCTTGGAAAGATAGATTTAGAAACATATCGTCCTGATACAGAAACATTCCAAAATGAAGCGAAGAAAATTATAGAAGAAATTCGTAAATTAAATACAGATAGTCCGATTTTTTGGCTTGGCTTATACAATCCTTTTGAAGATGTAGAAGATTTAAAAGGGTCTTCAAACATTGTTGTGGACTGGAATGCATCTTTAGAGAAGTTAGCGCTAAACGATAAAAATGTGTATATTACACCGACATTTGATTTATTCCAAAACCGTGGGAAAGATTTATTATACTCTGATCATTTTCATCCGAACGAAGTAGGTTATACGTATATGGCAGAACGTTTAGTTCAAAATGTTGTAAGTAAATTAAAACTAGAACAAGGAGGGGTAAAATGACGACGATACTTTCCGTACGAGACTTGAAGAAGGTAATTGGAAAGAAGACTCTTGTAGAGAATATTTCCTTTGATGTAAAGCAAGGAGAAGTGTTCGGGTTCTTAGGACCAAATGGTGCTGGAAAGACGACTACCATTCGAATGTTAGTCGGATTAATTAAGGCGACAGAAGGTACGATTTCTATCGGTGGTTATTCGATTAAGGAAAATTTTAGAGAAGCGATGCGTCAAATTGGGAGTATCGTTGAAAACCCAGAGTTGTATACATATTTAACGGGATGGGAAAATTTAAAGCAATTTGCTCGTATGTTAGGTGATATATCAGATGAACGTATTATTGAAATTGCTGAAATGGTTCATTTAGATGAAAGAATTCATGACAAGGTAAAAACGTACTCACTTGGTATGAAACAACGACTTGGAATTGCGCAGGCGCTCCTTGGGAATCCAAAATTGCTCATATTAGATGAGCCAACGAATGGTTTAGATCCAGCAGGGATTAGAGAACTTAGGGAATTTATACATAAGCTTGTAAAAGAAGAAAATATGAGCGTGTTTATTTCAAGTCATTTGCTAAGTGAAGTGCAAATGATATGCGATCGCGTTGCTATTATTCATAAAGGAAAGATGATAACAGTTGCCAAGGTTGAAGAGTTAATTAAAACAGCAAGTGATCGTGTAGAATGGATTGTTACGCCGATTGGGAAGGCAAAAGATATGCTAGAAGATGCTGAGGAAGTAAGAGAAGTGAGTATAGAAGGTGATCGATTACTATGCCGCATGAATATCGCATCTATAAGTAATTGGAATAAACATTTTGTAGAAAACGGGATAGATGTACATAGTGTTAAGGAACTTGTATTTACGCTAGAAGATTTATTTATTGAACTCACAAGGGGTGAGCAGCATGCGTGAATTTGCGAATCTAGTTTTAAACGAATCGGAGAAGATTTATCGTAAGAAGCGTATTTTTGTTGTTATGCTTATTTTAGCAATCTTGATCCCGCTTTTTGTATATGCGCAGTATCGTGAAATAGAAACGACACAAAAAAGACTCGGTACAACTGATTGGAAGGTTTCATTGCAACAGCAAATTGTTGATTCCCAGAACCGGTTGAACAATTCTAGGTTGCCAGAAGAATGGCGTGATTGGTTAAAGGTAAGAGTTGAGCAGCAACAATATTATTTAGATCATGATATTAACCCGATGGCACCGGGCGCACCAACTTTTGTAAGGGCGTTTATTGAGCAAGGAATTACATTATTTATTCCACTTCTCGTAATGATTGTCGCCATTGATATTGTTTCAGGAGAACGAAGTGATGGAACGATGAAGATGTTACTTACGCGGCCGATTAGGCGCTGGAAAATACTCCTTAGTAAATACGTAACGATGTTATTTTTCATTTCGCTCATACTGCTCCTTGTAGGTGTGTTTGCATACATATTATCAGGGCTTGTATTTGGATACTCGGGATGGAATTTACCTGTGTTAACTGGATTTGTTATTGATAAGGAAACGTTAAATACGAATTTTGTACATCTTATTCCGCAATGGCAATATATCTTGATGGCGTATGGATTAGCTTGGTTTGTTGCTATCGTTGTCGGAACTATATCATTTATGGTCTCTGTTTTAATTCGTAATACACCAGCTGGTATGGGCGTTATGCTAGCTGCATTAATTGCAGGCGGTATTTTAAGCTCGTTCGCAACATCTTGGGAAGGTGCGAAATATATTTTTAGTGTGAATTTATCATTAACAGATTATCTATCAGGAAAACTACCTGCATTACAAGGTTTATCGATGGAGTTTTCTTTAATGAATTTAACGGTTTGGGCAGTTGTTTCCCTTATTATTTCGTTCGTAGTATTTACAAAACAGGATATGGTGAATTAATTAGACAGGAAGTGACAGTATGGAAAATGTTTTAAAGAATGATTGGGGGCCATTATTGGCACCAGAATTTGAGAAAGAATATTATCGTAAGCTAGCTGATTTTTTGAAAGAAGAGTACAGTACACATGTTGTTTACCCAAAGAAAGAAGATATTTTTAACGCTCTAGAGTATACAAGTTATGAAAATACAAAGGTCGTTATTTTAGGACAAGATCCATATCATGGACCGAATCAAGCGCATGGTTTAAGCTTTTCTGTGCAACCCGGTATTAAAACGCCACCGTCGTTGTTAAATATGTATAAAGAACTTCGAGATGAATATGGGTATGATATTCCAAATAACGGTTATTTAGTAAAGTGGGCAGAGCAAGGCGTTTTATTATTAAATACTGTATTAACAGTTCGACAAGGTGAAGCAAATTCTCATAAGGGAAAAGGATGGGAGCATTTCACAGATCGCGTAATTGAGCTATTAAATGAACGTGAAAAGCCAGTTATTTTCATATTGTGGGGACGCCATGCACAGGCGAAGAAAAAATTAATTACAAATACGAAGCACCACATTATCGAATCTGTACATCCAAGCCCACTATCAGCAAGACGTGGTTTCTTCGGAAGTAAGCCATACTCTAAAGTAAATACGATTTTAGCTAATATGGGCGAGAGGGAAATTGATTGGGAAATTCCAAATTTGTAAATAAAAAAGGTAGTTAACAGTCGTTAACTACCTTTTCATTATTGTTGCTCGTTCTTTAATTTTGCATCTAGTACAAACGTGCCAAATGGGATAACTGATGAAACGAATGCCCCAAGTGCCCATAAAATTGATTTACGGTGTACGATTGTTACTTGAATTACTGCGAAGATAAATAAAATAAATAAAACACCGTGAGCCATGCCTGTAATTTTAACAGCTGTTGCAAATCCTGCGAAATATTTTAATGGCATTGCTACAAATAATAGTAGTAGAAAAGAAATCCCCTCAATAAGTCCAATTGCTCTTAATCGTCCGATTGGTGTAGATAACATGTAAAATAGCCTCCCTTAACGTATGCTTGTTTATAGTAAATTTGTATTCTTTTTTAAAATAAAATAGTCTATTTTGTTTCATTATATACAAAAAGAAAGTTTACACTACGAGAATAGTGTAAAGTTCAAAATATAGTCACAAAAGCATGGTAATTTAAATAAAAACCTATTTGAAGTGTTTGACTTCAAATAGGTTTTATGAGTGGAAATATTAAACAAGTGCTTCTTTTTTTAGTACGAACTTCTCTACAACCTTTGCTACACCATCGTTCATATTTGTATCTGTTACATAATTTGCAATTTCCTTAATATCATCAGGTGCATTGCCCATTGCGACACCAAGACCGGCGAATTCAATCATCGCTTGATCGTTATAGCTATCGCCCATTGCGATAACTTCTTCGCGCTTAATGCCAAGTTTTTGGATTAATTGGTTTAAGCTCGTTCCTTTTGTAACACCGGCTTCAGTAAATTCTAAGAAGAATGGTTTAGAACGCATAACGCTTAATTGTCCTTCTAGTTGTTTTTGTAATTTCTTTTCTACTTCAACAAGGCGTTCAGCTTCTTTATTCATTAATACTTTTACTACAGGCTCTTTAACAGCAGCTTTAAAGTCATCTACTACAACGATAGGCATCCCAGTAATATCGCCCTCAATTTCAGTGTAAGGATTATTTTCTTCTGTTACGATATCATCGCCAATATAAGTATGAATCCATACATCTTCAGTTTTACTAATTTCAAATAAGTTGTGAACGATTTCAGGAGAAAGCGTACTACTAAAGATTTCTTCGTTTGTTTTACAGTTAATAATTTTTGCACCATTAAAAGATAGAATGAAACTGCCGTATTCTTCTAAACGAAGTTCTTTCGCTACATTGCGCATACCAAACGTTGGACGTCCGGAAGCAAGTACAACTTTTACACCTTGTTCTTGTGCAGTCATTAGAGCTTCTTTCGTACGAGGTGAAATAGTATGGTCGTCACGTAATAAAGTATCATCTAAATCTAAAACAATCATTTTATAAGTCATATTGAAAATTCCCTTCTTTATTTAAATCAAATATATGTTCATGGAGATGTAAGAAATAATAGTAAGACATCGAACCTCTTTAAAAAGAAGTAGATTCATTTTTATGAGTGTTTTTCTCATCATATTAATTAATAATCATTGGGGATGGAGAAAACCCCAATGATTAAATGTTTATTTTATCGTAACAACTCTAAAGGTAGAGTGCAATAATGGAAGTTTTCCAATTTACGATACTTGTTTTATTGTCGAACGAGAAAATAGTATTTCTAGTAAGATTGCCATTACAGCTCCAAGAACGAGACCATTACTTAGGAATGAAGCTAGAAATGGTGGAAGCGTGGAATATGCTCCTGCTGGAACGAACATAACCCCAATTCCTGTGAAGATTGACAGACCTGCTACTTTAAATAATCGTTCTTTATCCTGTACTGTTTCGTATTCTCGAAAGGCGAGACCGATCATGCTTGCAAATACAGGATAAATGGCAGCATAACCAACTGCAACTGGGATTGCCGCAAAGAATGAAGTGATCTTTGGGAATATACTAACGACAATAATAAAGCTTGACCCTAATATAAATGGGAGGCGTTTATAAATATTAGTCGTTGCAATAAAACCTGCTGATCCAGAAATAGCGACAGGTCCGATAGCCGAAAACAGGCCGCCTAGTAATTGATTGATTCCTGTTATAATACCGGCCTGTTTAAAACGATCTGATGCAGCATTTTCTTCATATTTAGAGACAACCTTTTGTACAACGCGAATACTTGCTAACATATTTGTTAGAAGTAAGAGTGTAACGAAAATGACCGTAATTACCATGTTCCATTCAACACGAGGCATTCCGAAAACAAATAAGGATGGAAAACGGATTATGTCTGTCACTGGTGTTATTGGATTGGATAATCCAAAGCATGCGAATAATATCCAGCCGCAAACGATACTGAAAAGAACAGAATATTGTCCGATAATAGGTAGCTTCATGATGAAAAAGGATAGTAAAATAACAATGAGTGAAAGAATAAATACGTTAGGTTGTACTTCTGTATGTTTTCCATCCAGGCCGAACATTCCTTTTAAGAAGGAACCACTAAGTTGTGCAACAAGAAGAAATAAGTACGTTCCAATGACTGTCGGTGTAAAATAGCGAACGAGTTTATCAATAAGTCCAAAAACGCTAAGAATAATACAAATGATACCGCTTAATAAGAAAGCATATTGAAGAACTTTAAGTGTCTCATTGTTTGATCCAAATAATACGACACCTAAACTTGCATATAGGGAGAAAATTCCCCACCAAAGGCCAGCAGGACCTTCTTGAATAGGAAGTTTATGCCCAAATATAGCTTGTAAGAGACCAGCAAAGCCTAGAACAAATAATGTTCTTTGTACGAATGCGATAGCTTCAGCGCCATCAAGACCATAACTAGTTGCGACGCTAATTGGTACAATAAGACTCCCAGCTAAAATAAATAGTGCCCATTGTAAGGCGGAAAGAAATGTTTTCATTATATCAACCTCTTTCATAGATTCCGTATCTAGTATATATGTATTTCATTTCCACTGGCAAAGATTGTAGATAGAGAAAAGAGTTGAAACATGATATGAATGCACGTAAGCAATTATGGATAGCAGTTATATGTATGACTTTTGTTGTAATTCTAGGAACATTAGGATTTATGACAATTGAAGAGATTAGCTTATTTCAAGCATTTTGGATGACGATGATTACCGTATTAACGGTGGGATACGGAGACGCCATTCCTGTAACACATGCAGGAAAAGTTTTTGCGCTCCTTATCATACCGGTTGGAGTCGGTATTGTTACGTATGCAATTGGTGTAGTGGCAGCTATGATTATTGAAGGGAATTTATTTCATGCAGTACGGAGGAAGAAGATGGATAAACAAATAGCACAGTTACAAAATCATATTATCGTATGTGGTTGCGGTAGAGTAGGGCTTCAAGTTGTACATGAATTGCAAGAAAAGAAAATTCCATTTGTCGTCGTGGATAAGGATGAAAGCATATTAGAGAAGGAAAAGCTTTTATATGTACATGGAGATGCAACAGAAGACCAAGTGTTACATCATGCTGGGATTTCAAAGGCAGCTGGTTTAGTTGCTATCGTAGCAAATGACGCTGAAAATGTATTTATTACGTTAACTGCAAGAGGATTAAACGATGCAATTAAAATTGTGGCAAGAGCAGAAAAACCAGAAACCGAAGACAAATTAAAGAGGGCTGGTGCAAATAAGGTGATTAATCCATCTAGTATGGCAGGGATTCATATTGCAAAAGGTATTGCGAATCCGTTAACAGTTCATTATATTGATACAGTACTGTATGGCGTGGAGCAGTCATTTGTAATTGAAGAAATTGCAGTAGGTAAGGGCTCTATTTTAGCTAATAAATCGTTATTAGAGAGTGATGTTAGAAATCAATTTGATGTAACAATTTTAGCGATTTTGAGAAATGGGAATGTTATACATAATCCAACGGGGCAGGAAAAGTTGCAAGAACATGATATGATAATAGTATTTGGTTCAGTAGAGAAGCTGGGACAATTTGAGAAAGAACTACAAAGTACGAGGTGATAAGGGATGCAAATATCAAGCGATAAGATTTTAAATAAAATGGCGAATGAAATTGCAAAGGCAAAAAGTAGTGAAGGACAAAAATCAAAAGAACATGTATTAGTTGTGCGTGCTTTATGTGATTTATTATTAGATGAGCAAGTTGAATCTTCTACGTATAGAGAGCCACAAGTTCAATCACAAATAATTGGATCACACCCAATCACGATGCAACCAATTGCACCGGTTTCTAATGAGCCAGTATATATAAAAGAAAGTGATGCAAACGGTAATTCTTTATTTGATTTTTAGAGGATAAATCGTTTGGCTTATATGAAAAAATTGCTTATGATAAAAGTAAAAAAGGGGAATTAAGATGAAAATTTTCTTTTTACTAGGTTGTATTGCAGCGGGGCTATCTGTTGCGTTAGGGGCTTTCGGAGCACACGGTTTAGAAAATAAAGTTTCTGCAAAAATGTTAGAGGTTTGGAAAACAGGTGTTACATATCAAATGTTTCATGCAGGTGGACTATTTGTAGTTGCTTTATTGATGGATAAAATTCAATCATCACTCTTAACTACTGCTGGTTGGCTTATGGTAGCTGGGATCATTATGTTCTCGGGTAGTCTGTATGCATTAAGTACAACAGGTATTAAGTTCTTTGGTCCAATTACACCTCTTGGTGGTGTAGCGTTTATTGTGGCATGGATCTTAGTTGGAACTGCAGTTGTAAAAGGATTATAAAAAACAAAAGCTGGCATACGCCAGCTTTTTTATGGTCTTGGAGCATAAGTTGCTTGTTGACTAGGCAAATACGTAATTTCTTCTGGGAATTCTACATAATCTAAGTAAATCATTAATAATAAATAACGTTTCCCTGATTGTGGCTCACTAATTACGATGTGATCACGACCAGCCGCTTCGATAATACCCGTATAGGATTGTGTACCGAGTGAACTACCACGCTCATAAGTCATTACAACTGTGGCTTGCTTGCCCTTGTTCAAGCGAAGAATATTTTCAATATATGACTGTTCTAGAGGTAACATGCCTTGAGAAACAGCATATTGAGCTTGCGCAGCTTGTTGTTGCATTGCTTGCTGCTGTTGCTGTTGTTGTGGGGTCATTTGTTGCGGTTGTACGTAAGTTCCAGATGGTTGATAGAAACCTGTTCCGTAATACGGATTTTGTTGCTGTGCCATTCAAAAATCCCTCCTTGTTTTCATTCCTTAATATATGCTAGGGCAATCCCGAGCATTTGGCTGGAAGAAGCAGTGCTTTTTGAAGCGACCAGAGTTTTGCTGATTATACCAAGTTGGTGGACATGCACCCTCAGGCCTAAAAAACCATAAGGCAAAATTTGCAGGCCAAAAACGTTGTCCTTGAATCGTTCGCCTTGCTAATGCGATATCTTGTTCCCTTGCACGTTGATAAAAATAACCTTTTTGAGTTGCCTCAAAACCACCAGGATTTTGATACACCATTTGACGTAAATTACGAATATTTTTAAAGTCTAAACAATTCCCACGGACACGATTTACTCCAACGTTTCCGACCATTAACATCCCCTGTTGTCCTTCACCTTCAGCTTCAGCACGCATCAGTCTAGCTAATAACTTTACATCTTCTTCGTTATACGCGATAACGCCCATTATGTGTCACCTCTCTTTTTGGAATACCTTGTGGAAAGAGGTTTATGTCTAGATGAAGTGTGTAACAATTACTAGTTCATACGTATGAGAAAAAGGACTCAGATATGACAACCAAACAAAGTTTTACATGGAGAGTGGAAAATAAAAAAAGCTAGCGTGAGCCAGCTTTTTTATTAAAAAACTTTAGACCATAAGTTTGAGAAGAAATCACCGATAGAGCGCATTGTTAATACAAACCAATTTGCTTTTTCAACTTCTTCTGTCGTTTTTGCAGTAACTTTCATACTTTTACTACCGTCTAAGAAACCATATTTATCGGTTGATTCTAAAGTAATCGATCCTACTTTTGCATCTTTCTTAATAGGAGCAATTAAATGACCATCTTCAGCAAGAGATTTATCTACTTCAGTTCCAATTTTATAAGGGTCTTTGCTACCTTTTTTTGCAATTACGGTTATTTCTTTTTCCGGTGCAACAGTTACTTGATCCTCTTTCCCTTGTACTACAGAGAGTGTATTGTTTTTATCGACCTTTAGTTTTTGTTTTTCGAAGTTATTAAACCCGTATTCGATTAACTCACGAGATTCTGTGAAGCGCTCGTCCATTGATTTTGTTTTAATAATAACCGAAATAAGACGTACATCACCACGTTTAGCAGTAATAGTAAATCCGTATCCAGCTGTATCAGAACTTCCGGTTTTTAAACCATCAGCACCTTCATAAGCGAAAGCAGCTCCTGGTAACATCCAGTTCCAGTTTTCCATACGAATTGGTTTTGGATGATTATCTGGGAAGTTTCTAAATCTTTGTTTTGTATCCTCTAGCATTTCTGGATACTTTGTAATCATTGCTTTTGAAAGTATACCCATATCGCGAGCTGACATAGAGTTTTCTGCATTTGGATCAGTACCCTCAGGATGTTTTCCTTTTAAGTCAGCGTTATTTAAACCAGTAGCGTTTACAAATTTATATTTCTTTAACCCTAGTTTTTTTGCATGTTCATTTGCAAGATTTAAGAAGTTTTTCTCACTTCCTGCAAGAAGTTCTGCTAAGGCAATACTAGATCCGTTTGCAGAGAAGATAACGATAGAATGATATAGTTCTCTTACAGTATATTGACGTCCTTTTTCGAACGGCACGTTAGAGAATTCATTATTACGTGAAACTTCATAAGCGTAATCGGAAATATTTACCTTTGTATCCCAAGTGATTTTTCCTTCTTTAATTGCTTCTAACACGGCATAAACAACAATTAATTTTGACATACTAGCGATAGCTAGTAATTCATCTGGATTTTGTTCATGCAGTATTTTTCCTGTATCTGCATCAAATAGAAGTGCAGCAGCTGCCTCAATGTGTATTTTTTCTTCCGCATGGGATGTTGTTACTCCTAAGGAAGAAATTGACAATAGAAACACTAGTAAAATAGAAAAGATTTTCTTCATATACATTATCACCTTCGCATCGTTATTAGCATATAGCTCGTACCATTTTAGCATAAATTTGGATATAGAAAGGTTACAATTTTGTAAGGTATTTAAAAGGATTTGTCGATTTTTGTTCAAATTTGCGGAAAAAAGAAGTTTTTTGAGGAGAAATATAGAGGGGAATAAAAAAGGAACGAATTTCGTTCCTTTTTCACGATTTATATGTGTAAAAATTTCTCTACCTTTTCGTCTGGTAAAATGTTTCCGACGAAAAATGTTCCGAATTCACCATAACGAGCACTTACTTCATCGAAGCGCATTTCATATATAAGCTTTTTAAATTGAAGAACATCGTCAGCGAATAATGTTACGCCCCACTCAAAATCGTCGAATCCAACAGATCCTGAAATAACTTGGCGTACTTTACCTGCATACTGGCGACCAATTTTACTATGACTGTACATCATTTTCTTACGTTCCTCCATTGGAAGCATGTACCAGTTGTCATCACCTTGTCGACGCTTGTCCATTGGATAGAAGCAAATATGATTTGCTTTCGGTAACTCAGGATATAAGCGAGCTAAGATTTGTGGATTTTGGTATGGATCTTCATCAGCTGGAAGGTAGTTGCTTAGTTCAACAACAGATACGTAAGAGTATGCAGGAACCATATATTCAGCTAAAGTTGTTTTATTCAATTCTGTTTCAATTTCATTTAACTCTTCCATTGTTGGACGTAAAATCATAAGCATAATATCAGCTTTTTGGCCAACAACTGTATACATTGCGTGACTGCCCTTTTTTGCAGCAGCTACGTCGTTCCATTTTTCAACGACATTTAAAAATTCAGACACAGCTTGTCCGCGTTCGTCGCTAGATAATGTTTTCCATGCAGCCCAATCAATAGAACGTAAATCATGTAAACAATACCAGCCATCTAACGTTGTTGTTGCTTCACTCATTCTATTCACCTCAGTTAATGATAGTTTTACACGTTAACTATAGCATATATAGTTTTAAAATCATCTATATAAAACCTTGGCGCATAAAATTGTCACATTTAAGTGTTTAAGCAAGGTGAATTTAACGGCTGAATTTTATGAAAATATAATCATTTTTATTTTATCTATTTTTTGGGAGCTATAAGTTTAAAATATAGAGGAAAAGAAGTATTCTTAAAGATAGAGTTTTTTAACATATGTAGGAGGGTTTATTCGTGAGCAACTTATTTACAACAGTAAAAGAAAAAGTTCAAGGAAAAGGCATTTCTATCGTACTTCCTGAAGGAACTGATGAAAGAATTTTAGGCGCTGCAGAGCGTTTAGCAAAAGAAGAGTTAGTAAAACCAATCTTAGTTGGTAATAAAGAAGAAATTAGCGCAAAAGCTGCTAGCATGAATTTAACATTAGCAGGCGTTGATATTTACGATCCAGCTACATACGAAGAAATGGATGCAATGGTAGCATCTTTCGTTGAACGCCGTAAAGGTAAAGCAACTGAAGAAGACGCTCGCAAAATCCTTAAAGACGAAAATTACTTCGGTACAATGCTTGTATACATGGGCAAAGCACACGGTTTAGTAAGTGGTGCAGCTCACTCTACAGCTGATACAGTTCGTCCAGCACTTCAAATCATTAAAACAAAACCAGGCGTTACAAAAACTTCTGGCGTATTCATCATGGTACGTGAAGAAGAGAAATATGTATTCGCTGATTGTGCAATTAACATTGCACCAAATAGCCAAGATTTAGCTGAAATTGGTATCGAAAGTGCGAAAACTGCTGAACTATTCGGCATTGATCCACGCGTTGCTATGTTAAGCTTCTCTACAAAAGGTTCTGCGAAATCTCCAGAAACAGAAAAAGTTGTAGAAGCAACTCGCATTGCAAAAGAAATGGCTCCAGAATTAGCTCTAGATGGAGAATTCCAATTCGATGCTGCATTCGTACCATCTGTAGCTGAGAAAAAAGCTCCAGGTTCTACAATTAAAGGTGATGCTAACGTATTCGTATTCCCAAGCTTAGAAGCTGGTAATATCGGCTACAAAATCGCTCAACGTTTAGGTAACTTCGAAGCAGTAGGACCAATCTTACAAGGTTTAAACATGCCTGTAAACGACCTATCTCGTGGATGTAACGAAGAAGAAGTGTACAAGTTAGCTTTAATTACAGCAGCTCAAGCACTTTAATTCTATAACGAATTGAAATAAAGACCGTCGCTAAAATAGCGACGGTCTTTATTTTTCTAAGCCAAGTGCTTTATTGTTACGATCAATAATACGTTGTAAATTCGTCTCATATAAAGGTATTTCATCTATTGTTAATTGAGATGGTGTTAACTTTGGAGCGAATTGCTGCAATGTTTTTAAAAGGCGCATCATTAAATCTTGTACTGTAATGGTTTCGCCAAGTAATTCTGAAAGTGAAGCCATCGTACTCGGTACAATTTCAGGATAAGTAAAGCGTGTTTCTTCTCCTTGAATGGCTAGGTTGTAGAAATCACGAACAAGTGCGGCACGTTCAGAGCCACTTCCTGTAGCACAGAGATAAATTTGGACAGCGACACCACCGCGAATACGGCGCTGTGAAATACCAGCAAATTTTTGGTCGCGAATACTTAAATCGTAGCTACCAGGGCAGTAAGAACCAACGATTTCTTTTGCCTCAATTGTAACATCGTAATCCTTTAACATTTCCTGAATTAAATGCCACATTGTATCGTATCCAAGATCAATATCGATACCTTTTTCCGTCTCTTGGAATAAAAGTGATACGTTTAACACACCTTCATCAAGTACGACTGCAAGCCCGCCAGAATTACGAACGATAACATTGAAGTCGTTTTCTTTTAAAAAGGAAATACCTTCTTCTAAGTGTGGTAGGCGTGAATCTTGAATGCCAAGAACAATTGTATTGTGATGAACCCAAGAGCGCATTGTTGCAGCTGATTCGCCCTTTCCAATGCTTGTGCATAATGTATCATCCATTGCGAATGATTGAAGTGCATGGAATGTTGGTCCTAAACTAGACTGATCTACAATACGCCACTCTGGCTGAGATAAAATGGAACGGGAATTGCTCATATAACTAACCCCTTATCTTTAAAATGACAATCTCTATTATAGCAAAAAATAATGAAAGTAGTTTTTAAGAGAAAACCTTACTGAATTGTAAGGTTGTTGTAAGGAAAGTGAATTGGTTAAATGATCTAAGATGGCTAAACTAAGAGATGTAATTATTGATTTTAGGAGGCATACAAATGAAAAATGTTAAATTAGGAATCGTAGCGATTATGTCAGCTGCTGTATTTAGTGGCTGTTCTATTATGGATATGATTGCACCACAAGCAACGGGTGTTGTTATGTACGGAGATGAAACAGGCGTTCAACAAACAATGGATCAATATAAAGATAAAATTGAATCTCAAAATAAATTTGAAGCTAAACTAGGTACTGTTAATGAGAAAAAGGTTTTAATCATGAATAAAACAACGGCTGAGAAGATGGTAAAGGAAAACATGCTGAAAAAAGTAGTGAAAGAAGATGTAGAACCTATTAAAGCATTGCCGGCTATTTCTGATGAAGCTGGAATTGTATTTGCTAAAGAGGAACAAAAAGATGTAGTAATTGATGGAAAGAAAATGAAGTACGAAGGCAATGTAGTAATTGGTGATGCGCGTAAATATACAGATATGTATGCAGTTGTTAGTGATGCAGAATATGCAAAAATAAGTAAACCGGTAAAAACAATTGGTTTAGCATCCTTTAAAGAGAATCCAAAGGAAAAGATTTTTCCAGATATAAAGAGGGATTCTAAAGTAGAAGAAGCACATATGGTTGAAGTGAAATAACAAAAAGGATGCATGTAATGCATCCTTTTTACTCTGCAATTTTTTCTAAATTACCGTTTCGATCCATTCGGAAAGATGTTTGAGAACGTTCTTCTTCATCCATGACTGCCAACTTACGAGCGCGGTTCATAATGTTCATAAGTGTTTCGTAATCTTCTTGTACAGTATGAGATTGTTTTTCTAATTTTTCCAGTTTCTTTTCTAGTTCTTCATTTCGAAGGATTTGTGATTTAATTTCTTGTTTCAATCTCGTATTCTCGTTTTCAAGAGCTGTCACTTTTATATTTGAAGATCCGACTGTTTGTAAAAAATAAATAACATCTTGCATTGTCATAGAGCCTTTTGCGGTAGGAACGGTAGTTTCTTGATATGGAGTAGCTTCTTTATATTGTACAATTGATTCCTCTTGTACGAACTCTTCATAATTAGTTATCGAATCTGAAGCTGGTGGTGTATAAAGTAAACGCTTTTTCGCTTGTTCACCACTTGCAGCACGCATTTTATCTTTACGATGTTTTTTTGCTAGTTGAAGAGCTTGTTCATAGCTATAGCGAACAACAGCATTCCAACGGAAACCACAGGCAGCCGATGTACGATTTAATCTGTCTCCTACTTCTTCAAATGCATTTAATTGGGTACTTCCTTCTCGAACGTGACGAAGTACAGTTTCAGCAAGTAATAAATCATCCTCATCCGTCCAAGCATCTTGTCTTACTTTCATAGATTCAACTCCCTTTCTTTTTATGAACTTCCTATTTTTATAATGGGCAAAAAAGTGAGCTTTTATACAAAGCTTTTAAAAATATGGTAGATTTCGATGAGAGGTATAAAGTGAAACTTTCATCAGTGGGGAGGTTCTTCATCCCCTACCTAACTTCTTTGCTTTCGCTGAATTTTAAGGTGGGGATCTTACTGCCCATTAAAGCGGGATAAATTTTGCCAAGAATGACGGAAGCTGCTGTAGGAAAACATATACATATGTAGCATTATATGTGGAAAGAGCGTCGAAAGGAAACTTGCAACGAGCTTCAAAGAGCGGTAAAATACCATTTAGTGTTTATTTTTAAATGTACTTGAGAAAAGTTTAAAATAGAGGAAGTGTTATATAATGGGAAACGAATTTCGTGTGTGTGATGATTGTCAGGCAACGAACGTTAAAACGCTGATTCCAAAGCTAAAAAAAGTAGATTCATGTGCAACGATTGAAGTTGGATGTCAGTCTTACTGTGGCCCTGGCCGTAAAAAATCATTCGCATTTGTAAATAATCGTCCAGTTGCAGCGCCAACAGAAGACGAATTAATTGTAAAAATTGAGGCAAAGTTAAATAAGTAAGGAAAAGAAGAGTGAACAGATTACTCTTCTTTTTTTATGCCCATAAGAGGAAGAATCTATTCTGAGAAAGCTTAACTGGTGATGATAATAGTTCATGACAGATAGGCATTATCTATTTATTAAGGTCTCGGCCTATATGAATTTGTATTTCAAAATAATGGTTGACAGTCTTTTGAAGCGATAGGTAGAATAGAAGGTGTCTGATTCTGAGAATCATTATCAGAAAAGGGCCGATTCATTTAATTTTTTTATTGCTATTTGAGAATAAATTTCATTTCATTAAATTAAACATATGTTGTTGGTTAGGATGGTTGAGGGATGGAAGCGAGCGCAAGGAGTATAGAACAGCAAGATGTGAATGTTAAAGAGATTAAGAGCAGGCCGCTCATTGCCTCTATTATTTTAGTAGCAGGTACAATTTTGTTAGCTTTAAGCATGGCACTGTCTATTTCGTTTGGTGCTGCAGATATTAGTTTAAAGACTGTATGGCAAGCTGTATTTCAGTTTGACGGTTCTATTACGCATCATAATGTAATTCAAGAACTTCGCATGCCTAGAGCAATAGGGGGCGTAGTAGCAGGTGCCTTTTTAGCGGTATCAGGAGCAATTATGCAAGGTATGACGCGAAATCCACTTGCATCACCATCGTTAATGGGGATTACAGATGGGGCTGTGTTTGGAATTGCAATTATGTATGCATTCTTCCCTAATTCACCTTATTTAATGTTCGTTATCGCATCTTTTATTGGTGCTGCGTTTGGAGCGAGCATTGTATATGGAATTGGATCTTCTTCACCAGGTGGATTAACGCCTGTGAAATTAGCTTTAGCGGGTGCCGCGATTAGTGCTTTATTAGGGGCCATTTCATCTGGAATTGCGCTATATTTCAATCTTGCCCAAGAGGTAAGTATGTGGAATGCAGGCGGAGTTGCTGGAGTGAAATGGGAAAGTATTAATATGTTAGTACCGATTGGTCTAGTTTGTCTCTTCATTGCAATTATGATGTCGAGGTATATTACAATTTTAAGCTTCGGTGAAGAAATTGCGATTGGACTTGGTCAAAATACGACATTAATTAAATTTATCGGGACAGTACTTGTTCTTGTGTTAACAGGTTCGGCAGTTTCTATGGCAGGATCGGTTGGATTTGTTGGTCTTGTCATCCCACATATGACTCGTTTCCTTGTAGGCTCAGACTATAGATGGGTTATTCCATGTTCTGCGGTCTTAGGCGGGCTGTTAATTGAATGTGCAGATATGTTATCTCGCGTTATTAATCCGCCGTTTGAAACGCCAATTGGAGCAATTACAGCGCTAATTGGGGTTCCATTCTTCCTCTACTTAGCACGTAACGAAGGGAGAGGAAAAATGTGAGGACAAGTGTCTTAACAAAAAAGAACGTTTCGGTTTTAACAATTTTAGTAGGATTAATCGTTACTGTATTTTTAGTGAGTTTAAATACAGGGACATTTAAAATACCGCCAATGGACGTATTAAAGTCATTGGTTGGACTCGGGGCTGAAGATCAGTCTGTTATTTTATTTGAATTCCGTATGCCGCGTATGGTCATTGCTATATTAGTTGGATCTGCTTTAGCTATGTCAGGTGCGATCTTGCAAGGGTTATCACGAAATCCACTTGCTGATCCAGGTATTATCGGTATTAACGCTGGAGCGGGATTAACAGTTGTTATCTTTGTCTACTTTTTCTTCGGGAAAGTAGGAACTGGTACATTTTTATCTGTATTCATTCTTCCGTTCTTCGCACTAGTTGGAGCGATATTAGCAGCTGTTATTATTTATTTACTAGCATGGAAAGACGGCGTTTCATCTACTCGATTGATACTTGTGGGTATCGCTGTTGCAGCCGGGTTTGGTGCTGTTAGTTTAATTTTTTCTATGAAGATGACATCTAACGATTTCCGCTTTGCTACGATTTGGTTAGCAGGAAGTCTTTGGGGCACAGATTGGAAGTTCGTGCTAAGTGTCCTTCCATGGATGGTTATTTTCTTGCCACTAGCTATTAGTAAAGCACACATACTAAATGTAATGAACCTAGGCGACTCTACAGCAGTTGGTCTTGGTGTAAACGTAGAAAAGGAAAGACGTAAATTATTATTTATTGCAGTTTGTTTAGCAGGTGCATCTGTCGCTGTTGCCGGAGGAATTGGTTTTATCGGTTTAATGGCTCCCCATTTAGCGAGGCGCCTTGTTGGTGGGAAACATCAAATTATGCTGCCTACAGCTGCACTAATAGGAACGTTTTTACTTTTATTCGCAGACGTAATTTCAAGAAGTGTGTTACCAACTTCAGAAATACCGGTCGGTCTTGTTATTTCTGTAATTGGTGCACCGTATTTTATATACTTACTTATGAGGACAAAGTAAAGGGAGGCTTTTTGTATGGCAACTTTAGCAGTTGATGCGGTATCTGTTGGCTATAATGAAGGGTTAATTATTGATGGATTAACAGTTGAAATTCCGGAAGGGAAAATTACAACAATTATTGGACCAAATGGTTGTGGAAAGTCCACATTATTAAAAACGGCTTCTCGTATTTTGAAAGCAAAAAAAGGTACTGTTTATCTTGACGGAAAAGCAATCGAGAAACAACCAACGAAAGAAATCGCAAAGAAAATGGCAATTTTACCACAGACTGCAGAAGTACCAACTGGCCTTACTGTATTTGAACTCGTTTCATATGGACGCTTTCCTCATCAAAAAGGATTTGGAACGTTGAAAGAAGAGGATTATCGCTACATTCATTGGGCACTTGAAGTGACGGGAATGACAGAATTCGCAAATCGTCCAGCAGAGGCATTATCAGGTGGGCAACGTCAACGCGTATGGATTGCAATGGCTCTTGCACAAGGGACAGAATTACTCGTATTAGATGAACCGACAACGTACTTAGATATGGCTCATCAATTAGAAGTATTAAACTTATTGAAAAAGTTAAATGAAGAAGAAGGTAGAACGATTGTTATGGTTATCCATGACTTAAACCATGCTTCTCGTTTCTCAGATCATATGATTGCATTAAAAGCTGGTAAATTAATGAAACAAGGAACGCCAGATGAGGTGATGACGAGTGAAACACTTCGTAATGTATTTGAGATTGAAGCTCAAATTGTTCCATGTCCAGTAAACTGTAAGCCAATTTGTTTAACGTATGATTTAGCGATGATTAGTAATCAATTGCGTAAAAAAGCATAAGTAGAATCCCCCTCGTAAAGAGGGGGGCTTCTAATGGACGTTGAGCTTCTTATTAGTAAATAGGAAGTTGAACACCCGTTAGAACGGGGGCATAAGCAACAATTAATCAATATATATTTATTAATTGTTAACCTTGTTTCTTATAGTTCACTGTAACTTATAAGAGAAATACAGCTAGAAGGAGTGGGAACATGAAGAATTTTAAAATGGCGTTATTAGCAATGGTACTAGTCGTTACTTCT
This sequence comes from Bacillus sp. FH, assembly GCF_052216825.1. Classification (NCBI taxonomy): domain Bacteria; kingdom Bacillati; phylum Bacillota; class Bacilli; order Caryophanales; family Bacillaceae; genus Bacillus; species Bacillus sp. FH. The sequence goes on along the minus strand of NZ_JBQOUU010000001.1, from coordinate 2,543,722 downwards.
GTACTATTTGCAGCTTGTTCTAACAAAGAAGAGGAGAAAGCAGATGCGAAGGATGCGAAGACTGAAGAGCGCACTGTACAACATGCAAAAGGGGAAATTAAAATCCCTGCAAATCCCAAGAAAATTGCTGACCTTAGTGGTTCAACAGAAGAATTATTAATCTTTGGTATGAAACCAATTATTACTGCTAATACATCTCAAGAAAAAATTGATGCACATATTGAAAAGAAATTAAAAGACGTAAAACCAGTTGGTTCTGCTTGGGGAGATAAAATTAACATCGAAGCAGTAGCTGCTGCAAAACCAGACTTAATTCTTGTAAATAATCGTCAAGAAAAGATTTATGATCAATTATCTAAAATTGCACCAACAGTTATGTTAAAAACTCCATTAGACCAATGGCGTCCAAAATTCGAAGAAGTAGGTCAAATCTTCGGTAAAGAGAAAGAAACAAAAGAATGGTTCAAACAGTATGACGAAAAAGCAAGCAAATTACATGACAAAATCGTTGCGAAAACTGGCGATGCTAAATTCATGAAAATGGCTGCATATCCAAATGCTTTCCGTGTATACGGTGACTACGGTTACGGTAGTGTAATCTTTAATGATTTAAAATTACCAGCAGTTAAAGGTACACCAACTGATAAACCGTTAGTACAAGTACAAAAAGAAGCTTTAATCGATTACAACCCAGATTACTTATTCGTATTTACGACTGGTGACGGTTCTCAGCGCCTAAAAGAATTCCAAGAAGAATCAATTTGGAAAAATATGAACGCTGTTAAAAACAACCACGTATTTACAATTAAAAACGAAGAATTAAACAAAGGTTACTTCCCACTAGGTAAAGAAATGATCTTAGATGAAGTTGCTGAGTTCGTTTTAGGTAAATAATATATAAAAAGAGATCACTTTTACCCCGGTAAAAGTGATTTTTTCTTTATATAAGGGCAATTAATATAGTCTTTCATTTCTTTCTGTTTCCTATTTCGTTTATAATATATAGTAAGAATGCAGTAAAGAAAGGGGGATGTCGGAAAGTGGTATATTTAAACGACAAACTCAGCGAAACAAAAGTGTTTAAAGACCCGGTACATAAATATGTGCACGTACGCGATCGTGTTATTTGGGATTTAATCGGAACGAAAGAATTTCAACGCTTGCGCCGTATTAAGCAGCTTGGAACGACATTTTTTACATTTCACGGTGCAGAGCATAGTCGCTTTACTCATTCGTTAGGTGTATATGAAATTATTCGTCGTATGATTGATGATGTGTTTGATGGCAGACCGAATTGGAATGCTGAAGATAGATTGTTATGCTTATGTGCGGCATTGCTTCATGATGTCGGTCACGGTCCGTTTTCTCATTCGTTTGAAAAAGTATTTTCATTAGACCATGAGAAATTCACGCAAAAGATTATCGTTGGAGATACGGAAATTAATCGTGTATTAAGTCGTGTGGATAAAGATTTCCCACAAAAGGTAGCCGATGTAATTGCGAAAACATCTACTAATAAATTAGCGATTAGCATGATTTCCAGTCAAATTGATGCAGATCGCATGGACTATTTATTAAGAGATGCGTATTTCACTGGCGTAAAGTATGGAAACTTTGATATGGAACGTATACTGCGCGTTATGCGTCCGTACGGAAATCAAGTAGTTATTAAAAATAGTGGTATGCATGCTGTTGAGCATTATATTATGAGTCGTTATCAAATGTATTGGCAAGTATATTTCCATCCAGTAACTCGAAGTGCTGAAGTTATTTTAACGAAGATTTTACACCGTGCAAAATCATTGCATGAGAAGTACTATACATTTAAAAATCACCCTGTTCATTTCTATTCTTTATTTGAAGAAGAAGTAACAGTAGAGGATTATTTAAAGTTAGACGAGAACGTTATGTATTATTACTTCCAAGTATGGCAGGACGAAGAAGATCCAATTTTAAGTGATCTATGCCGTCGTTTTATGAATCGAAACCTATTTAAATATGTAGAGTTTACAGATAAGCACGGTTTAGATAATTGGATGGAATTAAGTAGCTTATTTAAAAAGATTGGACTCGATCCAGAATACTATTTAGTAGTTGATTCAACATCAGACTTACCGTACGACTTTTACCGTGCTGGTGAAGAAGAAGAACGTCTACCAATCTTACTTCTTATGCCAAATGGAGAACTTAGAGAGCTTTCACGTGAATCGGATATTGTTGAGGCGATTACTGGTAAGAAGAGAAGGGATCAAAAGCTATTCTACCCGCATGATTTAATCTATGAAGATGGAAGAAAAGGAAAATATAAAGAGAGAATCATCGAGTTACTCGAAGGCAAAAAATAAGAAGCAGCTAATGGCTGCTTCTTATGAAAGAACTTGAAATTATTTGTCGCTTAAGCGTTTTCCGCCAACTGCATAATGGTTTTTAGACATTTCTTCAATGAAAACAACGATGTTTTCTTCAGGAGCACCAGTTGTTTCGCTTACTGCTGCTGTTACTTTCTCAGCAAGAGCTTTCTTTTGTTCCTCTGTGCGTCCTTCTAGCATTTTCACTGTTACGTATGGCATATATAATCGCTCCTTTTATGTAAGTTACACTCTTATTATAGCGGATTATGTGGAAGAACAATCAAAAAACAAATAATTTCTTTTTTTGACATATTGAAGAGGAGATGAAGCATGGATCAGTTATTTAGATACCCGTTGCACCAAATTCCTTTGGTAGCAATGGCCATTATTATCGCATTATCAGTGCATGAATTTGCGCATGCATATGTAGCATATAAATTTGGAGACGATACAGCAAAGAGACAAGGGCGCTTAACTTTATCGCCGATGGCACATTTAGATCCTATCGGGATGATTGCTGTATTAATTCTTGGTTTTGGTTGGGCGAGACCAGTTCCTGTTAACCCATATAACTTTAAAAGACCTCGTCTTGCAGGTATATTAGTTTCAATTGCAGGACCGATTAGTAACTTAATTTTAAGCGCAATCGGTTTAATTATTTGGTATAGCTTATTAACATTTGGTGTATTAGACTCAATTCCATTTGCAGTAGCAGATACGCTAGCTCAATTTTTCCAGATTTTTATTATGTTGAATATCGTTTTACTTGTCTTTAACTTATTACCAATCCCGCCACTTGATGGATATCGCGTAGTGGAGGATTTAGCACCAACAAATATTCGTGCGAAAATGACACAGTATGAAAAATACGGGGCAATTGCTTTATTAATTCTAGTTATTACACCGCTTAGCAATTACACAATCCAACCTATTTTTAATGTTGTCATTCCATACGTATTTGCATTTTTAAACAGTATTATTGCGCCTATCTTTGGCCTTTTATAATCATTAAGTGAGGAGGAATTTACATATGACAGAGAAAAAGAAAAAAATCGGTTTTAATATCGTGAAAAATGATTCAACAGATGGACATGGTGGTTTTGGCGTTGGGGCATTAAGTCTAGAAAACATTTCACCTGTATTTGTCGATGTACTAGAGAAAACAGCATTTGTTGATATCGGTGCGATGCATGCACGTAGTACAGTAGAAAAAGGTATTAAGTTTTTAACAAATAAAGATGAAGTTCCAAACGGAAAACCATACTGGCTTGTATGGGTAACGATTGAAAGAACAGCAACAGGTGCGTATTACGCAGGTGTAACAGCTTGTGAAATGACAGTTGACCGTGAAATTCGCCGCGGATATAAGTCACTTCCAGAGCACGTAAACAAAATGGATAAATCATTGAAGCGTCACATTATGGTTGAACATATGGACGAATCATCTAAAAAAGTACTTGGTACATTCTTAAAAGAACATAATGAAGCGATTTGGAACGAGTCTAGCGAAGAATTGCGCCGTGCATTATTAAGTGAATAAAAGAAAAGGATGTCTCACTAGTCGATTGTTGGACTAGTGAGACATCCTTTTTATTTTGGCTTGTTGTATGAAGATATATCGACGATTCGACTAGGAGGCTATTCCACGTTCAGTGAAATAGCTTGATATTCTACCAAGGAAGATATTTTTTCCACCAACTTGTTTTTTTCTTTTCTTCAGTTGTCTTTTCAAATTCCTCTTTATCATCAACGTGATCCATACAATATTCAGTTGGTTCTGTACCTTTTGCAAAATACATTTTCACTGAAATTGGGCAATTTTTTGTAGCGATTTTCCCGTTTTCAGGGTTAATATCGACTGCAACGACGTCACTTGGTTGTTTAAACTCTTTTTTAGGTTGTCCATCTAAGCCTTTCTCCATCGTATCAGTCCATATTCTTTTCGCATAGCCTTGTTCTGCTACGTTTGAAATTGATTTAGGTTGATCATATCCAACCCATACGCCAGTTACGAGTTGCGGGGTAAACCCAATCATCCAACTATCTGTTTCGGTAGAACCAGATTTTCCGGCATAGGTTCTTGATAGTTTAGATAACATTGATTGACCAGTTACAGCAGCATAACTGCTTAGTTTTTTATTAAACATGCCTGTCATCATTTCTTCCATCACAAATGCTTTGCTCTTATCAAGAACTTGTTTACTATCCAAATGAGCATCGTATAAAATATTTCCTTCATGATCCATAATGCGGCGAATGAAAATAGGTTTTACTTCTCTTCCCCCGTTTGCGAACATGCTATAAGCGTTAACCATTTCAATTGGTTTTACAGGAGATGTACCGAGCGCGAGGGAAGGGACATCTTTTAATGCACTTTTAATGCCGAATTGCTTCGCCGTTTTTGTAAGAATGTCTTCGCCTAAAAATAAATTGGTCTTCACGGCATATATGTTATCAGAGACCGCAAGAGCTTGCGCCATTGTTACAAAATCGTCTGCATAATAGTCTTTATAGTTTTTCGGTTTATACTTTGAAACACCGTCACCTAAAGTGAACACGGTGTATTCGCTTTTTAAGCGCGTAGCAGGGGTGAATCCTCGTTCTAATGCCGCATAATATAGAAATGGCTTAAATGTAGATCCAGGCTGGCGAGCGGCCTGTGTAGCCCTGTTAAATTGACTTGTATTATAATCAGTTCCACCAACAAGGGCAGCTACTTCACCTGTTTTTGGATTCATAGAGACGAGCGCAGTTTGTATGTTTGTCGTGTCAGGTATGTGGTCTTTTACAGCTTGTTCTGCAACTGATTGTAATTTTGGGTCTAGCGTTGTATAAATACGCAAGCCGCCTTTTTGTAAGGCTTGCTCATCTAATCCAACATCGCGAAGAAGAGAAGCTTGTACAGCATCTTGGAAATAAGGCGCAACCTCTGCGACTTTTTTCGTATCTAATGAAGCGAAAGTTAGTGATTCTTTCTTTGCTGAAGCTGCTTGTTTCTTCGTAATATAGCCTTGTTCTACCATTTCATCTAATATAAGAGATTGTCGTTCTTTCGCACGATCTTTTTTTAAAAAGGGAGAGTAGACACTAGGTCCTTTTGGTATACCCGCGAGCATACTAGCTTCCGCTAATGTTAATTCTTTTGCTGTTTTATCAAAATATAGACGGGACGCAGCTTCGATTCCATAAGCACCATGCCCGTAATAAATTGTATTTAAATATCCTTCTAAAATATGATTTTTATTATAATTCACTTCAAGACGGATTGTGTACATTGCTTCTAATAGTTTACGTTTCCACGTTTTATCATGATCTAAGTATAGGTTACGGGCATACTGTTGTGTAATCGTACTAGCGCCTTGGACTTTTGCCATCGCTTTTAAATCAGCAACAATGGCACCAGCGATACGCTTCATATCGAAGCCATGATGTTTGTAGAATCTTTGATCTTCGATAGAAAGTGTTGCCTCTTTTACGTAAGGAGAAATTTCCTTGAGAGATACATTGTATCGTTTTTGCATCTCATTACTTTGTCCTATAACAGTGTCATCATTAGCATAAAAGACACTTGTTTGCGGGACAGCGACAGGAGGAGGTCCCATAATTTTTGCAACTATAATAATAACAAAAAAGGAGAAAACGAAAAAAAGAACAGAAGAAAACATTACGGTGAAGAAAAGACGTTTATATTTTTTAAGTTTTGTATTCATAGTTTGATCCATCTTTTTCAGCCCCTCATTCATACAAACATTATTGTATTAGTATTGAGGGTTTTCGATTATTTTAAACAATGAAATTTCGAAAATAAAGAGCTCCTTCAATTAAGAAAGGAGCTCAAATGCACGTGCTGGCCAATCGGTAATAATGACATCTACGCCATAATCAATCATAGTTTGTAAATCTTTGTATTCGTTAATTGTATAAGGGCGGAAAACGTACCCTTGTTTTTGCGCGAGTTGAACAAATTCCTTTGTTAGTAGTTGAAAGTTTGGGTGTAAACCAGTTGCATCTCTATTTTTTGCTTCGGCGATAGGATCAGCAAGTGGCTGGTCATATAAAATGGCTCTTGGGATTTCAGGAGCAATTTCTGCTAATAATGAAACAGAGTCGTGATTAAATGAAGAGAATACAATTTGATTAGAAAGATGATATTCTCGAACGAGAGCAACAACTTTTTCTTCAATGTTTGGATAGTGAATGACATCTGTCTTTAACTCAATGTTGAGCTGTAACTTTGTTGTAGATAACCAAATGAATACTTCGCGTAACGTTGGGATTTTTGCTTCATGGAAAGAAGGATCTTTATGGCTGCCGGCATCTAAAGCTTGTAACTCTTTTACCGTTTTTTCAGAGACAAGACCTACATCATTCGTTGTACGATCGACTGTTTCATCGTGAATTACGACAAGTTCACCATCTTTTGATAGGTGGACATCAAGCTCAATTCCATGGGCGCCGATGCGTTCAGCTTCTTGGAAGGCAATCATCGTATTTTCTGGATGTGTTCCTTTTACGCCGCGATGAGCGAAAATAAGTGGTTTACTCATGTGAAATTCTCCTTATCATTTCTTTTCTTTCATTATGAAACTGCTTTTGAAAAAATACAATTTAATATGACAAACATTTACAAAAGTCTAACAGTTGCACAAAAGTTAACGTTAACGTAAAATGTAATAATCGAGTGAAGGGAGGAATAAACATGTATAAGATTGATGAAGTTACAAAGCAAGTTGGTTTAACAAAACGTACACTTCGTTATTATGAGGAAATTGGTTTAATTCATCCCCCAGAACGTAGTGAGGGGAACATTCGCCTGTATACAGACGAAGATATCGCTAGAATTAAAAGAATTGTGGAAGCGAAAGAAGTGTTAGGGATTACGCTTCAAGAAATGCAACATTTTTTATCGTTAAAAGAAAGAATGGAGCAAAGAAGAAATAGTGAGAATCCCCGTGATCGTGAAGTGATTCAAGAAATTAAAGAGATGCTTGAAAAACAAGTGCAAACGCTAGACGAGAAAATGGAGCAAATGCAGCGTGTAAAGGGAGAACTTGAAGACAGCTTACATCGTGCAGTGACATTTTTAGAGAATACAAAAGGAGAGTAATCAAAATGGAGAGCAAACAAAAACTAGGGAGATTGATTACAGTGTTGGCTACTTTCCTTGCCTTTTCAGGTATAGGGGTAGTCGATCCAATTTTGCCAATTATTGCTGAAAAGATTGGTGCATCGCATTGGCAAGTAGAGATGTTATTTACAGCATATATTTTAACGATGGCAATTATGATGTTACCAGCTGGAATATTTGCATCGAGATTTGGTGATAAACGAATGATGACAATCGGTCTTGCCATCGTGACTGTATTTGCGTTTATATGCGGTATATCGCAAACGATTGCTCAGTTATCTCTTTTCCGCGCTGGATGGGGATTAGGGAATGCGATGTTCTTCGCAACGGCGATGACTTTATTGATTGCATTAAGTAAAGAAGTTCATGAAGCAGTAGGGTTATATGAAGCGGCTATCGGTTTAGGAATGGCAGGTGGACCATTATTAGGCGGGATATTAGGTGGACATTCTTGGCGTTACCCATTTTTTGCGACGAGTATTTTAATTTTCTTAGCATTTATTTTAGTTTTCTTCTTTGTGAAAGAACCAGAGCGAAAAGTGAAGCGTAAAGCGGCAGGCGTAGGAGAATTATTTAACCTGGTGAAGTATAAGCCGTTTATGCAAGGCGCCATTTCAGGAATGTTATACTACTACGGATTTTTCGTTGTGTTAGCATATTCACCACTTATTATGCATTTATCTGCTATTCAATTAGGTTTTGTATTTTGTGGATGGGGACTCGCGTTAGCTTACGGTTCTGCAATTTTAGCACATAAGCTAGAAGGGAAATATGAGCCGAAAACATTGTTGAAAGGCAGTTTACTCGTATTTGCGCTATTCTTAATTGCACTATTCTTCGTGAAAATTATGTGGTTACAAATTGTATTAATTGTTCTATCAGGATTAGCATCAGGATTAAATAATGCATTATTTACAAGTTATGTAATGGATATTTCACCTTATGAAAGATCTGTTACATCTGGTGTTTATAACTTCGTTCGTTGGTTAGGTGGCGCAATTGCTCCCATTTTATCAGGGATTATCGGCCACGCTGTTTCACCGCAAAGTCCATTTTTAGTAGGTGGGATTGTTGTATTAGTTGGTTGTGTAATGATTTTAATTCCGATTCGAAAACAGGTAGAAGTAGAGAGAAAAGCCCTTTCTTAAGAAAGGGTTTTCTTTATATGTATATGTTAGAACGCTCTGACTAAAATATATTTTCGGTATTTTTGTACTTTTAACTATACATTTTGGATGTTTTGTTTTATTTTTGTTAGGGGACATTAATGATGTCCCTATTATAAATTTGCATTGAAAGGCGTGATTGTACGATGGAACTATGGTTCACTGAAAAACAAACAAAACATTTTGGGATTACGGCGCGTATTAACCGCACATTACATACGGAGCAAACAGAATTCCAAAAACTTGATATGGTCGAAACGGAAGAGTTCGGAAACATGCTTATTTTAGATGGCATGGTTATGACAACAGAAAAAGATGAGTTCGTTTATCATGAAATGGTAGCGCACGTACCTTTATTTACACATCCAAACCCTGAAAACGTATTAGTTGTAGGTGGCGGCGATGGCGGTGTTATTCGTGAAGTGTTAAAACACCCAAGCGTAAAGAAAGCAACTCTTGTTGAAATCGATGGAAAAGTAATTGAGTACTCTAAACAGTACTTACCATCAATTGCAGGTGCATTAGATAATGAGCGTGTAGAAGTAAAAGTAGGAGACGGTTTCCTACATATCGCAGAAAGCGAAAATGAATATGACGTAATTATGGTAGATTCTACTGAGCCAGTAGGACCAGCAGTAAACCTATTTACAAAAGGCTTCTACGCTGGAATTTCAAAAGCGTTAAAAGAAGATGGTATTTTCGTTGCACAAACGGACAACCCTTGGTTTACGCCAGAACTAATTACAACTGTGTTTAAAGATGTAAAAGAGATTTTCCCAATTACTCGTTTATACACAGCGAACATTCCAACTTACCCAAGCGGTCTTTGGACGTTCACAATCGGATCTAAAAAACATGATCCATTAGAAGTAAGTGAAGAGCGTTTCCACGAAATCGAAACGAAATACTACACAAAAGAATTACACAATGCAGCATTCGCATTACCGAAATTTGTTGGCGATTTAATTAAGTAAGAGAATCGCACGGAACAAATAAAGTGTAAATAGCTCATTTAAGGTGTTTGTCCAGAAGACTTGAACATGCTAGCTATTTACACTTCTGTAAAGAAAATTGTCTTCTTTGTATGAAATAGAAGACCCGGTAAATCGAGAAAGAGGAGCAACTCGCTCCAAATTTGAGAAATAATGAAAGGTTGGGATACCTTAAGTTCCACATAAGGAGGAAAAGAATATGCGTTTTGATGAAGCTTATTCAGGTAAAGTATTTATTAAAAGTCATCCAAGTTTTGAAGAGTCGAAGGTAGTTATTTATGGGATGCCTATGGATTGGACAGTAAGTTACCGTCCGGGATCTCGTTTTGGCCCTGCACGTATTCGTGAAGTATCAATCGGTCTTGAAGAATATAGTCCGTATTTAGATCGTGAACTAGAAGAGGTAAAATATTTTGATGCGGGTGATATCCCATTACCATTCGGAAACGCACAGCGCAGCTTAGACATGATTGAAGAATATGTATCAAAACTTTTAGATGCCGATAAGTTTCCACTAGGTCTCGGCGGTGAGCACTTAGTGTCTTGGCCAATTTTTAAGGCAATGGCAAAAAAATATCCGGATTTAGCAATCATCCATATGGATGCTCATACTGATTTACGTGAATCGTATGAAGGGGAGCCTTTATCCCACTCTACACCAATTCGTAAAGTGTGTGATTTAATTGGTCCGGAAAACGTATATTCTTTCGGAATTCGTTCTGGAATGAAGGAAGAATTTGAATGGGCGAAAGAAGTAGGTATGAACTTATATAAATTTGACGTATTAGAACCGTTAAAAGAAGTATTACCAAAACTTGCAGGACGCCCAGTCTATGTCACAATCGACATTGATGTATTAGACCCAGCTCACGCTCCAGGAACAGGAACGTTAGAAGCTGGTGGTATCACATCTAAAGAATTATTAGATTCCATCGTAGCAATTGCAAATTCAAATATAAATGTAGTTGGAGCAGACTTAGTAGAAGTAGCTCCTGTCTACGACCATAGTGATCAAACACCAGTCGCAGCAAGCAAATTCGTGCGGGAAATGCTGCTCGGTTGGGTGAAATAAAAGCGGAATCCGCTGTAGCTGGATAAAATAAGAGCCCTCTATATGATTAGGGGCTCTTATTTTGTCGTTATGTGTCGGTAAGTCGATATGTCTTGTCGAATCGTCGATATAATGAAAAAATCGTTGATATATTTTGAGTTGTGATCGATATATTTGAAAAATCGTCGATATAATTTCATTTACCATTACGTAACATTAAAAAGAGCTATTCCTAAACAACGGGAATAGCTCTTTTTCTTATGCAACCTTCTCTTCCGAAGTAATGCCGCGAATGTCATCAGCAGAGCGAATTGGATATTTACGGAACACAATTGATCCGATGTATCCAACAATCGTGGTAACGATTCCACATAATATAGCAGCAATTGTTACTTTTACAACGTCATTAAATCCGAATAAAACAAGAAGTCCTGGGATTGGTGATGCTGTTCCTGGTGCATTATTAACGAGCTGGAACAGAGATGTAATAATACCAGCAAGTGCACCGCCAACGAAGTTTGTCGCATAAATTGGAATTGGATTTGCTGAAACAACATCGGCTTGTGTTAAAGGCTCGATTGCTACAGCAATTGTGTCTTTCTTTGAACAAATCTTTAGTCGTTTAAAGAAAATAAAGTTCATTGGGGCTGAGGCTGCTACGGCAAGACTACCAATTGCCATTGGTAAACCCGTTAATCCAAGCATTGCAGTGAGTGCCATAGAACTCAGTGGAGAGGTAGAAATAACTGTTATTAATCCACCAAGCATAATACCCATGATAATAGGGCTTTCTGTAGTTGCAACTGAAATCATAGAACCGATTTTACCAAGTGTTGCGTTAACGAGCGGATCCATAAGCATTGCCATTCCGCGTGAGATTGGTGCAGCGATAAATAAAATTGCTAAAAACTCTACACCAGCCGGTAATTTCTTTTCGAGAAATTTCACGACGAAGGCACAAACGTATCCAGCGAAAAATCCTGGTAAAATACCAAATCCACTAGTAGCGATACCGATTAAAACAGCATATACGGGGGAAACACCGATTGCTAATGCGACTAAAATCGCTGCTGCGACACCGCTCATACTACCGGAAGCTTCTCCTACTGATTGTAAAAAGTCATTATGAAACATTTCTCCACCTATATAACGATGAAATGCTTCAATAAGAAAACTTGCGATTGCTGCATTAGCTAAAGCACCCATTGCTTTCATGCCGTAAGGAGCACGGTAACTAAAAAGTGTAAATAGACAAAGTACAACAAGTAATAGTGCTAAACCTTGCAAGATAGCCATTTGAAAACTGTCTCCTTTGATTTTTGTAATAAAAATTTGTATCATTCAATAATAATATAAAAGTTCATGAAACGGAAAAATTTTTTCTTGGGAAATTGCTATAAGGTGAAAATGCCTTACAATAATGTAAGGAAAGTGTAAGACTTTTAGATAGAGTATAGTATGCCATTTTTCGTATAATACAAGTATAGATATATGACTAGGGAAAAAGAAGTGCAAACAGGAGGTTCATGTATGAAATTGGTAATTAAAGTTTTAGTTGTATTCGCCATTATTCTAGGTGGAACAGCGTATTATTTGAACACAAAAACAGAAGGTGTACATGCTTTTGTAGACAACTTCTTTTCAAATAAAGAAATACAAGATTATTATGCGGTTATAGATAAAGGTGAGAAAAAAGACGGAGAATACTTGTATACTTTTAAAGGGTATACAGAAGACGGAAAGTTACAGGTTATTAAAAGAATGATGAACCGTGAATTGCATACGGGTGCTTTTATAAAAATTTATGCAAAAGGTATGCAAGGAAAAGGATGGGCTGAAATCCCGAAAGAATCAATTCCGCAAAAAGCGTTGGAGAAAATAGAAAAACGATAAAAGGAGCGACCCATTCGCTCCTTTTTTAGTGCGTTAAAATAGTGATAGATGTTTTTTCTTTGTTAGAAATGATTGTTGCACGTCCGCCAATTGGGAAAGTGAAAATCGGGGTTGTATGACCGAAACTTGCGTTTGCAATGATAGGGATATGTGCAAGCTCAGGCTTTGAAGCAATCATTTCTTGCACGTCTTCTATCGTACATTCTGCGCCTTTTTGCATCTTTCCTATAACGATGCCTTTTACATGTTCAAAATCTTGCTGCTGCATAAGAGAATGTAAATATCGATCAAAAGTTTTAAGAGTAGCTCCCCCAGTTAAACTATCCTCTTCAAGAAATAAAATTTTATCTTTTAAGTTAGGCATATATGGTGTACCTTGTAGCAAGTTCAATGTGCTCATATTACCACCGATAATATCTCCCGTAGCTTCTCCTTCGTGAATCGAAATGTATCCTTCATTTTTAATAAATTCTCGATTTTCTTGATCTATATACCAAGAATCATCGCTCCATGTTTCAGATGGCAGGACTTCGATAGGATCAGTAGAAGTTAAGCATTGTAAAAAGTAATCGTTCGTATACTCGAGCCCTTTCTCCATTCCAAATGAAGAGAAATGGGGGCCTGAATATGTAACAAGTCCTGTTTTAGTGTAAATTGCATTATTTAGTGCAGTGATATCCGAATAGCCACAGAAAAATTTCGGGTTTTCTCGAATTAAATCGTAATCGAGATGTTTTAATAAGCCATTAGAATTGTATCCGCCAAGTGTCGTCAAAATGGCTTTTACATTCGGGTCTCTAAATGCTTCGTGAAGGTCTTGAACGCGTGAAGAAATAGAAGAGGAAGCAAATCTGTCTATCTCATCAGCATATGTTGAAAATGTAACGTGAAAGCCCATTTCGGTTAACCTTTTTACAGCAAGCTTCCTGTTTTCAGTTGAGACAATACTTAAACTACAAGATGGTGAAATAACTCTAATTTCATCACCTTTTTTCAATTTTGTTGGTAGCACTTCATTCACCTCTTTAAAAGAAAGAATATTTAGATTTAAGAAATATTTTATCATATGAAATAAAGTGAAAGTGAATTATGTTTTGAAATGGAGTTTTCCTGATTTTTCAGCAGACAGATAGAGGTTTTTTTTGATATGATAGGAAAAGTGATTTATTATAAGTAGTATTTAATATCTATAACATTTGAAAGGTGTGCAAGACGTGGAGAAACAACTTGCAGGCTTGCCGGTACACGTTCATTTCGTAACAGAAATCCGTGAAGGGGCGAGGAAGGAAACCGTTGCTTTTGAAGCAAATGGTCAATACTATGTAAAAGGTCAAGGTACATATGTAACATTCCAAGAGCCGAACGAACAAGGCGAAGTGAAAACAATTATTAAAATTCAAGATGAACAAGTTCTCATTATGCGTTCAGGTGCTGTTTCAATGCGTCAGACGCATGTGAAAGGTGAATGGACAACTGGTACGTATACGAGTGAACTTGGTACGTTTGCATTGCAAACAAAGACTGATAACGTTCTTTTTAAATGGTCGGATGAAAAGAAAAAAGGACAACTCTTCTTAACGTACGCATTGCTTCTAAGTGAACAAGAAGCTGGCAGATATACAATTACACTTAATTTGAAGGAGGCAAAATAATGAATTCTTTAGAACAAGTAAAAGGATTGATTAAAGAAGAAATTCAAGCTGCTGTATTAAAGGCAGAATTAGCAACAGAAGAACAGATTCCAAACGTTGTATTAGAATCTCCAAAAGATAAAACAAATGGTGACTTCTCTACAAATATGGCAATGCAACTTGCACGCGTTGCGAAAAAAGCACCTCGTATGATTGCAGAAGAATTAGTTGCAAACTTCGATAAAGCAAAAGCTTCTATTGAAAAAATTGAAATCGCAGGTCCTGGTTTCATTAACTTCTACATGGATAATAGCTACTTAACAGACTTAATCCCAACGATCGTTAATGCTGGTGAAGCTTACGGTGAAACGAATACTGGTAAAGGTGAAAAAGTACAAGTTGAGTTCGTATCTGCGAATCCAACAGGTGACCTTCACTTAGGACATGCACGTGGTGCAGCAGTAGGTGACACTTTATGTAACTTATTAGCAAAAGCAGGATACGATGTATCTCGTGAGTACTACATTAATGACGCTGGTAACCAAATTCATAACTTAGCTCTTTCTGTTGAAGCTCGTTACATGCAAGCTTTAGGCTTAGAGAAAGAAATGCCAGAAGACGGATACCATGGTGCGGACATCATTGGAATCGGTAAACGTTTAGCAGAAGAGTTTGGCGATCGTTATGCGAAAGCTGATGAAAAAGAAAGCTATGAATTCTACCGTGAGTACGGTTTAAAATATGAGTTAGCAAAACTTCAAAAAGACTTAGAAAGCTTCCGTGTTAAATTTGATGTATGGTTCTCAGAAACATCATTATACAAAAACGGAAAAATTGATCAAGCTCTTGCTGTATTAAAAGAGCGCGACGAGATTTTTGAAGAAGACGGTGCAACTTGGTTCCGTTCAATGACTTACGGTGACGATAAGAACCGTGTATTAATTAAAAACGACGGTTCTTACACGTACTTAACGCCAGATATCGCGTATCACCGTGATAAATTAGAGCGTGGTTTCGATAAGTTAATCAACATTTGGGGTGCTGACCACCACGGTTACATTCCACGTATGAAAGCTGCTATTCAAGCGTTAGGTTACGATAAAGAAACACTTGAAGTAGAAATCATCCAAATGGTACAACTATACCAAAACGGTGAAAAAATGAAAATGAGTAAACGTACAGGTAAAGCAGTTACACTTCGTGAGCTTATGGAAGAAGTAGGCGTGGACGCAATGCGTTACTTCTTCGCAATGCGTAGCGGTGATTCTCATTTAGACTTCGATATGGACTTAGCTGTATCAAAATCTAATGAAAACCCAGTATACTATGCACAATATGCTCATGCTCGCGTATGCAGTATCCTTCGTCAAGGTGAAGAATTAGGATTAGCTACAGGCGGAGACGTGAACTACAAACTTGTTACTTCTGAGAAAGAAGTAGAGTTACTGAAAAAACTTGGTGAATTCCCAGCAGTAGTTGCTGATGCAGCACAAAAACGTTTACCACACCGTATTACAAACTATGCATTTGAATTAGCAGCAACATTACACAGCTTCTACAATGCAGAAAAAGTATTAAACCAAGATAACTTAGAATTAAGTAAAGCTCGCTACGAGTTAATGAAAGCAGTACGCACTACACTTCAAAACGCATTAGCAATCGTAGGAGTATCTGCGCCAGAAAAAATGTAATTAAGAAAAGCGGAGCCGACTGTTTAGTCCCGAAGGCTAAGGTTCTTTCCCACAGAAGATGCATTTTATCTTCTCGTGGGGAAGGTTCTTAGACGGAAGGGGCTAGGAGGCAGAGCTAGACATAAAGAAAAGCCGAGCCAATTTTTCGCTTTCAGTAAAAGGCAATCACACGATGTTGTGATTGCCTTTTTGTATGGAGATAATAAAAAAATAAAATTTTATCAAACAAAAGGAGAATTTGCGTCGTCTTATATAAATGACAGGAGGTTTATGATGGAAGAAAAGGTAGAAGAATTGATTGACATATATAAGCAGCAAATATATTCCTTATGCTATAAGTTAGCGAAGACGAAAGAAGACGCGGAAGATATTTTTCAAGAGACGTGGATAAAAGTTTTTTCATCGCGGCACCAACTTTCTTACGTGGAGAATTATAAAAAGTGGATTACTACAATTTGTGTTCGTACGTTTTATGATTTTTATCGTAAGAAGAAAAGATGGAAAGATCGTGTATTGGATTTATTTCATAAAGAAGATGGCGGAGAAATAGAGCATGCAGATGATATGAATATATCAGAAGAGTTTATTCAAAAAGTCGAAGCAGAAATGATACGAGAAGTTATACAGTTATTAAATGAAAAATATAAAACAGTGCTCGTACTCTACTACTATGAACAATATTCTTACAAAGAAATGAGTGAAATATTAAATATACCAATTGGTACGGT
This sequence comes from Bacillus sp. FH, assembly GCF_052216825.1. Taxonomy (NCBI): domain Bacteria; kingdom Bacillati; phylum Bacillota; class Bacilli; order Caryophanales; family Bacillaceae; genus Bacillus; species Bacillus sp. FH. Next base: position 2,527,091 of record NZ_JBQOUU010000001.1, on the reverse strand, counting down.
GAAATACCGCCTTAATTATGCGAAGAAGCAAATGCGAGAACATTTGGAGGGGTTCGTTTATGAAGGAAGATAAATTTGATCAAAAGATAAAAAGTAGTTTAGCGGGAGAGATGATTCCTAGCGAAGAGCTAATAAATAATACGAAGCAGGGCATGCGAAATGCTCGGAAATTAGAGAAGAGATGGGTTGTTTTCATTCATGCTATTTGGATGATTGTATTAACAGTCACCCTAGAGCAGTTTATTAGTCATTTGGATCATAAAATAACTATCATTATAACGATAGTTATTATGATGCACCTATACATTCCTATATATGTTGTCATACAGTCATTTTTAAAGAAGGAGTATAAATTACATGATAGAGTTCGATAATCCATTTGTAGTATTTGAGGTAGCTGGGATTACAATGTTTTTGGCTTTTATAGCACTTTTAGTATGTATAACATCATGGGTGTATACAGATGCGAAAACGCGTGGAATAAGTAAGTGGTGGAGTGTTGTAGCGATTATATTGCCGTTTTTTATTGGAGTTTTGTTATATATGATACGGAGAAGTAACAAGAAAATAGAAGGAGAGCATACGATGAATGCTATGAAAAAACAAAAGATAACATTAGTTGTCATATTTGCAAGTGCGATGTTTGTATTACTGAGCGGCTTCGCTTTCGTTCAAACGTTAGATGATATGTGGAGAGCTGGTGATATATATTTAGAGAGTGAGCAACAAGGAGAGACAAGCTATGAGGCAAAATTCTCATCATGGGATATTGCTGGGAAAGATATTGAACTTGAGTATGCAAAAGACACAGAAGTAACATTTTCCTATGAGACAGATGCAAAACGTGGGAATTTATGCTTTAGCTTGTATGAAAGGAAAGGAGAAGGTATAAGGGAGTTAAAAGAAATCTGTGAATCCAAAAAAGGTACTTTTAAAGCTACATTGAAAGCGAATGAAAAGTATGTATTTAGTATAAGTGGTTTAATGGTGAAAGATGGTTTTGTAAAAGTGAATTGGGAAACAAAATAAAGGCCCTTGGGAAGGGCCTTTATTTTATCGGATTGTATACGTAACCGAAAAGCTAACAGGACTATAGTAAACATAAGGTGCATGAAATTGAACGTACATATTCCCATCTGTTTTTGCAGTGAAAATTCGGCCGTAGCCATCAGAATAACGTCCAATAAGGTTATGATTTGAGTCATAAACACTGTAACTAGGGGTTTTGCTGTTAGGTTGAATTGTTAACTCTTGTCCCTTTTGAAGGAAAACAGGTTCTTGTTCAGAACTACTTCCAGTTTGCAAAGAATAAAATTTTGTAAAGCTTTGTTCTTGAGTAGCGGCAGTGGCCTTTGTTTCAGGAATAAACGCGGTAGCACCAGTAATTCCTGCTAAAGTTAATGCACCGGCTAAAATCATTTTTTTCATAGTAGAAAAGCCTCCTTAATTGTTGTAATCATTTTTGTTACAGTTAATATTGTATACGATAATGAGTAGGAGAAAATATGCTTTTATGCATATATATTTTTTCTCAATAAAAGACCACTGATTTTTATCAGTGGTCTTTTACAAATGATTAAGCAGCTTTCTGTTCGGTTTGCGTAACAGGTTTTTGAAGAGTGTTATAAACACCAGTTCCGATTACTTCTAGTGCCATTTTCATACGTTCAGGTGAAATGTTCTCAAATACGTTATCTTGAGGTGTGTGATATACCTTCTCGATATGATAGATTAATGGATTCCAGCTATCGACACCCATCCAAATAAATAGAGCGGCAGGAATGCCAACTTCAGCAAATGGTACGTGATCACTAGAACCGAATTTTCCTTGCAGTACAAGGTCATTATTTAACTGTTTACCTGCTTGCAAGGCCGCATCTGTTACAAGGTTTGGAGAACCGTTAGGCGTCATAGCATATAAATTTTTTGCTTTATCGTAATTTGTAGCAACCATGTCTGCGTTAAAGACACCTAAAATTCGGTCACGCTCTTTTTGGGATAGACTATTAACGTAATGATCAGAGCCAAGTAAGCCAGTCTCTTCAGAACCGAAAGCAATAAAACGAATTTCTTTATCAGTTTCTACATTTTGAAAAGCGCGTGCTAACTCTAATACTAACCCTGTACCAGAAGCATTGTCATTTGCTCCAGGTGCTCCAACGACACTATCATAGTGTGAACTTACAACGACAGCTTTTTCATTACCTGTACTATTTTTTGGTTTCTTTTTAGCAATGACGTTTAATGACGTTAAATTAGATTCATGTCTTGCTTTTAGGGAAAGAATTGTTGTCCCTTTTTTAGCGATTTCTTCTTTAAATGCATTTCCTTGTGCATAAGCAAGACCAAAGACAGGGATAGACTGTTTTTTCGTTAGGCGGGGATTGAAAGTTTGTCCGTAATTTCCACGTCCACCAATTAAGCTGTATAAAAGAACACCTTTTGCTCCTTTGCTAACAGCATTTTCAACTTGTTTATTATAGTCTGCAACTGTTGTTCCTCTTTCGAATAGAACGATTTTTCCGTTTACTTCATTTGGGATATCCTCTAATTTTGTCCCACCTTGAACAAAGATAAGAGGGGCTGTAACAGCCTCTGTAGAAATTAGTGCGTTAGGGGCAGCACCAGCTTGCCAATTACGTTTTGTGGATAATGGTGATTCAATAAATCCAACGTATTGATCCGGCACTTGGAATGGTTGATATTCTACTTCATAGCCCATTGATTTAAGCTGCATACCGACGTAGCGGGAAGCCCATTCCTCTGATTTTGTTCCACCGGGGCGAGGACCAATTGTTTCGGATAAGAAACGGATGTGTTCGATAGCACGGCTTGCATCAACTTGTTTTGTAATAGATGAAGTCTGTGTGATTTCTGACGTGGAATCAGCTTTGGCTTGTCCAATCGGGGCTAAGCTAACAGCGAGTGATACAGCAAGCAAAGAGCTTACTATTTTTTGTTTCAAAGATTTTTTCATTTCTTCCTCTCCTATTCTTCTATTCTCTCTGACTGACAAAAGAAGACGGATAACGACTTCATTTTACCCTTATCTTTATTATTTTTCAATATTCTGACATTGAGAAATAAAAAACGCTATATGCACATTTGCATATTTTTGACGGAGATATGTATGCTATCATTTTAAACGAAGGTTCGCTTTCTATTTGGAAAGCTCCTACATTGCATGAATCTAGTGTACCCAAACTTTAGATTATGTAGAGAAAAGAATCCACTGTAGGGTTTCTTTTCTCGTGTTTGAATCATGTGATGATAAATATGTTTCCGCATTTCATAATTATCATCAGTGATATATGTAAGGCATCCATATGAAAATACGAGGCTGTTCAAAGGTTTTCCGTACTTTTGGACAGCCTCACCCCGTTAAAAGGACGATACTCTATGTATCGTCCTTTTTTGTATAAAAAAACACCCCATCAAATATTCACTTGATGGGGTGTGAAAAACTATTAATAATATTTTTTGCGTTTTGTAGCTAAAATACTTAACAAACCAGCTAGTAGAAGTAAGATACCTACTGTTTGAGTAGAATCTTTTTTGTGACCTGTATTTGGAAGTTCTTTACCCGTATTTCGGTCATCTTGCTGTTTGTTTATTTGTGTTTCAGGGTTACCTTTTTCTAGTTCTTCGGAAGTTCCTTTACCGTGTGCTTCAGGATTTCCTTTCTCTAGTTCTTCAGAAGTTTCTTTTCCTGTTTCCTCTTCTTTATTAGGAGGAGTAACTGGTTTTTCCTCTCCACCTGATGAAGAATCGATTTTTTTATTTGAAACTGTAATTTGTAGTGGTGTAGCTTGCGCTTTTTCAATTGTAAAGCTTATTGGTGATGCATCTAATTGATAGCCTGTAGGAGCCTTTGTTTCCACGAATTGATAGTCTCCCGGACGTAAATCAGAAACAGAAATCTTGCCATCTTTATCAGTAGTTAAATCAGAACGAACGTCATTGCCATTCATATCAACGATTTTAAATACTGCGCCTTCAAGAGTAACATCGTCGATGTCATCAACTTTTGTTAATTCCACAGCGCCCTTCGTTAAGCTATTTTTAGCGATAACAGAAGCTGTAGCGGTTTGACTCTTTTCAACAGTAAAGTTGATAGGAGTTTGATTTAAGTCGTAATGAGTAGGAGCCTTCGTTTCAACGAATTGATAGTCTCCTGGACGTAAATCAGAAACAGAAATCTTGCCATCTTTATCAGTAGTTAAATCAGTGCGAACGTCGTTGCCGTTCATATCAACAATTTTAAAGATAGCTCCTTCAAGAGTAGCCCCGTCGATGTCATCAACTTTTGTTAATTCCACAGCGCCCTTCGTTAAGCTATTTTTAGCGATAACAGAAGCTGTAGCGGTTTGACTCTTTTCAACAGTAAAGTTGATAGGAGTTTGATTTAAGTCGTAATGAGTAGGAGCCTTCGTTTCAACGAATTGATAGTCTCCCGGACGTAAATCAGAAACAGAAATCTTGCCATCTTTATCAGTAGTTAAATCAGTGCGAACGTCATTGCCGTTCATATCAACGATTTTAAATACAGCACCTTTAAGAGCAGTACCATCGACATCATCCACTTTAGAAAGTTCCGCAGCACCTTTCGTTAAGCTATTCTTAGCAGTAACGGAAGCGATTTTTTCTTGTCCTTTTTTAACTGTGAACTTAATAGGTGTTTCGTTTAAGTCATAATGGTTAGGAGCTTTTGTTTCGATAAACTCATAGTCTCCTGGCGGTAATTCATCCACAACTAAACGGCCGTTTTTATCAGTAGTTAAATCAGTACGGACGTCGTGTCCATCCTTATTAACAATTTTAAATACCGCACCCTCGAGTGTTGTGTTTTCTTCAATATCATCGACTTTAATTAACTCCACACTACCTTTCGTTAAGCTGTTAGTAGCTGTAACGAAGACATGTTTTGTTTGACTTCTTTCAATTGTGAACTTAATAGGATCTTCATTTAAGTCATAATGTTTCGGAGCTTTCGTTTCAATAAATTGATAGTCTCCAGGTTGTAAGTCTTTAGCGATGATTTTTCCGTCTTTATTGGTAACTAAATTCGTACGAATATCATTACCGTTCATATCAGTAATTTTAAATACCGCACCTTCTAGCGTTTCTTTCGCATCTAAAGAGTCAACTTTCGTTAATTCAACGCCACCCTTAGTTAAGCCATTTTTAGCAGTAACAGAAACGTGAGTTGTTTGGCTTTTCTCGATAGTGAAAGGAATCGGTGTTTTATTTAAATCATAATGTTTCGGAGCTTTCGTTTCCACGAATTGATAATCTCCTGGTCTTAAATTAGAAGCAGAAACTTTCCCGTCTTTATCAGTAGTTAAATTCGTGCGAACAATTTTCCCTTTCGCATCAATGATGTTAAATACTGCATCGGAAAGTTTTGTATCTGGATTTATATCATCCACTTTAATTAACTCTACAGCACCTTCAATTAAGCTGTTCTTAGCAGTGATTTGTAACTTCTCTGCTTGGCTTTTCTCAATTGTAAATTTAATCGGTGTAGCATCTAGTTTATAGTGCTTAGGAGCTGTTGTTTCAATAAATTGATAGTCTCCCGGATGTAAATCAGGAATAGAAACTTTTCCTTTCGCATCTGTCGTAATGCCAGTGCGAACGTCATTGCCGTTCATATCAACAATTTTAAATACTGCACCTTCAAGAGCCGTACCGTCGATATCATCCATTTTAGAAAGTTCTACAGCACCTTTTGTTAAACTATTTTTAGCAGTAACAGAAATCGGTTCAGCTTGTCCTTTTTCGATAGTGAAAGGAATTGGTTCTTTATTTAAATCGTAATGTTTTGGAGCCTTTGTCTCGATGAATTGATAATCACCTGGACGTAGGTCGTTAATTTCAATTTTTCCTTTACTATTTGTAACAAGGTCTTTATGAATTACCGTACCATTCATATCAACAATGTTAAATACTGCGCCTTCAAGAGTAGTACCATCGACGTCATCTACTTTAGAAAGTTTAACTCCGCCTTTTGTTAAACTATTTTTCATAGTAACAGTAGCAATATCTTTTTGGCTTTTTTCAACTGTAACTACAATTGGTTTTTTGTCTAAATCATAATGTTTCGGAGCGGTTGTTTCGACAAATTGATACGTACCAGGACGTAAATTTTCAACAACGATTTTTCCTTCATTATTTGTTTTTAAATCTGTTTTAAGTACTTTCCCGTTTTGGTCTAGTAAATTAAATACCGCATCAGAAAGTTTCATTTGATCGTTTAGATCATCTACTTTAAGTAGTTCAATACTACCTTGTTGTAAGCTATTTTTAGCAGTTAAAGAAATAGCTTTCTTCTGTCCTTTTTCAATAGTGAAATGGATTGGTGTTTCATCTAAAACATAATGCTTAGGAGCCTTTGTTTCGATGAATTGATAATCGCCCGGACGTAGGTCATCGATTTCGATTTTCCCTTTACTATTTGTAACAAGATCTTTATGGATTACAGTACCCTTCATATCAACAATGTTAAATACTGCACCTTCAAGTTTAGTGCTATCGATGTCATCTACTTTAGAAAGTTCCACTGCACCTTTTGTTAGAGCGTTTTTAGCCGTAATATGAAGAGTTTCAGTTTGGCTTTTCTTAATTGTAAATTCGATCGGTTTTTTATTTAAATTGTAATGTTCAGGAGCGATTGTCTCAACGAATTGATACGTACCAGGACGTAGGTTTTCAACAATGATTTTTCCCTCATCATTTGTTTTTAAGCCTTCTTCAACTACTTCTCCGTCTGCATCTAATAAATTAAATACAGCATTAGCGAGCTTCGTATCAGTATCAATATCGTCAATTTTTATTAATTCAACGCTACCTTTTTTTAAAGTATTTTTCCCTGTAACATTGATCTCTTTCGTTTGACTTCTTTCAATTGTAAATGGAATCGGTGTTTCGTCCAATACATAGTGCTCAGGAGCCTTTGTTTCAATGAACTGATAGTCTCCAGGACGTAAATCAGAAACGGAAATTTTTCCATTTTTATCTGTACCAAGGTTTGTGCGAACTTCGTTACCATTCATATCAACAATTTTAAAGATTGCACCTTTCAACATTGTACGATCGATGTCATCAATTTTCGTTAATGTGACTGCACCTTTCTTTAAGCTGTTAGTAGCGGTAACGTTAATATTTTCTTTTTGACTTTTTCCGATAGTGAACGGAATAGGATCTTTCCTTAAGTCATAGTCTTTTGGAGCTTTTACTTCAATAAATTGATAGTCACCTGGGCGTAAGTCAGAAGCAGAAACTTTACCATGTTCATCGGTAGTTAATCCTTTACGAACTACCTTTGTCGTATCATGAGCATCAACAATTATAAATTCTGCGCCTTCAAGAGTAACGCCATCAATGTCATCAACTTTTGTTAAAGTAACGCCGCCTGTAAGTAAACTATTTGTTACAGTGACAGGGACTGGAAGGTCATCCTTGCTACCTTTTTTAATCGTGAACTTAATAGGCGTTTGATCTAATTTATAATGTTCAGGAGCTGAGGTTTCAATAAATTGATAATCTCCTGGTGCTAAATCAGGAATAACTATTACTCCGTAATCATCTGTTTTTAAATCTTTCGCAATTTCTTTGCCTGTTGCGTCTTGTAATGTGAACACTGCGCCGGCAAGAGCGATACTACTCTCCACATCATCTTCTTTAATAAGTTTAACTTTTCCTTTCGTTAAACTATTTTTAAATGTAAGTGGAAGAAGTTTTTGTTGTCCTTTTTCGATTGTAAATTCAATAGGTTCTACATTTACATCGTAATAAGTTGGAGCCTTTGTTTCGATAAGTTTATAGTTACCAGGACATAAGTCGTCAACAACTAGCATTCCTTTACTATTCGTAACAAGTTCCGTACGAACATCTTCATTTGTATCTCTATTAACGATTTTAAATACCGCACCTTCAAGTGTTTCCTTTTCATCTGCAGCATTCACTTTTGTTAATTCAATACCGCCTTTTGTTAAGCTGTTTTTAGCAGTAACAGTAGCCGACGTTGTTTGACTTTCTGTAATTGTGAACTTGATTGGATTTGTATTTTTATCGTAATATTTCGGTGCTGTTACTTCGATAAATTTATAATCGCCAGGGCGTAAGCCAGTAGCGATGACTTTACCATCCGCACCAGTTTTTATATTTTCGCGAATGACTTTCTTTTCATCATTAGCATCGACAATTTTAAATACCGCACCTTCAAGAGCTGTACCATCGATATCATCAACTTTCGTTAATTCAACATCTCCTGGTTTTAAAGCATTTTCAGCTTTCACAAGTAGAGTTTCTTTCTGACTTCTATTGATTGTAAATTCAATAGGTTCTGCTCGTAAAACGTAATGTTCAGGAGCAGCTGTTTCAATAAATTTATACGTACCAGGACGTAGCTTATCAGCTTTTGTTTTTCCATCAGCATCTGTAGTTAGGTCAGTACGAACATCATTATTATTTACATCAACAATTTTAAATACGGCACCTTTTAGAGGTTTTTTATCACCGAATTCATCAACTTTTAATAATTCAACTTCTCCTGTTTTTAAACTGTTAGTTGCCGTAACAGTAGCAAATGACTGTTGGCTTTTATCGATTGTAAACTCGATAGGATTTGTATTTAACACATAATCCTTAGGAGCTTCTGTTTCAATAAATTTATACGTACCAGGCTCTAAGTCTTTAACAGTTACTTTACCATCCGCACCAGTTGTTACATTTTCGCGAATGACTTTCTTTTCATCATTAGCATCGACAATTTTAAATACAGCACCTGCAAGAGCTGTACCATCGATATCATCAGTTTTTGTTAAAGTGACGCCACCTTTAATGAGTTGATTCGTCGCAGTAACAGTCACTGCTTTCTTTTGACTTTTTACAATTGTAAACTCAATCGGTTTTTTATCTATGTCATAATCTTTAGGAGCTTTTTCTTCGACAAATTGATAGTCTCCAGGGCGTAAATCTTTTGCTTCAATTTGGCCTTGATCATTTGTCGTTAGTTTTTCATATCCACGAATTACATTGTTATGTCGATCTCGTACACTGAACTCCGCACCTGCTAAAGTTTTTCCATCTTTATCGACTTTTGTTAAAATGGCCGAACCTGGAATCAAGCTGTTTGTTGCAGTGCGGTTTATTACTGTTGTTTGATCTTCCTTGATTTTAACCTCAATCAGTCGATCATCTAATTTATAATGCTCAGGAGCCTTTGTTTCTTGTAAGTAGTAAGTTCCTGGTTTTAAATGATTTACAGTAATTTGTCCTTTATCATTTGTTGTTAATTTTTCATGTTCTGAAATTATTTTTTTGTCTTTATCAAGTAGTGTGAAAACGGCACCTTGTAGTGTTACGTTTTTGTTCAGGTCATCAGACTTTGTTAAAACTACTTTCCCGACAAACTTCTTATTTACAAGTTTATATGTTGTAGTCTCTTGTGTACCAAGTTCAACAATTTTCCCTTGTTTTAACTCCCAGCTAATTACATAGCCTTCAGGAGCCTTTGTTTCTTTTAATAAATATTTATCGCGTTTTAAGTTATTAAATTTAGCGATACCATCTTTGTCTGTTGTAATTTTACGGATAACAGTTTTACCTGTACGATCGTATAAAGTGAATTCTGCTCCAGCTAATGGAGTGTTCTTATTGTCGTTATCTACCTTTATAATTTCAAGGTTTCCACGACCTTTAGTAGCAGATCCTCCGCCGGAACCGGAAGACATTCGTACTTCAATCGTTTCGGTAGTTTCTGTATTTGTTACTGTTAACTTATTGCCTGTGATTTTTGCTTTATTACTTACTTTTTCTTTATCGTCTGCATTAATAAATGAACGATATTCTAAAATATAAGCTCGATCAATTTTCTTCAAGAAAGCAATTTCAAAATGTTGCTTTCCGGTATTATTGTCTGTTGTTATTTTGAGTTTATAGTCTGTTCCTTGTTTTAATTCATTTGCTGTATCTTTTGTTACATTTCCATAGTAATCGACAGTTGTAGGATATAAGTGGAATGAATCTTCCACAAGTACTTGATTGTCTGTTGGATCGTCTGTTACAACTGCGTCTGCAATGGTCGATTGGCTTTCATTAATTGCAATACTCCAATTAATATAGTTGTCATCTTGCACAGCTTTTTTAGTAACGAAGCTGCCACCTTTATTTACTTGAGCATCACCTTTAAGCGTGTTTACAATTTTAGAGCCATCTTTTAACTCTGCCTCGTTTTTGTAGATGCCTTGGATAAGTTCACCATCGAGGCTTGTTTTAAAGATAATATAGTAAGGTGAATTAATTGATTGTTTGAAATGAACCTTTAGGGTGTTTTTATTTTTCTCTGTAGGTTCTTCAAGTTCATATTTCTCAGTTGGTACAGCATTACCAGGTTGTGCATTGTCAGGACTTCCATTTAAAATCATATCGCGCACTTCAATGGATCCTGGTACTAACTTTTGTTTATCTTGTATTACGTCTATAACATATGGGTCTTTAATCTCAACATTATTATAATTAAAACCTATTATCCAAGTGATTTCTTTCGTTTGGGCGTTATAAGAACCGTATTTATATCCATTCGCCTTTGTGAAAGTATCAGGATCAAAGTCCGCTTCAACTTTATTTGATTGTGGATTGGACCCTGCGTCTATCCAAGATAGGTTACCTGTATTTTTAAATGAAGTTTTACCACTTTCTAATTTTGTATAGTCAAAGTCTGTCGTATATTTTACGACTAATGTCTTTGTCATATTAGACTGATATGTACCTATAAGGGTAATTTTGAAACCTTTATCTGTTACATCTAAAACATAATCAGTCCCAGCTTGAAGGGTATAATCTCCGTCTTTAATTTCTAGTTTTTTATCTTTTAATTGTAATCCACCATGGTCAAAGGTATCCGTAATGATCGCGTTGTTTAATGGATAGTTGTTATTATTTACCGTAATTGTCCAGGTTGTTGTTTTGTCTTTATAGTTTGTTTCAGCTTTATTATTAGATTTAATAATATTTTGCTGCTTGAAGCCAACTTCATTTTCTTTACTTGAACCATTATCAGCTGTAACTGTATTTTTTATTTTTCCATCTTTTATGACATTACTAGTTGGCTTTGTTTTATAGGAAATTACATAAGCACTATTAATATCCTCATTAAACTGTAAGTCGAATCCATTCTTCTTGTTAGTTACAGTGTAATTATTAACAGTATCTCCTGTTACAAGCCTTCCATTATCATCGTAGGAAGCGTTTTTCACAACGATAGAATTTGCATCTAGTTCATGTGTATCGTCAAAAATATCTTTTAAAAGTGCATCAGTTTTTTTGATATTTTTTTGATCACCGTTGTAAGTAATTGTCCATTCAATCGTTTGCGTCTTTGGATCATATTTACTTGTTTTGTTTAAATGTGTACCACGAGAAACCGTTACAGTGGAGCTTGCGTTTTGTTGTTTTTGATTATCACTCGTTATCGTAACGTTATTTCGGAAGTCTTTTACATTTTCATCAGTAATTTTTGTGGCATATTCGATTTGGTATGCTTTACTGATATTCTCCTTAAAAGCAATCTCCAATTTTGAACCATCTGATGAAATAATTTTGTAATCTGCTGGATCGGCTTCTTTACCACGTGTTGCGTTCCCGTTAACATCAACTTCTAAATAATAAACTTTAATAGAATCTTTATTTAAGCTTGTACCTTGTGGGATGTTATCTTTAAAAACGGCGTTTATAAGGGTGTCTTTCGTTTTATTCATCTCTACTGTCCAATTAATCTCATTTGTATTAATTGGTCTATCAGGTAACCCCTTTTTATTCGTGGCTGTTTTTACATTAGGCTTAAAGTCAACTGTAATAGAAACATCGTTATCTTTAATTGGGAAAGGAATTTCTTGTGTTGTTGTACCTTTAATTTCAGCTTTATTAAATTCTGTCTTTAATTGTAGGTTACCAACAACATCTGGATGTTCTTCAACATAATCGTTAAATGTCATCGTGACTTTTCCATCTTTTGTAACAGTAAAGTTACCAATTGGATTGTTTTCACTATCGTATAAAGGACTGTTAATTGTATTGTAAATCTTAAAGTGTTTAGGAAGATCAAAAATATAGTAATCTCCATTTTTAACATTCATCGATTTTAAAAGTTCCCATGTAAACTCAATATTGGCAGGGGAATCTGTACTTGGACGGTTATCCTCTGTAAATGGTTTTCCGTCTTTATCCGTCAACTTTACACCCGTTAAAATGTTTGTTGTTATTTGCTTTGGACCTGAATTTGTACTCTCAGCAGGATCGCTTGCTAGATTTTGTTCCGGATTGTCAGTAGCAGGTTTAGTTGCTGGATTTTGTTCCGGATTGTCAGTAGCAGGTTTAGTTGCTGGATTTTGTTCCGGATTGTCAGTAGCAGGTTTAGTTGCTGGATTTTGTTCCGGATTGTCAGTAGCAGGTTTAGTTGCTGGGTTTTGTTCCGGATTGTCAGCAGCAGGTTTAGTTGCTGGGTTTTGTTCCGGATTGTCAGTAGCAGGTTTAGTTGCTGAATGTTGTTCCGGATTATCAGTAACGGGTTTGGTTGCTGAATCTTGCTCCGGATTATCAGTAGCAGGTTTAGCTACTTGATCTGGCACTTGTTTATTAGTATCCTGTTTGGTGCCATCTTCTTTAGAATCTTCTACTTGAATAGGAACTGTTATAGGCTGAACCAGTGTTCCTAAAGGAAAAGCGATTTGAACTGATTTTTCTTCAGTCTTTAAAGTTGGGTTAAACACAGTATCAATTTTAATTTTTCCTTTAGCGTCTTTCGAATTTTCTACTTGATCATTAAATATTAGTTTTAATTTATTATCTTTAGCTGTTATAAAATATTGACCAATATTTTTTTGATCTGTTACTAAATCTCCTTGTAAATCTTTAGATACTTTTAATGCAAGTGGTATTTGAAGTACTGCTGTATCGTTTGCATGTACAACTTGTTGATCCTTTATTGACCAAGCATATTCTACTTGAATGGTTGATCCTATCTTTATTAAGTTGTTAGGATTTTTTGCTTCGTCAATAATCTGATCCGTTGCATCTTTCATCTCAACAGTGTCAAATAATGAAGTTTCCTTTAAAGTCTCAGCTTTTGCCTGATTGTACGGGAAACTAATAAACTGTGAAAATAGTACAAATACAATTAAACATATATTGAAAAGTTTTTTCATTTTGCCTCCTTTGAACATTCATTTGTTCACTGAGGAATATATTCCACATGAACAAATGGAATATAAAAAAAGTTAATTATTATAAAGTATTTGTTGCTACTATCCCTCCGTTTCTATGTACGTTCTCTGACAGAATAGATGTTTAATTAAAGGCATATATAAAGTAACGTAAAAATCTGGAATATACATAATTCGACAAAAAATGTCGAAAGTATGCTGATAAAAGGAACGATATCAGACCTTTATATACAAGAGCATTTTCTTGTGAATGTGTTATGAACTGGATAGTCATAAAGGTAGGTTTTACGATACATGCTAACCAAAGTAATGTATCCCAAGTTAAAAGTTTGTTTTTTGTTTTAAAATTATGTGGAAAAAATCTGAATAGGGTTGATTTTGGTTAGGGTGAAGACAATATGCACTTTGAAAATATTCATTTATGTAATATGAAATTGAGATAATTGTATCTTAAGAATGTCACTTATTACATTTATGAAAATTAACTTTCTGCCTAGAGAGAGTTGTACAATTTGTGGACCGAAGTTAAGATGGTACAGTTCCTTTTCGGATTTAGTGGAATATAAGTTATTTATAATATTCGGCTAAATCATTACTGCGGTCATTTTTGAAGCTGTTTTACATAAGAAAAAAGAAGGTATCCCTTTTGATAATAGTGTTATCTTCTCTTAAAGATGATTATGAATAACCTTCGCTAAAGATTATATACTTAAATGATAAAGAGTTCAACAGCGGTTTAACAAATATTTTCCAAAAATTAAAAATGACCGTTTTAGTAGAAAAATTCTAAAAAACGGTCATTTTTAATTTTATACTTCTGTTAAAATAATCGGTTCGCCGCGTGTTACGACAACTGTATGTTCGCATTGTGCAACAAGGCTTTTATCAGGTGTAACGAATGTCCAACCATCATCGCCACGTTCGATAATGTGATCAGCTTTCATAGAAATGAATGGCTCTACAGCGATAACAAGACCGTCTTTTAGAAGCGCATTATCCATTGGATCAAAATAGCTTAAAATGTGGTTTGGTGCTTCATGTAAGCTAAGACCAATACCGTGGCCAGTTAAGTTTTGAATAACATTGTATCCATTTTTATGTGCAAAGTTTGAAACGGCACGACCAATTTGGTTTTGTTTTGAACCAGCTTTCACCTTTTTCATTGCTGCCCAAAAGGCATCAACAGCTGCTTGGCAAAGCTTTTCTTTTGCTTCATCTTCTCCAAGTACAAATGAAATACCTGTATCTGCATAATAACCATCAAGTGCTGCAGATACGTCGACATTTACAAGGTCGCCTTCTTTTAATACACGATCACCTGGAATACCGTGAGCAACTTCTTCATTTACACTGATGCAAGTTACGCCAGGGAAATCATATTCTTTTTCAGGCGCAGAAATAGCACCATGCTCATCTAATACTTTTTTGCCAATCAAATCAAGCTCTTTCGTTGTCATACCTGGCTTCGCTTCTTTTTTCATTTCTTCACGTGCAAGCGCAACGATGCGGCCGATTTTTCGTAAGCCTTCTAAATCTTGTTCATTACGAATAATCATGAAAACCACTGTCCTTCCTCGAATATATATCTTATCCGATTGTATCATGTTTATTTTCGTCCTGCTACTCGCTTGCGGTATGCAGGCTGATTCCTCTCATAAAGAATACATGACAATTGTCATATCGATGTCATGACGCATCATACTGTTTCCTAAGTTTTCCAAGGAATAAAATGTAAATATAAGAAACAGCGGGGGTGGAGAGATGGAAAAGATTATTGAAGTAAATAGTGTTTCTAAAACATTTAAACATAAAAAAGCAGTAAATAACGTTTCATTTCATGTGAGTAAAGGAGAAATCGTAGCACTGCTTGGACCGAATGGTGCAGGGAAAACGACGACGATGTCGATGATGCTTGGATTAAAGGATCCGACGGAAGGAATGGTTTCTACATTTGGAAAGAGTCCAAAGCATAGAGATGTTCGTAATAGACTCGGCGCGATGTTACAAGAAGTAAGTGTTATTGATAGCATTACGGTGGAAGAGGCAATTGAGTTATTCCGCAGCTATTATACGAATCCGATAGCGAAAGAAACGTTGCTACAGTTATCGAATTTAAAATCGGAACGAAAGCAAAGATGTGAGAAATTATCAGGTGGTCAAAAGAGAAGGTTAAATTTCGCACTCGCACTTGCAGGAAATCCAGATTTGCTATTTTTAGATGAACCGACAGTTGGAATGGATATTACGTCTCGAAGAACGTTTTGGGAAACGATTCGAAAGTTAGCAAGTGAAGGGAAAACAATTATTTTAACGACGCACTATTTAGAAGAAGCGGATGCATTGGCGAATCGTATTTTATTGTTTGCAAATGGAAAGATTATCGCAGACGGTACACCAGATGAGATGAAAGCGACGATTTCACGAAAAACAATTACATTTTATTCGAAGGAAAGTATTCCTGTAAAATTATTAAAAGGGTTACCAAGCGTAACAGAAGTACAATCAAACGAAGGTCACTTCACTTTAATAACTGAAGATACGGATGCAACCTTAAAAGCAATTTATGAAAAGAACTTACCTGTAACAAATATTTCAGTTGAACGTGGAAGTCTTGATGAAGCATTTGAACAGTTTGTCGCAAATCAGAAGGGGGAAATCGCATGAAAGCTTTATGGATGCAATGCAAAATAGAAATTTTACGTACGTTCCGCAATAAATTATTTATCTTTTTCTCATTATTAATGCCAGTTATGTTTTACTACATTTTCACTAATGTTATTCAAGTGCCACAAAACGGAGATGCGTGGAAAGCGCATTATTTAATCTCAATGGCGACGTTTAGTATTGTAGGGACAGCACTTTTTAGTTTCGGTGTAAGGATTTCTCAGGAAAAAGGGCAAGGGTGGACACATTTGTTGAAAATTACACCACTTCCAGAGGGAGCGTATATAACAGCAAAGATCATCGCTCAAACAGTAGTAAATGCTTTTTCAATCTTAGTTATTTTTATTGCAGGAATATTAATTAATCATGTTGAGTTAACGGTAGGGCAATGGATTGGTGCTGGATTATGGTTGTTGTTAGGTGTAACACCATTTTTAGCATTAGGAACAGTAATAGGTTCTATTAAGAAGGCGGATGCAGCAGCGGGTTTAGCGAATATTTTAAATATGAGTTTAGCTGTAATTGGCGGTCTATGGATGCCAATCGAAGTATTCCCGAAAATATTAAGATCTATCGGTGAATGGACACCAACATATCACTTCGGAAGTGGTGCATGGGATATTGTAGCTGGAAAATCAATTGGTTGGGAAAATATCGCGGTATTAGGAGGTTATTTCCTTATATTTGTTGTAGTATCAATATATATAAGAAAAAGACAGGAAGCGGTATAAATGACAGAGAAGAAGAGGATTGAAATTTTTCCGAAACATATGGGATTCTTTCCGTATATGTGGCTCGTTTACTTGTTATTTCCAATTTATAATTTAACACAAGTATCGGGATGGAAGCTTGTAATAGGAAGCGGTATGTTGATAGTTTTCATGATCACATACCGTCAACTTTATTTTGTTCAGAAGACGTTCATTTTGTGGGCTTGTATTCAAATGATACTTACGCTTTTATTTGCTTTATTTTATAATCCCTTCATGATATTCTTTGGCTTTTTCACAGCAAGTGCAATGGGGTTTGCACCAAGTAAGAAAGTATTTCGGATATTACTATGTTTGTTAGTTGTAATGCTTGGAGTATTTGTATTTATAAATATGAATCAACTAACACCGACAAGTTTAGTAAATATCGTTCCGATGTTTATTTTAATGCTTCTTACACCATTTGGTATGCGCAATTTTAACCAGAAAAAGATGTTAAGAAATCAATTAAACGAAGCGAATGAGCAAATTAAGGACTTAGTAAAACGTGAAGAGAGGCAGCGTATTGCAAGGGATCTTCATGACACGCTCGGGCATACGCTATCTCTTATTACGTTGAAAAGTCAGCTTGTTGAAAAGCTAATCGTCAAAAATCCAGAGCGCGCAAGTACGGAAGCGAAGGAGATTACACAAACATCTCGAACTGCTTTAAAACAGCTAAGGGAATTAATTTCTGATATGCGCATGATTACGGTAGAAGAAGAGCTTGAGCAAATAAAAGCGATCTTACAAGCTGCTAATATTGAATTAGAGATCAAACAAGAAACGAGTGCAAGTTCGCTATCACCCATTGAACAAAATATTTTAGGAATGTGTTTACGTGAAGCTGTTACGAATGTTGTAAAGCATAGTAAGGCAACGCGGTGCATAGTTTCTGTACGAGAATTACAAGGTGAATTGATTTTGACAGTAGAAGATAACGGAATTGGTTTAGCGGATCAAAATCACGATGGGAATGGTATTCGTGGTATGAAGGAGCGAATCGCTCTTATTGATGGATTTGTTGAACTGGGTACGATTAATCCAGGAACACTATTAACAGTAAAAGTTCCAGTTGTTATTAGAACAGGAAAAGATGAGGTGAAGGCATGATTCGAATTATTATTGCAGAAGATCAGCGAATGCTTCGTGGTGCGTTAGGAGCCCTACTCGATCTAGAAGATGATATTGAAGTAATTGGGCAGGCTGCAAACGGGGAAGAGGCGCTAAAACTAATTGAATCGTTAAAGCCTGATGTAAGCATTATGGATATTGAAATGCCAATTCAAAGTGGATTAGATGTTGCGGAAACGTTAAAGAAAGAAAATTCAGCGTGCAAGGTAATGATTTTAACGACATTTGCGCGTCCTGGATATTTTGAACGAGCAATGAAAGCTGGTGTGCACGGATATTTATTAAAAGATAGCCCAAGCGAGGATTTAGCTGCATCGATTCGCAACGTAATGAAAGGTAAACGAGAGATTTCTCAAGATTTAATGTTCGGCTTATGGCAGGAGCAAAATCCGTTATCAGATCGTGAAAAAGAAGTATTGCTACTTGCGAAAGAGGGAAAGACGGCAAATGAAATCGCAAAGGCACTTTATCTTTCGCCAGGTACAGTACGTAATTATATTTCTGAAGTATTAACGAAGCTTGATGCGAAAAATAGAATTGAGGCAATTACAATTGCGGAAGAAAAGGGATGGATATGAAAAGAAGTTTACCTATGAATGGTAAACTTCTTTTTTCTTATAAACATCGGTTTCACTAGAGAATTACGTCTTAGTTGAATTGCTTGGAAGTTGAAGTGTAGTACATAATGAAGATTTTACTTCATTTTTCGACAAAAAATTTGTTATAGTTAGATTAAGTTGTTGGTCTAAATTTTGGACCAATTTGCCACTAATAGTTGTAATTACTCCATTTTTATCTACTTTTACAATGAAATCTTGACCATATACTTTATAGTTTTTGAAAGATTGTTCAAGATGAAATTCGGTTTGATTTTCTTTATCGGTAGGTTGAAATTCTCCATTTTTTTCAGTTTTTACTTGCTCTTGTTGAGCCTTAGCCCCATTTACCTCACCTTTTAAATAGTTTTTCGCAATATTTTCTTTCGTATCATTTTGGGGTTGTGTTAATTTCTAAATTGTTAAACTAGGCTGAGCAATTTCAACTTTTAATTCATTTTGTCTAATTCTTGGGTGTGGATCGCTTTTGCTGATAAAGGATAAAAAAGACCGAGTGTAATAAAAGCATGGGCAAGTTTTCTATAATTTATCTATAATACTCCTAATCTATTATTGTATATGGGATGGATTGTATGAAAAATTTGCCGAATTTTATATATATATATTATGCATTATTTCATATCAAAAATTGTCGAATTCACTTTATTGTAGTGGTATGACAACTCGAAAAATTAGATTGTTATAGTGGGATGGTGAGTAAGTATGCACGCAGAAAAATTAGGAAGTGAAATTAAGAAAATTAGGGTGATGAGAGGATTAACACAAAAACAGTTATCCGAGAATATATGTCACCAATCGGAAGTGAGCCGAATTGAATCGGGCGCGGTATACCCAAGTATGGACATATTACAAGGTATTGCAGCAAAGTTACAAGTTCCTATTATCCATTTTTATGAGGTACTTATCTATTCTGACATTGAAAGGAATAAGCAGCTAAAAGACCGAATTATTACGCTTTGTAAGCAGAAGAAATATAAGGAAATTTATAATAAAGTATGGAATGAGTTGAAAAAGGAAGAATATCATCCTGAGCTTCAGCAGTTTCTTCAATGGCAATATCATGTGGCTGCTTACGTATTGAAAAAAATTGATTACGAATATTGTATTTTAGAATTAAAGAAATTGCTCAATCAACAATTGGTAGGTATAGATGTATACCAGAACCTGTATATTGAAAACGCAATTGCAAACATTTACGCTGAAAATGGCCATTTTAAGAAGAGTATTGAGTTATATGAAAATATATTAAAGCAATTAGAAGTATTGCATGATAATAAAGAGTTTGATGTGAAGGTGAGACATAATTATGCAAAGGCATTATACTTAGACAATCAATACGAAGAAGCACTTTGTCACGCAAATAAAGCCATTGAACTATCGTGTCAAATTAATAGTATGACATTGATTGGACAGTTATACTATCGAAAAGTTGAGTGCCTAGAAAAGCTAGAGTGTGATAGAGCAGAAATTGAAGATGCTTACGAAAAAGCTTACTTCTTTTTCGATATATTAGGAAACCATACATTAAAAGAATCAATTATAAAAAGGATGAAGAAATAAAAAAGATTTAAAAAGAAAATATGCATAATTGCATAAGATGTGGATAAATTTTCATGATATATTTAAAGAAAAAATGTGGGTGATGGAATATGAAAAAACTACTTATTGGTAGTCTGTTAACGTTAGCAATGGCATGGGGTATTTCATTAGGAGATACAGCTTTAGAGAAAAACCAAGTAATTTCTCATAATGATCAAGAAGTACAATTAGCTTCAGATGTACCTTTTGAATATTAAAAAAACAACCGTCTTACTTAGACGGTTGTTTTTTTGTGGAGTAACCTCCAAACGTCTTTACTAGAAACGGGCTTGCTAATAAAGAATCCTTGAATGTGGTCACAGTTTTGCTCATATAAAAACTTCCATTGTTCTTCAGTTTCTACACCTTCTGCGATAACTTCTAAATTTAGTTCTTTTGATAGTGTAATAATGGAAGAAATAATCGCTTCCTCTAAAGGACTAGTTGTAATTCCGCAAATAAATTCTCGAGCAATTTTTAATGTATTAATTGGATATTTTGTTAAATAAGCTAAAGAACTATAACCAGTTCCAAAGTCATCAATTGAAATTTGAATACCGAGATTTTGAAGTTGTTCTAGTTTTGCAACTACAGATTGATTTTGGTTAATGGCGATACTTTCTGTAATTTCGATATCTAGTGCTTCTGGTTTTAACTCTGTTTCTTCTAAAACTTTTGAAATAGTTGGGATTAAATCTGCATGATTAAATTGAACTACAGATAAATTTACACCGACTTTTAAGTGAGAGAAACCTTGATTATGCCATCTTTTCGCTTCTAAGCAAGCAGTACGTAAAATCCAATTTCCAAGTTCAATAATGAATCCAGTTTCCTCTGCTAGAGGGATAAATTGGGCTGGGGATACGATACCGAGCTTTGGATGTTTCCAACGAATTAATGCTTCAAAACCAATAACTTGTTTTGTTTTTGTGCTTACTTGTGGCTGGTATTCAAGGAAAAATTCATTTTGTTGTAATGCTTTTGAAAGTTCTCCTTCTAAGAAGTTACTCTCATTTTGAGCGATACTCATTTCTTTTGAGAAGAAAACAAATCGGTTTTTTCCATTTGCTTTCGCGCGATACATAGCCATATCAGCATTTTTCATTAATGCTGTTACATCAGTTCCACAATCAGGGTACATTGCAATTCCGATACTTGGTGTAATAGACAGTTCTTCATCTTTAATGAAGAATGGTTTGTTTAAAATATTTAAAATTTGTTCAGCTATAAAGGCCGCACTTTTTTCTGAGTACATATCTGGTAATAGAATTGTAAACTCATCTCCACCTTGGCGAGCAACGACATCTTTTGAACGTAGGCAACTGCGTAATCGTTTTGCTACTTCAATTAATAACAAGTCTCCGACGTCATGACCGAGTCTATCGTTAATTTTTTTGAATCGATCTAAATCAAGAAACATGACGGCAACATCATTTGCGCTAGCCTGAGCGGTATTTAAAATGTTTTTTAAATCTTTTTCAAACTTACGGCGATTTGGTAATCCGGTAAGTGCATCATGAAAGGCTAAATGTTCTACTTGTTTTTGTTTTTCATATAAAGTTGTAATATCACGTGCTATGCCAAACATCCCGACAACTTCCTTGTTTATGAAAGTAGGGATGAGTGTAATGTGAAGGTAATAGTAGTAACCTTCTTTTTCCTTTGTACGAACTTCTAAAGTTTGTGGTCTACCTTCTTTCGTTAGTTGTAAAGCTTTCTTTAGTAAATCATGGTCTTTTGAGTCAATAAAGTGTAAAAGGGAATAGCTTTCTACTTCACAATAGTAGGCAGTAAATAAGCTTTCGCAAGCTGTATTAGACTGCTGGAAAATACCGTACATATTTAAAGAGAAAACAGCATCCGGGTGATCTTCGAATAAAGATTTATAACGTTGTTCACTTTTTGATAAAGCAGATGCACCTTCTTCTACTTTATCTTCTAGTTGTGTAGTCAACTGCTCGTATGTATCGATTAGTGCCTGATTATCTTTCCACATATAAAGTTGTCGTAAGAATAATAAGATAAGAGATAATACTAGACCGATCAACATGAACTTATCATCCCAAGGTTGAAAGATAATAAAAGAAAAAGTAATGATTATACTAAAATAAGGTAATATAAAGCGCACATAATCAAACCGATAATATTTTGTTTTCGTTTCATGCTGTATTGGTTTATCTAAAATATATAGTATGGATGACAAACCAATTAATAAAATCGAAGCAGTATGTATTAAGTAAGAGACTTCAGAAGAAGGTTTTATCCCTGCGTTTAATTGAAACAGGTGTATATATCCGTACACGAGTATAATAGTAAAGCCGATAATTAATGAAATTCTGCTAGAAGAATATTCTTCTCTTCTATATAGACTAATTACGGCGTAGATTACTAATGATTGTGCAATAAAATATCCAATTAAAACCCAGGTATCTGTTGTTAACATACGAAAGCTTGAAATGTCCAAAATAAAAGTTAAGGTAAAATAAATATTCATAATAACGATAAAGATGCTATCGAATGAAAATTGAGCTAGTCCTCTAATAGAGTAATGCTTTATGAACTTTATAGCAAAGCCAGAAAAGAGCAAAATATATTGTACGATAAAAAAGGGCAATGCCTTATATGAGAATATGACTTGGTCATATATAGAAAGTGAATGAAGAAATAGAGTTATCTCCATTGTCAATCCACATAGGCAAGTGCATAGTACTAAAACCCAAAATAATTTGTCACCGCGCTTCATTTTCTTAATTGCTTTATATAGGCAATAGCAAGAAAAGAGTGTAGCGAAAAAAAATAAGAAGAGAATTCCAATTTCTTTTATATTTAAGTCCTTAGGGATAAGAAATATCCAAAGAGAAAATATAATTATGTACATCGTGACAAAGTGTACGTATTTTTTTTGATTAATCATATTATGACTCCGTTTCAATAAAGTTGAATCACAGGTGGAAAATGCTAATTCCAATCATAGCATATAAAATAGGATGTTTTTTACTGAAAAAATTACTTTTTTTGAAAAAAATAGCTCAACATTACAATTTACCATTGTAATGTTGAGCTACTTATTCTTTTTACCCCTCTTATAGAGGATAATTCATGTATGAATTGCAGCATCGCTAAATCTTTCTGTTTACTTTCAATCATAATATCGAAATTATGATTGATTTTTTTTGCAACGTGTAAGAAAGGTTTAATAAACTCTAAATCAATATATTCCGCGTGAGCCCTAAATTCTTTTTTTGATTTAGGAGAGGAAATGTGAACTTTAGGAACGATATTTGTATGTGACCAAGTTTCAAAAATTGCAGGAAGTAACTCTTCTAACGGTTCTTCGCAAAGATTTGCCATGTGATGGTGATAATCAAATACGAATGGGATCTTTTCTTTTTGGCAAATAGATAAAGTTTCAGCAGTTGTATATGTTTTATCATCATTTTCAAGTGTCATTTGCCTCTTTATATGTGCAGGAAGTTTTTTTATGTTGTCATGGAAACGTTCAACCGCTTTTTCTTTATTTCCGTAGGCACCACCTACATGGATGTTAATATAAGAAGAATCTGCAATGCCTATTGCATCTAATACTTTATAATGATAGGTCATATCTGTAATAGCGTTAGTCGTAATGTGTGGTTTGTCGCTTGTAAATAGTGTAAATTGATTCGGATGAAAACTTACTCGTAAATTATGTTCTTTAATTAATGCCCCAATTGTACGCCAAAGCGGTGTGAACAATCCGATGTAATCAAACTCGACTTCGGGATGTGTTGCAAGTGGGACGATGGAAGAAGATAAGCGATATAATGGAATTTCATGCGCTATATTGTAATGAAGAATACGTATTGTATGCTCAAGATTCTGCCGCGTAACATCGTATAATTTATCTTCTCGTTCTTGTTTACTAAGCTTTTGAAAGCTTGTAAATGTCATCGTTTTAGCCGGAGAACAGTCCCAGAGTGCCATTGCATGTGAGACATATCCGAAACGCATAATCATAATGAATACATCTCCTTTATGCATTATCTTTCCTATAGGAAGAAAGCAAGTATTGTTCCTATCCATTCTTTGCCTCTATTAATGAGAGAATTCGGACTAACATCTTTCAAGGAAAGTAATGACGCATTTTCTAGATCTTCGTGGAATTTATTTTTTACTGTTTGTATAAAATGTTCATCATATAAAAGGCAGTTGATTTCATGGTTAATATATAAACTTCTCATATCAAAGTTTGCAGTTCCGATATCACAGATATAGTCATCAACTATAATAACTTTAGCGTGAAAAAAACCTTGTTGAAATGCGTAAATATTACAGCCAGCTTGTATTAACTTTCGGCAATATGGGAATTTTGCTTCTCGAACAAGGGGGTGATCCGCTTTTTCTGGAACGAGAATCGTGATTTGAACCCCTCGTTTTCGTGCTTCTAATAATGCGTTCATAATTTTTCTTCCAGGAATGAAATAGGGTGTACCGATAAAGAGTTCCTTTTTTGCACCTTCAATTAAATGTAAAAAAGTATGTTGTAAATAGGCACCATCAGTTGGAATAAATTGATGTTCGATAGTACCGGGTTGCTGTTTCGGAAAATAAAGAGAAGCGTCCAATAAATTTTGGTTTGTATCATCAAACCAGTCATGTAAAAATTGCTTTTGTAAATCTTGTACTCCTTCGCCTGTAAGACGTAAATGATAGTCCCTCCATAATCCTAACCGCTCATTATGTCCCAAATACTCTTCACCAATATTAAATCCCCCAATGTAACCAATTTTCCCGTCGATAACTGTAATTTTTCTATGGTTTCTTTGATTTGCAGAAAAGAAAGGAAAAGGAAACTTTACTTTGTGACAAAATGAAAAAGAGATACCATGTTTTTGTAGGGAGCGAACGGCCTCGTTTGATAAATGATGGCTTCCCAATCTATCGAGTAAAAGTCTTACTTCAATTCCTTCCTTTGCCTTATCAATAAGTAACTTTAAAAATTCTCGGCTGATTGTATCGTTTTTTACAATGAAAAACAAAACGTGCACATGGTGTTTCGCCTGTTTTATATCAGTAAATAGAGTGTCATACAAATCTTTTCCGTATGTATAAAGGTGAAAATCACTTTGACGTAAAGGGAAAGAACGAGAACGTACACGCCTTAAATGAACAATTCTCCCATAAGAAAGATCAATTACAATCCAGAGAGCAATACCTATTAATAAGAGAGATAAGAAGAACATGAGTAAATTCCCTCCTTCACGGTCTTTTCACCATTTGTTTTTTATAAATCAAACATTCATTTTATTCGGTTATTTGTGGGCTAATAATTAGTAGGGAGTAAATAACTTCTAATGATTAAAGTTTCACTTTATAGTTTCACCGAAATAAACAGCTTTATTAAAAAATATGTTGTTGTATAACAAAAAACTGTTGACTGAATGCTCACTCATTATATAATGAAGGTAGGGGATAAAATTCAGAAAATTATATGTTTTTGAAGATTCTAAAAAAGAAAGAGGGCTTACAAAGAGAGGGGTAGCATAAAAATGAATAGCTTACTGATCATGAATTGGCTGGCTGCCATTGCTGTTATTGCTTATGCGGGATATTTGTTTGTGTATCTTATACGAACGAGGATGGCCTACATACAGTTAGGAAAAAAGATTGAATTTGACCGTCGTTTTAAAGAGCGTTGGGATCTCCTTAAGGTCAATGTTTTCGGTCAGAAAAAGCTGCTGAAAGATAAAAAGAGCGGCATTATTCACGTTATGTTCTTTTACGGATTTATTCTTGTCCAATTTGGAGCAATTGACTTCGTTTGGAAAGGACTCGCACCAGGATCACATCTTCCACTTGGACCACTATACCCTGCATTTACATTCTTCCAGGAAATTGTCACACTTGTTATTTTAATTGCAGTCTTTTGGGCTTTTCATCGACGTTATGTTGAGAAGCTAGTTCGTTTAAAACGTAATTTCAAATCAGGCCTTGTTCTTATCTTTATCGGTGGCTTAATGATTTCTGTGCTACTTGGTAATGGGATGGGAATTATATGGCATGGCGAGGAGCTTTCATGGAGTGAGCCAATCGCTTCTGCAATCGCTTACGTTTTCTCAGGGATAAATGAAACCGTAGCCATTTCTGTGTTCTATTTCTCTTGGTGGGTGCATTTACTAATTTTGTTAACATTTTTAGTTTATGTTCCACAATCGAAACACGCGCATTTAATTGCGGGACCAGCTAACGTTTTCTTCGGCCGTCTTTCAAATCCAGGGAAACTTGAAAAGATTGACTTTGAAGATGAAACACAAGAAACATTTGGTGTTGGTAAAATCGAAGATTTTAGACAAAATCAGCTTATTGACTTATACGCTTGCGTAGAGTGTGGTCGTTGTACAAATATGTGTCCGGCAACAGGAACAGGTAAAATGTTATCGCCGATGGATTTAATTTTAAAACTTCGCGATCATTTAACTGATAAAGGAGCGGCAGTAACATCAAAAGCGCCTTGGGTTCCAGTAGTTGCTTTTAATAATACACAAGGAAATCAGTTAGCGATGATGGCAGCTGGGAAAGGGCAACAAGAATCAGCGGCTGCAACACTCGCTTACGATCCAAGTTTAATTGGAGATGTTATTACAGAAGAAGAGATTTGGGCTTGTACAACGTGTCGTAACTGTGAGGATCAGTGTCCAGTTATGAATGAGCACGTTGATAAAATTATTGATTTACGCCGCTATCTCGTTTTAACAGAAGGAAAGATGGATGCGGAAGCACAGCGTGCGATGACAAACATCGAGCGCCAAGGGAATCCGTGGGGTCTAAACCGTAAAGAGCGTGAAACTTGGCGCCAAGGTGATGATGAAGTAACGGTTCCAACTGTAAAAGAAAAATCGAAAGCTGGCGAGGAGTTCGAATATTTATTCTGGGTTGGTTCAATGGGATCATATGATAATCGTAGTCAGAAGATTGCGATATCGTTTGCGAAGTTGATGAACGAAGCAGGCATTTCATTTGCGATACTCGGTAATAAGGAAAAGAACTCTGGAGATACACCGCGCCGTCTTGGAAATGAATTTGTCTTCCAAGAGATGGCGACAAAAAATATCGAGGAATTTGAAAAAGCAGGAGTGAAGAAAATCGTTACGATTGACCCTCATGCTTATAACACATTTAAAAATGAGTATCCGGACTTTGGCTTGCAAGCAGAAGTCTATCATCATACAGAACTGTTAGCTCAGTGGGTGAAAGAAGGACGCTTAAAACCGGTTCACGCTATTGAGGAAACAGTTACGTACCATGATTCCTGCTACTTAGGAAGATACAACGAAGTATACGAAGCCCCGCGTGACATTTTGAAAGCGATTCCTGGTGTGAATCTTGTAGAAATGGCACGTAACCATGAAACGGGAATGTGCTGTGGAGCAGGTGGTGGCTTAATGTGGATGGAGGAAACAACAGGTTCACGCATTAACGTTGCTCGTACAGAACAAGCATTAGCTGTACAGCCATCCATTATCGGTACAGGATGTCCGTATTGCTTAACGATGATTAGTGATGGGACGAAAGCGAAAGAAGTTGAAGAGAAAGTTCAAACTCTCGATGTAACAGAGATTTTAGAACGCTCAGTGATTGGACAGAAGAAAGAAGCAATCTAGTTTGTAGGAATGCATACAACTTTAGAAAGAGGTGCAATGATTGCACCTCTTCTCAACGTAGGGATACCGAGCGAGCGCTCAGTGTTAAAAAATGAAATGGGGGAAAGAAACATGAGTAAAACAGTTATTTTAAGTGCTGCAAGAACACCAGTTGGAAAATTTGGAGGATCTTTAAAAGATGTAAAAGCAACAGAACTTGGAGGGATTGCAATTAAAGCGGCGCTTGAAAGAGCAAATGTTTCTGCTAGTGATGTTGAGGAAGTTATATTCGGAACGGTTATTCAAGGTGGGCAGGGGCAAATTCCGTCGCGCCAAGCGGCGAGGGCTGCTGGAATCCCTTGGGAAGTGCAGACGGAAACAGTGAATAAAGTTTGTGCATCGGGGCTTCGTGCGGTTACGTTAGCGGATCAAATTATTCGTACTGGCGATCAATCATTGATTGTAGCTGGTGGTATGGAGTCGATGAGTAACAGTCCTTACATTTTACGAGGAGCAAGATGGGGATATAGAATGGGCAACAACGAAGTCGTTGATTTAAACGTTGCTGATGGTTTAACATGCGCATTTTCAGGTATACACATGGGTGTTTATGGCGGAGAAGTTGCGAAGGAAGATGGAATTTCTCGCGAAGCGCAAGATGAATGGGCATATCGTAGCCACCAGCGTGCGGTTTCAGCACATAATGAAGGACGTTTTGAAGAGGAAATCGTGCCAGTAACGATTCCGCAAAGAAAAGGCGATCCTATTGTCGTTGCAAAGGATGAGGCGCCACGCGCGGATACAACAATTGAAAAGTTAGCAAAATTAAAACCTGTATTTGATAAAACAGCGACAGTGACAGCTGGTAATGCACCAGGCTTAAACGATGGTGGTGCTGCACTTGTATTAATGAGCGAAGAAAGAGCAAAGCAAGAAGGAAGAAAGCCGTTAGCGACAATTTTGGCACATACAGCAATTGCAGTGGAGTCTAAAGATTTCCCGAGAACGCCAGGTTATGCAATTAACGCATTGCTTGAAAAAACAGGCAAGACAATTGAAGACATCGATTTATTCGAGATTAATGAAGCATTTGCAGCAGTAGCAATTGCAAGTACAGAAATCGCAGGAATTGACCCAGAAAAATTGAATGTAAATGGCGGCGCAGTAGCGATGGGACATCCGATTGGAGCAAGCGGAGCGCGCATTATCGTTACACTAATCCATGCACTTAAGCAACGCGGCGGTGGAATTGGAATTGCTTCGATTTGTAGTGGTGGCGGTCAAGGCGATGCAGTGATGATTGAAGTTCACTAATTAAGATTAGAAGATATATAGTTTATTAAAAATTAAGGGGGAAGAAGAAATGGGTGTACAAAAAATTGTTGTAATTGGTGCAGGACAAATGGGATCAGGAATTGCGCAAGTATGTGCAATGGCAGGATACGATGTGAAGGTACAAGATTTAAAACAGGAGCAATTAGATAGAGGATTGGCTATTATTACGAAAAACTTAGCACGTCAAGTAGAAAAGGGGCGCATGAAGGAAGAAGAAAAGGAAGCGACATTAAACCGTCTTGCAGTAACGCTTGATTTAGATTGTGTGAAGGAAGCAGATCTTATTATCGAAGCAGCTGTCGAGAAAATGGATATTAAAAAGAAAATCTTTGCGAATTTAGATGAAATTGCTCCAGAACACGCAATTTTAGCGACAAATACGTCATCTTTGCCAATTACAGAAATTGCCGCGGTAACGAAACGTCCGGAAAAAGTAATCGGTATGCACTTTATGAATCCGGTTCCGGTTATGAAACTTGTTGAAATTATTCGTGGTTTGGCTACAGATGATGCGGTATACAAAACAATTGAAGATATTACGAAGAAAATTGGCAAAGTACCAGTTGAAGTAAATGATTTCCCAGGATTTGTATCGAATCGTATTTTATTACCGATGATTAACGAAGCAATTTATACGTTATATGAAGGTGTAGCGACGAAAGAAGCGATTGATGAAGTAATGAAACTTGGTATGAATCACCCGATGGGTCCTTTAACGCTCGCTGATTTTATCGGTTTAGACACGTGTTTATATATTATGGAAGTGTTGCATGAAGGTTTAGGTGATAGTAAATACCGCCCATGTCCATTACTGCGTAAGTACGTAAATGCAGGATGGTTAGGACGTAAAACAGGTCGTGGTTTCTACGTTTACGAATAAATCCCCCTTTGTTACAAAATAGTGGTCTTACCAAATTATTAAAAGGATTTATAGCAAATGGAGGCGGAGTATATGAACTTTCGTTTTAATGAAGAGCAACAAATGATGAGAAAAATGGTTCGAGATTTTGCACAGAAGGAAATTGCTCCCTTTGTTCCTAGTATGGAACAAGGGGTGTTTCCAAAAGAGATTTTGCAGAAGATGGGTGAGCTTGGATTAATGGGAATTCCAGCGCCTGCAAAATACGGCGGGGCAGAAATGGATTTTATTTCTTACATTTTAGCAATTGAAGAAATTTCAAAGGTAAGCGCAACGGTTGGTGTAATTTTAGCTGTACATACGTCAGTTGGAATGAACCCGATTTTATATTTCGGAACAGAAGAACAGAAAGAGAAATACGTTTCTAAACTTGCGACTGGTGAATATTTAGGTGCATTTGCATTAACAGAACCAAATGCAGGATCGGATGCAGGAAGTTTGAAATCAAGAGCTGTGAAGAAAGGCGATCATTACATTATTAATGGATCGAAGGTGTTCATTACAAATGGTGGTGAAGCAAGTACATATATTGTATTCGCTTCTACAAATCCAGAGGCAGGAAAGAGTGGGATTTCTGCATTCATAGTAGAGAAAGATACACCAGGCTTAATTATCGGTAAAGATGAGCATAAAATGGGACTGCTCGGTTCTCGCACTGTACAACTTACGTTCGAGGATATGAAGGTACCGGCTGAGAATTTACTTGGTGAAGAAGGACAAGGATTTAAGGTAGCAATGGCGAATTTAGATGTTGGAAGAATTGGGATTGGGGCGCAAGCATTAGGGATTACTGAAGCGGCGCTTGCATGTGCGATTGATTATGCGAAAGAACGTGAGCAATTCGGAAAGCCAATTGCGGCGCAGCAAGGGATTGGCTTCAAACTTGCAGATATGGCAACTAGTGTAGAAGCGGCGCGATTACTCGTATATAGGGCGGCATCGCTAAGAGCGCAAGGATTACCATGTGGTAAGGAAGCATCTATTGCGAAATTATTCGCTTCTAAAACAGCTGTTGAAGTTGCGATTGAAGCGGTGCAAGTATTTGGGGGATACGGTTATACGAAGGACTATCCAGTAGAAAGATTTTTCCGTGATGCGAAAATCACGCAAATATATGAAGGAACGAGCGAAATACAGAAACTTGTTATTAGCCGAGCTTTATAAAAGCACAAGGGGGAGACGGGCATGCATTTTAAACTATCAGAAGAACATGAAATGATAAGAAAAATGGTTCGAGACTTTGCTAAGAATGAAGTAGCACCGACGGCAGCTGAGCGTGATGAAGAAGAGAGATTTGATCGTGCAATATTTGATCAAATGGCCGAGCTTGGTTTAACTGGTATTCCGTGGCCTGAAGAATACGGCGGAATTGGAAGCGATTACTTAGCATATGTAATTGCTATTGAAGAATTATCGCGTGTATGTGCTTCTACAGGTGTAACATTGTCTGCACATACTTCGCTTGCTGGTTGGCCAATTTTTAAATTTGGAACAGAAGAGCAAAAGCAAACATTTTTACGACCGATGGCTGAAGGAAAGAAAATTGGTGCGTACGGCTTAACGGAGCCAGGGTCTGGATCGGATGCTGGTGGAATGAAGACGATCGCCAAAAGAGATGGAGACCATTATGTATTAAATGGATCAAAAATATTTATCACTAATGGTGGTATTGCTGATATTTATGTTGTTTTCGCATTAACTGATCCTGAATCGAAGCAGCGTGGCACGAGTGCATTTATAGTGGAAAGTGATACACCAGGATTTTCAGTTGGGAAGAAGGAGAGTAAATTAGGGATTCGCTCTTCACCAACAACTGAAATTATGTTCGAAGATTGCCGTATTCCTGTAGAGAATTTACTAGGGGAAGAAGGACAAGGGTTTAAGATAGCGATGCAAACATTAGATGGTGGCCGTAACGGTATTGCGGCGCAAGCGGTCGGTATTGCACAAGGGGCTTTAGATGCTTCCGTAGAATATGCAAGAGAGCGTCATCAGTTTGGGAAGCCGATTGCGGCGCAGCAGGGGATTGGCTTTAAACTTGCAGATATGGCAACGGATGTGGAGGCGGCGCGTCTTCTAACATATCAAGCAGCTTGGCTGGAATCGGAAGGGCTTCCGTATGGGAAAGAGTCAGCGATGTCAAAAGTATTTGCAGGTGATGCAGCGATGAAGGTGACGACGGAAGCGGTACAAGTATTTGGTGGTTACGGTTATACGAAAGATTATCCAGTAGAGCGATACATGCGAGATGCAAAGATTACACAGATATATGAAGGAACACAAGAGATTCAAAGGCTCGTAATTTCTCGTATGTTAACGAAGTAGGATCAAAGGCGTAGGTATTTTCCTACGCTTTTTCCTTCCAAAAAATAATAGAGAGGTGAAGGGGATGGTTAAACATAATGTGCATGCATCAGTGAAAGATGAAAAATTAGTTGCGTTAAGGCGTGAACAAATGATTAAAGGTGCAGTACAACTGTTTAAACAAAAAGGATTTCCGCGTACAACAACGAGAGAGATTGCAAAGGCAGCTGGATTTAGTATTGGAACGCTTTATGAATACATTCGTACAAAAGATGATGTTTTGTATTTAGTTTGTGATAGTATTTATGAACATGTAAAAGAAAGGTTAGAGGAAGTAGTTTGTACGGAAAAAGGAAGTGTAGAAAGTTTAAAGATAGCAATAACGAATTATTTTAAAGTGATGGACGAATTGCAGGAAGAAGTATTAATAATGTATCAAGAGGTACGCTTTTTACCGAAAGAATCACTCCCGTACGTATTAGAAAAGGAGTTTCAAATGGTAGGAATGTTTGAGAATATTTTAGAACAGTGTACGGAAAACGGAACATTTACATTAAATAAAAAAGAAATACAGCTTCTTGCGCATAATATTTTTATACAAGGACAGATGTGGGGATTTCGACGTTGGGCGTTGCAAAAGCTATATACGCTCGAGGAATATACAGACATGCAAATTAGGTATGTATTACAAGGGGCCCATATGCTTCCGAAATAAGGAATGCACGAATTATAATTTTACTACCCTATAAAAGTTTCCCGTTTTTTTTGTAGCATATTTGTGCGACTTTTGTTTATAATGAATAGTATGGATTTTTTTAAGCAGGCCGTTATATATAAGGTTATATTTGATGAAAGGAAGTGCCGCATAAGTGGATTTTAAGCAATATTCACCAGAAGAGCTAAAAGAATGTTCAATGATTGAAGTTGTACATAGCGTTTTAGGGGATAAAAAACAAGCAACGACATTCAACGAGTTGGTTCAAGAAATCGCTCAAGTGCTGGGACTATCTCAAGAGCAAGTTAATGCGAAGATCGCACAATTTTATACAGACTTAAACATCGATGGACGTTTCATTAATTTAGGAGAAAATCGTTGGGGATTACGTAGCTGGTACCCATATGAGCAAATTGATGAAGAAATCTTGCCTCAACCAAAACCGAAGAAGAAACGTAAAGTTGAAGAAGACGGTTTTGACGACTACATTGAAGAAGATGAAGATGACTTTGATGATGTAGACGGAAATGAAGACGAAGATGATGATGTAGAAGATTTGGACAAGGTTCTTGAAGACGAAGACGGAGACGACGATGATCTTGATGATTTAGAGGACGATGAAGATGACTTCGCTGAAGAAGAACTTGAGTATGATGAAACTGAAGAAGAAGAAGAGGAAGAACTGTAGTTCTTGACTTTTCATTATCGTCCATGTAGAATCATTTTTGGGCTCTTTAAAAAAGGACGATAATACTTTTAAAGTGTAAATATAAAAGAAAATTGCTCCCTACTTATTACTTTATGTGATGAGGGGAGCAATTTTCTTTTTTGTTTTTTGTTTAGAAAATAAAAAGAGTCTAACAATAAGATGGATACAGTGTTATCTACATACGTTGCGCTTTGCAACGGTGATTATATAACAGCAAAATAGAAGGGAGCTTTTTCATGACTAAGTATATTTTTGTAACAGGCGGTGTAGTATCGTCTTTAGGTAAAGGTATTACAGCAGCATCTCTTGGAAGACTTTTAAAAAATCGTGGTTTAAACGTAACAATTCAAAAGTTTGATCCATACATTAACGTAGACCCAGGGACTATGAGCCCATACCAACACGGTGAGGTATTCGTAACAGATGATGGTGCAGAAACTGACTTAGACCTTGGTCACTATGAGCGTTTCATCGACATCAACTTAAACAAATACAGCAACGTAACAACAGGTAAAATTTACTCTTCAGTTCTTCAAAAAGAGCGTCGTGGTGAATACCTAGGAGGAACAGTTCAAGTTATTCCTCACATTACTAACGAAATTAAAGAGCGCGTATACCGTTCTGGTCGCGAAACAAACGCGGACGTTGTTATTACAGAAATCGGTGGAACTGTTGGTGACATCGAGTCTCTACCATTCTTAGAAGCAATCCGTCAAATTAAGAGCGACATCGGTCGTGACAATGTAATGTACATTCATTGTACGTTAATCCCGTACTTAAAAGCAGCGGGTGAAATGAAAACAAAACCAACGCAACATAGCGTTAAAGAGCTTCGCAGTTTAGGTATTCAACCAAATATTATCGTTGTTCGTACAGAAATGCCTGTTTCTCAAGATATGAAAGACAAGCTTGCATTATTCTGTGACATTGATACAAAAGCAGTTATTGAAGCACGCGATGCAGATACTTTATATGCAGTTCCATTATCTCTTCAAGAGCAAAATATGGACCAAATCGTTTGCGATCACTTAAAATTAGACAATCCAGCTGCAGATATGACAGAGTGGACTGCGCTAGTTGAAAAAGTGCGTAACCTTTCTAAGAAAACAAAAATCGCTCTTGTTGGTAAATACGTAGAGCTTCAAGATGCATACATTTCTGTTGTAGAAGCACTTCGTCATGCGGGTTACTCTTTCGACACAGATGTAGAAGTGAAATGGGTAAATGCTGAGCACGTAACAGCAGAGAACGTACAAGAATTAGTAGGAGACACAGATGGTATCCTTGTACCAGGTGGCTTCGGTGATCGTGGTGTAGAAGGTAAAATCGTTGCAATTCAATATGCTCGTGAAAACAAAGTTCCATTCCTAGGAATTTGCTTAGGTATGCAACTTGCATCAATCGAATTCGCACGTAACGTATTAGGATTAGAAGGAGCTAACTCTTCTGAAATTAATCCTGACACACCTTACGCAATCATCGACCTATTACCAGAACAAAAAGATGTAGAAGACTTAGGTGGTACACTTCGTCTTGGTCTATATCCATGTAAGCTTGCTGAAGAAACAAATGCTTACAACGCTTACAATGAGCCGGTTGTATATGAGCGTCATCGTCATCGTTATGAGTTCAACAATCAATTCCGTCCGGATATGGAAAAAGAAGGATTTGTATTCTCTGGTACAAGCCCAGATGGCCGTCTAGTTGAAATCATTGAATTAAAAGATCACCCTTGGTTCGTGGCAGCACAGTTCCACCCAGAACTTGTTTCTCGTCCAAACCGTCCACAGCCATTGTTCCATGACTTCGTAAAAGCTTCTATTACGAATAAAGAGAGCAAGTAATAAAAAAGCGCCTGAAATAGGGCGCTTTTTTTAATATTCATTTAACATTTCATCGATTGTAAATTTGATTCCGTGATATGCAAATAAAGCTATCATTAAGCTTGGGAATCCGTAGCGATTACCTTCATCGTCTGGAATAAGCCCTTTTAACAGTTTTGTATCAATATGTACATCTGTATATTGTTCTAGTGATTCATTGCCTTCTTGAATAGCAGAGATGCCGATAATAGAGTGTCCATCTGCTTGCAGTTTTTTTGCTATTGCTACAACTTCTTCATCTGTTGAAAAACGGCTAATAAGAAGCACACGATCTGCAGAAGTTACTTCTACTTCTTTACCATTTTCAAAAAATCGTTTTGCTTGCTTCATTGGTTCAGCACCGAATAGTGCTTCAGCAACAACGCCCTCCATTTCATTTGTACCATGTAAATAAATGAAACCTTCGCCAACTAATGCTTGAGCAAGTAGACGGGCGCTATCTTCTATATTCATTTCCTCTTTTTGAGAAACTCTGGAAAAATAACCGCTTAATTGGGTTGAAAAAATTTTTAACATAATGTTACTCCCTTCGTACGTGTTTACCGGCTTTCATTATAGTTTATTTTTTTAGAAAGGTGAAATCGAAGGTGGCATAACAAAATAGGAAACGGTAAAATAAGAAAGAAATAGGAAGGAATTTGGTAAAGAATAGCGAAAATTAATCGTTAAGATATAAGAAGCTTTAAATCTTGTACTTACACAGAAAGGTTGGGAGTTATGGAAGGGAAAATTTTAATCGTTGATGATCAATATGGCATTCGTGTGTTATTACATGAAGTGTTCCAAAAAGAAGGTTATCAGACATTCCAAGCAGCGAATGGATTTCAAGCTTTAGATATCGTGAAAAAAGATAATCCAGATTTAGTTGTGTTAGATATGAAAATTCCAGGTATGGATGGTATAGAGATTTTAAAGCATGTAAAAGAAATTGATGAGAGTATTAAAGTGATTTTAATGACTGCTTATGGAGAGCTTGATATGATCCAAGAAGCAAAAGATTTAGGTGCTTTAATGCATTTTGCTAAACCATTTGATATTGATGAAATTCGTCAAGCGGTGAGAAATGAACTCGCTGTAGAGGCTTAAAAATGAATTTTTTATAAAAAATATGGAAAAAAGCGTTTACATGGACTATTGTGCAGGTGAATACGGTTGAGTTTTTGAGTACAAGTTGTTATCCTATTGAGTGTAGAAAAAAGTCCGGTATGTAGATATACATATTTTACCTTATTCTGGTCATACTACCAGCGATAAGAACTTATCGGATACAAAAAACGTTTTTTAGGAGGATTCACCATGCCTTTAGTTTCTATGAAAGAAATGCTAAACAAAGCACTAGAAGGAAAATACGCAGTTGGTCAATTCAACATGAACAACTTAGAGTGGACTCAAGCTATCTTAGCTGCTGCGGAAGAAGAAAAATCTCCTGTAATCCTAGGTGTATCTGAGGGTGCAGCTCGTCATATGACTGGTTTCAAAACAGTTGTAGCTATGGTTAAAGCTTTAATCGAAGAAATGAACATCACTGTTCCTGTAGCGATTCACCTTGACCATGGTTCAAGCTTCGAAAAATGTAAAGAAGCAATCGATGCAGGTTTCACATCTGTAATGATCGACGCTTCTCACCACCCATTCGAAGAAAACGTAGAAACTACTAAAAAAGTAGTAGAATACGCACACGCTCGTAACGTATCTGTTGAAGCTGAGCTTGGAACAGTTGGCGGACAAGAAGACGACGTAATCGCTGAAGGCGTAATTTACGCTGACCCAGCTGAGTGTAAGCACCTTGTTGAAGCAACAGGTATCGATTGCCTAGCTCCAGCTTTAGGTTCTGTACACGGTCCTTACAAAGGTGAGCCTAACTTAGGATTCGCTGAAATGGAACAAGTTCGTGACTTCACTGGCGTACCTTTAGTATTACACGGTGGTACTGGTATCCCAACTGCTGATATCGAAAAAGCTATCTCTTTAGGTACTTCAAAAATCAACGTAAACACTGAGAACCAAATTGAGTTTACAAAAGCTGTTCGTGAAGTATTAAACAAAGACCAAGAAGTTTACGATCCTCGTAAATTTATCGGACCTGGCCGCGACGCTATCAAAGCAACTGTTATTGGTAAAATTCGCGAATTCGGTTCTAACGGTAAAGCGTAAGAATAAAATTCCGTTTTGGAAACCGTCTACTCTTTTAGACGGTTTCCTTTCGT
Source organism: Bacillus sp. FH (assembly GCF_052216825.1). Classification (NCBI taxonomy): domain Bacteria; kingdom Bacillati; phylum Bacillota; class Bacilli; order Caryophanales; family Bacillaceae; genus Bacillus; species Bacillus sp. FH. The sequence goes on along the minus strand of NZ_JBQOUU010000001.1, from coordinate 2,489,432 downwards.
TGTATAATGAAAGCGTGAACAAGTCTAAAGATTTTATCATTTTGTTTTTGAAATAGAAAATAATGTGCATAGTCCTATTAATAAATGTGATAATGTATCTAAATTGATAAAGTAAATTCGATAAATAGTTAATCTTTATCTTTTTGTATTACAGGAGAAATGAAGATGATGGTTTCCTATTTATTGAGTGTTAGGGTGGAAAGAGTGATTGAGATTCTTAAGGGGGAGCTTTCTATAAAAATATAGAAAGTAAATACATTCACAAGAAGGGAGCTCAATATGGAAAAATTGCTAATTGAAGGCGGAAGAGCTTTAAATGGAACAATTCGTGTGAGTGGTGCAAAGAACAGCGCCGTTGCACTAATTCCAGCGACAATTTTAGCAGATACTCCAGTAACTATTGGTGGTGTCCCTAATATTTCGGACGTGAAAATGTTAGGAGACTTACTAGAGGAAATTGGAGGAAGAGTAACGTATGGACAGGAGGAAGAGATGGTAGTCAATCCCTCTAACATGGTTGCAATGCCTTTACCAAATGGAAAAGTGAAAAAATTGCGTGCTTCTTATTATTTAATGGGTGCGATGCTTGGCCGTTTTAAAAAAGCTGTTATTGGGCTTCCAGGTGGATGTCACTTAGGACCGAGGCCGATTGATCAGCACATTAAAGGATTTGAAGCGTTAGGTGCACATGTTACGAATGAACAAGGTGCTATCTATTTAAGAGCAGATGAACTACGAGGGGCACGTATTTATTTAGATGTTGTTAGTGTAGGAGCTACGATTAATATTATGCTAGCAGCTGTACGAGCGAAAGGTAGAACTGTTATTGAAAACGCAGCGAAAGAACCAGAGATTATTGATGTAGCTACACTGTTAACTAGCATGGGAGCACGCATTAAAGGTGCTGGTACAGATGTAATCCGAATTGATGGTGTGGATTCATTGCACGGTTGTCATCATACGATTATTCCAGATCGTATTGAAGCGGGTACGTATATGATTTTAGGTGCTGCGTCAGGAGGAGAAGTAACAGTTGATAATGTTATTCCTCAGCATTTGGAGTCAGTTACTGCAAAATTAAGAGAAGCTGGTGTCCAAGTTGAAACGAATGATGACCAGATTACAGTGAACGGTGATAGAAGATTAAAAGTAGTTGATATAAAAACGCTTGTATATCCAGGTTTCCCAACAGATTTACAACAGCCATTTACAACACTTTTAACAAAGGCGCATGGAACGGGTGTTGTAACGGATACGATTTATGGCGCACGTTTTAAACATATTGATGAATTACGTCGTATGAATGCGCAAATTAAAGTAGAAGGTCGGTCAGCTATCGTAACTGGTCCTGTTTTATTACAAGGTGCAAAAGTGAAAGCGAGTGATTTGCGAGCTGGAGCAGCCCTTGTTATTGCAGGATTGATGGCGGATGGAATTACAGAAGTAACCGGACTTGAGCATATTGATCGTGGCTATGAAAATATAGTAGACAAGCTTAAAGGGCTTGGTGCAAACATTTGGCGAGAACAAATGACAAAGCAAGAAATTGAAGAAATGAAGAACGCATAAGTGATACTTCCGCGAGGGGGAAGCGAAGCATCACTACTTGCGGAAGTACACTTTATAGAAAAACACGATTCACAAAATACGGCAGAAATATAAAGACTTAAAGGAGAGGGATTATCGTGGAAAGAAGTTTATCTATGGAGTTAGTACGTGTAACAGAGGCTGCAGCTTTATCATCAGCGCGTTGGATGGGACGCGGGAAAAAGGATGAGGCAGACGGTGCAGCAACATCAGCTATGCGTGATGTATTTGATACAATTCCGATGAAAGGTACAGTTGTAATTGGTGAAGGTGAAATGGATGAAGCACCAATGCTATATATCGGAGAAAAATTAGGTACAGGATATGGTCCGCGTGTAGACGTTGCAGTTGATCCTTTAGAAGGGACAAACATTGTAGCAGCTGGTGGATGGAATGCTCTTGCTGTTATTGCAATTGCAGATCATGGTAATTTGTTACATGCTCCTGACATGTACATGGATAAAATCGCGGTTGGCCCAGAAGCAGTTGGGGCGGTCGATATTGATGCGCCTATTATCGATAACTTACGTGCAGTTGCGAAAGCGAAAAACAAAGATATTGAAGATGTTGTAGCGACAGTTTTAAACCGTCCACGTCATCAAGCAATTATTGAAGAAATTCGTAAAGCTGGTGCTCGCATTAAATTGATTAATGATGGAGACGTAGCTGGCGCAATCAACACCGCATTTGATCGTACAGGTGTAGATATTTTATTCGGCTCTGGTGGCGCGCCTGAGGGTGTGTTAGCAGCAGTTGCATTAAAATGTTTAGGTGGAGAAATTCACGGGAAATTATTACCACAAAACGAAGCTGAATTGGCGCGTTGCAAAAAGATGGGCATAGAAGACATCAACCGCATCCTTCGCATGGAGGACTTAGTAAAAGGTGACGATGCAATCTTCGCAGCAACAGGCGTAACAGACGGAGAACTACTACGCGGCGTTCAATTTAAAGGTAGCGTAGGAACAACACAATCCCTTGTTATGCGCGCAAAATCAGGCACAGTACGCTTCGTAGACGGACGTCACAGCTTAAATAAAAAACCGAACTTGGTTATTAAGTAAAAAGCGGAGGTGGCTTGCTCAGAAGGGGGGAATGACTGATCCTTCTAGCCACCGAACATTCTAGCCGCTGAAGCTGGATTAAATAAAAAGCGAAGACAAATTTTCTTGTCTTCGCTTCTTGTATTTGTGTTTCAACGTATTGATTAAAACTAGATAAAAGGGTTACAATAGTGAATATTACCCTACTTGAACTTATTGCCTTTCATTATTAATTATTTGCCTTCCGTATTTTTTCCCTTTACCCATGTGAAAAGAGAATAACGTTAAAGTGTGGTGTCTGAATGAATTTGTCAATTGCAGCATTAGAAAACATGAAATTAAAAGAGTTATACGAGCTTGCGAAAGAATTTAAAATTTCGTATTATAGCAAATTAACGAAAAAAGAGTTAATCTTCGCCATTTTAAAAGCTCGAGCAGAAAAAGAAGGTTTCTTCTTCATGGAAGGCGTATTAGAAATTATTCAATCAGAAGGATTTGGATTCCTACGTCCTATCAACTACTCTCCAAGCTCAGAAGATATTTATATCTCAGCTTCGCAAATTCGTCGTTTCGATTTACGTAATGGAGATAAGGTTTCTGGTAAAGTACGACCTCCGAAAGAAAATGAACGCTACTTTGGGTTATTACAAGTTGAAGCTGTAAACGGAGATGATCCAGAGTCAGCAAAAGAGCGTGTGCATTTCCCTGCATTAACACCATTATACCCAGATCGCCAAATGAAATTGGAAACGGAACCGAAAAAGTTACCGACACGCATCATGGATTTAATTGCACCAGTTGGATTTGGACAACGTGGTTTAATTGTCGCGCCTCCAAAGGCTGGTAAAACTAGTCTATTAAAAGAAATCGCACACAGTGTTACAACAAATCATCCGGAAGCTGAATTAATTGTCCTTTTAATTGATGAGCGTCCAGAGGAAGTAACAGATATTGAACGTTCTGTTAAAGGAGATGTTGTAAGCTCTACTTTTGATGAAGTACCAGAAAATCATATTAAAGTAGCAGAACTTGTGTTAGAACGTGCAATGCGTCTTGTAGAGCACAAAAAAGATGTTATCATTTTAATGGATAGTATTACCCGTTTAGCGCGAGCTTACAACCTTGTTATTCCGCCAAGTGGTAGAACATTATCGGGTGGTATCGACCCAGCTGCCTTCCATAGACCGAAGCGTTTCTTTGGAGCTGCACGTAATATCGAAGAAGGCGGTAGCTTAACAATTTTAGCAACAGCTCTTGTTGATACAGGATCTCGTATGGACGATGTAATTTACGAAGAATTTAAAGGAACTGGAAATATGGAACTTCATTTAGATCGTTCATTAGCTGAGCGTCGTATCTTCCCGGCAATTGATATTCGCCGTTCTGGTACACGTAAAGAGGATCTATTAATTCCGAAAGAACATTTAGACAAACTATGGGGTATTCGTAAAACAATGCGTGATACACCAGACTTTGTTGAAGGTTTCTTACGTAAACTTCGTCAAACAAAGACAAATGAAGAATTTTTACAAAACATTGTTGCAGATTCGAAAAGATATGTAACAACGAAGTAAAGGGAAAAGATTGGGACTCGCTTATTTTATGGTAAGCGAGTTTTTTATGTTTTTTAGGTGATCTTAAAGAGAGATGAGTGGAAGGGCATTAGTTGGTTCTAGTTGGATGAGCGGCCTCCATTTTAAGATAATATCCAGCTTCAGCGGCTAGAATCTCCGGTCATTTCACTCTCTCGCTCGAAGCAAAAAGCGCTTCAAGGTCGAGAGTTCCAAATAGCCTGCGATTCTGAGCGAGCCGCTTCTGCTTTTAAATGATATCCAGTTCCGGTGGCTAGCTCTTCGCATCTAAGAACCTTCCGCCCGAAAGGTAAAAAGCACCTTTCGGGCGAAAGAACCTTAGCTGGTCAGAGCTGAGCGAGCCCCCTCCACTTTAAAGATAATATCCAGCTTCAGCGGCTAGAATGGTCGGTGGCTTCGCGTCTTCCTACGAGGCAAAAAGCGCCTCTACGTCAGAAGCTCCATCCCCCTCCCATTCTGAACGAGCCGCTTCTGCTTTTAAAATTAAAAAGACAAAAACAGGTAGTTGCAAAATGAAGTTAGCCTTGTTATAATTTCATCATATGTGTTTCATCAATATAGTTGTGTATGCAGCTGAAGATGAAAAACTCTGTTTCGAAAATGATTCAGGGCGGAAGGAGATGAAAAGAATGAAAGCAGGAATTCACCCAGATTACAAGAAAGTTGTATTCATGGACACAAACACAGGCTTCAAATTCTTAAGCGGATCTACTAGAGGATCTAACGAAACTGTTGAGTGGGAAGATGGTAACACTTATCCATTACTAAAAGTTGAGATCAGTTCTGATTCTCACCCATTCTACACTGGACGTCAGAAGTTTGCTACTGCAGACGGACGCGTTGACCGCTTCAATAAGAAATACGGTCTTAAGTAATAAAAACATAAAACAGGCAAGTGTATCTATTCGCTTGTCTGTTTTTTTTGCGAAAATATTATACCTTTACCCTACTTTTAATTAAAAAGTAGATGAAAGGAGAGCTTCATGTACTTAATAAATCAGAACGGTTGGATTGAAGTGATTTGCGGTAGTATGTTTTCTGGTAAATCAGAAGAGCTTATCCGCCGTGTGCGTCGTACGCAATTTGCGAAACAACATGCAATTGTATTTAAACCATGTATTGATAATCGCTATAGTGAAGAAGACGTTGTATCACATAACGGATTAAAGGTAAAAGCAGTTCCTGTTTCAGCTTCAAAAGATATATTTGAACATATCACTGAAGAAATGGATGTAATTGCAATCGATGAGGTGCAATTCTTTGATGGGGACATTGTGGAAGTGGTGCAAGTATTGGCAAATCGTGGCTATCGTGTCATTGTAGCTGGTTTAGACCAAGATTTCCGTGGTCTACCATTTGGACAAGTTCCTCAGCTGATGGCGATTGCTGAACATGTAACAAAACTACAAGCAGTATGTTCTGCATGTGGATCTCCGGCAAGTCGTACACAACGATTAATTGATGGAGAACCAGCGGCATTTGATGATCCGATTATTTTAGTTGGTGCTTCAGAATCGTATGAACCACGCTGTCGTCATTGTCATGCAGTTCCTACAAACAAAGATAAGTAAAACTCGCTGCACAAGGCGGGTTTTTTTCAGAATAGAGAGTGTGAGTGGTGTGAGCCACTTGCGCTTTAAGTTGTGATATCTAGCTCCAGCGGCTAGAATCTCCGGCCATTTCACTCTCTCGCTTGAAGCAAAAAACACTTCAAGGTCGAGAGTTCCAATGGCCTGCGATTCTGAGCAAGCCGCTTACGCTTTTAAATATATCTAGTTCTGGTGGCTAGCTCTTCGCATCTAAGAACCTTCCGCCCGAAAGGTAAAAAGCACCTTTAGGTCGAAAGAACTTTAGCTGGTCAGAGCTGAACGAGCCACCGCCACTTTTAAATATAATTTGCGTTTTTTTGAGTAAGTACCATATACTATTTGTATTAGATACTAGGATGTAGAGGTGAATGATGTGTTAGATCGTTTGCAAGCTGTAGAAAATCGTTATGAGAAGTTAAATGAATTGCTAAGCGACCCAGCAATTATTAGTGATTCAAATAAGCTTCGTGAATATTCAAAGGAACAGTCTGATATACAGGAAACGGTAGAGGTGTATCGTGAGTATAAGGATGTTCGTGAGCAATTAAAAGATGCGAAAGCAATGTTAGAAGATAAGTTAGACGCAGAAATGCGTGAAATGGTAAAAGAAGAGGTTTCTGAGTTAGAATCACAAGAAAAAACATTATCAGAGCGTCTAAAAATTTTACTTGTACCAAAAGACCCTAACGATGATAAGAACGTTATCGTTGAGGTTCGTGGAGCTGCTGGTGGCGACGAGGCCGCTTTATTTGCTGGTGACTTATATCGTATGTATAGCCGTTATGCTGAGGTGCAAGGTTGGAAAACGGAGATTATCGAGGCTAGCTATACAGAGTTAGGTGGATATAAAGAGATTATCTTTATGATTAACGGTAAAGGTGCTTTCGCGAAGCTGAAATTCGAGAATGGCGCTCACCGTGTACAACGTGTTCCTGAAACGGAATCTGGTGGACGTATCCATACATCTACAGCAACTGTAGCTGTATTACCAGAGGCAGAAGAAGTAGAAATTGATATTCATGAGAAAGATGTTCGTGTTGATACATTCGCTTCTAGTGGACCTGGTGGACAGAGCGTTAATACAACGATGTCAGCGGTACGTTTAACGCATTTACCGACTGGTGTAGTTGTATCATGTCAGGATGAGAAATCACAAATTAAGAATAAAGAAAAAGCGATGAAAGTATTACGCGCACGTGTTTATGATAAGTTTAGACAAGAAGCGCAAGCTGAGTATGATCAAAACCGTAAACAAGCTGTTGGTACGGGTGATCGTTCAGAGCGTATTCGTACGTATAACTTCCCGCAAAACCGTGTTACAGACCATCGAATCGGTTTAACGATTCAAAAGTTAGATCAAATCTTACAAGGTAAGTTAGATGATTTCATCAATGCCTTAGTAATGGAAGATCAGGCTCAAAGGATGGAGGCAGCTGAGTAATGCGTGTCTATGAAGCCCTGAAATGGGCTTCTTCTTTTTTACAGGAGAATGGACGAGATGAAAATGCGGGAGAAATTGTCCTTTGTCATGTATTAAAGACGAATAGAACAGGATTATTGATGAACATGCGTGAAGAAATAACTGCGGAACAAGAAAAAAGTTTTACAGAGTTTATCCACAAGCATGTAGAAGGTATTCCTATTCAATATATGATTGGTCATGAAATGTTTTATGGAAGATCGTTCTTTGTGAATGAAGAAGTATTAATACCAAGACCAGAAACAGAAGAGCTTATAGTAGGAGTGTTAGAAAGAATCGAGCGTCATTTTGGTGATGAGAAAATACATGTAGCAGATATTGGTACAGGTAGCGGAGCGATTTCGATTACGCTTGCTTTGGAAAATAAAAATCTTCATGTGTATACGGTAGATATTGCGCAGGAGTCGATTGAAGTTGCAAAAGAAAATGCGAAAACTTTGGGCGCAGAAGTAACGTTCTATCATGGTGATTTATTATCACCATTTTATGAAACGGGTCAAAAGTTAGATGTTGTTGTTTCAAATCCTCCATATATACCGGAAGAAGATTGGCGTGGTCTTTCTCCCGTGGTGAAAGAGCATGAGCCAAAGAGAGCGCTTGTTGGTGGTGAAGACGGATTAGATTTCTATCGCCGCTTTATGGAAGAGTTGCCGAATGTGTTGCAGAAGAAAGCAATTGTCGCATTTGAAATTGGAGTAGGGCAAGGTGAGGACGTGAAAGGGCTGTTACAACAAGCATTTCCACATGCTCATGTTGAGGTTGTTTTTGATATTAATGGAAAAGATCGTATGGTATTTGCGGAGATGGAGTAAGGTTTACACCTTACTCTATTTTTTTGTGGAAAAATTCATATAGATTTTGAATTTAATAGTTTAGAAAGATGAAAGTCTGTCCACACTGTTTGTAGAAGGGACGGTGGAGGAAATGAAAAAACAAGTTATTGCTTATCTTCTTCTATTATTAATTGGTGCACAGTTACTTGTGCAGTTTGGATATATGAAAGCTGATGCGAAAGGGCCTTCAGTTATTCCGAAAGAGGCCGTTCGATTACGGATTTTAGCAAATAGTGATTCAGATAAAGACCAGGCGTTAAAGCGCAAAGTGCGTGATGAAGTAAAAGCACAAATTGATGGATGGGTAGCTGATTTAACTTCATTTGAAGAGGCACGCAAGGTCATTCAAAGTCATATTCCAGAAATCGAAAAAACAGTAGCAAATACGTTGAAAAAAGAAGGAAGTAAAGATTCATTTCAAGTGAATTTCAGTAAAAATGTAAAGTTTCCTACAAAGGTATATGGGAATTTTATTTATCCGGCAGGGGAATATGAAGCAGTCTTAATTACAATTGGGGAAGGTGAAGGGGCAAACTGGTGGTGTGTACTATTTCCACCAATGTGTTTCTTAGATTTTTCAAGTGGTACAGCTGTAAGGAAAGAAGAACATGTTGTGAAGGCTGAATCTCCTGAAGAGGAGCAAGTGAAACAAATAGATGATGAAGAAGTAGTAAATGCAGAAGAGAAAAAAGAGGATGAGGTGAAAGAAAAGAAAGTTGTAAAGCAAGAAGTCGCAAAAAAAGTAACAGCTTCTGAAAAGAAAGTAGTAAAAAATGAAACGAAAGTAGAAGAACAACCTGTAAGTAAAGAGGAAACAAAAACTGTGGAAAAAGTGGAGAAACCTGTGGAACAAAAACAAGAAAAGCGAAATGAGTATGTAAAAGTAGAGGAGGAAGAAGAAAAGCCGGAAGTTAAGTTATTTATTGTAGAAGCTTTTACATCTTTATTCTCTAAATAGTACTATTCGTAAATCCCTTCTCATATATAAAAAAGAGGAGGGATTTATTATGAAGAAGGTATATTTTGCGACGAAGGCAGATGTGGAAAGATTGCATTCTTTTTTCGGACAAGCTAATAAAAAAGATGATAAAATAAATGAGTTGTACGCACAGTTTATGATTTTGGAAGAGGCGGAAGAAATACGGGCAGTCATTGGATATGAACAAAGTGAAGAAAACGCACTTATTCGTTCTTGTTTATTCACACCTAATGTGGATAAACAGACTTTCTTATATTTTTTTGAAATGTTTTTGCAGTATATGAAAGAAAAAAATATTCGACAATTGTACTTACTAACAAATCATCCACAATCTATAACGATCTTTCAGTTTTTTGACTTTGTTACGATAGAGAAAGAGAACGTACCAGAGGGAATTCGACAGTTAGAACACTTTTGTAAAAATATAAAAGAGCCAAATGCAATAATACTAAATTGTCAGCTATTCACAAAGTTATCCACGGATTAACAAGGTTTATCCACATTTTGTGGATAAACCTTGTTTGTCTTTTGGATAAATCTCATAGTAAACTAAAAATAGACAAGTATTTCAGGGTAGAAAAGGACGTGGGAAAAAATGCATACAAATATGTGGGTTGTGGATAATGTTGTGGAAAGAAAAAAATATTATCCACAGTTACAAGAAGCAGCAAAATTATTAAGGGAAAATGAGGCGATTGCCTTCCCTACAGAAACGGTATATGGACTAGGTGCAAACGCGATGAATGATGAAGCGATTGCGAAAATTTTTGAGGCGAAAGGAAGACCGAGTGATAATCCACTTATTGTCCACATCGGTACAAAATCGCAGTTAGATGGTATTGTGAAGGAAATTCCGCCAGTTGCAGAGAAGTTGATGGAGCATTTTTGGCCAGGTCCGTTAACAATTATTTTACCTAGAAAAGAAGGAATTTCAGAGAAGGTGACGGCAGGCCTTCATACAGTTGGAGTGAGGATGCCTGATCATCCGGTAGCTCTTGCTCTTATTGAAGAGGCAAATGTACCTGTTGCAGCACCGAGTGCGAATCGTTCAGGTCGTCCAAGCCCGACGTTAGCATCTCACGTATATGAAGATTTAAATGAGAAAATCGCAGGTATTGTAGATGGTGGTGCAACAGGAGTCGGTGTTGAATCGACTGTAATTGATTGTACGAGCGCTATTCCAACGATTTTACGCCCGGGTGGGATTACGAAAGAACAATTGGAAGCGGTGATTGGCACGGTTTCTTTAGATCCAGCTCTAAAGGATGAGAAGGAAAAACCGAAATCACCTGGAATGAAGTATACACATTATGCACCGAAAGCGCCGCTCAGTATTGTTGAAGGATCACGTGAGTTTATCCAGCGCCTTGTGGATGAGAAGAAGGAAGAAGGATTCAAAGTAGGTGTATTAACGACAGAAGAGTATCACCATATATATAATGCGGATGTTGTATTATCATGTGGTGTTCGAAGTGATTTAGCTAGCGTTGCGACTAAATTATATGATGTACTTAGAACGTTTGATGCAAGTGAAGTGGATGTTATTTTTAGTGAATCGTTCCCGAATGAAGGAATAGGAAACGCGATTATGAATCGCTTAACAAAAGCGGCAGGACATCATATTATTACTGAATGATAAGGTACGATTAGCAAACAGAATATTTCTCCTCGGATAAGCATATTGTGAAGTAGCACGTCCGAGGAGGGACATGAATGACGTTTGAACAGCTAATACCTTTAATAATTATGGCATTCGCCTTAGGGATGGATGCATTTTCGGTGAGTCTTGGTATGGGAATGATGGCCTTAAAGATAAGACAGATCCTGTATATCGGTGTGACGATAGGGATATTTCATATTATCATGCCATTTATTGGGATGGTATTAGGTCGTTTTTTATCAGAGCAGTATGGAGAAATTGCACATTTTGCAGGTGCTATTTTATTAATAGGACTAGGATTTTATATTGTGTATTCCTCTATTTTAGAGAATGAAGAGACTAGAACAGCCCCTATTGGAATTAGTTTATTCGTATTTGCATTTGGTGTTAGTATAGATAGTTTTTCAGTAGGGCTTAGTCTTGGTATTTACGGAGCACAGACAGTTATTACGATATTACTCTTTGGATTTATTAGTATGTTATTAGCGTGGACTGGTTTATTCATTGGTAGGCATGCGAAAGGTATGCTCGGTACATATGGTGAGATAGTAGGTGGTATCATTTTGGTTGGATTTGGATTATATCTCCTTTTTCCTATATAATTTTAGGGGGAGGGCGTTATGAACAAATTATTGGAATGGTATATTCGATTTGTAACTTTTTTTCCGAGATGGTTACGACTACTTGTTATTTGGGGTATTATTTTACAAATTTCAATTTTAGGTTGGATTAAATTAATTCGCGAATGGTAAGATAGTTCCTTTCTGTGCATAGTTTTGTTTGTACTATACTGATTGCGCTAAAAAATTAAACATATAGAAAGGATGAGATGGATGACGAGATTGAAGCAAGTTTTTGGTATTATTATTAGTTTTTTTGTTTTTTGGTTTAGTATGCTCGGTGTACAAATGTTTGCTGAGTTTTTAGATATTGAGTCATTGAAGTTTGTTGCGGGGAAAACGGAGGCAGCGCGTGCCTTTTATTCTCCGTATCCATTTATAATTGTTTTTCTTATTACATTGCTTTCCCTATATTTCTTAGTCATTAAGCTTGGGAAACCGAAAAAAGAGAAAGTACCTACTTTAGAGGAGCAGAAAGAAGAGATATAAGGGGGATACTATGTCTAACATTTCTTTGGCAGAAGCTGTAAAATTAAAAAGTGTATTATCGAAAAGAATACATGAATTAGAAGAAGAGATGAACCAAATTGGATTTGTTGAAATTGAAAAAGGTGATACACTTCCAAAACAGACGCGTACATTGGTACAAGTTGAACAGGAGCTAGATGAAGTTCGCGCTGATTTTCGTCTTTTAGATAAATTAATGTATGAAGCAAATATCCGAAATGAAGTGAATTTCAACGGAGAGAATATAACGATTGTTGAAGCGATAGAACTTGCAACGCAGTTACGTGCAAAAGCTCGAAAGTGTAAAGAGTTTGGCGTGAGTAAGAAAGAAGAACATGTATATTCGTACGGTGAAACATCGTCGCTTGTAAAAGTAGCCATGTTTGATCCTGAAGTATATCGTGTAAAAGGTTTAGAGTTAGAGAGACAAGCTAATAGGTTATCTAACTTAATTAATGCGAAAAACTACGCCATTGAACTAGACTTTGATGGTGAAAAATACTTTTAAACCTTGAAGTGGTGAGACTCCGCTTCAAGGCATAGAAGAAGACCACTTTTGTAAAAATGAGATTTGTGATGGCCAAAGGACAACCAATCATCCAATAACCGATCACACTGTTACTTTTTACCGATGACCAATAATGGGAAAAGAGGTCGATGACCAATAATGAAAAATTATTTTTCTTCTTCTATGAAAAGGGTGTACCAAATTAATTTGGTACACCCTTTTATATTATTGTTACTTCTATTCTGAACGAGCTGTTTTCGCTTTTAGTTGTTATCCAGCTCCAGCGGCTAGAATGGTCGGTGGCTTCGCGTCTTCCTGCGAGGCAAAAAGCGCCTCTACGTCAGAAGCTCCATCCTCCTCCCATTCTGAGCGAGCCGCTTCCGCTTTTAGTTGTTATCCAGCTCCAGCGGCTAGAATGGTCGGTGGCTTCGCGTCTTCCTGCGAGGCAAAAAGCGCCTCTACGTCAGAAGCTCCATCCTCCTCCCATTCTGAGCGAGCCGCTTCCGCTGTTAGATTGGCCTCACTAATTCAAATTGTTCTCCTAGTTTTGCGTAGTTGTGTCCTGCTAGGCGGCTTACTGGTTTTAGTCCTTCTGCGTGAATGCGTCCATTTTCGTATAGGTGGTCTGCGACGTGGAAACGAACGACGCGTCCGATTAGTAGATCGCAAGCTGGTGAGTCTTCTGTTCCGCCAAGGGGGATTGCGCGTTCTAGTACGCATTCCATTCGAATATTTGCTTCTTTTACACCTGGAACGGAGATGACATCACTTTCAATTGGTGTTAATTTTGCTAATTCAATTTCACTTTCATTTGGAGGGAGATTTGCTGCTGTTTCGTTAATTGCCGCTACATATGATTCATCAGAGATATGTACGACAAATTCTCCTTTTTCAATTGCGTTTCGGGAAGTGTCTTTTCTTTCTCCAGCTTTTCGTTGTACAGAAACTGAAATAAGTGGTGGATTTGCAGCAACGATGTTGAAGTAACTATATGGTGCACCGTTTAATACGCCGTCTTTTGTTACAGAAGTAACGAATGCAACAGGGCGTGGGATGATACTTCCCGTTAATAATTTGTAATTCTCTTTTTCCGATTGTTCATTTGGATTAATGGATAACATGATTGAAATCCCCTTTCTAAATATGACGACTTATTGTTTGTTTACAAGATGTTAGTGGAAAACTCCTGCTGAAAATAATATTTTTATTACATAAAAAGAACTTACTTCAACCACAATGAAGTAAGTTCCACCTAAATAATCTCGAATTCAAGATAAAAATTATAGTAAAACGTATGCGCCAGGACCGATTAAAGCTACACCGATAGCAACAGCGATTAACATTAAGTTATATTCATATCCATTTTGAGTTACCCAGTAACCGTTTTTTCCATGAACAGTGAAGATCGCCATTAACATTGTTCCAACAATAAATAATGAACCGATTGCAGTGAAAATACCTGATGCGAATAAGAAACCACCTAATAGTTCAGTTGCACCAGCCATAAATGCCATAAATACACCAGGGCGTAAACCGATTGATTCCATCCAGCTCACCTGTTCCTTTTAAACCGTAACCGCCGAACCAACCAAATAATTTTTGAGCACCATGACCCATGAATGTAATACCTATAATAAGACGAATAATAAGAAGACCGAAATCCATCATTTTTTAAAACCTCCTAAAAGTTATTAACTTACCTTACGTAAGTAATAATAAAATAGTTACTTACTTTAGTCAAGTGGATTTCGAAAAAAGTTTGAAAAAAATTTTACAAATTAACAACAAAAAATAAAATGTAGTAAAGACCTCTAGACAAGTTAGGTAAAAAAAGAGAAAATATAAGTAGAAGTTAACTTCTTATTGTTATTCAGACAATCAGAATTGACTGGAATTTTGTGAGACGCTACAATAAGAGTCTAGTAGTAATGACGTAATTTATTTCGAAAGCGTTTTTACAGTATAATATTCGAAGTATGAAGTCTTACGTTTATTCTGATCTTTAATAGAGATTGCCCTATAAACTTTTAGGTAAATTATAAGGAGGACTATCCTATGTTTAAAAAATTATTCGGTCTTGGTTCAAAAACAAATGAAGAAACAATTGTAGCTCCATTAACTGGAGCGGTGAAAAATATTGAAGAAGTACCAGATCCAGTATTCGCTGGTCGTATGATGGGTGACGGTGTTGCAATCGATCCTACTGAAGGTGTAGTTGTATCTCCAGTTGATGGCGAAATCGTACAATTATTCCACACGAAACATGCAATTGGAATTAAAGCGAAAAACGGTACAGAAATTTTAATCCACGTTGGATTAGAAACTGTAAAAATGGAAGGCGAAGGTTTTGAAGCTCACGTTTCTGAAGGACAAGCTGTAAAAGCTGGAGATAAATTAATCTCATTCGACTTAGAATTAATTCGTGAAAAAGCGAAAAGCACAATTACTCCAATCGTTATTACAAACACAGATGCAGCTGAGTCTATTAAGACAACTGTAGGTGTAACTGCTACAAAAGGTTCAACAGAAGTAATGAAAGTTACAATGAAATAATTATCACATGAAAGGAATCCGTTTCGTATGAAATGGATTCCTTATTTTGTTTTGTAGTCTGTTCCTTATATATGGTAAAATACTTTGGGCACTTGGAAATAGGGTTTCACATATATGTGGATAAGGCGCATTTTTCTTAGAAAAAATATAAGAGAAATGCGCCTTTCGTATATTCACATTTCTTTTGTTCTATTGTAATGTACGCTATGATAAAAGGAAGGAAATAGAGAAAAGGGGTGGGTTTAGATGAAACGAGTATTATTTGTTTGCACTGGAAATACATGCCGTAGTCCGATGGCTGAGGCGTTACTGCGCCATTATGGGGAAGGTAAGTTTGAAGTGCAATCTGCTGGTGTTTTCGCCTATCCTGGAAGTGATGCGTCGGTACATGCAAAGGAAGCTTTAGCTGAAAAGGGAATTGCAATCGATCATGCTTCGCAGCAGGTAAACGAAGCCTTAATTGATTGGGCAGATATTGTAGTAACAATGACGGAAAACCATAAGGAAATTATCCTTGGGCATTATCCAAGTGTTGAAGGGAAAGTAGATACATTATATGGAGTAACTGAGGGGATGAGTAAGGATATTTCAGATCCGTTCGGCGGATCTCTCTCTATTTATAAAGAAACATTAGAAGAGATGGAAAAACTTGTACAAACTTTACTGAAAAAACATTCAGAAGGTTGATGTTTCGTGTATAATACGATATTGGAGATCACTTCGTCCCATTAAAGGATTAAGTGAGAATGAAGATAATGGATTGAAACTTTGGAGGGGTAAAAATGAAAGTAGTAGTAGCATCTGATCACGGCGGTATGAATATCCGTAAAGAACTTGTAAGTTTATTAGAAGAGTTAAATATTGAATATATTGATTTAGGTTGTGAATGTGAAGCTGGTTCTGTTGATTACCCTGATTTTGCGTTTCCAGCAGCGGAAATGGTAGCAAATGGCGAAGTAGATCGTGGTATTTTAGTTTGTGGGACAGGCATCGGTATGTCAATTGCTGCAAACAAAGTAAATGGTATTCGTTGTGCGTTAGTTCATGATACTTTCAGTGCGAGAGCAACGAGAGAGCATAACGATACAAACATGTTAGCAATGGGCGAGCGTGTAATTGGTGCTGGTCTAGCACGCGACATCGCAAAAATTTGGTTAACAACTGAATTTGAAGGCGGCCGTCACGAAAACCGCGTAGGAAAAATTAAAACATACGAAGCAAAGTAATAGATTCTAACTAGAAGCAGTAGGAAATATAATTTGGTGAACCAACCTGTGAAAGGAAGAGGCGTAATGACAGAAATCGTAAAGGTAAGAGAACAGCTACAAATTTCGCTTTCTGATTTCCAAGAACAAGCTTCATTACAAAGTGGTCAAATTTTTGTAGTGGGGTGTAGTACGAGCGAAGTGCTAGGAGAAAGAATTGGGACATCAGGAACGATGGAAGTAGCAGAGGCGATTTTTTCTGAGTTAAAACAATTTCAAGAACAAACAGGTATTGAGTTGGCGTTTCAATGTTGTGAGCATTTAAACCGTGCTTTAGTAGTTGAGAAAGAGTTGGCGATGAAATATCAATTTGAAATTGTAACAGTTACGCCTGTTAGATCAGCAGGTGGTGCATTAGCAACATATGCTTATCACAATTTGAAAGATCCGGTAGTAATTGAGTTTATTAAAGCAGATGCGGGAATGGATATTGGTGATACATTTATCGGTATGCATTTAAAGCACGTAGCTGTTCCGGTTCGTACTAGTGTGAAGGAAATTGGAAGTGCACATGTAACGATGGCAACAACACGTGGAAAGCTAATTGGTGGAGCACGTGCTGTTTATGCGGCGAAGGAAGAGACTATCACTTGCCGTTAAAGTTATGAATAAGGTATGTTGTCTGACTTTATTATAGAAGAAAGAAAAGACCGATTTTCGGTCTTTTTTTTCTTTTATGATATAGAAAGTCATGTTAGAATGTAGTTGAAAACATGAAGGTTCGAAAGAATTACAACCTGAATTTTCGTTTTTTCTGAATAAATAAGAAAAAACTGTTGGGAATCGATGTAATTCGTTCAGAAAAGGGGGATTTTGGTGGATCATTTAAAACGTCAAGATGAAAAGGTATTTGCTGCAATTGAGGCAGAACTAGGAAGACAGCGTTCGAAGATTGAGTTAATTGCTTCGGAAAATTTCGTAAGTGAAGCAGTAATGGAGGCGCAAGGTTCTGTTTTAACGAATAAGTATGCTGAAGGATATCCTGGGAAACGTTACTATGGTGGTTGTGAACATGTAGACGTAGTAGAAGATATCGCACGTGATCGCGTAAAAGAAATTTTCGGCGCAGAGCACGTAAATGTTCAACCGCATTCTGGTGCACAAGCGAACATGGCAGTATACTTCACGATTTTAGAGCAAGGCGATACAGTACTTGGTATGAATTTATCTCATGGTGGTCACTTAACACACGGAAGCCCTGTTAACTTCAGTGGAGTACAATATAATTTCGTAGAATATGGCGTGGATGCTGAATCTCACCGTATTAATTACGATGATGTATTAGCAAAAGCGAAAGAACATAAACCAAAATTAATCGTTGCAGGTGCAAGTGCATACCCTCGTGTTATCGATTTCAAACGATTCCGTGAGATTGCAGATGAAGTGGGCGCATACTTAATGGTTGATATGGCACATATCGCAGGTTTAGTAGCGGCTGGTTTACATCCAAATCCAGTGCCACATGCACATTTCGTTACAACAACAACACATAAAACATTACGTGGTCCACGTGGTGGTATGATTTTATGTGAAGAGCAATTTGCAAAACAAATTGATAAATCAATCTTCCCTGGTATTCAAGGTGGTCCACTTATGCACGTAATCGCTGCAAAAGCTGTTGCGTTTGGTGAGGCACTTCAAGATGATTTCAAAACATATGCACAAAATATCATTAACAATGCGAACCGCTTAGCTGAAGGTCTTCAAAAAGAAGGACTTACACTTGTTTCTGGTGGAACAGACAATCACTTAATCCTAATTGATGTTCGTAACCTAGAGATCACAGGTAAAGTAGCAGAGCACGTATTAGACGAAGTTGGTATTACAGTGAACAAAAATACAATTCCATTTGAAACAGCAAGCCCATTTGTAACAAGTGGTGTACGTATCGGTACAGCAGCTGTAACATCTCGTGGTTTCGGTTTAGAAGAAATGGATGAAATTGCGTCACTTATTGCTTACACATTAAAAAATCATGAAAATGAAGCTGCATTAGAAGAAGCACGTAAGCGTGTAGAAGCGTTAACGAGCAAATTCCCAATGTATCCAAATCTATAATAGATTGAAGAAGACTGCTGAGACATAATTGTTTTGGCAGTTTTTTTTGTGGACATATATTGTTCTTTAAGTATGTATACAAATGATGAATAAATTTTGGCGATATAATGAAGGATACAGCTCCCATAATTGGTAAAGATACTAGATAGATTCATCGTAAATCATGACTTTTCCAAATTTGCCCTTGAATATTAGTAGCGTTTTCTTTACAATCGTAAATAGTGTAAAAAAGCGTGCAAACGCATGAATATCATCTAAAGGAGAGATTCACATGGGAAAACTGTATGTATTTGATCACCCGTTAATTCAACATAAGATTACATATATTCGCGACAAGAATACAGGTACGAAAGATTTTCGTGAATTAGTGGACGAAGTAGCAAGCTTAATGGCTTTTGAAATTACTCGCGACCTTCCACTTAAAGACATTGAAATTGAGACTCCTGTAAGCAAAGCGACAACAAAAGTGATCGCTGGTAAAAAACTTGGTTTAATTCCGATTTTACGTGCAGGTTTAGGAATGGTTGATGGAATTCTGAAATTAATTCCAGCAGCAAAAGTAGGACACGTTGGCTTATACCGCGACCCTAAAACATTGCAACCGGTAGAATACTATGTGAAACTTCCAACGGATGTAGAAGAGCGTGACTTTATCGTACTAGATCCGATGCTAGCAACAGGTGGTTCTGCAGCTGAAGCAATTAACTCTCTGAAAAAGCGCGGCGCAAAACAAATTAAATTAATGTGTATCGTTGCAGCTCCAGAAGGAGTAAAAGTAGTACAAGAAGAACATCCTGATGTTGATATTTATGTAGCAGCATTAGATGAGAAATTAAATGACCACGGATATGTAGTACCAGGTCTTGGTGATGCTGGTGACCGTTTATTCGGAACGAAGTAAGACAACTGACGAGCAGGGGGATTCCTCAGCTCGTCTTTTTTTGATGTAAGCAAGTAGGGGAGGGGAGAGGATAAATATACATAGTATATACAACATAAGTTGCATACACATCACATATAATATAGAAGTCTTACGTCTAAAGAGCACTATATTATGGAAGGAAAGCGTTATATCGTAAAAATATAATAGTGACAAACTTGTGAACATTTCCTTCTATTATAAAGAGAAAACTGTTAGAAATTGCATATCTCTAACCAGTATTTAGAAGGGGAACGTTTTCATTTTTGGGAGGAAATGACTAATACTCAAATTTTTTGATTTTTTACGATTTCTCGTTGACACTGTTAATACCCTATTGTATGCTAACAACGGGGATAGATGGTAGGGCTTTCAGTGACAAAAATACATCTATTCCGTGACGAAAATGTAAACTTTTTATTTTGTATAGGATTTATGCAAAAAAATGAGTTATTATTAACACATCGTGAATGAGGGTTACATATTGGAGGGATGAATCCTTGCAAAAAAACGATCGCAGCCATATAAAAGCTTATGCTTTAATGTCAGGTATTCTTGCTCAGTTAGTCGGTTCTATTCTTGTTGGGATCTTTGGTGGGCAGTGGATTGATAATAAGGTTGGAACGTTTCCATTGTTTCTTATTATAGGGTTATTACTCGGATTAGGAACAGGGGTATACGCAATGATTCGACTCATTCGACATTACTATTCGGGAGAGCAATGATGATAGACGTACATGGACTTGTCCAAAGACAAAAGAAATATATGTACTACTTGCTTGCGCTTCTAGTGCTAGGATGGGGATTCACCTCTTACAAGGATGTATTTCTTGGACTGATTATCGGAACGATTTTCAGTTTTCTTAGTTTGCGCATCATTGCACGCAGGACAGACAAGCTGTTGGATCGCGTGACAAATGGAGAAAACGTGAAGTTTAAGGCGACAGCGGTAAGTACATATTCAAGATTCGCCACGATTGGGTTATTAATTTTATTTGCAGCCAAATATCAAGAGTTAATTGCGATGTGGGGCTTAGGTGTAGGATTGCTGACAGGATACCTTGTCATGATCATAGATTTTCTTTATTTAGAGTATAAGAGCAGGGAAGAGAGGTGAATTACTAGTGGAACACGGTAAATTAGTTGAATTTCTAGGTTTAACGTTCGATTTGTCATCAGTTATGATGGTTACTGTAGCAGCAGTTATTGTTTTCTTAATCGCTGTTATCGGAACTCGCAGCTTAGCTCTTCGCCCAACAGGAATGCAAAACTTCATGGAATGGGTGTTTGACTTCGTGAAAGGGATTATCAATAGTACGATGGACTGGAAAACAGGTGGACGTTTCTTAACGCTTGGCGTTACGCTTATCATGTTTATCATCGTATCGAACTTCCTTGGTTTACCATTCATGTATTCAGCAACTGAAGCTGGCGAACATATTGCATGGTGGAGATCACCAACGTCTGATCCAGCAGTTACATTAACATTAGCCGTGATGGTAGTTACCCTCACCCATTATTATGGAATTAAGATGAAGGGTACGAAAGAATACGTAAAAGGTTATTTCCAACCTATGAAATTCTTATTCCCATTAAAGGTTATTGAGGAGTTTGCTAACACATTAACGTTAGGTCTTCGTTTATTTGGTAACATTTATGCAGGTGAGATCTTATTAGGATTACTTGCTAAGCTGGGCGGAGCATCATTCCTTGGAGCATTAGGTGCACTTGTGCCGATGTTAGCATGGATGGGATTCAGTGTATTCGTTGGATCAATCCAAGCATTTATTTTCGTTATGTTAACGATGGTTTATATGGCTCATAAAGTAAGTCATGACCATTAATATAATTTAAGTAAGAAAAAATTTATTTTTTTATAATACAAAGGAGGACAAATTAAATGAGTTTAGGTGTAATCGCAGCTGCAATTGCAATTGGTTTATCAGCATTAGGTGCAGGTATTGGTAACGGTCTTATCGTATCACGTACAATCGAAGGTGTTGCTCGTCAACCAGAATTAAAAGGCGCACTTCAAACAATTATGTTCATCGGGGTTGCTTTAGTTGAGGCACTTCCAATCATCGGTGTAGTTATTGCATTCATCGTAATGAACAAATAAGGGAGACTCCCCTTACATAGATGGCGAAGAGTGTTTTTCCGAACTTTCTTCGCCATTGCTTTATGAACGAAACGTATGTCTTTTTTTTTCATATGATCAATTTAGATATTTTGAAGGGAGTGAATCCTTGTGCCAACTTTATTATTAGGGGCTGCCATTCCATTTGGAACGATTGCTTATACATTGTTCATTTTCTTACTTCTATTAGTAATGCTACGCAAATTCGCGTGGGGTCCTTTAATGGGGATTATGAAAGAACGTGAAGAGCATGTTACTAATGAAATCGACGCTGCAGAAAGAAGTAACGCTGAAGCGAAGAAGTTAGTAGAAGAACAACGTGAAATGTTAAAACAATCACGTGTTGAAGCACAAGAGTTAATCGAAAGAGCGAAAAAACAAGCTGTAGATCAAAAAGATGCTATTGTTGCTGCTGCGAAAGAAGAAGCAGAATCAATTAAAGCATCTGCTGTACAAGAAATTCAACGCGAAAAAGAGCAAGCGATTGCTGCTTTACAAGAACAAGTTGCTTCTTTATCTGTTCAAATTGCTTCTAAAGTAATTGAAAAAGAATTAAAAGAAGAAGATCAAGTGAAGTTAATTCGCGATTATATTAAAGAAGTAGGAGAAGCGCGATGAGCAATGGGATTGTAGCAAAACGTTATGCTGTCGCTCTTTTTAAAATTGCTAAAGAAAAACACGTATTAGAAATGTTTGAAGAGGAATTACGCCTTGTACAAAACGTTTATATAAAGAACGGAGAACTACATAGCTTTTTAACGCAACCGAACATTTCAAAGGAACAAAAGAAAACGTTTCTTGCAAACGTATTCGGGTCTGTTTCTGAATCTATTTTAAATACGTTATATATTTTAATTGATAACAAGCGCATTGATATCTTACCTGAAATTGCAGATGAATATGTTGTTCTTGCTAATGAAGAACGTAACGTAGCGGACGCAACTGTATATTCTACTCGTCTTCTATCAGAAGAAGAGAAGCTTAACATTGCAGAAGCATTTGCAAAGAGAACAGGAAAAGATGCAATTCGCGTAAAAAATGTTGTAGATGAAGATTTACTAGGCGGCATTAAAGTACGTATTGGAAATCGCATTTATGACGGAAGTTTACAAGGAAAATTAGCACGTATTCAGCGTGAATTAATGAAGAATAGATAGGGGTGAAGCACATGAGCATCAGAGCTGAAGAAATTAGCGCACTGATAAAGCAACAAATCGAGAACTATCAGTCTGAAATCGAAGTTAGTGATGTTGGTACAGTTATCCAAGTTGGTGACGGTATCGCGCGTGCTCATGGTCTTGATAACGTTATGGCTGGTGAACTTGTAGAGTTCTCTAACGGCGTTATGGGACTAGCACAAAATTTAGAGGAAAACAACGTAGGTATTATCATTTTAGGACCTTACACAGAAATCCGTGAAGGTGACGAAGTTCGTCGTACTGGTCGCATCATGCAAGTACCAGTAGGAAAAGAACTAATTGGTCGTGTTGTAAACCCATTAGGTCAACCAGTTGATGGTTTAGGCCCAATCAATACAACAAACACTCGTCCAATCGAAAGTCCAGCACCAGGTGTAATGGATCGTAAATCTGTTCATGAGCCACTTCAAACAGGTATTAAAGCGATTGACGCTCTTGTACCAATTGGCCGTGGTCAACGTGAGTTAATCATCGGTGACCGTCAAACAGGTAAAACAGCAGTTGCACTAGATACAATCATTAACCAAAAAGATGAAGATATGATTTGTATTTACGTAGCTATCGGACAAAAAGAATCAACTGTACGTAACGTAGTAGAAACACTACGTAAGCATGGTGCATTAGAGTACACAATCGTTGTAACTGCATCTGCTTCTCAACCAGCTCCATTATTATACTTAGCTCCTTACGCTGGTGTAACAATGGGTGAAGAGTTCATGTACAATGGTAAACACGTATTAGTAGTATATGATGACTTATCAAAACAAGCAGCAGCTTACCGTGAGCTGTCATTACTATTACGTCGTCCTCCAGGTCGTGAAGCTTACCCAGGGGATGTATTCTACTTACATTCTCGCTTATTAGAGCGTGCAGCAAAATTAAGTGATGCAAAAGGCGGCGGTTCTTTAACTGCACTACCTTTCATCGAAACACAAGCAGGGGACGTATCAGCTTACATCCCAACAAACGTAATCTCAATTACGGATGGACAAATCTTCTTACAATCTGACCTATTCTTCTCTGGCGTACGTCCAGCGATCGATGCGGGTACTTCTGTATCTCGTGTAGGTGGATCTGCTCAGATTAAAGCAATGAGTAAAGTATCAGGTACACTTCGTCTTGACCTTGCATCTTACCGTGAGTTAGAAGCGTTCGCTCAGTTCGGTTCTGACCTAGATAAAGCAACTCAAGCGAAACTAAACCGTGGTGCTCGTACTGTTGAGGTATTAAAACAAGGATTACACAAACCGTTACGTGTAGAGAAACAAGTTATCATTCTTTACGCTTTAACACGTGGATTCCTAGATGATATCCCAGTAGTAGATATCACTCGTTTCGAAGAAGAATTCCATGCTTGGTTAGATTCTAATGCGACTGACTTATTAGAAGAAATCCGCACAACTAAGAAACTTGCGGATGACGACAAATTTGCAGCAGCAATTAACGGATTTAAAAAAGTATTCGTAGCTTCTGAATAATAAAAAGTGAAGCCGACTGTTTAGCCCCATCGGCTAAGAGGCGGAACTAGATTAATAAAAGCGGAAGCCGCTGGAGCTAGATAATATATAAAGGCATCTCAATTTCTGAGATTGCTGACGGTTATGTAAAGGAAAAGAGTAGGTGCACCTATTCTTTTCCTTCAATCATGAGCAAGAATATCTTGCAACGTAGATTAGGAAGAGGATTCTTACTAATCGTGCCAACTTCCGGAAAAAAGGTGGTGAAAACCTGTGGCATCTTTACGCGATATAAAAGCGAAGATTAACTCGACAAAGAAAACGAGTCAAATTACGAAAGCGATGGAGATGGTATCTGCATCTAAGTTAAACCGTGCAGAGCAAAATGCTAAATCTTTCGTTCCGTATATGGAAAAGATTCAAGAAGTAGTAGCGAGCATTGCGCAAGGAAGTAAAGGAATTAATCATCCAATGCTAAATGCGCGTCCTGTAAAGCGTACAGGATACATCGTTATTACATCTGATCGCGGACTAGCAGGTGGTTATAACAGTAACGTATTACGTACAGTAAGTAACGTAATTCGTGAACGTCATAATATGGATTCAAACCAATATTCAATTATTGTGCTTGGACGACTAGGACGTGATTATTTAAAACGTCGCGGCTT
The DNA here is from genome assembly GCF_052216825.1 of Bacillus sp. FH. Classification (NCBI taxonomy): domain Bacteria; kingdom Bacillati; phylum Bacillota; class Bacilli; order Caryophanales; family Bacillaceae; genus Bacillus; species Bacillus sp. FH. The sequence goes on along the minus strand of NZ_JBQOUU010000001.1, from coordinate 2,464,778 downwards.
TAACATCATTGATGAAGTAGTTGGATTATCTGACCACCCATCATTTACTGATATTAAAGACCTTGCTTCTCGAGCAATTGCGATGTTCGCAGATGGTGCTTATGATGAGCTGTATATTTACTACAACCATTACGTAAGTAAAATTTCACAAGAAGTAACGGAAAATAAAATTTTACCGCTTACTGATGTGGCGTCTGATAAACCGACGACAGCTTATGAATTCGAACCTTCTGAAGAAGAAATTTTAAAAGTACTATTGCCACAATACGCAGAAAGCTTAGTGTACGGTGCATTACTAGACGGTAAAGCAAGTGAGCACGCAGCGCGTATGACAGCAATGAAGAGTGCTACAGACAACGCAATGGAAGTTATCGATTCACTTACACTTTCATTCAACCGTGCGCGTCAGGCAGCGATTACGCAAGAAATTACGGAAATCGTTGGTGGAGCAGCAGCGTTAGAATAGTAATAAAAAGCGTAGGCGGCTCTGTCAAAAGAGTCGCGTAAGCTATAAACTAATAAAAAATGAAAAGCTAGCTGCTCGTAGAAAGTTAGCTAATTAAAAGAAAGCTAGGAGGGAACCCGATGAATAAAGGGCGCGTTACGCAAATCATGGGTCCGGTTGTAGACGTTAAGTTTGATGGCGGAAAGCTACCAGAAATCTACAACGCCCTTACGGTAAAACAGAGCAACGAAAACGGTGAACTTAACTTAACATTTGAAGTTGCACTTCATTTAGGTGATGATACAGTTCGTACAGTTGCGATGTCTTCCACAGATGGACTTGTTCGTGGCACAGAAGTAGAAGATACTGGTAAAGCAATCTCTGTACCAGTTGGTGATGCAACACTTGGTCGCGTATTTAACGTATTAGGTGATGCTATTGACTTAGATGGTGAGGTTCCTGCGGATGTACGCCGTGATCCAATTCACCGTCAAGCACCTGCATTCGAAGAATTATCTACTAAAGTAGAAATTCTTGAAACTGGTATTAAAGTAGTAGACTTACTTGCTCCTTACATTAAGGGTGGTAAGATCGGCCTATTCGGTGGTGCCGGTGTAGGTAAAACAGTATTAATTCAGGAGTTAATCAACAACATCGCACAAGAGCACGGTGGTATCTCTGTATTCGCTGGTGTAGGTGAGCGTACTCGTGAGGGTAATGACTTATACCACGAAATGAGCGATTCTGGCGTAATTAAGAAAACTGCGATGGTATTCGGACAAATGAACGAGCCACCTGGAGCACGTCAACGTGTTGCATTAACAGGCTTAACAATGGCTGAATATTTCCGTGATGAGCAAGGACAAGACGTACTTCTGTTCATCGATAATATCTTCCGTTTCACGCAAGCAGGTTCTGAAGTATCTGCCCTTCTTGGCCGTATGCCATCTGCGGTAGGTTACCAACCAACACTTGCAACAGAAATGGGTCAATTACAAGAGCGTATTACATCTACAAATAAAGGGTCTATCACGTCTATCCAAGCGGTATATGTACCAGCCGATGACTATACTGACCCAGCACCAGCTACAACGTTCGCTCACTTAGATGCAACAACAAACTTAGAGCGTCGTTTAACACAAATGGGTATTTACCCAGCCGTAGATCCATTAGCATCTACATCTCGTGCACTTTCTCCAGAAATCGTAGGAGAAGAGCATTATGAAGTGGCTCGTCAAGTACAGCAAACTTTACAACGTTACAAAGAGCTTCAAGATATCATTGCTATCTTAGGTATGGATGAGTTATCTGAAGAAGATAAGTTAGTTGTACATCGTGCTCGTCGTATTCAATTCTTCTTATCTCAAAACTTCCACGTAGCGGAGCAGTTTACAGGTCAAAAAGGTTCTTACGTACCTGTAAAAGACACAGTTCGTGGTTTCAAAGAAATTCTAGAAGGAAAATATGATGACCTTCCAGAAGATGCATTCCGCTTAGTTGGTGGCATTGAAGAAGTTATTGAAAACGCGAAGAAAATGATGGCGTAAGGCCTTAGGAGGGACGAAGTATGAAGACATTTCCAGTCAGTATTGTAACTCCTGATGGACCGGTTTACGAAAAAGAAGTAGAAATGGTAAGTGTAAAAGCAGAGAGTGGGGAAATGGGGATTTTACCAGGTCACATTCCAACTGTTGCACCATTAAAAATTAGTGCAGTTCGTCTGAAAAATGGTGGACACACTGATTATGTAGCGGTAAGTGGTGGCTTTATCGAAGTTCGTCCAGATAAAGTAACTGTATTATCATCATCTGCTGAAGAAGCAAACCATATCGATATCCATCGTGCAAATGAAGCGAAGCGTCGTGCTGAGCAACGTCTGCAAGATAAACAAGCACATGTTGACTTTAAACGTGCAGAAATGGCATTACAACGCGCTGTGAACCGTTTAAACGTTTCCGATATGAAATAAAAAAATCCGTAAAGGCAAAGCCTTTACGGATTTTTTTTATGTAGTTAATGGATAATTTTACAAAAATGGTATAATTATATTGGTGCTCGTATAAGTAGAGAATGTACAACAATTTATAAAGGGGATGAATAAATGATCGGTGAAATGAAGCGAGAAGCATTGCACTCTTTAAAAGGAAAATGGGGACTAGGTGTTGGATCAACGATTTTATATCATATTGTAAGTTACGTCGTTTCAATGGCTGTAATGCTTATAGTATTAATTCCAGGAGTTATAATATTTATTTTAGCATCTATTTTAACTGGTTCAATTGAAGAAGAAACAATGGCAATTGGAGCTGCTATTACGTTTGGGGTTTTTTACTGCCTTATGATAATTTTAAGTTATGCGGCTTATGGCATTACCACATATGGTCATACGAATTTGTTTCTACAAATAAGCAAACGAGAAGATGCTAGAGTGGATTATTTATTTGAAGGATTTCGTGGCTTTAAAAGAATGATGAAAACAATGTGGGCTATGCTTGCAATTTTGTTATATACAGGTATATGGGTTCCGATGTTAGGAACGATTGTATTTGGGCTATTAGGTTTTCTTGATGAGAATGCAAATCCATCATTTATAATTGTTTTCTTTATTTTATTAGCTATTTCGTTTATTGTAATGGCTATTTTGTATTTTTCATATTCGATGACATATTATGTGATGGTTGAAAAACCGGAATACAGTGTTTCGCAAGCAATGAAAGAAAGTAAGAATCTGATGAAGGGGCATAAATTAGATCTATTTCTTTTATGGCTAAGCTTTATAGGGTGGGCTATTTTAGCGATTTTTACACTTGGAATAGGTTTTCTATGGCTTAGTCCGTACGTGAGTACAACGACAGCGCATTTTTACCGCTATATTTCAAAAGATGAATTGTAGTAGGAACATGCTATACTAATAGAGTTATTGTGTATAGGAGGTTACGTATGATTGGTGATTTAAAAGGAGAAGCATTAGATTCATTAGAAGGGAAATGGGGATTAGCTGTCGGGGCGACATTACTTATTTCAATTCTAATCATGATTTTTAGTTTTAGTATTGAGTGGGGATTTTCTTCAATTTTTGATTGGAAAGAAACGAAAAATTCAATTTCAATAAATATCCTTACATTTTTTGTTACTGGGCCTTTAACTTTAGGTGGATATTATCTTGCTTTAAATATCCTTCGTGAAAAGCAAGCTAGTATCGGTAATGTGTTCATTTGGTTTTCAGAGGGAAAGAGATTTTTAAAGTCATTTTTATTATATTTATTAGTAAATTTTTATCTTTTCTTATGGACGTTACTGTTCATTATCCCAGGCATTATTAAATCATTTTCTTATGCGATGACGTACTTTATTATAAATGATCACCCGGAGTATTCTATAAATCAAGCGATTACAGAAAGCCGTCGTATGATGGATGGACATAAGATGGAGTATTTCATTTTATGTTTGAGTTTTATTGGTTGGTTTATATTAAGTTGTATTACACTCGGGATTGGATTCTTATGGCTAATTCCATATTTTTATACGACGTCAGCAGCTTTTTATGAAGAGATTGCAGAGGAATATTACGAAAAAAAAATTCCGACATTATAAAGTGAGTCGGACACTCTGCGTCGATGAATAGCTTTGTAGTGCGCAAATAGCATGATAAAAACACCTAGTATGAGTTGAAGTGAACCCTGAAAACGGGACACCAATCAAAACACCTAAACCACTTGTTCCCTAAATTCTTTAGGGGATAGGTGGTTTAATTTTTCTTGAATTCGCACACAATTGTAGTAATGAATGTATTCTAGCACAATCTTTCGCACAGTTGTGTTGGATACTTTTGTTATCTTTTGTGAATAGAAAGCTTCACTTTTCAAATGACCAAAGAAGCTTTCCATGACGGCATTATCATGGCAATTTCCTTTCCGGGACATGCTGGTGATAATGCCGTTTTCTTTGGCGTACGCTTGAAATTCTTTTGCTGTATAAATACTTCCTTGATCCGAGTGAAGAAGGACACCTTTTACTTTTCGCCCTCTCATTGCTTGTTTTAATGTCTTCATCGCCAATGTTAGTGTTTGCGACTCGCTGATGACACAACTAATAATTTCAAGATTAAAGGCATCCATAATCGTTGATAAATACAAGGTACGCTCTCCAAATAATAAATAAGTTACATCCGTAAACCACTTTTCATTTGGTCTGGATGCATCGAATTGGCGCTCCAATCGATGAGGGGCTACCATTGGTTCCGCACCATTGATATATTTCTTTTTCTTTCGACGTACTTTTGAAAGAATATGATTTTGTCTCATGATTCGTAATACTTTTTTATGATTGACACACAGTCCCATTTTTCGAAGAGTAGCGGTCACTCTTCGATATCCATACCGGAATCTATGCCTAAGACAAACATCCTTTACTTTCTCTTCTATATCCTCTTTTAGATCTTCCGTTCGTTGTAACCAACGATAAAATGTGGACCGGGGTAATTCTAATACGTTACACAATTCTTTTACCGTTAGCTTTGTTTTTAAATCGTTCCATAAAGTAACTACAGTTTCTGGTTTCAGCCCCTTTCGATTTCTAGATACTTTCCCCATACAAGTAATTTTGTTTTTAGATGTTTATTTTCTAAGCGTAACTGTTCCAATTCATTTAACTCTTTTGGCCCTTTTCCATAAGAATATTGTTTTCCTACAGGTTGTTGAAAACGGTACGTTTGACCGGTACGATACCATTTCATCCATGTCTTAATTTGGGAAACATTTTTAATTCCAAGCTTCTCCATAATTATCCGATTGGAATATCCATCCTTTTTCATTTCAATCACTTTCCACTTTATTTCTTCTGGGTAATGAACTCTTGTTTTCAAACCAAAAACACCTCCATTGAATTTGCATACTTAGTATGCGAATTCAGGAGGTGTTTTTTTCATGTGCCACTATTCGGGTTCACTTCAAGTTATTGGTTCATACTAGGTGTTTTTTGTAGAAATTTTATAAATTGATGACTAGTAAGTGGTTTACTGAAATAGTAACCTTGCATATATTTACAGTTGTTCTTTTGTAGAAACTTAAGTTGTTTTTCTGTTTCAATTCCTTCAGCAACGACAGATAGGTTTAACGTATTTGCAAGGGAAAGGATAGTGGACACGATGGCTCTCTCTTCAGGTCGATGATCAGCTAGTTGTGTAAATTCTCTCGGTACTTTTAATGTATCGATAGGGAAAATAGATAAATAAGCGAGAGAAGAATAGCCGGTTCCGAAGTCATCGATGGACGTTTGAATACCATATTCCTTTAATTGTTTTAGCTTGGATAACGTTTCCTTTTCATCGATCATTGCAATTCGTTCTGTTAATTCAAGTGTTACATCTTTTGGATCGACTTTAACGTCTGTTATTATTTGTAAAATGTTCTCGATTAAATTATTTTGCTGGAACTCTTTAGCTGATAAGTTAACACTTATTTTTAAATCTTTGTAGCCAAAAGTATGCCATATTTTTAGCTGACGACAAGATTCATTTAATACCCAATGACCAAGTGGAATGACTTGAGGAGTCTCCTCTACAATTGGAATGAACTCACATGGCGGAATGTCACCAAGGAGTGGGTGTTTCCAGCGTAGTAATGCTTCAGCACCAATAATCTTTTTCGTCGTAATATCAATTTGTGGTTGATAGACGAGATAAAATTCTTCGTTTACTAAAGCGAGTGGTAAATCTTTTTCAATTCGGGCTTTTCGTTCCGTTTTTTTATACAATTCTTTCGTGTACAGAGAGCTACCATTTTTTCCTTTATTTTTTGCTTCGTACATGGCCATATCAGCATGTTGTAAAATTGATAACGGATCTTCACCTGCTTCAGGATATATTGCAATCCCGATGCTCGGTGAGATTTGTAAATGTTGATTTTCAATTTCGAATGGTTCGTTCATGGCTGCTACAATTGTATCAGCTATTTTTTTTACGTCTGGCCTCTTTTTATAATTTTCGATAAGGATTGTGAACTCATCTCCAGCTAATCGGGCAAGCTTCATATTTGGTGTCGCTATACTTTCGAGTCTTTTTGCTACTGCAATTAATAGAAGGTCTCCTACCCTATGACCGAGGGTATCGTTAATAACTTTAAAGCGATCTAGGTCAAGAAACATAACAGCAAAAGGCATTTTTGATATTTTGGATCGCGCAATTGCTTGTTCTACATATTGATGAAATGCACGTCGATTTGCAAGCTCTGTTAGTGTATCATGATATGCTAAAAAATTAATTTGTTCTTGTTGTTGTTTGCTTTCCGTAATATCTTTAATCATTAAATAAACTCCGGAAATATGATCCTTTAAAAAGATAGGAACAGCTGTCACATGCAAGTAGTAAATATCTCTATTTTTATGATATGCCCGTATTTCTAAAGAAATAGATTTCCCCTTTTTTACGCGATGAAAGGCATTAATGATTTCTTCCAAATCTTCTTCATACGTAAGTGAATAGTAAGGCTGATTTAATAATTCATTCGTTTGATAACCGAGTAAAGTCGTACCAGCGTTATTCACGTTAAGAAAATTACCGTATAAATCTAATGTGAAGATTGGATCTGGATGATGCTCGTATAAAGATTTAAACATTTGTTGGTTATGATACAGTTCATTTTTTTGTTCTACTAAATCTTCTGTACGCAGTTCAATTTGTTTTTCGAGTTCTGAGTTGAATTGCATTTGGGCTAATAATAATATTTTATTTTGTTTTCGAACTAAACTATGGCGTATGAGAACGAAGGAGAAAGTTATCATAAGCCCAATTACTACAATAGGCGCGAAAACATATTCGACTAATATGAAAACAATAAGCATTACGACAGAAATATAAGGTAATGATAATCTGATCGCTTCCCCAAATTTAGGTGTTAATAGCACTTGTTCTTGTTTTTCAGGTTCTTTTGTATGGATAATACATGCGATTGCTACTAGTACTAAAGTTACTTGATAAAGAGGAGTAACTGTAAACATAGAATACTCGGGTATGAAGTATTTGATATAAGCATAAATCGCATCTGTAGTAGCATATAAAAGTAAAGCACTGCCAAGAAGTGCGCCAACCTTTTTGGATAATAAAGATAAAGGCTTGAATAACAGATTAATTCCTATGAGGAAAAAGAGTAAATCGGTCATTGGATAAGTAAGTTGAACAAATATGTCGATATAGGATGTTGAAGAAATGTGAATGGTTCTTTCAATAAGTAAGTAGTAACTTAAAGTGAATTGTGCTGTAACAATAATACAAATATCACATATCATAAAAAGCTTTTCTAATAAATCTCGGTTATAAATGATTTCATATAGAAAGGCGAATGCAAAGCTAATTAAAAAAAGTAAATAAAAAAAGTCGGACGGATCAACGAATGTATAGTAGTCCTTTAAAATTAAACGTTGATAGGCAACGACGATATCCCCGATGAAATAAGAGAGAGTTCCAACGCATAATATCGTCCAAAATAAACGAGGTAACCCTTCTTTCATATTTGAAAAATAAAGTATATAACTACAAGCGATAATATCAATGAATAAAGTACTCATTCCAATTAATATTTGAAAGGGAAATGAGTATTCATATAGAAAAGGCATTGCCACGTAATGAATTACTATAGGTAGCAATGTAATGCTTATAAGAATACTTACATGTGTTTGTTTTTTCATCTATCTCACCCACGGTATATACATATAAATTCCTCTTTTGTATTTTTTATAGTTTCTTAAAAAACATATATAACCTATATACTTATTTTGCGCAAGTATAGCAAGTTATAAAAACAGATTTTAATAATTCTCGTTTCTGTCCCCAACATATCGACATAGGAATTTGAAGTTTGCTATAATGATTAAAATAGTTGCATTATTTAGAAAAATTTAAAAATAATAATTGCTGCAACTAGGACATATTGTTTACTAAGTGAACTTGTTCTTAATTTAGGGGGGAGGGTTTCACAATGGCAAGTGTATATGAAAATAGTTATATGATCGTTTTGATTTTCTTGCTATTAGGTATATTGCTGCCGGTAGTGGCTCTTACATTAGGAAGGATGCTGCGCCCAAATAAACCAAGTGCAGCGAAAGCGACGACGTATGAGAGCGGGATTGAGCCTTTTCATGATGCGAATATTCGGTTTCATGCTCGTTATTATATTTTTGCTTTATTGTTTGTCATCTTTGATGTAGAAACTTTATTTTTATATCCATGGGCTGTTGCATATGACAACCTCGGTTTATTTGCACTGATTGAAATGCTCATCTTTGTTGTAATGTTGCTAGTTGGATTAGCGTATGCTTGGAAAAAGAAGGTGTTACAATGGTTATAAATTTTGAGGAATTACATCCAAATGAGCGAGCGGAATTAGAACGAAATATCTTTTTTTCTACATTGGAACAGTTGAAAGGATGGGCGAGAAGTAATTCTTTATGGCCGATGACATTCGGACTGGCATGCTGTGCAATTGAAATGATGGGAGTAGGTTCATCACATTATGATTTAGATCGATTTGGGTCATTTTTTCGGACTTCACCAAGGCAATCGGACGTTATGATTGTGTCGGGAACGGTAACGAAGAAGATGGCTCCTATTGTTCGGCGCTTATATGACCAAATGCCTGAACCGAAATGGGTTATTGCAATGGGATCTTGTGCGACAGCAGGTGGTCCATATGTAAATTCGTACGCTGTTGTGAAAGGTGTAGATCAAATTGTGCCAGTTGACGTGTATATCCCTGGTTGCCCACCAAATCCTGCAGCTTTAATTTATGGAATTAATAAATTAAAAGAAAAAATTCGTTACGAAGCAAAGACTGGAAAGCAGGTGACGAATAAATGAGTGATCCTAACAAAGATTTAGAGGATTTAAAAAGAGAAGCGGCTAGGCGTGCGAAAGAAGAGGCGAGAAAGCGTCTTGTTGCGAAACATGGTGTGGAAATAAGTAAACTTGAGGAAGAAAATCGCGAAAAAGAGAAAGCGCTACCAAAAAATGACGATATGACTATAGAAGAAGCAAAACGACGTGCAGCCGCGGCGGCAAAAGTAAAAGCAGCGGCGTTAGCGAAACAGAAAAGAGAAGGAATAGAAGAAGTAACGGAAGAGGAAAAGGCCAAAGCGAAGACGAAGGCGGCAGCCGCGGCAAAAGCGAAAGCAGCGGCGTTAGCAAAGCAAAAAAGAGAAGGAACAGAAGAAGTGACGGAAGAGGAAAAGGCCAAAGCAAAGGCGAAGGCAGCAGCGGCTGCAAAAGCAAAAGCAGCGGCGTTAGCGAAACAAAAAAGAGAAGGAACAGAAGAAGTGACGGAAGAAGAAAAGGCAAAAGCGAAAGCGGCGGCGTTAGCGAAACAAAAAAGAGAAGGAACAGAAGAAGGAACAGAAGAAGAAAAGGCAAAAGCAAAGGCGAAGGCAGCAGCAGCCGCAAAAGCGAAAGCAGCGGCGTTAGCGAAGCAAAAAAGAGAAGGAACAGAAGAAGTGACGGAAGAAGAAAAGGCCAAGGCGAAAGCGAAGGCAGTCGCCGCCGCGAAAGCAAAAGCAGCGGCGTTAGCGAAGCAGAAAGCATCGCAAGGTGATGGGGATTCGGGGGATGAAAAGGCGAAGGCAATTGCAGCAGCGAAGGCAAAAGCGGCAGCGGCTGTAAGGGCGAAGATGAAGGGTGCTGAAGGTAAGAAGGAAGAAGAGACGAAGCAGGAAGAGCCATCTGTGAATCAACCGTATTTAAATCAGTATGTTGAAGTTATTAAGGGAAAAGTAGGAGAGGATGCTTTAGTAGATTGCTACATTAATAAACTTTCCAAAGATGTACCAACTCTTGTAGTGGAGCCCTCAAAATATTATGAAGTAATGGAGTTACTGCGATTCCATGAGGGACTTGCATTTGATTATATGTCAGAGCTACATGCGACGGATTTTATGACACATATGGAAGTGTATGTTCATTTATTTTCATATGGAAAGAAACAGTCAGTAGCGGTGAAGGTGAAGTTGGATAGGGAAGCACCGCAAGTGGAATCGGTGACAGCGCTTTGGAAAGGGGCAGATTGGCCAGAGCGGGAAGCGTATGATTTGCTTGGTATCGTATTTAAGGGGCATCCGAATTTATCACGTATTTTAATGCCTGATGATTGGGTAGGGCACCCGCTTAGGAAAGATTATGAACCGTATGATGTGGAGGTGTAGCTAAATGATCCGTACGGAAGAAATGCTTTTGAATGTAGGTCCTCAGCATCCGAGTACGCACGGTGTGTTCAGGCTCGTTATTAAAATTGACGGGGAAATTATTAAAGAAGCTACACCGGTTATTGGATATTTGCATCGCGGGACCGAAAAGATTGCAGAGAGCTTACAGTATACGCAAATTATCCCTTATACAGATCGGATGGATTATTTATCGGCTATGACGAATAATTACGTCATTTGCCATGCTGTAGAGACGATGATGGGGCTTGAAATCCCAGAGCGGGCCGAATACTTACGAGTGCTTGCAATGGAGCTTGGAAGGATTGCAAGCCATCTCGTTTGGTGGGGGACAAATCTTCTCGATATAGGAGCGGTCAGCCCATTTTTGTACGCGTTTCGTGAACGAGAGATGATTATAAATTTATTAAACGAATTATGCGGTGCCCGGCTTACTTTTAACTATATGAGAGTCGGCGGTGTAAAGTGGGATGCACCGGATGGTTGGATTGAAAAAGTGGAAGAATTTGTTCCGTATATGAGAGAACAATTGGCAGGGTATCATGATCTTGTTAGCGGCAATGAGATTTTCTTAAATCGTGTAAAAGGCGTTGGTATATATAGCGCGGAGGAAGCGATTTCGTATTCTTTAAGCGGAGCGAATTTGCGGTGCACCGGAGTAAACTGGGATCTTCGCAAGGATGAACCGTACTCCATTTACGACCGTTTTGATTTCGATATTCCTGTTGGGAGCGTGGGGGATGCTTGGGATCGCTACGTTTGCCGCATGAAGGAAATTGAGGAGTCGTTAAAAATTGTCGAGCAAGCAGTCCAGCAGTTCCCGAAAGAAGGAGCAGTACTTGCGAAAGTACCGAAAATTATTAAGGCTCCTAAAGGGGAAGCATTCGTCCGTATAGAGTCGCCGCGAGGAGAGATTGGTTGCTATATTGCTAGTGACGGAAAGAAAGAGCCGTACCGCTTGAAGTTTCGCAGGCCGTCTTTTTACAATTTGCAAATTTTACCGAAGTTATTGAAAGGTGAAAACATCGCCAATTTAATTACGATTTTAGGTGGAGTGGATATTGTACTTGGGGAGGTTGATGGCTAATGATTGAAACGCTCTTACAATCACCTTCTAGCTGGACGAATTTCTTCATTTTTTTCGGATTAGCGGTGCTCCTATTATTTGCAGTCCTTGGCTTCGTTACATATGGTATTTTGGCAGAACGGAAAGTGATGGGTTTTATGCAAGGGCGGATTGGGCCAAACCAAGTCGGGGGCCGGTTTGGTCTGTTGCAAACGGTAGCCGATGTTTTAAAACTATTATTGAAAGAAGATAGTATTCCGAAGGCGGCAGATAAACCGTTGTTTATATTAGCACCTGTCATTGCGTTCGCACCAGCATTTATGGTGCTTGCAGTCATCCCGTTTACTGATAAATTTCAGTTCGCGGATATTGGCGTAGGCTTACTGTATTACATTGCTGTTTCTGGCATTACGACGATTGGTGTCGTAACCGGAGGATGGGCATCGAATAATAAATATTCCCTTTTAGGAGGGATGCGTGCAGCGGCGCAAATGATTTCTTATGAAATTCCGCTCGTAATGAGTGTAATTGGGATCGTTTTGTTAGCTGGTAGTTTAAATTTAAATGAAATCGTAGCAGCGCAGGAAAATGTTTGGTACATTTTCGTGCAACCAATCGGTTTCATCGTATTTTTAATCGCAGCAGTAGCAGAGTTAAATAGGACGCCGTTTGATTTACCAGAAGCTGAGTCGGAGCTTGTTTCTGGATATCATACGGAATACTCAGGGTTTCGCTGGGCGTTCTTTATGCTTTCAGAATACGTATATTTCTTCGGGATGGCATCTTTAATTACAGTGCTCTTTTTAGGCGGATGGAATCCAGTTATGTTCCTTGGATTCATCCCAGGTGCCGTATGGTTTGCTTTAAAGTTTAGCAGTGTAGTTTTTCTATTAATTTGGTTCCGCGTTACGTTTCCGCGTATAAGAGGTGATCAGTTAATGGAATTTGGCTGGAAAGTATTATTGCCAATTGCACTTGCAAATATTTTCTTAACGGCATTGATTAAGGAGTTATTCTTCTAATCTATGAAGGGGGTGCCAGTAAGAGATGAAAGGGCTATTTAAAGGATTAAAATATACATTAAGCAATTTGAGTAAGAAGAAGGTGACTTATGACTATCCGAATCAACCGTTGCCATTGCCAGATCGTTTTCGAGGGATTCAAAAGTTTTATCCAGAAAAGTGTATCGTTTGTAACCAGTGCTCCAATATTTGTCCGACAGACTGTATTCAGTTAACGGGGAAAAAACATCCGGATCCTACGAAAAAAGGAAAAATTATTGACACGTACGATATTAATTTTGAAATTTGTATTCTTTGTGATTTATGTACAGAAGTTTGTCCGACAGAAGCGATTGTTATGACAAATAACTTTGAACTCGCGGAATATTCACGGGATGACTTATTTAAAAATTTGCAGTGGCTTGATGAAAACGACGAAAACGTCAGGAAGGAGAATAAAGCATGAATGGCGAGTTTATAGCATTCTTTATACTATCCTTGTCTGCAATTATCGGCGGCGTTCTTATGTTGAATTTAACGAAGGTCATGCATATGATGCTAGCTCTCGTTCTAACATTTCTCAGCATTGCAGGTTTGTACTTTCTTTTATCAGCTGAATTTATCGGGGTTGCACAAATTTTACTTTACTCGGGTGCGATCACAATTATTATGATTTTTGGCATTATGTTAACGAAACATAACGCGGAAAATGAATCGCGTCTTACTCTTCGAAAATGGATTATCTTCTTTGCGGTTGTAGCATTTGGGGCAGTTATGTATTTCGCTGTTAACAATATTGATTTCGCAAATGAAAGCACACAAGGAAGTTTACCTCTCCATGAAAAAAACACACTTCAAATCGGTACGCTTCTCTATTCAAAATATATCATTCCATTTGAGTTAACCTCAGTTATTTTACTTGTAGCACTTGTCGGTGCAATTATTCTTGCGAAGAAGGATGAGAAAGAGGAGGATTCCAATGAGTAGCGTTCCTGCTTCTGCGTATTTAACGCTTGCGATTATTTTATTTTGCATCGGTTTGTTTGGAGCTTTAACGAAGCGAAATACAGTGATTGTATTAGTTTGTATTGAATTAATGCTGAACGCAGCCAATTTAAACTTAGTAGCGTTTAGTAAATTAGGTTTGTTCCCAAATTTAACAGGGCAAATTTTCTCTCTGTTTACGATGGCTGTAGCAGCAGCGGAGGCGGCGGTAGGACTCGCCATTTTAATTGCTTTATATCGTAATCGTACGACAGTTCATGTAGATGAAATGGATACGCTCAAAGGATAACATTGTGACCGAAAAGGGGGAAGGAAACAATGATCGATTATGCATGGCTCATACCGCTTTTCCCGCTTGTTTCGTTTTTGTTATTAATTATATTCGGGAAGAAAATTAGAGAAGGAAGCAGTGTACTTAGTATTTTCTTCGTCTTTCTCTCCTTTATATGTGCGGTACTTGTATTAATAGAAAGATTTACGACAGTACCAGTGAAGCATAAGTGGGTATGGCTTAGAGCTGGAGATATTGATATATCATTTGGCTTTGAAGTGACAGCATTAGGGGCTTTAATGTTGTTTATCGTTACACTTGTGAGTTTACTTGTACACGTGTATTCGAAAGGTTATATGAAAGGTGAGGAAAGATTACCAATCTTTTATGCCTATTTAGGACTCTTTACATTTGCGATGCTCGGGCTTGTTATATCACCGAATTTATTACAGCTTTATATATTTTGGGAGTTAGTCGGCCTTGGTTCGTTCTTACTCATCGGTTTTTATTTCTTTAAAGAAGAAGCGAAGGCTGCTGCGAAAAAAGCTTTTATTATGACACGTATTGGCGATGTCGGTTTATTTATTGGGATGATCTTAATTTTCTGGCATGCAGGTAGTTTTGAATATGACGCAATTTTTAGAGCGATTCATACGGGTGATCTGACTCCGACAATGATTACAATAACGGCGATATTAATTTTTATCGGGGCGATGGGGAAATCAGGTCAGTTCCCGCTTCATACGTGGTTACCGGATGCGATGGAAGGGCCGACGCCTGTTTCGGCACTTATTCATGCGGCGACGATGGTAGCAGCTGGCGTATATTTAGTGGCAACGATGTTTCCGCTATTTTCAGCAAGTGCGGTGGCGATGCAGACGGTAGCAATTGTTGGCGCCTTTACTGCAATCTTTGCAGCTTCCATCGGTCTTGTACAAACGGATATAAAGAGAGTACTTGCTTATTCTACAGTTAGCCAGCTCGGGTATATGATGCTTGCATTAGGATCTGCCGGTTATGTAGCTGGTGTGTTCCATTTAACGACACACGCTTTTTTTAAAGCGTTGCTATTTTTGGCGGCAGGAAGTGTCATTCATGCCGTGCATACGCAAAACATTAATAAAATGGGCGGTTTACAGAAGAAGATGAAAGTAACAGGTGCCTTATTTTTAATCGGTACTCTTGCAATTAGTGGTGTGCCACTCCTTTCCGGTTTCTTTAGTAAAGATGAAATTTTAGCGGCAGCTTGGATGAACGGCAATTATGTTTTATTCGTCTTAGCGATAATTGCAGCATTCCTAACAGCGTTCTACATGTTCCGCCTATACTTTCTTGTCTTTACTGGGGAAGCGAAGACGAAGGAAGATGTGCATGAATCGCCCCGCATCATGACGTATCCGATGATTGTCCTTGGCGTTCTTGCAGTCGTGGCAGGCTATATAAATACACCGTGGTTTGGAACGTTTCTCGGGGATTGGCTTACGAAAGATGTAGCATTTAAAGTGCGAGAGGCACACGGACCAGTTTGGATTATGATTGTTGCGACGCTCGTTTCTTTGACAGGGATTACTCTTGCATATTTCATATATGGCAAGAAATCTATTGCTAGAGATTGGGCTGGTAGCGAGGACTCGCCTCTTTATAAACTTTTGAAAGAAAAATATTATGTGGATGAACTATACAATATGACGGTGCTTCCTATTACGAAAGGAATCGCTCATGTGCTTCGCCTATTTGAAGTGTATGTAGTCGAAGGAATTGCCGTTTTAATAGGGAGTTTAGTGAAAGGGATAAGTGCAATTGGCTCTAGACTCCAAAACGGAAATGTACAAGTGTACGGGACTGTAACAGCTGTTTCACTTGCAGTACTCTTCATTATTTTGCTCTATACGGGAGGGGATTTACGATGAATGATTTGTTATTAACGTTCTTCATTTTTTCCCCGCTTTTAGGAATTCTCTTACTTACATTAACACCGAAAAAAGAATCACGTACAGTGCGAGCGCTCGGTTTATTTGGAACGGTGCTTCCATTCGGAATGGCTATCGTCCTCGCTTGTACATATGCTTCTGGAAAGAGTTTGTCTCTATTTGATGAAAAAGTGAAATGGATTAAATTTGGGGATTTTGCAGCGGTGGATAAAAGGTGGTTTTCCATTTATTACGAACTTGGTATTGATGGTTTATCGCTCGTTATGATGGTACTGACGGCCCTTCTAGCGATGCTTGCAGCAATTGCGGCATTTACGATTAAAAGGAATTTGAAAGCATTTTATATGCTGTTACTCATGTTAGAAATAGGGATGCTCGGTGTCTTCGCTGCTCAAAATTTAATGTTGTTCTTTATCTTCTTTGAAATTACATTGCCACCGATGTTTTTATTAATTGGGAAGTGGGGGAAATTGTCGAGTGAAAAGGCTGCTTATAGTTATTTAATATATAACGGTATTGGCTCCGCTATTTTGCTTATCGTTTTCTCGGTTTTATTTGCGAAAACAGGTACAACAAATATTACAGAGCTTAAAGAAATATTAACGAGTGTAGGTGCTGGTGGAGGAATGGCTGTCCCAAATAGCTTACAGTTCGGCTTGTTTCTTAGCATAATGATTGCTTTTGCGATTAAACTACCCGTTTTCCCGTTACATCGCTGGATGGTCAATGTACATATTGAAGCACATCCGGCTGTCGTTATGCTTCATGCAGGTGTTTTATTGAAGATTGGAGCATACGGTATAATCCGCTTCGGACAGGGACTATTTCCGGAATACTTTCGCGAGTTTGCAACGCTCATTGCGATTTTAGGAGTTATCAACTTATTGTACGGAGCCTTCTTAGCGCTCATTCAAACAGACTTTCGGAAGGTGCTTGCTTATTCTAGTATTTCGCATATGGGTATTGTATTAATGGGCCTTGCGGCGTTAAATGCACCAGGTACACAAGGCGCTTTATTCCAAGTTGTTTCGCACGGTTTAATTGCAGCCTTACTCTTTTTCTTACTTGGTGTTATAGAACAGCGTTTTGGAACATCAAATATTACAGCGCTTGGCGGACTTGCGAAAAGTGTACCAGTACTTAGCGGTTTCTTCTTAGCGGGAGGAATGGCATCGCTTGGATTGCCGGGAATGTCTGGATTTGTTAGCGAGTTTCTTGCCTTTCTCGGTTTATTCCAAGGGGAGCCAGTTATTGCTGCGGCCGGAGTACTTGGCATCATTTTAACTGCTGTATACGTATTAAGAGCAACCCTTCAAGTAACATTTGGTAAGAAAGAGTGGGAAGCGAAAGCTGATATACACGGATGGGAGTATGTCCCGATTTTGCTACTTATCTTCTGCATTATTGCAATTGGAGTAATGCCAGAAATACTAGGGGATCCGCTTCAAAATACATTGAAAACATTGGGGGTGAAGTAGGGTGGATATGAATACGTTACTTAGCTTATCATGGCATCTCATGGTGCCAGAATTCATCATTCTCGGAGCTGCCATCCTTCTTTCCATATGTGATTTGTTTTTTAAGCTGAACCATAGGTATGTAGCGCTTGGTGCAATCGCAGCTATCGTATTAGCGATCGTATCATTAATTACGCTATACGGTGAACCAGCGGGAGATATTTTAAATGGATCTTTTGTGTTAGATGGATTTTCAAAAGGATTTAAAACGTTGTTGTTAGGCGGGGCGGCCCTCATTTTGTGCACCGCAATGAGCGATGATAAGAAAAATCCAATTGAAGATAAGGGAGAGTATTATTACTTATTTTTAATGGCGCTTCTTGGGGCGATGTTTATGGCTTCTAGCGTTGATTTCGTTACACTTTTCGTCGGTTTAGAATTGCTTTCACTTTCTTCCTACATTTTAGTAGGAATACGAAAAAAGAACCGTGCATCAAATGAGGCGGCCATGAAATATGTCATTAATGGAGGAATTGGAACGGCAATTACACTCTTTGGAATGAGTTACTTATACGGCATTACAGGGTCAACTAATATCGTGGATATGCAAAAAGTATTTGCCGGAGAACTGGCTGGTGGTATTCAGTTATTGCTAGCTCTCGCATTCCTACTCTTACTCGTTGGGCTCTCATTCAAAATTGCTACAGTGCCGTTTCATATGTGGGCGCCTGATGTGTATGAGGGAGCGGCTACACCTGTTACTGCTTTTCTTGGAACGATTTCTAAAATGGCGGGTTTCTTACTCATTATTCGTTTGTTCCTCATGGTTTTTGCAAGTGTATCGGTGCAAGGAGACATGCAATCTTTATACGGACGTATGAGCATATACATCGCTGTGCTAGCTAGTATTACGATGATTATTGGAAATGTAGTCGCATTAAAGCAATATAACGTAAAACGCCTATTTGCTTATTCGGGAATCGCGCATGCGGGATATTTACTCGTTCCGCTTGTCGCATTATCACCATTTACGATGGATAGCATGTGGTTTTACATGCTTGCGTATATGCTTATGAATATAGGCGCGTTTGCAATTATCCACGGCTTAATCTTACAAAGCGATAAAGAAAATATCACCATTTTCACTGGATTATATAAAAGGTCGCCATTTACAGCGATTGTGATGACGATTTTTATTTTATCGCTAGCGGGGATACCAGGAACAGCTGGTTTCATTGGGAAAATTAACATCTTTTTAGGGGCTCTTCATGTAGAGCCAGCTCATTACGTACTAGCTTCTATTATGATGGGGACGACAGTCATTTCATTCGTATATTATTTCCGTATTTTACAGCAAATGTTTTTCCGTACGGGAGAAGTAGAAGAGAAAATTCGCTTGCCGCTCAACATAAAGATTGTGATGAGCTTTTGTGCAATTTCGATTGTAATACTAGGGATTGTGCCGATGATTGGATACAATTTCTTTTATGAATATTTTCCATTAATGAAAGATTTCTTCTTCTTAGGGAACGTGGTACAATAGTGAAAATAAAAGGTGTGGAGTCGTTACTCTGCGCTTTTTATTTTGTGTGAACTACAATTGAAAATACATATAGGTATACGTTTTTAAAGAGAAAAATTTCGATGTAAAATGTAAGATGCTTATTTGTATTTGAAAAAGTGTGGCTCCTACTTATTATGGTATCGTTTTTATAGTATTTCGTAAGTAGTAGCTGGGTAAAAAGGGGTCGGTTTTTTGGCACATCTTTTAGGGCAACAAGCACTGATTGCCATTGTTTCGCATTTATTGTTTATTACCATCACGTGGTGGGCCTTACAAGGTATTCACATTGAGCGTTTAATGAAGCCTGGAAAGGTGATGCAGACGAGAGTATTACTCATCTTAATTACAATTGCAATTGGGACATCTGTAAGTAACTTTTTCCTTGATTATTTAGGCTATTCAAAGAGTTTAACGTATTTAGTAAAGTAAGTGTATAGAACCTCATATCTCCGTTAACAATGGGGATAGGAGGGGATGAAATTGAAGCTTAAAGCCATTCTTATTGTTGCACTTAGTGTTGTTTTATTTTTGGTTGGGTATAGAGAGATGAAACCAATCAGTGATGAACAGAAGATGGAGGGCATGATCGCATCCTTAGAGAAAAATGATGCGAAAGTAGAGAAATGGTCATGGTTAGCAAGAGAAACAAAAACAATTTCTAATATACATACGTTTCAAAAGTTGTTAAACGATGTGAAGGATAAGGCAAATATTCAAAAGTGGGAATTAGAGCAATCTCCAGATGGATATAAAGCTACATCCTATAAAAAATTTTCTTCCTATGAAGAACGAGTAGTAGTAACTTGGAGTAAGGAAAATACTAAAGAAAACACTTTCATTATCTTTGAAGTAAGCGGGGCAAAATGGGACCCGAAGTATATTCAGAAAACGAATAAAATTTTTAGTGAAAAACCTATAATTTACACTTGTGTTCAAGGTGTACTGAATGATAAGATTGAAGGTGTTTTGCAAAATAAAACCAATCAGGTTTTGAAAGATCTTTCAGCAAGAGCGATCGAACAGATAGAAGAAAGAGCATTTGTGTCAGTCTCCGCATACAATAAAAAGTGGGATGACGCTCTTTCAACAAATAGAGAGAAAATAAATGTGCAAATAGCAATACGTTCTACAGACAACAAAGATACAATTGTGGTTGGCACACCGATCATAACTTCTGAGTATTGAGTGAATAGATACTGAAAAAAGGACACGGAGGGGAATAATTTGGAAAAGATCATCGTCCGTGGCGGAAAGCGGTTAAACGGCACAGTGCGTGTTGAGGGCGCAAAAAATGCTGTATTACCTATAATCGCTGCAGCCCTATTAGCGAGTGATGGAAAGAATGTACTATCTGAAGTACCAGTTTTGTCTGATGTATACACAATTAATGAGGTATTACGTCATTTAAATGCTGAAGTCGTATTTGAAAATAACAAAGTAACAATCGATGCTTCTAAAGAGCTAAACATTGAAGCGCCATTTGAATATGTACGTAAAATGCGTGCATCTGTTCAAGTAATGGGACCTTTATTAGCACGTAACGGTCGTGCTCGTATTGCACTTCCTGGTGGATGTGCAATTGGTTCACGTCCAATTGACCAACATTTAAAAGGCTTCGAAGCAATGGGAGCAAAAGTACAGGTTGGTAACGGTTTTGTTGAGGCATACGTTGAGGGAGAACTAAAAGGAGCTAAAATTTATTTAGACTTCCCAAGCGTGGGCGCGACAGAAAACATTATGTCTGCAGCTACATTAGCAAAAGGGACAACAATCCTTGAAAACGCAGCGAAAGAACCAGAAATCGTTGACTTAGCTAACTTCTTAAATGCGATGGGAGCGAAAGTACGCGGAGCTGGAACTGGAACGATTCGTATCGAAGGCGTTGATAAATTATATGGTGCAAACCACTCTATTATTCCTGACCGTATTGAAGCGGGAACATTCATGGTTGCAGCGGCAATTACTGGTGGAGACATCTTAATTGAAAATGCTGTACCTGAACATTTACGCTCAATTACAGCGAAAATGGAAGAAATGGGTGTTAAAATTATCGAAGAAAATGAAGGTGTACGTGTTATCGGCCCAGATAAGTTAAAAGCGGTTGATATTAAAACTATGCCTCACCCAGGTTTCCCAACAGACATGCAATCACAAATGATGGCATTATTACTACAAGCTGATGGAACAAGTATGATTACAGAAACGGTATTTGAAAACCGCTTTATGCACGTTGAAGAATTCCGTCGTATGAATGCTGATATTAAAATCGAAGGTCGTTCTGTTATTATGAACGGTCCAAACAGCTTACAAGGTGCTGAAGTAGCAGCAACTGATTTACGTGCTGCAGCTGCATTAATCTTAGCTGGTTTAGTATCAGAAGGTTACACTCGTGTAACTGAGTTAAAACATCTTGACCGTGGCTATGTAAACTTCCATAAGAAATTAGCTGCATTAGGTGCAACTATTGAACGTGTAAACGAAAAAGTAGAAGAAGTGAAAGAACAAGAAGTTTCTGATCTTCACGCTTAATTGAAATAGTCTCTATGTCTTTTGACATAGAGGCTATTTTTTTGGGCTTATTACTGTTATAGTCAAGAAATTCTATACTTATGCACGTACCAGTAAAAATATTTAGAAAATTTTTGTTTTATATGGTTCCCCTTAAGTATGTTCTAAAAGAAAGAGTTGTTCCATAAGAATGAATGGAGTAAAGCTTTTTCATATTGGGGGAAATAAGATGAAATTTTCAAAGCCACTTTTTATTACAGTAGCGCTTCTCATAGCGCTCGTTATCATTGTACCTGCTGCTCTTGTGATTCCGTTTGCGAAAGCAAAAGTAGAGGAAAAAGCAGCTTCTAAAACTCCTCCAGCGATAGAAAGTATACCAGCTCCAGGGAAAGTGGATACAGCGGTTCAAGTTGCTGTATATCGCGAGAAACAGAAAAAGGTAGAGTCATTACCTATGGAGGAGTATGTGACCGGTGTAGTAGCTTCTGAGATGAATGCCAGTTTTGAAATAGAGGCGCTAAAGGCGCAGGCATTAGCAGCGAGAACATTTGTAGTCCAGCGTATGCTAAGCGGAGGTAAGAAAAACAATGCGGACGTGACAGATACGGTGAAAGATCAAGTGTACAAAAGTAAAGAAGAATTGAAAAAACAATGGGGCAATAACTACGAAAATAATTTCAAGAAAATCGAGGAAGCTGTTTCGAAAACCGCAGGACAAGTTTTAACGTATGAGGGAAAACCAATCTCAGCATCCTTCTTCTCAACGAGTAATGGCCGGACAGAAAATGCAGCCGATTATTGGGGAAATGATTATCCGTACTTAAAGAGTGTAGATAGTCCGTGGGATCAAGCTTCTCCGAAATTTACGAGTGAGCAAACCTTTACCGTAGCTGACTTTCAAAAACGTCTCGGTGTGAAAGTGTTAGCAGACGGAAAAGTTGGCGACATTAAAGGGCGTACGGAAGGAAAACGTGTAAAAGATGTAGCATTTCAAGGGAAAACATTAACCGGAAGAGATGTGCGTGACAAATTAGATTTACGCTCTTCTGATTTCACGTGGAAACAAGAGGGAGATAAAATCGTTGTTACGACGAAGGGCTTCGGTCACGGCGTTGGCATGAGCCAATACGGCGCGAACGGCATGGCAGCAGAAGGCAAGAAATATACAGATATCGTCGCTCATTACTACAAAGGCGTTGAAATAAAGACGATGAACGATTATGAAGGTAAGTTGATGGTGAAGAAGTAGGTGTCAGGGTCTCCTGGCACCTGCTTTTTGTTTAAAATATCATAATTTTCCATTAATTGTTTGGTATAATAAGATAAAAAGTATTTGGGGGAGACAAAATGGCGTTGCTGGAGTTGAAACAATTAGGTAAGACGAACCAGTTACCGGCAGTTGAACTGAAGGTTGAGAAGGGGCAATGTGTTGTTTTGCAATGTAATAACCATACAGCTAAAGTGTTACACCGTATTATTATTGGTGAGGAAGAAGCTTCAACTGGCAATGTGCTATTTGAAGATGAAGTGATTGGAAAGAGAAATTATTCTCGCATCGGCTTTTGTTTTTTGAAAGATGAAGCATATGATCGTTTGAAGGTAAAGGAATACTTCAAGTTCTTAATAGGACTTTATGAATCAAATATGAGTACGGAAGAAGTTGTACAATATGTCGGCCTTTTAGATAAATTAAACGTTAAAATAGAAAAACTATCATTTTCAGAGAAACGTCGTCTTCATATTGGGCGAGTTATGATCCATAATCCGGATTTAGTTATTTTGGAAGAGCCGGAGCAAAATGTAGATACAGAGAGTACGATTATGATTCGAAAAGCAATTATGAAAATGAAAGAGCAAGGAAAGGCAATTTTTATTACATCATCGTTTCTATCGGACGCCCTTTCGTTAACAGAAGATGTATACATATTAAACAATGATGGTGTGAAAAAAGTAGAAATCGAACAAGAGGAAGCAGAAGAGGTCGATGAAGAAAAAGTCGTTCAAATGATTCCGCAAATGAAGTTAGAAAGAATACCAGCGAAAGTAAACGATAAAATCATTTTATTAGACCCAATGGAAATCCATTTTATTGAAACGCAAAACGGAGTAACACATATTCATGTGCGTGAAGGTGATTTCGCATGTGCATTAACATTAAGTGAACTAGAAGCGAGATTAACAGGTTTTGGTTTCTTTAGATGTCACCGCTCTTATCTTGTGAATTTACAAAGAGTACGAGAAGTAATTACTTGGACTCGTAACAGTTTCAGCTTAATTTTAGACGACGAAAGAAAAAGTTCAATTCCGCTTTCGAAAGGACGAATGGATGAGTTGAAAGGTGTAATTGGGCTATAAAAAGTACTCCAATAAGCTCAAAATACGATTCATTCACCGGTAAAAATACTCCTTTTACCGGTATTTTACTGCGTAAACCCTTTGATTTTCATATGATTGAGTCAAGAAAAGCGAAACAAACAAACGAAAAGCGCTAAAGCGACTTTCATCTATAAAAGAAAAAAACAAAGGGGATGACGAGATGACATTGGCAATTGAAATGAAAGATGTAATGAAAAGTTTCAACGAAAAAACAGCACTTCGAAATGTAAATATTGAAGTGAAGCAAGGAGAAATTTTTGGATTCCTCGGACCGAGTGGATCTGGGAAAACGACGACAGTAAAAATATTAACTTCTCAATTACTTCATAGCGTTGGAACGGTAAAAGTATTAGGGAAAGATATTACAGGGCCAAGTAGTATCGATTACAAACGAATTGGTATTTTAACAGACAACAGCGGTTTATATGAGAGACTTAGCATTTATGATAATCTACTATTATTTTGTGACTTATACGATTGCAAAAAAGAACGAATCGATGAAGTATTAGCGCAAGTAAACTTATTAGATGATAAAAAAACATTAGTAAAGAAACTATCAAAGGGAATGAAGCAGCGCGTTACATTAGCTAGAGCAATCCTTCATAAACCAGATATCCTCTTCTTAGACGAACCAACATCTGCACTTGATCCAGTTAACGTACAAAACATTCATAAAATCTTAAAGGATTTAAATAAAGAAGGAACGACGATTTTCTTAACGACTCACAATATGGACGAAGCAGAAACGCTTTGTAATCGCATTGCCTTTCTATGTGGCGGAGAAATTGTAGCGCTTGATACACCGGAGAACCTTCGCTTACAATACGCGAAAGATCAAATACAAGTCGTGTTAAAGGATAAGAAGAAAGAAACGGTACAAAAAGATGAATTAGGTGCAAAACGCATTTCAGAATGGATGAAAAAAGGAGAGCTATTATCTATCCATTCTCACGAGCCAACGCTAGGCGATATCTTTATTGAAGTTACTGGGAGGGGATTATAATGACATTTTCAATGAGACGTGTATCAGCTATTTTTAGAAAAGAAGTACAAGATTTTAAGGCAAATTCACAAGTGCTGCTAATGGCATCTTTACCAATTATATTTGCATTTATATATAGCAGGTTTGGACAAGGGAGTGCAGGGGTTGGCATTATTACTTTAATGGCCTTTCTATTCGTTGCAGGGTTTGTTCAATCAATGGTAATTGCGGAAGAGAAAGAAAAACATACGTTACGTGTGTTAATGCTATCACCAGCTTCTTCTGTTGAAGTCCTTCTTGGAAAAAGTATATTAACAACATGTTTAACGCTAGGTATTTCTATTGTAAACTTATTCATTTTAGATCAATTAAGTGGAAATTTCTTATTACTAGCATTTGTTTTCTTATGTGGAACAATTTTATTTACTTTAATTGGAACGGTGATTGGATTACTAGCTGATTCTGTCCCACAAACATCATTAATTGGAATGCCGATATTAATGACGATGTATTTAGCTGTGCAATTTGAACCAATGGTTGAAAATAAAGTCATTAAGACAATAATTAGTTATCTTCCAACATCTCATCTTGAAAAGGCAATTAAAAGCTTAGTAGAGGGCGCTGGGTTTAGTAGTATTAGTGGGCATATGATAAATGTTGGAGCTTGGCTTATTGTTTCACTTATTGCATGTTTAATCGTATATAAAAAGAAACAATTAGATTAAAAACTGAGCCAAAACGCTCAGTTTTTTCTTTTTCTATCATTTCCTCGGAAATTTTACAATTCCTATACATATTTTTACAGATTTTGTCGAAAAGTAATTAGTTATAGGTTGTATAGGATACGTGAATATTGTTCAAAATGATTGCTGAGGTGATGATGGAATGCGAGGAAGAAATAATAAAAAGTCGCAAAAGGTAGTACATTTATTTCAAAAAAGATGGGTATTTCCGGCACTATACATTGCTTGTGCAGCGGTAATCTTAATGGTTGCGCTATGGTTCCAAGGAGCTAATCCGAAGAAGACTCCGAACCAAGATCAAGCAACACCGTATACACAAACGGAAGATCCAGCAGTACCAGTAACGAAGTCTTCAGAAGTAGTGAAAATGCCAGCTCCTGCTAATGCGGAAGTAGTCGTACAGAAGAAGTTCTATGAAGATGCAGCAACTGAGGCGGAACAAGAAAAAGCACTTGTCTTTTATAACAACACATATTCCCCAAATAAAGGAATTGACATTGCTGCGAAGAATGGAAAAGAATTCAATGTTACAGCTGCTTTAAGTGGTACAGTAACGAAAGCTGAAAAAGATTCACTTCTTGGTTATGTTGTAACAGTTGATAGCGGAAATGGTGTAGCAGCTTCTTATCAAAGCTTAGGCAGTGTAAAAGTAGAAAAAGGTGCACGAGTTGTACAAGGTGAAGTATTAGGAAAATCCGGTCTAAGTGCAATGAATAAAGAAGCAGGTTCTCACGTTCACTTTGAAGTACGTAAAGACAACGTGGCTGTGAACCCTGAGCGCTACTTAAATAAATCAGTAGCAGAAATTAAAGCTGATGCAGGTGCTGCAAAGGCAACGAATGCTTCTGGTAAAAAAGCTGATGACAAATCTCAAAAAGAAGAGAAGTCAACGAGCACGACACCAGAAAGTAAAACAGAAGATAAGTCTCAAAAAGAAGAGAAATCAACAAGCGGTTCGACTAGTGACAAAAAAGAAGAACCGAAGAAAGAAGAAAAATCAACAAATGGTTCTACAGAATCATCTAATAGTTCTTCTTCACAAGAATAAGAAAGTGAAAAAATCAGTTCTCACTAGAGAGCTGATTTTTTTATTTTTATATAAAAATACTCAATTTCGAGAAAAAAGTTGCAATAACAAGGAAAAATGACGAGATTCTCGAATATATATTACAAAAGGGAGGGGATACTGTGTCATTTTTGTTTGTTCTGTCGACCGCTATTATTTTATTGTTTGTTTTATTCACTTTATATTATTACATTGCCAGTAAGAAAGAGGTTCCCCACCATCAATTGTTAGAAGAAGAGTTTGAACGAGAAGAATGACGCCTTATATAAGGTGTCATTTTTTTGTCAAAATAGTCACTGTTAACGTATTTCTCACAAAAAAACGTAATTTTTCTTAACTTAGTCCGCAAAAATAGTGAACATGTAGCATATATCAGTAGTGCGGGCAATACAATGGTATAAACCAAAGCAAAGAGAGTGTTTGAGGTGAGAAATCGTGAATCATTTCATTATAAATCCAAGAATGTTTAACGCTTACAAACAGCACTCACACTTACTTCTTAGTCGTATGCAGCGAGGCTCATTTCACCCTTCTCACATCCAATTTAGGGAGGCGAGTGGTGTGCACGATTACATCAAAGAGAGAACTATCAAGATTGGTAAGTATATCGTGGAGACAAGAAAGACAGTGCGTGTCATTGCAAAGGAATTTGGGGTATCAAAGAGTACAGTCCATAAAGATTTAACGGAACGTCTACCAGAAATTAATCCAGAGCTCGCAAATGAAGTGAAAGAAATTCTTGATTATCATAAGTCTATTCGTCATTTAAGAGGCGGAGAAGCAACAAAACAAAAGTATAGAAAAGAAGATGTAGAAAAGCCGGTACGTCAATAAATATGCGATCGCAAACATTCCGTTTCAATTCGGTAATATTTTTCAGAAAAATTCTTTTTGCGAATATTACGTTTCTGTTAAATTTATGATAAAATCAGAAATTAGGTGTAAAAGAATTCGGGTGTAACCTGATTTTGAATATCGAGGAGGAAAAAACGGGAATGTTTGCGCGAGATATCGGAATTGACCTAGGTACGGCTAACGTATTAATCCATGTTAAAGGTAAGGGTATTGTATTAAATGAGCCATCTGTTGTTGCTATTGATCGTAACACAGGTAAAGTATTAGCAGTAGGTGAAGAAGCAAGAAGTATGGTGGGACGTACGCCTGGTAATATTGTAGCCATTCGTCCACTAAAAGATGGTGTAATCGCAGATTTCGAAATTACAGAAGCGATGTTAAAGTATTTCATTAACAAATTGGACGTAAAGAGCTTCTTTTCAAAACCTCGCATTTTAATTTGTTGTCCAACAAATATCACATCAGTAGAACAAAAAGCAATTCGTGAGGCTGCTGAACGTTCAGGTGGTAAAACGGTATTTTTAGAAGAAGAACCAAAAGTAGCCGCAGTTGGTGCTGGTATGGAAATCTTCCAACCAAGCGGTAACATGGTTGTTGATATTGGTGGAGGTACAACAGATATCGCTGTACTATCTATGGGTGATATTGTTACCTCTTCCTCTATCAAAATGGCTGGCGATAAGTTTGATATGGAGATCTTAAACTACATTAAACGTAAGTATAAGCTATTAATTGGAGAACGTACTTCAGAAGATATTAAAATTAAAGTTGGTACAGTATTCCCAGGTGCACGTAGCGAAGAACTTGAAATTCGCGGACGTGACATGGTAACAGGTTTACCACGTACAATTACAGTATGCTCAGAAGAAATTACAGAAG
This sequence comes from Bacillus sp. FH, assembly GCF_052216825.1. Taxonomy (NCBI): domain Bacteria; kingdom Bacillati; phylum Bacillota; class Bacilli; order Caryophanales; family Bacillaceae; genus Bacillus; species Bacillus sp. FH. The sequence continues at coordinate 2,436,426 of NZ_JBQOUU010000001.1, read as the reverse complement.
CATTAAAAGAAAATGCGGCTGTTATTGTACAAGCTGCAAAAGGCGTACTAGAGCGCACACCACCAGAACTATCAGCGGACATCATCGACCGCGGTGTGATTCTAACAGGCGGTGGAGCTTTACTACACGGTATCGACATGCTTCTAGCAGAAGAACTAAAAGTACCAGTATTAATTGCTGAAAACCCAATGCACTGCGTTGCGGTTGGTACAGGTATTATGTTAGAGAATATCGATAGATTACCAAAGCGTGCTTTACGATAAAGTGAAAGGAACTAAGGTGTAAACCTTAGTTCTTTTTTTGTATTTTTATTTTTTTATTTCGATTTTTTGAGAAAATAGAAGAAAAATAAAGAAAAACGAAGAATATAGGTAAAATATTCATATATATGGTTAAATTTAATATTTCCGTATTTGAAAACGTTTGTAATATAATGAGTCGAATACGACATTAAGGCAAATCATGTTCAAATACATATTGCCTTTCCCTAATCTGGGCATACACTCTTTTCTACCTCCGTGTCAGTTGCAAGGATATGCAACTATTTTAAGAGAATAGAGTGTATGCATTTTTTTATAAATAGGAAGTAAAGTTTCACTTTATAATGACAAACAATAAACAAAATGGGATAATAAACAATATGTCCAAGTGGTAAGACCAATATTACAAAAGGGGCGATTGTTATATGCTAAATATAGAACAAATTAAAGAAATCATTCCTCACCGCTATCCATTTTTACTTGTTGATAAAATATTAGAAGTAGATGAAGGAAAAAGAGCGGTTGGAATTAAAAATGTATCCGCCAACGAAGAATTCTTTAACGGGCACTTTCCTGACTACGCAGTTATGCCCGGTGTACTTATTGTAGAAGCATTAGCACAAGTTGGAGCAGTTGCTGTATTAAAGAAAGAAGAAAACCGCGGAAGACTTGCTTTCTTCGCAGGTATCGACAATTGTCGTTTCAAAAAACAAGTACGTCCAGGTGATCAACTTCGTCTAGAAGTAGAAATGACGCGTGTACGTGGTCCAATCGGAAAAGGAAAAGCAATCGCAACAGTAGATGGTGAAGTTGCATGTGAAGCTGAAATTACATTTGCGATTGGTGATAAAAAAGAATAGAGAGTAATAAAAAATCCTTCTGTGAAATGCAGAAGGATTTTTTAATTCCTCTTTTTTGTTCGAAATATTAAAATGCAGATTAATCAGAATTTTTATTGTAAATGAATGGAAATTTGTATATAATGGCGCTATAAATATCTTGAAATTAAGATAAATGATAGCACGATAAAAATAGAGATATCGTTGTCACATTATAGAAGGTGTGGGATAGGACAAAGATTATTCTGATTCGCTATGATGAAGAGTAGAGGGATGTAATGGAGAAATTTAACGGTAGAAGTAAATAAAAAATTGGCGTAGCATATCGAGCATAAAAGAGAAAAAGGGGAAAATATCGTATTCTGAAAAAAGGAGACCATAACATGTTCGGAAGAAAGAAAAGAAAGCCATTAAGACAATTAATTACACATAAAGAGCCTAAATCACGCATTACGGAACAGTACCGTAATATCCGTACAAATATTGAATTTACATCTGTAGATAACCATATTCGTTCTATCATTGTTACTTCAGCAGATCCAGGTGATGGGAAAACAACGACCATTTCTAATCTAGCAGTTGTTTTTGGGCAACAAGGGAAAAAAGTATTGTTAATTGGAGCTGACCTACGTAAGCCAACATTGCAAAATTTATTCGCTGCACACAATCCAAATGGATTAACGAATTTATTATCAGGACAAGCATCATTTGTGCAATGTATTCAAAAAACAGACATAGAGAACGTATATGTTATGTCAGCAGGTCCAATCCCGCCAAACCCAGCAGAGCTACTTGGATATCGTAAAATGGATGAAGTACTTCTAGAGGCATATAAGATGTTTGATATCGTTCTGATCGATACACCACCTATATTGGCCGTTACAGATGCACAAATACTCGCTAATAAATGTGATGGAATTGTATTAGTAGCACGCAGTGAAAAAACAGAAAAAGATAAACTAATAAAAGCAAAACAAATATTAGATAAAGCATCTGGAAAACTACTTGGTGTTATATTAAACGATAAAAGAGAAGAACAAGAACAATATGGATATTATTAGAAAATAATGTATGAAATAGTATTTTTTAAAGCTAGTAATTTTTTTGCTAGCTTTTTTGAATTGTTTTGAAATTTAGTATCGTATTATATAAAAAACATGATATAATAGAATTTTTGGCAAATTGATGGAATGTGTTGTCATATTTAAGATTATTTTGTAAGATTATATATGTTTTTAAATAACAATCGTACATAGATATTACTAAAATAAAAAAATGTAAGATTATATGTTATAATTTTTGTTATGTGTAAAATTTAGAAAGTTGGAGGAACTTATGGAAGAAACAATTAGTTTGAAAGAGTTATTTCATATTTTAAAAAAACGTTTAGCAATGATCCTCGTAATCGCCTTTGGTGCAGCTATTGTAAGTGCTATCATTAGCTTCTTCTTTATGACACCAATCTATCAATCTTCGACGCAAATTCTTGTGAATCAGAAGAAGCAAGAAGGTGCAGCAATTCAGTTTAATGAAGTGCAAACAAACATTCAATTGACCAATACATATAAGGTTATTATTAAGAGTCCTGTTATTTTAGACCAAGTTAAAGAAAAATTAGGTTTAAATATAACAACGCAAGAATTAAATAAACAAATTGAAGTGACGAATGAAAAAGATTCGCAGGTTGTCTCAGTAACTACACAAGATAAAAATCCGAAGTTAGCTCGTGATATTGCAAATACAACAGCAGAAGTTTTTAAGAGTGAAGTTGCAAAGATTATGAGTGTAGATAATGTAACAGTATTATCAAAAGCAGAAATTGTGGAGAAACAATCACCAATTAAACCGAATCCAATGTTAAATGTAATAATTGCTTTCGCTTTTGGTTTAATGGCTTCAGTTGGCCTTGCATTCCTAATAGAGTACTTAGACAATACAGTAAAAAAAGAAGAAGATGTAGAGAACTTACTTGGATTACCGGTGTTAGGTATTGTAGCTCGTATGGATGAAGAAACAACAAGTGTGAAATCACATGCTCCATCATCAAGAAAAGTGAGGGGACAAACAATTGGCTCTTAATTTATTTAAAAAGAAAAAAAATCATCGCCAACGTCGTCAATTAATTGCTCATCAACAGCCGAAATCACCAATTTCAGAACAGTATCGTAATATTCGAACAAATATCGAATTTGCAGCTGTTGATACGAATTTACATTCGTTAATGGTTACGTCTGCGAACCCAAGTGAAGGGAAAACAACAACGACAGCGAATATGGCAGTTGTGTTTGCCCAACAAGGAAAGAAAGTATTATTAATTGATGCAGATATGCGTAAACCAGCGATGCATCAAATGTTTCAAGTAGATAACATTTTTGGATTAACAAATGTGTTAACGCATAGTGAGCGTTTAGAAAAATGTGTACAAACAACATCAGTTGATAATTTATACTTTTTAGCTTGTGGTCCAATCCCGCCGAATCCAGCGGAATTGTTAGGCTCAAAATCAATGCAAGAACTTCTTGCGCAAGCATACAGTATGTACGATTTAGTCATTTTTGATTTACCGCCAATTTTAGCTGTTACAGATGCGCAAATTATGGCAAATGTATGTGATGCTTCTATTCTAGTTGTTCGTAGTGAATCAACAGAAAAAGAATCAGCAGCAAAAGCAAAGGGTTTATTAGAATCAGCAAAAGGTAAATTGTTAGGCGTTGTTCTGAATGATCGTGAACGTGAACAGGGCTTATATTATTACTACGGTGCAAATTAATTGAAAGAGTGAGATATGGGAAGAACATATCTCCTTTTTCCCTTGAATATGAGAAATCTCATATTCAAGGGAAAAAAGATTTATATGAGAGAGGGAGGATGAAACAAATGATAGATTTACACTGTCACATTTTACCTGGTATCGATGACGGTGCACAGACAGTAACAGATAGTTTAGTAATGGCACAAAAGGCAATAGAGGAAGGTATTCATACAATTGTCGCAACACCACACCATCAAAATGGAAAATATATAAATGAACGTACCTCAATTATTCATCAAGTAAAACAACTAAATGATGAACTACAACAACATAATATTCCACTTACCATTTTACCGGGGCAAGAGGTCAGGTTATATGGTGACATATTAGAAGACTATGAAGCTGATAAAATCGTTACTTTAAATGAAACAAACAAATACATATTTATTGAATTTCCATCTAATCATGTACCTCGTTATGCAGAACAATTATTTTATGAATTACGTGTAAAAGGAATGATTCCAATTATCGTTCATCCGGAACGTAATGCCGAGTTAATCGAGCGGCCAGATAAGTTATATAATCTTGTAAATAAAGGCGCATTAACACAAGTAACGGCATGTTGTTTACTAGGTAAGTTTGGTAAAAAAATCAAAAAGTTTTCACTACAACTTGTCGAACATAACTTAACCCATATGATCGCATCAGATGCACATAATACAACGTCAAGAGGATTTCATTTAGCAGAAAGTTATGAACTAATAGAGAAAGAATTCGGCGCAAGTGTTATGTATGATTTAAGAGAGAATCCGTATTTAATAATTAGCGGGAAAGCAATTTATAAAGAAGATCCAGAACAAATCCGTCGTAAAAAATTGTTCGGTATTTTTTAAATAAAGAACTGGTGATGTCTCCTAACCGTTATCAACGGAGGCACTCGGTCGTGCTGTGGGTAGAAATTTTTATTTCGAACCTACCTTAGACGCTTGTCGTCGGGAGTATGACGTGAGGATGGGTTAGATGCCCATAATTTATTTGTAATAGAAACTCTACCTATGGAGTTATAAACATGACTTTATAGGTAGGGTTTTTGTTATTGTTACATACAAATAAAACGATATTGGGGGTCTACAATTGAAAAAAGTAAGAAAAGCGATTATTCCAGCGGCTGGTCTTGGGACGAGGTTTTTACCAGCAACGAAAGCAATGCCAAAAGAAATGTTACCTATCGTCGATAAACCAACGATTCAATACATAATAGAAGAAGCGATAGAATCAGGAATTGAAGATATTATTATTGTTACTGGAAAAGGAAAGCGTGCAATTGAAGATCATTTTGATCATTCTTTTGAGTTAGAACAAAACCTTTTAGAAAAAGGAAAGTATGAAATGCTTGAAAAGGTACAAGCTTCTTCAAGAATTAACATTCATTACATAAGACAAAAGGAACCAAAAGGGCTCGGGCACGCAGTATGGTGTGCACGTAAGTTTATTGGAAATGAACCATTTGCGGTATTACTTGGTGATGATATTGTACAAGCAGAGACACCATGTTTACGACAACTAATGGATCAATATGAAGGAACACAATCATCTGTAATTGGTGTACAAACGGTGCCTGAAAATGAAACACATCGTTACGGTATTATCGATCCAGTTGAACAAAATGAACGTCGTTATCAAGTGCGCCAGTTTGTTGAAAAGCCAGTAGAAGGTACTGCACCGTCTAATTTAGCAATTATGGGACGCTATGTATTAACACCAGAAATCTTTATGTTCTTGGAAGATCAACAAACAGGTGCTGGTGGGGAAATTCAGTTAACAGATGCAATTCAAAGGTTAAATGAAATTCAACGTGTATTTGCTTATGATTTTGAAGGTACTCGTTATGATGTTGGTGAGAAGTTTGGCTTTATTAAGACAACGATTGAAATGGCACTTCAGAATGAAGATTTGAAAGATGAATTAATGAAATATATGAGTGGGCTTGTTGAAAAAGAAAATATACATATATAAAAGTGGGGTGGAAGGGTTTTGACCTTGGTAAAATTATCTGATGGGGATGTCACAGAGGTAAATGAGAAAAAAATAGATTGGGAAGCGGTAAATGCTCGTAAAGGGTATTTGTTTGCTAAGCGTTGCATGGATTTTATAGGAGCTTTATGTGGATTGATATTATTATCACCACTCTTTTTAATTATAGCGTTAATTATTAAATATGAGGATCCAAATGGAACAGTACTTTTTAAGCAAATTCGTGTAGGTAAAGATGGAAAAGAGTTTCATATGTATAAATTTCGCTCTATGGTTGCAGATGCGGAAGAAAGGCTTAAAGATTTACTGCAATATAATGAAGTGAACGGTGCTATGTTTAAAATGAAAGAAGATCCGAGGATCACAAAAATTGGAAAGTTTATTAGGAAAACAAGCCTAGACGAACTACCTCAGCTAATTAATGTTTTAAAAGGTGAAATGAGTCTTGTAGGACCAAGGCCGCCTTTACCACGGGAGGTAAAGGAATATACAACATATGATAAGCAAAGATTGCTAGTAATTCCAGGATGTACGGGGCTATGGCAAGTAAGTGGTAGAAATAACCTTGGATTTAAAGAGATGGTTCAATTAGATTTACAATATATAAAAAAAAGGTCGATCCTATTTGATATTATTATTATTTTCAAGACAGTGAAAGAAGTATTTTGTAGTAAAGAAGCATATTAATAAATATTTTATTCATTATAGAAGAGATTTTCAATATAAAACTTATATGTAATCGTAAATAATGATAATGGATAAAAAATTAAAATGATAATCCAGAGGTGTAGAATGATAGATGTGATTATACCTATATATAATGGGTACGAAGAAACAAGAGAATGCATTGAAGCGTTATTGAAATCTAATAATAAGATAGCGCATCGATTTGTTTTTATAAATGATAAGTCACCAAATGAGGATATTTTGAAATTATTAAATAGTATTGATGATGGCCGTGTTACGCTTTTAAATAATGAGGAAAACTTAGGGTTTGTTAAAACAGTTAATAGAGGAATGAGTGCATCGGAGAATGATGTGATTCTCCTAAATTCGGATACTGTTGTTACAGAAAATTGGATTGATAAAATGTATAAGGCCGCTTATTCTAATGAAAAAGTTGGTACAGTGACGGCATTAACTAATAATGGCACGATTGCTTCAGTTCCGTATTTTAATCAAGACAACGAACTGCCCAAAGGATATACAATAGAAGGATTTGCAAATTTGGTGGAGAGGGTCTCGGAAAGGGCTTATCCAACTATACCTACAGCTGTGGGGCATGCGATGTACATTAAAAGAAGCATGATTAATGAGATTGGTTTTTTTGATGAGGATTCTTTTGGAATGGGATATGGGGAAGAAATGGATTTTTCTTGTCGTTTAATTAGAAAAGGGTACAAAAATATTTTAGCAGACGATACATTCATCTTTCATTACGGAAGTACTTCATTTAAAGATGAAAAAGCACAACTGATTTTTGAAAATAAGAAGAAGCTCTTAAAAAATCATTGGTGGTACCCAATTAATGTGAGGGTCTTTTTGTATTTTAATAAAAAAGTGAAAAATATATGTAAGAGGATTCAAAAAGAAATGTAGAGGTTTGAAATGAACAAATTAAAAAAAATAGACACATTAATAATAGTTGGGCTAATTATTACGACTTTTTTTGCGAGATATTTTAAGGTTCTTTATCCAGAATGGTATAGAATTGATTTCTTGATTATGATTTATCTGTGCATGAGATTATTGAAGTTTAAATTTAAATTAAAGTTAAGTATTGTGTTGTCTTTCTATTTTTTAGTCTTGATTGTTTGTATTAATATTATGAAATTTGGGATAGGGGCAGTAGCAATAGATAACTTGCTAATGACTTTTATGCCATTAACAATAATTTTTTATGCAATATATTTAAAAACAGTTTATGGATATGAAGTACTTCACGCAGAAGCATTTCGGTTTACTAAGTTTTTAAATATCTATTTTTTATTTAATTCTAGCATTATCGTTGTACAGTATCTTACTGGAAGTTTTATGATGGTACAATTTTTTAAAATTAATCCGTTAATTGAAGATCATATGACAGGTTTTATTGGAATGAGTGGGGGCAATATCTTAAATTTTTTATGGATTGCGACGCTCCTCTTTAATCTTTATTTTTACTTTGATAAAAAATCTGTAAAAAGACTAATTATAATTTTAGTAGAAATGATAACTATGATGGGGCTTTCTGTTGTAAATGAAAATAAAATGTTTTTTGTAACAGTAATTATATATTTACTGTTATTCTTCTTTATTCAATTAGTAAGAGTAGGGATAGGCGCGAAACATTTTAGGCGATTTTTTCAGGTGGTCTGTTTCTCAATTTTAGGATTTTTTATTTTGTATATTTTAAATGAAAATATAGCAAACGAAATAAATAATGTTTTTAATTTATTAAAAGATTTTATATCTAACGATATTCCCGATCATCATAATGAGAGAGCGTATTTAAATTACTTGGCATTTGAGGTATATAATGCAGCAACCTCCGGTATAGGATTAAATAGTATTGATTTAAATAACCAGTCAATTCATCAACATTTAGGGATTAGTAGTTCATCGTTTATTATGATGCAAGGCGGTCTAGTGTATTTCTTTGCTATAGTTAATTTTTATACATTGATTATATTAGATTTAATTTCTATAAATAAGCGGGTTACAAAATTTGTCATGTATATAATTGTTTTTGTAACAATGCTAATTGTTTCGTACGCTACACAACCATTTAGAGATCATTATGTTGTTGCTATGTTAGTTTTTATTTATTTTACTTGTTATTTATCTTTTGCAAGAATTAAAGAGGTGAAGAATTGATTTATTCAGGGGTAGTGGTTTTATACAATCCAGATGTCGAAAACCTTGTAGAAAATATAAAAACTTTTTATGGACAGCTTGATTATTTATTTTTAGTAGATAACTCTGAAAAGCCCAGCCAATCGTTAATCTCTTTTTGTGAAGAGCAAAAATCAGATTGTAATATTCAATATATATTTCAAAATGGGAACTTTGGAATTGCTCATGCTTTAAATCAAGGAATTAAATTGGCAAAAAAGTATAATTCTGATTGGCTATTAACAATGGATCAGGATAGTTTATTTCAAGGAGATAGTTTTAAAGAATATATAAATTATATTGGGGAATTTGAGGATAAGAAATCAGATGTAGCACTTTTTACACCTTATCATAAGACAAAGTTCGATTTGTTGCATAAAGATGAGGATTTCGAGTACAAGAAAGCGGTTATGACTTCGGGAAACTTTCTCAAACTATCTGTTATAGAGTCAGTAGGTGTTTTTAGGGAGGATTATTTTATTGATAACGTTGATCACGAGTTTTGTTTGAGACTTCGAAAACATGGATATAAAATTGTTCAAATAAATAAGATTTATCTAATACATGAATTAGGTAATATAACGCCTAAAAAATTTTTAAAGCAGATAGTATATCCAACAAATCATAGTTATATTCGTAGATATTACATTTCAAGAAACCGCTTAAGGATGGTCAAAGATTATATTGACTTTGATAAAAAATATTGCTTTTTAGAGTTAAAAGCTTTTATAAAAGAAACCTTTTTTATCATTCTATTTGAAAGAAATAAAATTTCGAAATTAAAGAGCACTTTATGGGGAATACGAGATTTTATTTTTAACAATATGGGAGAGAATAAAAGGCTTAAGGAGAATAGAAAATGAAGGTAGCTGTAATTGGGTTAGGATATGTAGGTATTTCTTTAGCAGGATATTTTTCAGAGAAGCATCATATTATTGGATTTGATGTGAATAAAGAAAAAGTTGAAGAATATAAATTAGGCATTGATAGAACTGAAGAAATTGGAAAAAGGGTTAATCAATTAGGAATTGACTTTACAACTAAAATTGAAGATATACAAGAAGCAGATATTATTTTGGTAACTGTACCAACACCAACAGTAGCTGGAACAATTGATGCATCTTATGTTAAAAAAGCATCTGAAATGATAGCACCTTATATGAAACAAGGAGCTATAGTTGTATATGAAAGTACGGTATATCCATTCTTCACACGTGAAGAGTGCATTCCAATTCTAGAGAAATATAGTGGGAAAGAATGCGGAGTAGACTTTTCTGTTGGCTACTCTCCAGAGCGTGTCAATCCAGGGGATAAAAAAAATACAATCAAGAATATTACAAAAGTTGTCGCTGGCTATGATGAAGAAACAACGTATAAGTTAGGGGAATTTTACAGAAGTGTTATTGAAAAAGTTTATCCCGTGGATACATTAGAAGCAGCAGAGGCTTGTAAAGTTTTGGAAAACTCGCAGCGTGATTTGAATATAGCATTAATTAATCAGTTTGCAATGTTATACCCAGAAATTGATACGAATGCGGTTGTAAAAGCTATGAATACAAAATGGAATGCATTAGGCTTTACAAGTGGATTAGTTGGTGGACATTGCATTGCTGAAGATCCTCAATATTTAATTCATAAAACACGTAGTAGAGGGAATAAATTCACATTATTAGAAGAAGCACGTTATATTAATGAAGAAGTACCGCGCCATATTGTTGTTAAAACAATGGAATTGTTAAATAAGAGTGGGAAGGCCCTATCAACTTCAAAAATTTTAGTCAAAGGGATTACGTTTAAGGAGAATTGCCCAGATGTTCGTAATAGTAAAACTGTTACCATTGTTGAAGCCTTGAAGAAAAGTGGTGCAGAGGTCATTGTTGTTGATCCGATAGTGGATAACAAAGACTTAAAGCAGTATTACGGATTTGAAGCGCTAAAGGAATATAATGATGATGTAGATGTAATTATTTACGCTGTGGCACATGAAATTTTTAAAGAAGATGAAATCGATATTAATCAAAATATCATAGACGTCAAAGGGATATGGCAAGAATATAATATAAAAAACTATTATGCATTATAATATAATTTTTTATGGCAGTAAGCGAAAGTCTATATGGTTTATAAAATCATTACAAAATATTTATGATCCAATTAATAGCTTTAGAAGATAATAGTTTAAAAATTATGGAGATTAATGAGTTCTCTATAAATAATGACTCTTTAATTGTGGATTCATAAGTTTCATGAGGGGATTGAGTAGCGATTAGAAAAGTACTGTATTTAGCATTGGTAGATTTAGATGCTAAAGAATTCGTAGGCATAAAAAAGAAAGTAATGGGTCAAAAAGAAGCACTCAATTTTTTAGGAAAATGCGATTTGTTATATGTTAGGGCAAATGGTTTATATTTAAATCAAGAAAAAGTATTAGATTTTTTGAATTATAAAGATATATATAATTATATTTTAAATTCTAGCTTTCTTTCAGAATATGATTTGTGTTATATCAGACATCTTCCACCGATGAGTTTTTCTTATTTTAATTTTTTACGAGGGATCAAAAAGAACCCGAATTTAAAGGTTATTCTCGAAATTCCAACTTTTCCATATTACGGAGAAAGAAGTAATGCACAAAGCGTGAAGAATAAGCTTAACTTCTATTTGGATCAATTTTGTTTTAGTAAGTTGATTTCACAGTATATTGATCATATTGTTACATTTAATTACTTTGAAGATACGGTGTTTGGTATCGAAAATATTAAATTAGTAAATGGTATTAGTGAAAGTCAGATGCCACTAATTAAAAAGGAAAAATCAAACTTAAAAGAAATAAATATTCTAGCTGTATCTACGTTAGTTTCTTGGCATGCATATGACAGATTGATTCTAGGATTAAATGAATATAAAGATAAGGGACTTAATGAATATACTATAAAGCTACATTTTGTGGGGGAGGGGCCAGAACGAAATAATCTAGAGAATTTAACCAATGATTTATCACTGAATGAATTTATCTATTTCTATGGCTATAAAAACGGTGATGAATTAGAAGAAATTTATGGGGAATCTGATATTGGAGTTTCAAGCCTAGGGTTATTTAAAAAAGGCGGGGCTGGGGATTCTCTAAAAGCAAAAGAGTATATGTTGGCAGGACTACCTATAATAGTTGATGAGAATGAGAAATACTATTTAGGTAAGGAGTTTGTTCTTGATATACCTAGTAATGGGAATCCTATAGACTTAGAACAAGTGGTTAAGTTCTATAATTCAATCACTAGTCAGGGCTCTGAAATAAGAGAGTTTTGCTTAGAAAATTTTAGTTGGAATAGACAGATTGAAAAATTATTAGAGATAGTTGAAAAATAAATTTTTCGAGGAGTTTCAAATGAATAAAATAGATATACTTTTACCTGTATTTAATTCAATACAAGAAACAATTCAATGTATTGAAAGTATTGTAAAAAATACTCCTAAAGATAAATATGTATTGCATATTTTAAATGATTGTAGCACGGATTCATTGGTAAAAGAGACATTAGATAGTTATGCTAGTGAAAATATTATTACTTATCACCAAGAAGAGAATATGGGTTTCACTAAAAATGTGAATTTTGGATTGAAAAATACCAAAAATGATGTAGTGATTTTAAACAGCGATACAATTGTAACATTAGGATGGTTGGAAAAATTAGAACAAGTAGCATATAAAGACGATTGGATAGCTGCGGTAAATCCATTTAGTAATTATGGACAGTTTTCTTCCATACCCACTAAGTTTGAGGGGTTTAATTTAGGGATGGATTACCAAAATGTAGTGGAATTATTGGCATTAATGGATAATATTCCAGATTATATAGAAGTCCCATGCTTGGTCGGATTCTGTATGTATTTTAAAAGAGAAATATTAAATAAAGTCGGATTATTAGATGAAGAATCTTTTCCAAGAGGATACGGAGAAGAAACGGATTGGTGTGGACGTGCGCGAAAGCAGGGGTATAAATTAATAGTTACCCCTAAATCATATGTCTTTCATATCGGGGGAGTTTCATTTGGTGCAGAAAAGGAAATTTTAAGAAAAAATGCCACGAAAATTATAAAGGAGAGGTATCCTCATTTTTATAATGAATTGAACCACTTCGAAAAGTCAGATAATGAAATCAAGAAAATCAGGAAAAAGTTGACATATGAATGTTTGAATAAACGTAAAAGCTTAATTTTCGCGTATCTTAAATGCGAGTTACAACATCGAAAATACAAGATGAAAAATCTTATAAAAGGGTTGTAATTAGTTTATGGGTAAACTTGTATCAAATTATTTGTTCACAGTAACGTACCAGTTACTTTTGATGATAACACCATTTATTACGACACCATATGTTTCACGGGTTTTAAAGCCACAAGGAATTGGGATTGATGCATATGTAATGTCGGTTGTTCAACTTTTTTTGGTATTTGCTATTTTAAGTATACCCTTATATGGGAGTAGGCAAGTTGCAACAAAAGAAAATATAACAGAAACATCAAAAGAATTCTGGTCTATTTATATAATTCAAATAATAGTTTCATTATTTACTTGTATTATGTATTTTTTATTTATTAGTGTAACTACTGATTATAAGGAACTATTTTTTATTCATATTTTTAGCTTAGTAGCTGCTGCTATAGATATTTCATGGTATTTTATTGGGAAAGAACAAATAAAAAAAATTACAATAAGAAATATTTTGATTAGATTACTAGGAATATTTTTAGTCTTTGCGTTAGTAAAAGATTATAATGATTTATCGTTGTATATAATAATTAATACTACAACATTATTTGCAGGACAACTAATAATGTGGATTCCATTATTAAAAGAGATTAGGTATGTGAAAATTACTTTTTTAAATATAAAGCCTCATATTTTACCGATAATTACCTTGTTCATACCACAATTATTGATTCAAGTATATGTACTAGCTAATAAGGTTGTACTTGGAAATATATCTGGTGAAACAGAAGTGGGTTATTATAATCAAGCTAATAAAATCATAAAATTAGCCTTAGGTGTAATAACGTCGTTAGGGACAGTGTTATTACCTAGAATGGCATTAGAATTTTCTAAAGGAAATATATCTCAAATAAAGATGTATACAAAGTATACATTACAATTTGTATTAATGATAACACTGCCAATGACTTTTGGAATGATGTCGATAGCACCTAATTTTGTAAATTGGTTTTTTGGTGAAGGGTATTCGGAAGTAGCTACATTAATTATTTTGATGAGCCCAGTAATTCTATTTGTAGGTTTAGCAAATATCTTTGGACTTCAAATATTAATCCCAACCAATCAGTCAAATAAATATTCTATAGCTGTGACTGTCGGAGCTGTATTAAGTTTAGTAGTAAACTTAATACTAGTACCTTCTTATGGAGGTATCGGCACAGTAGTAGCCCTATTGGTGGCAGAGGTAATAGGAGCGCTAATTTTAATGTTTTATGCTAGAGAATATTTTATTATGAGTTATTTCATGAAATTATTTTGTAGATACTCCGTTTTGAGTATAGGAGTTTATATTTTAGTTATCTTAATCGGTAATATTATGAGTTGCTCACCTCTTTTAATTACGGTAATACAATTGCTTGTTGGTGGGGCATTTTATCTTGCTGGATTACTGATAATTAGAGATTCAATGATTGGTAAATTAGTAAATGTTATTAATAGTAAATTGGTTAAGAGAGGAAAGTGAACATGAAAGGCATTATTTTAGCAGGTGGAAGTGGAACAAGATTATATCCATTAACAATGGTGACAAGTAAACAATTGTTACCTATATACGATAAACCAATGATTTATTACCCACTATCTACACTGATGTTAGCGGGAATTCGTGAAATTTTAATTATTTCAACACCAGAGGATACACCACGTTTTGAATCTTTGTTAGGAGATGGATCTCAATTTGGTATTTCTCTTCAATATAAAGTACAACCAAGTCCAGATGGATTAGCACAAGCATTTATTATTGGTGAAGAATTTATTGGTGATGATTCTGTAGCGATGGTACTAGGGGACAACATTTATTATGGTAGCGGAATGCGCAAAATGTTACAGCGTGCAGCTCAGAAGGAAAGTGGAGCTACAGTGTTTGGTTATCATGTACATGATCCAGAGCGTTTTGGTGTAGTTGAATTTGATGAGAACGGGAAAGTATTGAGTGTAGAAGAAAAACCGAAAGAGCCGAAATCAAATTACGCAATTACTGGTTTATATTTCTATGATAATCGCGTAGTTGAAATTGCGAAAAATGTTAAACCATCGGCACGTGGAGAATTAGAAATTACATCTATAAATGAAGCATATTTAAATAATGGTGAGTTAGAAGTTGAATTATTAGGCCGTGGTTACACATGGTTAGATACAGGTACACATCAAAGTCTTGTGGATGCAACAAACTTTGTAAAAACAGTTGAAGATCATCAAGGAATTAAAATTGCAGCACTTGAAGAAATTGGCTTTATTAATGGTTGGATTAATAAAGAAACTTTAATTGAATCAGGTGATCAGTGCTCTAAAAATGGTTATGGTCAATATTTATTAAAAGTAGCAAACGGTAGCATTAAATACTAATTTGGAGTGAATGTAATGAAAGTGTTAGATACGAATCTATTAGGTGTAAAAGTAATTGAGCCAAAAGTATTTGGAGATCATCGTGGTTGGTTTATGGAAACTTATAGCGATAAGGCAATGAAAGAAGCTGGAATTGATCTGCAATTTGTACAAGACAATCAATCCTTTTCTGCAACAAAAGGAACACTTCGTGGTTTACACTATCAGTTAAATCCTAAAGCACAAACTAAGCTTGTACGTTGTACACGCGGATCAATTTTTGATGTAGCGGTCGATATTCGTAAGGGAAGTCCTACATACGGTCAATGGTTCGGTATTGAGCTAAGTGCAGAAAATAAAAAACAGTTATTAGTTCCAAAAGGATTTGCACATGGATTTATGACATTAACAGACGATGTTGAGGTTCAGTATAAAGTTGATGAATTATATGCTCCGGAATGTGATCGAGGCATTGTTTGGAACGACGCTGAAATTGGTGTTGATTGGCCAATGGAAATTCAACCAGTGTTATCTGAAAAAGATGAAAAAGCACCTTCATTAAAAGAAGCAGAAACTAACTTTGTATACGGGGAGTAAAAAAAATGAAAATTTTAGTAACCGGTTATAATGGTCAGCTTGGATATGACGTAGTAAAACGTGGAGAGAAGCAAGGACTAGAAATGCAAGGTATTGGAATAGAAGACTTAGATATTACAAACGAAGCTGCGGTTTATGAATTTGTAGATAAAGTAAAACCAGATGCAATTATTCATTGTGCGGCATATACGGCTGTTGATAAATCTGAAGATGATAAGTATCTTTGTTGGAATGTGAATGTAGAAGGTACAAAATACCTTGCTACAGCAGCAAAAAAATTAAATGCTAAATTTGTTTATATTAGTACGGATTATGTATTCGATGGAGAAGGAACTCATGCATTTGTAGAAAATGACACACCTAATCCGGTTGGATACTATGGTTTAACAAAGTATGAGGGAGAAAAAGTAGTTAGAAGCCTAATAGATAAAAACTTTATTGTGCGTATTTCATGGGTATTCGGTATTAATGGAAATAACTTTATTAAAACAATGCTTCGTTTAGGTGAAACACGTAACGAACTGAACGTTGTGGGCGATCAAATAGGATCACCAACTTACACATATGACTTAGCTCGTTTGTTAGTTGATATGGTCGTAACAGAGAAATATGGTACATATCATGCTACAAATGAAGGTTTTTGCAGTTGGGCTGAATTTGCACAAGAAATTTTTGAGATTGCAGGACAAGATGTAAAAGTAAATAGTATTACAACAGAAGAATATCCTACTCGTGCAGTACGTCCTAAAAATTCACGTATGTCTAAGCAGAAATTAATTGATAATGGATTTGAGCCATTACAAGATTGGAAAAAAGCGACAAAACATTATATTAAACAATTACAACAAGAGGTGAAATAAGTTGGAAAAAAAGAAAGTATTAGTTACAGGTGGCGCAGGCTTTATTGGGGGTAATTTTGTTCAATATATGGTAAATAAATATCCTCAATATCATATTATTAATTTAGATGTACTGACATATGCTGGAGATTTAACAAAGCATAAAGATATTGAGAATAAAGATAACTATTCATTTGCTAAGGTTGATATCGTAGACCGTCAAGCGGTAAACCAACTATTTGAACAAGAAAAATTCGATTATGTTGTTCATTTTGCTGCAGAGAGCCATGTTGATCGTTCAATTACTGAACCTGAAGTATTTATTAGCACAAATGTATTAGGGACACAAGTGTTATTAGATGCAGTAAAGGCATATGGTATTACTAAATTCGTTCACGTATCAACAGACGAAGTATACGGTGAATTAGATTTTGATCCAACTACATTCTTCACAGAAGATACACCTTTACAACCAAATAGCCCATATAGTGCAAGTAAGGCTTCTTCTGACCTATTAGTTCGAGCATATCATGAGACATTTGGTTTACCAGTTAACATTACACGTTGCTCAAACAACTATGGACCATTCCATTTCCCAGAAAAATTAATTCCATTAACAATTTCACGTGTATTGAATGATGAAAAAGTTCCTGTATATGGGGACGGTAAAAATATTCGCGACTGGTTACACGTTATTGATCATTGTGCCGCAATTGATTTAGTTATGCATGAGGGTGCAAATGGAGATGTTTATAATGTTGGTGGACATAATGAGCGTACAAATTTAGAGGTAGTCAAAACTATCATTAGTACACTTGGCAAATCGGAAGAACTAATTGAGTTTGTTCAAGATCGACTAGGTCATGATAAGCGCTACGCAATTGATCCAACAAAATTAGAGAAATTAGGTTGGAAACCAACTTACACATTTGAAACAGGAATTGCTCAAACAATTCAGTGGTATTTAGATAATGAAGAATGGTGGAAAGCAATTGTATCCGGTGAGTATCAGGGGTATTTTGCTAAGCAATATTCATCATTATAAAAAATTGAATTAAACAGTTTATTAAGTAAAAGAGATAAGTTTTGAATAACTTATCTCTTTTATTTTTTTATTGTGTAAAAATTTATGTTAGTTTCTATTTTGGGATATTGATATTAAAAAATTAGAAATAAGAGGATTATAATTACGTATGATTTCACTTTTAAATTTTCTCATAAGTAAATTAAAGAAAACAGAATATAAGTTAGATAGTAGTATAACAACTATTAATATACTAGGTATTGTTTCTTCTAGAACAATAAGCTTATGGCGCGGTTTTTTTAAACGTATTGGCTTAAAGAAGTGTGGAAAGGTGTTATTTATAGGGAGAAGGGTAATTTTAAAAAATAAAAATGCAATTGAGTTAGGGAATGGAGTAACTTTAGGTAATTATGTATCTTTAGATGGATTATCTAAAGAAGGACTTAAGATTGGTAATAACGTGAATATTGGTTCTTATACAATTATTGCATGCTCAGGGAGTCTGAAGCACCTTGGAAAAGGTATGACTATCGGAGATAATAGTGGTATTGGAGATTTTAGCTTTTTTGGAGCAGCAGGTGGAATTAGAATTGGGAAGAATGTTATTATGGGACAAAATGTGAGATTTCATTCAGAAAATCATAATTTTGATAGATTAGATATTCCTATTAAAGAACAGGGCGTTACTAATAAGGGTATAATCGTTGGAGATGATTGCTGGATAGGATCCGGGGCAGTTTTCTTAGATGGAGTTAAAGTAGGAGAGGGCTCTGTGATAGGTGCTAATACTTTAGTAAATAAAGATATTCCACCTTTTAGTGTTGCTGTGGGGAACCCTGTCAAGATTGTAAAAAATCGAATAGAGAATGGGGAGGGAACAAATTGAAAATATTGCATATTTCACTGGGTTTACCACCTTATCGCACAGGTGGCTTAACGAAATACTCAGTAGATTTAATGCATTCACAAGGACAAGAGCATCAAGTGTTTCTTTTGTATCCGGGAAAATTTACCTTTTCGAAAAAGACAGCTATTAAGAAAAATAAACCATATGGAAGTATATCGGTATATGAATTAGTTAACCCTTTACCGATTCCTTTATTAAATGGGATTAATCAACCTGAACATTTTATGAAGGAAATAGATCATAAGGTATATGAGGAATTTTTAATAGAATTAAAACCAGAGATAATTCATGTACATACCTTGATGGGGATACACAAAGAATTTTTTGAAACGGCAAAGAAATTAGATATAAAAATTGTATTTACTACACATGATTATTTTGGTCTTTGTCCAAAAGTAAATTTGATGGACTCAAAAGGTAACGTTTGTAATGATTTTGATGATGGGAAAAGCTGTATAGAATGTAATGTGAATGCATTAAGTCTTCCGATGGTTCATGTGATGCAATCGTATCCATATCGTTATTTAAAAGATAGTAGTATCGTAAAATCGCTTAGAAAAATTAAAAAGAATCAGACTAAAAATAATACTATAGGTACTAGTGTAGAACGAGAAATCGAAGAAGTAGATGTGAATTTAGCAACGCATTATATAGAATTACGCGACTATTATTTAACAATATTCAGATTGATAGACTATTTCCATTTCAATAGCTCTATAGCAAAAGAGCAATTTGAAAAATATCTTGAGGTAAATGGGAAGATAGTCTCTATTAGTCATCAAGATATTTCTGACTATCGTCAAGAGCGTAATGTTAAACAAAGAGGAAATGAAGTAGTTAGATTAGGATATTTAGGACCCATAGATACCTATAAAGGATTTTACTCTTTAAAAGATCAATTGGATTCTTTAAAGGAAAAGGGATATACTAATTGGCACCTAGGAGTTTATGGTGATTTTGTAAATGATCCAGACACATATAATCCTAAATATTATACTTTTTATGGTCGTTATACTTATAGTCAGTTAAAAGATATTTTTAATGAAGTTGATTTATTAATTATCCCTAGTATTTGGAAAGAAACTTTTGGGTTTATTGGTTTAGAAGCACAATCGTATGGTGTTCCAATTATGGTTTCTGAATATGTTGGTTTCAAGGACTTAGTACAAGATGGAGAAACTGGCTTTATATATAAAGTAAATAAGCACGATTTTATTGATAAATTATCAATGATTCTTGACGACACTTCATTATTAGATTATGTAAATGGAAATTTATTGAAATTGGATTTTCCTCATTTAATGAAGCAACATACTAAAGAAATAATAAACCTGTATCAAGAGGTAAGAGCGGGAGAAGAATAGATGAAACACGTATTTATTATTGGATCGAAAGGAATCCCAGCTAAGTATGGGGGATTTGAAACATTTGTAGAGTATTTAACAGAACGTAGGCAAAGTAAGGATATTCAGTATCATGTGTCTTGCTTAGCGGATAACAATGAAGAATTTGAGCATAATAAGGCGAGATGCTTCAATGTGAAGACACCTGAAATTGGGAGTGCGAAAGCTGTAGCATATGATATATTGAGTTTAAGAGAGTGTATTAGTTATATAAAAAAAAATAATCTTAAAAACTGTATTGTATATATACTCGCATGTCGTATTGGTCCATTTTTCTCTTTCTATAAAAGGAAATTAGAAAAAATGGGTGTTCAAGTTTTTGTAAATCCAGATGGGCACGAATGGAAAAGAAGTAAATGGAGTCCAGCTATTAGAGCTTATTGGAAAATATCTGAAAATCTAATGGTCAAGCATGCTGATTTACTGGTATGTGATTCTAAAGGTATTGAGTCTTATATTCAAGAGGATTATAAAAAGCATGAACCAAAGACAACATTTATTGCTTATGGTGCAGATGTTACAACTTCTTCTTTAAATGAAGATGACAGCACATTAATTGAATGGTATAAGAAACATGATGTAGCTGCGGGTGAATATTATTTAGTAGTTGGTCGTTTTGTTCCAGAGAATAACTATGAGTTAATGGTTCGTGAATTTATGAAATCCAATTCTAAAAAGGATTTTGTTATTATTTCTAATGTTGAAGAAAACCAATTTTATCAAGAATTATTAACAAAAACGAATTTTAATAAAGATCCTCGCATTAAATTCGTTGGTACTGTATATGACCAAGATTTGTTAAGAAAAATTCGTGAAGATGCATTTGCTTATTTCCATGGACATGAAGTGGGTGGGACAAACCCATCATTATTAGAGGCGTTAGCGTCTACGAAGTTGAATCTGCTTTTGGATGTAGTATTCAATAAAGAAGTTGGCGAAGAAGGTGCGGTTTATTTCTCTAAAGAAGAAGGCTCTTTAGCTAATTTAATTCAAGAAGTAGAGGCTTATTCTGGAGATAAAATTGATAATTTAAGTAACAAAGCTAAAGATCGAATTAATCATGAATATTCATGGGAGAAAATAGTAAATGATTATGAGAGTTTATTTTTAAATTCTTGATATATAAACATGTATGCCTTCTATTAATGAAATAGTAGAGTAGCATTTAGTTTACAAGTCATTTACAAGTTATGTGTATATCCGTATAGTATTATATGGAATGAAATTTATAATGTTGAAATTGTTACCCGAAAGAAGGAAAAACGATGAAGAAAAAGATTCTATTTTGGATTCTAGGTATCATTGGTGTTCTTGTTATTGCTGGCGGTGTCTATGCATATACTGTTTACTCTAATGTATCTAATACTTTAGATGCAGTACACAAACCATTGGATCGTAATAAATCTGAAAAACGTGATAAACAGGTAGATATTTCTGATCAGAAACCAATTTCAATTTTACTAATGGGAACTGATCAACGAGAAAGTGAAACTTCTAGATCGGATTCTTTAATGTTATTTACATTGAATCCGAAAACAAAATCAATGAAGATAACAAGTATTCCTCGTGATACTTATACAGAGATTATTGGTAAGGATAAAAAGGACAAGATCAATCATGCGTACGCTTTTGGTGGCGTTGATATGTCTGTAAAAACAGTAGAGAATTTTCTTAATGTACCAGTTGATCATTATATTGAGGTAAACATGGCTGGGTTCAAAGATATTGTAGATGCTGTTGGAGGTGTTGATGTAAATAACGATTTGGAGTTTACATCGAGAGATCAACATTTTGCTAAAGGTAATATCCATTTAAATGGTGAAACAGCATTAAAATATACTCGTATGCGTTACGAAGACCCACGCGGTGACTTTGGTCGTCAAATGCGCCAACGCCAAGTCATCCAAGCTGTAATTAAAAAAGGTGCAAGTGTATCTTCTCTAGCTAGTTACGGTGATGTGTTAAAAGCGATTGAGAAAAACGTTAAAACAAGTTTAACTCAGGATCAAATGTTTGAGATTCAAAAGAACTATAAAGACTGCATGGAGAATAGTGAAGAAATCCAAATCCCAGGTGACGGCCACAAAGCCGCTGATGGTATTTGGTACTACTATGTTCCAGATGCAGCGAAACAAGATATTACGAATAAGTTAAGATCACATCTTGAAGTGATTAAGTAATTATGGAATAACCCAACTCCTTTGGTAGGAGTTGGGTTTATTTTTGCGTGAATTTATATTAGTATTATATGTTGTGAGAATAATAGATGAGGTGAATCGATGAATAAGAAAGCAGTACTTGTCCTAGTTATTTTTGTATTGTTTGTCGCTTCGGTTGTGAGCGGTAAATTATACTGGAATAAGAAGGTTGCGAATGCAACAGGACAGACGAGTGAAGTAACGAAAACGAAGTCTGAAGTTAAAGATAGTGGAACGAAGAAATCAGAGAAGAAACAAGATGCGAAAGCATCTTTTAATGAAGCATATGCGAAGAATTTACCAGATGAAGTGAAAGAGAAGTTAAAGAAAGCCGCTGAGGATAAAAAGGCAGTAAACCTTGTTATTGTTGGTGATGAAGCTTCTTCATCTGCAAAAGATGCTTGGGCAGCTAAGTTAACGGCTAACCTAGATGCTTCTTATGGTAAAGGTTTATGGAATGTGACGGTAAAAGAATATAAGGGTGAAAGTACAGACGAGTTGATTGCGAATAAACGTGATAAAGAGATTGCGAAAGAAAAGCCAGATGTGATCTTATTTGAGCCACCGTTTATTACTGACAATGGTAAAACTGGTAATGGAAACTCTGTTGCGAGTACACAGAAGTTTGTACAAGCACTTTCTACTAGCGCAAAGGGTGCTACAATTATGATTCAACCACCAAACCCAGTGTATGGTGCGAAGAATTATCCAAAAGCAATTGAGGCGTTAAAGCAATTTGCGACACAAAATGGTTATACATATGTGGATCATTGGGGAGCATGGCCTGATGCATCAACGAAGGCTATCCTGCCGTACTTAACAGAAGAGTTTGGTTTCCCAAGTGCTAAAGGTCACGAAGTTTGGGCACAATATGTAACGGATTATTTCGTTGCTAAGTAATAAAGGTACACAAAAGGTATACGAGCAATCGTATACCTTTTATAATAAGAGAGTGAATAAAAAATCCTAATATATAGTAGGAGGAAGACAATGAGTTCAATCCTAATTTGCGGCGGAGCTGGATACATCGGTTCTCACGCTGTGAAAAAATTAGTAGACGAAGGTTTATCTGTAGTAGTAGTAGATAACTTACAAACGGGTCATGAGGATGCAATTACGGAAGGTGCTAAGTTTTATAATGGCGACCTTCGTGATAAAACATTTTTAAGAGATGTGTTTACACAAGAAAATATTGAGGCGGTTATGCATTTCGCAGCTGATTCTTTAGTTGGAGTTAGTATGGAGAAGCCTCTGCAATATTATAATAATAACGTGTATGGTGCACTTTGCTTATTAGAGGTAATGGATGAGTTTAAGGTAGATAAGTTTATTTTCTCTTCTACTGCGGCGACGTATGGTGAGGTAGATGTAGACCTTATTACTGAGGAAACGATGACAAATCCAACGAATACGTATGGAGAGACGAAGTTAGCAATCGAGAAGATGCTTCATTGGTATAGCCAAGCTTCTAATTTACGTTATAAGATTTTCAGATACTTTAATGTGGCTGGTGCAACTCCAAATGGTATTATTGGGGAAGATCACCGTCCAGAGACGCATTTAATTCCTCTTTTATTGCAAGTGGCGTTAGGTCAACGTGAGAAGATTATGATGTTTGGTGATGACTATCATACACCAGATGGTACTTGTATCCGTGATTATATTCATGTTGAAGATTTAGTGGCAGCTCACTTCTTAGGTCTTAAAGACTTGCAGAACGGCGGAGAGAGTGATTTCTATAACTTAGGAAATGGTAATGGTTTCAGTGTAAAAGAAATCGTTGATGCAGTTCGTGAAGTTACAAATCATGAAATTCCTGCTGAAGTAGCACCACGTCGTGCGGGAGATCCAGCACGTTTAGTTGCTTCTTCTCAGAAAGCGAAAGAGAAGTTAGGTTGGGATCCTCAGTATGTAAATGTGAAGACAATCATTGAGCATGCTTGGAATTGGCATCAGAAGAAACCTAATGGGTATGAGAAATAAAATATAATAAGTGAAAGAGGGGTATTGTCGTTCAATATATGTTCGACAATACCCTCTCTTTTTTTATAAGATTTTTGCTATACTAAACTGTACTATAATACAGGGTGGAAGGAGGAGAATAATGAAGATACTTGTAGTGGATGATGAGTCGAGTATTCGTAATTTGATTCGGATGCAGCTTGAGATGGAAGGATATGAAGTGCTTACGGCGGCTGACGGGAGAGAAGCTTTAGAGAGATGGAGGGAAGGGCCGGATGTTTTGATTTTGGATGTTATGCTTCCGGATACAGATGGGTATGAGTTACTTCGTTTGTTCCGGGAGAAGGATCGGGATATTCCAGTGCTCATGTTAACTGCGAAGAGTCAGATGAATGATAAATTGCTTGGTTTGCAGCTTGGAGCTGATGATTACGTGACGAAGCCATTTAATTATGCGGAGCTTATTCTTCGGGTTAAGAATATGACGCGACGCGTGAAGAAGAAAGAGGTAACGGTAAGCCATGAAGTAATCGGGGCGGGAGAGATAACGATTTGTCCTAAGGAAAGAAAAGTGCATGTGAGTGGACAAGAGATTCAGTTAACGTACAGAGAGTTTAATTTATGTCAGTTGTTTGTTTCCAATCCGCAACGTGTATTTATGAGAGATGAGTTACTTGAGAAAGTATGGGGATTTGAGTATATCGGAAATACGAGAGCGGTTGATATTATGGTGCAAAGATTGCGGAAGAAGCTCGGGAAGAGCGGGGAATATATTAAGACGATTTATGGCGTTGGCTATAAACTGGATTGTTAAGTGGTGATGGTATGTCTTTAAAAAGAAATATGGTGTTTGGAATCGTTGGACTGTTAATCCCGATTTTTGTCCTTTTGTACGCAGTTGTTTATATTACGTTAGAAAAGAATATGTATCATAATGCGGCAAATTCTTTAGAAAAGTTAAGTGTAGAAGCACAAATTTATACGATGAATTATTTAGAGAAGGAAGCAGAGGTAGAGACGCTCGGTCCGAATTCACTTTTAATTGCTTCGTATTTAGCGAAGCGCATGGATGTCCGTGTACAGATGATTGGGAAGAATGGAGATGTTGTGGCGGATACGCAAAAGGGAGCGCTTCTTCATCGGAATATTGATATTGAGAGTTCCTTGAAGGGGAAGAAATCTTATGTGTTTGAAGAGGGAGACCCAGCTCCAATTCTTTTGTTTTCAAGCCCGGTTTATTATGGAAACGATGTCATTGGTAGTGTTCGTTTTATAAATGAGTTAACGGGTGAGAAGGAAGTTTTAACAAATGTTGGTTGGACGTTTTTAATGACGTCTCTTTGTCTCGTAGCTGCAGGTATTTTCTTTGCAATTCGTTTGGCAAAGTCTCTTCATAAGCCGATTGATCAGTTAAGACAAATGGCGCACCGGCTTGCGAATGGTGATTATAAAAGTAAGATTGAGTTAAATGAATATGTGGAAATTGCGCAGCTTTCAGCGTCTTTTAATGCGATGGCTGATGGGATTGAACTACATATTAAGCAATTGAAGGAAGAGAAAGAGAAGCAGAAAGATTTCTTAGACCGTATTACGCATGAGCTAAAAACACCGCTAACGGCGATTATTGGCTATGTGGATTTAATTCCGAAGTTAAAGGCGAAGGAAGATGTACAGGAGAGCTTGCGTTATGTAGCTGTAGAAAGTGAGCGTTTATTATCACTTGTAGAGGAATTACTTAAGTCTTCAAAGTACGGTACGAGTACGTTTGAAATATCACCTACAGTTGTGAATATAAAGGAGTTAGCCGAAGAAGCAGTTTCAATCGTGAAACCTCGTCTGCAGAAGTTTGAGATTGAAGTTATTAATGAGTTAACAGATGTATATGTTGTTGCCGATTTCGATAAGACGAAACAGATTTTCTTAAATGTGCTTGATAATGCGATAAAATATAGCGATGCTACGCAAATTCGTATGAATGTCATTGTAAATGAGCGTGAGGCGAAGGTGTTTGTTCATGATGATGGCATTGGTATCGATGAAGGGGTGCTGGCAGAGTGGAATGAATCGCCAGAAGGGAAGGTACTTTCTTCTAGTTACGGGAATGGGTATGGTTTGTATATTTGTCAGGAGATTATGAATAAGCAGGGCGGAAGTATGCGGATTGAGAGTAGTGAAGAGGTTGGTACTACCATATTTATTACATTCTTACTTCCGAGACGGATGGAAGACATAAAAAACTTGAAAGCGGTTAAATGATACATTTATGAAACAATTATGCGGTATTTTCGAAACAACGTTTTTTTATCTTGGAGGTAGGCAGAAATGAAAAGGCTATCATTTCAAATTCTTATGTTTGTCTTTTGTATCATTGTTTCTCTTATTTTGTTTTATGTGATGGAGAAGCAAATATATAATCGGATCACAATTGTGAATGACAAACAAGCTGTTTTACAAAGAGTGAATGAATCCCTGCCTACTGAAATGAAGGTTAGGCATGAAAAGTGGGGAGAAATTGTTATAACGGATGAAGTTCGTTTGCATACGATTGTTTCATTCTTTGACCGAATTCAAATCAATCCGAGTGAAGCTAAGAATCAAGAACAAGTATTTACTGGAGAAGTAACGTACTTGAATGGTCAGAAACGTACTTTTGCAGTAGGTGACTTGTTCCAGTACGGGGCTGATATGTACGGAAAGAATGGTACGGATCCAATGATTTCAGCATTGCAAACGTATTTGTTAAGCCTGTATTACACACCGGAACGTATTCATGATTTTTTTGCGTCAGCACAGGATGTCATAGTACGCCAAGGTGATGTAGAACGTGCGGTGAATGTTACGCACATACTTGATTCGATTCGGTATGCAAAGCAAATTACAGATTACGGAGAAATTCAGAAGTTATTACAATCACAGAATGAACCGATCGCTTATGTTACCGCTTATAAAACTGGTAAGCGTATAAAGAATGAGCGTGAAGACATTCTTACTATTTCTGTGTATCCATCGTATTTTGTTGTGCAATATCTCGGTGATAATAATGGGAATGTCATGTATATGAAAAGCTCCCTCGCAAATGTATTTGTAAAGGAGAATGTGTCATGAGAAAGATAGCCTTTTTCTTCTTTTTGCTAGTAATTGGAGGAGCGATGTCTAGTTGCTCTCGAGATACGACCTCTATTAAATATAATAAAAGTGGTCTCCCTATTTTGAATGATCGTCATCTTGTTGCGTATGTAGCGGCTCGCGAGGAAGTTGGGGAAGCGTTGCTTTCATCATTTTGTAAACCACGCGGCTGTACGTATGAATTTATTCGTCTTTCGACAGAAGAGCTTCTTCGGAGGGTAGAAGAGGAAGCTGGAAATCCGAAAGCGGATATTATTATTGGCGGTACGGTAGACGCGCATCAAATGATGAAGCAAAAAAATCTATCTATTCCTGTTACGAGTCAGCATGCGAACCGTATTTCAAAAACTGTGAAAGATAAAGATGGTTATTGGTACGGTTATGAAGTGGAGAAGCTGGCAATTGCAATCAATAAAGAGCGGTGGAACGAAGAATTAGCCCCGCTCGGACTTCCTTATCCATCAAGGTGGCAAGATTTATTAAATCCAGTATATAAGGGAAAGATTGTTATGCCAGATCCAAATGTTTCAGGAACAGCTTATACGTTTTTTCAATCACTTATTGATACTGTAGGTGAAGAGAAAGCGAAAGAATATGTTAAGAGTTTTGCAGGGCAAGTTGGTGAAGTAACGGTGAATGGTTACATGCCAGTAGAGCTTGTTGCGAGTGGTGAGTATATGATCGGCATCAATTTCATGGGAGATCAGAGAATGCTTCAAAAACAAGGCTTTCCAGTTGTAAGTATCGTACCTGAGCAAACAGGGCTATCTGTTAATGCGATTTCGAAACTAAAGCGTGCACCGAATGGTATTATTGCGGATTTATTTATTGATTATTGTTTATCAGAAGAAGCGGGTCACATTTTAGAAAAGGTTTCGTTTGGCGTACCAACGATGTTTGCGAAGAACGAGAAAGAAATAGAAGGACAGCCGGTTAGAAGAACGAACCAACATATATCAAATAGTGGAATAATCGAGATATGGAATAGACAACGTCTCTCTCAGAAGTGAGAAAAGGAGACGAAAGAATATGTTTAAATGGCTCAAGCCAGCACCTGCAATTGAAAGATTGCCTGCGGATATGATCGACCGTGTATATCAATTACTACGTATTCGTGTGTTAATCGGAATTTCAGTTGGATATGCTGCTTATTATTTAGTTCGTAGTAACTTTACGTTATCAAGTACGTATTTAGTACAAGAATATGGTTTTAGTACAGCT
This sequence comes from Bacillus sp. FH, assembly GCF_052216825.1. Lineage (NCBI taxonomy): Bacteria > Bacillati > Bacillota > Bacilli > Caryophanales > Bacillaceae > Bacillus > Bacillus sp. FH. Next base: position 2,407,798 of record NZ_JBQOUU010000001.1, on the reverse strand, counting down.
CAAATTGGTCTACTAGGTTCAGTAATGGCAATTGTTTATGGATTTAGTAAGTTCTTTATGGGGAATTTATCAGATAAAGCTTTCGCCCAGCGCTTTATCGCAGTCGGTTTATTCTTATCAGGGCTTGTAAATATTTGCTTCGGTTTTGCATCTTCATTTGGGATGATCGTTACATTACTTGTTGTGAATGGTATTGTACAAGGTATGGGTGCACCTCCTTGTAGTATCGTTATGACGAAATGGTTCTCGAAGAAAGAACGTGGTACGAAAACAGGTCTTTGGAATATTTCACATAACGTTGGTGGAATGCTTGTGCCACCACTTGTCGGAATTGGTGTAGGTATTTTTGGTGAAAACCATTGGCAAGGCGGCGTGTTTATTTTCCCAGCGATTATCGCAATGGTAATTGCAGTTCTTGTTTGGATTAATGCGAAGGATACACCGGAATCAGAAGGTCTTCCTCCAATTGATGAGTATCGTAATGACTATGAAAATCTTGAAAAAGCAGATCATGCTAACAAGATGTCACCAAAAGAAATTTTAATGAAGTATGTAGTGAAAAATAAATTTGTATGGTTCTTATGTATTGCAAATGCATTTGTTTATTTAATTCGCTTCGGTGTTATTAACTGGGTTCCACTTTATTTAACGACAGTTAAAGGTTTCTCAAAAAATGAAGCACACGCGGCGTACGCAATCTTTGAAGGTATGGCAATTCCAAGTTCATTAATCGTTGGTCTTTTAAGTGATAAATTATTTAAAGGAAAACGTATGCCATTATGTATCATTAGTATGGTCGGAGTTGTTATTGGTACGTTTGTATATTGGCAAGCAACTAGCATACTTGTTGTAAGTATTGCAGTTTCTATTATCGGTTGTTTAATTTATGTACCACAATTCTTAATCGGTTTAAGTGCGATGGAATTAGTACCGAAATTTGCAGTAGGTACGACAGTTGGTATGTGTGGTCTGTTCGGTTACGTAGGCGGAAGTCTTGTAGCAAACGCAGCAATTGGTGTTATTGTTGATCGTTCTGGCTGGGATGGTTGCTTCATCTTACTATTAACAGGTGCTATTTTATCAACGATCTTCTTGTTCATCGTTCAACGTGGACATGAAAGCAAAGCGCCTAAAGCAGCGTAATATTTTGTTTGAAAAGCTATCCAATTATCATTTTGGATGGCTTTTCTTATATTAAGATAATCTTTCCTTAAATCTATCTTAAAAGATATAATGTCATATTTCTAATCATGGAAATTTTTGTTACAATAAAAATGAATGTGTAAAACTTTGTAAAAAGAATGTAATAATATGTATTTTGTTTTCAGAAAGTTTTATACAATTTCAAATTAAACTATTAAGTTATAAAAAGGAGAGAGAATATGGTACCAAATACGGTTCGTACTCCAAACAAGAAGAAGAAATGGATTATCATCGGGGTTATTGCACTAATTGTTATTGTAGCAGCAGTTAATATTTTTATTATGCAAGGCAAGAAGAAGGGGGCATCAACATCTGCTGATGCTGTAAGTTTTGAGAAGGTAACGGAGCGAAAGCTGAATAATACGAAGTTAATTTCTGGTCAGGTAAAGCCAGGGAATATCGAAAGTTTTTATGCGGATCCGACTAAAGGAAAAGTAAAAGATATTGAGGTGAAAGAAGGACAAGAGGTAGAGAAAGGTGCGAAGTTATTCTCTTATGATAATGAAGAGATTAATTTGCAAATGAAGCAAGCTGAGCTTGATCAGAAGATGGCTGATATGCGTTATGATCAAGGGAAGAAGAAGATTGATTCGCTCAAGAAAGAAATTAAGAAGGCGAAAGATAGCGGAGCTGGGAAAGAAGTAACAGATCCGATGGAAGAGCAAGTAAGTGAGCTGGAGATAGCTCAAAAGACAACTGATCTTGAGAAAGAAAAAGGGAAGTTGCAGAAAGAAGAGTTAAGTAAAAAGCAGAAAGAGCTTACGATTTATAGTAATTTTGCTGGTGTTGTTCAAAAGTTAGATAAAGATGCGGCGCAAAGTTCATCTCAAGCGTTAGGTGGTCAAGGGAAAGCATTTTTACAAGTGGCTTCTAAAGATCCGTTCCAAATTCAAGGAACGTTAACTGAGCTTCAAAAATCACAAATTCAAAAGGATCAAACATTTACTGTAACTGCGAAAGCAAATAGTAAGAAGAAGTGGACAGGTAAGATTACAGAAGTAAGTGAATTCCCAACGAGTGCAGAGATGGCGCAAGCAGGCGGTATGGGTGAGGCGACTCAAAATATGTCCCAATATACATATAAAGCAAGTCTTGATAGTCAAGATGGTTTATCTCCAGGTTATCACGTTTCATTGCAAGTAAATTTAGAGAATAAGAAGATGATTGCTGTTCCAACTAAGAGCATTGTAGAAAAAGATGAGGATGCATTTGTTTACGTTGAGGATATAGGAAAGCTTCGCAAACAAAATGTGAAAAAAGGTTCTACTGATGGAGACTGGACAGAGGTTGTAGAAGGCGTAACAGTGGGGCAAAAGGTGGTTAAAAATCCTTCCGACGATGTGTATGACGGAATGGAAGTGAAAGAGAAATGATTACGTTAAATAATATCGCTAAAACGTATTATCAAGGAAAATTGGCAGTACCGATTTTGCACGGTATTAGTTTAACGATTCAAGGCGGTGAGTTCGTTTCGATTATGGGACCGTCTGGTTCTGGTAAATCAACGCTTATGAATATTATCGGTTGTTTAGATCGTCCAACAGAAGGCGAATATATGCTGAATGATGTGAATATCTTAACAGCAGACGAGTCAAAGCTTGCTTTAATTCGTAATGAATATATCGGTTTTGTGTTTCAGCACTTTAATTTGCTCCCGCGTCTTTCGGCAGTAGAAAATGTTGAACTTCCGCTCGTATATGGCGGCGTGAAGAAAGCAGAGCGTCGCAAGCGTGCTTTAGAGGCGCTTGGTAAAGTCGGATTAGCGGACCGCGTGCATCATTTACCAAACGAATTGTCAGGTGGACAGAAGCAGCGTGTCGCAATTGCAAGAGCGATTGCGAATAATCCAACGTTCATTATGGCCGATGAGCCGACTGGTGCGCTTGATACGAAGTCTGGTGAGCAAGTTATGGATATTTTCACGAAGCTTAATGCAGAAGGTACAACGATTGTTATGGTTACACATGAAGAGGAAGTAGCAGCGTATTCTTCCCGCCGCATTGTGCTGCGAGATGGGAAAATTACAGAAGATAGAAGGTGTGCGGTATGAGTTTACTAGATAGTATAAAAATTGCCCTATCTTCTATTTTAGCTCATAAACTGCGTTCAGCTCTTACGATGCTCGGTATTATTATCGGGGTAGGTTCTATTATTACTGTCGTTGCAATCGGGCAAGGCGGGGAAGCGATGCTGAAGTCGAAATTCGCAGGTTCTGGTGGTAATAACCTAATGCCAATTCAATTTAAACCAGATATGAATGATGAGTTTGCTATAGGCGGATTTGAAATACCGAAGTTAACAGAAGAGGATATTATGGAAGTAAAACAAGTGAAAGATGTTTCACATGTTATTACGACAAATTCGACAACAGAGATATTGGATGTAAATGATAAAAAAGCAAATCTGAATGTTATTGGTCTTGATAATGAATATTTTGCGGTTAATAAAGTAAAGGTCGTAAAGGGACGTACTTTAAGTGAATCAGATATTTCTCATGCAAATAATGTTGTGATGATTAGTACAAAAACAGAAAAGACGTTATTTAAGGATGTAAACCCAGTCGGACAAATTATTGAGATGAAGGGACAGCCAATGCAAATTGTTGGTGTGTATACATCTGATAATGAGTTTATGGGATTTGAAATGGAAGAAGCTTTAATCCCCCTTACGTTATGGCCTGTTTTATTCGGAACAGATGATATCCAAAATATCGCAATTCAAACTAAAAATGTAGACGATTTAGAAAAAGCTGGGAAACAAGCTGTTGATGTACTGAATAGTCGTAAGCCAAGTGAAATTCCAGGTAAATATGAACTGGTAAATTTAAAAGAATTACAAGAAAATGTTTCTAAAGTCACTAGCATCATGACGATGATTATCGGCGGTATTGCTGGTATTTCATTAGTCGTTGGTGGTATTGGTGTTATGAACATCATGCTCGTATCCGTAACGGAGCGTACGCGCGAAATTGGAATACGTAAAGCACTTGGAGCAACGCGTAGTAAAATTTTATTACAGTTTTTAATTGAAGCAGTTATGTTAACGCTTCTAGGTGGTTTGATCGGAATTGGTCTTGGATATGGCGGAGCATATATCGTTTCCACGTTCGCAAAATGGCCACCACTCGTTTCATGGGAAGTTGTCGTTGGAGGCGTACTGTTCTCTATGACACTTGGTATTATCTTTGGATTAATTCCAGCAAACAAAGCTGCGAAATTAGATCCAATTGAAGCACTTCGTTATGAGTAATTAATAGTGTAGTAAAACTACACACTACCGTTCTAGTGGGCGGTTCGTAGCCTCTATATGAGGAAGTGAACCGCCCGTTAGAACGGGTTATATAAATAGAAGGAGGCGTTATAATGGAAGCTAATATTAATACGCAAGATGCAGGTTCAAAAAAGCCATCATTATTTGGAATGATTACTTCTCCAGGTGAGCAGTTTGAGAGAATGAAGACGAAAAGTCCTGTATGGGGAGGGTTTTTCTTATTTCTTCTAATGGGGACAATCTTGGCAGCAGCGGTATCTTATTTAGGATTACTTAATACCCCGGAGTTGGCGAAGCTGGTTAAGAATGATACGACAGGTATAATGAAATGGACTACACTTGGGTTTGGAGCTATTGGAGGTCTAGTTGGAACTGCTTTTGGTCTTTTTGTAGTAGCAGGATTTTATAAAATTATTATGATGTTTATGAGCAATGATACTCCATATATGAAGATACTATCTATTTATATATATGCCAATGTTGTCTTTTATGTTGGTAGTCTTCTTAATGTAGCTTTAGGATATATTTTAGGTGGGAATGGCGCTGATAAATATACAAGTTTAGGACCTTTATTTGAACAAGGAACAATTGCATATGGCATTGGCTCTGCATTTGAAGTCTTTAACATTTGGAGTTTAATTTTAACTGGCTTAGGCTTGCATATTGTTGCTGGTTTAAGTAAAAAACAAGCAATAATTTTAATTTCTATATTCTTTATCTTGACAATTGGGTTTAGTGTGTTAGGCGGCATGTTCTCTGATTTTGGTGCATAACATATTATTTTAAAAAGGTGGCTCTTTAGAGTCACCTTTTTTATTTTTACCCCTATTTCAAATACCACTAACAGAATTTCAAATTCTACTTCATGTAATTTCAAATTTCAGTGATAGTATTTAAAATTACCCACAGTGCAATCCTTTCTTTATTTTTATATTGTGAAGGTACCGCGGAATATTAGAAAGGTATACCTTTTAGAAACGGGTACTGTGTGAAACCAGCGACTTTTAAAGAGGCAGTTGTGTTGTATGAAGGTATGATTGTGAATCGAATAAAGAAGTTAGGGATTTATCAAGATTATGAAGAGTATTATCAATGTGGGTTAATCGGTCTTTGGCATGCGTATGAAAAGTTTGATGCGGAGAAAGGGAGTTTTCCTGCATATGCAGTTATAACGGTACGTGGTTATATATTAGAGAGGTTGAAAAAAGAATTCACAGTGCAAGAAAAGTGTGTATGTGTAGGAGAGTATGAGGATATCTTTCGTTTTGAAGATATTGAAATGAAAGTGAAGGATTTTATGAGTGTATTAGATGAGAAGGAGAAGTATATTATTTTTGAACGTTTTTTTGTAGGAAAGACGATGGGGGAAATCGCTTTAGAGACAGAGATGTCCTATTATCAAGTGAGGTGGATATATCGGCAGGCGCTTGAGAAAATGCGAAATAGCTTAAGAGGATAAATAGTATCATAAGAATGGAAGGCAAGGGATATTGCTTTCCATTCTACTTATTTTGTTAAGGTAGTAAATGTAATAAGAGGTTTTTAAATTGTAGTGAATCTTGCATGTTCATACGTGATAATACATATCCAGCTTTTAATAATTGTTGTTTTAACTTATGGGGACTGATATGTATAGTTGTAGTTGTGCCATTTGAAAAATGAATGGTAGCTTTTTTACTTTTTTTGAAAAACTCTATGTCATCTATATGGTTATAAAACAGCCATATACAGTTTGGAGAAGAAGGAGACTCTGTTGGGAAAGCACAAATATATTCTCGATGATTAATTGGAATCGGGACATTTTGTTTGAAATGAAAGTTTGTTTGAACTGCTTTCCGTCTGCCTTGATAAGTAGAGTGAACATTGGTTAAACAAGATTTTTTTATGAGCTGGAGAGCGGTTTGACAGGAGTAAAGATGGTTCCCACTACTGTCGATCACTTTTGTGTAATAAGAAGGGTGCTTGCAAGGTTCTAACATCATTGTTGAATTAGAAATAATAATAGCATTTTCGTCATTCATAAATTTAATTCCCCCTTTATAAATGATAATAATTCTCAATATAATTATATGCGAATTAAGTAAATTGGTTGTTAATCTTTTATTTCATATTGTAAATTTTGGCTATTCGTTTACAATCAATAGATGATAGTCTTTCTAATTTGCATCGCTTGTACATATATATGAAAATAGAAAAGAGTAGGCGGTGAGATAGTATGAAGAAAAGGTATATTATTATGGCTCTAGTTGTTGTTCTTCTAGTATATTTAGCAAATAGTAATCCGAGTAAAGGTGAATATACAGATTGGGCAGCAAAGCAGTTTATGAAACGTAATGATGTAAGTAAGAAGCTAGATGAAGTTCAAAAGGAAAATGAAGAGGGTCTCCTTGGCGATTTAGCATCGGCTGGTAAGAAGTTGGCGAAAAAATATGTTGAGCCGCAAGTTGGATTATTAATCGATCATTATACGAAGCGAGATGATTATATATTCTTCTCAACATATAAGACGGAATTTGATATCGGCGGAGAACATTATAAATATGTATGCGTCGGTTTTTCAAAAATCTTTATTCCAATTGAAATGCCGAAGAAAAAAGACGAATCTGCAAAATGATGCAGATTCGTCTTTTTGTCTATAAGGTAATGGGAACTTCAGATACAGTCTTTTCTACGAGACGAGCTCCTTTTTTTCGGGTATTTTCATTAATTGATGAAAATACAGATGAGGCAAGAATCGTATCCATTACTTGATTTACGACTTGTGCATCAATAGGTGTGATCGGCTTCTCGATAGAAAAGACAACTGTTTTTCCATCTTCTTTCGCGAAAATTAATTCTAGTACTTGCATACGTTGTTTCCTCCTTTTTATTTATCTTGTAATCAGTGGGGACATCCCCACTGATTACATTGCCACCTTAAAGGTTAGAAAGATCTGATGTGCTAACAAGTTGTACAGCGTGAAGTGGTGATGCTTGTAGAGAAGCTAGAGCACGAGCTACGGTTTGTACTTTCTCTAAGTTTGCGTTTGTTTTTACGCGCTTAAATTGTTTGTTCTTAAAAACTGTTTTTCCATTCTTATCTAATCCATTGTTTAAGACGAGACGTAAAGTTAAATCCATTACGATTGTTTCGACTGCCATGTTTATCACCCCCTTTCACTATATAAATAGGATGCAAATGTCATGTTTTGGCGTGAAATTTATTCTTTTTTTTGGTACTCTTAAAAGAATAAGAGAGGGGTTTCGGAAGAATGAATCGTAAATGGTTATTTTGGATTCCTGTTTTACTATGGATGGGGCTGATTTTCTATTCCTCGGCACAACCGTATAAAAAGCAGGATATGCGTTCGGATATTGAACAATATGTAAATGTGGAGTTTGTGAAAGAGCATTTTTCATGGGTATCTATCGATTACGGCGGTGGTACACCTGTTAGTATTGCAAATAAAGGTGTAGGTGGATTTATTGAGTTTTTCCTTCGTAAAGGTGCTCATTTTATGGTGTTCTTTATGCTCGGTTCATTGACGTATTACGCTTTTCATCGATCAGGTTGTTCGAGAAAAAGGTGTTTTATATACGCTCTCCTTTTCGTTGCGGGATATGCAACATTTGATGAAATTCATCAATGGTTTACGGGCGATCGTACACCGATGTGGCAAGATTCATTACTGGATACGTGCGGCGGATTAACAGGTATTATAATAAGTAATTGGTTTTGGAATAGAAAAAGGAGCTAATCTCGAAAAGATTAGCTCCTTTTGTTTATACACCAAGTAATTCTTTTAGCTCATCTGTAGATAGTTCTGTCATCCAACTATCGCTTGTAATGACGGCGTTGTTTAATGACTGTTTTCTTTCTAACATTTCATCGATTTTCTCTTCAAGTGTCCCCGTTGTAATCAGTTTATGAACGTGAACGAAACGCTTTTGACCAATACGATATGCACGATCTGTTGCTTGATTTTCTACCGCTGGATTCCACCAACGATCGTAGTGAATGACATGGTTGGCAGCTGTTAAGTTTAACCCTGTACCACCTGCTTTTAACGATAAAATGAAGATGTCATACGTTCCGTTTTGGAACTGTTCGATCATTTTGTCACGTTCTTTCTTCGGTACACTACCGTTTAAGAAGAGGACGCGCTGACCGAAATGTTTTTCTAACACATCTTTTAGCATGTTCCCCATACCGATGTATTGCGTGAAGATTAAACAACTTTCATTTTGATCTTTTATATTTTCAATAAGTTCCATGAGCGTGCTCGTTTTCATGGAACGTTCGATAATGTCTTTCGGTTCTGTTTCTTTTAAATAAAGAGCTGGGTGATTACAAATTTGTTTAAGTTTGTTCAGCATGAGTAATATAAATCCGCGTCGTTCAATTCCGCTTAATCCTTCTACATTTTGCAATGTATCTTGAACAAGTTGTTCATATAAGGAAGCTTGTTCACCAGTTAGTGGACAGTAAGCTTTCTGTTCTTGTTTATCTGGTAAGTTTAATGCGACTGTTTGATCTTTCTTCGTACGACGCAGTAAAAACGGCGAGATAAAACGTTGAACTTGTTGGATTTTTCCTTCGTCACGGTCCTTTTCAATTGGTGAGACGAAGCGGCGCTGGAATTGTCCTAAGCTGCCAAGGTATCCATGATTAATGAAGTCGAAAATAGACCAAAGCTCGGCAAGGCGGTTTTCCATCGGTGTTCCAGTTAATGCGATTTTGTGATTTGCTTGTAAGTTTCGCACTGCTTTAGACTGTTTCGTGTGTGGGTTTTTAATATTTTGTGCTTCATCCAAAATAACAGCATCCCAGCATAACGTACTAAGTTCTTCCTCATCAAGCTGAGCTAATGCATAAGACGTTAATACAACATCTGCTGATTGAAGGAAGTCTTTAAATGATTCTCCTTTCGCCCTATTACTTCCATAATGTAACTGAACGCGTAAATTCGGTGCGAAACGCTCAAATTCTTTTTGCCAATTTCCAAGAACAGATGTCGGTGCCACGATTAAGGCAGGACCTGTTTGGAGATTGTTTTCTTTTATATATAGTAAGTAAGTGATCGTTTGAATACTTTTTCCAAGTCCCATGTCGTCAGCTAATAATGCACCGAATCCAAGCTTTCTTAAATATAATAACCACTCAATGCCATGTTGTTGATACGGACGGAGTGTTGCGTTTAGTGAAGAAGGGACATCTACTTTTGGAATATCTCCAATGTGCAATAGTTTTTGGAATAGATCTTCATAATATCCATCTAGTTCAATTTCAATATCGTTAAATGGACTATCCTCTTCTACAATTTCTGTTTCAGCAGTGTTTGATAAATGTTGCTGAAGGACATCTTTCATTTCAAGTCCATACTTATCAGCACGGTTCATGAGCTTTCGTACTTCTTCAATAAAGGCTGGATCTAGTCGCATCCATTGACCATTTATATTGAATAACCGTTTGTTTTGTTCAACGAGTTCAAAAAATTCGCTTTCTGATAAATCAATGCCGTTCGTTGAAATGCGCCAGTCAAAGTTAACGAGTGTATTCATACCGAAGAAAGATTGCGTTTGCGTAGCATTTTGCTTCAGTTGCACACGTAATTTTGGTTTTGTCGCTTTTAAATTTTGCCACCACGATGGTAATAAGATTGTAATACCTGCGGCGAGTAATTCGTTACTTGCTTCTGTTAAGAAGTTCCACGCTTCTGTTTCAAAGAGTTCACTTCGGAATGTATCCCCTTCTTTTAACCACGGTACGAGCTTACTGAATCCTTCTTGTGTTTCAAGAATACGTTCTTCATAATCGTGCCATCGTTTTGGTAAAGAATCGATACTTTCATATACATATATGCGATGTGCCCCGCGCTTTGGTGTAACAATTGTTTCAAGCTTCCACATTTCAAATTCTTCTTGCGGCTCTTGTAGTCGTAGTCCGATTGTAAAGGGAAGGTCATCTTCAATGTAACCAATTTTTCGAAGCCAATCTTCTTCATGTAGTGCTGCGTCTAATTGTCTTTTCGTAAAGTCGTAATGTTCATAAAGTCTCTTTGCATCTTCCCATCCGTCATTTGAACGGTTATCTTGTAATATGCTTTCATTTACTGCAGCCGAGAAAAGAGATGCCAATGTTTCATCTTCGATTGGAGTATTTTGAACTTTCCAAGATGGTTGTTTAGGCCAGCGCTCCATATCAGGTACGAAGCTACCGCTTGTGAAGGCATCCCACAATTCGTTCGCATCTTCCGTAAGTGCTGTAATAGGGCCGTTCATTTGAATACGGGCAAAGGAGTTCATCGGTTTATTCGCGATGTATTCAAATGCTTGTGCGTTTGTTAGCATAACACCTTGTCTTCCTTCAAAGCTTGCTTCTTTTAGAAACGTGCCGTAGAAGGAAGTGGAGTGCCATGTAAATGCATTTCGTTTCCAACTTGTTACGGATAATGGAGTACCGCTATCATCTTCTCCCCAAAGGAACCAACCGTGACTAACGTGCTGGAGCCTAATTGTTACTTCAGTTTGATTGATCATCGATTAATTTTCCTTTCCGTAATTCCTCTTGTAGTGCACGCAGACGTGAATGTAAGTTTGCGATATGAATAATGAAAGCATCCCATTCATCGGTACGCTTTAATCGTTTATATAATGTACGTAATTTCTTTAAGTAACGAACTGCACGTCTATATGATTTGCGATTTCGCTCTTCAATAGCTTCGGTAGCAGCAAGGTGATAAAGAGGAAGGGCTGCTTCTGGTGCTTCCTTCTCAATATCTTTCAGCGGTTCTTTCAAAAGTTCAATTGCTTCAAAACCGTGTAAGAGCTGAAGTTCCGTCCATGTGCGATACTGCTTTTTCGCCAGTACGTATTGTTCATAGTTTGCGAAACTATATGGTAATAGCTCTTGCAAAATCATTTCGAGTCCTGCTTGTTCATTTGTATGGGTTGCATATGTTTCATACATGATGACGAATAAGCGAACGATATCTTTTATGAAAATTGTATTTTCGTGCTCATGTATCGTTTTCTTCACTTGTTTATACGTAAAGGAAAGCCAGTTTTTCGCACGATCCCATTTCATTGCATTTAATAATTCCTCTAACCAATAGAAGTACAGACTTACAACAGAAGCAGGTTGTTTCTTTAGTAAGTCCATCGCTAATCGATCTTCGTCATTTAAAAAGAGTAGATGAGAAGATGCTAATGCTTTGGAAAGTGGATTCATTTTCGTATCGATTCGTTTTTCTTCTTCTTGTAGTTGCTCGTTATTGTGTAACAGTTCACTCCATATGTGACGATAAATAAAGAACCTCTCTTGCGTATAGGCATCGGTGGAGAAGAATACTTCGTGAACGAGACGAGCTGTTTCCTGTAGAATTGATTTAGACTCTGAAGGAATCGATTCTGATTGTAAGTCCCGAACGATGGATTCCACTTTATCTACAAATAAGCGAACGACGTTAACAGGCTGATGATAAGAATACGTTTTATTTGCTTCAAAGTTCTGAATTTCTTCTAATAATTTTTGAAAGCAATAAAGCGCTGCATGTAGCCTGAACAACTCATGTATTACAACGATACGCGGGGCTTTCCGCTCGAGTTTCGTATAGAAGTCCGTAAAAATACTCATAAGAAAATACATTTGTTTATAAGTAAGCCGAGCTTGTTCTTTTTTAAATGAATCATATTCGTTATCAAAATATGATTGCCAACTTTTATAATCCGTTTCTTCAAAAGCTGATGATTGCAATACTTGTCTTGCAGTTCGAATAGGAGGAAGGGAAGGTTTCGTATTATTTTTGAATAAAGTTAATACATCTCCTACTTGCCCGAAACTAGATGCTGCCGATAGTAACACAGCGAGCATATGCTCACACTGCGTTGGTGCGAAGCAATCGCAATAGCTTTCAGCGACGTTACGAATCGGGATATGGACGCTATATACGCTGCCTTCAGCATCTACAGTTCCTGATAGCGTATAGCCATCAAAGTCAACGTTGTAGACAACACCACTACGATATAGGTGCCGAGCTGTAGCGACATGTTCCTGATCAGCTGTTTGCTGTGGATCTAGTCCTTGAACGAACTCATTCGCAATCATCATAATTTCATCTTTCGTAATTGAGTGTTGCAGCATAATATTCCTCCGTACACATATTTCTTTCCTTTACCATTATAAACAAAAAATGCTCAAAACAGAAAAAATGAAATTTAGATTACATTACTTGAAAATCATGGTAATATATAAAATGTTAATTTTGTATATTACTATATATTTATGGAGGGATTAGGTTTTGTCAGATTTACAATCGAAGTTTGGTAGCGGTATGAACAAATTGCAAGAGGGAATCGAGCAAGGGAAGATGAAATTACAAGTAGCTCAAGAGGTTGCGCAATTAAAGAAAATTACGCAAGAGAAACTACAGGCGAAAACGGAAATTTTGCTGGAACTTGGTCAAATGGCCTATATGCAACTCCGCAATGATGAAGTTCGAGTAGATGTGTTAAAAAATATTATAGAACCAGTACAAGAGCTGGATGTAGCTATTTATAATACGCGTAAGCAAATAGCTAATTTACAGAATCAAGGACAGAAAGGGCAATGTAGCTGTGGCGGTCCCTTATCAGTAAATGATAAGTTTTGTGGACAGTGTGGGAAAGAAAATGAGTTACTCCTTCAATCAAAAAATGATGAAAATGAATCATGTACTTCATGTGGTGAACAAATTGCAACAGAGGCTACATTCTGTCCAGTTTGTGGTATGAAGCAAAGTAAGGAGTGAGGAACATGTATTGTAAAACTTGTGGTTTAGAACAATCGGATGTAGCGAATTATTGTACACATGATGGATCAAGTACAGGTAGTGTAGAAAGTGAAGTTATGTTAGCACCGAAAGACTCAAAGTATTGCCGAACTTGTGGAGTGGAAAGTAAAGGGACCGCTACATATTGTGAGAAATGCGGGGATTCCTTATTAGGTATTATAAAAAAAGAAATGAAAACGAGATTACCAGACGAAGGTTTACAATTGCATGTAAGTCCATCTGGAAGCACTTTGAAAAAGGGTTTACTTGGTGGTGGGCTTGCAATTGCATGTATGTTTATAGCCGGTTGGATTGGTAGCTTAGTTGTCGATGCGGCGATTAACGATCTAGTGAGAACGATGCTCACAAAGATGGACGGTATGCTGAATGAGACTACTGTTAATCAATCTTTCATTGGCATAGCACCATTAATTTTAATGTATCATTTAATAGGCCTTGAAGTTAGTGGGAGCGGAGCATATACGATGTCATTTATCCTTCATTTCCCATTGTTCATCTTGTTAGCAATTCCGGCACTTATATTAGGTGGAATTGGATTCTTTGTAGAGAAAAGCAACCCTTCTGCTATTTGGCGTGAGAAGTTACTAACATCGAGTGTCATCGGTATCGTATATGGAATTTTCTTGTGTATTGTTAGCTTTATTGCAGGTTCTTCTACGACAATTTCTCAATTCTATAAAACGATGACAATCAGTATTGGTTATTCACATGTTAGTAGTTTATTGTATGGCATTATATTTGGTTTATTATTTACCTTTATTGGTATGTGTATTCAAGCCGGGCCACACCGTCTATTATCTTCTATAAGTCGAAGTATTCCATATGCAACATCTATTTATTATAGTGTGGTAACTGTATTAAAAGGATTGCTTATTACATTTGGTATTATACTTATTACAATTTTATTTAGCAGTTCAAAGTCAGTGGGACCAATTGATTTTCCAGAGAAAACATATAAAACATTCATTTCATTAGAAGCAACACCATACATGTGGAATATGGCTCACTTTGCTCCAACAGCAATTGAATGGGGAGATATGGATAGAGAAATGAGAAGATACGCAATGGAAAAAGGGCCATTGCATTTATCTTATACGTCAGGAATATCAATAAATGGTACGTCATTAAAAGATTTGGAAATTGCTAACGGAGCTAATCTTCAACGAGTAAAAGAAATTGATGACTTTAATTCCTATATGCACTGGTGGGGGTTATTAATTTTATTACCATGTATTTTACTATTTAGAGCTGGAATGAAATTGGCTCAATATCCGATGAAAAATATGTACGTAACTATCGCTGTGTTTAGTGTGGTGTATACTGTGATGATGCTTTGTGTAAATGGATTGGCCAAAATTCATGTTGAGGCCTCAGGGAGTAAAGAAGTGATGAAAGAATTTGCTGGGATTTCCGGTCCATTGTTTTCTATTCAAAGTAGCGCGCTGTATTTAATTGTAGGTAGTTTTCTTCTTTCTTACGCATTAACATTCGCCGGTATGAAGTTAGGGAAAAAATAAGGGGGAGAGCCATTTGAAGTTTTGTGGGAAATGTAATAAACAAGTTGCAGATCATTTGAACTTTTGTTCCGAGTGTGGAAGTAAGGTAGATGTAATTGCTGATCAGGCAACTTCTTCTCGTTCAGAAGTACAACGAGAAATAAAGCCAGTGAAAAGTAAGAAAAATATAATGTTACTTATAGGCTTTGTTGTTATCTTTGCTATATTGTTTGGTGCGTATAAATTTGGAGCAAGCAAGTTTTCGAAAGAAAAGCAGGTCAATGCTATGATTGAAGCATTCCAAAAGAAAGATGCGAATGCAATTGATGAGTTTGTAAAAGTAGATGATCCGAGTTTGAAAGTGAAAGTTGACGATATTAAAGGATATATCCGTTATTTAAAAGAAAATCCTTCTTATAATAAAGAACTGCTATCTTATTTACAAAGAGAGACAGTAGATCAAAAACTAGCAAGTGATAAAGCATCATTTAAAGATGGTCAAATTATAGAAGACGGTAAAGAATGGTTCTTATATCCGAAATATAAATTTAATATGAAATCTTATTATATGAATGTAAGCACAACTGCGAAAAGCGCTGAAATATATGTGAATGATAAGAAAGAGACAGAGTTATCAAGTGATAAAACTTCAAAAGAAGTTGGTCCATATTTCCCTGGTTCTTACGTTGTAAAGGCAAAAGCGAAGACGGAACTAACTGAGTTAGAAACAGAAAAAGAAGTGGACTTGGCAGATGAAAAAGAGGCGAAAGTGGATGTGACATTATCATTAGAAGGAAATTATGTAACCATTTCTTCTGATGAAAATGATGCAACTGTATTTGTGAATGGAAAAAAACGTGGAAAATTAAGCTATGGAAGTTATAAGCTTGGTCCTGTATCCACAGATGAAACAGTAGAAGTACATTTAGAGAAAACTACTGATTTTGGTGTGATGAAATCTGAAAGTGTTAAAATCGGAGACCAGAGCACGTATTACTTAAAATTCCCGAAAGAAACATCAAGTTCGGCTGTTGGTGACTTTGTACGAAATCATATTTATGATAATGTACGTGCGATTTCATTAAATGATTTTAGCCTAATTGAAAATAATTATGATAAGAGCGGGAAATCGTACAAGGAAGACCGTGATTATATACAGTATTTACACAAAAAAGGAATTACAGAAGATTTATTAACAATGGAAATTCGTAATGTAGAGCGTCAAAGTGCTACGAAATATAAAGTAACGACATATGAAGAGTATCATATTCGTTACGGTGATGGCTCTGTGAAGTTCAAAAGCTTTAATAATGATCATATCGTTACTGTGAATGGAAATGGAAAGATATTGTACCATTCTCTTGGAGCGAATAATACGTTGAAATCAGAGGAAGTATCTGGTCCAACTCATTAATGCAAAAGACTATCTCATGATTGAGATAGTCTTTTTTCGATTAGAAGCGCGTTTCTTTTAATATCGCTTGTACATACGGATCATGTAATATTTGCTCTATGATTGGTAACATATTTTGTTCGAATGGAATGTCGATAGGGAATGGCTTTTGTGAGCCGGGTTTGACTCCATATTGGACAAATTTGTAATGTGTATTTTCTTCAGACTTGAGCACAATTAATTTATAGCGATTGTCGTCGCCAGCGAGTGAAAAATCAATAGAAGTAGCGTCATATGTTACTTCATCTTTATATATATACGGTTTTGGTGTACCGATCCAGTCTACTTTTGCTTGTACATTCATGGATATAACCTCCTTATATGTATTATAAAAAAATAAAAGCCAGCTCTCAACAAGGAGAACTGGCTTCAGCAGTCATTGGTTATTTTAAAATTTTCACTTTAACAGTTTTGCGGCCCCATTTTTGAGCAGCGCTATCTGATCCAAGTAGGATGTCGATACGGTTACCTTTAATTGCACCGCCAGTATCTCCAGCGATAGCTTCTCCGTAACCTTCTACCCATACTTTAGATCCTAATGGGATTACTTTCGGATCAACAGCGATCATTTTCATGTTTGGGTTCGCTGTTAAGTCATGACCCATTGCAGTTAATACACGGCCGCCATATGTGCCACCGTTTTCGCTCGGATGAGCTGTATATGCTGTAGCTACAACTGTTAACTCACGACCACCAGAAGGTGTGCTAGTTTCAGCAGCTTTTACAACAGGCTTAGCAGCTTGTTTTGCTTGTGCTGCAGGTGCTTTAGCTGGTGCTACAGCTTTAGCAGGAGCAGGTTGTTCTTGTTTCTCAATAACAGGTGCTGTACCTGTTAAGAAAGGAACGTGAACATAAGCTGTTTTTCCGTTATATTCGAATTGTAACCACTCATTTTGTACTTGGTTCGTTGTTTCAATCATATCATCTTTCTTAAGCGTCCCAAGAATTTCTGAGTTTGTGTTCGCTTCAGCACGTACGTTTAATACGTTAGCTGTTACGTAGTAGATGCTTTTAGTGAACTCTGCACTTACGAATGCGTCTTTACCATCTAAAGTGATTTTTGACCATCCGTTCTCTGTATTTTGAACATCTATTTTATTACCGTTTAGTAATTTACCGACAACTTTTGATTCAGTAGTAGGGTTTTCGCGTACATTTAGTACGTCTGTTGTTACAACAGTTTCTGCATTAGCAGATGATGTGAAAATCCCAAGACCAAAAACTGCTGCTGTTGCTATACCAATTAATTTTTTCATGATAGCCTCCATTGCGTTTGTTTTCGTGTCCTCATTATAGCAACAGATTTTTTCGGATTTGGGGAAAACACACAATTACAAACCATTCGTAATAAGTCGTTAACATGCTGTAATATAACAAAAAATATAGGAAAGCGTTTTTCATTCTATATGATTAGTAGGTTTCTACTTATATTCAAAATATTTAATACAACATATTGTTTTCGACGTAAATAAAAATATTACAGGTGTGTTACATGATGTTTACTAAACGATTACATTCCTTGAGTATTTTACCGTTTTATGGGTAATATAGTTATATAAACATAAACATTTCATTTGTGAAATTATAAACACGTGCTATATACTAGCAAAAAAACCGCATAATTGTTACAAAAAGAAAGGGTTGCAAGGAAGAAAAATGCCCTTTTTTACATCTGTAACACACCTTTTTTTGGGGAAATATATTCCCATCCGCATTTTTCTCGCACAATTTGACAGCAGTATTTCGATCTTATAGCTCTTGCAGAGTGAAAAAGGTTATACGGAAGGTAAGGCTGTCCATAAGAATTCGAATTGGTGAAGGTGAAAGTAAGAAAAACACCACAAAAATCATAGTTTTCTATCCGATTTTACATATCGGAATTTATGTTATTTACAAAAGTGAAACCTACGAAGGGGGATTTGATGAGGAAACTGACAAAAACATTCATCGTTTCATTAACATTATGTATTGCATTTACACTTTGGGGGATTATTCCCGAATCTATTATGGGAAAAGGTAGCCTAGGAAATGTAACAACCGCAATTCAAACTGCATTAGTTAGTAAGTTTGGATGGTTCTATATTATTTCTGTTTCTATTATTTTAGGTGTGTCTATCTTTTTAATTGTTTCGAAATACGGTTCTATTCGTTTAGGTAAAGATGATGACGAGCCTGATTATAGTTATATGACATGGTTTGCTATGTTATTTAGTGCTGGTATGGGTATCGGTTTAGTCTTCTGGGGCGTTGCGGAACCATTAAACCATTTGTATGCACCTCCGTTTGGAGAGAGTGCAACTGAGGAAAGTGCACGTCTTGCACTGCGTTTTTCATTTTTCCATTGGGGATTACATCCTTGGGGACTATATGCATTTGTAGCGCTTTGTATTGCTTACTTTACTTTTAGAAAAGGAAAAGCAAGTACAATTAGTGCGACAGTAGGACCGTTATTTAAAGGCGGGGACCATGGACGTATTGCTCATTTATTTGATGTGTTAGCTGTTTTCGCGACTGTGTTTGGCGTGGCAACATCATTAGGTCTTGGTGCAAAACAAATTGCCGGTGGTGTTAGTTATTTAACATCCATCCCGAATTCATTAACGACTCAGTTAGTTATTATTGCAATCGTAACAGTGTTATTTATGTTATCTGCGCAAACAGGTCTTGATAAAGGAATTAAATATTTAAGTAATACGAATATTATTTTGGCATTTGCACTTATGATTATTGTATTATTTGCAGGTCCAACAAACTTTATTATGAATTACTTCACCTCAACAATTGGTGCTTACATTCAGGAATTACCAAGCATGAGTTTCCGATTGAGTCCATTAGATGAAGGTGGAAACCAATGGATTCAATCGTGGACAATTTTCTATTGGGCATGGTGGATTGCATGGTCACCATTCGTAGGTACATTTATTGCTCGTGTTTCACGAGGACGTACCATTCGTGAGTTTGTTATCGGTGTGTTACTCGTACCGACCGTAATTGGTGCCCTTTGGTTCTCTGTTTTCGGCGGAACTGGTATTCATATGGAGCTGTTCGGTGATGCACATATTTTTGAAAAAGTGAAAGAGATGGGAACAGAAGTAGGGTTATTCGCTATGTTTGACCAGATGGGAAGCTTTGGATCGGCTTTATCTGTTCTAGCTATTCTTCTTATTTCTACATTCTTTATTACATCTGCAGATTCAGCGACATTCGTTTTAGGAATGTTAACGACACATGGTAGTTTAAATCCGCCAAACCGCATTAAAATGATCTGGGGTATCGTTTTAGCAGCCTTAGCTTCTATTTTATTATATGTAGGTGGCTTAGAGGCCTTACAAACGGCAGCTATCATTGCAGCATTCCCATTCGTCTTCGTTATTTTCTTTATGATGGCAGCATTATTTAAAGAGTTACAAAAAGAAGGGCGTATGAAGCGTCATAAATAATAGAAGGAAAAAGAGCTGATTATGTATCAGCTCTTTTTTATATAGAAGGAACTTGAACTGCAAGTAAGGGAAATAAAATACTTTACAGATTTTCCGAATAGGAAAGCCCACTACGGTGCGATAGTACCCCCTTTAGGGGGTGGGATGATAGTGAGGTCAAATGCGATGTACAGATAAAATACCTAAAGTATGTTCTGCACATCAAGTATTTGAAATGGTATAATTTTCATAACAGACAAGTAAAAGTCTCTAAAACAATCTTGTTCTCTGAAAACAGAATACATATGAGGTTGGAGTAACAAATTCTTCTGCTCCGTAAAATGTATTGAGTCGTCAAGTACAAGACGCTAAAACACATTTGAGAACTCAAAATCTGACTCGTTTGGTAATAGAACGAGTGCCGTATCTACTAGATGAACTGGATACGGAGTGTTGATGGCACACCGCAATCTTGCACGTCAGCAATACTAGAAATAGACGTCGCCTTTGGTAGCAAGAATCCCACTGACGTTAGTCAGCTTGCGGCTTTAGCCGTGGGAGTGTCAATATATTAGTAGTATGCCTTTTATATGGAGAAAAATCGATACATTTCGACAATGTTCGATATATGGCGGATTCTATTCATATTTTTGACAAAAAATTGTCGGAAATGTGTTGTCACGTTTATATATATGTGCTATATTATTTCCTGTAAGCGATTTCAAATAGTTTTAAAGCGTATTCAAGGGGGACATCTAGAATAATGAAACGTTACGAAAGAAAGTGGAAGCATATTTGTTTGAAACGTGTGGCACATCGTAGTGTCCAAGAAAGCACGGAACCTAAGACTGAAACGCGTAAAGAGCAACAAGAGAAGCAATTGGTTCTACAAAAATAGCAATCACTTTTTCGTATATAAATGAAGGTCGATCGTTCGTTGGGGGATGGACGTGAAATTACTTTCAGCTAAGGGGTATTGTCTGATATATATTTTATACGGCAATAAATAAGCACAGAGCATACGGCGCTCTGTGCTTATTTTTATTATTTATCTTTTTTGAATCGAACAGTTTTATCCCAGCCAATGACTTGTTTCTTGCTTTTTGCACGTAAGTATAAAATTAAGCTACGAATGAATAAGTACGTAAAGAGCTGTGCGTACGTAAAGTACATGATCACACTAATAAAAATATTAGTTGGTGTAAAGGTTCGTTCCACACTCTGGGCACTAAATAATTGAGAAACATATGTAACATATGCGACATACCACATAAATAGTAGTGGAATGCTATATTGAATTTGGAATATCCCGAGTAACCCAATTACAAACCAAACGTTCGAAATGATTAAGAATAACCAAAATACAACATACACTAAAACTTGTTGTAAAGAATGGACGAGCAGTTTTCCTTTAAAGAAACTTAATGAAGAAAACATTTTTTCTAAAATGTACAAGTTCCCTTGAAGCCAACGTGTACGCTGCTTAATAAGGATTTTTAAATGCTCAGGTTCTTGTTCCCATGTAATTGACTCTGGAACGATTGGCAGGAGATAACCTTTTTGTGTAATTCGTAATGTTAATTCAGCATCTTCAGCAATTGCATAAGGGTCATAGCCGCCAAGCTCTTCTAATGCAGCGCGACGAAGAAGCATGTTTGTTCCTGTTAGTGAACCTGTTTGGAATAGTAACCAGCGTCCGGATTGCATAAGGAGCTGGAAGATTTGAAATTCTAACGAAATCATTCGTGTTAGCCAGTTTCTTTTTTCATTTACAGTACGAACATGCCCAACAGCTCCAACAGCATCCTCGGTTGTTTCAGCGTGTTCTACAAGCATTCGCAATGCATGTGGTTCAGGCTGGTTATCTGCATCATAAACACAGAAGTATTCACCATCTGAAATACTAAGGCCATAGTTTAATACACGTGATTTTCCTTTTGGTTCACCAGGTGGAACACGAATGTGACGAATATGAGCATAAGCTTTGTCAAAATCGTCACCAATTTCAGGTGTCTCATCTTGCGAGTTATCGTTTAATAAATAAACAGTTAGTTTGCCTGGATATTCAATCTTTGCCATCGCCTCTAAAGTATCCTTAATAACGACGCCTTCATTGTGAGCTGGTATTAAAATATCGACGCTTGGGTAATGTTCTAGCGTACGATCTTTTTGTTTCCTACTTCGGTGAACTAAACCTGCGAGTGTTAAGAAAGAATAGTAAACGAGTAAGCCAGAGAATAGAAAGGCTGTAAAAATAAGTACATACTTAATTGAAAATGTGATGCTGATCCAAAAAACGAGTACGCAAAATAGAAGGAATAAAAGAAGTATAACGAGTGTCATCATAATAACTTCGGTCCTTTTGTAGCGATTTGTTCTCGTTTAATCTTGATGTCTTGAATAGCCTCATCTGCAAGCCATTTTTCCATTTTAGGCTGTAGACGGTTCATTACAATATCAGCACCCGCTTCATTTGTATTTTGTAATAAAGTGACTAATGTGTTGTTATCATACTCAGCAACAAGGTCGAAGTCAGCTCTTACCGTTTCAATTAATAAGGAAGCTACACGGTCCATAACACTTTCCTTCGTATATTTACTAAAGGAAGTGAAATCAAAATAAATCATAACGCCTGTTTCATTACGACGATTCATTGCATTGATTAATAATGCTTGTCGTCTCTCAAATTCTTGTCTTGTTAATAATTTCGATTCTCCGATGTATTGTTCTAACGTTCTCACACGTTCGGTTAATTCTTTATTTTCATGAATAACCTTCTTTAATAGATGAGTGGAGATATATACAATGAAGAAATTTGCTGCCATTAGGAAGTGAGTAATAATGTATTCCCATTGTTCTGATGTACTCCATAAGTAAAGCCATGCTTGGTAGAACAGGTAGAATACCGAAATAATGGTTCCTAATATGAAGAAAACAAATGCAGTTTTATCAGGCAAAAATAGAAATAGTACATTAACAATTACATATATAATTGTAAAAATGAGAGCATGCTCATATTGCGTTACATGTACAGTTGTAAAATAAAATAAAATTTGTAAAATCCACATAGAGAGGACTTTATAGAAGTTATCTTTCACAAAACTTTCCTCCTTAAAGATAATTCATACAAGGATACTTGTAGTATGCGCAATTATTAAGAAATAGACCGGATGACTATATTCTTTTTGAGAGAGCAACAATAAGTAGTATCCCTCTTTTGTAAGAAAAAATAAACAGACTTGATAATTATTGTATCATAATGTTTTTATATTTCGGCATAAAGTATTTAATATATACTAAGAAAATAAAAAGTCCCCTCTTTAGAAAGAGGGGACTTGCTTTATTTTATAGGAACATCATACCTGCAACTGCTGCGTTTAAGAAGTTAGCTAGTGTACCAGCGATAACTGCTTTAATCCCTAATTGTGCAATTTGTTTACGGCGAGTAGGAGCTAATGTTCCTGTTACACCTAATTGAATTGCGATAGAAGAGAAGTTTGCGAATCCACAGATTGCGAATGTTAAAATTAGATTTGTTTTTGCAGAGAACTCTGCCATATGTGGTCCTAAGTTTGCGTATGCAACAAATTCGTTGATTGCAAGTTTTTGACCGATAAAGCTTGCTGCTTGTACGGCTTCACCAGGAGAAACCCCGATTAAAATTGCAAATGGTGATAGTAAGTAACCGAAGATTAAATCAAGGCTAAGTTTAATATCGAACCAAGAGCCAATCCATCCTAATAGGCCATTTAATAAAGCGATTAATGCGATGAAAGCCATTAACATTGCTGCTACGTTAATAACAAGTTGCATACCTTCTGATGCACCACGTGCTGCTGCATCAATAACGTTTGCATCTTCACGCTCTGTAGAAAGTTCAACGTTATTATCTACTTTTTCTGTTTCTGGCATAATTAGTTTTGCAATTAATAGACTTGATGGAGCTGCCATAATTGCTGCTGCTAATAAGTGTTCTAACGGAATACCCATTGCTGCATAGCCGACAAGAACTGATCCAGCAACAGCTGTCATACCGCTTACCATAATAGCGAAGAATTCACTATTTGTTAAACGTGCTAAGTAAGGTTTGATTAAGATTGGAGCTTCAGTTTGTCCTAAAAATACAGTTGTTACTGAGTTTAAACTTTCTGCTTTAGAAGTTCCAAGAAGTTTACTTAATGCGCCACCAACGATACTAACAAATTTCTGCATAATACCGAAATGATATAAGATTGCTACTAATGAACTAATAAATACGATTGGAAGTAGTGCTTGAATAACGAATACAAATCCCCAAGGTCCTTTTGCGTTGACTAAATCCCCAGCAACGAACTTAATTCCCTCGTAAGAAAAATTAATTAATCCTTGAACGCCATCTGCAGCGTGTTTTAAACCTGCTTTTCCGGCATCCCATCGTAATACGATAAATGAAAATGACATTTGTAATGCTAGCGCGATTAAAATCGTGCGCCAATTAATAGCTTTGCGGTTGGAAGATAGTAAGAAAGCGATTGCTAATACTCCAATCACGCCGCCAATTCCCCATAAAAGATTCATGCAGTGTATGCTCCTTCCTCATAGTAAAAAAATGTATAAAACAGTTGTCTATACTTCTGCAAATATAACATCTTAAGTAACTTATCATAATGGACATCAGAGGTCAAACGTCTAACGAAAAGTTTAAATAAAAAGAAAATTCTTCAAAAAAACACATATAAAATGATTAGACATGAAATAGGTTATGTTTTTTATGTGAAAATATACATTATGATAACGTTATGGATCATTATTGTAGAATATAGTGTATGAAATAGGAAAATAGATACATTATTTTTTTAGGGAAATAGGTTATACACATTAAAAAGAGCCTTCTAGTAATCTAGAAGGCTCTAAAAATATAACTTAAGGTGCTTTCGTATAACCTAAGAAGTGCTTACTCCAATAAGAATTGCTTAATGAAGCGATTGCTACACCTTTGTCTCCAGCTTGGATAAATGATCCGCCCCCAAGGTAAATACCCATGTGAGAAGGACCCGATTTATAAGTGTTTTGGAAATAAATTAAGTCGCCTGGTTGTGGATTTGAAGTTTGTGGTAGGCTACCCCAATATCCCGCAACACTTTGACGGCTAATGTTATGACCAAATTTCTTAAATACGTGGTAGATGTAGCCACTGCAGTCCACACCGTTAGCAGAAGTTCCGCCCCAAACGTATGGTACGCCTTGCATTCCTTTTGCATATGCAAGTATAGAAGAACTGTTGCCGCTATTATTACCTGTATTGTTGTTATTGTTTTGATTGTTATTTTGATTGTTGTTAGGCTTATTATCTACTGCGCCGCCAACTGGTGTTTTAGAAAGGTAACGTGTTCCGATATAACCAGTTTGACCGTTGTAGTTAATTTTGCTCCATCCAGAGTTTTCAGAGATTACTTGAACCTTCTGTCCTTGTGGAAGTGCGCCTATGATTCTATAATTTGTACCTTCACCACTACGTACATT
Source organism: Bacillus sp. FH (assembly GCF_052216825.1). NCBI lineage: Bacteria > Bacillati > Bacillota > Bacilli > Caryophanales > Bacillaceae > Bacillus > Bacillus sp. FH. Next base: position 2,382,645 of record NZ_JBQOUU010000001.1, on the reverse strand, counting down.
TAAGGCAGAAGCATTAATGTAGTAGTCACCAATTGCACCTTGATTAGGTTGTTCAGGTTGTTTTGGTTGCTCAGGAGTAGTAGTGCCACCTTTAACGAATTTCATGAATTCGCTACTAACGTAGCCTGTTTTTCCTTGATAGTTAACTTTAAACCAGCTACCTTCAGAGCCAATTACGTTTAATGTCGTACCATTTAATACGCCACCAATTACGCTATGGTAAGTAGCAGGGCCTGTACGTACGCGTAGAGATGTTGCGTTAACAACGTAAGTACCGCCAGTTTGAACAGTTACATTATTATTTTGTTCTTGTTTGTTATCTTGGTTGTTTCCTTGTGTAACGTTATCGCTAGAACCACCTTTTGTTACGTAGTCTTTACTTACGTAAGCTGTTTGTCCTGCATAATTGATTTTGAACCAATCTTGAACTTCGCCAACAACTTGTACGACTTGTCCTTTTGTAACAGAACCTACAGTTGTGTGAGAAGTGCTAGGACCTGTACGAACACGAAGGGAAGATACATTTACTGTATAGTTTCCGCTTGTTGGTTTTACAGATTCTTGGTTATTATTATTCGTATTGTTGTTTGAAGAACCTGCATTAGCAGAAACACCAGATACGAATTCGCCACTTACATAGCCAACTTGTCCATTATGGTTGATTTTCACCCAACCATTTTCTTGGCCAATTACGTTTAATGTTTGTCCTGCATATACACGTCCTGAAACAGAACTAGAAGTGTTAGGAGCAGTACGTACACGTAATACATCAGCAGTAACTTTATTGTTTCCGCCTGTTGTACTTACATTGGAATTGCTTGCACCATTTTTTGATACAAATTCGCCACTAACAAAGCCTGTTTGTCCATTCATGTTAATTTTGAACCAACCATTTTCTTCGCCAATCACGTTTAATGATTGACCGTTATAAACGCGCGAGATGATGTCGTGAGAAGTACTTGATCCTGCACGAACATGTAATACGCTAGCGTTTACCGTATAAGATGAGCTGTTTGATGCAGAAGCTTGGACAGTTGTAGCAGCTTTTTGTGTATTTTGTTCAGGGGCAGCTTGAACACTATCAAGTGTAGGTGCTGCTCCTCCTGCTACAGACACTGCCGCAAGACCGGCAAGGTATTTTTTCATAATTTGTCGATTCCTTTCTGTCTGTAATGTAGTGAAGAAATATTTACCAACTGTTAAAAATTCTAAAGAGCATGTCGATTACTGTCAAGACTTATGCGGGAATCTGAATATGACAAAAAGATTACAAGAAAAAATCAAGGCATAAATCTATACCTTGATTTCCATTTAAATACATATATTGAATGTAGAAAGGATAGAAATTATTCGTGTTTAAGAAGATGACATATTGGATTGTAACAAACTCTGAGAAAATGATCGTTGCAGCATTTTAGTGATAGGGCCAACTTGACCATCTTGGATTGCGGTTCCATCAAGATGAGTCATCGGCAAAATTTCAATCGTCGTTCCTGTAAAAAAGCATTCATCCGCTTGATAAACATCACGAACGCTGAAAAGCTCTTCTTGTACTGGAATACGAAGGGTTTTCGCTAAAGAAAGGACATATTGACGAATAATGCCGTTTAAAATAAGGTGATTAGCTGGATGTGTGTAAAGAGTTCCGTTTTTAATTAGAAAGAAGTTAGAGTGGCTTCCCTCAGTTACAGTACCATTTCGTACGAAAAGGGCCTCTTTACAACCTTTTCGTTCCGCTTTCGTATTAGCTAATATATTTGGTAATAAATTTAATGATTTAATATCACAGCGTAGCCAACGCGTATCCGGTTCTGATATGGCACGTACACCATATTCAATCCATAACGCTGGTCTTTCTTTCTTTGTAATATAGGCATAGATTGTTGGAGGGACGTCATATGAGAACGTATGGGTACGAGCTTGTACACCACGAGATACTTGCAAATAAATCGTTCCATCTTCGTGGAAATTATTATTTTCGATTAGTTTATAAAGTAGGGTAATCAGTTCCGCTTTTGAGAAAGGGAGTGTTAATTCTATTTCTTCCATGGAGCGATATAATCTTGTGATATGCGGATCTAATAAGTGAAAGTTCCCTTTATATAGACGAATAACCTCGTAGACACCATCCCCAAACTGCAAGCCTCTCTCTTCAAGGTCTATGTACGTTTTCTGTTTCGTTGTATCAATAACTGCATCATTCCAAAGTACAAATCTTTCATATGCCAATTTCGATCCCATCCTTTCGTAAGTAAAGAAGTCACAATACTAATTTTTATGTGAGTAATTCTTTACATATGACGTATATGTATTTGTAAATGGTAGAGAAGTGGTAGTGATTTACAGCATTTCGTATATACAAATTCGAAAATAAGAAATAAGAATCCTGCTTTTAAATAAAAAAAAGCAACATTCTTATGGAATGCTGCACAAGGAGGGTAGCTATCTTTCATAGGGACATCGTCTTATTGAATGTTTTGTGTATGGAAACAAAACATATTGAAAGACAATTATAAGAAAGTAGAAATAAACGATTCACATATTTCTTTAAGGGATCTTATTACAGATGAGAGATAAGAAATATATAGAACCTCGTTTACATATTTTATTATAGAGATACTTCATTAATTTTATATGAATATTTGGTAAAGGTTATGTAATGTTAAAGTTAATGAATATAAGTAATTGTATGGAGAAATATAAAAAAAGAGGCTGAGATTACTCAGCGCTCTTCTTTTCTTCTTTAATAGCTGTCTTTACTTCACCAGTTTTGATCTTGTTGCTTTCAGAGAAGCGAAGTAAGTCACCCTCAATGATTTTGTCAGACATGTTCAATTCATTTTGGGCACGATCAATAAGTGGTTGAGATTCCTCTTTTGGCAGTTGTACAACTTCGCCAGTAGCGCGGTCGTAGAATGTACTGTTCGTGTACATGTACTTATCTGTAACGAAGCTACCATCACGAAGAACAACGAAGCCTTTATTATCAGGTGAGAATACGTCATGACCGAATCGAACGTCATTCGTAGAGTCTACACCAAGTAAGTTTAGAATAGTTGGTTTAATGTCAATTTCACCAGTTGGTTTTGAAATTGTTTTACCTTCTTTTTGACCTGGAACGTGAATAAACATCGGTGTTTTTTGTAAGTTCATATGGTCAAATGCAGTAATTTCTTCTTTTCCTAAGAACTGTGCCATTGCACGGTTATGGTTTTCAGAAATACCGTAGTGGTCACCGTAGAATACGATAACTGAGTTATCGTAAATACCTTCTGCTTTTAGACGCTCAATAAAGTGTTTCATTGCTTCGTCTAAGTAGCGAGCTGTTACCATGTAACGGTCAAATACACCATCACCAGAATTGTATTCATCAATTAATTTTGTATTGTCATCATAAGTGAACGGGTAATGGTTTGTTAAAGTAAGGAAGCGAGTATAGAACGGTTGCTTCACTTGTTTTAACATATCGACTGACTGATCAAAGTATTCGATATCTTTTAATCCCCAGTTTAATTTCGTTTCTGGCGTAATCTTGTAGTCAAGCTCGTTGTAGTAACGATCATAACCAAGTGCCGGATACATAATGTTACGGTTCCAGAATGTTGCGTTGTTTGCGTGGAATACTGCAGTGTAGTATCCTTGCTGGCGTAAAATTTCTGGAGTTGCTGTATATTCGTTGTTACCGTGTGTGAAGAATACAGCACCACGGTCTAGTGGATACATTGAAGTATCTACTAAGAATTCAGCATCAGATGTTTTTCCTTGCCCAGTTTGATGGAAGAAGTTATCAAAGTAATAACTTTCTTTCGTAAATTGGTTTAAGAATGGTGTAACTTCTTGTCCGTTAACTGTTGCACCAATTAAGAATGTTTGTAATGACTCAAGAGAGACAACAATTACGTTCTTCCCTTTTGCAGTACCAAACATATTTGGATCTGGTTTGCTTTGCGTTGTTTTTACGTAGTTCTCTGTTTCCTGTAACTTACTACCGTCAGCAAATGCTTTTTGTGAACTTGATTTTGCTTGTAAGCCAAGATCATACACTTGATGTACATATAAACCTAAGTTTTTAACAAGCATAACGCGGTCGAATGAACGTGTTAATAGTTCTGGACGCTCAGCTTCTGCCAGTCCTAAGTTTGCGAAGAAAATAGCAATTGTTGACACGAAGTATAGGGAACGCATTGGGCGTGCTACACGTTCTGTCGGTGCAAAATTCTTCATCTTCTTCAATAAAATGAAGAATACGATAATATCAGCAAATGCAAGGATAATTTTGTAGTTAAACAATTCTTTTACACTAGAACCTAAACTTCCGAAGTTGGATGTTTGTCCTAGTACTGGTAAAGTAACGAAGTCATTGTAGAATCCGTAGAACATTACGTTACCAACAAGAACGATTGTTAAAATAAAATTAATTCCAAGTGCTATATAGTTACGTTTTTTCCCTTTTGCAAATAATGCAAGACCAACAAGCAGTAATGATGCTGCTAATGGGCTAAGGAATAAAATGAATTCTTGCATGAAAGATTCAAGTTTTAAATCAAAGCTTGTGCGTGTAATAAGATATGTCTTCAACCATAAGGCTAAAGCTACGAATACAGTGAAACGCACATTTTGAAATTGTGATTTCAAGGTTTCTTTCATTCATTTCCACCCTTTCTCTATCAGGCTTGGTCGATTTTGGAGCGAAAAATGCTAAAATAAAAAATACATAGTTTTCTTGGCCATAATTAGAGGTTCTATATTCACCCATATACGACTATAACTATGCATACCCTTTTAGTTTCCTGTGTTACTCATAAGCATAACGTCATTTCTGTATTATACAACAAAATTCATTTCTGAGAAACACTATAACATTTTACATTTTTTGTATGAGATTTGTCACTACCAGAGAAAACTTTAACATTCGTTTATATGTCCGTCAACTAGAAAATATAACAAAGGTAGAGCAGAATGTTAAGTGAAAGTGAAAAATCTCTTGTTGAGAAATAAGAAATGACAATGGGTAAGTGGTTATCTAGAAACCTATTATATGAAGGGAAATATGTAAAAATTAACGAACACTTGTTCTTTTTGAGTTTGTTTGTTACAATGAAAGTTCATTGATAGATTATGTGTAATTTTGATGAACTTTTACTGAAAACATATTGTAGCTTATTTCTTTTAAAAAATAGGGAGGCCTTTACATGGAGCAAAAATTTTCAGTTGAAGCATTTTGGAAGAAAGTAAAACATGTCGCAAAGCAGGCAGGGCAGTCAGTTATTTATGCAAGTTTATTGTTGTTTTACGTTTTGCAGAAACCAGATGTTCCAAAACGAGTGAAAATTATTGTAATTGGAGCACTTGCTTATTTTATTGCACCGATTGATGCGATTCCAGATTTCGTTGCTGGAATTGGTTATACGGATGATTTAGGGGCGTTAATGGCTGCATTATTACAAGCGTCGCTATACGTCGATGATGATGTAAAAGATAAGGCGCGAGTGAAGTTGGCAGAATGGTTTGGTTCGGATATAGACACATCCTTTATCGATCAGAAATTAGATCAATAGGTGAGAACTGTCACATGGTGACAGGGCGAACGTAAGCGAGGAAGTGTATTATGCCATCAGGAAGAACGCATACGAAAATAAACTTAATATCCCTTCCGGTTGTTTTGTTTCTGCTCTTTTCGTATGGACTAACAAATTTTGATTTTTTATTAACTTTTGCAATTGGCTTTTTAGTAGGTACTACATTTTTAACACCGGATTTAGATACGTATAGTAATGCGTATAATAAATGGGGATTCCTGCGTATATTTTGGTATCCGTATAAGAAGGTGATGCCGCATCGCTCCTTCTTTACACACACAATTATACTTGGTGATGTGATTCGTATTGCATACATGTTAATTGTGTTTTCTCCGTTTTTATTCCTATTAAATGTAATCGCGCTTGACGGGAATTTAATAGAAATGGCGAAGGAACATGAGGTTGAAATTGTAACGTTCGTAATGGGAATTGTTGTGGCAAGCACGCTTCACATTATAGCGGATAAAGTGAATACGCGCCGTAAGAAAATGATGAGAAAAAAGAAGAAACGCAGAAGATAAAAAAACCGTCCCAAAAAGGTATTTTGGGACGGTTTTTCTTTTTAATCAAACGTTTGTTTAAAAAGAGATTAAGCTTTCAGTACTTTAATACCTTTCACGATGTTCCAAATGAAGTAGTATAAGCTAATGATTCCGCAAATACATAAGACAATCATTGTACCGATGCCCAGTGTTACATCCGGTTGATCAGATCCAAGACCCATAATTCCTAAAATAGTTACGCCAATGAATGTAGCGATACTTGGGATAATGTGTGTCCATAGAGCACGTTTTGCATGTGGTTTCGTTTCAGCATCGCCTACAATCCACACAATAATAGGGAATAAGATAGGGGCAAATAATACACTAAAGTATGATAAAGCTGCTAATATTTTGTTTCCATTCATATATATCACCTCATAAATAATGTCCGTTGTTATACTATTATTATGCAATAGTTTTGGCAAGCTTTCTATCGATGAACATTACAAGAACATGACGGTTTTGTAAGATTTTTTTGTTAAATAATAAAATTTTCAAAAAAATCTTTTTAAATGGAAATTGTTATGGTACAGTATAAATGAAAGTTATTGAAAACGTTTTCTTAAACGTTTTTTTATTTTTAGACTTAAAGGTATGATGACCTGATAGTCTATTGATGAGGTTATTCTACTTAAAAGGGGATTCTTTAGGGGGAGAGAACAATGAACACATGGACACAAGTTTATGATCCGTTCGGAAACATTTGGATTTCGGCGGCGGTCGCACTTATTCCGATTATCTTTTTTTTCTTAGCTTTAGCAGTTTTCCGCATGAAGGGGTATGTGGCAGGAGTTATTACAGTTGTACTTACAATTTTAGTGGCATTATTCGCTTATAAGATGCCGTTCACGATGGCAATGGCAGCGACTGGATATGGTTTTTTATACGGACTATGGCCAATTGCTTGGATTATCATTATGTCGGTATTTTTATATAAAATATCTGTGAAAACAGGTCAATTCGATGTGATTCGTGCATCTGTATTATCCATTACGAATGACCATCGTTTACTCGTTATTTTAATCGGTTTTTCATTCGGAGCATTTTTAGAAGGGGCAGCGGGATTCGGTGCACCAGTAGCGATTACGGCAGCGCTTCTTGCAGGCCTTGGGCTAAATCCTTTATATGCGGCAGGTCTTTGTTTAATTGCAAACACAGCACCAGTAGCGTTCGGAGCGATGGGTATTCCGATTACAGTTGCTGGACAAGTAACAGGTATTGATCCACATAAAATTGGACAAATGGCTGGACATCAATTACCGTTCTTATCATTATTTGTTCCATTCTTTATCGTATTTTTAATGGACGGGTTGAAAGGAGTAAGACAAACGTGGCCTGCTTTACTTGTAGCAGGTAGCTCATTTGCAATTACGCAGTTCATAACAGCGACATTCTTAGGACCAGAACTTCCGGATATTACGTCGGCACTTGTAAGTTTAGTTAGTTTAGCGCTGTTCTTAAAAGTATGGCAACCAAAAGAAATTTATCAATCAGGGCAAGCAAATAGAGAAGTAGCTGCAACAACAGCGGCATCGATGCCGAAATTAACGTTAGGAAAAGTAGTAAAGGCATGGTCTCCATTTATCGTATTAACGGTTATGGTAGTCATTTGGAGTCAAAGTTTCTTTAAAGCATTATTTGCTCCAGGAGGCGCGTTAGAAAGTCTTGTATTTAAGTTTGAAATTCCAGGCTTGCACAATTTAGTAATGAAAGCAGAGCCTATTGTAAATAAAGCGACGCCTTACGAGGCAATTTTGAAGTTTGATGTATTATCAGCAACGGGAACAGCAATTTTAATTGCTTGTCTCATTTCCATGTTTATTTTGAAAATGAGTGTAAAAGATGCAGTGGTAACATTTAAAGAAACTTTAAGTGAACTTAAAATGCCAATTCTATCTATTGGATTCGTATTAGGATTTGCATTTATCGCAAACTATTCTGGGCTATCTTCTACACTAGCGTTAGCACTAGCAGGAACTGGCGGACTATTCCCGTTCTTCTCACCATTCTTAGGATGGATTGGTGTATTCTTAACAGGGTCTGATACTTCAGCGAATGCATTATTTTCAAATTTACAAGCAATTACAGCGCAGCAAGTCGGTGTATCTGAAGTACTTCTCGTTGCAGCGAATACAACGGGCGGTGTAACCGGAAAAATGATTTCTCCGCAATCGATTGCCATTGCTTGTGCAGCAGTTGGACTTGCTGGAAAAGAATCAGATTTATTCCGGTTTACAGTGAAGCATAGTTTATTCTTCGTAATTATTGTTGGTATTATGACGTATGTACAGGCATATTATTTAACGTGGATGATTCCATAAACAACAAAAGAAATAAACTTTGCATTTTTCAGATTATCGTGTATGATGAGAAAGTATTGAAAATTAAATCAGTGATAAACTAGGGGTGCCTAACGTATGCGTAGGCTGAGAGAGAAGCGCGTGAACTTCTTAACCCTTTGGACCTGATCTGGCTCGTACCAGCGTAGGGAAGTTAACGGCTTTACATAATGATGTCTTTATGAGCCAGGTCCTTATTTTTTTATGGACCTGGCTCTTTTTATTTTGGCATACGCTGGCCATATCTCGTCCTTGTCACGTACAGGGGGGCAACAAAGGTTATGAAACAGTCTGTTTCAGCTGAGCAAATTGAATTGAAATCGAGTTTACCAGGAAGTAAGAAAGTGTATGTGGATGGACCACGAGAAGGTATGAAAGTGCCGATGCGTGAGATTGAACAAAGCGATACAAACGGCGTTCCGAATCCGCCAATTCGCGTATATGATACGAGCGGTCCTTATACGGATCCCGCGTATAAAGTGGAGCTGGAAAAGGGGATTCCAACGCCACGCCACTCTTGGATACTGGAGCGTAATGATGTAGAAGCATACGAAGGGCGCGAAGTGAAACCAGAGGATGACGGTGTGAAGGTGGCTTCGAAACATACACCTGTTTTCCCGCAAATGGATCGTAAACCACTTAGAGCGAAGCAAGGTGCAAATGTTACGCAAATGCATTATGCACGTAATGGCATCATTACGTCTGAGATGGAATATGTTGCGATTCGTGAAGGGGTAGAACCTGAGTTTGTTCGTAAGGAAATTGCGGAAGGTCGCGCTATTTTACCAGCGAATATTAACCATCCTGAAGCAGAGCCGATGATTATTGGACGTAATTTCCACGTGAAGGTGAATGCAAATATCGGAAACTCTGCTGTATCTTCTTCTATTGCAGAAGAAGTAGAGAAGATGACGTGGGCTACTCGCTGGGGTGCAGATACGATTATGGATTTATCTACAGGTAAAAACATTCATACGACGCGTGAGTGGATTATTCGTAATGCGCCTGTACCAGTTGGAACTGTACCGATCTATCAAGCGCTTGAAAAAGTAAACGGAATTGCAGAAGATTTAACGTGGGAAGTGTATCGTGATACGTTAATTGAGCAAGCGGAGCAAGGCGTAGATTACTTTACGATTCACGCTGGCGTATTACTTCGTTACATTCCGATTACTGCAAAGCGTACGACAGGTATCGTTTCGCGCGGTGGTTCAATTATGGCGCAGTGGTGTTTATACCATCATAAAGAAAACTTCCTATACACTCATTTTGAAGAGATTTGTGAAATTATGAAGCAGTATGATGTTTCGTTCTCTCTTGGAGATGGATTACGTCCAGGTTCGATTGCAGATGCAAATGACGAAGCGCAGTTCTCTGAGCTTGAAACACTTGGTGAATTAACGAAGATTGCTTGGAAACATGATGTGCAAGTTATGATTGAAGGGCCTGGGCATGTACCGATGCATTTAATTAAAGAAAATATGGAGAAAGAGCTTGATATTTGCCAGGGCGCACCATTCTATACACTTGGACCGTTAACGACAGATATTGCACCAGGTTATGACCATATTACATCCGCAATTGGAGCTGCGATGATTGGCTGGTTTGGAACAGCGATGCTTTGTTATGTAACGCCGAAAGAACATTTAGGTTTACCGAATAAAGATGATGTACGCGAAGGTGTTATTACGTACAAAATCGCTGCGCATGCAGCTGATCTGGCGAAAGGGCACAAAACGGCTCATCAGCGTGATGATGCACTTTCAAAAGCTCGTTTTGAATTCCGTTGGCGCGATCAATTTAATTTATCTTTAGATCCTGAACGCGCGATGGAGTATCACGATGAAACGTTGCCAGCAGAAGGTGCGAAAACGGCTCATTTCTGTTCCATGTGTGGACCGAAGTTTTGTAGTATGAGAATTTCACATGATATTCGGGAATATGCAAAAGAAAATGATTTAGAAACGACAGAAGCAATTGAAAAAGGAATGAAAGAGAAAGCGAAAGAATTTAAAGAAACAGGTAGTCATTTATACCAATAACACGTTACACCTCTTTACTTGATTGATCACACTGTAGTACCTAACTTAAATATAGAAGAAGCCCGCTTTGCTAAGACGGTAGCAAAGCGGGCTTCTGTTGTTTATTCCGCTATTTGTGGGCAGTAAGACCCCCGCCTCAAAATTCAGCGGAAGCAAAGAAGTTAGGTGGGGGGCAACTGCCCGTAAAAGCCCGATTAGTTAGGGCTGATTAAAGTTTCACTTTATAAGGCGAAGAAGAGATGTACCCAGTAGAATAAGAGGAATAATGTAACGACTGTTGTGAGTGGAATAACGATAAGGGATACACTTAAATAGTCTTTCCATTTTACTTTAATTTTGTTTTGTTTCAGGATATACATCCAAATGAGAGAAGCTAGCGTACCGATTGGTAATAATAGTGAACCGATGTCACTACCAATGATATTTGCGAGATAGATAGTTTTTAATGTGACTGGATCTAATCCCATTTCTGTTAACGTAATGGTCCCAATCATAAGTGCAGGGTGATTATTGAAGACATTGGAGAGGAGAGAAACGAGTCCACCCATTGCAAAGCTAGCATAAAGCAGATGTTGACTTACAACTGGTTCAAGCCATTGGACAAGCGCTGCTGTTAATCCTGCGTTGTGGAGCCCGTAAATAATGACATACATAGAGAAAGCAAAAATCAAAATGTGCCAAGGTGTCTTTTTCAAAATGTCGACAGGGTTCGTTCGTAAGTAGTACCATCTCCAAATAAGAAGAACGAGTGAACCGAGTACGGCAACAATCTCGATTGGGATGGATAAGAAGGATGCAACGAATAGAAGACAGCGCATAAGGAAGACGAAGCCTAATACTTTTAGCATGAACCTTGTCCGTTTTTGTTTCGTATCAACCGAATTTTTTCCTTTTAACGGATGAAAGTTTTTCGTGAAGAATATTTCTTCAATATCATATGAAGAAACAGGCAATTTTTTCGGAAGTTTTTTCTTCAAAACCGTATACATAAGCCATGACATAAACAATAGTCCTAATGTTGCAGGTACAAACATCATAGCAGTATGCATATAAAGAGTCATATTTACGATATTTAATGCGATTAAGTTTACGATATTACTTACACCAATTGGTGCACTAGATGCAGTAGCGATTAAAGCACCGCTTAATAAATAAGGGATTTGTTGATGCGGTTTTAATTGAAGATTTTTTAGGAGAAGAATTAAAATTGGCGTTGTAATTAAAATACTACCGTCGTTATTAAATAAAAGAGTCATAAGAAAACATAATAATTGAATATACCAGTATAATCGGCGCCCGGAGCCTTTTGCTAGGTTTGCAAGTTTTGCTGCGGACCAGTGGAAGAATCCGAAGCTTTCTAATATAACCGCCATAACGATGGTCGCTAATATTGTTATGGAGGCACCGCCAATTTTACTAATAATGTCCATGACGTCTGGTTTTGATACAAGTCCAGTAATCAGGATAATGCCAGCGCCAATTGCTGCCGGCCACGCCTCATTTAAACCACGAGGTCGCCAAAAGATAACAATCATTGTTAAGAAGAATACAATAATAGTAATCCATATTTCAATGCTCATATTTTACCTACCTTTCTACTTTTCCTTAAAGTAATGTAGCTTGTCTTAAGGTTTGTATTGGTAGTATATTCAGCAAAAAATAAGAAGAACTAGACGTATAACGGAGTGCAATAAATATGTGTTTTTCAAGTTATGGGACAAGTATCTCTCTTAGTGAAATAACTATTGTGAGAGGAGTCTAGAAATTAATGGGGCAGTAAGATAGTAAATGAAATTTATATGGGCGATTATGGAGATATATCGGCGCAACTCAAAATATATCAGCGATTATTGAAATATATCGGCGATTTTTAAATTATATCGACTTATCGACAAAACATGACAAAAGGAGCCCACCCCAAAATACCTTTTGGAACAGGCCCTACAATATTATTTTTCCTTCAAAAAAGTTCGATCCTTCAAGAATAAATTCCAGAAGAAAATAAATCCTGGTAATAAAATTGCAATCCCAATTGCATATAGAATAAGCAATGCATAGAATGTTTCGACCGTTGTAAAGCTTGTAAATACAGTTACATCAGGATAAATAATATACGGTAAATGCGCAACGCCGTAAGCATAACTTGCAAATGCATATTGAGCGACGACTGCTAAAACGGCAATGCGAGGGTATCCTAGTGTGTCATACTTCTTGTTTGTCCACCAAAGAGAAGAGTATCCGATAATGAATAAAACGATAGAAACTGTAAACCATGTGAATTGCTTTATTAGCCCTTGCATAAGCCAGTGTGTTTCCGGATCCATTACAACGAGGGCAATAATCGCCGTAACGAGCGTTGCAGGACCAAGGATAATCGCGTTTCTTCTATAAATTCTATATGCATCTTCTGAACCTTGTTCTCTCGCAAAATCAGCAAGAAAGAGAGAGGAAAGAAATAGTTCCGAAGTTAGTCCGAAGAGCATATAACAATAAATAACAGGACTAGAAAGAAGTTTTCCATATAGGAGTACTTCTTTTCCTTCAGACATTGTAATATAGGCACCTTCTGTAACAGGTAAAACGGTAATTAATAGGGCTGGAATTAAGAGTCCTGTAATACCTGAAATAATACGAAGAAGGTGTTGGTACTTCGGCAGGGAATAAGCAAATACCATAAATGTACTGCGAATTGCCACGAGTACTAGAATTAACATAACGGGTACGAACATTACCGTTGCTAGGGTAAAAGCAGCTTTCGGAAAGAAGCCAAGAAAAGCGACAACGACAAAGACGAGAAATGTATTTGTTACTTCCCAAGTCGGTGATAAGTATCGGTTGGCAAGCTTGGCAGCTAGCGTTGGATGTTTTGCGTATACCATGCCCCAAAAACCTGCTCCAAAATCGATGGACCCTAATATACTGTATACGAAAATAAGAGCCCATAAGATGATGATTGCAATACTTTCCTCATGCACGAGAATCGCCTCCTTCGTGATGTAAATCATTTGTAAGCGGATGTTTCTTAAAGAATGTCCGTAGTACAAAAACTGTTAAAATACCGAGTCCAATATATAAAATGATGAATAGAATAAATAAAGGACCGACAAAATCAGCGCGTGTAGAAGCGTCGACTGTACGTTGCATACCGTAAATGGTCCATGGCTGACGACCGCTACAGCTGAAAATCCACCCAAATTCAATGCCGAGCATCATAACTGGTCCACATGCGGCAGCTCCCCAAAGAAGCCATTTCGGTAGCTCTGTTCCTTTTTTTCGGTAAACAAAGTACCAATATAAGAGGGCAATTGCTGCAACTGCAAAGGTAAAAGCAGCAGTGCCAACCATTAAATTGAACAGTGTATGCGTGTAAAATGGTGGCCATGTTTCTTGTGGAAATTCCTTTAGTCCTTTTACGACAGTGTTAGGGTCTAGTCCTACTAGTAGGCTAAGCATGTTCGGGATTTCTAGTGCATAGTTTAGTTCAAGTGTGTTAGGATCTACAACGCCGCCAATTGATAACGGTGCATGTGATGTCGTTTCAAATAAAGCTTCAGCAGATGCCAGTTTTTCAGGGGAATGCTTATGTAAAGCAATTGCCGATTCGTGTCCCGAAAGCCACATCGTAGCGCCTGTAATAAATGTTACGACGAGTCCTAACAGTAGTCCTTTTTTATGATATGCCACTTCACGTTCACTTACATTCTTCTTTAATAATTTAAATCCGGCGATAGAGGCAATGACGGCAGCTCCAGTTGCGTAGGCTGTAATCACAACGTGGAATGCGCTCGTGCCAAAACTCGGATTAAAGAAAGCTTTCCACGGATCAACGTTAAAAACTGATCCATCTGGTCCCATTGAAAAGCCCGCGGGTGTATTCATCCATGTATTTGCCGATGTAATAAGCACGGCGGATGCCGTGGCACCAATCATGACGAAGAATAGCGAGATTAATCTCATGAATGGAGGTAGTTTGTCAGCTGCATATACATAAATGGACATGAACAAAGCCTCTAAAAAGAAGGCGAAAATCTCAATTTGAAAGGGAACAGAAATAACCTGCCCAACAATTTTGGCAAAACCCGGCCAAAGCAGTGAGATTTGCACACCAACGATTGTTCCAGTTGGAATTGCTACACCGAGAAGGATGGCAAAGGCCTTTGTCCATCTTTTTGCCATAATGGCGTAGTCGGAATCTTTCTTCCAGTGATAGAGTATTTCACTTATAAAAATCATTAATGAAAGTCCGACACCAAGTGTTGCGAAGATAATGTGGAATGCTAGTGAAGAACCGAAAAATGCTCTTGCTAATGTTACCGTATCCATATGTAAACTCCTCTTCTTTTTTGCCATTATTTTCTGATTGAATTGGAAGATTTATTCAAAAAAACTTCCAAAAATATATATGTATTTAAAAAGTGGATATGATAATATTGTGTTTGAATATTCTAAATAGAAAGAAGTTAATATTTTGTTTGTTTTTTAGTAAGGAATATTTTATAATCTTTTATGCGAACATAAGTTCTGTTTTCGGAGTGAAGAAGTTTATGTGAAATGGAGAGGATGTTTTATGTATCCTGAAGTCATTAAAAAGATGGCATTTTCAAAAGAGCATAGAGATTTATTATTGAAGCTGTATAATAAAGAGATTACGCGTAGTGAGTATGATCGACTCGTAGAATCGCTATATAGACCTTCTAAAGAGGCTTGTGAGGGATAAAGGAACGGGAGACAATCTATTAGATTGTCTTTTTTACATTTACGTATGTTCTGGTAAAATTAAGGATAGCCTTACTAGGGAGGTGAAAAGTTTGCGGAAACGTATATATATAGTGATTGGCGTTATTCTTTTAATCGCTTTAGGTGGAATTGTATTTTGGTCAGCTTTGCAAGGAAACCGTACGGAACATTTTATTTTAAGACATATGGTGAATGAAAATGGGACGCTTGCTACATATCGTTTAGAGGATACAAAAGCAGGTACTGGTGAAGCGAAAGGCCGTGAAGCTTTATCGGAATCAGCAGGACTATGGCTGCAATATACACTCGATAAAGACGATCAAGCGTTATTCGATGAACAAGTTAAGGTTATTCAAAATAACTTTGTACATAAGAACCAAATTGTTTTATGGAAAATCTCTGAAAAGGGAGAAATGCAGTCAGCTACAAATGCACTTATTGATGATCTTCGTATTATAGAACAGTTATATCGCGCTTATGAAATGTACAAGGAAGAGCGATATAAAAACTTGGCAGATCAATTGAGTGATGCTGTAATTCGTTATAATAAGAAAGATAATTATTATGTTGATTATTATGATGCAGATGCAAGGAAACAAAATGATTTTGCAACAACGTCATATGTAAATCCGCATGCATTCTCCTATATGAAAAAGTATGGAAAAGTTTCTGCTCAGCAATATGAGGAAGTTGTTCAATTTTTAGCGGATTATCCAAGGCATGGATGGGCATTCCCGAAAGAGTATAAAGCAGATGGTACATTTACGTACGACAAAGAAGTGAATCTGATTGACCAATCATACGTTGCATATCATCGTAGTTTAGGTGGTCTTTCATCAGATGCTTATTTGGAATTTATAAAGAAGAAATTCCAGGAGGATGGAAAGCTATACGGTCGTTACAATTTAGAAACGGGAAAACAAACTGTGAATTATGAATCGCCAGCCGCTTACGGATTAACGATTTTGTACGTACTACAAACAGGTGATACAAAGTTCGCAAAGGAATTATATGATCATATGGCCACATTCCGAAATGACAACGTATTTAGTAGATACTACGGTGGATATGTAACAGGCGAAAATAACAATACGCATATTTTTGATAATGTTTTGCCGCTTTTAGCTGAAATAGAATTAGAGAAGAGTGAAAAATAAAAGGTGCCACCCTATGGGGATGGCATCTTTTATTGTTTAATATCATTTTAAGTCCTAATATTGGAGAAGTAATCAATTACGAATTCACGGAATTTCTGAGCAGTTTTCGATAAGTAACGTTTTTTTGACCAGCTTAACCCAATCGTTCGCTCACAATTTGGTTCAATAATACGTAACTTATTTAATGCTAAAGTAGAGTTTTTTAATAAAGTTAAACTTGGGACAAAGGCGATGCCGAGGCCTTGCTTAATCAGGTCGCTAATCACGGTTGGTTCATCTACTTCAAAAGCAATATGTGGAGTGAAGCCAGCTTCTTTACAAAATTCATCTGTTAAGTGCCGAAATCCGTAACCAGTGTTCATACTAATGAACGGTTCGTCTTTTACTTCATGCAAATATACACTTTCACGTTCTGATAAACGGTGCCCAGAAGGGACGACTAAGAAAATTTCTTCTGTAATAAGTGGTTCCCAAATAATCTCTTCGCCTTCAATTGGCACAGAAGAAATGCAAAAGTCAATTTCTATATTATCTAGTTGTCGTTTCATAGAAGGAGTAGATGCGAGAAATTGTTGGAATCGAACGTTAGGATGTTCTAGTAAAAAAGAACCAATTAGTTCGGGTAATATTCTTGGAATAGAAACAGCCAACGTAATAGAGCTTTGTTGTAAGTCAGCTAAATCTTTAATTTCTCGTTCGCCTTCACTTAATTCATGAAAAATGCGCTCTACTCGTTTTAAAAATACTTTCCCGAAAGAGTTTAATGTAATTTGTCGCCCTTGGCGGTCAAATAACGGAACGCCCAAGTCCTTTTCTAATCTAGCAATTGTTTTGCTGAGTGAAGGCTGTGCGATATGCAATTCTTCAGCGGCTTTTGTCATATGCTCTAATCGTGCAACTGTTTGAAAGTATTTTAGTTGAAGAAGTTCCATTTTGACTCTCCTTTCTATAGACCAAAAGGAATGGATTGATAATTAAAGATGTATTATACAGTATGGAAATGGACGTGTATAGTAAATCTGTTAAACCATTCTAATGGTGTGAAATTCGGAGAAGGAGTATGTTTCATGAAAGGAATTCAACTTGTATTTAAAGATTGGAAAGCGATGTGGCACCATAAACATGGGCGTATCGCTTTAATTTTTTTGTTAATCGTTCCTTTAATTTATTCAGGGTTCTTTTTAGCTGGATATTGGGATCCATACGGAAAATTAGATAAATTACCTGTTGCGATTGTAAATTTAGATAAGGGTGCTGCAATGGATGAGAAAACAATTCATGCAGGAGACGATTTTGTAAAAAATTTAAAAGAGAATAAGGAACTGGCTTTTCATTTCGTATCAGAAAAAAATGCTGAGGAAGGGCTAAAAGAAGATAAGTATTATATGGTTGTTACGATTCCAGCCGATTTCTCTAAAAAGGTAAGTACACTTATGGATGAAAAACCAGAACCAGCACAATTGCAGTACAAAGTAAATCCGGGTAAAAACTTTGTAGCAGCGCAAATTGGAACGACAGCTGTTGAAAATATGAAAACAAAAATTTCAAATAGTATTACGAAATCTTATACAGAAGGTGTCTTTTCAAAGTTTCAAGACTTAGCACAAGGGTTGAGTGATGCAAGTAATGGTGCTGGGAAGTTACATGAAGGAACGACAGATGCAAGAAATGGGGCAAATCAGCTTGCAGATGGTATTCATCGTTTAAGTGACGGGACATCAAAAGTGAAAGAGGGAAGTGAAAAACTTGCTTCTAGTCAATCAGCTTTAACTGATGGAGCGAATGAGCTGAGTGAAGGGGCAAAATCCCTTCATAGTGGTATGGAGTTATTAGCACAAGGTGAAAAAAACTTACAATCAGGGGTTAGTGAATTAAGTGCTGGTACAAATGAATGGGTGAACGGAAGTGAGAAACTTGCTGACGGGCAAGTGAAAGCGGACAATGCAGCAAATAGTGTAAAACAACAATTAGAAGAGTACGTGAAAAGTCATCCAGAGGTGCAGCAAGACCCTGCTTTTCAAAAGATTATCGCTACTTCTAATGGATTAGCTCAAGCAACAAACACTTTAAATAATAGTCAGAAACAATTGACACAAGGTGCACAGAAGCTTGCAGATGGTCAGCATAAGGTTGAAGAAGGTATGAATACATTCGGAATTAAGTTAAATGAAGCTACTGCTGGAACGAAAAAGATAGCAGATGGTGCTACAAATTTAGCTAGTGGATTTACGAAATGGGGAACTGGATTTACATCATTACAAGAAGGTGTAAATCAACTTGCGAGCGGGGGAACAGAGCTGAATCATGGTGCTGATCAGTTAACGAACGGACTTGTTAAACTTGACGATGGTGCGAAAGAACTTTCTACGAAATTGGGAGAGGGCGCAGAGAAGATAGCGGATGTTCGCAATGATGATGCACGCAATACGATGTTCTCAGAGCCAGTTCAACTAGTGAAGTCAACAGTTTCTGACGTGCCTAATTACGGTTCAGGTATTGCACCATATTTCTTATCACTTGCATTTTATGTTGGCGGAATTATGGCATCAAATATTTTACCGCTTGGCCGTAGACAAAATATGAAAGTAAGTGGAACAGTACATTTTATTAACAAATTAGGGTTAGTATATGTAATTGGACTTATTCAAGCACTACTTGTGGATGTAGTTGTGCTAGGTGTTATGAAATTAGAAGTTGCAAGTGTGCCACTCTTTGTTTTATCAAGTATTGTTATTTCCTTTACGTTCATGACATTTATTCTTATGTTAGTAACAGTATTTGGTCTTGTTGGAAAGTTCTTAGCGGTAACGCTTCTCGTCTTGCAATTAGCGACGAGCGGTGGGACTTTCCCAGGAGAATTAAATATAGCTGTTCTTAGCAAGATTGGACAATTTCTCCCAATGTCCCATTCTCTTAGAGGATTGCAAGATGTGATTTCTTTAGGGGATTGGTCGCAATTACAAATGCAAATTTTAATATTGTTATGCTATCTCGTTGTTGCTGGCGGAATTGCTTGGATCACGAGCCATATACAACATAGGGAAACGAATGCAGAACAAGTTTCTTAAAATGAAAGAAGCTATCCGACTTTTTCGGATAGCTTCTTTTTTATTTGCGTTCCATTACCGCAAAGTAATTGTTTTCATTATCAGCAAAGTTAAAAGCTCTGCCAGTAGGTAAATCTACAACTTGTCCAACAGTAACGTTTTTCTCAGAAAGATCTTTATATAGTTGATCTAAGTTGTTAGAGAAGAACATAAGTGAAGGAGTACCT
Organism: Bacillus sp. FH; assembly: GCF_052216825.1. Classification (NCBI taxonomy): domain Bacteria; kingdom Bacillati; phylum Bacillota; class Bacilli; order Caryophanales; family Bacillaceae; genus Bacillus; species Bacillus sp. FH. The sequence goes on along the minus strand of NZ_JBQOUU010000001.1, from coordinate 2,362,975 downwards.
AAGTTTAATTCAGGTTGCATCTTTGCAATTAACTCTTTATCGTGAAGGACGATGCTTGTTCCTGCTTCTTTTGACGGTGCAATTTCAATCCAGCGAAAACCTTGTCCGTTATTTTCTTCCGCAATAATTTGGAATCCTACTGTCTCAGTCCAAAATTGCATGGCTTCATCTTGATTATTTACATATAGCATAATTTGTCCAATTTGATTAATCATAGGTGTGTCCTACTTTCTTTTCGTGTATGGAATTCTATTATATCAAAGATATGGTTTGAATACCTTTTCGTGATTTTTCCGAAGTACAATCTTCGCCCATCTCATATTTGTCGTAGGAGAAGGTCCTGTAATCCATGTATGAAATGGTAGTGCACTGCATATGACTATTGCTGAAATCGAGATTGTGGCTGTTATTGTAAATAATAATAGGCTATATAATATTGTGTTTTCTTGCAGTGTGAATAGAGAAAGAAACTTTGTACATAGTTGCAAGAAGAAAAAGTGAGCTAAATAAGCACCATATGTGTAATTCCCGATAAATCGTAAAGCTTTATATAAGAAACTGCGTCGTTGTACGATTGTAATAGATAGCACGTAAAGTATGATAATTTCGCATACGATATATAAAAACATAGACGGTTTTAAATAAGTCGAAACGGTTAAATGAATAGAGTTTGCTCCGTAAAAACTAAATAACTCATAATTGATGAATAAAAATAAGATAAAAAATAAGATTGTAATAAGCGGAATATGTTTTATGACAAATGTACGCCACGCTTTTAGTGCGACAGCAGCGATTCCTCCCATGACGAAATAGAATGAGTAGAAGAAGAAGGAACGGTCTGTATAATGTAAAATGGTTGAGCTAGTCAATTTCTCGCCATTAAAAATGTAGTGCGAAGAATACCACATTAAGAGGAAATATAGGCAAGCAAAGACGGTCATATATTTATATATGTCTTTTTTATTTTCTGTTCGTTTTTGAAACCAATAAAATAGTGTGCACAGTAAAGGGAACAGTAGGTGAATTTGAAACATCATAATCACATACCAAAGATGGGGTGCGGCTGTTCCGAGTAATAAACTTTTTATTCCGCTTTGTAGTGTAATCATATCGTTTGTTGTTAATAAGTAAAGAATAGACCAGAAGAGATAAGGAATGAGTAAATGTGCGGCTTTTTCATAAATATATTCTGCGTAGGCAAGTTGCTTTGTATATTGACGAATTAAGTGGAAGCCGACGATAAATATGAATGCAGGTGCTGAAAATTTTGCGAGATTAAATAGCATACCCATAATGAGGGATTGCTCAAGTAAAACATGTCCTTGATTCATTGTATATAATAACGAACTTTGCAAAACGACAGCAAGGAATGCAATGCTTTGCAAAACTTTAAATTCAGGTGCGCTTTGTGTCATTAGGTCCATCTCCTTTTCCATACATGATTATAGTACGGAGAATAGATAAGAGGTGTGGAATATTTGTGAAGTTTTTAACAAATTTGTGGCGGAATAGATTATATCGACGATTTTTCGGATATATCGTTCATAACTTCAAATATATCAACGATTTTTTCAATATATCGACGTTTCGACAAGGGATATCGACTTATCAACAAATAACGACAAAAAGAGGATGCTCAAAACGAGCATCCTCTTTCTATCTATTAAGCAAATTTGTTTTTGATCCAGTTCTTACCTTCTACAAGGCGAGCTGTCATTACGGCACAAGCGTTATCTGCTGTTACGTTTAACATCGTTGCAGGAGGATCAATGATTGTACTGATTGCTGCGATAATTGGCAATGCTTCTGGCGGGAAGCCATATAAAGAAACGATTAACATTTCACCAATCATACCGCCGCCTGGAATAGCGCCCATTACTGTTCCTACTAATAGAGAAACAACAAGTGCGATTGCTAATGTTTTTGGTCCTTCGAATTCCATGTTGAAAATACCGAATAAGAAAGCAATTTTTAATACGCCGCCTAAAACAGAGCCGTCTTTATGAAGTGTAGATCCAAGAAGGACAACTGTTTCACGAACGTCAGAAGAGATACCCATTTTCTTCGTTGCTTCTAAGTTCGCTGGAATACTTGCGGCACTACTACAAGTTGCAAGAGATGTAACTGTAGGAGAGACCATGTTCTTCCAAAATACTTGTACACCTTGCTTGCGACCTGCAAGGTATGCATAGAACGTAAAGAATACAAAGAAGTAAATAAGAGACGCTGGATAGTATACCATTGCTGCTCGGAAGTAAGTTCCAAGAAGCTGTGGTCCGAATTCACCAACTAATGCTGCGAAGTAAGCAGCAAGTCCGATTGGAGCGTAGTACATAATGAAAGATACGACTTTCATTGAAATTTCTGCACCAGCTTGTAAGAATGTAGCGAATGGTTTTCCTTTTTCACCAACTGCTGAAGTTGCAATCCCCATTAAAATAGAGAAGAAAATAAGAGCTAACATATTTTCACGAGATAGTAACTTCGAGAAGTCAGATACTGTTAGAATACCGACGATTTGATCTGCAACACTAACTGCTTTTTCAGCTTTGTCAGGTTGGGTTAGTTCTAATACAACACCTTGTGCTGGCGGGAATACTTTCACGACAATAATCATAAAAATAGCAGCTAAAATACTTGTAAATAAGAAAGTCCCAGCCATACTAGACATAATTTTACCGAAACGTTTTAATCCATCCATATTAGCAATAGATGACGCGATGCTAAAGAACACTAACGGTACAACAATCGTAAACATTAAGTTTAAGAAAATGTCACCAAGCGGCTTTAAAGCAACTGCATCGGCACCCATGAAATAACCAATGAAACCACCAATTAGGATAGAAGATAATAAAATAAGTGGAAAGCGATATGCCTTCATAAATATATCCTCCTATCAATTAAAAAAATCATACTGAATTATTATAGCGAGTTAAAGCCTTCTTTACTAGGAGAATACGGATAGATGGAATAGCGTGAAAACCGAGAAATTTTTGTTTTTAAGCTCGGCATACAGCAGGAAATCTAGACATATATATTTGTAACCTAGTTGTGGTAAGGGATGCGCCATCATTTAGGTTGAGAAGAAGGGGGAGGGAAGCGGGATGAATATTTTGCTTTGCTGTGCAGCGGGAATGTCTTCCAGTTTGATTGTTACTAAAATGGAGAAAGCAGCAGAGGCAAGAGGAATAGAGGTAAAGATTTGGGCTGTATCAGGTTCTGAAGTAAATAGCCATATTGATAAAGCCGATGTACTTTTACTTGGACCACAAGTACGTTATTTATTACCGAAAATGAAGGAATTATGTAAGGAGAAAGGGGTACCTGTTGATGTCATTCAATCCGTTCATTACGGACTTTGTAATGGGGAAGCTATCTTGCAAGCAGCTTTGTCAATGAAACCATGAGGAGAGTGGGATAGATGATACGGTTTTTAGAGAAATATGTAATGCCGGTAGCAGGAAAGGTTGCAGAGCAGAGGCATTTGCTAGCAATTCGTGATGGACTTGTATTGACGATGCCGTTCTTAATTATAGGATCATTTTTCCTCATCATTAGTGCTTTACCAATACCAGGTTATAATGATTTTATGGCAGGTTTGTTTGGGGAGAATTGGCAGAGGGCTTTGGGGTATCCAGTTAGTGCAACTTTTAATATAATGGCTTTAATAGCTGTTTTTGGAATCGCTTACAGACTTGGAGAATATTATAAAGTGGACGCTTTAGCATCCGGGGCATTGTCGCTTGTGACGTTTTTACTTGCGACACCATTTCAAGTTGCATATATTATACCAAGTACAAAAGAGAGTGTACTTGTAGAAGGTGCTATCCCAGCTGTATTAATGGGAAGCCAAGGGTTATTTGTAGCAATGATTATTGCACTTATATCTACTGAACTTTATCGGTTTATTGTACAAAAAAAGATAATTATAAAGATGCCAGAGACAGTTCCGCCAGCTGTGACACGTTCATTTGCCGCGCTTGTTCCAGGATTTATTGTTGTAACGGTTATTTGGCTTTTACGCTTAATTATAGAAAATACTTCTTTTGGCAGTATCCATAATATTGTAGGGCAAATTTTACAGGAACCACTTAGTGTACTTGGTGCTAGTCTTTGGGGCGCAATAATAGCTGTTATTCTCGTTCATGTTCTTTGGTCATGTGGAATTCATGGAGCTACTATTGTTGGTGGTGTAATGAGTCCCGTTTGGTTGTCGTTAATGGATCAAAACCGAATTGCTTACCAAGCAGGGCAAGATATACCAAATACGATTACTGCACAGTTTTTTGATTTATGGATTTATATGGGCGGATCTGGTGCAACGCTTGCTTTAGTTGTAGGAATGTTATTATTTGCCCGAAGTCAGCAATTAAAAAGTATAGGTAGATTGTCAATTGCGCCTGGTATATTTAATATTAATGAGATGGTAACTTTTGGGATGCCAATTGTCATGAATCCAATTTTATTAATTCCATTTATATTGGTTCCAGTTGTGTTAACAATTGTTTCTTACTTTGCAATGGAATGGGGATTAGTTGCTCGTCCGAGCGGTGCTGCTGTTCCTTGGACGACACCAATTCTATTTAGTGGATATTTAGGATCAGGTGGGAAAATTTCAGGTGTTGTTTTACAACTTGTTAACTTTGCGCTTGCATTCTTCATTTATTTACCGTTCTTAAAAATATGGGATAAACAAAAAGTGGCGGAAGAAAAGGGGGAGTAAAGAACTAAAATGGATACGATAGAAACGAAGGCCTTTCACTTAATCTTGCATGGGGGAAATGCGAGAAGTTGTTCAATGGAAGCAATTGATTGCGCGAAGCGTGGGGAGTTTACAGAAGCAGAAGCGAAATTACAAGAAGCGTTAGAGGAATTAAAAGAGGCACACCGTGTACAAACGGATCTCATACAGAAAGAAGCCGGTGGTGAAAAGACCGAAGTTACCCTTCTGATGGTGCACGCACAAGATCATTTAATGAATGCAATTACGGTGAAGGAATTAGCGAGTGAATTTGTAGAATTATATAAGAAGATGTCGGTAGCTGAATGAACCTTGCGTATGCAAGGTTTTTTATGTATGTGTCTGTACCATCAGTGGAGTGTTTGTTCCACTGATGGTATTTACAATCCTCCTTTTTACAAATGAGTAAGAGTGATATTTAATCGACAGTAACAATTTCTCCTATACCACGAATCAGTTTTTTTATATGCATCTCATTTGGTTTCAATATACTTACGATATAATCAATCGCTATTTGCGGTTCAACGGTTGTACCGCACGTATAACAGTCGATGGCTGCAAAGTTTTTTTCTGGATAAGTGTGAATAGAAAGGTGGCTTTCTGATAGTAAAACTAAAACAGTAACGCCATGCGGATGAAATTCTTTTGTACTTACGTTTAAAACGTGGGCACCAGATTGATCAGCAGCGTGAACTAAATGATGTTCTAAAAAGTAAATATCATCTAATAGGGAAAAATCCACTCCCCATAAATCTACTATTATATGCTTACCGAAAGTAGAATATTCCATAAGGTAGCGCTCCTTACTATAATGTTGTTAAAATTCCATTTCCTGTTTGTAACATTGATGTAGGATAAGATTCGATTCTGAGTTTAAAAGAGCGAGATTACGTTGTTCTAAATGTTCTTCTCTAAATTGAAATAAAGGAGAAAGAAGGGAAGGTAATGTTCGAGGCGTTGGCACTACATATAATTGCTCAATTTGATCGAGTACATAGGCAGAATTAGCGGCAATATGAAATCCCCAGTCAGTTCCGAAAGAAGGAACGATTGTATGATAACTTTTCACAGTTAATCCCGCATGTTCAATTGTATTACCGATACTCCAATATACTAGAGGTGCATCAGCAGGTGAATTAGATTGGCAGACGAATGCCCCATCTTCTGTTAAGAATGTAGCTATCCGAGCAAAAAGTTCGCTTGTATATAAAGTACTTAAAATTTCTGTTGCTGGATCAGGAAAATCAATAATAATTACATCGTATAAGGATGAAGGAGAATTTAGAAATTCTTTCGCATCACATACGTGCACATTCACGCGACTATCCAAAAATGCATTGTTGTTTAAAGATACTATTTCTGGAACATTACGTGCCATATTAATCATTGCCTCATCTAAATCAACAAGGTCTACATGTAGCACAGTTTCATATTTCAAAACTTCTCGTAGGGCAAGGCCATCGCCACCGCCTAATATGAGAACACGTTTTGGATCAATTACTTTTGACATAATTGGATGCACAAGTGCTTCATGATAAATTTGCTCATCGACGGAACTGAATTGTAGTTGCTTGTCCAAATATAAACGGATATCGCTAACTTGTAACAAATTAATATTTTGATAATTACTTTGTTCCGCAAATAAATTTGTATGTTCACCAGCTTGTATTTGCTTTAGAGAAATTTCATCCCATATATCTAAGTTGTGTGAATCTGTGGGTACTATGACTACATTTTCGGATTGTACTTGTTTATCCTGCTTGTCTTGTTTGTCCTGTTTACCATGCTTGTCCTGCTTATTTTCTACCTCCTGCTGTTCTAGTTCGAATTTGTTAGAGTCTAATTCAGAACGTTTGTCTTTTTTATAGCTTGTTATTCTATAAATCTTTATTTTGCTTTGTTTTCTATGTTTTGGCATAGGAATCCCCTTTCGAATTGTGTTATTTTATTCTATTCTATGTAATTTAGTAGATTTTGCTTGGACAATAGATAGAGGAGTTTTTTTAATAGATTTTCACGCTAAAAAAATTTTTTTAGTGTTTTTTTGTTTTAAATACAACTAGACAACTAAACACTAATCTATTTTCATACAGTTATGTGTTAAAAGCGTGTTGTTTTATAACACACTGTGTGTTTTTTGGTCGACACACTAATTGAAAGCGTTAACACACAAAGAAAATGGTCGAAAAAGTGCTGATTTTAGTGGTTTTAAAAAGTTGGCACGCTAATTGCATTAATAAATAGCGTAAAGAAAAATAAATAAAATATAAATTTTTTATACTACACAAGGGGGATTTTCAAATGAATATTTTATTATGTTGCTCAGCAGGGATGTCTACAAGTTTACTAGTTACAAAAATGGAAGCGGCTGCAAAAGCTCGCGGTCTAGAAGGAAAGATTTGGGCTGTATCTGGGGATGCAGTAAAAACAAATATCGATCAAGCAGATGTATTATTACTAGGACCACAAGTTCGTTACATGCTGTCTTCAATGAAAACGCTTGCTGATGAGAAAAACGTTGGAATCGACGTTATCAATCCAATGCACTACGGCATGATGAATGGAGAAGCAGTTTTAGATCACGCATTAACACTAAAAAAATAATTAGGGGGGAAGCGAAATGCAAAAGTTTATTGCATTTATGGAGAAATATTTAGTTCCTATCGCAGGTAGAATTGGATCGCAGCGCCACTTAGTTGCGATCCGTGATGGATTTATCGCAGTTATGCCTCTTATTTTAGTTGGATCATTTGCAGTACTTATTAATAACTTACCAGTGGATGCATTCCAAAAATTTATGAAAGGTGCATTCGGGGAAGTTTGGAAAGACGTCGGTGGCGGTATGTGGACTGGTTCCTTTGCTATACTTGCCCTCATAGTCGCAGTTGGAATCAGTTATAATTTAGCAAAATCTTACAGCGTAGATGCGTTGTCAGCAGCAATTATTACATTCGGTGCATTAATTATTATTTCTCCGACAACGCCAAAAGAAGGTGGTATTGATTTAGCTTGGACAGGGGCACAAGGTCTATTCGTTTCTATCATAGTGGCTCTTCTTGTAACTGAGGCATTTAGATTCTTTGTTCAAAGAGATATTACAATTAAAATGCCTGATGGTGTTCCACCAGCAGTAATGAAATCATTTGCAGCATTAGTTCCAGCATTCGTTATTTTAATCGTAACAGCAGGCATTCAATTAGCAGTAAAATTAGCAGGAACAAGTATTCATAAATTCGTATTTGAAACAATTCAAGTACCATTACAAGGTTTAGCAGGTACATTGCCAAGTGCCATTATTATAGCGTTGCTTATTCACGTATTATGGTTCTTCGGATTACATGGTCCGAATATTATTGGGGGTATTATTGACCCAATCTATTTGCCAGCGTTAGAAAAAAACATGAAACTATTTGATGGTGGTATGTCTGCATATGATGTACCGCATATTTTCACAAAGCCATTCTTTGATGTATACGTGTACATTGGTGGATCTGGTGCAACATTAGCATTCTTAGTTGCAGTAATGCTTGTTGCAAAAAGTGCGCAGCTTCGCGGTGTAGGTCGCGTATCTATCGGACCTGGTTTCTTCAATATTAACGAACCAGTTATTTTCGGTACACCAATTGTATTAAATCCAGCATTAATTATTCCATTTGTACTTACACCAGTGGTATTAGTTATTACTTCTTATACAGCAATCTCTTTAGGATGGGTACCAAAAACAGTTGCTTTAGTTCCATGGACAATGCCACCAATCTTTAGTGGTTATCTTGTAGCGGGCGGAAGCATTGCTGGTGCAGCATTACAAGTAGTGAACTTTGCAATTGCGGTAGTAATTTACTATCCATTTGTATTAATGTGTGACCGTACTTATGTACAAGCTGCAAAAGCTGAAACAAAAGGAAATGACAATTCAGTATCACTTTAAAAAGTATTGTTCTGACGAGTTTTTATAGCTCGTCAGAACAACTAACTTTTATATCATGTTCAAAAAGATGAAATCCATCTACAAGAACACCAAACTATCATTCATAAAATAATAATTTAATAGACATGTTCAAACTGAAGGGGTATGTAAGTCGGTTGAACGATAATAGAGAGGGCGGTAATTATGATGACTACAGCAGAACAAATTCCATTCCAATTGATTTTAAATAGTGGTAATGCACGAAGCTTTGCGATGGAGGCACTTCAATTTGCCAAACAGGGGAAAATGGCAGAGGCTGATGAAGCGATGGTAAAGGCGAAAGAAGCGATTAATGAAGCGCATCATTTCCAAACGGAGCTCATACAATCAGAAGCAAGAGGAGAAAAAACAGAGATTAGTGTTCTTTTAATTCACGCACAAGATCATTTAATGAATGCGATTACAGTAAAAGAATTAGCAGCAGAGTTTATCGATCTTTATAAAAAGCTTGAAGCGAAAGGGGAATAAAGCATGCCTGGAATTAAAATTGCTACAATCGGCGGTGGATCTAGTTATACACCAGAGTTAATTGAAGGATTTATTAAACGTTATGATGAGCTTCCTGTTCGTGAAATTTGGTTAGTAGATATTGAGGCAGGAAAAGAAAAGTTAGAAATCGTTGGTAACTTAGCGAAACGTATGGTAAAAAAATCTGGTTTACCAATTGAGGTACATTTAACGCTTGATCGTCGCGAAGCATTAAAAGATGCTGACTTCGTAACGACGCAGCTTCGCGTAGGTTTATTAGAAGCTCGCGCAAAAGATGAAGCAATCCCGTTAAAATATGATGTAATCGGTCAGGAAACGAATGGTCCTGGTGGTTTATTCAAAGCATTGAGAACGATTCCTGTTATTTTAGATATTTGTAAGGATATGGAGGAGCTTTGTCCGAATGCATGGTTAATTAACTTTGCAAACCCAGCTGGTATGGTAACAGAAGCTGTTCTTCGTTATACAAATATTCAAAGAGTAGTTGGTCTATGTAACGTTCCAATCGGAATCCGCATGGGTCTTGCAAAATTGCTTGAAGTAGATGCAAGTCGTGTTCACGTTGATTTTGCAGGTTTAAATCACATGGTATATGGATTAGACGTATACTTAGATGGCGTAAGTGTAATGGATCGTGTGTTAGAACTTGTAACAGATCCAGAAAAGCAAATTACGATGGAAAATATCGCTGCGCTTAACTGGGAGCCAGACTTTATTCGCGGCCTTCGTGCAATTCCATGTCCATACCATCGTTACTACTACAAAACACGTGAAATGCTAGAAGAAGAGAAAGAAGCTTCGGTTGAAAAAGGTACACGTGCAGAAGTAGTAAAACAATTAGAAGATGATTTATTCGAGTTATATAAAGACCCGAATTTAGATATTAAACCACCACAATTAGAAAAACGTGGAGGCGCTTATTATAGTGACGCAGCATGTAGCTTAATTACGTCTATTTATAATAATAAAGGTGATATCCAGCCTGTTAATACACGAAACAACGGAACAATTGCAAGCTTGCCACATGATTCGGCTGTTGAAGTGAACTGTATTATTACGAAAGAAGGTCCAAAACCAATTGCAGTTGGAGATCTTCCAGTACCAGTTCGCGGTTTAGTACAACAAATTAAATCATTTGAGCGCACAACAATTGAAGCTGCTGTTACAGGGGATTATCATAAAGCGCTGCTTGCTATGACAATTAACCCACTTGTACCATCAGATAAAGTGGCAAAACAAATTTTAGATGAAATGTTGGAAGCGCATAAAGAATATCTTCCGCAGTTCTTCAAAAAGGTAGAGAAATAAAAGCGGCGCTATTTAGCCCGCTTTTTTTATTCTATTAGGAGGTATTATGATGATTAAGTTAATTGTAAATGCAGATGATTTCGGTCTTACAGAAGGTACAAATTACGGCATTATTGATGGACATATAAATGGACTTGTAAATTCAACGACGATGATGATGAATATGCCAGGAACAGAGCATGCGGTACGCTTAGCAAAAGAGTATAAAACGTTAGGGGTAGGAGTACATCTCGTATTAACGGCAGGGAAACCGCTTCTTGGAGATGTACCGTCACTCGTAAGTAGCGATGGATTGTTTCATAAACAAAGTGTCGTATGGGAAGGGAAAGTAAATCCAGAGGAAGTTGAGAGAGAGTGGACTGCTCAAATTGAGAAATTCCTATCTTACGGATTACAACCAACGCATTTAGATAGTCATCATCACGTGCATGGATTGCCAATTTTGCACGATGTTCTTGAAAGGTTAGCTGTTAAATATAATGTTCCAATTCGTCGTTGTGAAGAAGAGCGAGCAGTACGCCCATTTTCTGACGTATTTTACAGTGATTTTTACGCAGATGGTGTGACGGAAGATTACTTCGTGAAGTTAAAAGAAAGAGTACAAGGTGAACAAACGGTAGAAATTATGGTTCATCCAGCTTATATTGACCCAGAGCTTGTGAAGCGTTCTTCTTACGTAATGGATCGCGTGAAAGAATTGCGTATTTTAACAGAGAGTGAGTTGCCTGAAGGAATAGAGCTTGTAAAGTTTTAATAGAAAAAAGACGGCTACATTATGCCGTCTTTTTTTATTTACAAAATGGATAGAATATATCCGCCAAAGGCTCCAAGTATAACGATAACCCAAGGTGGTGTTTTCCAAAAAGCGAGCAAGCAAAATAGAAGAGATGCAAAAACAAAATCTACAGCGTTCATAATCGTGCTTGTCCAAATAGGGTCATAAAAAGCGGCAATTAAAATACCGACAACGGCCGCATTGACTCCAAGTAGTGCGCCTTGTATGAAAGATATTTTTCTCACACTGTCCCAAAAGGGTAAAACACCAATAACGAGTAAGAAAGCAGGAAGAAAGATCGCAATTGTTGCAAGTATGGCACCAAGCGTCCCGTTTAACACTGCTCCTATATAAGAGGCGAATGTAAATAGTGGTCCTGGCATTGCTTGTGTTAATCCGTATCCAGCTAGGAATTGTTCTTTCGTCATCATTCCGTTTTGTACGAACTCACCTTCAAGAAGGGGGAGGACGACGTGTCCGCCTCCAAATACAAGTGCGCCAGAGCGATAGAAACTATCAAATAAAGCGATGTAATAAGAGAACGGTCTTAATATTGGTAGCAGTAGTAATAGTCCGAAGAATAAGACGAGACAAGAAACTGCTATCTTTTTTGAAATAGGTACTTTTATATGTTGAGATTGACTAATTGGTTCGTTGCGATATAAAAGCCAGCCGATAAAGCCAGATATGATAATGAGAGTGACTTGTGTCCAGCTACTTGGCCATAATAGGGCGATTGAGGCAGTTGCAATTGCAATCGTCGCACGATTTCGGTCTGGCGTTAATTTTTGCGCCATTCCCCATATTGCATGAGCGACAATAGCGACTGCTACAAGTTTTAGCCCATGAATCCAGCCAGCACTTCCAAGGTCGAACTGATTAAGGAATGAGGCGAAGAAAACTAAAACAAGCACAGACGGTAAAGTGAACCCAATCCATGAAATAATAGCTCCGAATACCCCGCCTCTTAATAATCCAACGCCCATACCGACTTGGCTGCTAGCAGGACCAGGGAGGAATTGACATAGTGCTAATAAATCTCCATAGATTCGTTCATCCATCCATTTTCTTTTTTGTACATATTCGTGGTGGAAATAGCCGAGATGGGCGACGGGGCCACCAAACGAAGTAAGTCCTAATTTAAATGAGACGAGAAAAATCTCTAATAATGTGTGAAAAGTGTATTTGTTATTTTCCAAAACGACCTCCTAGAATGTTTTTCTAAGTGCATTATACAAGAGGTAGTAAAGAAAAAGGAACGATTCTAGTGTAAAGATTATGTGAATCTTTTCTTCGTAATTAACACTTGAAAAAGTCATAAATGATTATGTATAAACCATAAAGTAGTAGAAGTAGTGCTGGGAAATTTATATAAGGAGAATGCCCGTATGACAACACATTTCTTTGCGAGGTTAACAGGTAAGAGGGAAATACCTCCTGTAAATACAGAAGCTTATGGCGTAGCAGAGTTTATATTTAGTGAGGATTTAAAGAAGTTGCAATATCGGGTCATATTGAAAAACATCGAAAAAGTTACATCATGCCAAATTCATTTAGGGAAAGCAAATCAAATTGGTCCAATTGTTTTAAGTTTATTTGGTCCATTAAAGCAAGGTATTAGTGTTAATGAAGGAGTCGTCACTGGTGTAGTTAATGTGGGGGATTTTGAAGGGCCTTTACAGGGGCGAGCGTTTGATAGCTTACTGCAAGAAATCATTCAGGCGAATGTATATGTAAATGTTTATACGAAGTCCCATAAGAAGGGTGAAATAAGGGGGAGAATTAGGAAAGTAAAGAAGTAGCAAAAAGGCTGTTCATATTGAACAGCCTTTTCTGTTATAAGGTGCGAATTTTAGCGATTATTGACGGTAAATCGATATATTAGAAAAATCGCTGATAAAACTCGAGTTGCGCTGATATATTTTGAAAATCGCCGATAAAACCTGAGTTGCGCTGATATATTTTGAAAATCGCTGATAAAACTCGAGTTGCGCTGATATATTTTGAAAATCGCTGATAAAATCTGAGTTAAGATCGATATACTAAAAAACTGCCACGATTAATTTTTTAGAGGCTGATTTTTAATGAAGAAGTCCATAACATAAAACACTTCGTCATCAGGTATTTGTATTTCAAATGTATTTTCAATTGGCTGCAATGCCTTTTTTACTTTCATATACATCCAGTATTCATCTTGTCTTCGTTTCTCTTTATCTGGATGAGGGAGAAGGCTTTCTCCCTTTTGAAGACGGTCAACCATACAGCTCATATGCAGAATAACACCCATTAAACTGTCAGGAGTTAGCTGTAAGGAAATTAATTCTTGAATTGTATTTAATGCGTAACGAATTGTTTTGATAAGTAATGCTCCGTCGTTACGCTGCATTTGTTGTTCCAGGATATCAGCCATTTTTGCATATGTTTCTTCATACGTAATTAATTCTTGAATTGGCTGAATCGCTGTGTAGTTTACAATGTCTTGGAAATGATACGTTAAGCATGGCACTTGCACATCAAAATTCGTAACAATACAAATGATATTCCGCTCTTTTTTTATGTTCTCAATCATTTTCGTTAAATCTTTTTCATGGACGATACTAATCGGAATGATTTCAATTAAGTCTTTGTCAAATCGCAAATAGTTCTCCAACATTTTTTGAATAGCTAAAGCACTGCCTTCCCCAGTTAAACAAGCTGTCAAAATAACAGATTTCATTGGTGATAGTGGTTTTTTCTTTTCTTCTTGTACGTTTAAGTAAAACGGTGTTAAGTTCTTCACCGTTTCATATAATGCATCTAACGAGTAGCCAAGCTGAGCTTTTCGAGCCGCTTCTAGTGCATGTGGAGTGCTTGTCATGGAAAGAACACGCACTGGAATTTTGAACTCAGTTTCTAATATATCACCAATATAAGCGAGAGATCCCATATCAACGAGTAAGAGAAGCCCGTTTACATTTTGGAGTGTTTTCATATACACTTTCACACGCTCTAAGAAATCTTTCGGCGATTCATGTAACGGCATATCGATACCGGTTACTTCGTCAATGCCGAGCAGTTCATTTGCGACGTTTGCCATTTCTGTTGCTATGCCGTTGCCGTGCGCTAATATTAATACTTTTACTTCTGTTTGTGAGGCAGGAATTGGATCAACAACGAAGAACATTGTTAAAAAGCCTGCTTCATCGATAGGCATTGTTATTTGTAATTCGTCTTCCAGTAGTTGAATGCATTGCATAGCTACGGAAAAAGCTTCTTTATATTTCGTACGAATTTGATTTAATTGCGGGTGATGAATTTGTTTTCCGGCCTGTAAACGTTGTAGAGTTGTCTGTACATGTAAACTTAAAGCGAGAAATACTTTTTCATCGAACGTTTTGGATAAATGTTTTTCAGCAAGTTCAGCAATTTTTTCACAAACGGAAACGATATTACGATCTACAATTTTAAAAACATTTTCATGACTTGTCTTTTTTGACATTTGGTTAAAATATTGTACGAAAAAGCTTTGAATATCATTTTCTATTAGTAATTCTAATTCTTCCTCTTCAATACCACGAGCTTGAAGTTCTTCATATTTATAGTCAATATAATCGTAAATAGAAGACTGTTTTTCATTTTCTATTTTATGATTACTCCAACCTTCATCACCTGTAAATATAAATGTTTCATTCGGTATTTGGTATAGATGACGGCTCTTTCTTTCAATGAATAGTCCTTCTTTCATATACCAAGGTAAGTCTGTGCTTGAAACATAGACAGAATCACGTTTCTTTGTCACGAAGTCAGAATAGGCTTTCGCACAGGCAATTTGTACATCCGTTTTTAATTGGCCGATGTTATTAGGACAATTGTAAAAGACGAAAGCACGCATTGCATTCGGGCTAACGTGAATTTCTTTTCGCAAGCGAATTGCTTCATTTGTGAAAAATAGTTGCAGTAAAGCAAAACGTTCTTTATGTGTACGCTCACGAAGTGGTGGCAGCGTGACAGTCATTGGTATACGTCTTGTAAATGTTTTTAATAAAAATGAATTTGGTTCTTCTGTTGTTGCAGTAATGATCAATACTTGTGCTTTACGTTCGTTTTCTGTTTCTCCAAGGCGGCGATATACTCCGCGGTCAATAAAGGTGAAAAGCATTTCTTGTCCCTCTGGAGGAAGGCGATGTACCTCATCTAAGAAAAGGATCCCTTCATGTGCTTTTTCAATTAACCCTTTTTGATCACTTGCCCCTGTATACGCTCCTTTTTTAATCCCAAATAATTGCCCGAGTAGTAGCTGTGGGTTGTTTGCATAATCAGCACAGTTAAAGACGATAAATGGTGCATTTTTAGGAAGCTGTTCAACTTCAATTGCATATTCGTGCATTAAAGAAGCAAACATGGATTTTCCGACGCCTGTTTCTCCGAGCAGTAAAGTATGCATACCGTTTGGAGGATAGAGAATAGAAGCTTTCGCTTTTTCGATTGCGATTTTAAGGCTCGTATTTTCAACTGCAAATGTATCTAATGAAGTTGCTTCTTTTGAATGCGTTTCCAACGAAGTGTTCGTTTCTATATAAAAACGAACAGGACGCGTATTTGTTTTTAATAAACGTTTATCTTTTACGAGTTTGTTTAAGTCGCTACTTACATTGGCTCGATCTAGCTGCAACAGGGTAGCGAGTTCTGATGCAGTTACACCTTCTGTATAATTGCTTTTTTGTATTGCGTTAAAAATGAGATCTATTCGTTTCATTTCTATTCACCTCGAAACTTCATCACTATTTAAAATTTTACACAAAAATGGGAAGGGTGGGAAGAGAAAAATAAAACAGCTTTAGCACATAGGCACTAAAGCTGTTACAATCTTGTGTCTTTCCAAAAGTTTACTTCGAGATGAGAAGATGGATTATAGGGAAGAAGCTTGTATCCTTGTGACTGTAAGTAATCAATTACTTGTGGCAGTATTTGTACGGTTACACTCGAATCATGCATTAAAATTACTTCGACTTGTTCATCGCTCTGATTACGTACCCTTTCTAGTATGGCAGAAGGGTTATCATAGCTTTTCCAGTCGTATGTATCGATTGTCCAATCCCACATTTTATACTGGGCTGATACAAGTGCATCACGGTAATTTTTTTTTAAATAAGGCATGCTACCATACGGGACACGAACGAGATGTGAATTTAATTTTGTAACTTGCTGAACGATGCTTTGTGTTTGTTCCATCTCTGTAATTAAAGCAGATGGATCACCGGTGTAAAGGCGTTTTACATCATGTGACATACTGTGAAGCCCGATATAATGTCCGTCTTTAATTAATCGTTGCATTGTCTTTTTATAATGTGGCACTTTTCCACCAATAACAAAGAAAGTTGCTTTTCCGTTCTTTTCTTTTAAGATGTTTAAAATTTGCGTAGTATATTTGTTTGGTCCGTCATCAAATGTTAAGTACGCGATTTTTTTGGTAGAAGAGGTAGTTTCGGTATTTGGATGATGTTCAGCAGGGGGAATGGTAGTCGCTCCTGCATGAGATGACGCGTACATAGTAATCGTTAAAAATAAAATAATGTATTGAAATACTCGCTTGATCATAACATTCACCCTCAGTTTGACAATCAAGATGTAAAAAAGAAAATATAATCCTTTTCTTATTATGTATATCTTTCTCCAATAGTGGAACTCTCAAACAAGCTATATTTTGGAAATGTAAAATAATGAATAAAAAATAGCATCCTCTTATAAGAAAGAGGATGCTATTTGAATATTTCATAATAGTAAAGGCTATACTACAATTAGTCTTCGCGTTTTTTCACTTTTTTATAAAAGGAAATAAGTGGTTTGTAACGTTCATGTACAAGTCCAATTACTTCAGCAATAATTTCTGTAAAGAAGATTAAAACGAAAAGAAGAATAATGGATAACCATAATGTTGCACTAGTAAAAATAATAGCATTTACGCTAAAGAAGATACCAAACGCGTATATAATTAGTACCGTTTTGCGATGTGAGAAGCCCATTGCAAGTAAACGGTGATGTAAATGCGATTTATCTGGTGCTGAAATAGGTTTTTTATTTACGATACGACGGATAATTGCAAATGCCGTATCAAATACAGGTACGCCTAAAATGATAACTGGAACGATAAAGCTGAATAACGTTACACTTTTGTATAATCCAAGTAACGATATAACAGAAATACAGTATCCTAAAAATAGTGCTCCTGTATCTCCCATGAAAATTTTTGCTGGATGGAAGTTGTAGAATAAAAATCCAATTGTACTTGCAAGTGCAATTAGTGCTAGCGGTAAAATGATAGCCGTTCCAGTACCCCATGGGCTAGTGAAGGCCATGTATGCTAGCGTTGCCAGTACGATAGATGAAATACCAGCGGATAATCCATCTAAGCCGTCAATTAAGTTGATTGCATTTGTAATACCTACAATCCAAAATACTGTAATTGGGTAAGCAAGCCATCCAAGTTCAGTATCCCCGAGGATTGGAATATATAATACTTGCACTAATAATCCACTTTTTACAATCATAATGGCAACTAATAGTTGTCCACCGAATTTTACCTTCGCAGATAACTCGTACATATCATCTAAAATACCGATGATTACAATGATAATCGCACCTAGCGTTATCGATAACATTCTTTGTTCATATAAGCCACCGACAACAAATCCAACAGCCACACCAATAAATATTGCTAACCCGCCAAGACGAGGCATAATCTTTTGGTGCACTTTACGCGCGTTTGGCTTATCTGTTGCTCCTATTTTAAAAGCTAACTTAATAACTAAAGGAGTAACGACGAGTACAGTGATGAAAGATGCCAAAATGGCATAAATCACTTGTGAGTCCATTAATACCCCACCCTTTTATAGTCTAACGTAATTTTTTTTAATATATTTATCTGAAAATTATGATGTTTATTTACAGGCTCATAACATATGGTATCACAAAAAGATTAGAATTCAATCTTTTTTTCGTTTTATGGTAAATGGAAGCAGATAGAATATATGACAATGGTATACAGAATGTTGAATCGTTTGAGAAGGTTAATCGTATTGGGCTTTGGAATATGACATTTTCTCTTTCTCTTTAATAGCGAATAATTTTATTTCAATATTATAAGTGTTACACGTAGAAATGAGTAAGTTCCGTGTTAAAATGTGGGAATTTTTCAAGTCTGAACGTGCAGCTTTAATCTCGGTAAAATTTCTATTTGTTTTATGGACAATATTTAATTTTACAAAAACTTAAAAAAGAATGAAGAAAGCAATTCATATAATAAAGAAGTAAAAAAGTTTTCTCATTTTTAATGTGAGAGGGGGAAGCACAGGGGAAATTCTATGTATTCGTATATTTTCTATTGTATATTCCTGTGCGAAAAGGAAATGAAAATTACGATAATAGGTACCGGATACGTTGGATTGATTACAGGAGTAGGATTGGCAGTATTGGGACATTCGGTTACATGTTTTGATATAAATGATGAGAAAATTGAACGGATAAAACAAGGGGATTTGCCTATTTATGAAGTTGGCTTATATGAATTAATACATGATGCGTGTGAGAATAATCGTTTAACTTTTACAACAAGTAAAGAAGAAGCATTTCATGATGCAGAATTTATATTTATTGCAGTTGGAACGCCATCGTTATTAGATGGGACAGCAGATTTAACATATATTCAAAATGCATGTTTTGATATTGGAACATATGCGACTAAAGACATTATTGTTGTTACAAAAAGTACTGTTCCTGTAGGGACGAATGGTGCTATGAGGGGATGGATTGAGGAGACATTACAAAATAGGCATGAATTACATATTGTATCGAATCCCGAATTTTTACGGGAGGGTTCAGGGATTTACGATTTTTTTCAGGGAGATCGTATTGTAATTGGAGCTGATAATGAGGAAGCGGCGCGAAAAGTTGAGAATTTATATAGTAAATTACATTTGCAAACGTATGTTACAGATATAAAAAGTGCAGAGATGATTAAATACGCATCGAATGCCTTTTTAGCGACAAAAATTAGTTTTATCAATGAAATTTCAAATATATGTGAGAAGGTAGGAGCTAATGTATTAGATGTTGCAAAAGGAATGGGAATGGATAAGAGAATTGGGTCGTCTTTTTTAAATGCAGGCATTGGTTACGGGGGATCTTGTTTTCCGAAAGATACGAAAGCGCTTGTGCAAATTGCAGGGAATGTGGCACATGATTTTCGTTTGTTAAAAGCCGTCATTGAAGTAAATAATAAACAACAGCTATTATTGATTGAGAAAGCGAAGAAAGTAATGAATATGAACAAGAAGCGAATTGCAGTGCTGGGAGCAGCATTTAAACCGAATACAGATGATATAAGAGACGCACCGTCCCTTATTATGATACAAGAATTAATGAATATAGGTGCAGACATAGTGCTATATGACCCGAAGGCGATTCAAAATATGAAAAATATCTTTGGGGAGGCTATACAATATAGTGAATGTATAGATGAATCGATTAGAGGAGCGAGTGCGGCTTTTATCGTGACAGAATGGGAGGCTATCCGAACGTATCCGTTAGGAAAGTACGTACAACTTATGAGAGAACCTATTTTATTTGATGGAAGAAATTGTTATACTAATGAGGATGTTAAGAAACAAGGAATAGATTATTATTCTGTTGGAAGAGAAAGTATTCATAAGAGGGATTTTTCCGTTATTCGTTAAAAAGGTATGTATTCATGTATATTCTTATATGTCATAATAGGATTTGTAACTAGTGAAAGAAAAGAGGCAATGAAATGACTGAACGTTTAAAAGTAATGACAATTTTCGGGACACGTCCAGAAGCAATTAAAATGGCACCTCTTGTATTAGAGTTGCAAAAGCATCCAGAGAAAATTGAATCGATTGTGACTGTAACAGCACAACATCGTCAAATGTTAGACCAAGTATTAAGTATCTTTGGAATTACACCAGATTTCGATTTGAATATTATGAAGGATCGCCAAACGTTAATCGATATTACAACGCGTGGTTTAGAAGGTTTGGATAAAGTAATGAAAGAAGCAAAGCCGGATATCGTACTTGTACATGGTGATACGACGACAACGTTTATCGCAAGCTTAGCTGCTTTCTATAATCAAATTCCAGTAGGCCATGTCGAGGCAGGACTTCGTACATGGGATAAATATTCTCCATACCCAGAAGAGATGAATCGTCAATTAACAGGTGTAATGGCAGATCTTCATTTCTCACCTACAGCAAAATCAGCAACGAACTTACAGAAAGAAAATAAAGATGAATCACGTATTTTCATAACAGGAAATACAGCGATTGACGCACTAAAAACGACTGTAAAAGAAACATATAGTCATCCTGTACTAGAGAAACTTGGAAGTGATCGTCTTGTACTTATGACAGCTCACCGTCGTGAAAACCTAGGAGAGCCAATGCGTAATATGTTCCGTGCAATTAAGCGTCTTGTTGATAAGCATGAAGACGTACAAGTTGTGTATCCTGTTCATATGAACCCTGTTGTTCGTGAAACTGCAAATGATATTTTAGGCGATCATGGCCGCATTCATTTAATTGAGCCGCTAGATGTAATTGATTTCCACAATGTTGCAGCTCGTTCATACTTAATGCTAACTGATTCTGGTGGTGTACAAGAGGAAGCTCCGTCATTAGGTGTACCGGTTCTTGTTCTTCGTGATACAACAGAGCGTCCAGAAGGTATTGAAGCAGGTACGTTGAAATTAGCGGGAACAGACGAAGAGACAATCTTTAGTCTTGCAGATGAGTTGTTATCAGACAAAGAAGCTCATGATAAGATGTCAAAAGCATCTAATCCGTACGGTGATGGTCGTGCATCAGAGCGTATTGTAGAAGCAATCTTAAAACATTTTAATAAATAAAAAAACAGCCAAATCGCATGCGATTTGGCTGTTTTATTGCTGATTTCTCATAATCCACTCTGCATGAGCATTCGTAGAAGGAGGGGGATCAGTTGGTGTTTTGTTCTGATTCTGATTCGTTTCTTTCTTTGCTTTCTCGTTAGAGTTCGAATTTGAAGAAGGAGTGGATTCCGTTTTTGTTGTTGAATTTTCTTGCGTGGTTACCTTTTCTCCTAGTTCTTTTTTAATTTCGTTACGTACTGCCTCAACACCGTTTGGATCTGGAAGGAAGTAATAAATACCACCTATTTTTTTGTCTTCTCCTTCAAGTTTGAGTGTTTGTATTGTGGAAGGGTCAAACCCAGAAAGTTTCTTGTAAAGAGCAAGGCCATCTGAAATAGGAATGTCAGTTTTTATATATTTTCCAACGACTGCTGTCAAATCTTTAATTTTAAATACGGTAGAGGTGGAATTTAGTTTTTGAGCAACAGCAGCTAGTAATTGTCTTTGTCTAGCAGCCCGGCCATAGTCACCATTCGGATCTTGCTTTCGCATACGAACGTAAGCGAGTGCTTCTTCACCATTTAATTCTTGTTGTCCTTGCTTAAATTCGATTTTTTTGTAGTAATCCACGTCTGAACGCTCCCAAAAATCGAAGGGGACATCAACAGTAACACCGCCAACAGCATCAACAATACCTTTAAAGCCTTGGAAATCAATTTTAAGATAATGGTCGACAGGCACTTTTAGAAAACCTTCGACAGTTTTGATTGCCATTTCTTCTCCGCCGTAAGCATGCGCAGCGTTAATTTTGTCCTCTTTATTCTTTCCGACAATTGGAACGCGACTATCCCGAGGAATACTCATAAGCGAAATCTTTTGCGTTTTCGGATTGACTGTCGCAAACATTAATGAATCTGTACGACCGTTTTGGCCGTCTGTTGCATAATCTTCTATACCCATAATAAGGAGTGTAAAAGGCTCCTTTGTAATTTCTACATCTTCGGTTCTCAAATCCGATTTTTCACGAGTAAAACCACTATACATCCCCATGAGAGAAGAGTAGGAATTTAATATATAAAGTCCTACACTACCAAATAAAAATAAGAAAATAAGGAAGTAGAAAAACTTTCTTCTTCGTTTCTTTTTTATTCTGCTATTTTGGAGATGATAATAACGTTCTTCCATATATAATCTCCTTAGTTCATTTGTAGGAAAGTAATTCACTACATTAATCTTTAAAGGCGATACAGTATTTATTCTTAGATAACATCTTGTTCTAAGTACAACATATCTCCTTCTGTAATTGTACATTTCCCATTTGTTAATTCAATCATCCAATCCGTGAATGGTTGTTTTCCATCTTCTTCTACATACGTATCAAATGTGACATTTTCGAGGTAATGTATATCTTTAATGGCATATTTTGAATTGCGTAATTCATTTTCAATTTTACCAAGTAATGTGTAATCAATTTCGGTCTGCATAACACGCATTAATTTTCGCTCGACAACACCGACATGATTAATGCCTTCGCTTGTACATTTTCCATATGCGCGAATTAATCCACCAGCGCCCAGTTTGATGCCACCAAAATAGCGGGTAACGACAACGACGGTATCTTTTAAACCGCGTTTTTTTAGTACCTCTAACATAGGTACGCCAGCTGTACCGCTAGGTTCACCATCATCATTTGCTTTTTGAATTTGATCTTGTTCGCCAATTAAATAAGCAGAACAATTATGTGTTGCATTCCAGTTTTGTTTTTTGATTTTTTGTATGAATTCTTGAGCCTCTTCTTCGGTTGTAGCACGACTAACATAACAGATGAATCTTGATTTTTGAATAACAATTTCGTGTTCACCGTAGTCTTTTATTGTTAAATATTGTAATAACACTTGTATACGCTCCTATCCATCAAAATGACTAGTACTTTACATTTTAAAAGCGGGCGTTTTTATATTCAAACATTTTTTATAAATAAGCTGAAATTTTTGGTGAGTGTTTTACCTTTTTGTTGTAATTTGTCGAGATGATGAGTATAATTTCAAACCCGCATTTTCATGTATGGATGCACCATTTTTAGTTTTCGTGTAAAATTAGGAAATAAAAACTTTTTTATAAGGCAGGTACGAAAATGAAAACAGCTATTGTTACTGATAGTACAGCATATATACCGAAGCATATTCGTGATGAACTCAATATATATATGATTCCATTAAACGTTGTGTTTGGAACGGAATCTTATCAAGAAGAAGCTGAAATTTCAGCAGATGATTTTTATGTAAAAGTACGTGAGCAAGAAGAACTTCCAAAAACTTCTCAACCAGCAATCGGAAAGTTTGTTGAGCTATATGAAGAATTATCTAAGGATTATGATGCAGTTATTAGCATTCATCTTTCAAGTGGGATTAGTGGTACATATCAAACTTCAACGACAGCTGGTCAAATGGTAGAGGGTATTGATGTATATACGTACGACTCTGAAATTAGTTGTGAAGTACAAGGATTCTACGTGCGTGAAGGTGCAAAGCTAGCAAGCGAAGGGAAGGATCCAAAAGAGATTATCGCCCGTTTTGATGAAATGAAGAAAACGATGGACGCTTATTTTGTAGTAGATGATTTACACCATTTACAACGTGGAGGCCGATTAAATAGTGCGCAAGCTTTCATCGGTAGTCTGTTACAAGTAAAGCCGGTTTTATATTTTAGAGACAAAATCATTATCCCGTTTGAAAAGATTCGTACGCGTAAAAAAGCGTTAAAACGTATCATTGAAATTTTTGATGAGCAAGCAAGTAAAGGTGTACCTATGGAAGCAGTTATCATTCATGCACAACGTGAAGAGGAAGCGAATGAATGGAAGGCAGAATTAGAAGCAAAATATCCTCATGTTACAATCCGCACAGGTTATTTCGGTGCTGTAATTGGAACGCATTTAGGTGAAGGTGCATTAGGTCTTGGATGGTATACGAAGTAATAAAGATATAAAAAGCTCTCTTTCGGAAGAGGGTTTTTTTACGGATATTTTACGTGAAGTTGACAAGTTAATATTTGGAAATGGTAAAATGTACGTAAAATAAAATAATGAGGAAAGTTTTATAACTTACTTTTTACAAGAAACTATATTATAATAGAAGAGAGGTGAAACATATGGAGCATAATTCTTGTTTATGTCCAAAGTTTGAGTCAGCTTTTACTTTGCTTAGTAAGAAATGGACTGGCTTAATTATTAAATCTTTGCTGGAAGAGTCAAAACGTTTTAGAGAAATCGCAGATATTATACCGAATATGAGCGATCGTATGTTATCAGAGCGTTTAAAGGAATTGGAAAGCGAAGGCATTGTAGTTCGTAATGTTTATCCAGAAGTACCAGTTCGAATCGAGTACGGCTTAACGGACAAGGGAAAAGCGTTAGAAAGTGTTATGGATGAAGTCCAAAATTGGGCTGAGAAATGGATGAAATAACGTTTTGATTTCATCCGTATTAGTATATTTAATAAAACGTAAGGGAAACCTTGCGTTTTTTTCTTTGCTTATAAAAACCTTTTAAAACTCTACACATATATACAAAAATATGCATATTTTGCGATAGTGTTACATATAATATTACATTTGTTTTACAAAAGCGTAACATTAGCAAAAAAAATCCCGAATTATGGTATAAATTTTATAGGTTATATACGGAAAAAGAAAAAAGAAAGCGGTGTAAAAAATAAAATGAAAAAGCTAAAAATGGCATCTTGCGCATTAGTGGCAGGGTTAATGTTTTCAGGACTAACACCAAATGTATTTGCAGAAGATAAAATTTCTGACGTGAAATCACAAATTAATACACAAAATGACACTTTACATAAACAACAACAAGAACGTGATGAATTACAAAAACAAATGAATGACTTAAACAAAACAATTCAAGGTTTAGATAAGTCTGTTCAAGAGAATGCTGCAAAGCTTGATGAAACAACGAAAAAAGTTGCGGACACTGAGCAATTAATCGAAAAGAAAAATAAAGATATTGCAGAATTACAAACGAAAATTGCAAAACGTGAGGAGTTATTAAGAAAACGTTTAGTTGCACTTCAAGAGCAACCAAACACAAACGTTGTAACAGAAGTTCTTGTAAACTCTAAAAACGTTGCAGATTTAGTTGATCGTTTAACTTCTGTTTCTAAAATTCTTGAGTCTGACGAAGATATCATGAAAACACAACAAGAAGATCAAGCGAACGTGAAAAAAGATGTTGAA
This sequence comes from Bacillus sp. FH, assembly GCF_052216825.1. NCBI lineage: Bacteria > Bacillati > Bacillota > Bacilli > Caryophanales > Bacillaceae > Bacillus > Bacillus sp. FH. The sequence goes on along the minus strand of NZ_JBQOUU010000001.1, from coordinate 2,337,567 downwards.
ACGGTAAAAACAAAGCAAAAAGAATTAAAAGAAGCACAAGCTCAAATTGAAACTGCTAAGAAAGAACTTGACGCTGAAAAAGAGAAAAAAGCAGCGGCAGTAAACGATTTAAGCGGTAAAATGGATACAGTTGTAACTTCAATGACAAGTACGGAAAGTCAATTGAAAGATCTTGAAAAACAAGCATTACAATTACAACGTATTGCTGAACAAGAAGCGCAAGAAAAAGCTGCACAAGAAGCTGCTGCTCAAAAACAAGCAGAGCAAGCTGCTAAAGATGCGCAAGCTCAACCAGCACAAGCGGCACCTGCTCAGCCAGCAGCGCCAGTAAACAACGGTGGACAAGCTCAAAAAGAAGTACCTAAAAAGGAAGAGCCTAAAAAAGAAGCACCTAAAAAAGAAGATAAAAAACCAGAACCGACACCAGGCCCAGCTCCAGCTCCTGGCGTAATTGGTAAAGCACAACAATACTTAGGTTTACCATATGTTTGGGGAAGTGCATCTCCATCAAACGGTGGTTTTGACTGTAGTGGATTCATTTCTTACGTATTCGGTGTAGGTCGTCAAGACGTTGCAGGTTACTGGAACTCAGTTTCTAAAGTAAGTAGCCCACAACCTGGAGATTTAGTATTCTTCCAAGGTACTTATAAACCAGGCCCATCTCACATCGGTATTTACGTTGGTAATGGCCAAATGATTCATGCTGGTGATAAAGGTATTGCTTATGCTAGCTTAAGCAGTAGCTACAACCAAAAACATTTCTTAGGATACGGTAGATTCTAGGATTTATAATCGAATAAAACATGTGTATAAAGTCGATAGCTTACTATTTTATAAGTAGGTTATCGGCTTTTTTGCGTTTTTACGAGATTATAAGAAAGGTTTATAGTAGTGCTGGAGGTGAGTGCTAATGCTTGCTGGAAAACAGTTGCTATTAGAAGAACTCTCTTCAGATTTACGGAGAGAATTAAGTGATTTGAAAAAGAAGGGAGAGGTTGTATGTGTACAAGGTATAACAAAGAATACTTCTAAATATATATGTCAGCGCTGCGGAAATATAGAGCAGCGGCTATTTGCATCATTTTTATGTAAAAGGTGCGGTAAAGCATGTGCGTATTGCCGGAAGTGTATCACGATGGGGAGAGTTAGCGAATGTACTGTACTTGTTCGCGGGATTCATGAAAGAAACGGAGACAGGGAGCTAAATCCATTACAGTGGAATGGGGCTTTATCGATTGGTCAGGAGTTGGCGGCGCAAGGAGTTATAGAAGCGATTAAGCAGAAAGAATCTTTTTTTATTTGGGCTGTGTGCGGGGCTGGAAAAACAGAAATGTTATTTTACGGTATAGAAGAGGCGCTCCAAAAAGGAGAAAGAGTTTGTATCGCAACGCCAAGGACTGACGTTGTACTGGAATTAGCGCCGAGATTACAAGAAGTGTTTCCAAGTATAACTGTAGCTGCTTTATACGGAGGGAGTGTAGATCATAAAAAAGATGCAGCGTTAGTCGTTGCAACGACTCACCAACTGTTACGTTACTATAGAGCGTTTCATGTGATGATTGTAGATGAGATTGATGCCTTCCCGTATCATGCGGATCAAATGTTACAGTATGCAGTTAGGCAAGCAATGAAAGAGAAAGCAGCGCGTATTTATTTAACTGCAACCCCTGATGAAAAGTGGAAGCGTAATTTCAGAAGAGGGAAACAAAAAGGTATCATTGTTTCGGGAAGATACCATCGTCACCCGTTACCAGTTCCTCTATTTAGTTGGTGCGGAAATTGGAAGAAAAGCCTCCATCATAAAAAAATTCCTCGTGTGTTACTACAATGGTTAAAAATGAACTTAAACAAAAAGTATCCTATTTTTTTATTTGTTCCTCATGTGCGATATATAGAAGAAATAAGTCAGTTGTTGAAAGGGTTGGATAATAGAATCGATGGCGTGCATGCAGAAGATTCGATGAGAAAAGAAAAAGTAGCATCTTTCAGAAAGGGAGACATTCCGTTATTAGTTACAACGACAATTTTAGAAAGAGGAGTAACTGTGAAGAACTTACAAGTGGCTGTGTTAGGAGCTGAAGAAGAAATTTTTTCAGAGAGTGCGCTCGTACAAATTGCAGGCCGAGCGGGGCGTAGTTTTGAAGAGCCATATGGTGAGGTTATGTATTTTCATTACGGTAAGACAGAGGCAATGGTACGCGCGAAAAAACATATTCAAAGTATGAACAAAAATGCGAAAGAACAAGGATTGATCGATTAATGCATTGTTTACTTTGTGATGAATATATGGTGGAAACAGTTAGTTGGTACACCTTTTTTGTAAAGTCCCCAAAAAAATATGTATGTGATAGATGTGAGCAAAAACTTTCCTATATTATAGGAGGAATTTGCATGGATTGTGGTCGTCCTTTAGATGACTTACCTACTCGATATAAAGAAAATGACATTTGCATGGACTGTGTAAGATGGAGGAATGAGGAAGGATATCGTCCTTTTAAAAATCGTTCGTTGTACGTGTACAATGATGATATGAAAGGTATACTAGCGCAATTTAAGTTTCGAGGTGATGCGGAGTTAGTTCGTATTTTTTATCAATCTTTTCGGGTGTTATTTCAAAAGTATTTTACGGACGTTTCAACCGTTATTGCTGTTCCGCTTAGTAGGGAACGGGAATATGAACGAGGTTTTAATCAAGCAGAGTTATTAGCAGCTTGTTTGCCTGTCAAAAATTTTTATTCATCATTAAGAAGGAAGGAAACAGAAAAGCAAAGTAAGAAGTCGCGTAAAGAAAGGCTTTCGGGAAGTAATCCTTTTTATTTTCAGAGAGAAGAGATGTTTCATGGTCAACATATTTTACTTGTTGATGATGTATATACGACAGGAATTACAGTGAGACAAATTGGAAGTCTTTTCTATGATAAAGGAGCAAGCGAAGTTTCTAGTTTGACGCTCTGTAGAAGTTGATCTGTAACTGTCGAAAGAGATAATAAAAAGACGATAAGTCTTCTTTGACTTCGTAAGTTGTCATTCGTTATAGTGAAATTATGGGGCAAATGCCCTGATTTTTAGAGTGAAGGGAATGGAATGAACATGCAAGGAAGAGTAAAATGGTTCAATGCAGAAAAGGGATTTGGGTTTATTGAGCGTGAAGACGGTGATGATGTGTTTGTTCATTTTTCTGCTATTCAACAAGATGGATATAAGTCATTGGAAGAAGGGCAACAAGTTGAGTTTGATATTGTAGAGGGAGCACGTGGACCGCAAGCAGCTAATGTTGTAAAACTGTAGGTATATTGTTTTTGGGAAGAGAAAGCTGCGTTTGTGGCAACGTTATATATATGTAGTAGAACCTCTTGTTTTTTTGCAAGGGGTTTTTGTTATAAAATGAGTTGTCAAAAAGTTGTTTCTTTTCTGTAACGAATTGTCCACAGTTATATTCGTTATTCACGATGTTAATAGGATAAAATAAAGATAGAAACGATGCATCTTTTCATTTCAACAAAAAACGATAAAAAAATCGCAATTCCACTAATTTTTTTAAAAAAGTTAGAAGGAGTTTTTAAGCCGGTGTCGAAATTATAGTACATAGGCTTGAAAGGAGGAATTCATCTATGAAATTCAACATTCGTGGTGAAAATATTGAAGTAACTCCAGCATTAAAGGAATATGTAGAGAAAAAACTAAGTAAGTTAGAGCGTTATTTTGATACATTCCCAGAGATTAAAGTTAATTTAAAAGTATACTCTGACAAGCAACGTGTCGAGGTAACAATTCCATTTACTGATTTATTACTTCGTGCAGAAGAAACTAATAGCGATATGTACGCTGCTATCGATTTAGTAGTTGATAAACTTGAGCGACAAATTCGTAAACATAAAACAAAAGTAAATCGTAAGTTACGTGAGAAAGGTTCTATGAAAACGAACTTTATCCTTCCAGAAGCAGTAGCTGTTCTGGATGAGGTAGAAGAGGATGAACTAGAACTTGTACGTACAAAACGATTCGATTTAAAACCGATGGACGTTGAAGAGGCAATCTTACAAATGGATATGCTAGGACATAATTTCTTCGTCTTCACAAATGCTGATACAAATGAAACTAACGTTGTATATGGCCGTAAAGATGGGAAATATGGTTTAATTGAAACTAAATAATAATTCAAAAGCGTAGCCGAAATGGCTGCGCTTTTTTTATATTTTAGTTTTTGTTTTTCGAAAGGTGAGTTACTCTTTATGATTTGGAACAGGCATAGGTAAGTAGTTATCTCTATAAGTAATTTTTTGCTAGGAGTGTATTATTATTTTTGTTAATTTGTCAAAATGTTTACCATTATAAATATAACATTAAGTTTTCTGAATGCTATTGAGAGTACATCGAGAGATTGTTATTGTTATATTGCGTTATAGAGATTTTATTTATTCCCTCGGTGAAAAAATAAGATTAGTATAATGCTACAAATTATCGGAGGTGCTTTTAGTGAGTATTAAGAAAAAAAGTCGTTTTATGCTTGGATCTGTTTTATCTTTAGGTATTTTAGCTAGTACTTTCGTTTTAACCGAACCAGCTAATGCTGATACAAGGGATGATCATGTAGAATTTACCTTTAGACTTTGGAGTGCATATGATTTTACTAACGCACGTCCTAAAGAGACACCTACTTCTATGTATATGCGTGTGAAGAGCAGTGAGAAGGGCGGTGGTTCTTTCAATGTTTGGACAGAAGCGGATAAAAATAAAGGTAAAGGTGATAGAGATTGGGTAAATGTTTCAGGTGAGTCAGGTAAGCATGAAGGAACGGTGCGACCAGGTAAAACGTATCTTTTCCAAAATTACGCATATGAAAACTATGGGAAAAATGTACCTGTGAGATTCGGTGGTTATTCTAGAGAAAATAATGCTTATCCTACTGCTTGGAGTCCTGATAGTGTAAGACCTAGTGGACCTTACACTGAATATTGATTTAGAAATTATAAATTAAAATTATTTATTGTGTAACGTTAGAAAAAGTCGTCTAGTTCGTCATCTGGATTATACGACTTTTTCTACTATTTCATTTTTTGAATAGGAGGTGCTGCAATGAAGCTTATTTCAAAATATATTTTATTCTGTTGTTTTATATTGATTATTTGTTTATTAGCTTCTTGCCATAAGAAAGTAGATGAACCTATTGTAAATATTGAAGATACTTTAACGGAAAAAGATAATTTGAAAAGTATTCAGTTGAAAGAAATTAATAAAAATACTGTTTTTGAACAAGTATTTTTGGAAAATGAAACTGGTGATGATTTCTTTCAAGGGCAAATAGATAGAAATGATATTGCAATAAAAGATAGGCTTTCAGATAAAAATTTAAAGTCAGGAGTTATACCAGAAAATTATTATGTTTTTTTAACGGGTGTTACGAACAAGAAAAAACCAGCGTATCTTTTGGGGCGGATTGAACAAACTGATGGAAAAGTAATTGAGTGGAAACAAGAAGTTAAGAGTGTAAAAAGAAAAGGTACAAATGATGTTTATCAGTATGAAGTTGAGTTTCCTAAATTTGAAGGTGAGAGAGTAAATGTTTCTTTTCGTTACCTCTGGTTAAATAAAGAAAATAAATGTTATGGTGTTGCGGATCAAATGTTCATGTTAAAAAAGATTTAAATTTCATTAATGGTTTATGGAGGAGCTGTAGATGAGTTACTTTTTAGGAAGGATTTTAAAAGGTAGGATGTTTTGGTTGTCTTTATTTATTATGTTAGTAATTGTCATTGCTCAATATATTTCTATGTGTGTAACAACGAAAGGATTTAATGATGCTGGGATCATAAAGGTATCTCCATATTTATCTAACATTTTATATTTTAATAGATTACCATTTTATAGTGAATTTTATCTACTTATATTTCCTGTGATTTCTGCAATGGCTGTAGCTGGGATTTATAGAATTGATAAAAATTATGGATTTATTTATCCTGTCATTTCTAAGATGGGAACGCGTCATTATTTTAGATTACTTTATTTTATTAATTTTATTGTATCTTTTTTTATTATAAGTGTCCCTTTACTATTTCATTTTTATTTATATGTGATGACTTATCCGACAGTTGCTCCGCATCCGATATTAAATTATATGGCTGCTACTGTTTCACCAACAGCTCAATTTCATACGGTTTATTATGAGTATCCGACTTTATATTTTCTTATGTATGTATTTTTAAATGGTTTATACGGTGCGGTTTTTTCAAGTTTGGCTTTATCAGTGTCATTTTTTATAAAACGAGTTTATTTTATTTATTTAGTGCCATTTATTTTACATATTTTTTGGCTTGGTATTGGAAAGGGAATTCTCAATCCTAAAGATTATTTAATTAAAGACTTCGGCTTTTTTGAATTACAAATTTTTCTTAGTGTGCTGTTATGTATTTGGTTTTGTTCTGTAGTTCTTTATTTACGGGGGAGTAGGAAGCATGTTCTTTTATAATGTAATGAAAGAAACTATAAGGATGAAATATATTTGGTTCAGTATTCTCTTTTTACTTAATGCTAGTATCATTGGTTGCTTGTTCAATTATTTTGAATCTGGAATTGTAAAAGAGAAAATGAACGAATTGGAAACCCTGTATAAGGTTATGTCGTTTTATAATTTGTCGACCATATTTATTCCTTTAACAATCGTTTTTTCTGTATATTCTATGTCGAGTTTTTTTAGTATTTATGTAGTTTACCGAGTGAATAATGCATTGAAATTAGTTTCTATATATTATTTGAAACTATTTGTTTTCGTTTGTTTTTTCGCTGGGAGTATGATTTTACAGTTATTTTTGATGTCAAATATGATGGCTGTAAATAGTATTTCTGTGAATTATCCATTATTATTTTGCATTCAATTATTTGCGACTATTTTTATATGTATGATAAGTGCTTTGTTGCAATTATTTTTACCTAGTTTACTTGTAATAATATGTATGATTACTGCCGTTTTATTAGATAGATTTATATTACATGGATTTTTATTTACAAATGCTTTTTATATAAATGTGTTTGAAGATGCTACTGGTTTACTTATACGCTTATTTGGATGTTTTTTTATCTTTTTTATAAGTGTATGGATTTTATCTAAAAAAAGTTATATTGCTATGAATGATGAGACAGAGGTGATCTAGTTTACATTATGATTTTATATCATTTGTTAAAAAGAGATTTATATGTAAGGTTTAGAGATTCCGTCAAGATAATGGCTTTTTTATTCTTAATTTACGCTATGATTGTAGTTACCTTTTTATACAATCAGCCTCTGAGTAATGGTAAAGAACCTGTATTAGTAGATGTTACCTTTTATCGATTTTTTCATGGAGTAGACTTTGTGGATTTATCTTATTTTTATAAGGAGGGGCGATTTTCTATCCCGTTTTATTGGATATTTTTTCAAATTACTCCTTTGTTGCTAGTAGGGAAGTTTGCTTTTTCAGATATTCAGCAGAATGGTGTTTATTTATTTCCTCGTGTTAAGAAGAAGCATTTTCTTTGGTTAACGAAAATACTATCTTTGTTTTTTTACATAATTAGTATTTGGATTGTTATGTATTTGATTTGGTTTACTGTTTATTATTTGCTTACTTTTGGCGGGCATTCTTTTTCAAATGTATATAGTCAATTTTCTTATAAGATAGTAGGTACTATGCTAATTCAAATTATTATAAGCTTTTTATTAGCTTTGATTTTTGAGTTTTTAACATTTTATATACCAATAACTATTGTTTTTGTACTAATGTTGTTATACCTATTTTTGTCTATTTTCTTTCATAGTATTTATTTTTTAGGCTCTTTTGTTATGCCAAATCGTTGGTATTTTGTTGATCACAGCTCAATTCAATTGACTTTAGGTAATAATCAATCTATTCAATGGCATGAGTTACTTTTAATCGGAGTAGTAATTGTTGTTGTAATGATTTTATTAGGTAGTTTTTGTTTTAAAAAACTAGATGTGATAGGTGAATAATTTATGGACAATTATATTAAATGTGAATGTATGACGAAAAGATTAAAAGGAAATATTGTGTTAGATAATATTAGTTTGTCAGTAAAAAAAGGCGAATTTTTAGTTTTGAAGGGGCATAATGGCTCTGGTAAAACGATGATTTTACGCGCTATCTCAGGGTTAATGCGTTTGAATTCTGGAGTTGTTTATATAGATAATGAAATAATTGGAAAACAAAAGCAATTTCCTGATTCTATGGGAATATTGATTGAATATCCAAGTTTTATTCCAGGGTATACTGGTTTTCAGAACTTGAAATTTTTATCATCGATTAACAATAAAATCTCCGATGAGGAGATTTATAATATTATTCAAAGGGTTGGACTTGATAAAACAGATAAGAGAAAGTATAAAAGATACTCTTTAGGTATGAAACAACGTTTAGGGATAGCGCAAGCTTTAATGGAACAACCAAAATTACTGTTATTAGACGAGCCAACGAATGCTTTAGATAGTGATGGGATAAAAGATGTTTTAGATATTTTGAAAGTAGAAAAAGCCAAGGGAACGACTATTGTTGTAGCCAGTCATGATGTGCATGTTCTAGATAATGAAATGGTAGATCGTATTGTACATGTTAATAATGGAAAGTTGGTAGATTAAGAGTGGCAAGAAAATATGTCTTAATAAGCGTTGGATTGTGTCTGTTGCTATGTATATTTGCTAGTTTATTAAGATTTAAAACATTAAATCTTAATAATGAATCTTATAAAGTGGTAAAAGATGAGTTTTTATCTAATAGAACTTTTGAAGATGGGCAAGGAGTTACGTTTCATGCACTTAATCCTCTTGATCCTACAAAAGTTTATGATCCCTATGAAGACCGTGAAGTAGTGACGTATGTTTTACCTTTAGATATTACAAATACAACAAATCGAGATATTAACTTGCTTAGTAATAAGTCTATTTCCGATACAATGTTTTATTCTAAAATAGGTGAGTTTTATAATGTAATCCCTTATTCAATGGAATTACCTAAAAAATATCAGTTTGATCCTGTAATACCTGCTGGTAAAACAGTACGAGGGTATATAGGGACAAATTATTTTATAGGAGATGACCCTTATAAAAATTATAAAAACTTTTCAAATGAATCAACTAAAGTGAAATTCATTTCGTGTATAAAGGATAAGGAAGGGAAATATCATGAATTAGAAATACCGATAAATTAATAAAATTTATGATTGATACAGCTATATTTTAATGTTGTTTGTAGATCTTGCAACATAACAATATTTTTTAAAGTCGGGGTTTTTTTGCAGGTGTAAGTACCCATGGATGCTACACCTGCGAAGTTTCCGGCTTTTTGTAATTGTCGATTTAGATTTTATTAAGGAATTTCTGGTAGTCATGTTCTTTAAAAGGAAACTTGAAAGAATAGGACTTAGATTTAATACGAAATTTGTAACGTGAAATTGAAATAGCGAGACAGAGAAAAGGAACGTAACAAATAAAATAAAAACTTTTTTTGAATATAAGGCCCGACATTTTGCCGATTGTTGTCATAGTTATAAGACAAGTGTTACAATTATCATTAGGTATATACATTTTAGTTTTTTTAATTAGGAGAAAAATTGGCATAACATACATTTGATTTTTATAACGACTGATTGTAATAGAGAAAAAGAAAAAACAATCGGAAGTTTTATTTTAATAAAAAGAGGAGCGTATTTCCTATGATCGGTATTTTAAAAAAGGTATTTGATGTAAATCAACGCCAAATTAAACGTATGCAGAAGACAGTTGAGCAAATTGATGCATTAGAGCCATCTATTAAGCCATTAACTGATGAACAATTAAAAGGGAAGACGCTTGAATTTAAAGAACGTCTAACAAAAGGTGAAACAGTAGATGATCTACTACCTGAAGCTTTTGCGGTTGTTCGTGAAGCTGCGACTCGTGTTCTTGGAATGCGTCCGTATGGTGTACAGTTAATGGGTGGTATTGCCTTACATGAAGGGAATATCTCTGAGATGAAAACGGGTGAAGGTAAAACGTTAACATCTACATTACCTGTATATTTAAATGCTTTAACAGGAAAAGGTGTTCACGTTGTTACAGTCAATGAATACTTAGCACAACGTGATGCGAGCGAAATGGGACAACTTCATGAGTTCCTAGGATTAACAGTAGGAATTAATTTAAACAGTATGTCACGCGAAGAGAAACAAGAGGCTTATGCTGCTGATATTACGTATAGCACAAATAATGAGCTTGGATTCGATTACTTACGTGACAACATGGTTTTATATAAAGAGCAGTGCGTTCAACGCCCACTGCACTTTGCTATTATCGATGAAGTCGATTCTATTTTAGTCGATGAAGCGCGTACGCCACTTATTATTTCTGGACAAGCTCAAAAATCAACAGAGCTGTACATGTTTGCAAATGCATTCGTTCGTACGTTAGAAAATGAAAAAGATTATTCATTTGATGTGAAGACGAAAAATGTAATGTTAACAGAAGATGGTATTACGAAAGCGGAGAAAGCTTTCCATATTGAAAACTTATTTGATTTAAAACATGTAGCGCTTCTTCACCATATTAATCAGGCACTTCGTGCGCACGTTGTTATGCATCGTGATACAGATTATGTTGTACAAGAAGGCGAAATCGTAATTGTAGACCAATTTACTGGTCGTCTTATGAAAGGTCGTCGTTATAGCGAAGGGTTACACCAAGCTATCGAGGCAAAAGAAGGCGTAGAAATTCAAAATGAAAGTATGACACTTGCGACAATTACATTCCAGAACTACTTCCGTATGTACGAAAAGTTATCTGGTATGACTGGTACAGCGAAAACAGAGGAAGAGGAATTCCGTAACATTTATAATATGAACGTTATCGTAATTCCAACGAACAAACCGATTATTCGTGATGACCGTGCAGATTTAATCTTCAAATCAATGGAAGGTAAATTTAATGCTGTTGTTGAGGATATTGTAAATCGTCATAAACAAGGGCAACCAGTTCTTGTCGGTACAGTTGCGATCGAAACGTCAGAACTTATTTCAAAAATGTTAACGCGTAAAGGTGTACGTCATAACATCTTAAATGCGAAAAACCATGCGCGTGAAGCGGATATCATTGCAGAAGCAGGTATAAAAGGCGCTGTAACGATTGCGACGAACATGGCAGGTCGTGGTACAGATATTAAGCTTGGAGACGATGTGAAAAACGTTGGTTTAGCCGTTATCGGTACAGAGCGTCACGAAAGTCGTCGTATTGATAACCAGTTACGTGGTCGTGCTGGTCGTCAAGGGGACCCAGGTGTTACGCAGTTCTACTTATCAATGGAAGATGAACTAATGCGTCGCTTCGGTTCAGATAATATGAAAGCGATGATGGATCGCCTTGGTATGGATGATTCTCAGCCAATCGAAAGTAAAATGGTTTCTCGTGCAGTAGAATCTGCGCAAAAACGTGTAGAAGGAAATAACTATGATGCACGTAAGCAGTTACTACAATATGATGATGTACTTCGTCAGCAACGTGAAGTTATTTACAAACAGCGTCAAGAGGTAATGGAGTCTGAGAACTTACGCGGTATTATTGAAGGTATGATGAAATCTACAGTAGAGCGTGCGGTTGCACTTCATACACAAGAGGAAATTGAAGAAGATTGGAACATTAAAGGTCTTGTTGACTACTTAAATACAAACCTTCTGCAAGAAGGAGATGTGAAAGAAGAAGAATTACGTCGCCTTGCTCCAGAGGAAATGAGCGAGCCAATTATCGCGAAATTAATAGAGCGTTACAACGAAAAAGAGAAGCTTATGCCAGAAGAGCAAATGCGTGAATTCGAAAAAGTTGTTGTATTCCGTGTTGTAGATACGAAATGGACAGAGCATATCGATGCGATGGATCACCTTCGTGAAGGTATTCATTTACGTGCTTACGGTCAAATTGATCCACTTCGTGAGTATCAAATGGAAGGATTCGCAATGTTTGAATCAATGATTGCTTCTATTGAAGAGGAAATTTCTCGTTACATTATGAAGGCTGAAATTGAACAAAACTTAGAGCGTCAAGAAGTTGTTCAAGGTGAAGCTGTTCACCCATCTAGCGATGGCGAAGAGGCGAAGAAAAAACCAGTTGTAAAAGGTGACCAAGTGGGCCGCAACGATTTATGTAAATGTGGTAGCGGTAAAAAATATAAAAACTGCTGTGGCATTGGGAAGTAATATAGGGCGGTAGACCAGGCTGCTTTGCAAACTTTTACATCAAAAATGTATAATTAAGAAGGATTAAACTCTCTCCGTCATAAGTGGAGAGAGTTTCCCTTGTTTTCATGCGAAAGTAACAGCAATTACATAGAGGTGAAGGAAATGGAATTAGTAGAAATTAGACAGGAATTAGAGAAAATGGCTAAGAGATTAGCGGCTTTTAGGGGGTCTCTTTGACCTCCCTACTAAGGAGAAACAAATTGCAGAATTAGAAGAGAAAATGATGGGCGCAGGATTTTGGGATGACCAACAAGGCGCACAAGCTGTAATTAACGAAGCAAATGCACTGAAAGATATGGTTGGAAAGTTCCGTCAGCTAGATGAGACGTTCGAAAACCTAGAAATTACGCATGAGCTTTTAAAAGAAGAGTATGATGAAGATTTACATGAGGAACTTGAATCAGAAGTAAAAGGCTTAATTCAAGAAATGAATGAGTATGAGCTGCAGTTACTACTTAGCGATCCTTATGATAAAAATAACGCCATTTTAGAATTACACCCAGGTGCTGGTGGAACAGAGTCACAAGATTGGGGCTCTATGTTACTACGTATGTACACACGTTGGGCTGAAAAACGTGGGTTTAAAGTAGAAACTGTTGACTACTTACCAGGTGATGAAGCTGGTATTAAGAGTGTTACTTTATTAATTAAAGGTCATAACGCTTACGGTTACTTAAAAGCTGAGAAAGGTGTACATCGTCTTGTACGTATTTCACCATTCGATTCTTCAGGCCGTCGTCATACATCGTTCGTATCTTGTGAAGTTGTACCTGAGTTCAATGACGAAGTTGAAATTGAAGTGCGTACAGAAGACTTGAAAATTGATACGTATCGTGCAAGTGGAGCGGGTGGACAGCATGTTAATACGACAGATTCAGCAGTTCGTATTACGCATACACCGACAAATACGGTTGTAACGTGTCAGTCAGAGCGTTCTCAAATTAAAAACCGTGAGCATGCGATGAAGATGTTAAAAGCGAAATTATATCAAAAGAAATTAGAAGAGCAACAAGCGGAGTTAGATGAAATTCGCGGAGAACAAAAAGAAATCGGATGGGGTAGCCAAATCCGTTCTTACGTATTCCACCCATATTCTCTTGTGAAAGACCACCGTACAAATACTGAGGTCGGTAATGTGCAAGCAGTTATGGATGGAGAAATTGATCCGTTTATTGATGCTTACTTACGTTCTCGCATCTAATAAGCTAAGTGAAAAAAAGCCAACAAAATTGTTGGCGCACGTTGAGGATATAGAGGACATAAAGAGTGCTATTTTATTTATATGGATGAAGTACAGAGGAAGAGAAGTTGGAAACGACAACTTCTCTTTTTGATGGGATTATATGTAGCATACAATGTTGTATATTGTTTTGTAAAAAGTAGAAAATAGTAAAACAGATTGGCAATAGAGTAAGGCTTTCTACAGAATTTTTCTAAATTCCCGTTCAAAAAGAATCCTTTATAGAAGTTTATAAGTTGTTCACAGAATTGAAACAACTTATAAAAGCTTTATATCATTAGGGTTCTCACTTTATTTTTGAAGAATATGAAATACACCTTAGTTTTTCTATATAAAGATAATGCTTATAATGAAAATGAGTGTGTTAGGAATGAAAAGAATATCAACAATGGGGAGCGATAGAAGTGAAAAAGAAATTATTGGCTATTGCGCTAGGAACATCAGTCGTTTTTGCTTTAGGAGCGTGTGGAAATAAAGAAGAGAGTAAGTCTTCGAACCAGTCTGCAAGTACAGACAGTGCAGAACAAATTTTCCAAAGAAGTTGTGCTGGGTGTCACGCAACAGATTTATCAGGAGCAACTGGACCTGATTTAAGAAAAGTAGGCGGGAAGTACGACGCTGCAGATATCGAAGAAATTATTAAAAAAGGTCGCGGTTCAATGTCGCCAGGACTTATTCAAGGTGAAGATGCGAAAAAAGTAGCTGAGTGGTTAGCTGAACATAAATAAAAAGGGGTAAAATGGACGAGTTGATTCATATAATCAACTCGTTTCCCTTTTTTTGGAATGTAACATAACTGTAACAAAAATGTATCCAAACTGGAAACCGTTTGATGTTACAATGAGGTTTGTAGAATTTTGCTGAAATATATTACATAGAGTAGTATTGCTTAGAAAAAGAGTATAAGTAGACTACCTTCAACAAGAGTGGTTTAAAAGAGAATAAAGGTTTAGCTTTTATTTTCAAATGTACAGAAAAGTATTTCGAAAAAAATCATTAAGTATTGGGTGATAAATAATGATAAAAATGACGAATGTTTATAAGGAGTACCCGAATGGTATGAAAGCCATTGCTGGTCTCACAGTTAACATTAAACAAGGCGAGTTTGTATACGTAGTTGGACCGAGTGGAGCCGGAAAATCTACATTTATTAAAATGATGTATCGTGAAGAGAAGCCATCTACAGGATCAATTAATGTAAATGGTCTTACTATCGAGTCATTAGCAGAAAGAGACGTTCCATATTTCCGTCGTCAATTAGGCGTGATTTTCCAAGACTTTAAATTACTACCTAAATTAACGGTATATGAGAATGTTGCGTTTGCCTTAGAAGTAATTGAAGAAGAGCCAGATGCAATTCGTGAGCGTGTAACAGAAGTGTTAGGTCTTGTAGGTCTTGAAGATCGTGCAGACGCACTTCCAAGCGAACTTTCAGGCGGGGAGCAGCAACGTGTTGCGATTGCGAGAGCAATTGTTAATAGACCAAAGGTTGTAATTGCCGATGAGCCAACAGGTAACTTAGATATTGAAACAGCTCTTGATATTATGAAGATTTTCACGCGCATTAATGAGCGTGGTACAACGATCGTTATGGCGACACATAACGCAGATATCGTAAATACAATCCGTCATCGTGTAATCGCGATTGAAGGCGGAAAAATTGTTCGAGATGAGATGGAGGGAGGATACGGATATGAAGGCTAAGACCCTTAGTCGACATTTGCGAGAAGGTGTAAAGAATCTATCACGTAACGGATGGATGACGTTTGCTTCTGTTAGTGCGGTAACAGTTACATTATTACTTGTAGGTGTCTTTTTAACAGCGATTATGAATATGAACCATTTTGCGACGAAAGTAGAGCAAGATGTAGAAATTCGTGTACACATTGATCCAGCAGCAAAAGAAGCTGACCAAAAGAAATTAGAAGATGATATGAGTAAGATTGCAAAAGTAGACTCTATTAAATATTCTTCTAAAGAAGAAGAGTTAAAACGTTTAATTAAAAGTTTAGGCGATAGCGGAAAGACATTTGAGTTATTTGAACAAGATAACCCACTTAAAAACGTATTCGTTGTAAAAGCAAAAGAACCAACAGATACAGCAACAATTGCGAAAAAGATTGAAAAAATGCAGTTTGTAAGTAATGTTCAGTACGGAAAAGGGCAAGTTGAACGATTATTTGATACTGTAAAAACTGGTCGTAACATCGGGATTGTGTTAATTGCTGGTCTTTTATTCACAGCGATGTTCTTAATCTCTAATACAATTAAAATTACAATTTATGCTCGTAGTACAGAAATCGAAATTATGAAACTTGTAGGTGCAACAAACTGGTTTATTCGTTGGCCGTTCTTATTAGAGGGATTATTCCTAGGAGTATTAGGATCAATTATTCCAATTGGCTTAATTCTAGTTACGTATAATTCGTTGCAAGGTGTGTTTAACGAAAAACTTGGCGGAACAATTTTCGAACTTCTACCATACAGTCCATTCGTATTCCAATTAGCTGGTTTACTAGTGTTAATCGGGGCTTTAATCGGTATGTGGGGAAGTGTAATGTCAATTCGTCGCTTCTTAAAAGTATAAAAAGTTGCAAACATAATTCGTACAAGCTTATCATATAGTAGAAATAGGTAAAGGCATCACACACTGTGTGATGCCTTTTGCTACACCACCTGTGTGTTTTGGAAAGGGGAATTCCGCATTGAAACGTAGAGTTGCAATTATTGGAATGGTTGTTGCATTTTTAATTGGTGCTGGCGGAATGTTTGCGGGTATGTCTTTATTTGGGGTTAACCCAGCAGAAGTAACGCAAACAATTTCGAATGGAAACGCTAGCACTGCGCAAGGGAATTTGGCAAAAATTAATGAGGCGTATGCACTAATTGATTCACGTTATGTGGAAGACGTGAAAGATGAAAAATTAGTCGAAGGTGCAATACAAGGCATGTTGTCTACGCTGAAGGACCCTTATTCCACGTATATGGATAAAGAAACGGCTAAACAGTTTAGTGAATCACTTGATCCCGAGTTAGAAGGGATTGGGGCTGAGGTGAACAAAACGGACGGTAAGCTTATTATCGTATCTCCAATTAAAGGCTCACCAGCAGAAAAGATTGGAATTAAACCGAATGACCAAATTTTATCTGTAGATGGAAATAGTGTGAAAGATTTATCACGTGAAGAAGCAGTATTAAAGATTCGTGGTAAAAAAGGAACGACTGTTGCGATTGAAATTAAGCGTGCAGGAGTAGCTGATCCGATTGTATTTAAAATTAAGCGTGAAAAAATTCCAATCTTCACAGTGTTTAGCTCTGTGAAACAAGAGAGTGGAAAAGATATCGGTTATATGCAAATCACTTCTTTTGCTGAAAATACAGCGAAAGAATTTAAGGATCAGTTAAAAGAGTTAGAGAAGAAAAACATAAAAGGCTTAGTTATTGACGTACGTGGTAATCCAGGTGGCTACTTAAATAGTGTAGAAGAGATACTAGGAGAAATTATGACGGATAAAAAGCCGATGCTACAAGTAGAGCAAAGAAATGGTGAGAAGAAGAAATTCTCTACGGAACTAAAAGAGAGAAAGCCATATCCGATTTCAGTACTAATTGATAACGGAAGTGCTTCTGCTTCAGAGATTTTAGCGGGTGCGCTAAAAGAGGGAGAAGGATACGATTTAATTGGTGAAAAAACGTTTGGCAAAGGTACTGTTCAGCAAGCTGTTCCATTTAAAGATGGCAGCAACATCAAATTAACGATGTTCAAATGGTTAACACCGGATGGAAACTGGATTCATAAAAAAGGAATCAAGCCAACTGTAGAAGTGAAACAACCAGATTATTATCATGCGACACCAATTCAAATTGAAAAGACACTTTCATACAATGCAAATGATGTACAAGTAAAACATGCCCAAGAAATGCTTAAGAGTTTAGGGTATGTACCAGGACGTGAAGATGGCTACTTTAGTAAAGAGACAGAATCAGCACTGAAAGCATTCCAAAATGCGAATAAGATGGAAGCGACAGGACAGCTCGATAAAAAGACAGCTGAGGCGATTCAAACGAAAATTATTGAAAAAATCCGTTCTGGAGAAAATGATCTACAATTACAGTCAGCATTAAAATTAATGGCGAAGTAAAGTGAAACTTTAATCAGTGGGGAGCTTCATCCCCCACTGATTATTAGTTGAACCAATCGGACTTTTATGGACAGTTGACTCCCCACCTAAATTCTTTGTTTTCGCTGAATTTTGAGGTGGGAGGCTTACTGCCCATTAAAGTGGGATAAAAAGAAATACAGGCGGTTTGCTGCCTGTATTTTTTTGTGTTAAACAAACGTTTGTCCAGTTATGATAATATAAAAAGAAAGAATGATATAAATGGTGGTGAATGGGTTCGTGGAGGCATGGATTTTTGAAATAATGCGGGCAGTTGGACGTTTTTTCTTACACCCTGCTGTCTATGTATTTTTAATAAGTAGTATCTTCGTTGGATACTTACGTATGTTACGAGAACGAAAAGATTTTTCTTTTAAAGTTTATGATATTTGGTTTGAACTGCGAACATCTTTATTGGCGGGAGTTAAATACGGATTAATCGTATCTATCATTACGATTGGGCTCGGACTTGTTGTTTCTAAGGCGAGCTTATGGGCCATTTTACTTTGGACGTTACTATTTGGATTAACTGCTATGTATCGATATTTATCAGCAGCTTATACGTTTAGTATCGCGATTGTATGTGTTCTATTATCTTCTAAGCTACCAGTTTCTTTCTTACAGCTTGGAGAAGGTGAAGAGAATACAATCGTATCCCTTGCTATTTTGCTAGGCATCATGCTCGTTGTAGAGGGCTTGTTGATTTCTAAAAATGCAGTAGGATATTCGACGCCGAAGATTAGGAAGGGTAAGCGCGGATTAAAGATTGGTTTACACGAATCAAAGCGTTTATGGATCATTCCTATTTTTATTCTTGTGCCAGGTGACGCAGTAACGCAGTTTATTTCATGGTGGCCTGTCGTTTCAATCGGTTCACATACATATTCTCTATTCCTCGTTCCATTTTTAATTGGATTTATGAGAAGGATTAGAAGTTATGAGCCGACGGAAGCTTTATTATTTACAGGAAGACGTGTGTACGGATTAGCAGGACTTGTGCTTGTTTTAGGAATCGCAAGTTATTGGTGGCACGTACTTGCCATTATTGCAATGGGCGTTGCAATGCTTGGACGTTTTACAATTTCCATGCAAGAGAAAATTGCGGATGAAACAAGACCAGCGTACTTCGCTGCACGTAATGATGGACTCGTTGTACTAGATACAATTCCAAATACAATTGGAGCAGAGCTGAATTTACTGCCTGGAGAAATGATTACGAAAGTAAATGGAGTCATTCCAAGAAGTGCTGAGGAATTTTATGATGCGCTTCAAACGAAGACGACAGGAGCATTTTGTAAGTTAGAAGTTTTAGATACAAATGGAGAACTTCGCCTTGCTCAAACGGCATTATACGCTGGTGGACATCACGAATTAGGTATTGTGTTTGTTCAGCAGGAGCATGAGTGGGATTCGGAAGCGATGTAATAGAAGAAAAGGTATCACCTTGTGGTGATGCCTTTTTTTGTGTAAGCAGGGCGGTAGTTATAGTACATGAAATTTATATCGGCGATTTTGCAAATATATCAGCGCAACTCGAAATATATCGGCGATTATTCGAATATATCGACTTTCCGGCCAAAAACGACAACTATCGCAAAGCTTATTTTCAGTTTCATAGACGGATAACTTGAATAATTATTTGATAATGGTTATCATTTAGGGAGTCTTTTTAATTTTGGAAAATGGAGGTAAGATATGCTGCGTAAATTTTTTTCTTACTATAAACCGTATAAAGGTTTATTTATACTCGACTTTTCTTGTGCGGTCGTCGCAGGATTATTAGAGCTCGGCTTCCCGCTTATCGTAAATCAATTTATTGATAAGTTATTGCCAGGGCAAAACTGGACGCTTATTTTATGGGCTTGTTTCGGTTTACTCGCAGTTTATATGTTAAATGCAGGCTTACAATATGTCGTTACATATTGGGGACATATGCTTGGTGTTAACATTGAAACAGATATGAGGCAGAAATTATTTGATCATATTCAAAAGCTATCATTCAGATTTTTTGATAATAATAAAACAGGTCATTTAATTTCACGCCTTACAAACGATTTAATGGAGATTGGGGAAATTGCTCACCACGGGCCAGAAGATTTATTTATTGCCGTTATGACTTTAGTTGGGGCATTTTCATTTATGATGATGATCAACTGGAAGTTAGCGCTATTAACGTTCTTCGTCATTCCATTCTTATTATGGTTAGCACTTTACTTCAATAAAAAAATGACAGGTACATTTAGACGTTTATTCTCAGATGTTGCTGATTTCAATGCATGTATTGAGAACAACGTTGGTGGTATTCGCGTTGTACAAGCATTCGGAAATGAAAAGTTTGAGAAAGAGCAATTTGCTGTTAATAATGCTCGTTTCCGTACAACGAAATTAATGGCGTATAAAATTATGGCGCTAAATTCGTCAATTAGTTATATGCTTATGCGTCTCGTAACGCTCTTCGTCTTAATATGCGGTACATGGTTTGTTCTGCAAGGAGAATTAACGTACGGTGGATTTATCGGATTCGTTCTATTAACGAATATTTTCTTCCGTCCAATTGAAAAAATTAATGCGGTAATCGAAAGCTATCCTAAAGGGATCGCCGGTTTTAAAAGGTATGTAGAGCTTCTTGAAACAGAGCCAGATATTGTGGACTCTAAAGATGCAATGGAAGTAAAACATGTACATGGTGATATTCAATATAACAACATTACATTTGGATATGAAAACAAAGAACCGATTTTAAATGATATTAGTTTGAAAATACATGCAGGTGAAACAGTTGCGTTCGTTGGGCCATCTGGAGCTGGAAAAACGACGTTATGTAGTTTATTACCACGCTTTTATGAGCAATCATCTGGATCGATTCAAATTGATGGTATTGATACGAAAGACATGACGTTATCTTCACTCCGTAAGCAAATTGGAATTGTGCAGCAAGATGTGTTCTTATTCTCAGGAACAATTCGTGAAAACATTGCTTACGGAAATTTAAAAGCATCAGAGGCTGAAATTTGGCAGGCGGTAAAGAGAGCTCAATTAGAAGATTTAATTTACTCACAACCAGACGGTTTAGATACTGTTATCGGTGAGCGCGGCGTGAAACTTTCAGGCGGACAGAAGCAGCGTTTAGCGATTGCTCGTATGTTCTTGAAAAATCCGCCAATTTTAATATTAGATGAAGCGACTTCTGCGCTAGATACAGAGACGGAACTTGCAATTCAAAAATCACTTGCTGAACTATCTGTCGGCCGTACAACGTTAGTTATCGCTCACAGACTTGCAACGATTAAAAATGCAGATCGCATCGTCGTTGTAAATAAAGATGGGATTGCAGAACAAGGTTCACATGATGAATTAATTGAGCAAGGCGGAGGATACAGTAGGTTATACGAAGCTCAGTTTAGTTCGTAAATATAATTTTTGCCGAATTAGCGCACCATAAGTAAGTGAAAATCTTATATGGGAGGCTATACGGTATGATTGTAACAACAACTTCTACAATTCAAGGGAAAGAAATTATTGATTATGTCGATATCGTGAATGGAGAAGCGATTATGGGCGCGAATATCGTTCGTGACCTTTTTGCTTCTGTTCGTGACGTTGTCGGCGGTCGCTCAGGCGCTTACGAAAGCAAATTGAAAGAAGCACGTGACATTGCAATGGAAGAGATGAAAACTCTCGCAAGGCAAAAAAATGCGAATGCCATCGTTGGTATCGATGTGGATTATGAAGTCGTTCGCGAAGGGATGCTAATGGTTGCTGTGAGCGGGACTGCTGTTCGTATCTGAAGTAAAAAGCCGTGCTGATGCACGGCTTTTTATATGCTATGTCGAAGATTCAATATTTCTTGGGAAATGCGGCAGGTCCCGTCGATATATAGGGAAGACATTAGAGCGCTTCTTTACATTTCCGGATTTGAACTAATAATGTTTCGTATTCTTGTTCGAGAGATGTGATGTCATCGTGATGATTTTGTATGGAAATTCGGCCGATGATTTCTGTTAATTTTGTTTGTAATCGTAACAATTCTTGTTCAGTAACATTTACAGAATCCTCGGTTGTTCTCTTGGTGTATTGCTCGTAATTGCCGTGGAATACTCTAGGTTCACTCTCGTCTACTTTTAGAATATGGTCTGCCACAGAGCGAATAAAGGCACGGTCATGGCTAATGAAAAGTATAGTGCCAGGATATTCTTGTAACATGCTTTCTAATTCTTCTTGCGTTGCTAAGTCTAAATAGTTTGTCGGTTCATCGAGCAGAAGCATATTATAGTTTCCTAAAAATACTTTTGCGAGTGCAACCTTCATTCGCTCACCCCCGCTTAGAACGTGCACAGGCTTATGAACATCTTCACGGCGGAATAGAAGCCTTGCAAGTATTGTGCGAACGAACGATTCTGTATAATTTGTTTCTTCTAGAACATTTTCTAAAATGGTTTTATCTGTTTTTAAAATGGATAGTGTTTGTTCGAAGTATCCAATTTTACAACTCTTTGAGAGCTGAATGCCACGCTCGTTTGCGAGAAGCATGTTGAACAAAGTCGTTTTTCCACTTCCGTTTGCGCCTAAAATAGCAAGCTTTGCACCTGGAGCAATAGTTCCATTCAGATTTTTAAATAGTGTACGATTACCTATTTTCTTTGTCGCTTTATTGAACTGTACTGCCACTTTACTATGAATAGGTGTATGGTATTGCACGTCAAACTGAGCTTGAGAAAGATCCTTTGGCTTTTCCTTCTTTTCTAGTTTTTCGAGACGTGTTTCTAATGCTTTCGCTGCTTTACTAACCTGTTCTTGGCCATGAGCCCCACTTAATTTATAAAGTTTAGATTCAGATGAACTGAACCGTGTTGGGATTTTTGTCATGCTAGAAGCACGTTGCTTTTTTTGTAAAATGGACTGCTCTAAACGATTTTTTTCTTGTACATATTGCTCATATTCTGCTTGTTTTTGTATTCGCTCACGTTCTTTTTGCTTGCGATAGTTTGAATAATTACCTTTATACTCTTGAATCGTACCATCTTCGATTTCAATGATTTTTGTACATATCGCATCTAAAAAGTCACGATCATGTGATATTAAAACAAGTGCCCCTTTATAAGATAAAAGTGCCTTTTCTAATTGTTCTGTACCGGCCATATCTAAGTGGCTTGTTGGTTCATCAGCGAATAAAATGCCTGCATTCTGTTCAAGAGCGTGGGCAATCTTTAGACGCATTCGTTCACCGCCGCTCATTGAATTTGAAACGTTTGAAATGCTCCATTTTCCTTTTGCGAGAGAAGAAGTGGTTTCCGGTACTTCCTCGCTAAGCTGAGGAATGATGCTGATAGAACTATGATGAGTTACTATGCCTTTGTCAGCTTCTATTTCTTTACTTAATATTTGTAATAACGTAGATTTACCAGCACCGTTGACTCCGACAATTCCTATGCGATCCTGTGATTGAATTTCCAGTGATGGTAACGTAAATAGTGTACGATCACCAAAGCCCTTTTCAATATTACGTGCGAATAAAATAGTCATAAAAAAACCTCCCTAGTTTCACTAGAGAGGATAAACGTCGCCCTTGCATGTAAAAATCGTACATAAATAAACGATTTTTCACATGATCGTTTCGAAAGAAAGTATCGACAAATGGACAGACTAATCCTCTGCTAGTTTTCATCATTTTTGTTCACTATTTGTGATGGATGAAATAAATAAGAGAATTAGAACTTCATTGGTCAAAGTACCTTCCTTTCATAATATTACTTTTATTGTATGCGCATACAAATAAGTTTGTCAAACTTATTTCAGCTTGTAATTTTTGAATTCGTTATTATAAATTTGTGCTTTTGCCAGCGCCTCAGCATCATTTTGGATTTCATCTAATCCATTCGCATCCCCAATAATATAACCTTCAAATGATGAACCAACAAAATCAAAGATGTATTGGAACTGGGAGATAAGCGGTAATGCTTTTAGTTTTGGATTATCGCCGCCAACGATGACAACATACATTTTTTTACCTTTCATTTTTTCTTTGAAATGAAGAGATGTATCGCGCAAGCTTTGTGACCAGCGATCGACAAAGTTTTTCATATGACCGCTCATCCCGTACCAATATAATGGTGTAGCAAAGATAATTGTGTCGTGCTCTAACATGCGTTTCGTTAACTGCTCGTAGTCATCATCTACAGGTTGGAATCCTTCAGCATCATGACGCTGGTCTGTAATAGGATAGACTGTGTGATCACGTAAATAAATTTGTTCTGTTTCAATTCCATCAACCATCATATGTGTTAAAGCTTCCGTATTTCCATTTTGTCTTGAACTGCCGTGTATAACAAACATGTAATCATTCCTTTTCTTTTGCTTGTTTTAGGAGTGAAACGTGTTTTTGCAAATTCGTTTGAATATTGGAAAGCAATGAGATTTGCTTTGTTACTTCATTAAGTTTATCTTCATAAAGCGTAAGGATGCTGCTGCACGGATTGTCGTATAAGTGCGGTTCAATTTCAAGGCAGCGCAGCATCCTTGCCGTCTCTTCTAAATTCAAGCCAATTTGTAAGTACATTTGAATAAGCTCCACTTTTTCGATGGCACTTTCGTCAAAATCACGATAGCCATTTGCGAGGCGCTTCGAAGGAAGTAATCCCTTTTCTTCGTAATGTCTTAGTGATCTTTCGCTAACGCCAGTTTCTTTTGATAACTCCCCGATTCGCAATACGTTTCACTCCTTCTACATGTATTGTAAACCTTCACACTAATGTGAAGGTCAATGCTGTTTTTTCGCAAAAGAATTTACATGATTTAGAAACACTTGAATAGCTTTAGACGGAATAAAATATTTGCCGCGCACGATGGAGAATGGACGGATGAGTTGTTCATCTGGAACTTCGACGTGGAATAGTTCTTTTGCCAGTAGCTCTTTCCGTACAGTCCAATCAGAAAGGATAGCGATGCCAAGCCCAGCACTCACCGCTTCCTTCACGCTTTGAATACTGCTGAATGTAAAGGAACGCTTTAGTTTTAAATGGTGTTGATGAATAAAACGGTCACTATAGGCACGTGTACCAGAACCACTTTCTCTTAATACCCATACTTGATCTTGGAGTGTCCTTTCATTTATTTCATTTGTGCGGAGTAGTGGATGGTTTGGCGGGACGACGAGTTTCATTTCATCTTGCATAAACGTTTCAACGTCAACGTCGGCGTATACAACTTGACCTTCTACTAAGCCGATATCAATTTGATTAGAGCGAAGGCTTTGCAAAACGTCTTCTGTATTTGAAATAAGGGTATGAACTTCGACGCGTGGATTTTCATTGGCATAATTAGCGAGTATTTTTGGAAGTAAGTATTCGCCAATTGTAAAACTAGCACCGATGCGAAGCGTTCCTGTTACAACGTTATGTAGTTCATTAATTTCTTGTTTGGCATCTTCATAAAGAGAGAGCATTTGCTTTGCGTGTATATATAATATGTTTCCGGCCTCGGTCACTTGAACGTGCTTCGGGGATCGCTGAATGAGTGTAGTTCCAAATTCGTTTTCTAAGTTGCGAATGTGCATACTTACGCCAGGCTGTGAAAGGTTTAATAATTCTGCTGCACGGGAGAAATGTTTCTGCTCAACGACAGTAACAAAAATTTTTAAAATGTCTACGTTCATATCATCTGCTCCATTCTTTTTCTATCATCTTATCATAAGTATTTCTGATGATAGAGATTTGGTATTGGTATTAAACTTATTATAGAAACTCTCTTATAATGTAAGTAGAAAGAACATGCATGTTCCAATACGATTATTGGAGTGGTTCAAAGTGGAACAAACACTTGTTATACAAAAGAAGAAGCGTTTTGGATTTTCGCAAGGGATTGGGATTACACTATTAATCGCAATTGTGGCGAAATATTTAGCGGAGCTTCCATTTTTAAATATTATGGGACAATTAGTAATTGCTATTCTAATTGGGATGGTTTGGCGTGCGACAATTGGAGTCCCTCATGAAGCAATTGCGGGGACGAACTTTGCGAGTAAGAAGTTGCTGCGCTTTGGGATCATCTTACTTGGAATGCGATTAAATCTTGTTGATATTGCGAAGGCGGGACCGAAAGTATTGGTCATCGCAGCGGTTGTTATTACATTTACGATTTTCGTTGTATACGGACTAACGAAAGTATTTAAAGTAGAGAAGAAGCTTGGAATTTTAACAGCATGTGGAACAGCAATTTGCGGCGCGGCAGCGGTCGTGGCAATTGCGCCGCAAGTGAAAGCAAAAGATGATGAAACAGCAGTTGGGGCTGCAATCATTGCTATTTTAGGTACGATATTTACGCTTATTTATACGCTATTATATCCAGTGCTTGGCTTTTCTCCGTACGGCTACGGTGTATTCTCGGGTGCGACGCTGCACGAAATCGCTCATGTTATCGCAGCTGCGGCGCCAGGAGGAAGCACGGCTGTAGACATCGCAGTTATCGTGAAGTTAACGCGCGTTGCAATGCTTGTACCAGTAGCGATTTTGATTGGATTATGGTTTGGTAAGAGTGAGGGAAGCAAGGAAAAAAGATCATGGCGCGACCTTCCAATTCCGTGGTTCATTTTCGGATTTTTAGCGATGAGTGCGGTGCATTCTCTTGGCGTGATCCCAGAAGTTGTTGCGGGATATATTGTAGTCATCGCTTATATGCTTATCGCAATGGCGATGGCGGGGCTTGGCTTAAATGTAGAGTTTAAAACGTTCCGGAAGTTAGGAAGCAAAGCATTCGTGGCAGGGCTAATTGGCTCGGTTTGCTTATCGGTGCTTGGATATGTTCTTGTATATGCGTTAGGATTTATGTAGTAGAGGAGAGAGCTGTTCCCGAAGGTATTTGGGGACAGCTTTTTCTTATGCTTATCTTGCTACGGACGTCAGTAAGTCGATATATTTGAAAAATCGCCGATATAAATTGAATTACTCTTGTACTTTGTTAGAGTGGATGTTCAGTGAAATATTTTTCTAAAATTTGTAAAGATATCTTTACTTATAACTGGAAAAAATTTATAATTCAAGTAAAGATATCTTTACTTTTGAAGGTGGAGCCTATGGGTGTAAAAAATAAAATTAAAGAATTAAGAAAGCAACATCATATAACGCAAGTTGAAATGGCAAAGGCGATGCAGGTGACGCGGCAGACAATCGTGGCGATTGAAAACCATCATTACAACCCGAGTCTAGAGTTATCCTTAAAAATTGCCAAATATTTTGGAGTGAAGGTGGAAGAAATATTTACGCTAGAGTAAGGGGAGAGAAAAATGCAGGATGAGTTTGAGAGATTTCAGTCAGATAAAGCGTTTAAATATTTAGGGTTGTTTTTAGCGATTAGTTTAGCCATATGGAGTTTGTACAATTTAATTGTTTACGGAAGTGCTGGTATGCCGTTTGTGTTATTTGTACTAGGGCAGTTTGTTTATTCCTTTGTGAACTATTGGCCGAAGTGGAGATATAGAAATAGTAAAGAGGTTAATCGTGTATGAGTAAGCAAGAGGTTATACGGTTCATAGGAAGTTTATTTTTAGCGGGGCTTGTGCTAAATGTGAGCTTAATGATTTTAAATATTTCATGGGGAACAATCTTCATATCAAATGTAGCGTTAGTCATTCTATATGGAATTGCGGAATATAGAGAACAGAAGCGTTTGAAAGAAGAGGGAATACCGTCGATTGATGAGCGAGTTGTGAATAAGATGAAGTCATATTTTACGATTAGTATGACAAGCTTCGTTTTCTTGTTCATTATGTATCTTTGTGTAAATAAGTATTTAGACAGGCTAGTAGTACATGTAAATGAGTTATTATATATTGCTATTTTTGGTCTATTAATAAGTATGGCATCGACGAGCGTGTTAGCAACAAGGAATAGATAGAAAAAGGGGAACTGGGATGGGATTACCGGTATTATGTGTCGCTACGGCTATTTTTGCTTTGTTTTGGGGAATGCAGAACTTCTCTCATAATCCAGTGCCGAGTATTTGTATTATGCTTGGTACTGTAGGTTTATCGTATTATTTATTAGTTTCAGCTCATTATCATAAAACAGCAACGAGTGTTGTTGTTGGGGCACTTATTTTATTTTGTGGTCGTGCTGTGCAAAAGGGGTTATTTCCGTAAAGGCTGTTTATACGAAGCGTATAAACAGCCTTTTGTATTTTTTTTACAAAACACTTGAAAGTTACGTAACGTCATCTTTTATAATGAAGGAGAAGAGGTGATGGTAGTGATTTCAATTCAACAATTGACGAGAGAAACAGGGGTTACGGTACGTACATTACGTTATTATGATCAAATAGATTTATTAAAGCCGAGTGGTAAAACAGAGGGTGGACATCGGTTATATAGTGAAGCGGACGTTATTCGTTTGCAACAAATTTTGTTTTTAAAGGAAATGGGATTTTCGTTAAAAGAAACTGCGAATATGTTAGTAAAAGGTGAGTTGGATTTAAAGAATTCTCTTGAAAAACAACTTCGGTTTGTACAAGAAGAACAAAAGAAATTTAATCGAATGGAGAGTGTTTTACAAGCAGTTGTTTATTCGGTAGATGTGGAAGGAGAACTCGATTGGAAAGTTATGTTTGAACTGATTCAGCTTTCGAAGCAGTCTTCTCGTATACGTGAAATATTTCAAAATGAAGTGTTTTCAAAGGAAGAACAAAAATTGCTTCATAATTTACCAAACATGAGTAAGGAAGATACGAATGTTTTAGAATGGGTAGATTTATTAAAGCAATTCCGTACTTTTATGAAAGACGGTAAAGAAGTAGCTAGTGATGAGGTACAAGGGGCAACGAAGAAATTAATGCAGAAATGTTTAGAAATGGCTAATGGTGATGAAGCGTTTTTAGATAAGTTATGGGAAGTTAGAAAATCGAAGGAAGATTCACAGAAAATGAGCCTGTATCCGATTGAAGAAGAACTTTTACTATATATGGATGAAGCTTTTCGTATCTATGATGAAAAGGAGAGGGCTAAATGAGTATACTCGCAGAATATCGTTGGTATTTTTTAATTGGGGCAGAAATTGTATTTTGGTTAGCGGCTATCGGTTTCTTTTTACTCCGTTACGGATTTCGTTTGAAAAAGGCGAGTTTTATTATGGGAATTGTGCTACTCGTAAATGAAGTGTTTATTTTAACTTTAGGGGTAGTGGACTATTATCAAACAGGAAAGTTTTCTAACTTTCAAATCATTACTGTAATCATTTTATTGTATGCAGTCTTCTACGGGAAAAAGGATTTGAAGAAGCTTGATATATTTGCGCAAAAATTAGTTGCGAAATGGCGGAATGAGCCGGTGCCTATTATAGAAGAACAGGTAGAATTAACAGGTATAGCTTATGCGAAGCAGGAAATGAAAAATTGGGTATTGCACCTTAGTTTGTTTGTTGTTGTGCATATTTTCTTTTTCTTTCTGTACGGTCTTGCCCCGGTTGAACAATGGCGTAATTGGTTAGAAACGGGAATTGTTTTAAATAAAGCAGCGAGTCGGGTTAGCCAAGTTTGGGCGATTATACTTTTAGTGGATACAGTTATTTCATTTTCATATGTTCTTTTTCCGAAGAAGGAGAAGGGGAAAGAGAAGCTACTTTCTTAGAGGAAAGTAGCTTTTTTAGTATACCGATAGTTTGTATAGGAGAGGATGACAGTAGGAAAAAGAGCTGATTTTAAATGAAGTGGAATCTTAATCAGTGTGGTGCTTACTGTTTGCTCATGCGGAAGAAGATTTGATAAGGAAGGAAGTGTACTCTCCTTCCTTTTTCTATATATATTGTCGAAAACTTTACCGAATATCTGTTCGTTTTTTTAGGTTTTTTATGGGCATTCGTGGTAAAATAATAATACAGATTTTTATGAGGAGGTCGGATCTTACGTGGAACATCAATTTGAAATTGTCTCAGCGTATTCCCCACAAGGTGATCAGCCGGTAGCTATAGAGAAGCTTGTAGAGGGAATTAATAGCGGAAAGAAAAAGCAAGTGTTGCTTGGAGCAACAGGAACGGGTAAGACATTTACGATTTCAAATGTCATTAAAGAAGTGCAAAAGCCAACACTTGTCATGGCTCACAATAAAACGTTAGCAGGACAGTTATATAGTGAGTTGAAAGACTTTTTCCCGAATAATGCAGTTGAATATTTTGTTAGTTATTACGATTATTATCAACCAGAAGCGTATGTGCCGCAAACAGATACGTTTATTGAAAAAGACGCACAGATTAATGATGAAATTGATAAATTGCGTCACTCGGCAACGTCTGCATTATTTGAACGGGATGATGTAATTATCGTTGCGAGTGTTTCGTGTATATATGGTTTAGGTTCTCCAGAAGAATACCGCGAGTTAGTTGTTTCACTTCGAGTTGGTATGGAAAAGGATCGCAATCAATTGCTTCGTGAACTTGTTGATGTGCAGTATGGTCGTAATGATATTGATTTCAAGCGTGGTACATTCCGTGTGCGCGGAGATGTAGTTGAAATCTTCCCGGCATCACTTGACGAGCATTGTATTCGAATTGAGTTTTTTGGCGATGAAATTGATCGTATTCGCGAAGTAAATGCTTTAACGGGGGAAGTATTAGCAGAACGTGATCATGTAGCAATCTTCCCAGCATCTCACTTCGTTACACGTGAAGAAAAGATGAAGGTCGCTATTGAAAATATCGAAAAAGAACTAGAAGAGCGTTTAAAGGAATTAAATGATAACGGCAAGTTGTTAGAAGCGCAGCGTATAGAGCAGCGTACACGTTATGATTTAGAAATGATGCGTGAGATGGGCTTTTGTTCAGGTATTGAAAACTATTCCCGTCATTTAACACTTCGTCCAGCGGGGGCAACGCCGTATACGTTATTAGACTATTTC
Source organism: Bacillus sp. FH (assembly GCF_052216825.1). Taxonomy (NCBI): domain Bacteria; kingdom Bacillati; phylum Bacillota; class Bacilli; order Caryophanales; family Bacillaceae; genus Bacillus; species Bacillus sp. FH. Next base: position 2,307,044 of record NZ_JBQOUU010000001.1, on the reverse strand, counting down.
CCGGAAGATTTCTTAATTGTTATGGATGAGTCGCACGTATCAGTGCCGCAAGTAAGAGCGATGTATAACGGGGACCAAGCGCGTAAGCAAGTACTTGTGGATCATGGATTCCGTCTGCCATCAGCTTTAGATAATAGACCGCTTACTTTTGATGAGTTTGAAGAGAAAACGAATCAAGTTATTTACGTTTCAGCAACGCCAGGACCGTATGAATTAGAGCAGTCGCCAGAAGTAATAGAACAAATTATTCGTCCAACAGGGCTTTTAGATCCGCCAATTGATATACGACCAATTGAAGGGCAAATTGACGATTTATTAGGAGAAATTCAAGATCGCATTGCAAAAAATGAACGTGTATTAATTACGACTTTAACGAAGAAGATGTCAGAGGATTTAACAGACTACTTAAAAGATGTAGGAATTAAGGTGAATTACCTGCATTCTGAAGTGAAAACGTTAGAACGTATTGAAATTATACGAGATCTTCGCCTTGGTAAGTTTGATGTTCTCGTTGGTATTAACTTATTGCGAGAAGGATTAGATATTCCAGAAGTATCCCTTGTAGCGATTTTAGATGCTGATAAGGAAGGATTCTTGCGTTCAGAACGTTCATTAATTCAAACAATTGGCCGTGCAGCACGTAATGAAAACGGCCGCGTTATTATGTACGCAGATCGTATAACGAGATCGATGGGAATTGCGATTGAAGAAACGAAGCGTCGTCGTAGTATACAAGAAGCTTACAATGAAGAGCATGGTATTACGCCGAAAACGATTCAAAAAGGTGTGCGTGATGTAATCCGTGCAACGACAGCTGCTGAAGAGCCGGAAACATATGAAGCAACGCCAGCTAAGAAGATGACGAAAAAAGAGCGTGAAAAGACAATTGCGAAGATGGAAGCAGAAATGAAAGAAGCAGCAAAAGCGTTAGACTTCGAGCGTGCAGCTGAATTAAGAGATTTACTATTAGAATTAAAAGCGGAAGGGTGAAAAGAGTGAGTAAGAGCAAGGATTTTATTGTTGTAAAAGGTGCTAGAGCACATAACTTAAAAAATATTGATGTAACCATTCCGAGAAATCAGCTTGTCGTTGTAACGGGATTGTCTGGTTCGGGGAAATCATCATTAGCATTTGATACGATTTATGCAGAAGGGCAGCGTAGATACGTAGAATCGTTATCTGCGTATGCACGCCAGTTTTTAGGGCAAATGGATAAACCGGATGTAGATACGATTGAAGGATTGTCACCAGCAATTTCAATTGATCAAAAAACGACGAGTCGTAATCCGCGTTCAACTGTTGGAACGGTAACGGAGATTTATGATTATTTACGTTTATTATTTGCGCGAATTGGTACGCCAATTTGTCCGAATCATGGCATTGAAATTACATCACAAACAGTAGAGCAGATGGTAGACCGGGTCCTTGAATATCCTGAACGTACGAAATTACAAGTGTTAGCTCCTATCGTTTCTGGTCGTAAAGGTGCACATGTGAAAGTACTTGAAGACATTAAGAAGCAAGGATATGTTCGTGTACGTGTTGATGGTGAAATGCTTGATGTGTCTGAAGATATTGCGTTAGATAAAAATAAGAAGCATTCCATTGAAGTTGTAATAGACCGTATTGTTGTAAAAGAAGGAATCGCAAGCCGTCTTGCAGATTCTCTTGAAAGTGCATTAAAGCTTGGCGGGGGACGAGTGTTAATCGATGTTATGGGAGAAGAGGAACTTCTATTTAGTGAACATCATGCTTGTCCGCATTGTGGTTTTTCAATTGGAGAATTAGAACCGCGTATGTTCTCATTCAATAGTCCGTTCGGGGCATGTCCTTCTTGTGATGGGCTTGGTTCAAAGTTAGAGGTAGATTTAGAACTTGTTATTCCGAACTGGGATTTATCATTAAATGAACATGCGATTGCACCTTGGGAACCGACAAGTTCACAATATTACCCACAGCTCTTACAATCTGTATGTAATCATTACGGCGTTGATATGGATGTGCCTGTAAAAGATATACCGAAAGATTTATTTGATAAAGTGTTGTACGGAAGCGGTGAAGAGAAAGTTTATTTCCGCTATGTAAATGAATTTGGTCAAGTAAAGGAAAATGAGATTTTATTTGAAGGTGTTATTCCAAATATTGAACGTCGTTATCGTGAAACGAGTTCTGATTACGTTCGTGAGCAAATGGAAAAGTATATGGCAGAGCAAGCTTGTCCGAAGTGTAAAGGTGGACGTTTAAAGCCTGAGAGTTTAGCTGTTTTCGTTGGCGGAAAAACGATTGCTGATGTAACGAAATATTCTGTTCAAGAAGTACAGGAATTCTTCTCAAGTGTGGAGCTAACAGAGAAACAACAAAAAATTGCTCATTTAATTTTAAGAGAAATTCAGGAGCGCGTTGGGTTCTTAGTGAACGTCGGTTTAGATTATTTAACGTTAAGTCGTGCCGCAGGAACTTTATCAGGTGGTGAGGCGCAACGTATTCGTTTAGCAACGCAAATTGGTTCTCGTCTTACTGGCGTACTTTACATTCTTGATGAGCCTTCTATCGGTTTGCATCAGCGCGATAACGATCGTCTTATTCGTACATTGCAAGAAATGCGTGATTTAGGTAATACGTTAATTGTTGTTGAGCATGATGAAGATACGATGATGGCAGCTGATTATTTACTTGATATCGGGCCTGGCGCAGGTATTCACGGTGGACAAGTCGTATCAGCAGGTACACCAGCTGAAGTGATGCAAGACGAGAATTCGCTAACCGGTAAGTATTTAAGCGGTAAAGAGTTTATTCCAGTTCCACTTGAAAGACGTAAAGGTGACGGACGAAAAGTGGAGATTGTTGGTGCAAAGGAGAATAACTTAAAGAACGCGAAAATGTCATTCCCGCTTGGTACGTTTGTAGCGGTAACGGGTGTATCTGGTTCTGGTAAAAGTACGATGATTAATGAAGTACTATATAAATCGTTAGCGCAAAAGTTATATAAAGCGAAAGCGAAGCCAGGTACTCATAAAGAGATTAAAGGTCTTGAGCATTTAGATAAAGTAATCGATATTGATCAATCGCCAATCGGTCGTACACCGCGTTCTAACCCTGCGACTTATACAGGTGTATTCGATGATATTCGTGATGTGTTTGCCCAAACGAATGAAGCGAAAGTGCGTGGATATCAAAAAGGACGTTTCAGCTTTAATGTAAAAGGTGGACGTTGTGAAGCGTGCCGTGGTGATGGAATTATTAAAATCGAAATGCACTTCTTACCAGATGTATACGTGCCGTGTGAAGTTTGTCATGGTAAACGTTACAACCGTGAAACGTTAGAAGTGAAATATAAAGATAAAAATATTTCTGAAGTGTTGGGGATGACGATTGAAGACGGAGTAGAGTTCTTCGCTAATATCCCAAAAATTAAGCGTAAACTTCAAACGCTTGTAGATGTTGGACTTGGTTATATGAAATTAGGGCAACCAGCTACGACGTTATCTGGTGGTGAAGCACAGCGTGTGAAATTAGCTTCTGAATTGCATCGTCGTTCTACAGGACGTACACTATACATTTTAGACGAGCCAACGACTGGTTTACATGCTCATGATATTGCACGTCTTCTAGAAGTGTTGCAACGTCTTGTTGAGAGTGGTGAGACGGTTCTTGTAATTGAACATAATTTAGATGTGATAAAAACAGCGGATTATATCGTTGACCTTGGACCGGAGGGCGGAGACAAAGGTGGACAAATCGTTGCTTCCGGAACGCCAGAGCAAGTAGTGAAAGAAGAGCGCTCGTATACAGGTAAGTATTTAAAAGAGATTTTAAATCGTGATAAAGCAAGAATGAAAGAGAAGATAAAAGAAGTAGAACTATCACAATAAGGTATTATGAAAAACCGAGTGGCAATGACACTCGGTTTTTATTGTATAGGGGGAGAAGGTGGAGTTTTTAGATGTGTTGCGAAAGAAAAATATGAAGGTAAGAGAGTTCCAAAAGTGGGGTGTATATTTTCGGAAACGCTGTGAGGATTATTTTGCAAATCATTTAAGTGATGAAGAAAAAGAAGACATTTTCCTTTATGGAGATAAGTATGCATGTGGGTATCTTTGGCACATATTTAGTTATGAGAAAAAGAAGTGTTTAGAGGGAGAAGAAGCGGAAAACGCGTTTCATAATGAAGTGAAAAAGGAGTGCTACATCTTCTATCAACACTGTGATGATGTACTACTAATAAAAGATGCAAGTTTATTAAGTATGGATGATATGTATAAAGGCGATATTTACATTGTAGATAAATATTTCACTTGGACCTTTGTGAAAACGCATGAGCATAGATGGTGTGGGCCTTATTTCGCAAAGAGATGTTGGTAGGTATACAAGCATGAAGAGTAGAATAAGTTGATATAAGTGTTCGTATCATACTTGCGTTTATTATCTATTAGCGTATGATGAAAGATATATGTTTAAAAGGATGTGTAAGAAAATGAGATGGATTGTATCACTTCTTGTAAATAGCGTTGTGTTAATCGCTGTATCGGGACTTTTAAAAGGGATTGCACCAGACGCGTTTTACGTAGCAAATATACAAACTGCAATTATTGCGAGTATTATTTTGGCTGTTTTAAATGTGTTCGTAAAACCGTTTTTAATTTTAATTACGCTACCAATTACTGTTGTAACTTTCGGTTTCTTCTTAATTGTTATTAATGCGATTACGTTAAAAATAGCAGATTCATTATTAGGAGACGCATTTAATATATCAGGTTTCGGTGTAGCGATCGTTGCGGCAATTTGTATTTCAATTTTTAATATGATTATTGAAAAGGCAATTGTGGAACCTTTATATGAAAAAAAGAGAAAATGACAAAAAGAAAAACATTTCATGATATGTATGAAATGTTTTTTTCTATTTATTAGAAACCGTATTTCTTGTTTCCAGAAAAAAATGGTACAATATCCGATAGAATGGAATTTTACATCAAATGAGACTGAACCCGCAGCGGAGTGGAGGTTTATACATATGCCGAAAGTAAGGACAAAAGATTTAATTGAACAATTTCAATTGGAGTTAATAAGTGGTGAAGAAGGAATTCATCGTCCGATTGATACAAGTGATTTATCACGACCTGGAATTGAAATGGCAGGATTTTTTACATATTATCCAGCTGATCGCGTGCAGCTTCTTGGGAAGACGGAGCTGACGTTCTTTGACACGTTAACGTCAGAGCAAAAACAAGAGAGAATGAAAGCGCTTTGTACTGAGGAGACGCCATGTATTATTGTAACTCGTAATCAAGATGTACCAGATGAGTTGCTGCAAGCATCGCGTGAATCGGGCATGCCTTTATTACGCTCTTCTCAAACGACAACGAGATTATCAAGTCGTTTAACAAATTATTTAGAAGGTAAGTTAGCACCAACAACAGCTGTTCATGGTGTGTTAGTAGATATTTACGGCGTTGGTGTTTTAATTACAGGACAAAGTGGTGTCGGTAAAAGTGAGACAGCTCTTGAGCTTGTAAAACGTGGTCATCGCCTTGTTGCGGATGATAGTGTAGAAATTCGTCAAGAAGATGAAGACATGTTAGTCGGAAGCTCACCAGATTTAATTGAGCATTTATTAGAAATTCGTGGCCTAGGCATTATTAACGTTATGACGTTATTCGGTGCAGGAGCAGTGCGAAATTATAAGCGTATTACACTTGTTATTAATCTTGAAATTTGGGATCAAAAGAAAAATTATGATCGCTTAGGTCTTGATGAAGAGAAGATGAAGATTATTGATACAGAACTTACGAAGATTACACTTCCAGTTCGTCCTGGTCGAAACTTAGCTGTTATTATTGAAGTGGCAGCGATGAACTTCCGTTTAAAACGTATGGGAGTCAATGCAGCACAGCAGTTCTCAGAACGATTAATGAGTGCGATTGAGTTAGGAAATCAGGAGTAAACATTGGAGAGGGAGGTCATACATATGCTGTTAGGTTCTGTACCACAGCTTGACCGCGTAGCTATCCAACTTGGACCGTTTCCTGTTTATTGGTACGGGATTATTATCGGTACAGGTGTGCTATTAGGTCTTTGGCTAGCAACTCGTGAAGGAGAAAGGCTAGGTATTCCAAAAGATACATTTGTTGACCTTGTATTAATTGCAGTACCGATCGCTATTCTATTTGCGAGAATGTACTATGTTATTTTTGAATGGGAATATTACGCGCAAAACCCGAGTCAAATTATTAATATTCGTCAAGGTGGTTTGGCGATTCATGGTGGCTTAATCGGGGCTGTTATTACAGGGATTCTTTTTGCGAAACGTCGCGGAGTTTCATTCTGGAAGTTGGCGGATATTGCTGCACCAAGTATTTTACTGGGACAAGCAATTGGCCGATGGGGAAACTTTATGAACCAAGAGGCGCATGGTGATGAAGTAACGAGACAGTTTTTAGAAGGCCTTCATTTACCGGATTTTATTATTAATCAAATGTATATTGATGGTGTATACTACCATCCGACGTTTTTATATGAATCATTATGGAATTTTGCAGGTGTCATTTTATTACTAGCGTTACGAAAAGTGAACTTGCGCCGTGGGGAATTATTCTTCACATATTTAATTTGGTATTCAATAGGACGCTTCTTCGTAGAAGGTTTACGTACAGATAGTTTAATGCTAGGGCCACTTCGTATTGCACAAGTAATGTCAATTGGACTTGTTGTTATTTCTATTATTTTCATTATTGTGAGACGAAAAATGGGGCAAGCTGATAAAAGATATTTAGAAAATTAGAGAAAAGTAGCATCTTATTATAAGATGCTGCTTCTTTCATATTCAGGAAAGAGAAAGGACTAAGGCAATGAAAATAAATACAGTGTTATTTGATTTAGATGGAACGTTAATTAATACAAATGAACTTATTATTTCTTCTTTTTTACATACTTTACATACATATTATCCAAATCAATATAAGCGTGAGGATGTATTGCCATTTATCGGTCCATCTTTACATGACACTTTCAGCAAGATTGATGAAAGTAAGGTTGAAGAGTTAATTACGAGCTATCGTCAATTTAACCATGATCATCATGATGAATTAGTAGAAGAATATGAAACTGTATATGAAACAGTTCAAGAGTTGAAGAAGCAAGGTTATAAAGTTGGTATTGTTACAACGAAAGCACGACAAACTGTTGAGATGGGATTAAAGTTATCGAAGCTTGATGAGTTTTTTGATGTTGTTGTGACAATTGATGATGTCGAGCATGTGAAACCACATCCAGAGCCACTTCAAAAAGCGCTTCAGTTATTAGATGCGAAACCGGAAGAAGCATTGATGGTTGGGGATAATCATCATGATATTGTTGGCGGACAAAATGCGGGTACGAAAACAGCTGCGGTTTCATGGACATTGAAAGGTAGAGCGTATTTAGAGGCTTACAAGCCAGACTTTATGCTAGATAAAATGAGTGATTTATTGCCGATTTTGTCCGACATGAATCGTTCGTAAAGATAAGTAGAGGAGCGAGTGAAGTGCGACGGACAACGCGCTATCCTGTTTCAGGAGAAAATTCATTATGGAACGTGTATAAAACAGTGTCTTTTTGGAAGGTAATGAAAAACTTTATGATTATCCAAATTGCACGTTATACACCTTTTTTATCGGTCAAGAATTGGTTATACCGCACCTTTTTGCGGATGAAAGTAGGAAAGAAAACATCGTTTGCGCTTATGGTAATGCCGGATATTATGTTCCCGGAAAAGATAACTGTGGGAGATAATTCGATTATTGGCTATAACACGACGCTTTTAGCGCACGAATATTTAATTCGCGAATATCGACTTGGGGAAATCGTTATTGGAAACGAAGTGATGATCGGGGCAAATACGACTATATTACCAGGTGTGAAAATTGGGGATGGCGCGATTGTTTCAGCTGGCACACTTGTTCATAAAGATGTGCCAGGCGGTGCTTTCGTGGGTGGGAATCCAATGCGTGTTATTTATACGAAAGAGCAAATGGAGGCTAGAGAAGGTTCATACTAGAAATGTAACATTTCTCTTCTTTTTTAATGAATAAAAAGGAAATAATTGAGTATAATATACTGTTTTGTTTTTTACGGAATCGTTTATACTTATAGATAGAAGAATGTGTGAACGAAGAAAACAAAAAACTGGAGGATATATGGGGAAAAATCAAAGAATATATAAGGAGAACGGACAAGTTATCTCTTTTAATCAATTAGCGGACTTCTTTTATAAAAAAGGGATGAGGGCTTACAAAGGACAAAAATTGCAAGATGCAATTAAATATTTTCGAAGAGCGGCACAAAGCGAGAAGGAGCCGTTTATTTTATGTCAATTAGCAACAGTATTATCTGAGGCTGGTGAATATCAAGAGTCGAATCAAACCTTCTTTAAGCTTGTTAGATCTAATCCAGAACTTGAACAGTGTTATTATTTTATTGCAAATAATTATGCGTATATGGGTCTATTTCAGCAGGCGAAGAAGTATGCGGATCGCTATTTAGAAGTTGCAGAAGAGAAGGAATTTGTTGAAGATACATTAGAATTACTTGAAATTATGGAAGAAGAAGCGATGGGTGCGGAAGAGATTGAGGATGAAGATGATTTAATTGTTATGCAGGAAGAAGCCAATCGTTATATTCGTAACGGACAATTGGAAGAAGCAATTGCTACATTAGAAATTGTTACGAAAGACTATCCGGAATTTTGGTCGGGGCATAATAATTTAGCTATTGCGCATTTTCAATCTGGTAATGTAGATAAGGCGCTGAAATTAACGGAAATGATTTTAGAGAAAAATCCTGGTAATATACATGCGCTTTGTAATACACTTATTTTTCTATATTCAATTGGAGAGCATAAACAAGTAGAGGTGTTAGCTGCTCAGTTAGTTTCGGTATATCCGATTTCGTTTGAACATCGTTTGAAACTTGGGACGACACTTGCAACAATTGGTCATTTCGAGCCTGCATATAAATGGTTCAAATTATTAAAGCGTCAAGGATACGAAGGAGACGTTAGTTTCTATTATTGGTTTGCATATTCTGCGTATATGGTGAAAGATCAGCAAGTAGCTGAAAAAATGTGGCAACATGTTGTAGAATTGCACCCTGATAAAAAGGGAAAAGAACCGTGGAATGCATTGAATTTAGCGGATGAAGGACAAAATGTGTTATTTGAAGAATTACGAAAATCATTCCAGCAAAGTGCGACGCTAGAGGAACAAATGCTAGCTTTATATTTAATGAATGAATTATCAACGCCGGAGAAGGTTGGATTCTTCTTTGATGTAACGCAGGCGAAGAATGGTGTTCCAATCGTATCGCAACTTGCAAAGTATTTCTTTTTACTGAATAGCCATAAGAGTATTCCAGCTGATTTACAGCAATTTGAACAGTGCGCGCGAATCGCGGATGCTTTATACAATTATACGAAAAAAGATGATGAATTAATCGAAGAGTGTTTACAATTTTGGTTTTGTACGTTTATACGTTTATATACATCTGGGGCAGTTTTTACAAATGTATACGGCTGGTCAGCTGCGGTTGAATATATCGTACGCAGTGAACAAGGAAATAAGATGACACAGTCGGAGCTCGGAGATGTGTATAATGTATCTGTAGCGACTGTTCGAAAGTATGTGCAAGCTGTTAAGCGTACGCACACATAGATAAGCAAATCATTGGGAAAAAAATGATGCGAACAGTATAATGAGGGTAACTTAATTGTGTAGGAATGGATAGGAGTGAATAGTGTGTCAGAAGAAAAAATTTATGATGTCATTATTATTGGTGCAGGACCAGCTGGTATGACAGCTGCAGTATATACATCTCGTGCGAATTTAAGCACATTAATGCTTGAGCGTGGTATTCCAGGCGGGCAAATGGCAAATACAGAAGATGTAGAAAACTACCCAGGTTATGAGTCTATTTTAGGACCAGACTTATCAAATAAAATGTTCGAGCATGCGAAGAAATTTGGTGCTGAATATGCATACGGTGATGTGAAAGAAGTCATCGATGGTAAAGAATACAAAACAATTATTGCTGGTAAAAAAGAATATAAAGCACGTGCAATTATCGTTGCAAGTGGTGCAGAGTATAAAAAAATCGGTGTACCAGGTGAAACAGAACTTGGCGGCCGCGGTGTATCATATTGTGCGGTATGTGATGGCGCATTCTTTAAAGGGAAAGAACTTGTAGTTATTGGCGGCGGAGATTCTGCTGTTGAAGAGGGTGTGTTCTTAACACGCTTCGCATCAAAAGTAACGATCGTTCACCGTCGTGACACGCTTCGCGCACAGAAAATTTTACAAGATCGTGCTTTCCAAAACGAAAAAGTAGACTTTATTTGGAACCACACGATAAAAGAAATTAACGAAGCAAATGGTAAAGTAGGAAGTGTAACACTTGTAGATGTAAACAGTGGAGAAGAGAAAGAAGTCAAAACTGACGGCGTATTCGTATACATCGGTATGTTACCACTATCAAAACCATTTGTTGAACTAGGTATTACAAATGAAAATGGTTACCTTGAAACAAACGAGCGTATGGAAACGAAAGTTCCTGGTATTTTCGCAGCAGGTGATGTTCGTGAAAAAATGCTACGTCAAATTGTAACTGCAACAGGTGATGGTAGTATTGCAGCACAAAGTGCACAACATTACGTAGAAGAATTATTAGAAGAACTAAAAACTGTATCAGAAAAATAAGGGATAATATACCTTTTGAGAAGAAAGCTACCGATAGGAGCTTTCTTCTTTTTTTGTGTGAAAATGTCAAAGTTTTGTCAAAAAATATTGGGATTATAAGCTTTCTTATTGATATACTGGACTTTACGGAAAAAATCACTATAAGAAATGAGGAATTTATTCAGTATGGAATGGCGTAATATATATCGTGGATTTTGTATGGGCGTTAGTGATTTAATTCCTGGTGTGAGCGGCGGTACAATCGCTGTTGTGTTAGGGATTTATGAACAATTGCTTGCGGCAATTAGTGGATTCTTTAGTCGTGAATGGAAAAAACATTTAGGATTTTTAATTCCACTTGCAGCTGGTGTGGCAGCAGCGTTTTTAACGTTAAGTCACGTTATTAAATATTTACTTGCAAATCATTATGAACCGACTCAATTTTTCTTCCTCGGTTTAATTATTAGTATATTACCGATGTTAATGAGAGAAGCTGATGCAAAGTCGTCGTTTAAAGGTAAGCACATTGTTTTATTAATCGTTGCAGCAATTCTTGTTGCCATCACAGCTTTCTTTAAACCAGATAAGACAGCAGATCCAATTACGACGTTAACAATTTTAAATGCAATTGGTTTATTTTTCGCAGGATGGATGGCTAGTATGGCGATGTTACTTCCTGGAATTAGCGGATCGTTTATTTTATTAATTATTGGTGTATATCCGACAGCAATTAATGCTTTAACTACACTCAACTTACCTTTAATTGCAGTTATTGGTGCTGGCGTTATGGTAGGGTTCGTTGTAAGTAGTAAAGGAATTAGTTTCTTATTAGATCGATATAAAAGTATGACATTTGCGGCAATTATTGGACTAGTTATCGGTTCGATTGTAATTGTGTTCCCTGGTATTCCAACTGGAGGATTTTCAATTATAAGTTCAATTATTACCTTTATTTTAGGATTTGCGATTGTTACTTATTTCGGTAAGAAGTAAGGGCGCTGGAGTCCCCTTGGCGATAAAAGTCGTTAAGGGGATTTTTCATGCTATTCACGGAAAGTCCAGGCATTTACATTGCTTGTTATAAAAAGCTTTTTTAAAATTGTTGAGTAGCAGTGCTTAGCGAAAGGGGGACTGGCTCCTTCGTTGTAGCAAACTGTTTTTGATAGTATAATGAAATGAGTATGCAGTGAGAAATTTGCTGCAAGTAGCTGAGGTGAAGAAACATGCAAAGAGTGACAAACTGTGTGTTAATTAGAGATAATGAAGTACTCTTACTCCAAAAACCTCGCCGGAATTGGTGGGTTGCACCAGGCGGGAAAATGGAGCGTGGTGAGACTGTAAGAGATTCCGTTGTTCGCGAGTATCGTGAAGAAACAGGTATTTATTTAAAGAACCCAGCGTTAAAGGGGGTCTTCACCTTTGTCATCCAAGAAGGTGATAAAGTTGTTTCTGAATGGATGATGTTCTCCTTTTTAGCGACAGATTTTGCAGGAGAAAACAAACTAGAGAGCGAAGAAGGCATCATTGGTTGGCATACATTTGATAAAATTGATGATTTAGCAATGGCACCAGGAGATTATCACATTATTGATTATTTAATTAAAGGAAATGGCATAATCTACGGTACATTTGTATATACCCCAGATTTTGAGTTGCTTTCATATCGATTAGATCCGAGTTAAACCGTCAAGGAGAGGATACGATGACAGAGAATAATGATATAAAAATGGTAATTATTACAGGAATGTCTGGAGCTGGAAAGACAGTAGCTTTACAAAGTTTTGAAGATTTAGGATATTTCTGTGTGGATAATTTACCACCGATGTTATTGCCAAAGTTTATTGAGCTTATGGCGGATTCAAAAGGAAAAATGAATAAAGTAGCACTTGGTATTGATTTACGTGGCCGAGAGTTTTTCGAACATTTATGGGAAGCGCTTGATGATTTATCAGAACGTACATGGATTATTCCTCATATTTTATTCTTAGATGCGAAAGATAGCACACTTGTAACTCGTTATAAAGAAACGAGACGCTCGCATCCACTTGCACCAACTGGTCTGCCGTTAAAGGGAATCGAAGCAGAGCGTAATTTATTAACAGATATGAAGGCACGCGCGAATATTGTGCTTGATACATCTGATTTAAAACCGAAAGAATTACGTGAAAAAATTGTTCACCTATTTTCAACTGAAACTGAGCAAGCATTTCGTGTAAATGTTATGTCATTTGGATTTAAGTACGGTATTCCAATTGATGCCGATTTAGTATTTGATGTTCGTTTTTTACCAAATCCATATTACATTCCACATATGAAGCCATTAACAGGACTAGATGAGGAAGTTTCATCGTATGTGCTGAAATTTAATGAGACGCATAAGTTTTTAGAGAAATTGACTGATCTTATCACTTTCATGCTGCCTCATTATAAAAGAGAAGGCAAGAGTCAACTTGTAATTGCAATTGGATGTACAGGTGGACAGCATCGTTCTGTTACGCTTACAGAATACCTTGGGAAACATTTGAAACCAGAGTATAGTGTTCATGTATCTCATCGTGATGTGGAGAAGAGAAAGGGCCATTAAGGGATGAAAAAGAGAGAAAACCTAAAATTGTCATCATGGGAGGCGGAACTGGACTTTCTGTTTTATTACGAGGATTAAAACAATATCCGGTTGATATTACAGCAGTTGTTACAATCGCTGATGATGGTGGCAGTTCAGGTAGATTACGTGATGAGCTAGAAATTCCACCCCCAGGTGACATTCGTAACGTACTTGTTGCGTTATCAGATGTAGAGCCACTGGTGGAAGCTTTATTCCAGCATCGTTTCACAACGGGAGATGGGCTGAAAGGTCATGCGTTAGGAAATTTATTATTGGCAGGTATGACCTCGATTACAGGAGACTTCTTCCATGCTATTACAGAAACGAGTAAAGTTTTAAATGTTAGAGGACGTGTATTACCAGCAGCGAATCAAAGTGCAGTACTACATGCGGAACTAGAAGACGGAGAAATTGTAACAGGTGAATCAAAGATTCCTTATTTCGGAAAGAAAATTAACCGTGTCTTTTTAACTCCAGAAGATGTAGAGCCGTTACATGAAACGTTGACTGAAATTAAACGAGCTGATTTACTTGTTTTCGGTCCAGGAAGTTTGTATACGAGTATATTACCGAATTTAGTTGTTAACAAAATTGGGGACGCTGTTCTTGCTGCAAAAGCAAAGAAGGTATATGTGTGTAATGTTATGACGCAAGCTGGTGAAACGATGGGATATACTGCGTTTGATCATGTGCAGGCGTTACATGATCATTTAGGTGAACCATTTATCGATACTGCAATTGTAAATAACCGTGATATTCCTTGTGAATTACGTCAGTTATATGAGGAAGAAATGTCAGCACCAGTTGTAGTAGATGAAGAGCGTTTTACTGAAAATAATATTAATGTGATTCAAGATCAATTAGCGAAGTATGATGACCGTGTTGTAAGACACGATACATTAAAACTAGCTTCTATTTTATATTCACTGTTGTAGATGTGCGTTGCCTCGTTTGAGGTAACGCTCCTCATTTCATATAGGACAAGATTTTTGTTCCACAATAATCGTATAAGGAGGTGTTGACTGTGTCATTTGCATCAGAAACAAAGAAAGAGTTGACGAATCTGGAGATGAAGGAATGCTGTGAGAAAGCAGAATTATCAGCGTTACTTCGCATGAACGGATCGCTTTCTTTTTCAAACCGTCGTCTATCAATCGATATTCAAACGGAAAATGCGGCAATTGCAAGAAGGATTTATACGCTTTTGAAAAAAGGATATGACGTGACGGTAGAATTACTTGTTCGTAAAAAAATGCGATTGAAGAAAAACAATGTATATATCGTAAGGCTTGTTGAGAAGTCACGCGAAATATTAGCTGATCTTCATATCGTTCGAGACGACTTTTCATTTATTCGAAATATATCACAAGAATTAATTGAGAAGAAATGTTGTAAACGATCGTATTTACGCGGTGCATTTTTAGCAGGTGGTTCAGTAAATAACCCAGAAACATCATCTTATCATTTAGAGATCTTTTCGTTATATAAGGAACATAATGATGCTATATGTGAACTGATGAACGGATTTGATTTAAATAGTAAGACGTTGGAAAGAAGAAAAGGGTACATTACGTATTTGAAAGAAGCAGAAAAGATTACAGAGTTTTTAAATATTATAGGTGCTCATAATGCACTTTTAAGATTTGAAGACATTCGAATCGTACGTGATATGCGTAATTCTGTAAATCGCTTAGTGAACTGCGAAACAGCTAATTTAAATAAAACAATTGGTGCAGCGCTAAGGCAGATTGAAAATATCCGTTATATTGATGAGACAGTTGGTCTTGATATATTGCCGGATAAATTACGAGAAATTGCGCAATTACGAAGAGATTATCAAGATGTAACATTGAAAGAGTTAGGTGAGATGGTATCCGGGGGGAAAATTAGTAAATCGGGTATTAATCATCGTTTGCGTAAAATTGATGATATTGCAGAGAAATTACGCGCGGGGGAAACGGTAGCAAAAAAATAAGAGGTTAAAGGGGAAATGGAGCTGTGGTTCAAAAAAGAGTTCAGGTTTCATTAAAAAACGGTTTACAAGCACGTCCGGCTGCGTTGTTTGTACAAGAGGCCAATCGCTTTCATGCAGATATTTTCATCGAAAAAGATGGGAAGACAGTAAATGCAAAGAGCATAATGGGGATTATGAGCTTAGCAATTGGAACTGGTAGCATGATAACAATTACAACAGAAGGTTCAGATGCAGAAGAGGCTTTAGAGGCATTAGCTGCATATGTACAATAAGAAGCTATCGCGCATGTGCGATAGCTTTTTTGTTGTTTGGGGCTTGTTGGTGGGGGTATGTGGGATGTGCGTTCTTGTCGAGAATTGTCGGTAAGTCGATAAGTTGTGTCGAAACGTCGATATATTAAAATAATCGCCGATATAATTGGAGTTACGGTCGATATATTTGAAAAATCGCCGATATATTTTACTTGATACTAGGTGGGGTATACGGGCGGAGAACAGCATATAAAAAAAGCGCCCTGTTATAGGGCGCTTCCGCTTTTAAGTATTAACGATTTGTAAAGATCTTATCGATTAAACCGTATTCTAAAGCTTTTTCTGCTGTCATGAAGTTGTCGCGGTCTGTGTCGCGTTGTAGCACTTCAAGTGGTTGACCTGTGCGGTCAGCAAGAATTTGGTTTAGTTTTTCACGTAAGAATAGAATACGTTTAGCAGCGATTTCGATTTCAGTCGCTTGACCTTGTGCACCACCAAGTGGTTGGTGAATCATTACTTCACTGTTTGGAAGTGCATAACGTTTTCCTTTTTCACCTGCTGCAAGTAAGAATGCACCCATAGATGCAGCCATACCGATACAGATTGTTGATACTTGCGGTTTAATAAACTGCATTGTATCGTAAATTGCCATACCTGCTGTGATAGAACCACCAGGGCTGTTGATGTAGATGTGAATATCTTTTTCTGGATCTTGAGATTCCAAGAATAAAAGCTGGGAAACGATTGAGTTAGCTACGTTGTCATCAATTGCGCTACCAAGCATAATGATGCGGTCTTTTAATAGTCGAGAGTAAATATCGTAAGCGCGTTCTCCACGATTTGTTTGTTCAATTACTGTAGGAATTAAATTCATCTGTTATTTCCTCCTTATAAAGCTTTCTTAGTCTTATAATACAATTATGGTCAATAAAGGTCAAACGAAACCACTTTAAATCAAAAAAATATGTAGTTGTACCATGAAATATTCGCTATGTTTTTGAAATTCCCTGCTTATGTATCTTCAACATCATAACCGAATTACATAAATTTAAACGTTATAAAAACTGTAGAAAAAAAGAAAAGAACGCCTTTTGACTGAAGCGTTCTTTCGATATCTATTCTTTTAAAAGATAGGTTACTTTATTTAAAATCTTTTCGATTTGTTTCGCGTTTTTACTATACATTTCGCTCGCTGATTTCGACTTTGTTTCTAAGGAAAATAGTTCAAGATCAGCATGACATTTTTTTAATGATGCTAATAATAAAGGTTTGTTTTGAGGAGAAGGCATTTGTAGTTTGTCATTATAAATGTCGATAGTCAGTTGTCCGTATGAATCAACTTGACCGAGAAAGACATTTTCAATAACAACACCGAGCTTTTCTAGTTCAGCATGTAGCCAAGCGCGGTTATGTCCACTTGCGGATAGCGGTTCATCTAAGACATTGCCATCCATAATAACAGTTTGTGGTTCTTTTTCGTTTGCTACTTTTAAACCGATGTCTTTTGCTGTAAGTGGCTGGGAATCTTTCTTTAATAATACATTTAATTCTCCGCTCGGTTCTAAGACAGCAAATTCAACATCAGCTACGCTGAAAGCACCTTTTCCACGGAGAAGTTCCAGTAATTCATCACTTGTATATTTTTCTTTCTTTAAGTTGTCTTCGAGTATCTTTCCGTCTTTTATTAACACGGTAGATTTCCCTTCAAAGAAGTCCCGAGCTGTTTTGTTCTTTAAAGAGAGGATTCCTGTTAAAAAAGGTACCACAGCGAAAATGAGTATCGCAAAGACGCCGTGAAAAAATTTTGAATCGAGCCCTGTAGATACTTGGGCAGCGATGTCACCGATTGTCATTCCGGCTATGTATTCAAAGAAGGAGAGCTGAGAGATTTGTCTTTTCCCTAACCATTTCGTAATAGCGAATAAAATAATTAATATGAATACAGAGCGAAGAATGACAAGTGTCCATTCCGGCAGGTGAGACATAGTCATTTCCTCCAGTCTACTTAAAACCCTTTATATTGAGGTTCTTCACGTTCTAATACTGAAACTCTATTTTGTAAATCAGCGATGATGCTGTCCATTTCTAGCATGCATTCGTGAAATACACGTTTTGTTTCTTCATCCTGTGAATTTAGTGAAAGGGAACTTAAACTTGCTTGAGCGCCCCTTACACTAGCGAGACAGGTTTTTACGCTAGCGATAACAGTCATACAAACACTCCTTATCCTTTCGGTTTGAATAACAATGCTCCGATGAAGCCGAAAATAATAGCTGCGGATACACCGGCGCTTGTTACTTTAAACATGCCGGTAATAACGCCAACGATGCCATGTTTTGCGGCTTCTTCCATTGCGCCGTGAACGAGGGCATTACCAAAGCTTGTAATAGGTACGGTTGCCCCAGCTCCAGCGAAGTCAATTAATGGTTCATACAAATTAAATCCATCTAATATAGCTCCAGCAACAACGAGTGTTGCCATTGTATGAGCGGGTGTTAGTTTGCCGACATCAAACATAAGTTGGCCAATTACACATATGAGTCCGCCAATGACGAAAGCCCAGAAAAAAATCATTGCGTTGCACCTCCGAATTCAATTGAAACGGCGTGAGCGATGCACGGAATCGTTTCTTCTTGTTGGAATGTAAGTGGAGATAGTAAAGCGCCTGTCGCAACGACAAGTATTTTTTTGAACTCTCCTCTTTTCATTCTGTTTAATAAATGACCGTACACGACTGTTGCGGAACATCCTGGTCCACTAGCCCCAGCTATGACAGGTTGCCCTTCTCTATAAATGAGCAGCCCGCAATCTTGAAACTGTTCGCTCGTTACTTTCGTTCCGTGTTTATGTAATAAGTCATAAGCAATTTCGCGGCCGACATGTCCGAGGTCACCGGTTACGATTAAATCGTAGTAAGAGGCGTCGATTTGGCGTTCGCGTAGGTGGGCCTCAATTGTATCGACGGCGGCTGGAGCCATTGCGCCTCCCATATTAAACGGATCGGTTAATCCCATATCAACCACTTTTCCGATTGTGGCTGATGTTACCCTAGGGCCGTTTCCAGTATCACTTAAAATAGCGGCTCCTGCTCCAGTTACTGTCCACTGCGCGGTAGGTGGCTTTTGTCCACCATATTCAGTAGGGTAGCGGAACTGTTTTTCTACAGCGGTGTTATGGCTTGATGCCCCAGTTAATAAATATTTTGCGCCTTTTGCATTTACGATACTCGCCCCAAGTGCTAAACCTTCCATAGAAGTAGAACAAGCGCCGAATAGTCCGAGATAAGGAGTGCCCAGTGTACGGCAAGCAAAACTTGTAGGGGTAATTTGATTAATTAAATCTCCTGCGAGTACAAATTGGATATCGTCTTTACGAAGTTCTGCTTTTTCAGTGGCGCGGCTACAAGCTTCTTCGAACAAAATTTTATGTGCTTTTTCATAGGAATCTTGTCCGAGCCATAAATCTTCATGAAGGATATCGAAGTCTTCGGGGATTTTTCCTTTTGCTTCAAACGGCCCGCCGACGACTCCTGTCGAAATAATAACTGGTTTGTTTTCAAATACCCACGTTCGGTGTCCTTGTAACATTTATAGCCCTCCCCATTGAACGAGAATCGTTTTAATAAGTGCGATGACGAAAGCTGAAAATACACCAAATAAAATAACGGAGCCGGCTAATTTAAACATGTTACCGCCAACGCCAAGGACAAACCCTTCCGTCCGGTGCTCGATACATGCGGCGACAACAGAGTTACCAAATCCAGTGACAGGTACAGCTGTCCCAGCACCTGCAAATTGACCGAGACGATCATATACGCCGAACCCAGTTAGTAACATCGAGATGAAAATAAGAGTTGCTACTGTTGGATTCCCTGCTGAGCGTTCAGTGAAATCGAAATACGTAATATAAAAAGTAGAAATGAGTTGCCCAATTAGGCAAATGAAACCACCAACGAAAAAGGCTTTTATACAGTTTTTTAAGACAGGACGCTTCGGTTCGCGTTCTTGCTCGAATTTTTTATATTCCTGTTGCACAGGGGTTAAGTTTTTATCTTTACTAGACATTGCAAACCTTCCTTTTCTTTTAAAAAGCGTTAAGTGTTAGACTCCATTTTTTTACCAATGAATTTTAATTGTTTATTAATTTCATCTTTAGATACCTTCTTTTCCTTAATTTTTCTTTCAAGCTTTTCAAGTAACATAAAGATTTTTTTATCTGTACTTACACGAACATCGAAAGTGGGGTGCTCATCACTTAGCTGCTTTTGGAGCTTCTTACGGAGAGGTTTTAATCCAAATCTTTCGTGATGCTCAGGTGTAACTGCTATGTAGAGATCTAAATTTGAATTTACTGCTGTACTTTTTATAATTTCATCCATAGTGAGAGCTCTTTTCTTGGCTCCTTGTGATATAGATTGATTAAAGGATTCCATACTCGTTTTTGTTAACTTTGGACCTTTCTCTTTCTCCGTTCGTTTTGCTTCTTCTTTCACTTTTTTATCTAAAGGACTATTATCACATCCGGTAAAAGAGCTAAATAGAAGGGCAAATAATACGGTTATGAGTCCGAGTTTTTGCATATTTATCATTCCATTTCTATTGCAATATGTAATGTGATAGAAAAAGGATGACTGCATATCATCCTTTTTCTATTTCACAGCAAGACTGATTCGTTATTGCTGTGAGTATTGTGGTTCTTCTTGTTGGACTTCTTCAACGCGTGGGTTTAAAGAATCGATAATCGTTTGTGTTTGCTGTGCAGCTGTTTGGAAAAGTTGCTTAGCTTGTTGGTTATCCGTATCAAGAGCGAATCCCTCTAAGCTAGCTTGTGCACTTTTTAATCCAGAAACAGTTTGTTTTAATTTCGTAATTACAGTCATTGAATGAAGCCCCCTTTGGAATATCAATTCAAAGATTATAATTTGTGAGTTGGGGTGAATTTATGATTGGAAAATTTAGGGGTGGGTGCTTTGTTAATATACTCATAACTAAGCGTCATAAAGGATTACGGGGATATTTTTATTGATTTAGATGGATTTTATTGCTATTATTATGAGAAGAAAATGAAGTGTTTTCTATTATCATGCGCCCATAGCTCAGTCGGATAGAGCGGTGGTTTCCGGTACCACGTCTGCCGGGGGTTCGAATCCCTCTGGGCGCGTCAAAAAGTCCTAACTTACGTTTTGTAGGTTAGGACTTTTTTTATTTTCCTCTTGTTATATCTGGTAATAAGATTTACTATTAGTACTTGATTATAAATTAATTCCGTTATTATTTTCTTTCAATATTATTCAAATTTCGGTTGTAAGTTGTAAATCTCATTAATACATATAAATTAATAATATTTTGGAATGGGTGTCTGTGATAGCATTCTCCTTTTACCAAACTTATTGTACAATAGAAACAAGGGGGAGATTAGTTTGAAGGCAAGTCTTTTACAAGAACAAAGCTTACGTTTGGCAATGACACAAGAGTTAAGGCAAGCGATTACAATGCTCCAGTATAATGTACAAGAATTATCGGAGTTTTTGTATGAGCAATCGTTAGAGAATCCCCTTATTGAGTTAGGTGGTTTTGAGAGGGAGAAGAAAAAGAGCTCTAACACAAGTAAAAGTACCAGCAAACAAGTCGAGAATCAGATGGAAATCTACAGTGTGGATTCTACAACGATTCAGCAACATTTATTAAATCAAATACAGTATTATAAAATAGAGGAAGAAGAGCGAAAAGTAGCTTCTTTCATTATTATGAACATGGATGGAAATGGGTATTTACAAGAGACGAACGAAGAGTTAGCAAATCTTCTTTCCGTACCACTTCATGTAGTTGACCGCTCTGTAGAGCTTGTCCAATCACTGGAGCCAGCAGGGGTAGGAGCGCGTAATATTCAGGAATGTCTAACTTTGCAATTGAAGCGCTTACAAAGGCGGAATGGATTAGCAGAAGAGGTTGTAGAAGACCATTTCGCTTATTTCGTGAAGAAAGATTGGCGAAAGCTCGTTCAAGTGTTGAAGTGTAGTAATGAGGAATTGCAATCGGCGGTGAACTGTATTACGTCATTACAGCCGAAACCAGGTCTTGCGTTTTCTTCTGATAAACCACTTTATATTGTGCCTGATATGGCGGTGAAAAAAGATGGTGATCGTCTCGTTTTACAAATGAATGAGAGAAATATGCCGAGAATTGAAATTCATTCTGAATATAGTGCGCTTCTTAATAATAGTGAAAGTGAAGTAGCATCTTACGTTTCAGAAAAGTATCAGCATGTGCAGTGGATTATGCGTAGTTTGAAACAGAGAAAACAAACGCTTTTGCAAGTAATGACCATTATTATGGAAAAACAACGTGATTTCTTCTGGAAAGGTCCGGAGTATTTAAAGCCACTTGCTTTAAAAGAAGTAGCTGAAGAGTTAAGTGTGCATGAATCGACAATTAGTCGCGCAACGCGAAATAAATATGTGCAAACACCACACGGTTTATTTGAGATGAAATCGTTCTTTAGTAATGCCGTTTCGACTACTGAAGATGAAGCAGTCTCTACAAAGCGTGTAAAACAATTTATTCAAACGCTTGTTGAGGCAGAGAATAAGAAAAAGCCACTTTCAGATCAAAAGATTTCAAAATTGTTAGAAGAAGAGCACGAAATCGTTATTTCTCGAAGAACAGTGGCGAAGTATAGAGAGCAAATGCACATTCCAGCGTCGTCATTACGAAAAACAATCGGATAGGTGAAGAAGATGAAAGTTGTACTGTATACAAAAAAAGATTGTGGCCTTTGCGTGAAGGCGAAACAAGTTTTACAGGAAGTACAATGTGAATATTCTTTTCAAATTGAGGAAATAGATATATATGAAGATAATGACCTTTTAGAAAAATATCATCTAATGATTCCGGTTGTAGAAATAGACGGAAAACAAGTAGAATATGGTAACATTCACAAAGGTGTCATAATAAACTATATAAAGAATGCAGTTAAGAGTTGAATAAGTTTCTATCTCCTGTTACAATAATACACGTAGCAGGGATTATTTTTTTAACCTATGTGGGACACAAAATGTCACTACGGGACGTAAAGTGACCACGAGGGAAAATGAACCGATGTAGTGAGGAGAAAAGATATGCGCTCATGGATTCAGAACACAAAAAAATTATTACCTGATCTGCTACCTGTTATGCAAACGAGAATGCAAATTCTTCAATACATTAGGCTTATGCAGCCGATTGGAAGAAGAAATTTATCAGCAAGTCTCGGTATGACAGAACGAGTATTGCGAAGTGAAGTTCAAGTTTTGAAAGAACAAAACTTAGTTCACGTCGCTTCTTCTGGAATGACTTTGACAGAAGAAGGAACAGCTTTAGTTCTTGCTTTGGAAGACTTTATGAAAGAAATTTCCGGGTTAAAGGTTTTAGAAAAGCAACTTAAGGAAACATTAGACTTGGATGAAGTTTTCGTTGTCCCTGGTGATAGTGATGAATCACCTTGGGTCAAACTGGAGATGGGCCGTGCTTGTGTGACTTGTATAAAAGACCGTCTGACAGCGAATAATATCGTTGCTGTGGCTGGAGGAACTACGCTAGCTGCTGTTGCGGACATGATGCAGCTTGATTGCAAAGATTTACATATGCTATTTGTCCCAGCACGTGGTGGAATTGGAGAAGGCGTCGAGTTAGAAGCCAATACCATTTGTGCCAAAATGGCGCAAAATACGATGAGTAATTATCGCTTATTGTATGTTCCAGACCATGTTAGCAGCGAAGCATATGCGTCTATTGTGACAGAGCCTTCCGTGAAAGAAGTTCTTGAGTTGATTCGATCTTCCAATATCGTCATTCATGGAATAGGTGATGCGTTAACAATGGCACGTCGCAGAAATACTTCAGAAGCAGATTGGTTAAAGATTCAGGCAAGCGAAGCAGTTGGCGAAGCTTTCGGTTACTACTTTAATGAACAAGGAAATGTTGTTCATAAAGTAAGAACAGTTGGTATGCAACTAGAGGATTTACAAAATGTATCTCACGTTGTTGCAGTCGCTGGAGGTTCTTCAAAGGCAAAGGCAATACAGGCTGTAATTAAACAAGGGCACACTTCAATTCTAATTACAGATGAAGGTGCAGCAAAACAGTTAACAAAGGGTATTACCCTTTAATATAATCCCCCAAGGAGGAAATTCAAATGACTAAAATTGGTATTAATGGATTTGGACGTATCGGACGTAACGTATTCCGCGCAGCACTTAACAACCCAGAGGTAGAAGTAGTAGCAATCAACGACTTAACAGATGCTAAAACTTTAGCTCACCTTTTAAAATATGACACAGTTCACGGAACTTTAAACGCAGAAGTATCTGCTAACGAAAGCAGCATCGTTGTTAACGGTAAAGAAATTAAAGTTATCGCTGAGCGTGACCCAGCACAATTACCATGGAGCGACTACGGAGTAGAAATCGTAGTAGAATCTACTGGCCGTTTCACTAAAAAAGCAGACGCTGAAAAACACTTAGGTGGATCAGTTAAAAAAGTTATCATCTCAGCTCCAGCTTCTGACGAAGATATCACTGTAGTTATGGGTGTTAACCACGAACAATACGATGCAGCTAGCCACAACGTAGTATCTAACGCTTCTTGTACTACAAACTGCTTAGCTCCATTCGCTAAAGTATTAAACGAAAAATTCGGCGTAAAACGCGGAATGATGACAACAATTCACTCTTACACTAACGACCAACAAATCTTAGACTTACCACACAAAGATTTACGTCGTGCTCGTGCAGCAGCTGAAAACATGATCCCAACATCTACTGGTGCAGCTAAAGCAGTAGCATTAGTATTACCAGAACTTAAAGGTAAATTAAACGGTGGCGCTGTACGTGTTCCAACTGCTAACGTTTCTCTAGTTGACCTAGTTGTTGAACTTGACAAAGAAGTAACAGTTGAAGAAGTAAATGCAGCATTCAAAGCAGCAGCTGAAGGCGAATTAAAAGGTATCCTTGGATACAGCGAAGAGCCATTAGTATCTATCGACTATAACGGATGTACAGCTTCTTCTACAATCGATGCATTATCTACAATGGTAATGGAAGGTAACATGGTTAAAGTACTTTCTTGGTACGATAACGAAACTGGTTACTCTAACCGCGTAGTAGACCTAGCAGCTTACATGACTTCAAAAGGTCTTTAATTCTTAATTATATAAGTTATCAATGACAAAACGAGGGAGAGGGTTTGTTCCCTCTCTCTCTTCTTTCGTTTTAAAAGCAAATGTGTTAAGCTTTTGAGTGGGTTTTGTCAATCCTAACTAGTAGTCGGAGGGAAATCCAATGAACAAAAAATCAATTCGTGACGTAGATTTAAAAGGTAAGCGTGTATTTTGCCGCGTTGACTTCAACGTACCTATGAAAGAAGGCAAAATTACAGATGAAACTCGTATCCGTGCAGCTCTTCCTACAATTCAATATTTAGTAGAGCAAGGTGCGAAAGTTATTTTAGCAAGCCACTTAGGCCGTCCAAAAGGTCAAGTAGTAGAAGAATTACGTCTTACTCCAGTAGCAGCACGTTTAGGCGAGCTTCTTGGTAAAGATGTTAAAAAAGCAGACGAAGCATTCGGACCAGTTGCACAAGAAATGGTTGCAGCAATGAACGAAGGCGACGTATTAGTTCTTGAAAACGTACGTTTCTATGCGGGCGAAGAAAAGAACGATGCAGAACTTGCGAAAGAATTTGCAGCTCTTGCTGACATCTTCGTAAACGATGCATTCGGTGCAGCTCACCGTGCTCATGCTTCTACAGCAGGTATCGCGGACTACCTACCAGCAGTATCTGGTTTACTAATGGAAAAAGAGTTAGATGTTCTTGGAAAAGCACTTTCTAACCCAGATCGTCCATTCACAGCTATCATCGGTGGGGCGAAAGTAAAAGATAAAATCGGTGTAATTCGTCATCTATTAGACAAAGTAGATAACTTAATCATCGGTGGCGGACTTGCTTACACATTCGTTAAAGCTTTAGGTCATGAAATTGGTCTATCTCTATGTGAAGACGACAAGATCGAACTAGCAAAAGAATTTATGCAACTTGCAAAAGAAAAAGGCGTAAACTTCTACATGCCAGTTGATGTTGTAATCACTGAGGAATTCTCTGAAACTGCAACAACTAAAATCGTTAATATCGATTCTATCCCTTCTAACTGGGAAGGCGTGGACATCGGTCCTAAAACACGTGAAATTTATGCAGATGTAATTAAAAACTCTAAGCTTGTTGTATGGAATGGACCAATGGGTGTATTCGAAATGACTCCATTCTCACAAGGTACAAAAGCAGTAGGACAAGCATTAGCAGATGCAGAAGGTACATACTCTGTTATCGGCGGTGGTGACTCTGCAGCAGCTGTTGAAAAATTCGGTATGGCTGATAAAATGAGCCACATTTCTACTGGCGGCGGTGCGTCATTAGAATTCATGGAAGGTAAAGAGCTTCCAGGTGTAGTTTGTCTTAACGACAAATAAGTAGCAGCCAAAGAAAAAGGACGGTGCAAAGCATGCGTAAACCAATTATCGCAGGTAACTGGAAAATGAATAAAACTCTATCTGAAGCAGTTAGCTTCGTAGAGGAAGTTAAAGGTCAAATCCCAGCAGCTTCAGCTGTTGATGCAGTAGTTTGCTCTCCAGCTCTATTCTTAGAGCGCCTTGTAGCAGCGACTGAAGGAACTGATTTACAAGTAGGTGCACAAAACATGCACTTCGAAAAAAATGGTGCATTCACTGGCGAAATTAGCCCAGTAGCACTTAGCGACTTAAAAGTTGGCTATGTAGTACTTGGCCACTCTGAGCGTCGTGAAATGTTTGCTGAAACAGATGAGTCAGTAAACAAAAAGACTATCGCAGCATTTGAACATGGTTTAACACCAATCGTATGTTGTGGTGAGACTTTAGAAGAGCGCGAAAGCGGAAAAACATTTGATCTAGTAGCAGGTCAAGTGACAAAAGCACTTGCAGGTTTAACTGAAGAGCAAGTTAAAGCAACTGTTATCGCTTATGAGCCAATCTGGGCTATCGGTACAGGTAAATCTTCTTCTTCTGCAGATGCAAACGAAGTATGTGCGCACATCCGTAAAGTTGTTGCAGAAGCTGTTTCTCCAGCTGCTGCAGAAGCTGTTCGTATCCAATACGGCGGTAGCGTAAAACCAGAAAACATTAAAGAGTACATGGCACAATCTGACATCGACGGCGCTTTAGTTGGCGGTGCTAGCTTAGAGCCTGCTTCGTTCTTAGGTCTTCTGGAGGCGGTAAAATGAGAAAGCCAACAGCTCTAATTATTCTTGACGGTTTCGGACTTCGTGAAGAAACTTACGGGAATGCTGTAGCACAAGCTAAGAAACCTAATTTTGATGGTTACTGGAACAAATTCCCTCACACAACGCTTACAGCTTGTGGCGAGGCAGTAGGTCTTCCAGAAGGTCAAATGGGTAACTCTGAGGTTGGTCACTTAAATATCGGTGCTGGCCGCATTGTATATCAAAGCTTAACACGCGTAAACGTTGCAATTCGTGAAGGTGAGTTCGATAAGAACGAAACGTTCCAAAGTGCAATTAAAAGCGTAAAAGAAAAAGGTACTGCACTTCATTTATTCGGTTTACTTTCTGACGGTGGTGTGCACAGTCACATGAACCACATGTTTGCTCTTCTTCGCTTAGCAGCTAAAGAAGGCGTTGAGAAAGTATACATTCATGCATTCTTAGATGGCCGCGATGTTGGACCAAAAACAGCACAAAGCTATATCGATGCAACAAATGAAGTAATTAAAGAAACAGGAGTAGGACAATTCGCGACTATCTCTGGTCGTTATTACTCCATGGACCGTGACAAGCGTTGGGATCGCGTAGAAAAATGTTACCGTGCTATGGTGAATGGTGAAGGACCTACTTATAAATCAGCAGAAGAGTGTGTAGAAGACTCTTATGCAAATGGTATCTACGATGAATTCGTATTGCCGTCTGTAATTGTTAACGAAGATAACACGCCAGTTGCAACAATCAATGATGATGATGCAGTTATCTTCTATAACTTCCGTCCAGACCGTGCAATTCAAATTGCTCGTGTATTTACAAACGAAGACTTCCGTGAGTTCGATCGTGGTGAAAAAGTACCTCACATTCCAGAATTCGTATGTATGACACACTTTAGTGAAACAGTAGATGGTTACGTGGCATTCAAGCCAATGAACCTTGATAACACTTTAGGTGAAGTTGTTGCGCAAGCGGGATTAAAGCAACTTCGCATCGCGGAAACTGAAAAGTATCCGCACGTTACATTCTTCTTTAGCGGTGGTCGTGAGGCTGAATTCCCAGGAGAAGAACGTATCTTAATTAACTCACCGAAGGTTGCAACGTATGACTTGAAACCTGAAATGAGCATTTACGAAGTAACGGACGCTTTAGTAAATGAAATCGAAAATGATAAACATGATGTTATCATTCTTAACTTTGCGAACTGTGATATGGTTGGCCATTCTGGGATGATGGAACCAACAATTAAAGCAGTAGAAGCAACTGACGAATGTTTAGGAAAAGTTGTAGAAGCGATTCTTGCAAAAGATGGTGTAGCACTTATTACTGCTGACCATGGTAATGCTGACGAAGAATTAACTTCTGACGGAGAGCCAATGACAGCTCATACAACTAACCCGGTTCCTTTCATTGTTACTAAGAACGACGTAGAATTACGTGAAGGTGGTATCTTAGGTGATATCGCTCCAACTATGCTTACACTTCTTGGTGTTGAGCAACCGAAAGAAATGACAGGTAAAACAATTATTAAATAATTTGCTTATATAAAAAGGAGAGAATTTATTATGTCAACAATTATTGATGTTTATGCTCGCGAAGTCCTTGACTCTCGTGGTAACCCAACTGTAGAAGTAGAAGTTTACACAGAAAGCGGCGCTTTCGGACGCGCTATCGTACCAAGTGGTGCATCTACTGGTGAACACGAAGCAGTAGAATTACGTGACGGTGACAAATCTCGTTACCTTGGTAAAGGTGTTGTTAACGCAGTAAACAACGTTAACGAAATTATCGCTCCAGAAATCGTTGGTTTCGACGTAACTGACCAAGCTGGTATCGACCGTGCTATGATCGAATTAGATGGCACTCCAAACAAAGGTAAACTAGGCGCTAACGCTATCCTTGGTGTATCTATGGCAGTAGCTCACGCAGCAGCTGACTTCGTAGGTCTTCCATTATACCGTTACCTTGGTGGATTCAATGCAAAACAATTACCAACTCCAATGATGAACATCATCAACGGTGGTTCTCACGCTGATAACAACGTAGACTTCCAAGAGTTCATGATCTTACCAGTTGGTGCTCCAACATTCAAAGAATCAATCCGTATGGGTGCTGAAGTATTCCATGCACTTAAAGCTGTATTACATGACAAAGGTCTTAACACTGCAGTAGGTGACGAAGGTGGATTCGCTCCAAACCTTGGTTCTAACCGTGAAGCATTAGAAGTAATCATCGAAGCTATCGAAAAAGCTGGTTACAAAGCTGGCGAGAACGTATTCTTAGGAATGGACGTTGCTTCTTCTGAGTTCTACAACAAAGAAACTGGTAAATATGACCTTGCAGGCGAAGGCCGTACTGGCTTAACTTCTGCAGAAATGGTTGATTTCTACGAAGAGCTTTGCAAAGACTTCCCAATCATCTCTATCGAAGATGGTTTAGACGAAAACGACTGGGATGGTCACAAATTATTAACTGAGCGTCTTGGAAGCAAAGTACAATTAGTTGGTGACGATTTATTCGTAACTAACACTCAAAAACTTGCTGAAGGTATCGAAAAAGGTATCTCTAACTCAATCTTAATTAAAGTTAACCAAATCGGTACTTTAACTGAGACTTTCGAAGCTATCGAAATGGCTAAACGTGCTGGTTACACAGCAGTTGTATCTCACCGTTCTGGTGAAACTGAAGATGCTACAATCGCTGACATCGCAGTTGCAACTAACGCTGGCCAAATCAAAACTGGTTCTATG
Source organism: Bacillus sp. FH (assembly GCF_052216825.1). Taxonomy (NCBI): domain Bacteria; kingdom Bacillati; phylum Bacillota; class Bacilli; order Caryophanales; family Bacillaceae; genus Bacillus; species Bacillus sp. FH. Next base: position 2,277,480 of record NZ_JBQOUU010000001.1, on the reverse strand, counting down.
AGCCGTACTGACCGTATTGCTAAGTACAACCAATTATTACGCATCGAAGACGAACTAGGCGAAATCGCTGTTTACGATGGTATCAAATCTTTCTACAACATCAAACGATAATTGTAGAAAATAACGACAGACCGTGAGAAATCACGGTCTGTTTTTTTATGCTAAAATTGTTCCCCCGTCATAAGTGACATGAAATGTTTAAAGAAACTGTTATAATCAAAATCAATTGCAATTTGATGACCCGGCCAATCAATAAATGGCTTTTGGTTCACTAAAGAACGAAATTCCCCTATGCTTGCTCCTTGTGCAGAGGATTCTGTCATGACAACGATAGGGGATTTGTGATACGTAAACATAGAGTTATCAAGTAAAGCGAGTATTGGCATTGTGTCATGGAAGGGGCTACCCTTTAAATGTGGTAGAGCATTTTTATAATAGCCGTAGTAATAATGATCGAATAACGGTTTGACGAGTGGGGCTTTTCCTTTTGCTTCAATATATTCAGCCATTTCTGGTGTAATGATGGAATATTGGGTGACGTTTAATGGATAGATGTACATGTTAGGTGAGGATTGAAGGACTATATTAGCGGCAGTAGGGTCACCATAAAAGTTTGCTTCAGAAATAGGGGTGACATTACCAGGATGTAAAAAGGCACCGCCCATTACGTAGTAAGATTTAATTTGTTTCATTAACTGTTTGCACATGATAAATAAAATTGCTAGAGAGGTAAGTCTTCCTAAACTTACAATGATTAATTCATCTTTATACTGTTCAATAAGAGGAATCACTTCAAAGAAATTCTCCATTTCTCCGTTAGTCACATTCCCATTTGGGATAATTGGCCCAAGCCCTTGTTTCCCGTGTACTTCTGTAAAAAAAGCAGGCGGGGCACCAGTAAGAGGGCGTTCTGAACCACCGAATATCTTAATATTTCTATTCCTTGTTTCATTCTTAAGAAAATGAGCATTTTGTACGGCCATCTCTTTTGGAACATTGCCGTAATCAGCAACAATACCGATGATTTCTATTTCATCGATAAAGAATGCTAAGAGGAGAGCCATCGTATCATCAATGCCAGGATCACAAAAAATAAGAACTTTTTTGGGCATATGTTCACCACCTATCTTGTTTATATATATGTAAGCTTAAAGGTAAAAAGATTATTTTATTGAAATAACAACCTTTAAAATTCAGAAAATAAAAACTTCTTATATTAGGTCAAGGTTTTTGACTTAATTTTCTTTTAGAAATGTAGTCATATCAAGGTTGTAAGCGTATAACATAGGCGTTTTTTGATGTCAAGTTGATAAATTGCAGCTTTTTACAATTTATACTATGATAAAGATATTAACAGAAGATCGTATAAACAAGAGGGATGATGAACATGAAATTTACAAAGATTCTTGTCCAAATTGCTGCTCTTTACGTTTTTTATATGGTTGGAACTTGGGTACAAGAAATGTTAAATATTCCAATCCCAGGAAGTTTGATTGGAATGTTCCTCTTACTTGTTTTACTTAGCCTAAAAGTTCTTCCAGTGAAATGGTTCGATTTAGGAGCAGAAACACTCGTTGCTATTATGCCGTTTTTATTAATTCCGCCAACGCTTGGCCTAATGAATTACGGTGCTTTTTTTATGAGTAAAGGAATTTCTCTTTTCATTACAGTTGTAGCGAGTACATTTTTAATCATTATTGTCGCAGGACATACAGGACAATATCTTGCGAATAGAAAGGAAAGAGAGTCGCGATGAGTCAAATATTAATCGGGATCGGTTGGGTTCTTTTTACGGTGCTATTATATCAATTATCTAAAAAAATCTATAAATTATTTCCAACACCATTCACCATTCCAATGCTTGTAGCAACAGGATTAATGGCTTTCCTATTTATCGTGCTTGATATACCATATCAACATTATATGGAAAGTGGTGGCGGCTGGATTGCAAAGCTACTTGGACCCGGTGTTGTAGCATTTGCAATTCCTCTTTATAAACAACGTCACGTTCTGCAAAAGTATGTTGTACCGATTGCCGGTGGTGTATTAGTAGGTACAACAGTTGCCATTGCAAGTGACTTTGCTATTGCGTCACTTATGGGAACAGATAAAAGCTTAATTTTATCTTCTTTACCAAAATCGGTGACAATGCCAGTTGCGATGAGTGTTTCGGAGCAAGTTGGTGGTGTACCGTCATTAACAGCAGCTTTCGTTGTTATTGCAGGTATTACTGGAACGATTACCGGCCCGCTTTTATTAAAATGGAGCCGCGTTACAAACTCAGTTGGTAAAGGTATCGGATTTGGATGTGCTTCTCATATTATGGGCGTGATGAGAGCGATGAAAAATAATGAACATGAAGGTGTTATTGGATCGGTAACAATGACATTAACAGCCATTTTGACATGTTTGCTCGGGCCGCTATTTGCAATGATGTTCATGTAATAGAAGAAAAGCGAGAGCAACCTTATAGCTCTCGCTTTTCTATAGAATTTATGCTACAGTTACAATAACTGAATCTTTGTAGGAGGTACGCCAAGTGCATACGTTATTATCCGTTTTACTTATTATTGTATCGATTTTAATGATTGTTATGGTACTTATGCAGTCTAGTAATAGCTCAGGCCTTTCAGGTGCAATTTCAGGCGGTGCAGAGCAATTATTTGGTAAGCAAAAAGCACGTGGAATTGAAGCGGTATTAAACCGTATTACAATTGTTTTAGCTGTATTGTTCTTCGCATTAACAATTGGTGTTACGTACTTAAACTTATAGAATTGAAAGAAGGAGCGTTAGTAGGATGTACTAATGGTTCTTCTTTTTTTGTTTTGCCATTTGAAAGATGTTTCTAATTAGATTATAGAAATATAAATATGGTACACTAGATATAGAAAGAATACGACTAGATTACAGAAGAGAAAGAGGAGAAGTACATGATGAAATTAGCATCTCCGAAACCATTTACATTTGAGGGTGGAGACCGCGCTGTTTTATTACTACATGGATTCACAGGAAACTCAGCTGATGTACGTATGTTAGGGCGTTTCTTAGAAAAGAAAGGCTACACTTGTCATGCCCCAATTTATAAAGGGCACGGTGTACCACCAGAAGAGCTTGTTCATACAGGTCCTGAAGATTGGTGGCAAGATGTAACGGAGGCATATCAGCTTTTAAAAGATAAAGGTTTTGAGAAAATTGCTGTCGTTGGATTGTCACTTGGCGGAGTATTTTCACTAAAATTAGGTTATACAGTACCGGTTTTAGGTGTAGTGCCGATGTGTGCACCAATGTATATTAAGAGTGAAGAAACGATGTACCAAGGTATATTGGCATATGCCCGCGAATATAAAAAGCGTGAGCAAAAATCACCAGAGCAAATCGAACAAGAAATGTTGGAATTCCAAAAGACACCGATGAATACATTAAAAGCATTACAACAATTAATTGCTGACGTACGTAACAATGTGGACATGATTTATGCACCAACATTTGTTGTACAAGCGCGTCATGATGAAATGATTAATACAGATAGTGCGAACATTATTTATAACGGTGTAGAATCAACGTTAAAAGACATTAAATGGTATGAAGACTCTACGCATGTCATTACACTTGATAAGCAGCGTGACGAGCTACATGAGGATGTATATAACTTCTTGGAGCAACTAGATTGGTAAGATCTAGTTGCCTCTTTTTTTCATAAGGAATTTTTTGTGAAAACTGTAAAAATCATAAGGGGAGTATTGAAGTTTCGCTTTATACATCCCCTATCTTTCGGATACACTAAATAATATAAGGTTTTAAAGGAGGTATTTTTGCTTGGAAGAAATCATACAAGAACATATTGATAAGTTGTTATTATTTATGAGAGAAGAAGCGTATAAACCGCTAACGATACAAGAGTTAGAAGAGGCATTTGGGATTGAAGGTTCTGAGGGCTTTAAAGATTTCGTAAAAGCACTTGTAACGATGGAAGAAAAGGGACTTGTTATTCGTACTCGTAGCAACCGTTACGGTCTTCCTGAAAAGATGAATTTAATACGTGGTAAGTTAATTGGACATGCGCGTGGTTTTGCATTTGTTGTACCAGACGAGAAGAAAACAGGAGACGATGATCTTTTCATCCCGCCTACAGAATTAAACGGTGCACTTCACGGCGATACAGTATTAGCACGCCTTAGTTCCCAATCGAGTGGTTCGCGTCAAGAAGGTTCCATTGTACGCATTTTAGAACGCGGAACGAAAGAATTAGTTGGTACATATACAGAATCGAAAAACTTTGGATTTGTTATACCTGACAATAAACGCTGGACAAGTGACATTTTCGTATTGAAAAGCGCATCAATGGGTGCTGTAGAAGGTCATAAAGTAGTTGTGAAAATTACGAGCTATCCAGAGAATCGTTTAAGTGCAGAAGGTGAAGTTGTTCAAATTCTAGGTCATAAAAATGACCCAGGAGTAGATATTTTATCTGTTATTCATAAACATCATTTACCTTTAGCGTTCCCTGAAGAAGTGATGGAACACGCAAACAGTGTACCAGAAACGATTTCAGAGGAAGATTTAAAAGATCGCCGTGACCTGCGTGACCAAATGATCGTAACGATTGACGGTGCAGACGCGAAAGATTTAGATGACGCTGTTACAGTAACGAAGCTTGAGAACGGTAACTATAAGCTTGGCGTTCACATTGCGGATGTAAGCCATTATGTTCAAGAAGGTTCTCCAATTGATGTAGAAGCAGCGGAAAGAGCGACGAGTGTATATCTTGTTGACCGTGTAATTCCGATGATTCCGCACCGTCTATCTAACGGTATTTGTTCATTAAATCCGAAAGTAGACCGTCTGACGTTATCTTGTGAAATGGAAATCAATAATTTAGGTGACGTTGTTAAACACGAGATTTTCCAAAGTGTAATTAAAACGACAGAGCGTATGACGTATGCTGACGTAAGAAGCATTTTAGAAGATGAGGACGAAGAATTAATTAAACGCTATGAGCCGCTCGTACCGATGTTTAAAGAGATGGGCCAATTGGCACAAATTTTACGTGAAAAACGTATGCGCCGCGGGGCAATCGACTTTGACTTTAAAGAAGCGAAAGTATTAGTAGATGAAGAAGGAAAACCGACAGACGTTGTTATGCGTGATCGTTCTGTATCAGAGAAGTTAATTGAAGAATTTATGCTTGTTGCAAACGAAACAGTAGCAGAGCATTTCCACTGGATGAACGTACCATTCATGTACCGTGTCCATGAAGATCCGAAAGAAGATAAGCTAGAGCGTTTCTTTGAGTTTGTAACGAACTTCGGATATGCAGTAAAAGGACGTGCAAATGAAGTACATCCTCGTGCGCTGCAACAAATTCTTGAAATGGTTCAAGGGCAGCCTGAAGAAGTAGTCATTTCAACAGTTATGCTTCGTTCTATGAAGCAAGCGCGTTACGATGCAGAAAGTTTAGGTCACTTTGGTTTATCAACTGAGTTCTACACACATTTCACATCACCAATTCGTCGTTACCCAGATACGATTGTTCATCGATTAATTCGTGAATACATCATTAACGGTAAAGTCGACAATGAAACACAAGCAAAATGGCGTGAAAAATTACCTGAGATTGCAGAGCACTCTTCTAATATGGAGCGTCGTGCAGTTGAAGCAGAACGTGAAACAGACGAGCTGAAAAAAGCAGAATATATGCTTGATAAGATCGGCGAAGAGTATGACGGTATGATTAGCTCTGTAACAAACTTCGGTTTATTCGTAGAGCTTCCAAATACAATTGAAGGTCTTGTACACGTTAGCTACTTAACGGATGATTACTATCGTTATGATGAGCAGCATTTCGCAATGATCGGAGAACGTACAGGTAACGTATTCCGCATCGGTGACGAAATTACAATTCGCGTTATTAACGTAAACAAAGACGAGCGAGCAATCGACTTTGAAATCGTTGGCATGAAAGGTACGCCTCGTCGTAAGTTCAAAGATCGTCCAGTCGTGATTGAACAGCCAAGAACAGGCAGAAAGAAACGCGGCGGACGTAGCGAACGCAGTAATGAGCGCGGCGGAGAACGTGGCACAGGTAGAAAATTTGACCGTGGTGGCAAAGGTAAAGGAAGAGGATCTGCATCCGCGTCCGCTAGCCAACCAGGGAAAAAAGATGGTAACGGCAAGAAGAAAAAAGCATTCTTCGAAAACGTACCAGGATTCAAGAAGAAGAAGAAAAAGCGTAAGTAAGAAAAGGATGGCTTCGCTTTGATAAAAAGCGGGGCTTTTTCTTTTTCTTAGTGGCTGGAGAACGAGCCACTTTCGCTTTTTATGGAATCCAGCTACAGTGGCTAGAATGTTCGGCGGCTTCGCTTCTTCCCGAGAGACAAAGAACGCCTCAAGGTCAGAAGCTCCATCCACCTCACATTCTGAACGAGCCACTTTCGCTTTTTATTGAAATCCAGCTACAGTGGCTAGAATCTGTTGGCCATTTCACTCCCTCGGACGAAGCAAAAAGCGCTTCTCTGTCGGGAGTTCCAATGTCCAAAGATTCTAAGCGAGCCACTTTCGCTTTTTATCGGAATCCAGCTACAGTGGCTAGAATGTTCGGCGGCTTCGCTTCTTCTCTAGAGGCAAAGAACGCCTCAAGGTCAGAAGCTCCATCCACCTCACATTCTGAGCGAGCCACTTTCGCTTTTTGTTTACATTTGTTACAATAGTAAAAATAGAGGAGGGACGTTATATGCCAAAAGGTTCAGGTAAGGTTATCGCACAAAATAAAAAAGCATTTCATGATTATTTCATCGAAGAAACATACGAAGCAGGGCTTGTCCTTCAAGGAACGGAAATTAAGTCGATTCGCGCTGGACGCGTGAACTTGAAAGATGCGTTTGCACGTGTACATAATGGTGAAGTATGGGTTCATAATATGCATATTAGTACGTACGAACAAGGGAATCGTTTCAACCACGATCCGCTTCGCACGAGAAAGTTACTTCTGCATAAAAAAGAAATTGATAAATTAGCAGGAGCTGCAAAAGAAACAGGATATGCATTAGTTCCACTAAAAATCTATTTGAAAAATGGATTTGCGAAAATGGCACTTGGTTTAGCAAAAGGTAAGAAACAATATGATAAGCGTCACGATTTAAAAGAGAAAGAAGCAAAACGTGAAATTGCACGCGCGTTCCGTGATCGCCAAAAGATGTAATACAGATATTTACATTTGTAAAACGGCGCGCGTATGTTATAATAACTTATGTAAGATTGTTGCACATTGAAAAACAGCTCTTAGTAGCTATCACGAAATTTTCTTCGTATGCTCCATTTTTATCATGGGGACGTTACGGATTCGACAGGGATAGTTCGAGCTTAGGTTGCGAGTCGAGGGGATCGGCCTCGTTAAAACGTCAAAGCCTATAATTGGCAAACAAAACAATCTTTCTTTAGCTGCTTAATTGCACTAAAGGTTCCTCCCTCCATCGTCCATGTGGTAGGGTAAGGGACTCAAACTAAGTGGACTACGCCGGAGTTCGCCGTCTGAGGACAAAGGAAGAGAATAACCAGACTAGCAACTTGGAAGCCTGTCGATAGGCCGAAGAGTTCGCGAAATGTTAATATATCGACTACACTCGTAGAAGCTTAAGTGCCGATATTTTTGGACGTGGGTTCGACTCCCACCGTCTCCACCAATACATATTTGGTGGTTTTTTTATTTTTGTATGATATGAACCATAACTTTGCTAGGTTGGCAAGGTTATGGTTCTTTTTGTTTGTGGCAAACTAATGGTTCCAAAAATAAAAGGAGTATTTCTTGCTGAACAAGAAATACTCCTTTTATGTGTTTTTAATAATTATTTATTATTTTACACCTAATTTTTCTTTTGTTTTTGCGGGTAAATCTGATTTTTGTACTTCTTCATAAGATTTAACTTCCGTGTCTGGTATATCTGTTTTCTTTTCGTCCTCTTGTTTAATGTAAAGGCGTAAAAATGCATTTTCTTTCATTTTTTCATTATTTGGTTTTTGACTAGTGAAAGTAACTTTCTTTTCGTCTCCATCTTCATTATAAGTAGGTAAAGTATAGACACGTCTATTATCTTTAATCTCACCTTCACCTTGGATTTGAACGTAGTATTCTTCTGTACCAATTTTACTTGGAGAAGATACATTACATCCCACCGCAAAGCTAGCGAATAAGGCGAAAGTAGCGCATGAAGCAAGTAATTTTTTCATATGAAAACTCCTCTATAAGTTATTTGTGTGTTTAAATTGGACTAACTAGTTATTAGTTTACAAGGAATAAATGTTTGCAAACATCGATGTATCTAACTGGAAACTTACATTTTTGTAAGGAACCCTTATTTTGAAATTTATCTATATAAAAAGTGATTTTTAGTCATCTTGAATGATTTTAAATTTAAAGTAGTAATGAAGAAATATTACATGAAAAGTTGTTGAGCGATTTTAATAACAGCAGCAACACCAGTTAGTAAAATGGAACCGCCTAAGCAAGAAACAGTAATGATTTGGTTGAATAATAAGTTTTGGTTTTCTTTCATGAGAATTCGCTCCTTTAAGTGATTTGATAATTTATAATTGCAATGAGTTTATATATTACATGAAAAGTTGTTGAGCGATTTTAGTAATAGCCGCAACACCAGTTAGTAAAACGAAGCCGCCTAAACAAGAAACAGTAACAATTTGGTTGAATAATAAGTCTTGGTTTTCTTTCATGAGAATTCGCTCCTTTAAGTGATTTGATAATTTATAATTGCAATGAATTTATATATTACATGAAAAGTTGTTGAGCGATTTTAGTAATAGCCGCAACACCAGTTAGTAAAACGAAGCCGCCTAAGCAAGAAACAGTAACAATTTGGTTGAATAATAAGTCTTGGTTTTCTTTCATGAGAATTCGCTCCTTTAAAAGTGTTTTTATTGTTGATTGATTATCTACTTTTAGTTTATATGAAATGTAAGATTGGAAACATCGAAGTAACTAACGATTGGCTTACAGTATTGTAAGGAATCTTACAGAAGTATGAAAAAAGGCTATTCTATTGAAAGAATAGCCGAGGCCTGAGATAGATGCTTTTATGGAGTTCTCTCATCTAACTTCATGTTTTTTATAAATCGTTTCGTTTCTGGATTCATAAGGAGAAGTAAGCGGAATGATGTGCCACCGTAATAGACACATTTCTTGATTTTAGTAACTATTTTTTGTTTTTGTGAAGGAGAAAGACAATCAATATCATTTTCTTCTAACAAATAAATAACTTCTAGCATGTTTTTTTCTGCTTTTTGGGCGATACGATTTGATTTAAACTTTATATACATAAAATTAATGGTTGCACCAATTGTATAAGGTAATAAGGCTAATTGAGCTTTCTTTTCTAAATTCGTTTCTCCAACAGTTAGTACAGAAATATCTTGAATGAAAATAACTAGTAATAATAGCGTTGTAGCAATCATTGAATTGGATATAAAAAAAGCATTTTCTGTACGACTTAGCTGATAAGGAGGGCGTATCCATACAATTCCCATTTGAACAATAATGCCAATGAAAATTGTTAAAATGATGGAAAAGTTATTTAAAAGATCAAAATGAGTTAAACTGCCTATTGTTGATAATAAACCAGTACTTATTATCGCTCCAGTGATAACTGAAGAGAGTATTAATAGTATAGTCATTAATATATTTGTCCATTGTAGTGCAAGATAAAGGCTGGTTACTGTGACCGCACTTAAAAGTAAAATCATATGCATCACATTAGAGACTAGGTCTGAAATAGACGGTGAGATGGATGCATTAATTTGTAATAAGCTATTGAAGCTCGATGCAGCGATAAGTAAGCTATACAATATTTTTGTATAGCACTTGTAAATATATCTTCGATAAGGTAAATCTTTATTGGAGTCAAAGAGAGAAAAGAAGGTTAGCTCTTTCACTTTTTGATGCTCTTGTTTCATTTCGAAGTAAATATTTTTAGCGAAATATAGATAGAGTGACATGCTTATAAGCCAGCCGATATTAAAGAGCCCTACTCCGTAAGATGTCTTAAAATTAAAGAGTAGGGAAATAATTTTGGTTCCCAAATAAATATAAATAGCGATACGAATAAATGTATTTGTTTTTTTTCTTAAATTATAGGTTAGAAACTTTTCAATTTGTTTACTGAAGAAAAAATATAAAAAATTTCTCAGTAGTTGTTTCACATGTTGCAATAACATAGCTCCTTTCTTTCATTTATATAAGGTGTTGAAAATTAGTAATAAAATCAAGTACATATACTAGTATAGTAAATAAATCACTGATATGGGATATAAAAAAGCTGATGACAGCATGTCATCAGCTTTTTTATTATCTTTCTTTCGGAAGTACAATACCTTTGTACAATTGAACTGTAATTAAGTAGTAAATAGTATAGATTACCGCAAAAATTACGAGTGGAACCCAAATACGGAAGTATGGGTCAATCAAAATGAAAGAGAACATATTCATACCAACAATTACATGGGAGATACCAATGGTAGCTGGGAATAAGAATACTAACAATAACTCTTTATAGATTGATCTCGCTAATAGCTCACGACGAACTCCTATTTTACGTAACATTTGATAGCGCTTTGTATCTTTCGTTGCGCCAGATAGGATTTTGAACATTAAGCAACTTGCCATCATAGCTAAGAAAGCAATTCCTAAGAAAAAGCCCATAAAGACTGTACCACTTGTGAAAGTGTACATAATTTCGTAAAAGCTAAATTTACTATTTAACTGATCCTTAGTTACATCTTTATATTTTGCCAATTGTAATTGATCAAGTTCCTTCCATTCTTTCTTATACGCTGCGAAATCATTTGTTTTTCCAATTACAACATTTTGTTCTTTTGTTTTTATTTGATTGTACATTTTTTGGTCTACAATTTTTATATATTGTTGTTTGTATAAGTATTCAGGTTGTATTTCTTTGAATGCATTCTTCCATTCTTCAGAAAGAGCAAGACCACCAATTGTATCATTTGCACCTTTCTTTACAATTGCTCCGACTGGAAGTTCATTTGCAGTTCGTTCTACTTGACCGACTTTCTTTTGCCCGAAACCATTTTGAACAAGAGGGCGATTTTTTTCTAAGTCTTCTTTCAAGTAATAAACGAATTTTTGATCTACTTTGTAGCGATAGTTCGCTTTTTCTTCAAATTTGATCTTGTTTAATATTTTTTTCTCATCTGCTGTTGGATTATGAACTGATACGTCGTATAGGCTAGCAATATCAGTAGTTAGGCTAATATTGTTTTTAAAAGCCATTCCGCCAGCAATTGCTCCAACTGCAAGTGCGATTAACATTGCTACAGTTGCTAATACCTTTGTTAAATCATTTACGCGGAAGCTTAATTGAGAAAAAGTAAATGAGTTTAATCCTTTTTCATTTAATGGTTTAATTTTTTTCAGTAATCTAATAGTTAGCGGTAATAAAGAGATAAAAATAAGATATGTTCCTAATGTCGTTGCTACTGTAGCGATAGGAAATCCAGCTAATGATAAAGCCTTTATATTTATTAATGCTGCATATCCAATTGCTAATGAGCCAGCACCAATTACTGCTACAAAGAATGTTTTAATCCCTTTTACTGAGGGTTTGTCTATTTTCATTTCAGAATGAACGAGTTGTAATATTGTAATGCGAGATAGCTTTGCTATATTCATAATGGCAGCTAAGAAAAACAGAATGAAGAAAAATATTACTGTTACACGAATAGATGGAATGTATAGAGCATGGTATCCATCGGAAGCAAATTCTAATTCTTTCATGAGAAGTTGTCCAATTCCCTTAGAAAGTCCGATACCGATTCCAATCCCAATAATAAGTGAAGTGATCCCGATAGCTAAAGTTTCCATAAACATGAGTAGCGTAATTTTATATTTTTTCGCACCTAACATCATATACATACCGAACTCTTTTTGTCTTAATGACAGTAAAAATGAATTGGCATATAGGATATAGAAAAACGTGATAGTTGCCAATAAAAATGAACCGACTTGGAAGATGATTCCAATAGAGCTAATCATTGAATTTACTTTAATAAATGAATCATTCATTGCTAGTGTTTGGAACATGTAAAAGATTGAAATGGACATAACAAGCCCAATTAATAAGACAATGTAGTCTCTTATTTTACTTTTTAGTCCTGACATGGAAAGTTTAAGTAACATGTTGTAAATTCCTTTCTTATGCTTTTTGTGTACCCAAATCAGCAAGTACATTTAAAATTTCTTTATAAAACATTTCACGGTTTGTTGTACGATGTAGTTCCTTATACAGCTCGCCATCCTGAATGAACAAAATACGCTGGCAGTAACTTGCGCTAAATGGATCGTGGGTAACCATCATAATTGAAACATTTTGCTCTTCATTAAGACTTTTCATTGCATCTAAAAGGCTCGTTGCATTTTTAGAATCAAGTGCTCCTGTTGGTTCATCTCCTAAAATAATCGCTGGTTCATGAACGAGTGCACGTGCAGCAGCAGAACGTTGCTTTTGTCCACCAGATACTTCTGAAGGATACTTTTGAAGTAATGATGAAATCCCTAACATCTCTGCTACTTTTGTTACTTTTGGCCCAATCTTTCGAGAAGGAACACCTTGCAAGGAAAGTGGCAATGCAATATTTTCATAGATTGATAAATTTTCTAAAAGGTTAAAGTCTTGAAAAATAAATCCTAATTTTTTGGAGCGGAAATCAGAGAGTGCGCCTTGCTTCATTTTTGTAATATCAGTTCCAGCAATTTCAACTTTTCCGTCCGTTGCATTATCTAATGTAGAAATTACATTTAGTAATGTTGTTTTTCCAGATCCAGATGGTCCCATGATACCGACAAATTCACCTTCTCGGATTGAAAATGATACACCTTTTAAGGCATATGATTGATTCTCACCTTTTTTACCATATACTTTCTGAACATTTTTTACGTCTACAACAGGTCTTTGCATTTTTATATCCTCCTATATGTTATTTCTTACTATTATTTTTTCGGATAGGCATTAAGTTCCAATAAGTTAAGCAGCGCCAAATCCATTCTATAGGTCCAAAACTAAAATATTTTAGCCAAACGTTGCTAAGCACGATTTGGAGAATCCATGTTAGGAAACACACACTCACCATAGCGAATGCTGATGAAAATACGTTTAGGAATATTGGTAAAATAAACATCCCCATAATAGTCTGTCCCAAATAATTACTCATTCCCATTCTTCCGTAAGCTTGTAATGGTTTTAACACAGTGCTCCCTATCGTACTCTTCAGTAGAGCTACAAGGATTAAAGTGTAAAGTAATGCAAGAAGAGGTTGTAAAATAATTTTTAGGATAAAATATGCTTTTGCACTAGGTGTTAGAAACTGTATAGCTACTCCAACGATACAAATGCTACTAAGAATCATAATGAGTGCTGTATGAAGCTGAGGGCTCTTCTTTAATTTCTTTAGAGCATCAATCTGCATTAATGAGAAACCTTCTATAAAGTATATTAAAGGTGCAAATAATGAGAGAATGAGTTGAAGAATATTGAGTAAAGGTGGCATGTTGGGATGCCCGCCTAGTATATAATCATAGGATAATGTATTAACGACAATTCCCATTACATGTAAACTTAAAGAAATTACTAACAACCATTTACCTGGTAATTTATGAAGAGCCAATAATAACAAGCCAATGATTGCATACGAACGTAGTATATCTCCGCCCCAAACATTAGCATGTAATAAACCGATGAGGACTAGTACAACCATGCGGCGTATATATACCAAATATGGTTGACCTTTTGTTTTTGCTCGAGTGAGGAATAGAGATACCCCTGCACCAAATAACAAAGAGAAAATTGCGTAAAATTTGGCATCGACAAGAATGTCAATCCACTTGGCACCTGGTAATCCTTTATTGGAGACACCCGCTTCGGTAAAAAACATATTTATATTCACTAAGAAAATACCAATCAAGGCAAAACCTCGTATGACATCTAAATCAACAATTCGATTTTTTTGAGGTAAGCTTTGTTTTATTACATTCATAATCTACCTATCCTTTCTATAATGATTTTTAGTGCATGTATTAAATTTGCGATGACAGCAGATTAATGTCGAAGTGTTGCTTGGTTAACTATTGTTAGTGTACAAGTGATTAAAAGTTGCAAACATCGATGTATCTAACTGGAATCTTACATTTTTGTAAGGAACCTTCATGTAGATGTTTTTTTGCATACATGAAAAGACCCTAAAGAATTACTGGTAAGTAGTAATTCTTTAGGGTCTTTTTGATGAGTAATAAGTTAACTTGAAAACCAAATAAATTGAATGAAAAAACAAATAAAACTGAAAATGGCATAAAAAGAAAAATTTGTTATAATAGCGAATGTTGTATATTTTGGAGGTGAAGAAATTGGGTGCTTATTTATTCCCGATTAAGACAGCGATAATTACCTTTCCAATCGCTGGTTTTATTTTATTAATTCCTTTTTTAATTTGGCAGTATCGGAAGCATGGGTATATTAATTATTTACGTATGTTTGTTTTGTACTCTTTATTATTATTTTCAATGGCGGCCTATTATTTAATTATTTTACCGTTTCCGGCTACGTTTGATACGTGTAGTATGCAACGTCCAGGAACACAGCATTATCAAATAACACCTTTTACTTCAATCATGGACATTTTGAGAGAAACAAAGGTGAATTTTGCAAATCCAATGTCATACATTGGAATTTTGAAAGAGCGTGCATTTTTACAGGTAGCATTTAATTTTCTTTTATTGTTACCATTAGGCGTTTATTTGCGATATTATTTCCGTCGTAATCTGTTACAAACTGTTATTATTACATTTTTTGTTTCCCTATTCTTCGAAGTCACACAATTAACTGGATTCTATGGATTATATAATTGTCCATATCGTTTATTTGATGTTGATGATTTATTCTTAAATACGCTTGGTGGATTTGCAGGATATATGATTGCACCAATATTCACTTATTTCCTACCAGATGTACATGCGATGGATGAAAAAGTTGATTTTGAAAATAAACCAGTTCGTATGACACGACGCTTCCTTGCTCTTTGGATGGATTGGTTTGTTATTGGGATTGTGACTTCTTTAATATTCAATGTGAAAGTTTCCATAGCATTTATATTTAACCCTGCTGAAAAATTGGACGAGCTTTTACTTGGCTTCGTTTGGATATTCGTTTATTTTATTGTTGTTCCTTATTTCACAAATGGGAAAACAATTGGGAAATGGATTCTTCATTTTAGAGTAAAAGGGCAAGGAGAGAGAATTACTTTCATTGAATTATGTAAACGCTATGGCCTGTTATATTACGGGATTGGTGGTATCAATTATATTTTAATTGCTTCTAGAGTATTAAATGAGCAATTAGAGATAATTTTCCTTTTACTATTCTTTATTTTCAATGGTTTAATCTTATTGCATTTTGCATTGCATATTTTCAAACGAGATAAGCGTTTATTCTATGAGAAAATGAGTAAAACGTATAATGTGATAACTTTTAAAAAGAACAAATAAATAAAAAGCATCTGTTGAGATGCTTTTTTATTTATTCACGATATTATTATAGGATTTTACTGTCAGTATATAGTAAGCAAAATAAATCAGTGTATATGCGACAATGGTAGTTAAAACTGGAATGAAAATATCTATGCCAAGTGTATTAGAAAGTGCCTTTAAAGCGACAATACTATGCAAGCTACCGATAGTAAGTGGCAAAATGAATATAAAGGCAATTTGTTTTGCAATCGATTTAAAAATGGTTTGCTTGCTTACACCTAATTTACGTAAAATGATATATTTGTCTTGATCTATAGTTGCTTCTGTTAATTGTTTAAAGTAAATAATGCTTCCAGTTGCAGCTAAAAAGACGAGTCCTAAAAATACACCAGCGAAGATGACTAATCCTGATGCTTCCACGACACTTTTATAAGCACCGTATTTGGATATTAAATGAATATCTTTAAGGAGTATTTGAATAGCTTTTGTTAGCTTCTTTGTATTTTTGTCATCGGAAACCTTATATGCTTGTAGCATATAAGGTTTTTGTTGTTTGCTCATATCATAAAAAATTTGGTCGGGCACGACGATAGTAAATTCGTGTAATGAATCATTTAGGATGTTGTCTTGAATCTTTCCTACAAATTGCAATGAATAATCATTATTTGAAAGATGCAGGTCTACTTTGCCGTTTTTATATTCAGTTTGAAACGTATGACTTTTATTTGCATCGAGAGCAACCACTTCTGTATTTTGAAGGGATACTTTTATATCCTTATTAGTCTTATCGGCTAGCATATTGAATGTACTCTCAGATAATAAATTTAACTCATTAGGATTTCTTTCAAAAT
Source organism: Bacillus sp. FH (assembly GCF_052216825.1). NCBI lineage: Bacteria > Bacillati > Bacillota > Bacilli > Caryophanales > Bacillaceae > Bacillus > Bacillus sp. FH. The sequence goes on along the minus strand of NZ_JBQOUU010000001.1, from coordinate 2,261,087 downwards.
TAATTGGCATGAGACCATTCACCTGTAAATCCGCTTTTACTTTTATTAAAGGAATAGTAATCTTCTCTTTTATTGTATGATTAGAATTTTTTATTGTATTTTCAATTTGTTGATCTACTTGTGAATCTGTTTTTACATACATAAAACTAAACGGTTCTGTTTTATCAATCATTACTTTATTTTTATAATACATACTATAAGAAGCACCGATTCCACACAGTGTGACTGTGCTTAATAGCGCAATGGCAGTTAGTGTTTTGGCGTTTGATTGAATGCGTGCCAATAGTTGAGATACACTAACCACATTAATCCCACGGTAATAGCGTGTTTTATTCTTCTGTAAGCCAAGTAATAAAAAAACGGTAAAAGAACGAAATATGAAATATGTACCGATGATAGAACCACCTAAAATAATACACATATTCCGTATCTTATGGTCCAGCCATATAGAAGAGAAGATGGGTTGAAGTGCGAACCAGTAAGAAGAGATAACTAAAATAATCCCTAATAAAGCGGTCCATATGGATCCCTTTGGAATGAGTTCGCCTTGTCTTTCAGCCTGAAGTAATTCCGTCAATTTGAACTTATAAATTATGCTATAACCATGAAAAGATGTTATTAAAATAATAAGGGTAAATACGAGTATGGTATGCATGATTGCTTCTAGAGAAATAGAAAAGGAAATAGCAGTTGATAATTGCATTACTTTTAAAAGTAACATGGAAAACACCTTTGAGAGTAAAGCTCCTATGCTCATTCCTATAATGAGTGCAATAATTCCTATGATGAGATTTTCATAAAATAACATGGTACCAATTTGACGTTTTGGAACACCTAGTAAGGAATATAATGCAATTTCTTTTTTTCTTTTCTTTGTGAAAAATGAGTTTGAATACCAAATGAATATTGCTACAAAAATGATTAGAATAACAGAAGAGGCTTTAAAAACATCTGAAATCCCTTTAGCTGTACTCGTTTGTTCTACGATATAGTCGTTATATTGTAAGGATACAAAAATAAAATAAATGACAATACTAAGTATCATAGATGCCAAGTAGAGTACATAATTTTTAAGATTTCTTTGTAAGTTTTTTTGGATGATACTAAATGGAGTCATGCCCGCTACCTCCAAGAGCAGAAAGAATACGTAATAGTTTTTGGGAAAATTCTTCTTGTGGCATCTCGCCCTTTACAAGTTCTGTGAAAAGTTTTCCATCTTTAATAAAGAGAATGCGTTTGCAATAACTTGCTACAAAGGGATCATGCGTAACCATCAAAATGGTGGCAAGTTGTTTTTTATTTAACACTTGTAGGCTGTGTAGTAAATCAGTTGCTGATTTAGAATCTAGTGCACCTGTAGGTTCATCAGCTAAAATTAATTTTGGTTTTCCTATAATAGCTCTCGCTGCTGCAGTACGCTGCTGTTGTCCACCAGAAATTTGATACGGATATTTATTTAGCAATTGTTGAATGCCAAACATTGTTGCAACTTCATCTACACGCACATCAATTTCGTGTGCATTCATATTTCTTAAAGCAAGTGGTAGAAGTATATTATCCTTTATCGTTAACGTATCAAGTAAATTATAGTCCTGAAAAATAAAGCCTAATGTGTCACTACGGAATGTAGTAAGCTGCTCATCTTTCATTTTTATAATATTTTTTCCATTAACAATAATTTCTCCTGTGGTTGGTATATCAATTGTCGATAATATATTTAATAAAGTAGATTTCCCAGATCCAGATGGACCCATTATGCCAACGAATTCACCTTCAAAAATTGTGAGATCAATATCATGGAGGGCAGTAAATATGCTACCTCTATTACTAAAGACCTTCCTTACGTGTTTTGCCTGTAATACGGGGTTCAATATGGATCCTCCTCTATTGTATGATAAGCTTATTGTATGGTAATTTTATAACCTAAACCATAGGACAACCTTACAAATTATAATTCAAACCTTACAAACTTGTAAGGTTAAAATAGTACTAGGAGGCAAACTTTTTATGAAAGTTTTATTAGTTGAAGATGAACCAACCATTCGTGAAACAGTGGCCGATGAGTTAGGGAAATGGGGATTTGAAGTATGGACGAGTACAAACTTTGAACATATTTTAAACGATTTTTTAGCTCAATCTCCGCAACTTGTTTTACTTGATATTAATCTTCCTTATTTTGATGGATTTTATTGGTGTAGAAAAATTCGTGAAGTATCGAAAGTACCAATTATTTTCTTGTCATCTCGTGATAATCCTATGGATATGGTAATGGCCATGAATATGGGAGGAGATGATTTTGTACAGAAACCATTTTATACAGATGTTTTAGTGGCTAAAATTCAGGCTCTTATGAGACGTACATATTCTTATACACAAACTGAAACAAATGTTGTTGAATATGAAGGGGTCGTATTAAATTTACAGAGCGGGGAAGTAACCTATCATAATCAAATATTGGAATTAACAAAAAATGAGTTTAAAATTTTACAGATATTAATGCAGAATATAGGATCGATTGTAAGTCGAGATAATATTATGCGTAAACTCTGGGAAAATGAAAGTTTTGTTGATGATAATACATTAACAGTAAACGTCGCTCGTGTAAGGAAGAAGCTTGCCGAACTTGGAAAAGAGGAGTTTATCCATACGAAGAAAGGGCAAGGTTACATTATTACATGAGTATTTTTCGTTACATAAAAGAACGCCGTTATTTTATGCTTCTGTACTTTTTGATTATGTTATTTATTTCTACCATGATTTATTTAAGTGAGGGATTAAGTAATACAAAAGCAAATCTTATATATATCAATGTTGTAAGTGCAATTTTTATTCTTATCTATCTTATAATCGGATATTTTTATCATAAAAGATTTTATAAAGAACTTCATATTGCTCTTCATTTAGAGCAGGATACAGTGATTGCAATCCCCAATCCACATACATATGAACAGGAACTATATACGGATATATTAAAAAAACTATACTTAGAGCAACAAGAGCAAATGTACGTATTGCATGAGGAAAAGAAAGAATATCATGATTTTATTATGTCTTGGATTCATGAAGTTAAGATACCGATTGCTGCTAGTCAACTATTGATGCGCAGTGGCAAGCCAGCGGATATTTTAATTGATAAATTAGAAGATGAGTTAGGAAAAATAGATCACTTTGTTGAACAAGCTTTGTATTATTCACGGCTTGATTCCTTTTCAAAAGATTATTTCATTCAAGAAGTTTCTCTAGAGGCGATTACGGGTGCTAGTATGAAGAAATATGCTAAGACATTTATTGCAAAACGCATTCAATTTGAACGCACAAACTTGCAACTTTTAGTAGAGAGTGATACAAAATGGTTATCTTTTATTGTCGATCAGATTGTGGCAAATGCATTGAAGTATACTGATTCGCATGGAGAAATTAAGTTTATTGGGGAAGAAGACAAAGCAGAAAAGCGACTCATTATTCAAGATAATGGAATTGGTATTAAGCTTGAAGATATTGGGCGTGTATTTGAGCGTGGTTTTACAGGAGCGAACGGGAGAGTCCATACGAAGTCAACGGGATTAGGGTTATATTTAGCGAAACGTTTATCTCATAAATTAGGGCATGATATTTCTATCGAATCGAAAGAGAATGAATATACAAAAGTGACTATACATTTCCCTAAAGGAAATCAATATCATACAATCGCGAAAACATAACAAAAGCACTTATTCTATGGATAAGTGCTTTTGTTATGTTTTCTTTTATCCTATTATCTGCCGAGATGTCTGTAAAAGTCCGATTGATATAAATTAAAAATTCGTTTTATTCAAATCTTAATATGTTTTGTGTTTCTATCTATACCTATTGTAAGATTATATAGAGTTCTCCTAATAAGCTGTTTTAATGGATTTTTTAGGGATTTAATATTTATAAATCTTAAATAATTTTTTATGTAACTAAGTTATATTGAAGTAGAGGTGAACCATCGGTGAGGCAGGTGTTAGTAATTAAAAATGAACGGTCTTTAGCAAAGAAAATCGTAAGCGGTTTAACGGAAGAAGGCCATTTCATTTTAAAACTTCACAATGAAAACGAAGGTTTAAATATAGCATATGAACAAGATTGGGATATTATCATATTAGATTGGGATTCATTAAGTATATCTGGACCAGAAATTTGCAGGAAAATACGACTTGTTAAAATGACACCCATCATTATTGTGACCGACAATATTTCTAGCAAGGATTGCGTAGCAGGGTTACAAGCTGGAGCTGATGATTATATAAGAAAACCATTTGCGAAAGAAGAATTAGTAGCAAGGGTGCAAGCTATTTTAAGGAGAAGTAACTGTAACCAGCAAAATGAGATAACCTTTTATCAGTTTAAAGATCTCTTTGTTGATGCATCTAGCAATATTGTGAAAAAAGGTGGTAAAAATCTCTCGCTTACGAAGCGTGAGTACGATTTACTTGTATTTTTAATCAAGAATAAAAATACAATATTGAGCCGTGAAATGCTTTTGAACCAAGTTTGGGGACATAACGTAGTCGTAAATCCAAATGTAGTAGACTTATATATTGGGTATGTAAGAAAAAAGTTAAAGTGTGAGAAGAAAAATAGATATATTCAAACAATACATGGCAGAGGCTATTCAATGGTTGAATGATAAAAATAAGATCATAAAGTAGTTTCTGTGAAATATGAAAAGACAGAAACTATAAAAAGAAGATTGCTATCAGGAAATAGTCATTTTTTTGCAGTAAAAACCATGTTTTATAAGGTGTGGGGGATGGATCTGCTGCGCATTAGTTGAGACCGTATCAAATTTATTTTTAATTTTATTAACTCACACCATTCACAAGATTTTCACATAATTAATGACTATACTTATTTACAGGATATCCAAATGAAAATGATTATCAATATTGATTTAGGTGAATAGCAGTTATTATCTAATTCAATCTTTGGAAGTCATCATTTTCGAAATAAATTACATAATAAGGAGTATACGTATGAAAAAAACTATGCTTTTAAAATTAGTAAGTATTCTAGCAATTTTCACTTTAATGTTAGTAGCTTGCTCAGATTCAGGTAAAGAAACTTCGAAGGCTACTAAAGATAATGGTAGTGATAAGCCAAAAACGGTTGAAATCACTGATGCGCATGGAAAAGTTACTGTTCCTGTAAATCCAAAGAATGTAGTTGCTTTAGATAATAGAACGTTTGAAACTTTAGCTGATTGGGGAATTAAATTAGCGGCTGCTCCAAAGGATATTATGCCTGCTGATTCAGCATATAAAAAGGATGAAAAAGTTCAAAATATTGGGAATCACCGTGAACCAAATCTTGAAATTATTGCCGCTGCAAACCCTGACCTTGTAATTGTTGGTCAAAGATTTGCTGATCATTACGAAGAAATCAAAAAATTAGTGCCAAATGCAGCTGTTATTGATCTTAATTTTGATGTTTCTGAGAAAGCTACTAAGCCTGGAGAAAACTTAGTAAAAGGACTTAAGGATTCTACAATTACTTTAGGAAAAATCTTTAATAAAGATAAAGAAGCTAAACAATTAGTAGCTGATTTCGATAAATCTATTGAAAAAGCAAAATCTGCTTATAACGGAAAAGATAAAGTTATGAGTGTTATCGTTACTGGTGGTAATATTGGCTTTGCTGCGCCGCACTCTGGTCGTGTTTGGGGACCAATGTATGAAATTTTCGGTTGGACTCCAGCGTTAGAAGTTTCTAATTCTACTGCAGGTCATAAAGGTGATGACGTTTCTGTTGAAGCTATTGCACAAACAAATCCTGATTGGATTTTTGTATTAGATCGTGATGCTGCAACATCTGATGCAGCTAAGTCAACACCTGCTAAGGATGTTATTTCTAAATCACCTGCTCTTCAAAACACAACTGCTGTTTCTAAGAAACAAGTTATTTATGCACCAGAAGATACTTACACAAATGAATCAATTCAAACTTATATAGAGTTATTTGGAAATATGGCAAAAACTTTAGCTAAGTAGTGTAAAGGAGTACGAAACAGTGTCAAAAAATATAATTTCTAGGGTTGAGAATGTTTCTCAACCCCAGTTTTATAATCACAATAAATTATGGACAAAACCTTTTATAATAGCGATTATAATTGTTGTAATTTTAGGGATTATATCACTGTTTACTGGAGTTTATGATATACGTGGACAAGAGGACGGAACAGAGATGTTTTTCATCACTCGCGTTCCGAGAACAGCTGCATTAATGCTTACTGGAGCTGCGATGGCGATGGCAGGACTTGTCATGCAACTCATTACACAGAATCGCTTTGTTGAACCTACTACAACGGGGACTATTGAATGGTCAGGCTTAGGCCTGCTTTTTGTGTATTTATTGTTTCCTTCCCCGACGTTAGTTCAAAGAATGACTGGTGCAATCATTTTTTCTTTTATAGGAACTATGATTTTCTTTCTATTTTTAAGAAGAGTTAAGCTTCGTTCGTCTTTAATTGTCCCAATTATTGGATTGATGCTTGGAGCAGTTATTTCTGCAGTGTCTACTTTTATGGGACTTCTTTTTCAAATGACGCAAAGTATTGAAACTTGGTTTGTAGGTTCATTTGCTAACATTCAGGTCGGAAGATATGAATATTTATGGCTGATAGTTATCATTACTTTGCTTATTTTTATGTACGCGAATAGATTGACTTTAGCTGGATTAGGAGAAGATGTCGCAACAAGCCTTGGCGTTAATTACAATAGAATTGTTCTTTTTGGGACCGCTCTTATCTCTGTTGCAGTTGGAATTGTTGCAGCTGTTATTGGGCACTTACCTTTCTTAGGGTTAATTGTGCCAAATATTGTTTCTATGTTTAGAGGTGATGATCTTAGGAGTAATTTACCTTGGGTTTGTGTGATCGGAATGGGGACAATAACTGCTTGTGACATCATTTCTCGAACAATTATAAAGCCGTTTGAACTACCTGTTTCTTTAATACTTGCAACAGTGGGAGCAGTTGTGTTTATTACTATTTTATTGAGACAAAGAAAACCAAGGAGGCTACGATGATCACATTAGAATATAAAAATAAAGAAAATGTCGAAATCGATTCTAGCCTTCATAATGAAAGTAGATCAGCTAGCGCTTTTCGTTCTAAGAAAGAAGCAAGACGTTATTGGATTTTACTAATCACATTGATTGGTTTAGGCCTTCTTTCTTCATATGGACTTTTAGTGTATAACAATCCAGTTCCGATAGATTCACCTTCTTTTATCCCAGTTGTTAAGAGAAGGATAGTAGCTATTGTTGCAATGATTATTGCAGCTGTTTGCCATAGCTTGTCGACAGTTGCTTTCCAATCCATTACGAATAATAAGATTATTACTCCGTCACTTTTAGGTTTCGAATCACTTTATTCAGCAATTCAAACGAGTACAGTATTCTTCTTTGGTGTTAGTGCATTGATCAATTTTAATGGAATTGGATCATTTTTATTTCAAGTCGTTGTTATGGTCCTCATGAGTTTGATACTTTATGGATGGCTACTTTCCGGTAAATACGGGAATTTACAACTTATGCTTTTAGTCGGGATTATCATTGGCACTGGACTAAATTCTGTGTCAACTTTCATGAGAAAACTACTTGCGCCTTCAGAATTTGATATTTTACAAGCTAGATTATTTGGTTCTGTTAATCATGCAGATCCTGCTTATTTTCCTATTGTAATTCCTATGATCATAATTGTGGCAGTATTAATTTTCGCTCATTCTAAGAATTTGAACGTTTTGTCATTAGGAAAGGATGTTGCTACTTCCTTTGGAGTTAAATATCAACCTAGTGTAATTTATACGCTTGTATTAGTAGCTATTTTAATGTCCATTTCAACAGCTCTAATTGGGCCACTTACGTTCTACGGATTTTTAGTAGCAACTTTGAGTTATCAGGCGGCGTCAACTTATGATCATAGATATATTTTCCCAATGGCTTTTGCAATCGGATTTTTAATAATGACGAGCGCATACTTTTTAATGTATCATGTATTCCATGCTCAAGGTGTAGTTTCAGTTATTATTGAATTATTTGGTGGAATTATATTCTTAACTATAGTTTTAAGGAAGAGGGCTTTATGATAAAAATTGATAATGTTAAAAAGTTCTATACGGATAAGGTAAAAATAGGGCCTTTGGATATTGAAATACCAAAAGCAGGCTTTACTTCTTTAATCGGACCAAATGGCGCTGGAAAGTCAACGACACTTTTGATGATAGGAAGACTTTTAGATATGGATGAAGGTCAAATCCAAGTAGCAAATATGGATGTTTCTGAATCCAAATCAAAAGACTTAGCAAAAGTTTTGACTATATTGCGACAAGAAAATCATTTTGTAACGAGGCTTACTGTTAGACAATTAGTTGGATTTGGGCGCTTTCCTTATTCAAAGGGAAGATTAACGAAAGAGGATGAAGTTATTATTTCTAAATATATCGACTTCCTAGATTTAACTAATTTAGAGAATAGATATTTAGATGAGCTTTCTGGTGGTCAAAGACAAAGGGCATATGTAGCGATGGTATTGTGCCAAGAGACTGAATATGTACTTTTGGACGAGCCGCTCAATAATCTTGATGTTGCTCGTTCTGTTCAAATGATGGAGCATTTGAGACGTGCGGCTAATGAATTTGGAAGAACAATTTTGACTGTTATGCATGACATAAATTTTGCAGCTAAATACTCTGACAAAATTTGTGCGATGAAAGATGGACAAATTGCTGCTTTTGGAACAGTAGAAGAAGTTATGGACTCAACACTTTTGACAGATATTTTTGAAACAAGAATAGAAATTATTAAAGGTCCTTATGGGCCGATTGCTGTTTATTAGTTATAAAATGTATACTGTAGCTGCTGTCTATATTTTGTAGGCAGCAGTTTTTTTATCTGAAGAATTAACAAATCTTTTATCAGCGCTTCAAAAGCTAACGAAAGTAATTGAAGAGCTGTAGTGGTTGTTACATGTAAAAAAGCATAAGCTGACAAAAACGATCAGCTTATGCTAATTCATATTTCGAATATAAAAAGTGGAGTTTTAATCAAACAAATTAAAAACTAAATTGTGGCTTCATATCACCTGTATAAGGTTCATGTTCAACAAATACAGTGATGTCTTTCCCTGCTTGGTCTTTACCAGTTCTTTTATAAGTAAATTTCTTATTATTTAGTTCAGTAAGTTCAAGAGCCGCACCATATTTATTATTTCCAATTGAAACATGAGCTCTTATTTTATTTTCATGCACAACATCGAAGTAGCCATAGTCACCGCGGCTTTGGCCTGTTTCGCTATTGAAGAATTCATATTTATTAGATTTGTCATCGAATTTTGCTAGACTTATAAAATTTGAATTAAACTGTGTTACATCATTACCAGCTTCATCTAATACTTTTGTTCCGTGCCAAAGGGTTCCGCCTAAAATCTTATCTCCATCAACGTTTTTAACGATATCGCCTGTAGTTGTGTTCAGCTGCTTGTCCGGATCAGTGAAAGAAAGCTCTTTTTCTTTATATGGAACATGTTCAACGAAAACTTCTACATCTTTACCGTTAGCATCTTTCCCCATTCGTTTATAAGTAAATACATTCTTATTTAGCTTTGTCATATCAACAACAGCTTGATATTTCATTGATTCTGAAATTAATATTCTCTTCTTCCCATCATTTGTGATAAAGAAAGTTCCTTTATCGCCACGACTTGCACCTGTTTTAGCATCAAAAAATTCATACCTTCCAGACTTTGCATCATATTTTGCAAGACCAATGAAGTTTGCATTTTCTTTTGTTAAGTCATTTTTATCTTTATCTAATACTCGTGTACCTTGCCAATTTGTGTCGCTAAGAATGTTAGCCATTTTTTGGCCTTTCGTTAACTTATTTTCCTTTTTTGTTTCTTTAGCAGCTTGTTCTTGTTTCGGTTTACTATGATTTTCTTCGGCTTTCGTACCAACGCACCCGGTTAGTGCGATTGTGAGTCCGAGCAATATAGATGATAGTGCTTTCGTTTTTTTGTTCATTTTTATCGTCTCCTCATTTTATAAATGTAAGTTGTACGGTTTGTGATTATAGTAATAGTTACTACGTTTATTATGTTAATACTCGAGTATAAACTGCCTCTAAATAAAACATTAAAAAAAGATAAACTAATTCCTAAAATTTTTTCATACTTATAAAAAGGTCTTTTACGTGAGGTGAATGTAAATCTCTCATTTTGAAAACGGCGTAATTAAATGGGCGGATTCATATTATGTTTACAGTGCGATTTTAGATGTGATGCTATACTGTGTATAGGATTTTATGTGTGTATGTTGTGTCGTTTTTTGTCGGTAAGTCGATATTCTATGTCGAATCGTCGATATAATGAAAAAATCGTTGATATATTGTGAGTTATCGTCGATATATTTGAAAAATCGTCGATATATTTTGGGGAGGGCTAAAGATGATTGTGAAAGAACGGCAAATGCCGATTTATTTACGGCAATTAGAAGCGTTATTTAGGCGATTACCAGCTCATCATCCGAAACGAGATATGATTGTAGAAAGTTTAGCGAAGCATAAGGCTGGTTATAAAGGTGAACAAGCTATTAATTATCCGCTAAGTTTTCTCTCGGAGGAAAAATATCGTATTTTGCACGATATAAGGTTGTTTGATCAAAATTACCATTTTCAAATTGATACGATTATCATTTCAGCATATTTTCTTCTTTTCCTCGAAATAAAAAATATAGCAGGTACGTTACTATTTGATTCAAAGTTTAATCAACTTATTAGAATATCAGAGGGAAATTCAGAAGGCTTTCCAGATCCAATTCTACAAGTGAAAAGACAAGAGGAACAGCTTAGGAAATGGTTAAGTCTAAATGGATTTTCTCGTTTTCCAATTGAATCACTTGTTGTGATTAGTAACCCCCGAACTATTATTAAAGCTTCAGATGATAATCTCCTTAATACAATTATCCACAGTGCAAATTTACCTAATAAAATCAAATGGTTTGAGAGTAAATATAAGAAAAAAGCTATAAAAAATGTAGATATTCTTATTCGTCAAATAGTAGCCAACCATGCTCCATTACGGCAAAATATTCTTGAACAATTTAAAATTAAAAAAGAAGAGTTGTTACACGGTGTACAATGTGAGGTATGTTCTGTACTACCAATGTTTAAATTGAAAAAAGGCTGGTATTGTTCGAACTGTAAAGCTATCTCTAAAGTGGCGCATGAATTTGCTTTAAAAGATTACGTACTTCTTATTGGTGACACTTGTACAAATATGCAGTTGAAGAAATTTCTTAACGTTCAATCGAGTGCGACTGTCAAAAGACTCCTCCAAACAATGAACATCCCACACACCGGCGCTAATAAAGGACGAAAATATGATTTAACTCACCTTCAATTATAATTTTGCTATAATGAATAAGTACTTATATGAAGGGGAGTTTAATGAGAAAATGAAATTTAATATCGATTATTTTATCGCGAGTGTTTTACAGTGGATATTAAATATAGCGCTAATTATATTATCCATTGTCTTATCTATCTTTTTAATTAATGAGACGATTACTTTTATTCAATACATATTTTCAGCGAAGAAGTATACGTCATATAAATTAGTTGAAAGTATCATTGTCTATTTCTTATACTTCGAGTTCATAGCATTAATCATTAAGTATTTTAAATCGAATTATCATTTCCCGTTACGTTATTTCATTTATATCGGAATCACGGCGTTAATTCGATTGATTATTGTGTCTCATGAGGAACCGATGGAGACGTTATTATACGCAGGAGCGATTCTTGTTTTAGTTATTGCTTTATACATATCAAATATGAGAGATTTGAGAAAAGAGTAGTAGTGCAGACATAAGTTTGCACTACTTTTTTACATCTTGACCTTCAAGTTACTTAAAGGTTTACAATAAAATTAGGGCGTTTGAAATTGAAAAAAATTGAGAAATTAAGTGAAGAGGTTTCTTTTACTTGGAGGTTATAGAAATGAATCAGGAATTGAAATTGCGTCCATTAGAGCGAGAAGATTTAAAGTTTGTACATGAACTTAATAATAATGCACATATTATGTCGTATTGGTTTGAAGAGCCGTATGAGGCATTTGTGGAGCTACAAGACTTATACGATAAACATATACATGATCAAAGCGAACGCCGATTTATCGTTGAAAAAGACAATGAAATGGTTGGATTAGTCGAGTTAGTGGAAATCGATTATATTCACCGTAGAACAGAATTCCAAATTATTATTGATCCAAATTATCAAGGATATGGTTATGCAGCGGAAGCGACGCGTTTAGCGATGGATTATGCTTTTTCTGTATTAAATATGCATAAGATTTATTTAGTGGTGGATAAGGAAAATGAAAAAGCTGTACATGTTTATAAAAAGGTTGGATTTATGGTGGAAGGTGAACTGTTAGACGAGTTTTTCGTTGACGGTAACTATCATAATGCGATAAGAATGTGTATGTTCCAAAAGGCATACTTTGGCACAAAATAACCGTTTGGAAGAGCTATAGTAGGGAACTCGTTAATTGAAATAAAACACTCACCATGAAATAGAAACATACGATATGGAAGAAAAATAATAAGTGAGTTGAATCATAATGAATCATTATTTTTATAGTGGTAGACAAGTGGGAGCAGCTATTACGCTCGCTGGGGCGCAGGAGACCATTCATGCTATGAATCAAGCGATTCAAATGCAGCAACAAGCATATTTGGCACAAATGATGCAAGGACAGTATATGCCATACTCACAATTTCCGATGCAAAGTGTGAATTATGATGTGTATCCAGCTAGTTTCTTTTCCATTCCATATGGTGGGACTTATTTCTTATGAAAGAAAGCGACTGATAAGAGTCGCTTTCTTTTTTATATTCCGCCTAGCTGCATTCCAAGGAATGCGAAGAGGATACCAACTATGTAAGTAGCGCTTAAATATAAAAGGAATATGCTAAAGCTTTTACGATTGAGAAGCTGAACAGATTCTAGTTTAAAAGTTGAAAATGTTGTGAATGCACCCATAAATCCAGTACCTAATAATAATTGCCAACCTGTAGTGACTCCGTTGCCAATTATATATCCGAGTAAAAACGCTCCTGTTATATTAATGAGAAATGTAGCAATTGGAAAGGAAGTTTTATTTCTTTTTTTAAACCAATTGCTAATTGCAAATCGCGTAATCGCACCGCAAAATCCCCCTGTTGCGACTAATAAAGCTTCCATCATAAGTGATCACCTTCCGTAAGATGTTTCTTAAGTAAGAAATTACCTAGTGTATAGCCAAGTCCAGACATAATGAGGCCACCAAGTATGCTGCATGATACATATAAGAAGGCTATGCTCCACTCGGAATGATTGATCAATTGAATAGTTTCTACACTAAATGTTGAAAACGTCGTAAAAGAACCAATGAATCCTGTCCCGATGCCTGTGATTACATCTGAAGATAAGATGTTGAGCTTAGCGATATACGTAGTCAGCCACGCTAATAAGAAGCAGCCGACTAAGTTAATCAGTAATGTAGCTAGTGGAAATGTATAATGCCAAGATTCATGAATCGTAAGACCTAAATAATAACGAGAAAGGGCCCCTAATATACCGGCAATGCCGACGATAATATAAATCAATTTTCTCACCTCTTTAAATAGCTTGCTCAAAAAAATAGACTCCTACCAGTAGTTATACTGGTAGGAGTCATTAGCTAAGCAGCGTTTATGGCGAACTCCATCGCCTATGATTATTACATATAGTGTACTAAACATTGCGCTTGATTTCCAGTGAAGGAGTTAGGGGATTTTGTATTTTTGATAATGTAAGAGCAAGAGTTATTGTTTATAAACTAAATATAGTGATATAAGGTTTTTGATATGATAAAATATTTCTTATGTCTGTCATTCAGTTTTAGTTAACTGAAAATAAAGATAATTAAGTTATGTGTTTTAGAAAAGGGGCGTTTATTTGAAGAAATTATTAAAAATAGTACTTATATGTATTTTAGTAGGATTGGGAGTTGTAGGTGGTTTTTTAGGGTATATGACACTTACTAAAGAACAGCCTGCGGATAGTGTAAGTTTGAAGGTGGAAAATAATAAAGAGCGCGTATTAGCGACAGGAAATGAATTTAAAGTTACAACATTTAATATTGGATATGCTGGATTAGATAAGGAGCAAGATTTCTTTATGGATGGGGGAAAGGGATCTGGTTCAAGTAGTAAAGAGCAAACGAAAGTTAACCTAAAGAATATGCTTTCGTTTTTACAAAATGAGAATAGTGATTTTGCGCTACTACAAGAAGTTGATATAAAATCACTTCGATCATTTGATGTGAATGAACATGAATTTTTGAAAAAAGGATTACCTGATTATGTTTCGTCATTTGGCAAGAACTACGATACGAAATGGGTTCCAGTGCCAATAACAAATCCAATGGGATATGCGGAGGCTGGGTTAAGTACGTTTTCTAAATACACTGTTCAAGAAGCGAAGAGATTCCAGCTTCCTGGAATGGAGCCTTGGCCGAAGCGTTTATTTGATTTAGATCGGGCGATTGTTGAACATACAATCCCTGTTAATAATGGAAAGCATGTTAGACTCGTAAACTTACATTTGTCTGCGTACGATGAAGGCGGGAAAATTAGAAAACAGCAAGTAGAGTTTTTAAAAGAATATATGAACAAGCATTATAAAAATGGTGATTACGTAATAATGGGCGGAGATTGGAATCAATTAGTTTCTGATGTTCAATTAAGTGATCCAAAGTTTGTGAAGGAGCGTCCTGAGTGGCTAGTAGAGTTACCGAAGGACTTTACTGATGGTGGCTTTAAATGGGCGGTAGATCCTTCTGTTATGACGGTGAGAGACGATGTGAAGAAATATGTAGAAGGTGAAAACTTCGTCACGATTATTGATGGCTTTATCGTTTCACCGAATGTTGAGATTGTAAATGTGCAAGGAAAAGATTTAAAGTTTGAAAATAGTGATCATAACCCAGTGAGTGCGGTATTTAAGCTGAAGTAATTAAGTGCAGAAGGTGGGACTATATATGGAATGGTTAAAGAAAACTTGTTTTTCTAACCTTGAGAAAGAATCACAGAAAAATCATTTATTGCTGTTTATTACGATTTGTAGTTTCTTCCTTGGAATCATCGCAATTGGGTATTACGGATATATTTTTACAGAGAGAGCAATCGCGTTTTGGGTTTGTGGCATTTCTGTCGTTGTATTTGGAACACTTCTTACTTTTATAAAAAGCATGGAAACGACGTATAAATATATCATGACATTTATGTTACTTATGATGTCTTTCATTATGGTACAAGCTTTTAATGAAAGCCCAGCTGTATTTCAAATGGTCTATTTTACACTAGCCGTTTCACTTATTTATTTAAGTGAACGTCTCGTTGTAATTCTAGGCGGAGTGGCAGTTGTAATCACATTTATTCTTTGTAGTTATTGGCCAGAGCAATTTTTTGCTTATACAGCTGCATCTGAAGCTGCAAACTTCGCAAGCTTGTTAGCAATCGTAACAATCGCTATGTGGGGCGTCACGAAAATTGGTTCTAACTTGCTAGCTCGTTTAAGTGATGAGAAGCAAGAAGTAATGAGAAAAGCTCAGGAATTAGAAGAAACGCAAAGACTTATTGAGGAAACGGTTGTAAAACTAGATCGTAATTTCAATTATTTAAGACAAAATATGAATACATCGATGGAGTCAATGAGTGAAATTAATTTCGCTTTTGAAGAGGTAGCGGTTGGTACGCAATCACAATCAGAGATGATGCATCGTTCGGTAGAAGTATTGAATGATATGGAGGGAAATATTGAACAAATCATTTCTCAAGTAAGAAATGCATCGATTCGTATTGATGAAAGCTTAGAAATTTCAAAGGGTAGTGTACATACTTTAAGAAACTTTGAAGCAAATATGAAAAGTTTAAATGATGTTGTTTCACAATCAGGAGTTATATTTAGAGATTTAATGATGCAGTCGAAGCAAATTAATGAGATTGTAGATGTAATAACGAATATTTCAAGTCAGACGAGTTTACTAGCTTTAAATGCAAATATTGAAGCCGCAAGAGCAGGTGAGCATGGAAAAGGATTTGCGATTGTAGCGAATGAAGTATTAAAGCTTGCCGAAGAATCGAATCGTTCTGCGGGAAGAATTCAAGGGATTTTGAAGGATTTTAGTAATCAAGCAAGTAAGGTAGAAGTGCAAGTAGAGAAATCAGAAAGAGTACAAGAAGAATGTAATGAAATGCTAGTAAGTGTTTTAACAAATGTAACGGATTTAGGGAAATTTATTGATGAAATTAATGATGTAATGAGAGAAATCGTCGGTCATCAAGAAAGTTTCCAAGTTAAAACGACGAATATCGTAAAGGATGTTACACATGCTTCCAATGTAATCCAGCAAACTTCTGCGGCTACAGAAGAAGTGTTAGCAAGTGTGGAAGAAGAAAAACATCGAAATGATACATCTGTGAAGACATTACATACTGTTAGCGAGCAAGTGAAATTGTTAGAAGATATTTTAGAAAAGTAATATCACTTAAAAAGGGCACAACGTTTGTGCCCTTTTTTCATTTAAACGAAGACTTGCTCGGATTTTAATTGCTTTTCTGCTCGTTTTCTGCCAAGCTTAAGAAGATGAAATTCAGCTAATAGCGGAATTAAAATACTTCAAAGAAAGAATTAAATAGGTGACGTATATGATCGAAGTTAAGACTTCTGAACTTAGTGATGGAGAATTTAATAGAGGTGTATTTGCAACTCGTGATATTAAAAAAGGTGAGTTGATACACGCAGCGCCAGTTATCTCTTATCCGAATGAACAGCATGAACACATTGAGAAAACATTACTTGCTGACTACGCATTTGAGTATGGGATTAATCATACGGCAATCCTTTTAGGATACGGCATGTTATTCAATCATTCATATACACCGAATGCGACGTATGATATTGTCTTTGAGAATCATACATTTAACTTCTATGCTTATAAAGATATAAAAGCAGGAGAAGAAATCTTAATCAATTATAATGGTGAAGTGGATAACGATGAACTGTTATGGTTTGATAAAGAAAAAGAAGAGAACGAAAAGTAATTTAAAATAAGTAATGAAAAAGATGCCTTTACCTATGTAAAAGCATCTTTTTTGTTGATGAAAATAAAGTAAAGATTACAAAAAAATACCACTTTATTTTCGTGTGGTATAGTAAGATACTGAAGGGTAGTGTTTTGAAAAAGTAATATATTTTACAAATTGTTGTCTTTCTGATGACATGTCAAGTTTAGTAGCCCATTTGGGTTGCTTTATTATGCAATATATATTTTAATATGAGTGGCACCTCTTATAAATTAAGAGGTTAATAGGTGTCTCGAATTGATTTTGGGTACACTGTATCCACCACTTTAAGTTCGTTCATGTATGTGGGGATATTATGGGCCCGTATAACGGGATAAAAAGAATATAGAAATAGAGGAATCGTAAAATGAATATGCAAGAGGTTTATGAATATTTAAGTACGGTATTGCCTGAAGGTCATGTGAAACAAGATGAAATGTTAAAGAATCATACGCATATTAAAGTTGGTGGAAAAGCAGATGTGTTCGTTGCGCCGACAAATTATGATGAAATTCAAGAAGTTATTAAATATGCGAACAAATATAATATTCCAGTTACGTTTTTAGGAAATGGATCGAATGTTATTATTAAAGATGGTGGAATTCGCGGGATTACAGTAAGTTTAATTCATATTAAAGGTGTTACTGTAACAGGAACGACGATTGTAGCACAGTGCGGTGCAGCAATTATTGATGTATCACGTATTGCATTAGAACATAACTTAACAGGGCTTGAGTTTGCTTGTGGTATTCCAGGTTCAGTTGGCGGAGCATTATATATGAATGCAGGTGCATACGGCGGTGAAATTTCGTATGTATTAACAGAAGCTGTCGTAATGACAGGTGATGGAGAGCTACGTACTTTGACGAAAGAAGCATTTGAATTTGGATATCGTAAGAGTGTATTTGCGAACAACCATTACATTATTCTTGAAGCGAGATTTGAACTTGAAGAAGGTGTACATGAAGAAATTAAAGCAAAAATGGATGATTTAACGTTTAAACGTGAGTCAAAACAGCCTCTAGAATATCCTTCATGTGGTAGTGTATTTAAACGCCCACCAAATAACTTTGCTGGTAAATTGATTCAAGACTCAGGGTTACAAGGTAAGCGAATTGGTGGAGTGGAAGTTTCTCTAAAACATGCTGGATTTATGGTGAATGTTGATAACGGAACAGCACAAGATTACATTGATTTAATTCACTTCGTACAAAAAACAGTTGAAGAGAAATTTGGCGTGAAGTTAGAGCGTGAAGTAAGGATTATTGGAGAAGATAAAGAATAACATATACGTATGAAACTGCGAATTATTTTAAAATAATATTTGGGTATTGTTGACAATTTGTTTTCAATTCAATATAATGGCTAATAATTTAACAAATAACATACGTTGAAAGAGCCCAGTAGCAGTTTGTCACTGTTAACGAGAGAGCTAGGGGATGCTGGAACCTAGCACAAACAAATTTGCGAATTACACTCTGGAGTATCTTAGGTAATGCTAAGCGGATTGGCAATCGATATTATTGCTAAGAGTGGTATGAGTAGCTATACTATTTATACAAACTGGGTGGTAACACGGTGAATCATCGTCCCTATGTCATAGACATAGGGATTTTTTGTTTTTAAAAAATAAAGGGGATGACAAAAGATGAACATTATTGATGAATTAGAATGGCGCGGCGCCATTAATCAACAGACTGACGAAGAAGGTTTACGTAAGCTAGTAGAAGAGAAAAAGATTTCGCTATACTGCGGAGTTGATCCGACTGGTGATAGTATGCATATCGGACATTTGATTCCGTTTATGATGATGAAAAGATTCCAGTTAGCTGGCCATCATCCAGTTATTTTAATTGGCGGAGCAACAGGAACAATTGGTGATCCGAGTGGACGTCAATCAGAACGCCAACTTCAAACGTTAGAAGTAGTTCAGCATAATGTAGATGCATTAACAGCGCAAATGAAAAAGCTATTTGATTTTGGCGGAAATAGCGAAGTAAAGATGGTAAATAACTACGACTGGACACATGAAATAAATATTATTGAGTTTTTACGTGATTACGGGAAAAACTTTAGCATTAATAGCATGTTAGCAAAGGACATCGTAGCAAGTCGTTTAGATACAGGAATTTCTTTCACAGAATTTACGTACCAAATCTTACAAGCGATGGACTTCCATCATTTATACACGAAAGAGGATGTTCAACTGCAAATTGGCGGTAGTGACCAATGGGGAAATATTACGAGTGGCTTAGATTTAATTCGTAAGTTAGAAGGGCACGAAGCAAAAGTATTTGGATTGACGATTCCGTTATTATTGAAATCAGATGGTACGAAGTTTGGTAAATCAGCAGGTGGTGCAGTTTGGCTTGATCCTGAAAAAACAACACCATTTGAGTTTTACCAGTTCTGGGTGAATACAGATGATCGTGATGTCGTTAAATACTTGAAATACTTTACATTCTTAACGAAAGAGCGCATCGATGAATTGGCAGTGAAGGTAGAAACAGAGCCTCATAAACGTGAAGCGCAAAAAGTATTAGCGGAAGAAATGACGAAATTCGTTCATGGAGAGGAAGCATTGCTACAAGCTGTGAAAATTACAGCAGCGTTATTTAGCGGAGATATTAAATCGTTAACAGCTGATGAAATTGAGCAAGGCTTTAAAGAAATGCCAACATTCCAGTCTTCAAAAGAGACGAAAAACATCGTAGAATGGCTAGTTGATCTAGGAATTGAACCATCTAGACGACAAGCGCGTGAAGATATTAATAACGGAGCTATCTCTATGAATGGCGAAAAAGTAACGGATGTAGGTACGGATGTTACGGTAGAGAATTCATTTGATGGACGATTTATTATTATTCGTAAAGGGAAGAAGAACTACAGCCTTGTGAAGTTAGGATAATGAAGAAGGTTTAAAAATTATATCGGCGATTTTTTGAATATATCGACCGTAACTCGAAACATATCGGCGATTTTCAAAATATATCAGCGCAAATCCGAATATATCAGCGATTTCCCCGATATATCGATTTACCGACAAAAAGCGACAATAAGAGCTGTTCCGAACGGGACAGCTTTCATTATAAAAAGTCAGTATATTTAGATAAATTTAAAGGGTATATAATTTTTTTGCCGAATAAATAAGTTAGAGAAAATTTCGGATAAAGTGAAACTTTAATCAGTGGGGGGTTTCCTCATCCCCACTGATTATTAGTTGAACCAATCGGACTTTTATGGGCAGTTGATCCCCCACCTAACTGCTTTGCTTTCGCTGAATTTTGAGGTGGGGGTCTTACTGCCCATTAAAGTGGGATAAAAATAGCCCGAACCATGCAGGGCATGATTCGGGCTTATATTCAGATTAGTAAGCTAAGCTGAATAGACCTTTAATGTGTGATAAGTAACGAACGTTACTTGCTTCTTTCATTAATGATGCTGGTAAGCCTTTAAGTGGAGTATTGCTTGCTCCGATTGTAGCAACAGCATCTTTACGTCCTAGACTAGCAAGTGTTCCAGAGTTTACAGGTGCGAACTCTTCGAATGCTTTGCCTTCTAGTGCTGCGTATAAGTTGTATCCAATTAACTCACCCATTTGCCAAGCGATTTGTGCAGTTGGTGGGTATGGACGTCCGTCTGGAGCGAAGACAACAGCGCTGTCTCCAGCAACGAATACGTTTTTGTGAGAAGTAGATTGTAGGTATGCATCAACTGTTGCACGACCACGGTTTACTTCAAGACCTGATTCACCGATTAGTGGGTTACCTTGAACGCCGCCCGTCCAAACGAATGTGTTAGCAACAAGTTTTTGACCGTCTTTTAAGTCAATTTCATTGCCAGCAACGTTTGTTACAGGAAGACCAGTTAAGAATGTAACGCCGCGTGCTTCTAGGCTAGTAGTTGCACGTTCGATTAAGTGGTCTGGTAATACTGGAAGGATTTTTGGACCTGCTTCAACAAGAAGAAGTTTCACTTCTTTTGGATTTACGCCGTGGCTTTTTGCAAGTTTAGGCATAATGTCAGCAAGCTCACCAACTAGCTCAACGCCAGTTAATCCGCCACCACCGATTACGATTGTAGCATCAGCTTCGTTTTTCGTTTTCGCGTATTCACGAATACGATCTTCAACGTGTTTGTAGATTTTGTTTGCATCAGCAGCAGATTTTAATACCATGCTGTTTTCTTCTAGTCCTGGAATACCGAAGTAAGCAGTTTTACTTCCTAAAGCAACTACAAGTGCATCGTAAGATAAAGTAGTGCCGCCAGCTAGTTTGATTTCTTTGCTATCAACTGAGAATGACTCAACTGTTGCGATTTTTAGATCGATATCTTTACCTTTGAAAAGCTTTGTAAGTGGCATTGCAACTGCTTGCTCAGACACGTTACCAGCTGCAAGGCGGTGTAGTTCAGTGATGATTTGGTGTGTTGGGTATTGGTTAATCACTGTAACTTGTGCTTCTGATTTGCTGTAATATTTACGTACGTTTAAAGCGGCAAGAAGACCGCCATAACCAGCGCCTAAGATGACAATTTGTTTTGACATAGTATGATATCCCCCGTCTTTACTAATTGTTGTTATAAGTTAACTTATTTATTGTTACGTTCTGCACTAATTTGAAGATATGCGTTCACAAAGCGGAACATTTTTTGTGCTTGTGGATCTTTTAGTAATTTTAAAAGACCGAATAGGCCGATAACTTCGTTGCTTTCGTCAGCACGATCTTTCGCTTCGATTGCAGTGGCAGCCATGCTTTTCACTGTATCTTTTACAGGTTCTACAAGCTCTGTGATTGCACCAACAGTGTCGCTTTTTAATACTTCATCAGTAGCAACAGTTTGAGCGAAGTCATAAGACTTAGTTA
This sequence comes from Bacillus sp. FH, assembly GCF_052216825.1. Taxonomy (NCBI): domain Bacteria; kingdom Bacillati; phylum Bacillota; class Bacilli; order Caryophanales; family Bacillaceae; genus Bacillus; species Bacillus sp. FH. The sequence continues at coordinate 2,239,057 of NZ_JBQOUU010000001.1, read as the reverse complement.
AAATGTTAACAAGCTCAGTTAATTTTGGAAGCTGTTCTACTAGTGTTGTTAATGATTCTTGTACCTCAGGTTTTAACAACTGATCAAGTACATCAAGTTGTCCTTGGCTAGCAGAAATTTGTACAGTTTCTTGTTCTGGCTTTGTTTGAGTCATAGTTTCTGGCATCTCCAATTCTCCTTTACGATAGCAATACTCTTATTTTTGATAAGTAAGATAGTAAACGGTTACGAAACTTTATACAAAGTTTCACAAAACACAATAAAATGCCTTTAAATTTATGACAGCAGTAAGCTGCAAACATAAATCTAAAACCATAACGTCTTACTTATTATTTATGAACTGTCCGATATATGGCTTGTCCGCATAATGGAAAAGCTCCGTTACCGGAAAGTGTATATAATATATATCCTATATTATATACTATATACACCTATGTTAACATAAAAATGATTCCTAATTATTTCATATCGAGCGTATAACGTAGTACTGACAAGGTATGAAAGCGTATAAAATATTTTGTTTCAATTAGAAATGTACATATATAATAAGAAAAAAAGGAAAAAATGAACAAATTCATGTTCGTTTTTTCCTTTTTCCTATTATTCACCTTCCGCAATTAGCATCGATGTCTTACCTTCTTTTTCAAGATGGCATTCGCCCCAAGAACAAAGAGAATCAAGAATGGATTCTAAAGACCAACCGTAATCAGTAAGAGAATATTCTACTTTTGGCGGGACTTGGTTGTATACTTTTCTTTGAATAACGCCGTCGTCTTCTAATTCACGTAATTGTTGTGTTAACATTTTTTGTGTAATACCAGGCATTGAGCGTTTTAATTCACTCGTTCTCTTTGTACCTTTCGTTAAGTGACAAAGGATAACAACTTTCCATTTGCCGCCGATAACTTCTAAAGTTGCCTCTACAGGAATATTGTATTGCTTCATATGAAACCCTCCCATTGTGAGTAAAATAAGTTAAATCATACAAATGTTACTTTTTAGTACCTATAGCACTTTAAAGTACGTACTTTTTATCATGTTAAATATGTTTCATAATAGCACATGTAAGAGGCAAATGAGTAGTACGGTACTCAAAAGTGACTATGTTACTTTTTGGTGCCTATCGTACTTTAAAGTGCGTTCTTCAAAAAAAGAATGAAACCATTCATAATAGCATTTGTAGAGATTAAATATATTTTTTAGAAGATAAAAGGGCCTTTTTATCGCACTATTATGATTGGATTTCTTGTAATAAGGAGGAATTCAATTGAGTTCATATACAGTACCATCTTCGGAAGTTCAGACGAATCGAAGAAGTATGTTTGCTTTATTAGCACTAGCAATTAGTGCGTTCGGGATTGGTACGACCGAGTTTATTAGTGTCGGTTTATTACCATCTATTTCAAAAGATTTAAATGTTTCTGTTACAACAGCTGGTTTAACTGTTTCCCTATATGCGTTAGGAGCGGCAGTAGGGGCTCCTGTTTTAACAGCGCTAACGGCTAGTATGTCGAGAAAGACATTATTAATGTGGATTATGGTTATTTTCATTATTGGTAATGGGATCGCGGCAGTAGCAACAAGTTTCACTATATTAATTATCGCAAGGGTTGTATCTGCGTTTGCACATGGTGTGTTTATGTCGATAGGATCTACAATTGCGGCCGCAATCGTCCCAGAGAATAAACGTGCTAGCGCCATTGCGATTATGTTTACTGGATTAACAGTTGCGACTATTACAGGTGTACCAATTGGAACGTTTATCGGTCAACAATTTGGCTGGAGAGCGTCATTTATGGCGATTGTCGTAATTGGAATTATTGCTTTTATCGCAAACAGTATACTCGTCCCATCTAATTTAAAAAATGGTGTACCTGTATCGTTTCGTGATCAATTCAAATTAATTAAAAATGGAAGACTGTTACTTGTTTTCATTATTACTGCACTTGGATACGGCGGTACATTCGTAACATTTACGTATTTATCACCCCTATTACAAGAAGTAACAGGATTTGAAGCGAGTACCGTTACGATCATTTTATTAGTGTATGGAATTGCAATTGCGATAGGGAATATGGTTGGCGGAAAATTATCGAATCATAATCCGATTCGAGCGCTATTTTACATGTTCTTAATTCAAGCGATTATATTATTTGTTTTAACATTTACAGCGCCATTTAAAGTAGCTGGATTAATCACAATTATTTTCATGGGACTATTCGCATTTATGAATGTTCCGGGGCTACAAGTATATGTAGTTATATTGGCAGAGCGCTTTGTTCCGAGTGCGGTTGATGTTGCTTCAGCAATTAATATTGCCGCATTTAACGGAGGAATCGCTTTAGGTTCTTATATAGGTGGCCTTGTAACGAATTCGTTAGGATTAATCCATACTGCTTGGGTAGGCGGTCTTATGGTAGTAGCCGCTGTGATTTTAACAGCGTGGAGCATGACATTAGAAAAAAGAGATCAAGTAAAATAAAAGGAGAGAAAATAAAATGAAAAACTTACAAAGTAAAGCAGTATTAAATAACGGTGTAGAAATGCCTTGGTTCGGTTTAGGTGTATTTAAAGTAGAAGAAGGACCAGAACTTGTAGAAGCTGTAAAATCAGCGATTAAAGCAGGATACCGCAGCATCGATACAGCTGCAATTTACGGAAATGAAAAAGCTGTAGGTGAAGGAATCCGTGCAGGTATCGAAGCAACTGGTATTTCAAGAGAAGATTTATTCATCACTTCAAAAGTGTGGAACGCAGACCAAGGATATGAAACAACAATCGCTGCATACGAAGAGAGTCTAAAAAAATTAGGACTAGATTATTTAGATTTATATCTTGTTCACTGGCCTTCAGAAGGAAAATATAAAGATACGTGGAGAGCGTTAGAAACACTTTATAAAGAAAAGCGCGTACGTGCAATTGGTGTAAGTAACTTCCAAATCCATCACTTACAAGATGTAATGAAAGATGCAGAAATTAAACCAATGATTAACCAAGTAGAATACCACCCTCGTTTAACACAAAAAGAACTACAAGCTTTCTGTAAAGAACAAGGTATTCAAATGGAAGCATGGTCACCATTAATGCAAGGTCAATTATTAGATAACGAAACATTACAAGAGATTGCTGAGAAACACGGCAAAACAACAGCGCAAGTTATTTTACGTTGGGATCTTCAAAATGGAGTAATTACAATTCCAAAATCAACGAAAGAACACCGTATCATTGCAAATGCTGATGTATTTAACTTTGAATTAACGAAAGAAGATATGGAAAAAATCGATGCGTTAAACCAAAATCACCGCGTTGGTCCAGATCCTGATAACTTCGATTTCTAAGATTAGGGTAAGAAAGAAGAGTGCGTAAAAGCACTCTTTTTTTTTGCATAAAAATAGTTTCTAAATAAATACTACTTAGTATCAAGTTTGTTATAAGGGGCTGTAAACATGAATATAAAGCAATCGTTCAAACTTTTAGTTATGTTTTTAAGTGTTTTATTTGTGTTATTCCCGCTTCAAAAAGCATTCGCAGAAGTCATGGACCATACAAAGTATCAAATGGATTGGAGTTACAGTAAGTCTAAGAAGAAACCAATCCGAACAGAGCTTATTAAAACGGCAGATGGCAAAATTGCTTTTTGCTTAAATGTAGATTTAAAATCTCCAAGCGGTCAAGATTTACCGGAAATGGGGAAAGTGGATATTAACGTATACCGTGTATTATTAAATGGATATCCACAAAAGAGCCCGCAAGAATTAGGTGTTTCTGATTGGAGAGAAGCTCATTATGCAACGCAGCTTGCAGTATGGAATGCGTTAAAACAAATCGATATTAATGATTTAGATTTCCGCAATAAAAATGTAGAAAAGGTAACGAAAGATATCGTTGCAAAAGCAAGTGCTAGTGAAGAGTTACAAGAAATTACAATGAGTGTAACTCCTACAGAAGAACAAGAAGCAGTATTGAAAAATGATTTCTTTGAAACAGGCTTATATACAGTAGAAACAAATGCAAAAAGTGGAACGTATAAAGTGCAAGCAACAGGTGCACCAGCGGGAGCGAAATTTGTAAATGAAAAAGGCGAAGCAAAAACGGAATTTAATGTAGGAGAAAAGTTCCGCATTTTAGTTCCGAAACAAACACCAGCTGGTGGATTTAGCTTTAAAGTAATCGGGAAATTAACGAAGCTACAAGGCATTGCGCATAAAGGTACACCAACAATTCAAAATGCAGTTGTATTACTTGAGCGCAGTGAAGAAGAAACAAGTCCGGAGTTATCAGTGAGTTGGAAAAAAGGAAATGGTCATGATAATAATAAACCACATACTCCAAACGAACCGCATAAACCAAATCAATATAAAAGGTAAGATAAAAAGCATTGGTTAACACCAATGCTTTTTATCTATGAAACATGAAATTATATTAAGATAATTATTAACCAAATAAAACATTGTTTTTATGTTGTGAAAGATATTCAAATATAATAAAATCCGAACGTTAAGATTAACTGATTAAATTCACAAAATTGTAACATTATTCTAATTGAAAAGGCTATCAAACAAAGTAGAAAGCATGTACAATTCAGTTGGAAAAACTACCTATAGATGGTCATATATGAAGAAAATGTAAGATTCTATTGCTATTTTTATTTTTAGATGTATAGATGACAATACTATAATGATATCTTTTGCTATTCTCTTTTTATGTACGAATAGAACTCATCACAAATAGAGAGAAGTGAGGAGGACATATTACATAAAAATTTTACAAAGTAAGAAAGCGAATACATGGAGGGAAATGCGGTAGTAATAGATACAGGTGCGCGAGGTATTCGTCTATTTATTACATGTTTTTATAAAAATAATAGGATTTTTCATTAAATAAATATATAGGATGGTTTTTCTAAATAAAGGAACAGGGGACACAGATTATGTCGAAGAAGAAAAAGAGTAGGGTATTAGTAGCTGGTATATGCATATCCACATTATTATCACCAGTAGCTTTTGAAGCATCAAAAGGATATGCAGCGCCTTTGGAAGAGGTTAAAGGTGGAAAGTTGGAAGAGAGCAAAGAGAGTCGTTTGGAGCAGAGGACGTTTTATGTGCCTGGAAAAGGTGATGTCACTGAGGAACGAGATCGTTTAAAGGTGGACTGGGAACTAGCGGCAAATGAACCAACTGGGATTTATGCAAAGCCAAATGAAGAAATGAAAATTAAAATAAAAGGTGATAAGTCTATTAAAGCTTTTATAGGAACACATGCGTATGATGAAGAAGACCCTAAGGAATTTGATTTAACACCTGGTGAAAATGTAATATCATCTCCAGTGGGCGGGATACTGTATTTCTATAACCCGAACAATCAAGGTGATATCACAGCTGAAGTTACTAATGGTGGAAGTCATTTTCCATTATTCATATTAGGAAAGCATACGAAAAAAGATTGGGATGAAATGCTGAAAAAGTATGAGAATCCATATGCAGTGGAATTAAGAGGAGAAAGAAGCCTAATCACATCAAGCTATGATGCTGTACAAGATTATATGAAAAATACAGATCCAACAGAATTATTGAAGCTGCATGATCAAATCATTCGCATAGAAAATAAGATTTCGGGATTATCTGAAGAGAGTGTAGGAGTGGCGAAAGCGCCAAAACACTATGTTCAATTTGTTGAAAATAGATATCCAGAAGAGGGCGATTGGATGAATGCATACTATTACCGCACTTCTTATGTTAAGAATGCGATGAAGTATGTATTAGACAGTAAAGAGTTAAAAACTGATGGATGGGGGCCTTGGCATGAAGTTGGGCATTTACATCAGCAGGCACCTTGGGAGTGGGAAGACCTGGGAGAGGTAACCGTTAATATTTACTCTTTAGCAGTTCAAACTAAGTTTGGTCATCAAACGAGGCTGGAAGAAGAGGAGCGCTACAAGGCAGCTTTTGCTTATTTAGGTCAAACAGATGCACAAGAGAAGATGGATGAATTCGAGAAATTAGTTATGTTTTGGCAATTGCACTTAGCATATGGAGATCAATTTTATCCGAAACTACATCAGATGTATCGTATGTTACAAAATACAGAAATGCCTAAATCTGATGAAGAGAAAAAGCAGTTGTTTATTTACATGACATCAAAGCTGGCTGGTCAAAATTTAACTCCTTTCTTTGAAAAATGGGGATTAACTCCAAAGGATGATACTAGAGACAAGATAGAGAAATTAAATTTACCGAAATTAGAAAAAGAAATATGGTTATCTACAGACAGCAATCCAATTCGTGAAAAACAAACTGGATTATATGAGGTTCCATACGGTGAGCCGAATGATACAAAAATCCAAAATGTAGAAATTGGTACTACATATGATGAGAAAAAGGCAAAAGAACTCGTACAGAATTTAGGGAAGGGTGTCAAAACAACGGGCGTAATTATGCAAGATAAGCCCGAAGTTGGAGAAAAAACTGTAAAAGTAGAGATTATGGATGAAAAAGGGAATAAGAATTTCATTCCTGTTGTAGTGAATATTGGTTATGGTGATAGTTTAGTATTTAAAGGGCTTAATTATGATACTAATATTAAATCCATCGTAACACTGCAACATGATCAGAAAAAGTTTAGTGCGATGGCCGATTCAAATCCAGTACACTATTATTTTAAAGAAGACACGTATTTTGAATTCTCATTACTAGGCCAAAATGGAAATGAGAAAAAGAAAGCAACAGTAAAAGGTGTTGAAAATGCGGAAGAATTCGCGAAATCAATTAATGGGTTAGAGTTCGAGTATGGTGATGTAGTGAAAGTGTATCACGCTGAATCAGATCGCTTTAATTGGTATCAAAATAATGACTTTATCGGTCAAGGTAAGGCAAAGGTAGAGAAAGAATTATTATTTAAAGTAACAGAAAAGGGCTTTGAGCGAATGGGGGCCCAGCAAGAAGTAAAGGCGTTGCCACAAAAAGTAGTAATCGGAACAAACAGTGAAACATTAGACGCAAAAAACTTTGTTCAAGTGAAAGATGGAGAAGTAATTGGATTTGTAGAAAAACCAAATACAACAAAAATCGGTGAACAAAAAGTAAAAGTAGAAACGAAAGATCGTTTTGGAAATAAGAAAGTGACAGAAGTACCATTAGAAGTGACGTATGGAGATAGTATCGCATATGTGGGATATAACAATGACATTGCTTCAATCGTAACTTTAAAGCATGATGATAAGAAATTCCATGCGACTGATATGGATAGTCAAATCCATAAATATTTTAATAAAGAGCTATACATGGGAATGACGTTATACGATGGAGAAGGAAAAGAGAAAAAACATGTAACAGCAGAAGGGCAAGAAACTTCAAAGGACTTTGCGAAGCAAGTGAATGGTATGCAGTTCGAGTATGGAGATGTAGTGAAAGTATTTCATGCGGAACCAGATCGTTTGAAATGGTATCAAAATAACAATCTTATTGGTCAAGGTGAGAAACAAGGAACGAAAGAACTATTCTTCAAAGTGACAGAAAAAGGTTTCGAGAGAATGGATACTCAGCAAGAAGTAAAAGCGTTGCCACAAAAAGTGGTAATCGGAACAAACAGTGAAACATTAGATGCGAAGAAGTTTGTTGAAGTAAAAGGTGGAGAAGTAGTCGGTTTTGTAGGGATGCTGGATACATCGAAGATTAGTAAACAAACAGCGAAAGTAGAAACGAAAGATCGCTTTGGAAATAAGAAAGTGACAGAAGTTCCTGTAGAAGTTACATATGGAGATAGTATAGTATATCAAGGTGTGTCCAATGTAACGCGTTCGATTGTTACATTAAACCATGATGAAAAGAAATTACATGCAACATTTACAAATGATACGATCCATTACCGTTTTGTAAATGAACAGTATATAGGTCTTACAATTTATGATGGAAATGGAAAAGAGAAAAAACATGTAACAGCAGAAGGACAAGAAACTTCAAAGAATTTTGCTGAGCAAGTAAACGGTACGCCATTCCAGTATGGGGATACGATAAAAGTGTATCATGCAGAATCTGATCGTTTAAGTTGGTATAAAACTGGTGAGTTACTTGGAAAAGGAGCTGCGAAGAAATTTAAAGAGATTTCCTTCAAGATTACTCCAAATGGTTTAGAACAAGTACAATAATAAAAAGCTCGTAAAACATTATGTTTTACGAGCTTTTCTTTATTATTCAGCCTCAGAAACAACTGTGAAGCGTTCGTTTACGTGTTTTGGATTTTCGATTTCATCAAGTGCTGCTACTGCGAAGTCTTCGTAACTTACGTAGCTATCACCTTTTGCGTTCACAAGAAGATTGTCTTTGCCAGCTGTATAAGAACCAGTGCGTTTTCCTAATGCGAATAGTGCAGAAGGGCTGATGAATGTCCAAGTAATATCGTTAGTTTGTTGCAGGATTTCTAAGTTTTTACCTTGGTTTTGAGCTGTTGCAAGGTATTCTTTTGGGAAACCTGGCGTTTCAAATACACGTGTTGTTTTCTCTTCGTCTACAAATAAGCTTCCAGCGCCGCCAACTACAAGTAATTTTGTATTTGGTGCACCTTTCATAGCTTCAATAAGTACGTTTCCTGCATCTACGTGAAGGTGTTCTTCGCCTGCTGGAGCGCCGAATGCATTTACAACTACGTCGAATGCTTGTAAGTCGTTAGATGTAAGAGAGAATACGTCTTTCTCTAAAACCTTTATGTTTTCTTCTGTAATTTTTGCAGCATTTCTTACGATTGCAGTTACTTCATGTCCGCGATCCAATGCTTCTTTTAAAATACGACTTCCTGCTTTACCAGTTGCTCCAATAATTCCGATTTTCATAATAAATCCCTCCAAAGTGTTTTGTTAAAGTGTATATCTGAAAGTGAATGAATGTATTGTAATTAGGTTTGTTACAACCTGTTGTAATCATTATAGTTACAGGTTGGTATTTTTGTCAATGGGTTGTTTAGGAATTTGTTTTTTGTTTTAGTATGTACATTTGCTAAAAAGAGGAGTCATGAAACCTCTAACATTTGGAAATCGAAAATTGTCGAAAAATGTTGATTTTTAAATATTTTTTAAATATAATTCGTTTTATGGAGAAAAGGAGGGGTTAATTGTATGAATATTTTGGAACAATTCGTTTCATCGACGAATACAATTCTTTGGTCGTATATTCTTATTGCAATGTTAATTGGTTTAGGTCTTTATTTTTCTATTAAATTGAAATTCGTACAAATTACTCATTTAGGGGAAATGATTCGATTAATGAGTGATGGATTAACTGGAAAGACGCGTAAAAAAGGTAGTGTATCTTCTTTCCAAGCATTTTGTATGAGTTCAGCAGCCCGTATTGGTATCGGTAACTTAGCTGGGGTAGCTTTAGCGATTTCTATGGGAGGACCTGGAGCAGTATTTTGGATGTGGGTTATTGCGATTATTGGGGCGTCTTCAAGTTTTGTAGAAAGTACGCTTGCCCAAATTTATAAAGTAAAAGACGGCAGTGGCTTCCGTGGTGGTCCTGCTTATTATATGGAAAAAGGTTTAAATAAACGTTGGATGGGAATTTGGTTTTCTATCCTTATTACAGTTAGTTACGGTTTAATTTTCAACTCAGTACAAGCAAATACAGTTACATTAGCGTTTAAAAATGCATTTGGTTTAGAACGTTATATTGTTGGGATTGTATTAGCTGTATTAGTTGCAGTTATTATTTTTGGTGGTGTAAAAAGTATCGCACGTATGTCGGAAATGATTGTTCCGCCAATGGCGCTTATTTATATTGCGGTAGCTATTTTCGTTGTCATTAAAAACTTCTATTTAATACCAGATGTGTTTACAGAAATCTTTAAAGGTGCATTCGGTTTAGATTCAGCTGTAGGTGGTGGTATCGGTGCTGCGATGAAATATGGTATTCAGCGCGGATTATTTGCGAACGAAGCAGGTATGGGTAGTGCGCCGAACGCGGCAGCAACAGCTGATGTAACGCATCCAGCAAAACAAGGTTTTATTCAAACAATTGGCGTATTAGTAGATACATTCTTAGTATGTACATCAACAGCGTTTATCGTACTATGTTCTGGTGCATATAAAGCAACGAATTTAGAAGGTATTGAACTAACACAAAATGCATTAAGTTCACAAATTGGCCCATGGGCAAGTAGCTTCTTAGCGATTATTATTTTCTTATTTGCGTTTAGTTCACTTTTAGGAAACTACTATTATGGTGAAACGAATATTGAATTCATTAAACAAAGTAAAACTTGGTTAACAATTTACCGTATTGCGGTAGTGGGAATGGTATTATTCGGTTCTGTTGCGACGCTTCAAGTTGTATGGAATATGGCAGACTTATTTATGGGTCTAATGGTAATCACAAACTTAATTGCGATTACACTTCTTGGCCGATTTGCGTATGCGGCATTGGCAGACTATGTAAGACAAAAGAAACAAGGGAAAGATCCAGTCTTCCGTGCAGATTCTATTCCTGGTTTAACGAATACAGAGTGTTGGGATAAGTCAGCGGTAACGGATAAAGAAAAAGCAGTGTAAATGAAAAGGCGAGCATCGAGTTGAATTCGATGCTCGCCTTTTTTTGTTGTAGTAAAGGATGAAAAGGATGAGAGGTAATTGTTAATATAATTTTTGTTTGTTCATTTCTCATATTATTTGTAGGGAACGTACTGTCTTAAAGGTATGGCTGGTCACATAGGATGAGTGATTTAGTATTGGATAAATGCGCGTACTAGTTATAATTTTGCGTAAAAAAACACATGTGTTAAGTAAGTTAACTTTCTTATGTTAGAAAACCTAACATAAAGTTCTTGATTACTAAGAGTTTTTAGAATATAATTTTCTTATTGTTAGGAAGAGGGGGCAATGCAATTATGGATTTTTTAGCTAAGGTAATTGGGGATATAAATAATGTCCTTTGGTCATATATCATTATTGCGATGTTAATTGGGTTAGGACTTTACTTTTCATTTCGTGTGAAATTTGTCCAAGTTCGTTACTTCGGTGAAATGATTCGATTGCTTGGGGATGGGGCGAGTTCGAAAACGAGGAAAGCACAAAAAGAGAAGAGTGGTGTATCATCATTCCAGGCTTTTTGTATGAGTACAGCTTCTCGTGTAGGTACTGGTAACTTAGCTGGTGTAGCTATTGCAATTTCAGCAGGTGGTCCAGGCGCAGTATTTTGGATGTGGTTAATCGCGGTAATTGGGGGTGCTTCTGCATTTGTCGAGAGCACATTAGCGCAAATTTATAAAGTGAAAGATGGGAATACGTTCCGTGGTGGCCCAGCGTATTATATGGAAAAGGGTTTAAATAAGCGCTGGCTTGGAGCTATTTTCTCTGTATTAATAACAGTAAGTTTCGGATTAATTTTTAACGCTGTACAATCTAATACTGTAGCAGCTGCTTTTGATGGGGCATTCAAAACAGATAGTAGATTAGTAGGTCTTGTAATGGCTGGTTTACTTGCAGTTATTATTTTTGGCGGAGTAAAGCGAATTGCACGCGCGGTTGAAATGATTGTTCCAGTAATGGCGATTATTTATGTAGCAGTAGCATTATTCGTTGTTGTAACAAACATTACGGCAATTCCGTATGTATTTAAAGAAATTTTCTTACATGCTTTCGGAATTAAAGAAGTAGTAGGCGGGGGATTAGGTGCTGCGATTTTATTAGGGGTAAAACGTGGATTATTCTCAAATGAAGCTGGTATGGGTAGTGCGCCGAACGCGGCTGCGACTGCAAACGTAACGCACCCAGTTAAACAAGGTTTCATTCAAACTTTAGGGGTATTTACAGATACATTATTAATTTGTAGTTGTACAGCATTTATCATTCTTTTATCAGATGTGCATAATGCAGCTGATTTAAATGGTATTCAATTAACGCAACAAGCGTTAAGTCAACATATCGGTCCATGGGCTTCTATATTTGTAGCAGTTGCAATCTTCTTGTTTGCATTTAGTTCATTAGTAGGTAACTACTACTATGGTGAAACAAATATTGAGTTCTTAAATGGAAGTAAAGTGCTATTAACAGCTTACCGCATTGCTGTACTTGGTATGGTTATGTTAGGGTCTGTCGCAACAATTCAAATCGTTTGGGATTTAGCAGATTTATTCATGGGTATTATGGCTGTTATTAACTTAGTTGCAATCGTATTCCTTTCTAAGTATGCTTTTGCAGCGTTATCAGATTACGTAAAGCAAAAGAAACAAGGAAAAGATCCAGTCTTCTATGCGAATTCAATTCCAGGCCTGAAAAATACAGAGTGCTGGGAAGAGCAAGTAGCAGAGAAAGAAAAAGCGGTATAATGAGGTGAGCATCAAGTGAAACTTGATGCTCATTTTTTTGTTTTATCCAGATATTTGTCGGTAGTAAAAGACGAACATTAATGAGTGTTTTATAATAAAATGTAATTTTTTAAAGAAAAGTGCGGATATGAGTTGTAATTTATGTTAGAATGGAAAATGCCTTTGAAACAAGAGGTTTTATGATTTTTCCTATCTGATTGAAGATTTTGGAGGGGAAATGGAAAGTTCGGATTATTTCTTGTTTTAGTGGTCAGACGTTCAACGTTAATGAAGAGTTAAATGGAGGATTTTATTAATGAAGTTTGTTATGTTTCTTGTAGGATTACTCGTTGTATTTGTACTCGGTTTTCTTATAAGCTCCGATCGAAAGAAGATTAAGTATAAACCAATCGTAATTATGCTTATTATTCAGCTAGCATTATCTTATTTCTTATTAAATACACAAGTTGGTTATATTTTAGTAAAAGGAATTTCAGATGGATTTGGCGCGCTTCTTGGATATGCAGAAGCTGGAATCGTTTTCGTATTTGGTGGCCTTGTTAATAAAGGAGAGGTTTCATTCTTCTTAACAGCGTTATTACCAATCGTATTCTTTGCCGTTTTAATTGGAATTCTGCAACACTTTAAAATTTTACCGATATTTATTCGTGCTATTGGTACGTTGTTAAGTAAAGTAAATGGTCTAGGAAAATTAGAATCATATAACGCAGTAGCAGCTGCCATTGTTGGGCAAGCGGAAGTATTTATTACAGTAAAAGATCAATTAAGTAAAATCCCAAAACACCGTTTATATACATTATGTGCATCTTCTATGTCGACAGTATCGATGTCAATCGTCGGTTCTTACATGAAAATGATCGAACCAAAATATGTAGTAACAGCACTTGTATTAAATTTATTTAGTGGTTTCATTATTATTCATATTATTAACCCGTACGATATTACAGAAGAAGAAGATACACTGAAATTAGAAAATAAGAAAAAACAGTCATTCTTTGAAATGCTAAGCGAATATATTATGCTTGGTTTCACAATCGCGATTACGGTAGCAGCGATGTTACTTGGTTTCGTAGCATTAATTACAGCAATCAATAGCTTGTTTGATTCTATGTTCGGTATTACATTCCAAGCTATTTTAGGATACATTTTCTCACCATTAGCATTCGTAATGGGTATTCCGCAAGCAGAGATGGTAACAGCGGGACAAATTATGGCAACGAAATTAGTATCAAACGAATTTGTTGCGATGCTTGATCTTGGAAAAGTAGCTGGTGATTTATCGGCTCGTACAGTTGGTATTCTTTCTGTATTCCTTGTATCATTTGCGAACTTCTCATCAATCGGAATTATCGCAGGTGCAACGAAAGGTATCGATGAAAATCAATCAAATGTTGTATCATCATTCGGTCTACGCCTTGTGTACGGTGCGACATTAGTAAGTATTTTATCAGCGATTATCGTTGGTGTTATGTTATAAAAAAGATGGTCCTAGCTCATAGCTAGGGCTATTTTTTTATGGTAAATTTGCATAGAAAAACCAATTAATTAGGAATATATTAACATATAAAAATCTTTTTAAATTTATATTGCTTTTCAGTTAGATAACGCTTACAATTTGATTTGTAGGTGGTATCAATTTCAGACTTTCAAGTATGGTAGGAGAGAAGAGGCTACCTTTAATAAATTGCAATTTATGTAAACGCTTACTGATTTTAGATAACAGTTGAATAGTATTTAGGGGTTTTAAATTTTTTTAACATCAATGGTCAGACGTCATTCGTTATACGTTATACGACCAATAACTCGTGGGAGAAGTGGAGGATTCACATATGAAAATAGTAATGTTTCTAGTCGGTTTACTTGTAGTATTTGTACTAGGTTTCCTTATCAGTTCAGATCGTAAGAAAATTAAATATAAACCAATTGCACTTATGCTTGTCATTCAATTGGTACTTGCATATTTCTTACTGAATACAAAAGTCGGATTTGTATTAGTAAAAGGGATTGCAGATGGGTTTGGCGCTATTTTAAAATTTGCGGAAGCAGGGGTTAATTTCGTATTTGGTGGTCTAGCAAATGATGGACAAGCACCATTCTTCTTAACGGTATTATTACCAATCATTTTCTTAGCAGTATTAATTGGGATCTTACAACATATTAAAATTTTACCGATTATCATTCGTGCAGTCGGTTTCCTATTAAGTAAAGTGAACGGTTTAGGAAAACTAGAATCATATAATGCAGTAGCAGCTGCGATTGTTGGTCAAGGGGAAGTATTCATTACAGTAAAAGATCAATTAAGCAAATTACCGAAAAATCGTTTATACACACTTTGTGCATCTTCCATGTCTACAGTATCGATGTCAATTGTCGGTTCTTATATGAAAATGATTGATCCAAAATATGTAGTAACGGCACTTGTATTAAACTTATTTAGTGGATTCATTATCGTTCATATTATTAATCCATATGACGTGAAAGAAGAAGACGACATTTTAGAATTACAAGAAGATAAAAAGCAAACATTCTTTGAAATGTTAGGCGAATATATTATGCTTGGTTTCTCTATCGCTGTAACAGTAGCGGCGATGTTAATTGGTTTCGTAGCATTAATTACAGCAATTAATGGTGTGTTCGATTCAATTTTCGGAATCACATTCCAAAGCATTTTAGGATACATTTTCTCACCATTAGCATTCGTAATGGGTATCCCAACATCAGAGATGCTAACAGCAGGACAAATTATGGCAACGAAATTAGTAACGAACGAATTCGTTGCAATGCTTGACCTTGGTAAAGTAGCTGGTGATTTATCAGCTCGTACAGTAGGTATTTTATCTATCTTCCTTGTATCATTTGCGAACTTCTCATCAATCGGAATTATCGCAGGTGCAACGAAGAGTATCGATGGCAAACAAGCAAACGTTGTATCATCATTCGGATTAAAACTTGTATACGGTGCAACGTTAGTAAGTATATTATCAGCGGTTATCGTTGGGGTTATGCTTTAATAAATAGTAAAGAGGTCGTTTATCTCTCGCCTAGAGGGATGAACGGCTTTTTTATTTTGGTATGATAAATAGTGTGGAGAGGGGGAATTAGGGTGAAAGAACAGAATAGTTTAAAGGAATTTGATGAGGTTATAGATAACATTAATCGTTTAACTGGAGAAGATGCTAGAGCGTTTTTGAAATTGATACATGGATATTTGAGCATAGTAGAAGAAGGAGATGGAACTTTTACTCATAGTGACTTTGTTGAAAAGGTTTCTGGGCTCTATAAAAAGGATGTGGCGAGGGTTATTCAACTTAGAGAAGAAATAAAAAAATCACCTTAATCCATTCATTAAGGTGATTGAAATACTACTCAGCTGGAGGCGTAAATGTACGTTTCTCTAATTCAGCATCTAGCATAAATAATGCGTTTGAATCGCTTGTAATACGTTTTAATTTTTGGATGATGCTATCGAATGAAGCTTCTTCTTCTACTTGCTCATCGACGAACCATTTTAAGAATGTAATTGTTGCGTGTTCACGCTCATCCCAGGCGATATCAGATAGGTTGTAAATACGTTTCGTTACTTCACGCTCGTGCTCAAGTGCTACTTCAAAAGCATTCAGTACAGAGTCATATTCGTTATTTGGATTATCAAATCCAGTAATAATAGCGCGCTCACCGCGGTCATTAATGTAGTTGTAAAGCTTCATTGCGTGGAAACGTTCTTCTTCAGCTTGTACAAGGAAAAAGTTAGCGAATCCATCATAGCTCTCCGCCGTACAGTAAGCAGCCATTGCCATATAAGCGTGGGCAGAGTAAAATTCAAAGTTCATTTGATCGTTTAGTGCGTCGTGCAATTTTTTTGATAACATAAAATCCCCCTTAGTATTGTGACAAGAATATTATACCATAATTGATAATATTCTCATTTAGATGTCTCGAACCTTTTCGAAAGCTTTGTGACGTGTGCGTCCATAATGTCTTGTAAGTCCAAATCATATTTTTGCGAAAGAATAATAAGATTAGATAGTACATCACCAAGTTCTTCTTTTAGTTCTTGTTTTAGCTCTTCTTCTGTTTTCACGTTTTCATCAGGACGATCCCGACCGATTTCGATTGCGCGAACAACGCGTGAAACTTCCCCAACTTCCTCTGTTAAGAAATTTAACCGAATAAAGGCATTATACTGTGACCAGCTTCGTTTTTCGTAAAATTCCTCAACCCATCTTTCAAATGCGACAATATCCATTTCTTTCTCATCCCCTCAATATGTTGTACAATGTTCATTGTATCATAACAATATATAGTTTTGGGGTGTAAGGATGAGAAAGATTTGTGTGTTTGCAGGTTCCAATTTAGGGGAGAGACCAGAGTTCAAAGAGCAGGCAATTGAATTAGGTAAAATGTTTGTTGAGAATGATTATGAGCTTGTATACGGTGGTTCTTGCGTTGGATTAATGGGAGAAGTAGCAAACGAAGTTCTTCGCTTAGGTGGTCGTGTAACAGGTGTTATGCCGCGCGGTCTATTCCGAGGAGAGATCGTTCATACAGGGTTAACAGAATTAATTGAAGTAGAAACGATGCATGAACGTAAAGCGAAAATGGCAGAGCTTGCGGATGCTTTTATTGCACTACCAGGCGGATATGGAACGTTTGAAGAGCTATTTGAAGCAGTATGTTGGTCACAAATTGGTATACATAATAAGCCAGTTGGTTTATTGAACATAAAAGATTTTTATGGACCAATTCTGCAAATGGTTGAACGTGCAGCAGAAGAAGGATTCATGAATCCATCAAATAAAGAGTTAATCGTTTCAGCTGAGACAGCCGATAAATTAATTCATGAAATACAGAATTACGAGCGTCCTGTTTTAGGAACGAAGTGGAAGCAACTATTATAATACAATTGTATAGAGATTTTTGGAAACACATGTCATTTTATCTTCAAAAGACATGTGTTTTTAATTTGGTTAAATATGTTAATTTTGAGGTATAATGTTTTGGGAAAAGGAGAAATAGATGGAGGAGTTTGTGTATTTACGTCCTGTTTTTAAAAGTATTTTAGCAGCATCTATTCTTGTTATGCTAATTGTTTCAATACAGAAGAAAGAGCTGATTAATGAGTTTTCGCTTTGGTTTATTTCGATACTATGTATCGGTGTTTCCGCGATCGCGTTGTTTATGTCTGGGTTTATTGTTGATGAGTATAATTTAGGTGGAGATTCGGTTTCGTTTGATATGTTTATTGGGATAGTTTGTATTAGCGGTTTGAATTTCATTATTTATTATAGGCGGAAATAAAAAGGAGGCATTCCGTATTACTTTGGAATGCCTTTATCATTTTGATTACTTTGTTTTTTATACAAGTACCAGCCACCCCAGCCGCCACCAATTGCTACTACAACGAGGAAAGCGTAGTCTTTCACCTCGATACGTATGTTGAAAATATTAGCTATAAGTAAGACAATCCCAACTGTTATTAATGCAAAAAATGCTCTAATTAAGTAGTCTTTCAACTGAACCACTCCCGCCATTTAAGTAGTAAATGATGAATATGGAAAAGCTTTTTTGGATCTAGTTTACTAAAGGGTGTTTCCTATATCTTAACATAAAAGAGATTGTAATATATTGATGAAAGTAGGGGAGAGGAGCGCTGATATTGTCGTGATTTGTCGGTAAGTCGATATATTGAGAAAATCGCTGATATATTGGATGGAATCGCCGATATAATTGGAAAATCGCTGATATATTGAATGGAATCGCCGATATAATTAGAAAATCGTTGATATAAATTTCATGTACCAACAAAAGCGACCATTCCATAGAAAAAAGCGACTCTGAACGAGCCGCTTCCGCTTTTAGGTGATATCCAGCTCCAGCGGCTAGAACAGTCGGTTGTTTCACGCCTTCATTCGAGGCAAAAAGCGCCTCGTAATCAGGAGTTCCAACACCCTCCTGTTCTGAACGAGCCGCTTCCGCTTTTAGGTGATATCCAGCTCCAGCGGCTAGAACAGTCGGTTGTTTCACGCCTTCATTCGAGGCAAAAAGCGCCTCGTAATCAGGAGTTCCAACACCTTCCTGTTCTGAACGAGCCGCTTCCGCTTTTAATGATATCCAGCTCCGGTGACTAGAACAGTCGGTCATTTCGCGCCTTCCTGTGAGGCAAAAAACGCCTCTTCGTCAGGAGCTCCAATGCCCTCCTGTTCTGAGCAAGTCACCTCCGCTTTAAAGTCTATTATTGATTCAAGAATGCACGTAGCATCCAAGCGTGTTTTTCTAGTTCTGTGTAGATGCCTAGTAGTAGGTCAGATGTCATTTCGTCGTCAGAGTTTTGAGCGATTTCCATGCCTTTTTTCAGTTCGACTAGCATCATTTCGTAGTCTTTCATGATTGCTTCGACCATCCCTTCTGCAGTTTCTCCGTATGCTGCTTCTTGAATAGAAGATATTTCTAGGTACTCTTTCATTGTTGCTACTGGTTTGCCGCCAATTGCTAAAATACGTTCTGCAATTTCATCGATGTGAGTAGCTGATTCTGTGTAAAGTTCTTCGAATTTCTCATGTAATGTGAAGAATTGAGGTCCTTTTACGTACCAATGGAAGTTGTGTAGTTTTGTGAATAAAACACTCCAGTCTGCTACTTGTTTGTTTAATACTTCGATTACTTGTTTGTTCATTATGATCAATCTCCTTTTGAGTTGTTATGTGATATCAATTACTAATTTATAATTATTATAATCTAGGAATTCATATAAATCAACCCTTTTGCTGGAATTAATTTGAACAAATTATGAACTGTGTAAATAAAAATCCCTATTACTGTAGAGTAATAGGGATTTTGTTTGATATATAGCTCTTGTTCTGAACGAGCCGCTTCACCGTTTAGTTGTTATACAGCTTTTTTATTCTCTTCTACATCCTGTCCATCCCAGCACTCTGTATTTTGTAAGCCAGGGATAGAGCTTGCAACGAAAACAGGATCTTTTCCTTGTTTCTTTTGCTTCATATAGTCTACTAATGCTGCGTAGGCGAATTTGCTTAGGAATGAGATGGCAATTAAGTTTGTCAATACCATTAGTCCCATGAATAAATCAGCTAAGCTCCAAACTGTTTGAAGGGCAGCGATTGATCCGAAGAATACCATTCCGACAACTGCAACGCGATAAATCATTAACCAAGTTTTGCTTTCTTTAATAAATGCGATGTTTGTTTCACCATAATAGTAGTTTCCTAGTAAAGAACTGAACGCGAATAGGAAAATAATAATTGCTAAGAAAGTGCTTGCCCATGGTCCGATTTGTGAACTTAATGCATTTTGTGTTAATTCAATACCCTGTAAATTTGTTCCTTTGTAAAGTCCAGAGCATAATACGATAAATGCTGTTGATGTACATACTAAGAATGTGTCTACGAAAACACCTAACGCTTGAACAAGTCCTTGTTTGACAGGGTGAGATACATCTGATGTTGCGGCTGCGTTAGGGGAGCTACCCATACCTGCTTCTGTTGCGAATAGACCGCGCTGAATTCCGAACTTAATTGCTGCTCCAATACCACCAGCGATGGCTTGGTCTAAACCGAATGCGCCATTAAATATTTCCATAAAAATGCTTGGTAACATAGTAAAGTTGTTAATAACAACAAAAATAGCCACACCAATATAAATGATTGCCATTGGCGGAACAATCATTTCCGTAATACGTGAAATGCTCTTAATACCACCGAAAATAATAACTGCAACTAATAAAGCTAATAGAGCTCCTACGATCGTTCGCTCTAGTCCAAAAGCATTTTCAAATGCTATTGTTACTGTGTTTGCTTGTACAGAGTTGAAAATTAATCCGTACGCAACTGTAATAAGAAGTGAGAACCAAACACCCATCCAGCGTTTGTTTAATCCTTTTTCCATATAATATGCTGGGCCACCACGGAATCTGCTTCCATCTTTTACTTTATAAATTTGCGCGAGCGTACATTCTACGAAACTAGTAGCTGCTCCAAGGATAGCGATAAACCACATCCAAAATACTGCGCCAGGTCCGCCCATTGAGATAGCTAATGCTACACCAGCTAAGTTTCCGATACCGATACGTGCAGCTGCACTTAAGCAAAATGCTTGGAACGGGGAGATGCTATCTTTCTTTTTTTCTTTTCGATTAAATCCTTTACTAATTAAACCGACCATCTCACCGAAATGAGTAATTTGGACAAATTTTAATTTAAAAGAGAAATAAAGACCGAAGCCGATTAGCATTGCAATAAGAATATATGACCATAAAATATTATTCGTTACCTCAAGGAATCTGCTAAAGATATCAACCATATAATACACTTCCTTTTTTCCGTAATAAGAAAATTATATGCAAAAAATATACGAGAATCAATTTTTCTAAAAAATCATGTTACTTAAATATATTTTGTGTTATGATTATGTTACATGATAATATTTTTAGAATTATTTACATTTTAAAAAACTAAATGTAAAGCGAGAAAGAGGGGATGATTTGAAAGAAGAATCTTTATGGAAAGTAAGCCTTGAGAGTTTGAAAATGAGAAGTAATATATGTTTTATCATTACATCTTTTAGTATCTTTTTAGGAGCCACTTATTATTACAATAAAAGATTTCCAAATCACAGGTATCCTGAATGGTTAGAATTTCTAAAATGGATTGGATGAACAAAAGATAGAAAAACAGAAAATTTAAATAAAATTCGAGGAGGAGCTAAAGATGAATATTAGAGAAAGTGAACTTCCGGGTATTGGCTATAAATTTCAAATCGTTACGAAAGGTAATGAAAAGATGGTAATTGTTATTCATGATGACGGACGTAGAGAAATGTATCATTTTGATTCAGACCATGAAGAAAGTATCTCAAGTATTTCATTACGCGACTCAGAGGCAAGACAAATTGCAGCAATATTAGGTGGAATGGTGTATAAACCTAGAGCATTAGAAAATGTTGAAATGGTCTTTGAAGGTTTAGCGATTGAGTGGTTTAAAGTAGAGAATGCTGCGCCAGCAATCGGAAAAACAATCGGCGATCTGGAAATAAGAAAAACATATAGCGTAACGATTATTGCAGTTATGAAAAAGAATATGAAAAAGCTATTTAATCCAGGACCAGACACGGTAATTGAAGAAGGCGATATGCTTGTAGTTTCAGGCGAGAGAGAAGAAATTAAAAAAATTATTAATGAGTTACTTTCGAATAGGGGGACTGACTAGATGGATACGTTAATTTTTGAAGTTGGTACAGCGTTAGTATTAGTTGCAATTGCGGCAGTAATTGCTGGAAAGTTTAAATTCTCAGTCATTCCGTTTCTAATTGTTCTTGGGATGCTAGTGGGACCACATGCGCCGACAATAGGTGTGATCGATTTCAAATTTATTGAAAGTGCAAATGTCATTTCCTTCCTTGGACGGATTGGCGTTCTGTTTCTTCTGTTCTATCTAGGACTAGAGTTTTCAATGAAAAAACTAATTAAATCTGGACGTTCTATTGCGATTGGTGGAACGATCTATATTTTAATTAACTTTTCACTTGGGTTATTATACGGATTTATAATGGGATTCCCTTTACTAGAAATCTTAATTATTGCGGGGATTATTACGATTTCTTCTAGCGCTATCGTTGCAAAGGTGTTAGTGGATTTAAGAAGAACTGGTAATAATGAGACCGAATTAATTTTAGGAATTATCATGTTCGAAGATATATTCCTGGCTGTATATTTATCAGTCGTTTCTGGATTAGTTCTAGGGGATCACGCTTCATTCTTAGGTGCCCTTACTTCAATTGGAATTGCTTTAGGATATATGCTTCTATTCTTTATTGTAGCTAGAAAGGCGACGCCGTTATTAAATAAATTGCTCAATATTAGTTCAGATGAAATTTTCATTATTGTAGTATTTGCTTCATTATTCTTTATTGCAGGATTCTCGGAAACAATTCACGTTGCTGAAGCAATTGGAGCACTTCTTTTAGGATTAGTTTTCTCTGAGACAGAGCATAGTGACAGAATTGAACATCTCGTTGTTCCATTTAGAGACTTTTTCGGAGCTATTTTCTTCTTCAGTTTCGGATTAAGCATTGATCCGTTCTCACTGGGCGGAGCGATATGGTTAACGTTAGGTGCTGTCCTTCTTACAATCATAGGAAACTTTATAGCAGGGATGATTGCAGGACGACAAGCTGGATTATCTCATAAAGCGTCAACAAATATTGGATTAACAATTGTTTCAAGAGGAGAATTCTCCATCATTATGGCCAATATCGGTATCGCCGGTGGTTTAATGTCAGTCTTGAAGCCATTTTCAGCACTATACGTGCTTATACTATCTATCTTAGGTCCACTTCTGACGAAAGAGTCAAAGAATGTATATAAATTTTTAAATAAAGTCTTTAAGTGGGATACGAAGACTAACTAAATTAAAAAAATAAAAGTAAAAGATATGTATGAAAAATTGATTGCGGAAAAGGAATCTATGTCGATATAGATTCCTTTTTAATTGGCATTTTTTCAAGGATGAAAGAATACGTTTAATATTTACCATATTGTGGCATACATATAGAAAAAGGATGCTTGGAAAGGGGAATAAAGAGAAATGGAACTCCAGTTTCAAAATGTATATCAACAGGTGGAGAATTGGTATGTGTTGGATTCGGAGCTTCCTTGGGATGTCAAAAGGCTTAGAGACGATTTATTTTCACTGATTGAAGTATGTAAAACACCGGTTATTTTTTGTGATACGTGTGATGCGAATCATGTCCTTTTATCATTAGGAGAAGAAGAAGAGGAATTTTTATTCCCGGTAGGTGGTTTTTATCATAAAGAAAAACAATTAATTTTTGTTTGTATGTGGGAAGAGTATGAGCAAGTCCTTAAAACACTACTGCATGAATTTCGTCATGCAATGCAGCATAAGAGTGAAGTATTATATGTGGGAAGTGAATTGTACGAAGATAGATGGATTGAGAAAGATGCGAGAAAGTTCGCGGAGAGGAAGTTAGATGAATATAAAAATAGAAAGCTAATGTAAAGCATAGTGGAGAAATGACGCTGTGCTTTCTTTGTTTCTTACTAAAAATAAGTAATTGACTTTTATGAAGTTTAGTTCTAAACTAATGGTATGAAACGAGCGAGGTGATGAAATGAAAACAGAAGATAGACTAGGTTTACTCCTATGGTTTCGTTTATCACGTTTTTATAACAAAAGTATTCGTGAGACGAATCAGCATTTGAAAGAATGGAATGTATCTGCCGCTCAGTTTGACGTACTAGCTCAAGTTGGAGGGCATGATCGTTTAACGCAGCAAGAGCTTGGAAATAAGCTATTTGTTACGAAAGGAAATATTACGCAGCTTTTAAATAAAATGGAGCAGCTTGAGTGGATTCGTCGTGAACAAGAAGGTACTACAAAATATATTTCATTAACAGAAAAGGGAAGAGCTTTATATGAAGAAATCGTCCCGCCTCAAGAAACATTCCAAGCGGAGCAGTTTCAAAATTTAAATGTAGAAGAACAACATCAATTATTACAATTACTAAAAAAGTTACAGTGAGAAAAATTTTAAAATAAATCTTGAATTCGAGATAATATGAGGTGAACGGTATGTTTAGAAAAGTTGATCATAAAAATATGGGAAGAGCAAATCACGGTTGGTTAAATACACATTTTCATTTTTCCTTTGCCAATTATTATAATCCTAATAACATGAACTTTGGTGCATTACGTGTAATTAATGATGACTTAGTAGCACCGCAAACTGGTTTTGATATGCATCCACACCGCGATATGGAAATCATTTCGTACGTTGTAGACGGTGCTTTAACACATGAAGATAGCATGGGGAACCGCGGAACAATTGAGCGTGGACATGTTCAATATATGAGTGCTGGCACAGGTGTATTTCATAGTGAGCATAATTTAGGAAATGAAACATTACGTTTATTACAAATTTGGATTTTACCAGACCGTGAGGATCATAAGCCAAACTATGGTGAGTTTACATTTGATTGGAGCAAGCGTGAAAATGAATGGTTTCATATGGTATCTCAAGTAGAAGGCGGGGCACCAATTCAAATTCATCAAGATGCGAATTTATATTCTTTATCGTTAGAAGCAGGAAAAGAAATTCATTTTCCAGTGAAAGAAGGCCGTCAATTGTATGTTGTACAAATTGAAGGTAGTAGTGTAATCAATGGTGAGACACTTGTTATGCGTGATGCAGCAGAAGCGATTGAAGAAGATATTCATATTGAAGCGAAAGAGCAATCACACTATTTAGCAATTGAATTGAAAAAGCAATAAAATGTTTATAAAAAAGAGGACGTCCGATAGGGTGTCCTCTTTTTTTGAGTAGAATTGTCAGAAAAAACTTTCTCAAATTTTAGGTAAAGGTATCCACTTGAAAACCAAGAACTGTATAAAAGTGTCAAAAATCTTTAGGGAATGGGGAATGTTATAGTGAAAAAGCAAGTCATTTCATCAGCATTAGCGTTAACTGTTATCGCCGGGGGATTTGGAACATTTGGAGCAACGACAACGAAAGCGGAAGAACAAAAAATTCAATACCATCAAGAATTTAAAACGCCTGCATACATAGGTGAAGAATGGAAAGCACCGGAAGGACTAGATAAAAAAGAAACGGTCTTTCAATATTTAGAGAGTAAGAAAGATATGTTCAAATTAGCAGGAAATATTGATAAGCACTTTAATGTCGTTGGGGAAGAAAAAGATGCTGAATCCGGTACAACACACGTGAAGCTAGTTGAGAAACATAATAACATTCCTGTGTACGG
Organism: Bacillus sp. FH; assembly: GCF_052216825.1. NCBI lineage: Bacteria > Bacillati > Bacillota > Bacilli > Caryophanales > Bacillaceae > Bacillus > Bacillus sp. FH. The sequence goes on along the minus strand of NZ_JBQOUU010000001.1, from coordinate 2,213,946 downwards.
TTCAGATCAAACAGTTACACTAGATAAAGAAAATAATGTAAAAGCATTCTTCGGACAAGTTATTCCGAATTTAGAGGATAAAAATATTCCTGAGTTTGCAAAGATTAGTGCAGAGCAAGCAGAAACAATTGCAAAGGCAGATATTGAAAAAGAAGTTGGTAAAGTAAAGAATTATGACGGTGTGAAAAAAGATTTATATGTGTATGAAAAAGATGGGAATTACTATCTTGCATACTTAGTGAAAGCGTCGATTTCAAAGCCAGCTCCAGGGTATTGGCATTACTTTGTTGATGCAACGAATGGAAATGTGATTGAGAAATATAACGCTGTAGATCACATTACAGGATTTGGTTACGGAGTACTAGGAGCTAGACAATCATTTGAAATTGCTCAAGATGAGAAAACAGGACAATTCAACTTGTTTGATGGTAAACGAGGACAAGGTATCCATACGTTTGATGCAGAAAATATGGATGAAAACTTGTTTAATTTATTCTCACAATGGCTTGGATATACAGGAGAAGAAGTTGAAAGTAAATCTAAGTTCTTCGAAGATAAAGCTGCAGTTGATGCGCATGTAAACGCAGGAAAAGTATATGATTACTACAAAAAGACATTTAATCGTAACTCTTTCGATGATAAAGGCGCGAAGCTTATTTCGACTGTTCACGTTGGAGAAAGCTGGAATAACGCAGCTTGGAATGGTGTACAAATGATGTATGGTGATGGCGATGGAAAAACATTCATTCCATTATCTGCTGGACTAGATGTTATCGGTCACGAATTAACGCATGCTGTAACGGAACATACAGCAAATCTTGTTTATAAAAATGAGTCAGGTGCGTTAAATGAATCGTTATCTGATATTATGGGTGTCATGGTTGAGAAGAAGAGCTGGGATTTAGGTGCTGACATTTATACACCTGGAAAACCTGGTGATGCACTTCGTTCTCTGAAAGATCCAGCGTCTATTCCAAATCCATTAAAACCAGGTGAAGGTTACCCAGATCATTATAATAAACGCTACACTGGAACAGCTGATAACGGCGGCGTTCATATTAACAGTAGTATTAACAATAAAGCTGCATACTTAGTATCTGAAGGCGGGGAGCATTACGGCGTGAAAGTAACAGGAGTAGGCCGTGAAGCGACAGAAAAAATTTATTACCGTGCTCTTACGAAATATTTAACTGCAAACTCTGACTTTAAGATGATGCGCCAAGCAGCACTTCAGTCAGCTGAAGATTTATATGGTAAAAACTCTAAAGCTGTACAAGCTGTAACGAAAGCTTATGATGCAGTAGGCGTAAAATAATAAGAGAAAAGACCTGACTAGGATGTCAGGTCTTTCTGTATTTAGTCGCGAATACCTAATGCGATTTTCGCCATACGTGACATGCGTTCTTTAGACCAGGGCGGATTCCATACGACATTTACTTCTATTTCATTGACTTCAGGTACGTTCGTTGATAATACTTTTTTTACGTCTGATACAATTTGCCCAGCCATTGGACAACCGATAGAAGTCATAGTCATCGTAATGACAGCATTATTATTTTCATCTGCTGTAACGTCATAAACTAATCCAAGATTAATAATATCAACACCGAGTTCAGGGTCAATAACAGCTTCTAAGTTTGCATATAACTTTTCTTCAAATGCTTGTTGTGACATGTGTAGCACCCCCTACATATTAATGATATCGATTCTCATTATAACGGATATATGTATAAAGTGCAGGAAATGAGCTCAAAAAAATATTCCTCTTGGAAGAGGAATATTTTTGGAATGGCTATTCAGTTTTAAAATGTGATACGAGTTGATCTAATTCTTCAACTGTTTGTTTCATTTGTTTAGCTGTTTGTGTCATCTCATTCATCGTAACGACTTTTTTCTCAGCAGATTGTGCTGTTGCCGCTGTTTCACTAGATACTTCAGTCGAAATAGAAGCGATGTTATTCAGTGAAGCGTTCATTTCTTCAGCACTTGCAGCCATTTCTTCAGCAGTTGCTGAGATGTCTTGCATTTGAGTAGATACTTTGTTTACTTGTTCTACAATTGTTGTGAAGGAATTTCCAGCTTCACGAATGACATGAATGCCTTCAGATGCTTCCGAACGGCCTTGTGACATCATAGAGCTCGCAGTTTCAGTGTCTTGTTGAATTTGATGTAGTAATTGGTTAATATCTGTTGCAGCAGTTTTAGATTGTTCAGCAAGTTTTCTAACTTCGTCAGCTACGACAGCGAAGCCTTTTCCTTGTTCGCCAGCACGAGCTGCTTCGATAGATGCATTTAAAGCAAGTAAGTTTGTTTGTTCCGCGATATTAGAAATAGATTGTACAGCTGTATCAATATACTTCGTGTGGGTGATTAGACGTTCGACCACTTCTGACGTAGCATTTACAGCGTCGTGTATCGTTGTCATTTGTGAAACAGATTTTTGAATAACAGTATTTCCATCGTTAGCTTGTTCAGATGTAGCTACAGCAAGTTCAGTTACAGATGTGGCAGATTCAGCAATGCGCTGAACACTTACTGCCATATCGTCCATTGCAGTTGAGCTTTCTTCCATGCTAGCGGCTTGTGATTGAATACTCTCATTTAAGTTGGACATTGTGCTTTGAACTTTTATCGTTGCCTCGCGTGATATATTCGTCTTTTCTAGCATGTTTTCAGAAGCGTTTTGTACTTCTACAGATGTTTTTTGAACACGATTAATGATATGTTGTAGGTTTTCTAACATTTTATTAAATGATGTTGCGATCGTACCAATTTCATCATTACTGTTTACTTGTAGGCGGGCTGTTAAGTCACCTTCTTGAGATGATAATTCTTTTAGTTTACTATCAATTTGTTGAATTGGTTTTACAAGTTTACCAGAGAACCACCATGCAAGAGTGATAGCTACGATAATGCAAATAATAAGTGATAAGAAGACAACATATTCAATTTGTAGTGAAGATTGATCAATTTTTTTAATAGATTGATCACGTAATTTAGCCTGTTCATTACTGTAATTTGTGAAGTCACCAATTACTTTATATACAGTATTATTTTCTGCATAAGCTACTTGTAGTGCCTCTTCCCACTTTTGTTCTTTTGCAAGAGGGAAAACTTTCTCTTCAATGAATTTTCTCCAAGTGGATCCTGATTCCATTGTATTTTTTACAGATTCAGAAAGGTTAGGATTTGAAAGAAGTTGCTCTTTCTTATCTTCAAGAAGTTTACTCATCGAGTTAAATTTGTCTAATTCGACCTGATCATGTTGTAATAAATAACCTCTTAAAGCAGAGAGCTGTACTTGATAAGCATCTCCGCGCTCTTTTAATTGTGTTGCAAGAGGAGAGATTTCTTTTTGTAATGCTTCAGTTTGACGAGATTGATCCATGGTAAAAAATAAAATAAAAGCTAAGGCGATGCCAAATAAAGCGCAAATCGTTCCCATCATAAACATTAGTTTTTTTCGAATGCTAATAAAATTCATATGATAAAAAGCCTCCTTTGTGAAATCTTAGTATTAGAATTAATAAATTTAAAAAATTGAAAGAAAGCTTTACTCCAGATGGAACAAAGCTTTCTTCTTTCCTTTAGGAATTATAGCAGACGGAATGGGAGATAGAAAGAAATGTTTTAAAGTGAAAAAGAGAGACTGTAAATCTCTCTTTTTAAAACCTTGGAGCTCATAGAAGTATAAATGAAAATTTTGCTTTAAACGTTTGTCTTGAAATGAGAAACGAGAACTTCAAGTTCTTGCACAGTCGTTTTCATTTCAGATGCTTTTTTAGCAACGACACTCATTTTGTTTACTTGGTCACCAGCTGAAGTTGCTGTTTGTGATGTTTCGGCGGCAACCTCATTTGAAATAGAAGCGATGTTATTTAAAGCTGCGTTCATTTCTTCAGAACTTGCGGCCATTTCTTCAGCAGTTGCAGACACCTCCTGCATTTGTGTAGAAACTTTGTTAATGTGGTTAACAATTTCTGAGAATGAAGATCCAGCAGTACGAATGACTGTAATGCCTTCAGAAGCCTCTGATTGACCTTGCGTCATCATTTCATTTGCTATTTTTGTATCTGCTTGAATTTGATGAAGTAAATGGTTAATATCAGTTGCTGCTAGCTGAGATTGTTCAGCAAGCTTTCGTACTTCATCGGCAACAACAGCGAAGCCTTTTCCATGTTCACCAGCACGAGCCGCTTCAATGGAAGCATTTAAAGCGAGTAAATTCGTTTGTTCCGCGATATTAGAAATAGATTGAAGTGCAGTATCAATATGATTTGTATGTGTAATAAGTCGTTCTACTACTTGTGATGTAGCGTTCACAGCTTCATTAATGGTATGCATTTGTGTAATAGATTTCTCAATGACTTTATTCCCACTATCAGCTTTTTCTGAAGTAGTAACAGCTAGGCTAGCAACAGAAGAGGCGGATTCTGCAATACGCTGAACACTTGTTGCCATATCGTCCATTGCAGTTGAACTTTCTTCGATGCTGGAAACTTGTGAACGAATATTATGCTCAAGAGCATTCATAGTCTCTTCAGTTTTGGCGGTATTTTCCATAGAAGCAGTTGTTTCGATAAACACATTTTCAGATGCTTCTTTTACACTTGTTGATGTTTGTTGCACTTGTTTTATTATACGTTGTAAATTAGCGAGCATTTGATTAAAGGAATTGGCGATATCACCAATTTCATCTTTACTCGTTACATGCAATCTAGCAGTTAAATCACCATCTTGCGAAGCTAATTCTTTTAATTTCTCATCAATTTGTCGTATCGGTTTAACGAGCTTACCAGAGAACCACCATGCTAATAAAATAGACGTTACTGTACATGTAATAAGTGAGAAGAAAATAATATATTGAATAAGCGATGAAGAAGACTCCACGTCGGCAATTAATGCGTCACGTTTATCATTTTCTTCATTTGCATATTTCGTAAAACGACTTAAAAGGTCGTTTACGTAATCAGTTTGAGCTAAAGCGATTTTAGATGCTTCGTCCCATTTTCCTTCGCGAGCGAGAGGGAGGACTTCATTATCTATGACGCTTCGCCATTTTCCGCCCATTAAAATGGCTTCTTTCATTCCTTCCGAAAGTTTTTTATCACTGGTTACTTTTTCTCTCGTATCAGCTAGTTTTTTTCCTTCTCGGTTGAATTTATCCAATCCTTTTTGATCATGTGATAGTAAATATTCTTGTAAACCAGCAACTTGTGCTTGGAACCAATCGCCACGTTCTTTTAAAATGGTTGCTCTTTTGGAAACATCATTTTTTAACGTTTCAATTTCGCTCGCTTGGCTCATAGCGAATGAAAGAATAACAATAAGAGCAATGCTAAATAAAGAAGAAATGCTTAAGAGTGTGAACAGTAGTTTTTTTCGAATACTAACATATTTCATCGTTACCCCTGCCTTTTAAAAACTGTTTATTATAATTTATAAATATTTAGAGCAGAATTAATAAAAACATCATTATGAAGTTATTAATCTGTTCAATAAAAATTATAGCAGATAATGGAATATGGCAGATTCATATAAGTAAATGTTCTTAAAATGTATACATTTGCATATCAAAAAATTCATAAATAAAAATAAGAAATGCTATTGTAATTTGAAATAACATCATGTATACTTCTAATTAGTTGATAACGATTATCAGTATCAACTAAAGACATTACTCTTCGTTATGTTGGTCATACCCCTTTTTGACGACGTAAGTCAGAGACGAAATGTTGAAATATCTTGTGTCCTATTCTACAGAATTATGGTAATCTCCAACCTCAACTTATATGCGTGAGCATGCAAAAAGGATCCTATCCGTGAAGGGATCCTTTTTTGCATGATGTCGCAATTAATGTATAGAGACCCGGTACACGCTCTTCCATTCCTTCCGGTGCAGTAGAAGGGAAGACCCATCTTTGATGAGGCCCGTGTTCTTCAACTAGTTTTTCAATTTTAAAATGTTCTTCTGCAAGTGTTGTAACAATTTCTCCTAGCGTCCAGCGGCGGATGGTTGTTTTAGGTAACGATTCTTTCTGCGCTTCTGTAAGAAGGATGCTATAAGCAACATCCTCTTCAATTAATTCTTTATCAAAATAATTTCCATTGGCCTGAAATGATGGGTGGTCGACTCCTAATAATTTAGTATAAACAGGGTGATAGTCACGAAGGATCAGCATTCCATCTTCTTTAAGTAAAGTAGCAATTTTTTGAAAGAGCGGTTTTAAATCTAAAAAATAATGGAGTACACCGAGTTCCAGCAATACGATATCAAATGATTCGGAGAGCTGCACATGTAATACATCAGAAACGACATATTCGATAGAGACACCGGCTGCGTCCGCAAGTTCATTTGCATATTTTGCATTACTTGCTGAAATATCAACAACTGTTACGTCAGCTCCTAAAAGAGCGAGAGCAACAGCTTTATTTCCTTTTGACCCGAGTAAATTAATAATACGTTTTCCTTTCGGAGATTGTATGTAAGGTAAATAGTGATCTACCTCACGCATAGGGTCTTCTATGATTTTTTTCGCATAATCAGCTGGTGCCCCGTGACGATTCGTCCAAGCTTCATAAGCAGCTGCATTCCAGCTTTTTTCATTACGTGTGCTTAGTTGTTTTTGATTCAATTATATCACTCCTTTTGTGAACGTATAGGTATTCGGCAGGGGGATGGAATTTCCTTTTCTTTCTAGATAAAAGTTTGATTTTTCTGTAATTAAGTCGTACAATACTTGTTATACGTAAAAGCGTTGAAAAGGAAAAGTAGGATGAACACATTCTTTCCAGAGAGCTTCGGTAGCTGAGAAGAAGCAAGAATATTCATTTGAACAATGGCCTTTGAGCTTCGTCCTGAACTTATCAAATGATAATAGTAGGCGGCGACGAGAGTTGGTACTCGTTATCAAAACCACAGTATAAGAGCATATAGCTCCGTACTTGTTAAGGCTAATTATGTGAGTAATTGGCGAAATAAGGTGGTACCGCGACTGTTTATACAGCCCCGCCCTTATCTTTTTTTAGATAAGGGCGGGGCTTTTTATATTTTAAAGGAGGAATGTAAGATGAGTATTTTTATTGGAGGCGCTTGGCCGTATGCAAATGGTTCGTTACATCTTGGACATATTGCGAGTTTGTTACCTGGAGATATTTTAGCACGTTATTATCGGGCAAAAGGTGAGAATGTGTTGTATGTTTCGGGAAGTGATTGTAATGGAACACCAATTGCAATTCGGGCAAAACAAGAAGGTGTGACGGCGAAGGAAATTGCTGATCAGTATCATGAAGAGTTTCAGCGATGTTTCCGTAGCCTTGGTTTTACGTATGATTGCTATACACGTACAGATAGTGAGCACCATCATGAAACGGTTCAAAATGTTTTTTTACGTTTATTAGAAGAGGGACATATTTATAAAAAAACAGTGGAACAAGCATATTGCGAAACGTGTACACAATTTTTACCTGATCGTTATGTGGAAGGGATATGTCCGCATTGCCATGAAGCAGCAAGAGGAGATCAATGCGATGCGTGTTCAGCTATTTTAGATCCACTCGATTTGTTAGAAAAGAAATGTAAGTTATGTGGTAGTACACCATCCGTACAGGAAACAGAGCATTTCTATTTTGCATTGCATACATTTCAGGAGCAAATCAAAACGGCTGTAGAAAACGCCAAACAAACAGAAAGATGGCGCGACAATGCGATTCAACTAACAGAGAGATATGTAAAGGAAGGATTACTAGATAGGGCTGTATCACGTGATTTACCAATTGGGGTACCAATTCCAGTAGAAGGGTATGAAGATAAGAAAATTTACGTATGGATTGAAGCAGTGACAGGCTATTATTCAGCGAGTAAACATTGGGCTGAAAAAACAGGGGAAGATGATCAAGAGTTTTGGGATAGCGAAGCGAAAACATATTATGTGCACGGAAAGGATAATATTCCGTTTCATTCCGTCATTTGGCCAGCGGTATTACTTGGAATAGGGGAAGGAGCAATCCCGCGTCATATCGTTTCGAATGAATATTTAACAGTGGAAAAAAGAAAATTATCTACAAGTAAAAACTGGGCGGTATGGGTGCCTGACATATTAGAACGCTATGATCCAGATTCTATTCGTTACTTTTTAACCGTCAACGCACCAGAAAATCGCGATACTGATTTTTCATGGCGTGAATTTATTTACAGTCATAATAGTGAATTATTAGGTGCATACGGGAACTTTGTGAACCGGACATTAAAGTTTATTGAAAAATATTATGGTGGTATCGTGCCGAAAGGAAGTATTGATGTAGAGCTGAAAGATAAAGTAGAAGGATTATATAAACATGTAGGAGAGGGGATTGAGCAAACTAAATTCAAGGTGGCGCTAGAATCAATATTTGATGCAGTACGTTTTGCAAATAAATACTTTGATGAGAGGCAGCCTTGGAAACAAAGGGAGGATGATCCAGTTTCATGCGAAGAAACGATTTATAATTGTGTGTATCTCATCGCTAATTTTGTAAATCTTCTTGAACCATTTTTACCATTTTCAAGTGAAAGAGTTAGAAACACATTATCGATTGTGAACCGGAATTGGGAGCCTCAACATACGTTGCCAAGTAGAATTGATAGCGTGCAGCCACTATTTGAACGGATTGATGTGAAACAAATTGAGCATGAGGTAGAGAAATTATATGGAGCGGTAAAGTGAGATAGAGAAAAAGACCTTTCAAGTAAATGAAAGGTCTTTTGTTATGCAGTAGGATTCTCCTTCTTATCCTTTAAGAAGAACAGCACAGCAAGGATTACGAGAATAATAGCTGCAATATCATATGTTATTTTGAATGTGGTATTAAAGTTTAAGTACTCCACCAAAGGGGTTTTGACTGCTCCAGAATATATGCAAATAGGAATGACGAGCACATCGTAAAATTTCTTTTCTTTCATATATCTTATTAGGAAGAAGATACACATAATGGCAAAAAAGGCTACGCTTAAAATAGTCATTTATACCTCCAAATAGATTTGAAATTATACCACATTGTAACTTTATTTCCATTTATAAGCAAGTTAATATTTTTAAGCACTATACACGCGATTACGTTTTTTTTCTTTCCTAGCTGTAAGAAGTTGAGGAGTGAAAATCCCAAGTAATATAACGATAATCCCAATCCACTGCATGAACGTTACGACTTCATGTACAAGTGTAATAGAAGCAATAATGGCTGTTGGTAATTCAGCTGCACCTAGTATTGTACCAAGTCCTGTTCCTACTTTCGGTACGCCAATCGAAAAACAAATGACAGGTACGACAACGCCGAATAATCCGAGGAAGAAAGCATATTTCCATAGGCCAGCTTGCAGGGCACCATCTGTTAAAAAGGTTGGCGGGAAGAATAGGCATACGATAAGCGTAGCGCTTGTTGTCATAAGAAAGCTTTTCGTATAAGGCGGAACTTCTGTAGCAACACGCCCACTGGCGAAAACATAGAATGAAAAAGAGACAGCGGCTAATAGACCAAAGATCATACCTTTCGTGGAAAAGTTTTGTCCGAGACCTTCAAAGACACCGCCTGCAAACAATGTTCCAGCAAATAAAATAATGATAGATATAACTTTCTCACGGCTTGGAAATGTTCGGTTTGCAATTGCTTCAATAACGACACCAATCCATGTGAACTGGAAAAGTAGGACGACAGCGATAGATGCTGGTAGTTCTTCTACAGAAATAGCGTAGAAGATACCGGTCATACTCATCGTTGTGCCAACTGTTAGTAAGGAAAAGAATTGCTTTTTTGTTACTTTATGACGTGAAACGAAAAGAACGAGCAGAAGAAGACCAATCCATCCGAAGACATATTGTCCTCCTAATAGTTGATGTGCTGAAAATCCATTAATGAATCCGAGTTTGAAAATAGTTGAAAGTACGCCGTAGCTACAAGCTCCGAATAAAACGAGTAATGAATACTTAAATTTCTCCATGAAAATCCTCCTTTTACATAATAAAAAACGCCCGCTATCCAAATAAGGATAACGGGCGAACGAAACAGAGTCATATACTCTACAAAATTCCGCCACTCATACGAAGTATGAATTTGGGATATGCAATTGTAGTAGGTTTTTACATTGCTTTTGGGAATACAATAGAACATTTTACACCTTGAGGCGTGTTTTGTATACCATAAGGAAATTGATGTTTATCTAGTATTTGTTTTACAATGTATAACCCAAGACCACTACCTTGTACTAAGCCGTGTTTGTCAGGGTTTGCGCGATAGAATGGCTCAAATAAATGAGCAAGTTTATCCTCATCTATTTGTGAACCTGTATTTAATACTTCTAATGCGTAACCGTTTGGCTTTTCATAAAGCTTTATATATACATGCTGATGGTCAATTGTATAATGAATTGCATTTGAAATAATGTTAAAAATGGCAGTTTGAATAAATTTAGGATCAGCTAAAACTTGTACATCTTGTTTAATGTTAGATTGAACATTTAACTGCTTTACAGATACGAAATAATCTACTTTCTTCATAACATCCTCAATAATATTAGTTAATGAGATAACTTTTAAATCAGGTTTAAATTGAGGGTTTTGTATTTTGGATAATTCCGACATTTTTTCCGTTAATATGTTAATGTCTTGCATCATTTCATAGGAACGTTTTAAATATTTATCTCTATCTTTATAAGCTCCAATTCCGTGAATCATGCCATCTAGTTGTCCCATAACGGCTGCGATTGGTGTTTTTAATTCATGGGAAACCATAGACATAAATTCTTTACGAGATTGTTCTAATTGTTGTTCCTTTTTGAGTTCATTTCTTAAATCTTGATTGCTTGCATGTAAATTCTTCACTATATTTGGTACTTGTGAAGCAGCTACTTGTAAATTAAAATCTGTTTGATCCGTATTTTTGTTGAGTAGCTTTTTATCTGAGAAATCAAGATTCATAATATCTTTTAAAGCATCACTCATATATTGAAAAGGTTTAGCAATTAGTTTTGCATAAATTAAAGATCCGAGCAGAGATAATGCAAGCATTGTTGCGCCGATATGTGGAGCTAATTGCTGCAGTACATCTGTTAATTTTGGATTATCTTGTGCATCATTTGCTTTACTTGCTGCATTTTGTTTATGTAAGGCATCATTAGTAGCGACTTGCTTTTCCATTTCTGTAGATGGAGCAGAAGCGCTATTTTTCCCCGAAATATTTTGAGTATGTTCTTTTGCTTTTGCAGTTTGGCTAGGCTGCAAAAGGTGATTGATAGCTGTAGAGAGAAATTATAATCTATAATAGCAGATTGGAAATTAAACATGTCCCCCTGTGATACAGCTTTATTTTGATTCATTTTACTTTGGTCGTTTTGTTTATCTGAATCCGCTTGTTCTGTAGTATGCGTTCCATTTTCTTTCGCAAAACGTTCTTTATCGTAGTTTGAAGCTAAGAAGTAAATAACTTGATAAAGACAAAGTGATAAAAGAATACAAAATAATAAGGTTTTGATGAAAATATTTTTGGTGATGTTGTCTTTGCTACGATTCGATTTTGTAGCCAATGCCTTTCACCGTTTTAATATAAGGAATTCCTAATTTTTTTCGTAAGTTTTTAATATGTGTATCTATAACTCTTACATCACCATAATGTTCATAGCCCCATACCTTATTCAACAAATCACTTCTTGATAATACTTTTCCTCGATTTTGCAGTAAAGTATAAATAATTTCAAATTCTTTTGTTGTCAATTCAATTTGATTACCATGAACATAAGCGGCGTATGCTGTAGAATTTAACATCAATTCATGGAATTGTAGTATAGTCGCAGCTTCGGCTTCCTTCGTTGCTGCCCTTCTTAATACAGCTTCTACACGTTTAATAAATACGGTGTAATGGAACGGTTTCGTAATATAGTCATCAATACCTAATTCAAATCCTTTAATTTCACTTTCTTCATTATGTAAGCCTGTTAACATAATGATTGGTACATCAGATTGTCCTCGCATAATTTTACAAATACTATAGCCATCTATATCTGGTAACATCACATCAAGGAGGACAAGATCGTATGAATTTTTTTGGAAAAGAAGTATACCTTCTGTCCCAGCACCAACGACATCAACAGTAAAGTTTTGTGCCATTAGAAATTCACGAATTAGTTCTTGTATATCTGGGTTGTCTTCAATCACCAGTATATGCGTCATAGTAACACCTCCTAAATAACGCTTTTTACTGCAATATTCGAATTCATCATTTTTTCGATGACTCAGATTGTTTATACATATAATAAGCCCCCGCCATAGAATAATCATGAAAGTAGCAAGGGGAGTTGTTTAGTGAAACTGAATATTTAAGAATTACAGTAATTCTATTATAGTATGTATTGTAAAATTTATAAAATATTATAACTGTATAATTTTAATATCCATGTTTATCAATGTTTGGATGTTACCTAACACAATCTATTCCTATTATATATGTAAATACAGTTGTTTTGCTACTGTAAATGAAGAAATAAAATAAGCCAAGACATAAAATTCTTGGCTACATGTAAATCGCGCTTTGAGGTTATTTTACAGTGACAGTAGCTTGCTGGGGAATACGCTCAAATAACCAGTGTATATCATTGTTATACATACGAATACAACCTAGTGTTGTCCACTTACCAATTGCCTGATTATTGTTCGTACCATGAATCGCATAAGTTGTTCCGTAAGTTCCTGCCATGTTTAGTCCGAGCCAACGGTCACCAAGCGGATTACGTGGATCGCCGCCTTTAATTTTGCCTGTGTAATAAGGACGATTTTTAATTTTATTTACGATTTGGAAAGTACCTTTAGGTGTAGGAGTAGATGCTTTTCCAGTAGCGACAGTAAAACTTTTTATGAATTTTCCGTTTTGATAATAATCCATTTTATTTAACTGTGTGTTTACAATCAGTTGATCTTTCGTTGTAGCTGCCTCAGCATTTGTGAATGGAATAGTTAAAAATCCTAATGATAATAGTGCGCCTAATAATAGTTTTTTCATTATATTCTCCTTTTTACTATTGTAATAGTCTTACATACAATGAATTTGCAATCCTCGTAATACTTTATTTACATTTTCATCTAATGTTTCAAAGAAAGTAGTAATTTTGGCATTGTGTTTGTTGTTTTTATCAATAAGTAATCTTTCATTTAATAAAAGTTCGCCATGTAGTCCAAAACTTTGAACTTGAATATTTAATTCATCTTCCGTTTCAGAAATAATTGGTAAGAAGTAGTGAAAAGCTTTCGTTGGAATGATGTAGCTTTTGCCAATCATGCTTTCTTGATTTGAATTAATCCATTTTTTCGTAACAATCTTAATGTTCTTTTTTGAAACGATAAAAGACAGTGTTGTAGACTTTGTTAAACTTACGTCAAATTCATTTGTTTCACATATGTGTAAATTAAAAACGGTTTCATTTTGGTGAGATTCAACATTTGTATTAATAAAATCGTGCATTTTATAAGCTTCCATTTCGTATTCACCCTTTTTTCAATTTCGAAAAGCGATTAATATTTATTCAAATTAATGTTTAGTCATATATTGGTTAAATTTTTAAACAAATTCCGATATAATCTTACAATACGTATATGAAGCTAATATGAAGTTCGTATGAGTTTGTAGTGGTTTTTTATTAAGAACAAAATATAACGATTTTTAAGTGTTAAAAAATGGATAAAAAATGCATATTAAGGCCCTGGTTTCTCACGTTATATACTTGTTAAGTTGTCTGAAAATGAAAGTAAATAAAGAACGGAAAAGTTTAGTGAGAGCCTTACAAAAATGTAATAAAAATGTAAGCTATTGTGATAGTTATTTCGACAATTTTTTTATACAATATTAGTAAGAAGTTGCACGTGATTGAAAGGAGAGATGACATGGAATGGATTCATGAATTATTTCAGCAATACGGGTACTATGTTGTACTTGTCGGCTTGCTGTTAGAATATATTGCACTTCCGTTTCCGGGAGAGCCAACGTTAGCATATGCGGGATTTTTAGCACATAAGGGTGATTTAAGTTTACCGATTTTAATTATCCTATCCTTCATTGGGACAAGTGTAGGAATGACGATCCAATACTTTTTAGGAAATAAATTAGGAATGCCCTTTGTTCAAAAGTATGGGAAATACGTATTTTTAACACAAAGAAAAATCGACTTAACAAGAATGTGGTTTGATAAGTATGGATACTTCTTGATTTTTATCGGTTTCTTTATTCCTGGTGTACGTCACTTTACAGGATACTTTGCGGGAATTATTAACTTACCGTTCCGCCGTTTTGCAATTACAATTTACTCAGGTGCTCTATTTTGGGTATCATTCTTCTTAATCGGTGGTTACTGGCTAGGTGGCAATTTACATGATATTTTTGGAGCGCTAGAAGGTCATATCGGTAAAATTATTTTTGGAGTGATTGCGATTGTAGCAATTACGTTAGGAGTTCGTTTCCGTAAACAGTTAAAACGAGCATTATTACAAAACGCAAGTTAATATGGAATCCATTCTATGTCAGAATTTAGGAAGGCAGTGCAGATGCACTGCCTTTTTTATTTTAATAAGTTTTTGTTTACCTGTTTAAAAATTTATAGATTATCTTGTCAATTATTAACGTCAAAATGACAATTATAATTGACAATAATAAGGATATTATTTACAATTTTATTTAAATAAATGAAAAAGAGGGAAGACATGAAGCTTCAAAATCGAGTGAGGGAATTGCGAGCAAAGCATCGTTTATCACAAGGGGATTTAGGGAAAGCGATTGGATCATCGCGGCAAACGATTAGTTTAATTGAGCGCGGGGATTATGCACCATCTATCGTATTGTCGTTAAAAATCGCACAAATTTTCAATGTACCGGTGGAGGAAATATTTACGTTAGTGGAGGGGGAAGAGGATGATGAAGAGTAAACGAAAAAAACAATTTGATTTTGTGGGGAAAATGGCATTAAGTATGATGGGTGGTTTTTTAACATCTTATATAGCTTTAGATTTACTCTCGGATGAACCGAGAAAATTATCATCCAATACATTTATAGGTATATGCACCATTTTTGGAATCTTAATGATGTACTACACTTGGAAGAATACACGTATGTTAGCAGAGGCACGCGATGAAGAAGAGAGTGTACAAGGCAGAAAATTAGGCATTATAAGTATATATTTACGTGTAGGTGATATAGTTACGCAGGCATGGTTTGTATATGCAGTTATTGCATGTAGACGTGCACTGTTGCAGGATACAAATGTTTCATTTGCAGTGTGGAATTTAGTAGCTTCTATTGTTTGTTTAACTATTGTAGTGATTAGTGGGCTCATAACAAAAAATCGTTATAACAAGCTATATCCTGAACAAGGTGTGACATATATGGAATCTATGAAAATGTGGACGAAAAACGCAGATGAAGGATTAAAGCACATTGTGCATGAGGCTGGATATAAAGCTTATGAATTTACGAATACAATATTGGCATATGTATGGTGGGCTGCCGTTATATATACGGCGGCTAGTGATATCGACTTTGTATTAATTGGCTTAATCTCATTTATTTGGATATTGCATCTCGGAAAGTTCATGTACGAAATGCATAGAAAAATGATTTATTAAGGGGAGAAAAAGGTGGATATTTTAAGAAGGCCAGCTGGTACTATGACGGCGGCGTTAGTTTTGTCCATTTTATACGGAGTAATCCGAACTGGGAAATTAGAAGTAATTTTGAACCTATGGGCAATAGTTGGAATTTCATTGTTAGTATTAGCCATTCATGAGCTAGGGCATGTAGTATTCGGTGTAATAGGTGGTTTGAATTTTAAATTTATGACAGTAGGACCCATTACTGTTCAAAAAGAGAAGGGGAGAGTACGCATTCGAGAAAATAAATTATGGGCGTACTTTGGAGGCGTTGCAACACTAGTACCACCTTCTATAGAGACACCGAACCTTTCGAAAAAGTGGGCATGGCTTACTTTAGGTGGACCGATTACGAGTTTACTATTTGGTATTACTTCAGGTTACATATATATGGTGAGTTATTATCAATATCTTTTATATTTTTCCTTTTTCCATTTTGCAATCTTTGCAGTTACAATTGTGCCGATAAAAGGAACGCTTATGAGTGATGGTATGCAATTTCTTATTTTAATTAAAGATGATGAAAGAGCTAGAAATCATTTATATGAGATTCAAATATCGAGTGAGTTATTTAGTTATAAAAGACCGAGAGATTGGGATGAAAGATTGGTAGAACTGAGTGAGGAAAAAATAAAAGAAAATAAAGGGATAAGAGAGATAATGAGTAGACTTATGCTCGTCTTTTTGGCTCGTGCGGATCAAGAGGGAATGGAAAGAGCCGTACCGTATATAAAACAAATTGTTCAACTACCTGTAACGAAAGAAAATAAGTTTTTCGTTAGTAGTTTTCATAGTTGGTACCTTCTATATAAAGCCCTTTATGAGATGGATAGTCTTTCTTTAGAAGAAGCGAGGGAACATGGGAAGGCTATTACAAAAATGGACCTAAACGGATATTATCGCACACAAGGAATTATTAAATATTTAGAGGGCGATATGGAAGCATCTCGTACTTATATGAGGAAAGCTGATAAAGAATTGAAGAGCGCTGAGAAGAGTGGAATGGGATATTTACAATTAGAGAGAGAATGGTTTGAGCAGCTAAAGAAGAGGGTATCTTACGATGGGTGAGGTAACCTCTTTTTTCTATGTCGTCTTATGCCGTTCCATAAAAAGTGTGGGGCGAGTAAAATAAGATAAGAAGAGCAAAGCTTGGAGGAATTCTAGATGGAAATTTTAACGATTATTTTAATCGTCTTGCTCATTTATGTTGTTTTTAAAGTGGCATATGTAGCATTAAAAATACTCGCGATCTTATTAATTATCTTTTTAATCGTAGAGTTCGGCAGTAAATTGCTTGGGGGATAGGGTATGTTGAGCGTCTTTAGTGTCGAAAGATGTCGGTAAGTCGATATCCTGTGTCGAATCGTCGATATAATGAAAAAATCGCTGATATAAGTGGAGAAATCGTCGATATATTTGAAAAATCGCTGATATAATCTGGTTGGTACTGGATGGGGTATATGGAAAAGAAGTTGCCGTGAGGGTAACTTCTTTTTATTGTAGTGGCGGGGTATAGAGTATAAATAGATTGCCGAAAATTGTCGGTAAGTCGATATCCTGTGTCGAATCGTCGATATAATGAAAAAATCGCTGATATAAGTGGAGAAATCGTCGATATATTTGAAAAATCGCTGATATATTCCGGCGATTACCAGATGGGGTATATAGGGAAGGAGTTGCTGTAGAGTAGCTTCTTTTTATTATGGTGACGGGGTATGCAAACCAACATAAAAAAGCTGGAAGAATCTCTTCCAGCTTACGAGTTACTTTCAATTTGGCGACCGTTTTCTTCTTCGTTGTCTTGTAATAGGTTGAATACATCTGCTAGACAGAATGCAATGAACCAAGTCCATAGACCGTGGAAGAAAGCTGAGCTTAATTGAAGTGGTAATGTATAGTTAGTCATTGAGTAGGAAATACATCCGCCGACAATTCCGATCATTGTTAATAACATTGTTTTTTGCGCATTTTCTTCTGGATTGAAGAGGAAGAAAATGTATCCTCCTAAAATTGAAGCGCTTACAAGTGTTTCGATTCCATTAAAAATGATATTCTCTCCAAGCTGAGTGTTTGTCCAGAAGCAGATTGTTCCGCCGATAATAGCAAACAGGACAGCTATTGTATATCGTATATATTGATTCATATGTTCATCTCCTTATGTAATAAGATGATTTGGAAGTCAAAAAGGTAGGTATAGTATATTGAAGTGAGTTTTAATTGTACGTATCTTTTTATAAAAAGATCATTGAAGAGTAACTAAGATGATCGGTTATTTAAACCGTTACGTGTATGGTGTCTGAAATATACCTGACTGCTCGTTTCTTTTTGTTTGTAAAATATGAGAAACTTCCAAGTCTATATACTCTTTTTTTGTGAGTCTGTTTTCATTATAACACATTTAGAGACATAATAATAGAATTATCTGATTTTGTAATAAGTGTAAAAAATAAAAAACGCAAGGAAATACCATTAACGGTGCGGTTTAGTAGAAGAAGGAGTTTCATTTATTTTGATGAAATATGTAATCAAGGTGAGATCTAAGTAGACTTAAATATGATAAAAAATGTTTTATGGCATGCATGTAATGTAAGGGAGGAGAGTTAACTTGGAGTTCACAACAGAAAGATTAATAATTAGACCTTTTAAAAGTACTGATTTGCAGGATGTATTTGCTATTTATAATAGTGAGGATACATGTAAGTTCCTATTACATAATAAGTGGACTTATGAAGACATGCAGGAAAGATTTAATAAGAAGCTAGAAAACAATGTGCTTACTAAAGAATCAGTATTAAGTTTGGCGGTTATATACAAAACTAAGGTAGTTGGTGATTTATCCGTATGGTACACAAATATGAAAGACACTGTTGAGATTGGTTATAGTTTTTCAAATGAAGTAACTGGGAGAGGTTTGGCAACAGAAGCAGTAAGTCGTTTGGTATTTAAATTATTTCATGAATGTAATGTACACCGTATACAAGCTAATCTTGATGCACGAAATACAGCTTCACAAAAATTGTGTGAACGAATAGGCATGAGAAAGGAAGCATATTTCATACAAGATTTCTGGAATAAAGATGAATGGACAGACAGTATTGTATATGGAATGCTATCCTCCGATTTGTAGTAATAAACGTAGTGATTGTATTATGCTAAAAGGTGCGTGAGTTGAATAACAAAGGGCATCACATATAATATGTGATGCCCTTTCATGTATTGACCTTTTTTATATGCGTTTGAAACGGCCGACAATTTCAACTGTTTCAGTAATGTTCATAAATGCTTTATTATCCACTTGACGGATAATGCGTTTCATTTCGCCTAACTCATAGCGAGTCACGACAGTGTAAATCATTTTTTTCTTATGGTTTGTATAGCCGCCGACAGCATCTACCATTGTCACGCCACGTATGCCGTGATGTAGTAGGGCGCTTTTTATTTCCTCGCCTTTTTCTGTAATTGTCATTATCGTTAATTTAATATGTTTCGTATGCACAGCATCGATCACTTTGCTGACTACAAATCGACTAATTAACGTATAAAGTGTAATATCCCATCCGAAAATAAATCCTGCTACAACAAGTAAGATTAAGTTGAATGCAAATATGATTGCTCCAATTGAAACATCTCGATATTTCGCTACAATCAATCCAACAACATCAAAACCACCTGTTGAAGAAGCAAATCGGAATATGATTCCTGAAGCTGCTCCGCAGATTACACCGCCGAATACAGAAGATAGTAAAATATCGTCTGAAACTTGGTGTACAGGGATAATGTTCATCGCTAACGATGATACAGCTACAAAGTACGCTGTTAAAAAGGTTGTCTTCTTGCCTAAGTAAAAGTGACTTAAAATAAGAAGAGGAATGTTTAGTAAAAAGATAAGTGCACCGATATTGTAGTGCATTAAATAACCGATAATCATCCCTACCCCAGCGAATCCACCGCTAATCATGTTATGCGGGATAAAGAACATATTCATAGAAATTGCATACAAAATAGAAGCTACGAAAATAACAACCAACTGTATGATAAATTCTAAGTGAAATGTTTTAGCTGCTGGGAAGGATAAAAAGGCGGTGTCGGGAACGTAATCGGCGTCTCCTAGTTGACCCATAGTATGTTTCATCTCCATATTCATTTTTGATTACAAGAAGAGAATAAAGGTTTTTTCAAAAACTGGCAATAGTTTTATTATAATGCAAAAATTTTATAAATTTCTAATAAATCAAGCCTATTCATTGATGTGTGTGAATATACTAAAGAAAGCGAATACAATGTTTCTTAATTATTATTTTCTTGAGAAAATATGCAAAATACTTTTTTTGACGATAAAAGGAAATAGAGAATGTTTGCCGAATGTGCTAAAATGACCTTATTAAGGATGTGAAGCGATGGAATTTTTATTGCAGGATGCAATTCTATATATATCGTTTGTAACGACAGCACTTTGTTTGTTAGAAGTTTTCTTCCTTGCTAACGTTTCTCGCTTTGTGCGTCAGCAAGCATCGAGCGGTAGACAAAGAGCATTTGCGTTAGTTGATACATGTGAAGATAGTGCGGGGAATGTACCGCTATTTTCTATTTTTTATAAATATGGAATGATTCGTTCTGTACGCAGACAAGAATCAAGTGAAGAGAATGACGAGGTCGGTCCGTATACACCAATGTTTCGCTAAATAATTACGAAACATTGGAGGAATGAACATGTTAAAATCATACCGAGCTGTGCTCGTTAGTTTATCATTATTACTTGTTTTTGTTTTATCTGGTTGCAGTAATGCAGCACCAATTGATGCACATAGTACGGGAATTTGGGATCATTATTTTGTATATCCAATCTCGTTTATGATTCAATTTGTTGCTCATCATATACCGGGAGCTAGCTTTGGGATTGCTATCATTATTATGACGCTCGTTATTCGTTCAGCAATGATTCCATTAGCTGTTTCGCAATATCGTAGCCAAGCGAAAATGAAGAAAATGCAACCTGAATTGCAGAAGTTAAAGCAGAAATACGGTGATGTAAGCAAAGATCTAGAAAAACAAAAACAGTATCAAAAAGAAATGTCAGAACTAATGAAATCAGGCGGTTGGAATCCACTTGCTGGTTGTTGGCCAATCTTTATACAAATGCCGATTTTCTCTGCTTTGTATTATGCGATTAGCCGAACAGAAGAGATTCGCACATCTTCGTTTTTATGGGTGAACTTAGGACATGCAGATCCTTATCATATATTACCGATTATTGCAGCATTAACGACATTTATTCAAATGAAGGTTTTCCAATCGAATATTACACCTGGAGAACAAGTACAGATGCTAAAGATGCAGCAAATTATGATGCCGGCAATGATTTTATTTATGGGATTTGCGGCACCATCAGGTCTTGTGTTGTACTGGATAACAGGTAACTTATTTACAATGACACAAACAATTGTATTAAGAAGAATAATGGAACGTGAAGAATTACAATTACAAAAAGCATAGAATAACGCCGCTCATCATGAGCGGTGTTTTTTTGTTAAGTCGTTAAGGAAATGTTAAGAAACCAACATTACTATAGGCGTTGTATACGAAAGTGTACATGCATTAGAAATATGAAGGAGGAAATTTCCTATGAAGAAGAAAACAGTTGGGTATTTAGCGATTGCAGGTGCGTTATCATTCGGAATCATTGGGGGAGTCGGCATCCCGGCATTCGCGGCAACGAATACTCCAGCAGTGGATCAGTCTGCAAAAACGGCGAGAAAAGATTTAGATGACGCTACAAAACAAAAAGTAAAAACGATTATGAATGATACAAAGAAACAGTTGGAGGAGTTAGGTGTAAAGCTTCCAGAGAAAGAAAAACGTAAAGAAATGTTTGCGGGATTAGATGATCAAACGAAAGAAAAAGCGAAATCAATTTTAGAGCAAGAAAAGTCTGGAAAATTAACAAGAGAACAAGCAAAAGAAGAATTGACAAAACTAGGAGTGAAGTTGCCGGAAAAGGGTAAACAGAAAGAAATGTTTGCGGGATTAGATGATCAAACGAAAGAAAAAGCGAAATCAATTTTAGAGCAAGAGAAATCCGGAAAATTAACACGTGAACAAGCGCAAGAAGAATTAACGAAATTAGGCGTGAAAATGCCGGAGAAGGGTAAGCGTAAAGATATGCTTGCTAACTTAGATGAACAGGCGAAAGAAAAAGTGAAGTCAATTTTTGAACAAGTTAAGTCCGGCAAATTAACGCATGAGCAAGCAAAAGAAGAATTAACGAAGTTAGGTGTGAAACTCCCAGAGAAAGAGAAGCATGAAGAAATGTTTGTGGGATTAGATGAGGCAACAAAAACAAAGGCAAAAGAGATTTTAGACAATGAAAAGAAACAATTAGAGGCATTGAATGTTGATTTACCGCACCATAAGTTTTTTATGAAAAAAGATGAGAAATAATTGAATGAATTCGTATCTTTCGTGTGGGCAACCGGAAGGTACGTGCGAGGACCGATTTCTGTCAGCAGAAATCGGTCCCTTTTAATGATTTAATAAAATTTTTTTCATAGTTAGTATGTATCCAAAGACGCAGTAGAAGATTGCAAAACCGATAAATACTTCTGTATATTGATATTTGCCTAATACATAGAAGGAAACAGCTGGTATAATAGCTACCGCTAAAATGCTATAACCAGGATACTTGTACCGATGCATGATAGCGAATAGAACAGAAAGAAATGTAGCGATGATACAAAAAACAGCAATCATTATTGGTGCACCTCCTATATGAATTATACCGTTTTTAGGGAATTAGAGAAGTGTCGTAAATTCTGTTATAATATAAGAAGAGAAAAATTTCGTATGTTATATAAAAAATATATTGATTTTTTCTAACAATTCAATATAATGAACAATAACTACAAAATTCGACATCAAGAAGTGATGATGAGGACACGATCAATTTTTTACGATTCTCAGAGAGGGAAGCCTTTGGCTGTGAGCTTCCTAATACGAAAAAATAGATTACCACCTCTGAACTGCAGCAGTGAACGAACATTTAGTAATTGCTTGCCGGCAAAAACCGTTATTTTAGACTTGAGAAATTGGTGAAGTGTGTTACTTTGCGAATTGAAACAAGGGTGGAACCACGAATATAACACTCGTCCCTTTTTTAGGGAGGAGTGTTTTTTTATTTCATTTTTGCATCACACTAGAATTGGAAGGAGGATAAGAAGCATGCATCATGATGAGAAGAACAAAATTGGTTTAACGGTAGCACTTTCTATCGTAGTAGGAACGATCATTGGGTCTGGTGTGTTTATGAAACCAGGCAGCGTATTAGATTACTCGGGGAGTTCTAATATGGCGATTCTTGCTTGGATAATTGGTGGTCTGTTGACGTTAGCAAGTGGTTTAACAGTAGCTGAAATTGGAGCGCAAATCCCGAAAAATGGTGGGTTGTATAC
Source organism: Bacillus sp. FH (assembly GCF_052216825.1). NCBI lineage: Bacteria > Bacillati > Bacillota > Bacilli > Caryophanales > Bacillaceae > Bacillus > Bacillus sp. FH. The sequence continues at coordinate 2,190,838 of NZ_JBQOUU010000001.1, read as the reverse complement.
GTATTTAGAGGAGATTTATGGAAGCTTTTGGGGATATTTATCAGGCTGGATGCAAACGATTGTGTATGGGCCAGCTATTATTGGAACGTTAGGGTTATACTTTAGTTCTTTAATGATTAATTTTTTCTATTTAGATAAAGTATGGAATTTACCAATTGCGATCGGAACAGTTGTGTTCCTTGGCGTTGTAAATAGTATGGGAACAAAATACGGAGGTATCGTTCAAACGATTACGACAATCGGAAAGATGATTCCAATCGTATTAATTGTTGTGTTAGGTTTTTGGAAAGGGAATAGCGACATCTTTAACGTAGTTGTGCCGATATCAGAAAATCAAAGTATCGGGATGGCAATTTTAGCAACGTTATTTGCTTATGACGGTTGGATTTTACTTGCTTCGATTGGTGGAGAAATGAAGAATCCAACAAAGCTATTACCGAAAGCAATGACAGTTGGGATTTTAATTGTAACAGCTGCTTACGTATTAATTAATTTGGCGTTATTGAATGTATTACCAGCAACGCAAATTGTAGAACTTGGAGAAAATGCAACAGCGACAGCTGCAGGAATGCTACTTGGAGAATATGGTGGGAAAATTATTAGTATCGGTATTATCGTTTCTATTTTCGGTTGTTTAAATGGAAAGATTTTAACGTTCCCACGTATCCCGATGTCGATGGCAGAACGTGGACAACTTCCATTTGCTAAGTTTATTGCGAAGGAAAGTCCAAGATTTAAAACACCAGCAAATGCGATTACTGTTGAAATCATTTTAGGAATTATTTTAATGATTATTAGCGATCCGAATAAGCTATCTGAGATTTCCGTATTCATTATTTATATTTTCTACGTAATGACGTTTATCGGTGTCTTCATTTTAAGAAAACGTAATAAAAATAAAGAGCGTGCATACAGTGTACCGTTATTCCCAATCGTACCAATCGTTGCGATTTTCGGCTCGCTCTTTGTAATTGGTAGTGCCATTATCAATGATCCGGTAAGTTGTTTCTTATCAATTGGAATTGTGTTTACGGGGCTGCCGGTATATTGGTATTTAAATAAGAAGAATAAAAATGAAGTGTCATGACTGAAGGGTAGGCGTATAATGCGCCTACCTTTTTTACTGTAAAAAAATTGTACTTGTGTTCAACTTCTATTTTGGTTACTATAATCGTAGTAACCAAAATAGAAAGCGTGGGGAAAGACTTGAATTTTCGTGTGTATATTTTAGCTATCGCGGCTTTCGTAGTCGGAACGGTTGAGCTAATTATAGGAGGAACGCTCGATTTAGTTGCCAACGATTTAGGTGTATCTATTAGTGCAGCTGGTCAGCTTATCACAATATTTTCAGTAGTATTTGCTTTATCAGGTCCTGTTTTACTAGCTTTAACAGGGAAATTTGAAAGAAAAACATTGTATGTTGGGGCATTATCAATTTTCTTAATCGGAAATATTATTTCAGCATGTAGTGTGAATTACGGGATGTTAATGTTCTCAAGGGTGATTTGTGCGGCGAGTGGTTCGCTTATTATTGCACTGTCAGTAACACTTGCTTCTAGCGTTGTAGAACCGCATTTTCGTGCGCGTGCAATTGGAATCATTTTCATGGGGATTAGTGGGTCACTTGTACTTGGAGTACCGCTTGGCCTTGTACTCGGAAATGCATACGGATGGCGTGCACCATTTGTACTCATTTCGATCTTAACAGTTATAGCAATCGCTTGTATTTCATTATTCTTAACGAAAGTACCACCGACATCGGTATTATCAATAAGAGAGCAGATTGCTACGTTAAAAGATAAAAAAATCGTCAGTGCACAGTTAACGTCATTCTTATTTTTAACGGGTCATTTAACACTATATGCATATTTAACACCATTTTTAAAAGATGTTATGCATGTGGAAGCGAATTGGATTAGTGTATTTTACTTCATCTTCGGAATCGCAGCAGTAATTGGGGGCGGCTTCGGAGGTTGGCTTGCTGATAAATGGGGATCGAAGAAAAGTATTATTTCAATTATTATCGTATTTGCGTGTGCGATCTTCCTATTGCCGATGATGACATTCTCATTCCCGCTGTTCATTATTATGATGGGACTTTGGAGTATGCTGAGCTGGGCTATTTCGCCAGCACAACAAAATTATTTAATTGAAATTGCACCGGAATCAGCTGGTATTCAGCAAAGTTTAAATAACTCTGCCCTTCACTTAGGAATTGCGCTCGGTTCAACAGTAGGCGGAGTTGTTATTGAGAAATCGTCTGTTATATATAATGCTTGGGTAGGAGGCGGCTTTATTATATTAGCGCTGCTTTGTGCGATTTTCTCGATTACGAGAGGACGTTCTACTCAGTTTGCGAAGGAAGAATCTATCGTTTGATAGGTTCTTTTTTATTTGTAAAAAATTGCAGGTTTTAGTAGAAAGGTAGAGAATTTGTATGTAGCGAGGTGATAGAAAATGGCATATGATTTAGTCGGAGTGATACTTAGCCTTATACCAATATTTGTGGTCGCGTTTATTTTTAGATGGGTTCGTTTCATCTATCAAAATTCAGAGAAACAAGTGGAGCAAAATGAGAAGATTATTGAGCTGTTGATGGAGATAAAGGAACAAAATGAAAAGGAGTCTAGGTGAACAGCTAGACTCCTTTTTTGTATGCAATTAATATCTCAACTTCATCAACAAACTCTTAATTTCCTCATCTTCCATAAAGAGATCATGGTGTTTCTGGGTAATCTTTGCAAGTGCAACGTCATGATAGAAAAATTCTGTAAAGAACTTTACGAAAGGTTGTGACATTGTTTTCATTGCTTGCCATGACTCTTGCTCTACACCAGCAAATAAAATTTCGCGGTCGTCAACGATGAGCAGTAAGTATCGCTCTAGCGCGTTAGGCTCTTCCGCTGGGATTAGAAAATGCATATTTTCTAAGTCTGTTTCGACTTTTCCAACTATAAGTGATTCGGTTTTGACGCCTTGTTTTGCTTTTTCTTCTAATAACGGAAGATATTCTAAAAGAGTATCATTCCAAGCTGAAATGCGAATTGATTCTTTTGCACTTTCGATGAGCTCTTTACTTTGAACGCGAATAGAAGATTGCATTTTTAAGCTCCATACACGGTCATCTGTAAATGATTTTTTCGATATAGTTGTCTCCAATTCTTTAATATTGGATTGAAATTCTGTCGTTAATTTTTCAATTGCTAGCTTGAGTGGTAATGCTGTATACATCTTTTTCTTCTCCGAAACAGAATCCATTACCATTCCTTTATCGATTAGACGTGCAAGCACTTCATATATTTTTGCTTTTGGCACGCCAGAATGCTTCACAATCGTTGTAGCATCTAATGGTTCGTTGCTTGATACGACAACTTCGTAAGCTTGGCTTTCATATTGTGAGAAACCGAATTTTTGTAACATAGTTCCCTCCGAACGAATGAGATTATAGTTTAAGGATAATGAACTATTTGTTTTTGCACAAGTGGTAGTCAGTTTTCTAATTGTATTAAGGTGAGAATTAATTTCAATTTTTCAATTTTATCTATTATACTTAATATAATGATTAATAAGTTTTGAATTCAATGCGAAGGGGATGCTTGGGGGAAGATGTTAAGAAGTTTACGTTTAAAAATTGCGGTAGTATTTTCGGTACTTATTTCTATGATGTTCGTAATATTAGGTACAGCTATGTATGAATTACAGAAAGAGAAGGAAGTGCGCTCCTTAGACCAGTATTCTCAAAATACGATGGATCTTGTGACAGAGCAACTTACGACATTTGTTCAAAGAACGGATGAAGATATGGGGTATTATGCGAACAGTGAGATGATTCGTAATATGCTTCAAGACGGAGTTACTCCAGAAGAGGAAGCATTTTTGACGAAAGAGTTTTCGGAGTATAAAAAGAACCATCCAGGCATTTTAGACTTATATATTGGTACGAAAGATAAAAAAACATTAAGTGCCAATCTTGCTGAAGGTGGAAAAGTGCCAGAGGGATATGATCCAACGACAAGACCTTGGTATAAAGACTCAGAAGCTGATGTGAAAACGGTTCACTGGGGACAACCTATGTATGAAATTGCAACAGGTAAGTTAAGCGTGGGAGTTTCTAAAGCAATTACAGCTCAAGATGGATCTGTATTAGGTGTTGTGGCGATGGATGTATCGCTCGGAACAATTCAGAAATTACTTCATAATATTCAATACAATAACGGCGGAGAAATGTTTATTATAAATGATAAAAATATGGCTCTTGTTTACCCGGAAAAGATAGGGAAAGATGTTTCGAAAGAGCCACTTGTGCAGAGTTTAAATAAAGATGTAACAAAATATGCTGTCACTACATTAAAAGGTGAAGAGGTAGTTGCATATAGTCAGTCATTTGATTTGATGAAATGGAAGATAGGAATTTTTTATCCGAAAGAAACAATTGATGGGCTATTACATAGTACGAGAAATACAGTCATTATAATGGCATGTATTAGCTTATTCGTTGGAATCGTAGCTTCATACTTGTTTTCACGAAGATTAGCAAGACCACTGCAATTATTAACGAATCACGTTCAAAAAGTAGCAGAAGGTGATTTAACATTGCAAATGAAAGTGACAAGTAAGGATGAAGTTGGAGAACTGACGAACCATTTTAATCATATGGTTGAACAAATGAATGAAATGGTAAGCAAAATTAAAAATAGTGTATCAACCGTGCAACAATCAACGAATAATCTACATTATTTAACGAATGAAACTGTAGCAGCTAGTAAAGAAGTGTCAGGTGCAATGGATGACGTGAGCGGAGGAGCTTCTACGCTCGCTAATAGTGTAGATGAGGTTTCAGAGCAGCTCGAGAATATGGCGCAGTCAGTGGAACAAATGAATAACTCTGTTGGTGAAATAAAAGGAGTAGCTGGTAAAGCAGAAGAGGCATCTAAGCAAGGATTAAATACGATGCGAAATTTAGTTCGTACGAGAGAACAATCCTCTTCAATTGTCGTTCATACAGAGGAAGCATCTGGAAAGTTAGAGCAAAGAGTTGGATCGATTCAAAATGTTGTAGAGCTTATAAAAGGTATTTCGGATCAAACGAATTTACTTGCTTTAAATGCTTCAATCGAGGCGGCACGTGCGGGTGAACAAGGTAAAGGCTTTGCTGTTGTTGCGGAAGAGGTTCGAAAATTAGCGGAACAATCAAAAGAAGCAACAGTAGAAATTGCGACGATGATTGGTGATGTACAAGTAGAGGTAAGAAGAGTTGTAGAAGTTGTAAGTAAATTAAAAGACATTGCGGATATACAAAATAATGTTACGACAGAAGCAGAGGCGGAATTCCGTACAATTATGTCAGTTGTAAATACAATTAGTACTTCAGTAGAGCAAATCGTAGAAGAGGTACATAACATCGGTCACGAACAAGGAGAAATTACAGCGGTCATGCATACAATTGCTGGTACGAGTCAAGAAAGCGCAGCTGTTTCGGAAGAAGTAAATGCTGCAACTGAATCACAAGTGAATCATCTAGAAAAGGTAGCTCATACGATGGAAAGCTTGACGGAGCATATGAGAGACTTGGAAAGATTGGTTGAGCAATTTAAAATAGAGGAATAACAAATTAGTAAAATGATGCGTATTTCGGTAAAATAGATAATGGATATATAAGAAGCAATTATAGGAGGAAGACTACTATGGCAATTGTTGACGTATCGATTATTCCAGTAGGAACAGGTAATCCAAGTGTTAGTGAATATGTAGCAGAAGTACAAAAGGTGCTAGAGAAAAATGCAGATCGCGTGAAGTATCAATTAACACCAATGAATACAATTATTGAAGGAGATCTTCCTGTCATTCTAGAAGTAATTCAACAAATGCATGAAGTTCCATATACGAAAGGTGCACAGCGCGTTGCAACAACAATTCGTATCGATGATCGTCGTGATAAAGTAAGCACAATGGAGAAGAAATTAAACTCTGTTCGATCAAAATTATAAAGAAAAGCAGCGATCTTCGCTGCTTTTTTCATATAGGAGGTAGATAAGATGAGTGAAAAATTTAACGAACAATTTGACGGGTTATTAGAGAAATACACGGAACTATTACTTGGAGAGAGCAATGAAGAGAGAAAAGAACAGGTACAGAAGTGGGCACTGTATTCTTACATAGCGAAGACGATGCCGGCTTTAGTGAAGCACTGGAATGAGACTTATCCCGATGCGAAAGAAGAGATGGTGCAGTTAATTACTGATATTAAAAGGCTGAATGAAGAAAAGAGAAATGAACAATAAAAAAAACTTGGGATAAATATAATCTCAAGTTTTCTCTATTAATATCCTCATATAATTTACATGGAATATAAAGGATTTTATAAGCATGTCGAATATTTTCGGCATGCTTATTTTGTGCCTATTAAACTCTATTTTTCTAAATGTCGAAAAATATTTCAGGCATATTTATAAGCGAGAATATAGGTTTTTAAATGTTTTTATAGTATTTTATAAATTATCTAAATAATTATTTGTATCCAATAATTTTAAACAATGATATAATTTCGAAGAGGGGTAAAAAACAGATAAATCAAGTCATAGGGGTGAATTACATGGAACAATTAATGCGAAATTCGTTTCTTTTCTTATCTAAAAATAAAGCGCTAACAAAACTGGCTAAAAAGTACGGTTTACGCTTTGGTGCAGGTCGCTTTGTCGCAGGGGAGACAATTGAATTAGCGACAGCAGCTATTAAACAATTAAACAAGCAAGGACTTTGTGTAACAATCGATTATTTAGGGGAGTTCGTTGATAATGAAGCGGAAGCAAATGAAATGGCTAACCAATCGATTGAAGCAATCCGTGCTATTGGAAGAGAAGGTTTGGATTCGCAACTTTCTTTAAAGATGACTTCTATGGGATTAGATATCTCTGATGAAATTGTAATGAACAATATGCGCCGCATTTTAGAAGCTGCAAAAGAAAATGGTGTATTCGTTACAATTGATATGGAAGATTATACACGTTGCGGAAAGACAATCGATATCTTTAAACAATTAAAATCTGAGTACGATAATATCGGTACTGTTATTCAAGCTTACCTATATCGTACAGAAAAAGATATTGAGGATTTAAATGCTTATAATCCTAATTTACGTCTTGTAAAAGGGGCTTATAAAGAACCTGAAGAAGTGGCATTCCCAGACAAGAAAGATGTAGATGAAAATTATAAAAAGATTATTAAAATGCACTTATTAAATGGAAATTATACTGCAATTGCTTCACATGACGAAGCGATTATTGAATATACAAAAAAAATTGCCGAAGAACACAACATTCCAAGAGACCAATTTGAATTCCAGATGTTATATGGTATTCGTAATGAGCGTCAACTTGAGCTAGTAAAAGAAGGTTACAAAATGCGTGTTTACGTACCTTATGGAAACGACTGGTATGGTTACTTCATGCGTCGCCTAGCAGAGCGTCCAGCAAACGTTGCGTTCGTATTAAAAGGTATGGTTAAAAAATAACCAAGGAGAAAATACTCCTTGGTTATTTTAATTGCTGAAATGCGTAATGTGCCATTTTCTTTGTATCAGGATACAGTTGCTTGCGAGTAGAAGATAATACAACATTAATGACGCGTTTACCGTCTTTCTCATCCACTGTTACGACTGTATATTTTCCGAGTGCTGATAGACCGCTTTTACTTCCAATTGCATATGGATCGTCATATAGTTCTTCTCGTCCATAGTTTGCAATCTTTGGAGAGCGTTCTGAAGTATGTAGAGTTGTACGCGTTGAATTCATATATTCTAAAACAACTGGGTACTTTAATGCTTCTTTCGTAATTATAGCAATGTCATATGGTGATACTTTGTTTCCTAGTGCATCAGCACCACTTGCGTTTTTGAAAGTCGCATGCTTTGTACCAAGTTCCTTCGCTCTAGCATTCATCATTTTTACAAATTCATTTTTTGATCCTGCGATATGTTCTGCGATGGATTCAGCTATTGGATCTGCACTAATGATAAGCATCAGTTTTAATGCCTCATCACGTTTTAACTTTTCCCCAGCACGAAGTTTAATTTTCTTACTTTGACTTTCTGTTTTAATTGCGTTTTCTGTAACTGTAATTTCCTCATCCTCTTTTACATTCTCTAGTAAAAGAAGCGTTGTCATCATTTTGGCTATACTAGCCGGATAAGAGCGTTCGTCTTCTCGTTTGCCATACAAAATTTCACCTGTGTCTGCATCGATTGTAATCCCGTATTGCCCAGTGATGCTAGGTTGATCGGCTCTTACAGCTTGTTGTCTTTGTGCGTAAGAGAAGAAAATCATCCCTGTAAATAGTGTGGCAATCATTACAATCATAACTATTGTTCGTTTCATTATAATTCCCTCATTTGTTACAAATAAATTGGGCAGAAAAAGCAGCCATTACCCATTATGCCACGTTCTCTGCCCAAAAATATAGCGTTATTTTTCGCCCATATTATGCTTCTTATATTGTTGGTTATTACCTTGACGTCCTTTTTCCACGCCTCGATCAGTTGGTCCAGCGTTTCCTGTCACACTTGCTGCGCTAATTCCAGCCTTTGAAGGGTTCTTCTTAAGTTTTGCCATATATATTCCTCCAGTTTCGTCAGATTATAAAAAGGGAAAGTGTATTTTAGTGAAGAAAATACATATATAGCATGGGCAAATAAAAGAAAAATATTTATTTCAGAAAATTTTATCAATAAATATATTGCGAAAATTTAAACAGTATCATATATTTATTAGTAGAGGCTCACTCATTGATTGCGACTTATGTCGAAAAATTGAATGAGCATTCATTCAAGAATAGGGGGAGAATTGGATGTTCCAAATTAAAAAGGCTGCTGTTCTAGGTTCAGGCGTAATGGGTTCAGGAATTGCGGCACACTTAGCTAATATTGGTATTCCGACATTATTGCTTGATATTGTACCACCTGCGCTTACGAAAGAAGAAGAAGCGAAGGGACTTACATTAGAACATAAAAGTGTGAGAAATCGTTTTAGTAATACGGCACTACAAAAACTATTAAAGCAAAAACCAGCTCCTCTGACAGTGAAAGGAAATTTAGCACTGATTGAAGCAGGTAACTTAGAAGATGACCTTGAGCGTCTAGCTGATGTAGATTGGATTATTGAAGTAGTAGTTGAAAACTTAGATATTAAAAAGAAACTATTTGAAAAAGTAGATGCTGTTCGTAAACCGGGTTCTATCGTAAGCTCGAATACGTCAGGCATTTCAGTTGAAAAAATGGCAGAAGGTCGTTCAGACGACTTCCAGAAACACTTCTTAGGCACACACTTTTTTAACCCACCACGATATTTAAAACTTCTAGAGGTAATACCGACGAAAGAAACTGATCCACAAGTATTAAGCTTCATGAAACTATTTGGCGAAGACGTTCTTGGAAAAGGCGTTGTTATCGCGAAAGACACACCAAACTTTATTGGAAACCGCATCGGTACGTACGGTTTATTAGTAACTCTTCAAGAGATGGTAAAACGCGGCTATAGCATTGGGGAAGTTGATTCTGTAACAGGCCCACTTATTGGTCGTCCGAAGAGCGCAACGTTCCGTACATTAGATGTTGTCGGTTTAGATACATTTGTACACGTTGCAAATAACGTATATGAAAACGTACAAGAAGAAGAGCGCGATGTATTTAAAGTACCAGCTTTCATGCATGACATGCTTGATAAAAAATGGCTTGGAAGCAAAACAGGTCAAGGCTTCTTCTTAAAACAAGGAAAAGAAATTCTAGAATTAAATCCAGAAACAATGGAGTACGAAGCTCGCAAAAAATTAAAAGCTGCATCGATCGAGTTAAGTAAACAAGAAAAAGGTTTATCGAATAAATTGAAAGCGCTTGTATACGCGAAAGACCGCGCAGGAGAGTTGTTATGGAACATCATTACACCAACTCTTTTATACTCTGCAAAACTTCATAAAGAAATTGCTGACGATATCGTTGCAATTGACCAAGCGATGAAGTGGGGCTTCGGCTGGGAGCAAGGACCGTTTGAAGTTTGGGATGCAATCGGCGTTGAAAAGTCCGTTCAAAAGATGGAAGAAAACGGCGTAGTTGTTCCGGCTTGGGTGAAAGAAATGTTAGAGAAAGGTTTCACTACTTTCTACAAACATGATAACGGAGATAGCTACTATTACGATAATGGCGAATATAAGTTAATCGAGCGTAATAAAAAGGCCATTTCTCTTAAACAATTAAAAGCGAAAAATGGCGTATTAAAGAAAAATAGCGGAGCGAGCTTAATCGATTTAGGCGACGGCATCCTTTGCTTAGAATTCCATTCGAAGAGCAATGCAATCGGCATGGATATTACGCAAATGATTAACTACGCTGTTGATGAAGTAGAAAAGAATTATAAAGGTCTTGTTATCGGTAACCAATCGAAGAACTTCTGCGTTGGTGCGAACTTAGCAATGATCTTAATGGAAGCACAAGACGACAACTACTTTGAAATTGAGTTAGTTGTGAAAAACTTCCAAGATGCAATGATGAAAATTAAATACTCTTCTAAGCCAGTTGTAGCAGCGCCATATGGTATGACGCTTGGCGGAGGTACAGAAGTTTGCTTACCAGCAGCGAGCATTCAAGCTTCTAGTGAAACGTATATGGGCTTAGTAGAAGTTGGTGTTGGCTTAATCCCTGGCGGAGGCGGTAATAAAGAGCTATACATTAAGCACTTAAATAAAATGGCAAACGGCGTAGAATTTGATCTACAAAAAGTTGCAAATAAAGTGTTTGAAACAGTCGCAATGGCGAAAGTTTCAACTTCAGGACAAGAAGCGATTTCTCATAACTTCTTAGGTGATAAAGATGGTATTAGTGTGAATGGTGATCACTTACTATACGATGCGAAACAGAAAGCACTTGCTTTATATGAAGCTGGTTATAAAGCACCGATTCGTAAAAAGATACCGGTTGTTGGTGAAACAGGATATGCAACACTTGCACTTGGTGCAGAAGCAATGCACTTATCTGGTTACATTTCAGAGTACGATCTTCACATTGCGAAGAAACTTGCATATGTCATTGCGGGCGGAAAAGTGCCGTATGGAACAGAAGTTGATGAGCAGTATTTATTAGATGTAGAACGTGAAGCATTTATTAGCTTAGTAAGTGAGATGAAATCACAAGCAAGAATGCAGCACATGCTTGTAAAAGGAAAGCCATTACGTAACTAATAACGAGGGGAGATATCGTTCATGAGAGAAGCTGTCATTGTTGCGGGAGCAAGAACACCAATTGGAAAAGCAAAGAGGGGTTCATTAAAAACAGTTCGTCCTGACGATTTAGGGGCGTTAGTAGTAAAGGAAACGTTAAAGCGTGCGAATTATGAAGGGCCAATCGATGATTTAATTTTCGGTTGTGCGATGCCAGAAGCAGAGCAAGGTTTAAATATGGCTCGTAATATCGGCGGATTAGCAGGACTTTCTTACGATGTTCCAGCTATTACAATTAACCGTTACTGTTCTTCAGGTTTACAAAGTATCGCTTACGGAGCAGAGCGTATTATGCTTGGTCACTCGGAAGCTGTATTATCAGGTGGAGCGGAATCAATGAGTTTAGTTCCAATGATGGGGCACGTCGTTCGTCCGAATAGTCGCCTTGTAGAAGCGGCTCCAGAATATTATATGGGTATGGGACATACAGCAGAGCAAGTTGCTGTGAAATATGGAATTTCTCGTGAAGAGCAAGATGCATTTGCAGTAAGAAGTCATCAACGTGCTGCGAAAGCATTAGCTGCAGGGAACTTTGCTGATGAAACAGTATCTGTAGATGTAACGTTACGTACTGTTGGATCAAATAACAAACTGCAAGAAGAAACAATTACTTTTGCGCAAGACGAAGGTGTAAGAGCAGAGACGACGCTAGATATTTTAGGTAAATTACGTCCAGCATTTAACATTCGCGGTTCTGTAACAGCTGGTAATTCTTCACAAATGAGTGACGGTGCAGCATCTGTACTATTAATGGATCGCGAAAAGGCAGTGAGCGATGGCATGAAGCCACTTGCGAAATTCCGTTCATTTGCAGTAGCGGGTGTACCACCAGAAGTAATGGGAATCGGCCCAATCGCAGCAATTCCGAAAGCATTAAAATTAGCTGGCTTAGAGCTATCTGATATCGGCCTATTTGAACTAAATGAAGCATTCGCTTCACAATCGATCCAAGTTATTCGTGAACTTGGTTTAGATGAAGAAAAAGTAAACGTAAACGGCGGTGCAATCGCACTTGGACATCCACTTGGCTGTACAGGAGCAAAACTAACACTATCTCTTATTCACGAAATGAAACGCCGCAACGAACAATTCGGTATCGTAACAATGTGTATCGGCGGCGGAATGGGAGCAGCGGGAGTGTTTGAATTACTATAAAAAGTGGAAGCGGCTCGCTCAGAACGAGACGTCACCAATGCAAAGAATGGAAGCAACAAAGGTTTATAAAAAATAAACGGGAGAGCCAGCTTCTTTCAAAATGAGAGAAGCGGCTTATGAAAATATGAAGGAGGAAATTTTCATGGAAAAAACAGTAGGAAATGCGGTTAAAGGCGGTAGCTTTTTAGTAGATGAGATTACGATTGATCAAGTGTTTACGCCAGAAGATTTTTCATCTGAGCATAAAATGATTGCAAAAACGACAGAGGACTTTATCGTAAATGAAGTTCTTCCAGAGCTTGAATATTTAGAGCAACATGAGTTTGATCGTTCTGTTCGTCTTTTAAAAGAAGCTGGGGAACTTGGTTTATTAGGCGCTGACGTACCAGAAGAGTACGGCGGAATTGGTCTTGATAAAGTAAGCTCAGCGTTAATCGCAGAGAAATTCTCTCGCGCTGGTGGCTTTGCAATTACTCACGGTGCTCACGTAGGTATCGGATCTTTACCAATCGTGTTATTCGGTAACGAAGAGCAAAAGAAAAAGTATTTACCATTACTTGCAACTGGTGAAAAATTAGCTGCATACGCATTAACAGAGCCAGGTTCAGGATCTGACGCATTAGGTGCAAAAACAACGGCACGTTTAAATGCAGAAGGTACACATTACGTATTAAATGGTGAAAAACAGTGGATTACAAACTCTGCATTCGCTGACGTATTTATCGTATACGCAAAAATTGATGGAGAGCACTTCTCAGCATTTATCGTAGAGAAAGACTACGCTGGTGTATCTACAAGCCCAGAAGAAAAGAAAATGGGTATTAAATGTTCGTCAACTCGTACGTTAATTTTAGAAGATGCGTTAGTACCGAAAGAAAACTTACTTGGTGAAATCGGTAAAGGTCATATTATCGCATTCAACATTTTAAATATTGGTCGTTATAAATTAGGTGTTGGTACAGTTGGGTCTGCGAAACGTGCAGTAGAAATTTCAGCACAATATGCAAACCAACGTCAACAGTTCAAGCAACCAATCGCTCGTTTCCCATTAATTCAAGAGAAACTTGCGAATATGGCAGCAAAAACATATGCAGCTGAAAGCTCTGTATATCGTACAGTAGGCTTATTCGAAAGCCGAATGAGCACATTATCTGAAGAAGAAGTAAAAGACGGTAAAGCAGTAGCAGCTTCTATCGCTGAATATGCAATCGAGTGCTCTTTAAACAAAGTATTCGGTTCTGAAGTACTAGACTATACAGTAGATGAAGGTGTTCAAATTCACGGTGGTTACGGATTTATGGCAGAGTACGAGATTGAAAGAATGTATCGCGATTCTCGTATTAACCGTATTTTCGAAGGAACGAATGAAATTAACCGCCTAATCGTACCAGGTACGTTCTTACGTAAAGCGATGAAAGGTGAATTACCACTTCTTCAAAAAGCACAAAAATTACAAGAAGAGTTAATGATGATGATGCCAGAAGAAGTAGGCGATGAGCCATTAGCACTTCAAAAATATTTAGTAAATAACGCGAAGAAAATCGGCTTAATGGTAGCTGGATTAGCTGCTCAAAAATACGGTAAAGCATTAGATAAAGAGCAAGAAATTCTTGTGAATATCGCTGACATCGTAAGCAACTTATACGCAATGGAGTCAGCTGTTCTTCGTACAGAAAAAGCAATTAAAACAACTGGTCTTGAAAAGAATAAACAAAAAGTGTTATACACTGAAGTATTCTGCCAAGAAGCGTTCAACGAAATCGAAGCACATGCGAAAGAAACACTTATCGCAGTTGAAAACGGCGACATGTTACGCATGATGTTATCATCATTACGTAAATTAACTCGCCACACACCACTTAACGTAATTCCGAAGAAACGTGAAATCGCTGCGAAAATTTTAGAAGATGAGCGTTATACAGTTTAATATCTTTAAATAACAGTAGTCGTTTATACGACTACTGTTATTTTTTCTGAAAAAAATAAATTTTTAGTGACATAAAACTAATACCATTAGTATAATAAAACTAATGGTATTAGTTTTCGTGAAGAGGGAGATGGGAATATGAGAATGATGCATGAAAAAACGGTATATCAATTGTCATTTTTGCCAAGAGTGTTTCCTGTGAATTGTTACTTTGTGGAGGAAGAAGATGGTTTAACTTTAATTGATGCTGCTTTACCATATAGCGCAAAAGGGATCTTGCAGGCGGCTGAGAAAATAGGGAAACCAATTACGAATATTGTATTAACACATGCGCATGATGATCACATCGGTGCATTAGACGCATTAAAGGAAGTAATTCCTCATGTTCCAGTCTATATTTCTAAGCGGGACGCAAAGCTGTTAGAAGGAGATACGACGTTACAAAAGGATGAACCAAATACGCCAATAAAAGGCGGTGTACCTAAAAAGATAAAAACGGTACCTGATATTTTATTAGAAGATGGTGACCGAGTTGGATCGCTGCTTGCTATTATGACACCGGGACATACACCGGGCTCCATGTCATTTCTTGATATAAGAAATAAAGCTCTTATTGTTGGAGATGCATTTCAAACAAGAGGAGGTACGGCTGTTTCGGGACAAATGAAATTTTGGTTTCCGTTTCCTGCGATGGCAACGTGGAGTAAAGAAATATCATTACAAAGTGCAGAGAAGTTAAGAGAATATGAGCCTTCCTTACTTGCGGCAGGACATGGGAAAATGATAAAGGATCCAGGTGCTATTATAGAGCTTGCTATTAAGGAAGCGAAGCGGAATATAGAAAGTAGAAAAGAGGGTTAATTTATGTCACCGAGAATCGGACTTACATTACAGAAAATTGTAGAAACAGCAGCAGAAATTGCAGATACAAATGGAATACAAGAAGTAACGTTAGCTTCATTAGCGCAAACATTAGGGGTACGTTCACCCTCGCTATACAATCATGTGAAAGGTTTACAAGATGTACGGAAACATCTTGGTATTTACGGAATCAAACAGCTGTATAACAAACTGGAAGAAGCGGCCGAGGGTAAACGGATGGATGAAGCAATTCATGCTTTAGGAGAAGCGTATGTAGCATTCGTACGTAAACATCCTGGACTGTATGAAGCAACTTTTTTACGAGATGAAGAAGTAAGAAAAGCAGGTGACGGAATTGTAAAGCTTTGTCTTCAAGTTTTACAACAGTACGGCTTAGAAGGAGAGAATGCACTTCATGCGACACGTGGATTCAGAAGTATTTGTCATGGATTTGCGTCGATTGAACAGCAGGGCGGATTTGGTCTGCCATTAGATTTAGATACAAGTTTACATGTATTGTTGGAAACGTTTATTAAAGGATTACATGTAATACGAAAATGAATAAGAAGAAAGAAAACATCTGATTATGCTTTTGTACAGTAAGTTGCGGTTTGTTGGAGGCACATGACAAAAGGATGTGATGTGAAATGTTTGCAGGGCATTTTGGTTTAGCAGTATTAGTGAAAACAAAGTCACCGAAACTACCACTTTTGGTTCTCATGTTAAGCTCACAATTGTTGGATGTCATTTTTTTGCCACTTTATATTTTAGGAGTAGAGACAATTGAACCTATTAACAGGAATAGTTATGGTGAAGCAATCATTCATGCGGATTACACACACTCTTTAATAGGAGCACTGTTTATTGCTTTTGTTGCAGGAATAGTCGGTACGAGGCTGTGGGGAAAGCGAAATGGCTTTGTTATTGGAGCTGTAGTTTTTAGTCATTGGATTTTAGATTTACTTGTGCACCGTGCTGATTTGCCGTTACTTCCAGGGAATTTTGGAGACTTACCTATGCTTGGGTTTGGTTTTTGGCGATTTCCGGCTATTAGTATCATATCGGAATGTATTCTTATTGCGATAGGTGGTATATTATATTTCCGTTTTATCGTTTCAAGTGCGGGCGAACAAAAGAAATTTATAGCAAGAATAATCGGCGGGTTGGTAGTTATATTATTAATTTTTTCGTTGCTCATCAGTATAGTGTCTTGAATATGGATAGCCGGAAACCTTAGAAGCGATTCTAAGGTTTTTTAGTGCGTATGAGTCCAAAAGATTAGATGAGAAAGAGCCTCTAGTGGTTTAGAGGCTCTTTCTTGTTACATGATATTATTTTGCAGGTTTGAAAAATGTGTATATGGCCAAGAAAAAGCAAACGAAACTGAATACGATAGGATCTTGATATGGACTAGGCTCAGAGCCCTTCTGGATTTCTGTAAGGAAGTCATGTGTTTTCATGTTTGTTGCTCCTTTAACTAATAGGTTTTATATGATGCGAGGGTTACTGTGGATAGAAAGTGTTTTTTTGAAATTTCATATAATAATTATTGCATAGCGATTCTATTCCTAAAACTATAAAATATAAAGTTTTCATAATATGTAAAATTGCATATTATTCTTTTTGTAAAATTTGTTATATTATCTTTATATTTCAATTTAAGGATTTTAATAAGATAAATGAGAATAACTGGAGGGATACTGTGAGTAAAACAGTGTTAGAAGCGTATAGTGTGGAAAGGAAAATCGAGAATATAACATATAAAAATCTATTTGTAATGATAGCAATGATTATAGGGATTTCACTCCTAGGAGGATTATTCCTTAGTTTAGCCTTTGGGATTTATGGAGAAGCAGTATTAAGTACTAATTTAGAAGGTTATTATTTACTCTTATTCGATGCAATTGTTGTTGCTATCGTTTTATTAGCTTATAAACCGGTTCTTCATTTTATTAAATACATTTGGGATGTATCCGTTTTGAAGAGTGGGAAGACATATTTATATCTATTAATTGGTTTTATTATCATTGCAGTATCACAATATTTAATGTTACATGTGTTTAGTTTTGAAAGCGCAGCAGAACAAAAGGAACAATTAGGGAGTTTAGGGCTTCAAAATAGCATACAAAGTATTATATATGTGTTAAGTGTTGCTATCATTACACCGGTTAAAGAAGAAATTCTATTTCGAGGTATTTTATATCGATTTTTAGAAAAGAAATATAATTTTTTAGTTAGTATCATTATTTCTTCCTTCATTTTTGGAATTCTTCATGGAGGTCTTCTAATTACGGCAACGATTATGGGAATGGTATTTGCAATGTTATACAAAAAGACGCAATCTATTATACCTAGTATTATTTTACACATTGTATGGAACTTACTTGTGAGTATAAGTATGATTGTATCTCTATAAAAATAAATACATAACCAGTATAAAAGATGAATGGCTTAGCTATTCATCTTTTATTTTGTATGCACGTGAAAAAGTTAATTCATGTATACAATCAAAAAATAGCTAAATACTAACAGTGAAAGAATAAAGAAAGGTAGGAGTATCCTATGCAAAACTTAACAGAGCTTGAAGTAGAAAACTTACGTCATTTAATTGGTGGACACGCAACAATTATTAACAAGTTGGAGCAGTATGCACAGACGTGTACGGATCCACAACTGAAACAAATGCTACAAAAAGATGCGCAAGATGCACGAAATACGAAGCAACAATTAATGACTTTCCTAGGATAGGAGGAAGCGGAACATGAATGAAAAAGATATGGTAAATGATTATTTAGCAGGATTAAATGCAAGTTTAACAAGTTATGCAAATTATATTGCTCAGTCTGATAATGAACAGTTACACCAAACGTTAATCCAAATTCGTAATCAAGATGAAATGCGCCAACGTAATATGTATGAGTATGCAAAGCAAAAGAGTTATTACAAGCCAGCGGCACCTGCAAATCCGATGATTGTACAGCAATTAAAAAGCCAATTAAGTGCGGAATAACAGGAAAAAGAAAACGAGCGAATCTATTTGCTCGTTTTCTTTTTGTATATGTCAATAAATACATAATAAATATTTTTCCAGTTGTAACAAATATGACGAAAATGGAATATAACAATTCACAAAAAGGACAAAAACTTTGCTCAACATTTCACAAAGTATCCATGGTTTCTATCGTGGGAACCTCTATAATTAGGAGTGTAAGGAACAAAAGAAATAGATTATATGATCAATTAGGAGAGATGGCTATGAAAAGACATACAAGAAAAATTGCAATTATCGGTACTGGATTAGTTGGATCAAGTTGTGCATATTCGATTGTCAATCAAGGCATTTGCGAAGAGCTATTATTAATTGATATAAATCATGAACGTGCAGTTGGGGAAGCGATGGATTTATCGCACTGCATTAACTTTACAAATACAAGAACAAAAGTATATGCAGGAAGCTATGAAGACTGCAAAGATATGGATATCGTTATTATTACAGCAGGACCAGCGCCAAAACCAGGGCAAAGTCGCTTAGATACTTTAGGAGCAAGCGCAAAGATTATGGAAAGTGTTGTTGGCGGCGTAATGGAAAGTGGATTTGATGGTATTTTCTTACTTGCATCGAACCCAGTTGATATTATTACATATCAAGTTTGGAAATTATCTGGATTACCTAGAAATCGTGTAATCGGTACTGGTACATCACTAGATTCTTCTCGCTTACGAACAATTTTATCTGAAATGTTACATGTAGATCCTCGTAGTATTCATGGGTATTCATTAGGAGAACATGGTGATTCTCAAATGGTTGCTTGGTCACACGTAACTGTTGGTGGAAAACCAATTCTGCAAATATTAGAAGAACAAAAAGAACGATTTGGTGAAATAGATTTAGATGAAATCGTTGAGAAGACTGCAAAAGCCGGATGGGAAATTTATAAACGAAAAGGTACTACTTATTACGGAATCGGAAATTCTCTAGCATATATTGCAAACTCAATCTTTAACGATGATCACCGTGTCATTGCTGTATCAGCTATTTTAGATGGTGAGTATGGTGAATATGATATTTGTACAGGAGTGCCAGCTATTATTACTAGAGATGGTATAAGAGAAATTGTAGAACTAAATTTAACAGAGGATGAAGAATCTCGATTCGCAAAATCAAACGACATTTTACGTGATTATATGAAAACAATTGGCTACTAACTTATAGGAGAAGGTGAAACAAATGAAGGAATATATAATGTCTCGTGTATTTAAAGCATCAGCTGGAATCGCACAAGGTATTTTCGTATCCCTTGGAATTGGTTTACTAATCGAAAATATAGGAAGAATTGTTGATATTCCGTTGCTTATTACAATCGGAGTTGTTGCAAAATCACTTATGGCACCAGCCATTGGTGCCGGAATTGCTTTTATGCTCGGTGCAAACGGTCTTGTAATCTTCTCAGCTATGGTAGCTGGAGCGATTGGTGCCGGATCCATTTCCATTACTGAAGCAGGTCTAATTATTAAAACAGGTGAACCAATCGGTGCATTATTAACAGCGACTTTAGCTGTATATATTGGTAAACGTTTAAGTGGAAAAACTGCGTTAGATATGATGCTCGTTCCATTTGCGGCAATATTAGGTTCTGGTTTAGTAGGTATTTGGTTATCTCATAATATTACTCCTGTTTTAAATGCAGTTGGAGCATTCATTAAAGATAGTTCAGCTGGTAGCCCGTTTATCGCTTCTATCGTCATTGCAGTCGTTTGGGGACTATTACTTATCTCTCCAGCTTCATCAGCTGCGTTAGCGATCGCACTTAGCTTAGACGGTGTTGCAGGTGGTGCTGCTCTTGCAGGCTGCGTTGCTCAGTTTATCGGATTCTCTGTCATCTCAGCGAAAGAAAATAATTTAGGTGGCATATTAGCTCAAGCACTTTGTACTCCGAAAGTACAGTTGCCAAATATCACTAAAAATCCAATGATTCTCGTCCCAACTGTCGTCGCCAGTGCGATAGTTGGTCCAGTATCCGCATTAATTTTCCAACTGGAAGCAGGAAAAGAAATTGCAGGTCTTGGATTAAGTTCTCTTATCGCACCAATTAATTTAATTTCCAGCGAAGGATGGGAAGTTGTCCCAGCGATGGTAATCACTTATATCGTCATTCCAGTAGCTGTTTCTTATATACTTTACATTGCTCTTAAAAAAGCAGGTCGTATTCACTCTGGTGATATGACTGTACCGCAATCTTAACTTGAAAATCTCCTTTTATATAGAGAAAAGCAGACTGAGAAGCCACAGTCTGCTTTTTACATTTTATGATTTTGTTTTACTGGAACACGTACGGTTTCTTTTGCTAATAAAAGCTGAACGCCGAAGTAGAGTATGCTTGCAAGCGTCATTCCAGAAATGGCGTCTACAAATGCGTGTTGTTTCGTAAATAGCGTTGATAAAATAATAAGCGTACCGAAGAAGGTAAGAATGTAATATTCAAAAGCATGTTGTTCTCTACGTCTAAAGGCAGCTAACATAATGATAAAGGTAGTAAGAACGTGAATGCTAGGGAAACAGTTCACCGGTTGATCGATACTATAAATATAGCGGACTAGTTCGGAAAATACGTCTGTTCCAACGACGGTTGGACGTGGTACAGTTGTTTGCCAAAAATAATAAATAGAAAAACAAGCAAGTTTTCCAAGAATGATACTACTTAAAGTGACATAATATTGTTTTCGATCTGCAAAGCAGTAATAAATAAGTGCGCCGTATAAGTAAGGAAACCAAATTAAATAAGGAATAATAAATGCTTTCACAAATGGAATCCAATCATCTACTACAGTTGTGACATCTACTGCGTGTACAGTCGATTTATTTAATACATCGTAAAGGGGACTTACGAGTACGAGTAGAAGTATATAACTTAACGGAAGAAAAGATGAAAGTTTAAATTTCTTCATGATAATCTCCTATGTTTAGTAATGTAAGTAAATTCAATTGATTATAATATAGAAACGCAATTTGGGCTATCGATTTTACTTACATTTTCTTGAATGAACCTTACGTTTTTGTCACTTGACTGAAAAGAAGGGGAGGGTGCTGAATGAAGCGTTTATCGTATTTCTTAGTTTTTATATTCATATGCCTAGCGAGTGCTGGGTGTGCAAAGGATAAAGAAGGAGAGAAATTAGAATATAACGGAAGAGCACTCGTAATTGGAGTTGTTGGAGAAAAACCGAAAGATACGTTTAGGAATGTAAAGTTTGAGGAAATAAAGTTAGAGGAACTGGAAAAGAAATCTAAGAAAGTAGATGGTTTTCTAATAATGAAAGATCACTTTCAAGAAGCCTCAACAAAGCAATACAAAAATGTATTTTCATCACTAAAGAAACCAGTATTTTTTATCGGTTTACAAGATAAATCATATTCGATTTTTATTACAAAAGGGATAGAGTATAACAGTGCCCGAAAAGATGTAAATGCGATGTATACGCAAGGGTTTGCAAATATCGGCAGTGGTGAAGGACAACAATGGGCAGTTGGTTTATCTAATGGCGGAAATACAGAAGAAAGTATTCATAATATGTATATCGTCGTATTTGAAACAATTGCAGATTATTTGAATAGATGAGGAAGAAGCCTGTAAACAAGGTTTCTCCTTTATTTTGCATTCAGGAATTGGTTATATAATGGTCCAAATGATTCCATTTTTATGAGGTTACTAGTAGGGCTTTTTTATTAACAGTAAGTCCTCAATATACACGAAATATGCAAATATGCATATTGTATTTATTTGGAATTTTTGTATGTTAAAATTAAATATAGAGATTTTTATATGTAATGAACTAAAATTAGAAATATCCAATGAATTTTGAGAGGTGTTACATGTTTAAAAATAAGAAATTAATTCGATTCGGTCTAACATTACTTGTATGTTTATTTGTAATTGATTTTACAATCAGTTATTTTCAAACATATCTTGAATCAGCGGCAGGTATTAAATGGGCAGTATCAGAAACTTGGAGAACTATTTTGTTAGATGCCCCTGAAAGTATATTGGTTATTTTAGGCGCAATTGCTTTATATGATTTCACAAAAGAAACATCGCCAAAAGACGCATCTATTTAAATGCGTCTTTTTTATTTCATGCAATTAGCAATTTTGTGGATGGTAGTCTTGCTATCAATGATAGAGCATTATGCCATACAATGAAGATAATATTAGAAATTTATGGGGATGATTACGTTGAGGGAATTTTTAATTAGTTATGCTGCAAGCCTGCTTACTTTTACTATTATATGGTTCTTAATACCGTATATTTCGGATCCTAGTTATTCTAACGAGAATGGTTTACCTAACATAGTTGGATTTATTGTAATTCTCATCATATTTGGTAGTGTATTAGATCTTGTAGCTTGCCTAATTGGAGAAGTGTTATACAGGAACATAAAACAATGTAGGAAGTTTCGAGTTGGAATTCCTGTATTTATTGGACTATCTCTTATCTATATATTTATACTCTCTCTTTTTACTATTACTAGTGCATATGCTTCTAGTTTAGTTGCACCTACTATTATGGGTTCCTTAGCTTTTTATGTAGTACGTAGAAAAATATAATTAACCTCAGCTAACGATAATGATGTAAATAAGCTAGTGGCGATTCCGCAAAGAGTTTAAATAAACTACGAAAAAGTAGAAAAGTATACATTTCTGCTTTAATAAAGGATACGTTTACCTTTAGATTGATGATAAAAAAGAAGTGCTCCTGTTTCTAAGCAAGGGCACTTCTTTTTATATTTCAGTCAGTAATTTGAATTTCATATTCTCAGGAGCAGTTACTTTTGCTTTATTGATGATAGGCTTAATAACTTTTTTATGGGCTCACTACTACGGTCAAAATCGTTAGTTCCTTTCATCTGTACGCCTTTGTCATGTAAAGTGTTTCCGGGTTTTGTGACTATAGGCTGAACTGGTTAAATAAACGTTTGTTTAAGATGTATGTTCGGCAGGAAGAAAACGATGCAGCTCAAGGGTTAATAAAGAAAAAAGGGAATTAATCAAACGTTTGTTTAAGATGTATGTTCGGTAGGAAGAAAGCGATACAGCTCAAGGGTTAACAAAGAAAAAAGGGGAGTTAATCAAACGTTTGTTTAAGATATATGTTCGGAGAGTGATAAGAGAAGAATCTAAAAAAATTTATATATTTATTTTTTCTTAACAAATGGCGGAAAAATAAGAAAAATTCGCAGGATTATTAAAAATTATCACGAAATAAGTAAAAGTTTAGCGAATAATCGTTTGAAATAATAAAACGTTTTCTATATGATAAAGGTAAAGGTTAGTAAAAAAGTAGGTGAATTTATGACAGTAACATTTTATTCATATCCAAAGTGTGGCACATGTCAAAAAGCAAAGAAATGGTTTGAGGCAAACGATGTAGCATATGAGATGATTCATATTGTTGAAAATCCACCATCAAAAGAAGATTTACGTAATTTACATGAAAAAAGTGAATTACCATTAAAAAAATTCTTTAATACAAGTGGAATGCGTTACCGTGAACTTGGTCTGAAAGATAAGTTAAAAGATGCAAGTGAAGACGAAATGTACGAGCTTTTAGCATCTGATGGCATGTTGATTAAACGTCCAATTGTAACAGATGGAACGAAGGTAACACTTGGTTTTAACGAAGAGCAGTTTGAAAGTGTGTGGAAAAAGTACCAATAAGGTATTTTTACATAATTAATACATTCACTGGAGGTACAGTCATGAGCATTCCAAATAATTTACGTTACTCTGAAGAACACGAATGGGTAAAAACTGAAGGTAATGAAGTTGTTATCGGTATTACTCACTTTGCACAAAGTGAGCTAGGCGATATCGTATTCGTTGAACTTCCAGAAGTAGGTGCAACAATCGAAGCTGACGAGCCATTCGGAAGCGTAGAATCTGTTAAAACAGTTTCTGAATTATACGCACCTGTAAGCGGTAAAGTTGTAGCAGTAAACGAAGAATTAAGTGACCAACCAGAACTTGTTAACGAATCTCCATACGAGGGTGCATGGATGGTTAAAGTTGAACTTTCTGATGCAAGCCAAGTTGAGAAGTTATTAACTGCTGAAAAATATGCAGAAATGACAAACCAAGACTAATTATAGTCGACTGAAGGACAGCCTTTGTGCTGTCCTTTTTTATTTTGTGTTACATAATGTATTTAAAAACGAGCGCAAATGAATAAGCTATTATGGGAATGAATGTTTTTCGATAAGGTTTCATGGGGCTTTGTAATCTGAACGAGCCGCTTGCGCTTTTTATTATGATCCAGCTCCAGCAGCTAGATTGTTCGGTGGCTTCGCTTCTTCCTGCAAGGCAAAAAGCGCCTTTACGTCAGAAGCTCCATCCCCCTCACAATCTGAACGAGCCGCTTGCGCTTTTCTTTTGCAAAAATAAACAGGAAACAACATGAAAATAACGAATATACTATATACTAAGTTAAAGGTTGTATAGTATATGGTGATCGGGTGATGACATATGATTTATGTAGAAAAAGTCATTATTGTAGAAGGTACATCAGATAGAAGAAAGATTGAATCTATTATTCGGGAACCGGTGGAAATTGTTTGTACAAATGGTACAATTGGTTTGTCGAAAATGGATGAGCTCGTTGATCAGTTTTTTGATAAGGAAGTGTATGTGCTAGTGGATGCTGATGATGCTGGAGAAAAGTTAAGGAAACAGTTTCGAAAAGAATTTCCGCAAGCAGAGCATATTTATATTGATCGCTCGTACCGGGAAGTGGCAACAGCGCCATCTTCACACTTAGCAAATGTATTATGGGGAGCTGACATTGACGTTTATACAGAATATTTACGGTAAGGAATGATAGAAGTGATTGATTGGACAGGAGCCGAAGCTACAGCCCTAATAGAGAACGAAGAAAAAACAGTGTTATATGTATATACTCCAATGTGTGGAACATGCCAATTAGCAAAAAAGATGTTAACAGTCGTTGAGATGACAATTGAAGATTTGAAAATTGGGATGTTAGATTTAAATTATGCTCCGCATTTCGCGAAAGAGTATGGAATTGAAAGTGTACCGTGTTTACTTGTTTTTGAAAATGGGACACTCATGAAGAAGATATATGCATTTCATTCGGTTGAATATTTATATACGGAATTAAAGTAGGCGGCAAAGTTTTTGCCGCCTCGACATATTTCTTGGGAAATATGTCGAGATGCAGGGTGGTTACAGTATTTGTCGAGCGAAAGTAACAGGATTGCTCTTGAGTGAGAGGGAATGGTATGTGTAATAGAAAGTGATATGAAGGATGTGATTTAGAGTGAAATTATATTCTTTGCTGCAATCATTTGTAAATTACGCTAATGGTCAATATCATTTAGAACCGCT
This sequence comes from Bacillus sp. FH, assembly GCF_052216825.1. Lineage (NCBI taxonomy): Bacteria > Bacillati > Bacillota > Bacilli > Caryophanales > Bacillaceae > Bacillus > Bacillus sp. FH. The sequence goes on along the minus strand of NZ_JBQOUU010000001.1, from coordinate 2,165,237 downwards.
TTTAAGACAAGGAGAAAAAACTGTTAATTTCCGCTTTGGAGATGAAAGTTGTTCGTTACAAATTTCAAGAGATTATATAGAGCTGTTGAAAGAAGAAAGAGGAACAGAGCAAATCGTTTGTGTAGATGAAGAAGATGTAAAACAATTGGTGAATGGCAATGTACGATTGCAAACGTTAATGGACGATGGACGTATACAATATTCGGGAACGTATCGAACGATGTTATTAATTGAATCGATGTTTCATATATGTAAACCAATGTCAGTAGGTGCTTAAAATTCTGAAGTTTCGTTTTTTACGAAAATTTCTGTTGACATGGTGTGTGGATATTGATACAATTCAATTCATAAAATATAGACAATTTCATAAATTACAAATCAGACGAAAATGTAATCTGATTTCTCTTATCAAGAGAGGTGGAGGGACTGTGCCCTGTGAAGCCCGGCAACCGTCAACTTATGTTGAAATGGTGCCAATTCCTGCAAAGCAAATGCTTTGAGAGATGAGAGAGAGGGATAATGTTGTTATATACGCATATAAACCTTTCTGCTTCTCTAAAGCGGAAAGGTTTTTTTGTTGTTTGAATGTGGAGGACATTCAAATAATAAAAGTAATGAGAACGGTGGACTACACGCATCAAAAATAAAAAATTGCGGAGTCGACCTAAACAAAAAAGGGGTGATACACCATGATTCTATTAGAGAATGTAAAGAAAATATATAAAGCAAAAAGCGGTGATGTCACTGCTGTAGATAATGCCAATTTAAAAATAGAGAAAGGTGAAATATTTGGTGTTATCGGATATAGTGGCGCTGGAAAAAGTTCTTTAATTAGATTGTTCAATCAGTTGGAGAAACCAACTTCTGGCCAAATTACAATTGCAAATCGTGTCATTTCAGCAATTACAGGAAGCGAACTTCGTAAGGCAAGGCAAGAAATCGGAATGATTTTTCAGCACTTCAACTTACTTTGGTCACGAACTGTACGTGAAAATATCGAGTTCCCACTTGAAATTGCAGGTGTTGATAAGGCGAAGAGAAGAAAACGCGTTGATGAGCTAATTCATCTTGTTGGATTAGAAGGAAGAGGAGACGCGTATCCATCTCAGCTGAGCGGAGGGCAAAAGCAACGCGTTGGGATTGCAAGAGCATTAGCTAACAACCCACAAGTACTTTTATGTGATGAAGCGACGTCAGCTCTTGATCCAGAAACGACAGATCAAATTTTAGATTTACTATTAGATATTAATAAGCGTCTCGGCTTAACAATTGTACTTATAACACATGAGATGCACGTAATTCGAAAGATTTGTAATCGTGTTGCGGTAATGGAGAAAGGGAAGATTGTAGAAACAGGTCCAGTACTTGATGTATTCCGTAATCCACAGCAAGACATTACGAAACGATTTGTACAGCAGTTAACGGATTCTGAAGATACAAATGAAACGATTGAAAGTTTAATTGAAAAATATCCAGATGGAAAAGTAATTCGTTTGCAGTTTATCGGTGAAGCGGTAGAAAGACCAGTACTTCAAAGGTTAATGCAGCGCAGTGATATAGAAGTTAGCATTTTGCAAGGAAATATTGCACAAACGAATAACGGCTCTTACGGTAGTTTAGTTGTTCATTTAAATGGTGAGGAAACAGCGATTCAGCAAGCAATAGAGGGAATACATCAAGATCAAGTAGAGCTGGAGGTGATTGCACATGGATAAATTACTCACAAATGTTGATTGGAATCAAATGTTAGAAGCAACGGGTGAAACGTTATATATGACGGCAATCGCAGCTCTTGCCACATTTGTTTTAGGACTCATTTTAGGATTGTTACTCTTTATGACAGCGAAAGATAATTTATGGGAAAACAAAGCGGTTAACACGGCGATTGGAGCGTTCGTAAACATTTTCCGCTCGATACCGTTCATTATTTTAATCATTTTATTAATCCCATTCACAAAGATTCTGCTTGGAACAATTCTTGGAGCGAGTGCAGCACTTCCAGCTTTAATTATTGGAGCGGCACCGTTTTACGCGAGAATGGTTGAAATCGCCCTTCGTGAAATTGATAAAGGTGTAATTGAAGCTTCAAAAGCGATGGGAGCAAAAACAAGCACAATTATTTTGAAGGTGTTAATTCCAGAATCGTTACCAGCATTAGTATCTGGTATTACGGTTACGACAATTGCTTTAGTAGGCTATACAGCAATGGCGGGAGTTGTTGGTGCTGGTGGCCTTGGAACACTTGCTTATTTAGAAGGATTCCAACGAGGAAATAACGACGTAACAATCGTTGCGACAATTTGTGTATTACTAGTTGTATTTTTCATTCAATGGATTGGTGATCGTGTAACGACTCGAATAGATAAACGATAATAAAAAACGGGAGGATGTTTTAAATGAAAAAATTATTACTGACAGCACTTATTTCAACTTCAATTTTTGGGTTAGCTGCTTGTGGCGGGAAAGATAACGATGAAAAGAAACTAGTTGTTGGTGCTTCTAACGTACCGCACGCTGAAATTTTAGAAAAGGCAAAACTGTTACTTGAGAAAAAAGGAATTGAATTAGAAGTGAAAAAATTCCAAGACTACGTATTACCAAATAAATCGTTAGCAGATAAGGATTTAGATGCAAACTACTTCCAGCACATTCCGTATTTAGAAAAAGAAATGAAAGATAAAAAATATGATTTTGAAGTAGCAGGAAAAATTCATTTAGAACCGATTGGTGTATATTCTCAAAAATATAAGAGCTTAAAAGAACTTCCAGACGGAGCGACAATTATTATGAGTAATTCAGTTGCTGATCATGGACGTGGTTTAGCAATTTTACAAAAAGAAGGCATTTTAAAAATTAAAGATGGGGTGGATCCAGTTAAAGCAACTCCAAAAGATATTGCGGATAACCCGAAAAACTTGAAATTCAAAACAGATATTGAGCCTGGTTTATTACCACAGGTGTATAACAATAAAGAAGGCGACGCGGTTTTAATTAACTCGAACTATGCAATTGATGCGAAGTTAAACCCAGAAAAAGATGCAATTGCAATTGAAAGTAATGATTCACCATACGCAAACGTAGTAGCTGTTCGTAAAGGCGATAAAGATAAGAAAGAGATTAAAGCTCTTGTAGAAGTATTACATTCTAAAGAAATCGAAGACTTCATTAATAAAGAATATAAAGGGGCAGTTGTTCCTGTAAAAGAATAATTGCTGTAAAAGGGCTGGTGTATGCCAGCCTTTTTTATAACTACATAATTATACGGGAGAAGGGGACATCATATGAAAAAGATTCTATTGTCAGTTGTTACAGCGTTGTCTGTATTTACATTAGCTGCTTGCGGAGGGAAAGAGGAGAATAAGCTTGTTGTGGGAGCTTCTAACGTACCGCACGCTGTTATTTTAGAAAAGGCACAGCCGATATTAGAGAAAAAGGGAATTAAATTAGAAATTAAAAAATTCCAAGATTATGTGTTGCCAAATAAAGCGTTAGCGGATAAGGAAATTGATGCGAACTACTTCCAACACATTCCTTATTTAGATAAAGAAATCCAAGAAAAAGGATATAAAATTGTAAACGCGGGAAAAATTCATTTAGAGCCAATGGGTATTTATTCGAAGAAATATAAAAGCTTAAAAGACTTACCAGATGGCGGGACAGTGATTATGAGTAATAACGTAGCGGAGCGTGGCCGTATGCTAGCACTGTTACAAAAAGGCGGCGTTATTAAACTAAAAGACGGAGTAGATGTTGTGAAAGCAACAGTAAAAGATGTTGTAGAAAATCCGAAAAACTTAAAGTTTAAAACAGATGTAGAGCCTGGGCTTTCACCAAAGTTATATGAAAATAATGAAGGTGATGCATTATTTATTAATTCAAACTATGCAATTGACGCAAAATTAAATCCAACAAAGGATGCGATTGCGATTGAAGGATCAGACTCTCCGTATGCAAATATTATTGCAGTTCGTAAAGGTGACGAGAAGAAAAAAGAAATTAAAGAGCTAGTAGAAGTACTGCATTCAAAAGAAATTCAAGATTTTATTAATAAAGAATATAAAGGTGCTGTACTTCCGGTAAGTGAATAAATATAAGGAAAGGACTGGAAAATTACCAGTCCTTTTTTCTTTATATAAATAAGAAGAAAGGTGTATCATAGAAAGATGTGAAGGAAATACTTATATACATTTGTGAAAAAATTGTTACTTTTTTTCGTCGTTTGCGATATCATTTTATTTGATATAAAATTAGAATGAGAATAAAATGAGAATATGAACGTTTTAGGAATTTTTAAAATGTATATATAGGATTAATGGAGGTATTGAGATGGCTGGTTCTACATTAACGGTTAAAGACTTACACGTATCAATTGATGGCAAAGAAATTTTAAAAGGTGTAAACCTTGAAGTAAAAGGTGGAGAAATCCACGCAATTATGGGACCTAACGGAACAGGTAAATCAACTTTATCTTCTGCAATTATGGGTCACCCAAAATATGAAGTAACAGAAGGTAGCATCATCATCGACGGTGAAGATGTATTAGAAATGGAAGTAGATGAGCGCGCACAAGCAGGTCTATTCCTAGCAATGCAATATCCAAGTGAAATTAGCGGAGTAACAAACGCTGACTTCTTACGTTCTGCAATTAACGCACGTCGTGAAGAAGGCGATGAAATTTCTCTTATGAAATTTATCCGTAAATTAGATAAAAACATGGAATTCCTAGAAATGGATCCAGAAATGGCACAACGTTACTTAAACGAAGGTTTCTCTGGCGGTGAGAAAAAACGTAACGAAATTCTTCAATTAATGATGATTGAGCCAAAAATCGCAATCTTAGACGAAATTGACTCAGGTCTTGATATCGATGCATTAAAAGTTGTATCTAAAGGTATTAACGAAATGCGCGGCGAAGACTTCGGTTGCCTAATGATTACGCATTACCAACGTTTATTAAACTACATCACTCCAGACTTCGTTCACGTTATGATGAACGGTCGTATCGTTAAATCTGGTGGACCTGAGCTTGCACAACGTCTAGAAGCTGAAGGTTACGACTGGATTAAAAAAGAATTAGGTATTGAAGACGAAACAACAGAGCAAGAAGCGTAAGAGAGGAGCATAAACATGACAATCGGTACATTACCTTTCGATCAAGAAACAATCCGTCAACGCGCAAGCGAAGTAAACGAAGCAGCTTGGTTGACTGAGTTCCGCTTACAAGCTCTTGCACAAGCAACTGAACTTCCAATGCCAACTCCTGATAAAACGAAAATTGACAAATGGGACTTTATCGGAAAAGGCGACGCTGCTAAGCAAGAGCCTGTAAGTTCTTTAACAGAGCTTCCAGAAGCAGTGAAAAACTTAATCGATGAAAATAACAGTGTATTAGTGCAACGTACTGGTACAACTGCATTCGTTTCTTTAGCAGACGAAGCAAAAGAAAAAGGTGTTATTTTCACAGACATCGTAACAGCTGCAACTGAGCATGCTGAACTAGTACAAAAGTACTTAATGAAAGACGGCGTGAAGGTAGACGAGCATCGTCTAACTGCACTTCATGCTGCATTAATCAACGGTGGTGCATTCGTATATGTTCCGAAAAACGTTGTTCTTGAAACTCCACTTCAAGCTGTATTCTTAGTAGACGGCGAAGAAGCTAACGTATATAACCATGTATTATTCGTAGCTGATGCGAACAGTACTGCAACTTATGTAGAAAACTACGTTGCAAATGAAAATGCTAAAGGTATTGCAAATATCGTAGCAGAAGTAATCGTGGAACAAGGCGCACAAGTGAAATTCGGTGCGGTTGATCTATTAGCAAAAGACGTAACAACTTACGTTAACCGCCGCGGTATTGTTGGACGCGACGGCCGCGTTGATTGGGCTCTAGGCCTTATGAATGACGGAAACACAATTTCAGAGAACGTTACAAACTTAATGGGCGACGGTTCATATGCTGATACGAAAACAGTAACAATTGGCCGTGGTAACCAAACACAAAACTTTACAACTAAAGTTGTTCACTTCGGTAAACACTCTGAAGGTTGGATTTTAAAACACGGTGTACAAAAAGATAGTGCAACATCTATCTTTAACGGAATTGGTAAGATTGAACACGGTGCATCTAAGTCAAATGCACAACAATCTTCTCGCGTTCTTATGTTAGATGAGAAAGCACGCGGTGATGCAAACCCAATTCTTTTAATTGACGAAGATGATGTTATGGCAGGTCACGCAGCTTCAGTAGGTCGCGTAGATCCAACTCAACTATACTACTTAATGAGCCGTGGTATTCCAAAACGCGAAGCAGAACGTTTAGTCATCCATGGATTCTTAGCACCTGTAGTTAATGAGCTTCCAATTGAAGGAGTAAAGGCACAGCTTGTTGAGGTAATTGAAAGGAAAGTTCGCTAATGAATATTCATGAAATACGCAAACAGTTTCCAATTCTTGATCAAAAAGTGAACGGCAAACAACTTGTTTATTTCGATAGTGCAGCAACTTCTCAAAAACCAATTCAAGTCATTGAAACGTTAGAACGTTACTATAAAGAATACAATTCTAACGTGCATCGCGGTGTTCATACGCTCGGTACGAAAGCTACCGACGCGTATGAAGGTGCACGCGAGAAAGTTCGCAAGTTTATTAATGCGAAATCAATGGAAGAGATTATTTTCACGCGCGGAACGACAACTGCATTAAATACAGTAGCGGCTAGCTATGGTCTTGAAAATGTAAAAGAAGGCGATGAAATCGTTATTTCTTACATGGAGCACCATAGTAACATCATTCCGTGGCAGCAAGTTGCGAAGAAAACTGGTGCAACTTTAAAATATCTTCCGCTTCAACCAGATGGGACAATTTCAATAGAAGATGCTCGTCAAACAATTACACCGAATACAAAAATCGTTTCTATCATGTATGTTTCTAATGTACTTGGAACGATTAACCCTGTAAAAGAAATCGGGGCAATTGCACACGAAAATGGCGCAATTATGGTCGTTGACGGTGCACAAAGTACACCTCATATGAAAGTGGATGTACAAGATTTAAATTGTGATTTCTACGCATTATCTGCTCATAAGATGTGCGGCCCTACAGGTATCGGCGTATTATATGGTAAGAAAGAATTGCTAAACAATATGGAGCCAATTGAATTTGGCGGTGAAATGATTGATTTCGTAGATTTACAAGAATCTACTTGGAAAGAGCTTCCGTGGAAGTTCGAAGCAGGTACGCCGATTATCGGTAATGCAATCGGACTTGGTGCGGCAATTGATTTCCTAGAAGAAATCGGTCTTGATAATATTGAAAAGCATGAGCATGAATTAGCGCAATACGCTTTAGAAAGACTATCAGAAGTAGATGGCGTTACAATTTATGGTCCAAAGCATCGCGCTGGTCTTGTTACATTTAATATTGAAGACGTACATCCTCACGATGTAGCGACAGTATTAGATGTAGAAGGTATTGCGGTTCGCGCAGGACACCACTGTGCACAACCGCTTATGAAGTGGCTGAAAGCTTCTTCAACAGCACGTGCAAGCTTCTATTTATATAATACAAAAGAAGAAATTGATACATTTGTTGAATCGCTAATCAAGACAAAGGAGTATTTCACAAATGTCATTTAATAATTTAGATACGTTATATCGTCAAGTTATTATGGATCATTATAAGAATCCTCGTAACCATGGCGTGTTAGAAGATAGTGTTACAGTGAACTTGAACAATCCAACTTGCGGCGATCGTATTCAACTTACGATGAAAGTAGAAGAAGGTATTGTGCAAGAAGCGAAGTTTGAAGGAGAAGGATGTTCTATCTCAATGTCTTCAGCTTCAATGATGACACAAGCAGTAAAAGGTAAGAAAATTGAAGAGGCACTTCAGCTTTCTAAAATTTTCTCTGACATGATGCTAGGAAAAGAGTACGATGACAGCATCGATTTAGGAGATATTGAAGCATTACAAGGCGTATGCAAGTTCCCTGCACGTATTAAATGTGCAACATTAGCGTGGAAAGCGTTAGAAAAGGGCTTAAACGAAGATAAGTAATGTTAAAGGTTCCTAAAAACGAGGTTATCTAAGGAGGGACACACCAACATGGCGAAGCAACTGCCAGATATCGGCGATTATAAATATGGTTTCAAAGACAAAGACGTTTCGATTTTCCGTGCTGGACGCGGTTTAACAAAAGAGATCGTTGAAGAGATTTCACGTATGAAAGAAGAACCACAGTGGATGTTAGACTTCCGTTTAAAATCACTGGATAAGTTCTATGAAATGCCAATGCCACAATGGGGCGGCGACTTAAACGACTTAGATTTCGATGAAATTACGTACTACGTAAAACCATCTGAGAAATCTGAGAAGTCTTGGGATGAAGTACCTGATGAAATTAAAGCTACATTTGATAAATTAGGTATTCCAGAAGCTGAGCAAAAGTATTTAGCTGGTGTATCTGCACAGTACGAATCTGAAGTTGTATACCACAACATGAAAGAAGACCTAGAAGCTCTAGGAATCGTCTTCAAAGATACAGATAGCGCATTAAAAGAGAACGAAGATATTTTCCGTGAGCATTTCGGAAAAGTAATCCCACCGACAGACAACAAATTCGCAGCATTAAACTCTGCAGTTTGGTCTGGTGGATCATTCATCTACGTTCCAAAAGGTGTTAAAGTTGATACACCACTTCAAGCGTATTTCCGTATTAACTCTGAAAATATGGGACAATTCGAGCGTACGCTTATCATCGTAGACGAAGGCGCACACGTACACTACGTAGAAGGTTGTACAGCACCTGTTTACACGACTAACTCACTTCACAGTGCGGTAGTAGAAATCATCATTAAGAAAGATGCATATTGCCGTTATACAACAATCCAAAACTGGGCGAACAACGTATACAACCTAGTTACAAAACGTGCGGTTTGTGAAGAAAACGCAACGATGGAATGGATTGACGGTAACATCGGATCTAAATTAACGATGAAATACCCAGCAGTTATCTTAAAAGGCGAAGGCGCTCGTGGTTTAACATTATCTATCGCGATTGCTGGTAAAGGCCAACACCAAGATGCTGGTGCGAAAATGATTCACTTAGCACCAAACACGTCTTCAACAATCGTTTCTAAATCGATTGCGAAGCATGGTGGTAAAGTAACTTACCGTGGTATCGTACACTTCGGACCAAAAGCGAAAAACTCTCGCTCTAACATCGAGTGTGACACGTTAATCATGGATAACCAATCTACATCTGATACAATTCCTTACAACGAAATCAAAAATGATTACGTTTCACTTGAGCACGAAGCGAAAGTATCGAAAGTATCAGAAGAACAATTATTCTACCTAATGAGCCGCGGTATTTCTGAGCAAGAAGCTACAGAAATGATCGTAATGGGCTTCATCGAGCCATTCACTCGCGAACTTCCAATGGAATACGCAGTTGAAATGAACCGCCTAATCAAGTTTGAGATGGAAGGTTCTATCGGTTAATATATGTATGAAGAAAGCGCCCTGCTGTGCAGGGCGCTTTTTTATTGTGTGAGCTGGGCTTGGGGTGGGGTTAGCCGAGATACCTAGGTGGGTTTCTGACTAAATATATCAGCGATTTTTCAAATATATCGACGATAACTCCGAATATATCGGCGATTATTTCAATATATCGACGATTCGACAAGGAATATCGACTTATCAACAAATTACGACAAAAGAAATTCTTCATATACCCTGCAACATTTTATATGAAAGGGGACCGACTGGAAGTAAGGCAAAGATACTGACAAATCCACTGGTGAATCCAATTGAAAAAAGACCTGCGAATCTCCTGTTGAACTTTCTGACAAATCCCCGCTCTACCAACAAATCCCCAGACTGGAAAAAGTAAAGTTTCTCATATAAAAAGGGCAATCTTTTGCTTTTTCTCACAATGCGAGTACAATGTAAAATAGCAAGAAAAGACGAAAAGTATTTACAGGATTATTGCGTGCGCATAGCGTAAATGGCAGTAAGGAACTGAGAGGAGGTTTTTTCTCTGAATATAAATAAAGAAACAATTATCCACCTTTATCATACAAACGATATACATAGTCATTTTGAAAATTGGCCGCAAATTTCTCGGTTTGTACAAGGAGAGAAAAAGCGAAGACAGGAAGCGGGAGAGACTGTTTTAACTGTAGATATCGGCGATCATGTGGATCGTTTTCATAGTATTTCGGAAGCGACGAATGGGCTTGGCAATACGAAACTTTTAAATGAGGCTTTATATGATTATGTAACGATCGGAAATAATGAAGGAATTACGTTAGCGAAGGAGCATTTGAATCGTCTATATGATGATGCTGGATTTGAGGTGCTTGTCGCGAATTTATTTGAAAAAGAAGGGGTACGTCCAGAGTGGGCAAAGCCTTATAAATTACATACAACGACAGATGGGATTACGATTGCTTTTATCGGATTAACGGTTGCGTATCCAGAGTTTTATCAAATGTTAGATTGGCATATTGAAGATCCAATTGAGCATTTAGAGTCTATTTTAGAAGAAGTGAGAGATGAGGCTCATATAACGGTTGTCCTTTCTCACCTTGGAAAAAGTATGGATGAGTATATGGCGGAGCAGTATGATATAGATGTTATTTTAGGGGCACATACGCATCATTTATTTGAGCGTGGTGTTCTTATGAATCATACGTTACTTTGTTGTTGTGAAAAGTGGGGACGTTACGTTGGGCACGTTCAGCTTACTGTGGATAAAGAGACGAAGAAGCTGTTGAAAAAGGATGGTAGAGCGATTAAGACTGAACGTTTAGGTGCTTATAACAAACCATTATCCACAATTGAAGCGCTGCAGGAAGAAAGTAAATATATTATGGAAGAGCCTGTCGTTCATTTAAAGGAATCATTACCGGTTGATTGGTTTCATGAGACAGCATTTTCGCACATGTTAGCAAATGCGCTGAAAAACTGGTGCGATGCAGAAATTGGCATGGTAAACGCCGGTGTACTTCTTGAAGGATTAGAAGAAGGCGTTGTGACGCGCGGAGATATTCACAGAATTTGTCCACATCCAATTAATCCATGCCTATTAAAAGTGCCGGGGAAAACGTTAAGAGAAGTGATCTTGAAAGCACGTCGCCCGAATATGGAGAACCTTGAGGTAAAAGGGTTTGGATTTCGGGGGAAAGTAATGGGGAAAATGATTTACGCTGGTGTAGAAGTCATTCCAGATACGATTCCCGGGAATAAAATTTTACTCGAAGATGTATTAATTAACGGAGAATCGCTTGAGTTAGATCGTATATATACAGTAGGAACGATTGATATGTTTACATTTGGGTACTTATACCCAGAGCTATCCACACTTTCTAACAAACAATATTATATGCCAGAACTACTTAGGGATGTGTTAGCAGACATGTTAATAACTTATACATCTTCTGTCAAACTATAGGCTAGTTAACTTGTAACACTCATTTTTCTCTTGTCATACAGATAAGAAAGAGAGGAGTGTGAACTATGGTTAATGTAGAGCCGATTATAATCGATAATTATACGTTTATTGCGGTTAGCGTCAAACTTCCAAAGACAAATTTGCTAGCTGTAATGAGCGATAAAGGATATATTATGTGCGGTGCATTAGATGTAGGTCTTTTAAATGAGAAGTTAGGAGATCGTGGTATTATTGCTGGTCGCGCGGTTGGTGTAAGAACGATTGAACAACTTCTTGAAGCACCGCTAGAATCAGTAACGATTGAAGCCGAATCGTTAGGTATTACGGCTGGCACAATCGGAAAAGAAGCATTATTAAAAATGAGATAAGCATATATCGTCCCTCCTTCTTGCATAGAAATGATATAAGAAGGAGGTTTTTTTATGAGTATATTTCGTTCGAAAAATTCGCGGTTTCGAAGGGGACCTATTTCCTTTCGGCACATACTGCTTATGTCGTGTATTCTTTTTGTCATATTACTCGTGCAAGGATTATGGATTGTGAATAGCAGCATTCAGCCGACGTTAATGAAATATGGAGAAGTAGAGACACATAAAATGGCGACAGCGGTTATGACGAAGGCGGTAAAAGATAGAATTGATGAGGGATTCGATGTCGATTCATTAATGAAAGTACAAAATGATAAAAACGGGAAAGTATCCACAATTAATTTAAATACGAAGCAAGTAAATGAAATCGTAACGTCAACGACCACATACATAGAAAAGTATTTACAGCAAGTAGAACAAGGGAATTTGAAGGGACTAGATATTTCTGAAAAAAATGGGGCAACGATGGCAGTTCCGTTTGGCCGTGTAACAAATAATGCGCTTCTTGGAAATATCGGACCCGATATTCCAATTGATTTCACGACGATTGGTCATGTAAATACGGATATTAAACAAAAAATTGAGCCGCACGGAATCAATACGACAGCGATTCAAATTATTATGGAGATGGAAGTTACGTTGCAAGTCATTATTCCATTTCATACGAAAGAAATAAAAGTGAAACAAAATGTTCCAATTGCGACGCGCATCGTTCAAGGGGAAGTGCCTACTTATTACGGAAGCGGAAGTGTTGTTGTACCTGATAAAAAGAAAACGGATAGTTAGCCATAAATAAAAAATAACCGTAGCAATGTGCTACGGTTATCGTTTTGTATTTGCGCGTTCTTTTCGCTCCCAAAGACTTAAGTGCATGTAGGGGTCGAAAGCCCATTCTGTATAACCATTGTCTTTATACATGCCGAAATGTAGGTGAGGCGGGAATTTTCCAGCTGTGCCGGGAGGACCGTAACCGGTGCTACCAACAAATCCGATTACTTTTCCGGGTTCGACAATTTGTCCAAGCTGTATCTCTTTTGAGAACCCGCCTAAGTGAGCGTAATAATGATAATTGTTATGAAGGTCACGAATACCGATGCGCCATCCGCCAAGGCGGTTCCAGCCTTTTGTTTCAATAATGCCATAGCAAGTGGATCTTACTGGTACGCCATAGCCTGCGAATATATCGGTTCCTTCATGAACTCTTCTTCCCCCAAAACTTCTTCCAGCGCCAAAAGTACTACGGTAGCTATGGTCACTACGAATCGGAAGAGGGAACGCATTTCCTTCTAAATTAATACGTCCGTAATGTTTATAAATTTGGGCGTATTCGGTAATTAAATCAACTGTTTTTGCACGTCTATAATATTCCCAGAGCATGATTTTAATACGTTCTTCTGACGTTCCTTGTTTCTTTAAAATCGTTGCTGCTGTATGCAAAAGATCACGGTCGTTATTTGCATTTGCAAATCCATCTTTGTCACCATCTAAACCTAACCCGCCAAATAGAGCAATTGTGTGGGGGAGAGTGTCGTTACCATTAACAGGTCCAGCCCATATTTCTGGTTTGAAATAAAGGGAAATGATGGCATCTGGTTTTTTCGGAATATCTTTTCTTACGCTCCGTATATTTCTTTCGTATTGATCCATTGCAGCTAAGTAATACCACGGAATGCCTGAAGATTGCTCGGTTTCTTTATATAGTGCCATGCGCTTTTCGTATATGCTTTGCTGATTATCTTCACCGTAAGCGATGTTTTGGTGGAGAAGAAAGCAAATCGAAAGCAAAAGAGAAATTTTTCGAAGCATGAAATAGACTCCTTTCACATCATCACTCTTTTTAGTGTGGGATATACGGAGTATTTCATTATAGGGAACGATTGGAAAAAATCTTAGAATCTTCATTTGAGCAAATCGCTTTCATACGTTAGAATAGATATGTTACATTGAAAGAAGCGAACACGGTAAACTATTTCATATTGTGCGGAGTTGATAACCATGACAAAACAAACAGAATATAAGCGCAAGCCCGAATGGTTGAAAATTAAGTTAAACACGAATGAAAACTATACAGGCTTAAAGAAAATGATGCGTTCTAAAAATCTTCATACAGTTTGTGAGGAAGCAAAATGTCCGAATATTCATGAATGCTGGGCTGTAAGAAAAACAGCAACATTTATGATTTTAGGTGCGGTTTGTACACGTGCTTGTCGTTTTTGTGCGGTTAAAACAGGCTTACCAACTGAGCTTGATTTACAAGAGCCAGAACGCGTAGCAGATTCTGTAGTACAAATGGGCTTAAAGCACGTTGTTATAACAGCGGTTGCACGTGATGATTTAAAAGATGGTGGAGCAGCTGTTTTTGCTGAAACAGTACGCGCTGTACGTCGTAAAAATCCATTTACGTCAATCGAGGTATTACCATCTGATATGGGTGGAGTAGAAGAAAACTTAAAAATGTTAATGGATGCAAAACCAGATATTTTAAACCATAACATTGAAACAGTACGTCGATTATCTGACCGAGTTCGCGCTAGAGCAAAATATGATCGTTCATTAGAGTTTTTACGTCGAGCAAAAGAAATGCAGCCTGATATTCCAACTAAATCGAGCATTATGGTGGGCTTAGGTGAAACGAGAGAAGATTTAATTGAGGCAATGGATGACTTACGTGCAAACAATGTGGATATTTTAACTCTTGGACAATACCTACAACCATCTAAGAAGCATTTACCAGTTCTTAAATATTACCCACCAGCGGAATTTGCAGAGCTAAAAGAAATTGCACTTAGCAAAGGCTTTAGCCACTGTGAAGCTGGCCCACTTGTGCGTTCTTCTTACCATGCGGACGAGCAAGTTCGTTCTGCAAAAGAAAACACAGCAGAAGCAAAATAATGAAAAAAGAGAGCTAATGATTAGCTCTCTTTTTGTTTGTACTCCAAAACAGTATTTGAACATGTTAATAAAATCTTTTTTAATTCTTCTGTGGATAATTCAATTGTAAATTCAGGTACACCAGGTGTAATTAAAATTTTATCGTACGTATAAATAGCGTTATCCACAATAATTGTTACATCGTGTGCATACCCGAAAGGAGCTACACATCCTGGCGTACAACCAGTTTTGTCTCGCAGTTCATCAGCGGAACAGAGAGATAAGCGTTCTCCTGTTAGTTCTTTCATCTCTCCGCGGTTAAGCCTTGTGCCCTCTAACGTGAAAAATACGTAATAATCTCCAGCCTTTGATTTTAAAAATAAGCTTTTACTTGGAGTACCTTGTAAGCCAAGCCTCTCGCGTACGATCCGATCTGTCTCATAATCGAGTACCGGTTCGTGTTCGAATTTTTCATAAGAAACATTTGTTTTATGTAGTAAAGCAAGTACATCTTCGTACATATGGAGTGATACCCCTTTCTATTATTAGTACAGTTTCTTCTCGTGGCGTCAACTGAATGTGTTGGAAAGAGATATTACTTGGACGGTGCTTTCCATAATCGTTTTAGGCTACATTGTTCATTAATTGTAATTTCGTACATATCAGGATTCGTTAAAGCTCTCCATTCATGAAAGCCGATCGTATGATCAAAGTGCTTTAAAATGAGCGTAAGTAAGTTTCCATGTGTAACGAGTAATATTGTAGTATGGTTTAATTTTAAAACGTCTTCGATAAGCGATATAGCACGGTCCGTTGCTTGTTTCGTTGACTCTCCGCCTGAAAAGGCAATATCTATATTTGTAAAAGTAGATTCTAGTTTTTGCATCCAATCGTCCATTGAAACGTCGCTTAATATGCGTTCAGCTAATCGTTCATCTTCTTGGATAGACAAATTAGCTTGGAGTGCATAGGGCCGAATAGAATCGATAGCTCGCACAAATGGGCTTGAAATAATATGATCTATTTGTAGTTGGTTTTCTAAAAGGAATGTGGCAAGGGTGTTTGCTTGTTTTTTTCCATCGGTCGTTAATTCGGCATGACGTTCTTGTCCAGCGGCTGAACAATGTCGTATGACAATGATTTTCTTCATAATTCATCCCCATCTTTCAAGTTGACGCTATATACTTCGACAAATGCGGAAAAAATTCCTTTTTATTGGAAACGGCATATTGATTTATAGATGTGGAAAAGTAATGTGGATAATGAAAATTGAGGTGCCAGTATGAAAAAAATGATATGTCTCGTATTCATGATTTGTTTTCTTACGCAAATGTCCACAACATATGCACAATCCAATCAAAAGTTAGATTATCCAAGTAATCGAAATAAGTCATTTGTGAGCGAAGATGTGTTTTACGAACAGTTAGATAAGAAAATGTATAAAGAATACAATAATGCAGCGTATAGTGTTCGAAAAAAGATTTTATTTAAAGAAGTACCCGACGAAGAATATTCCTTTTTACAAAAAACAGCCGCGGGTTGTCGGGGTGAAGTAGTGCTTCAAGATTCTTTTATTCACCCTGATCGCCAAGTTTATTTTTTCGCTTCCTTTTCTCAAAATGAAGTAGAAGAGTTACACAAGTACATCGTTATAGATGCAGAAACAAAGAAGGAGCTACAAAGCGGTAAAAGTTATCATCGCTATGATAATCTTTATAAAAAATAACCCACCAACAGGCGGGTTATTTTTACTTTGGCACACTCATTAATTTCTCTTTCATTTTACGAATAAGAATGATAGCGCCAATTGTGAAGAGAAGGGTGATTCCTTCTGCAACAAAAATGTTAATTGTTTTCGTTTGGTAAAGTGCCGCGAAGAAGTCTACAAGTGCGTGGAATAGTATAGCGTACACAAGGAAGATATACTTCTTCTGTTTTACTGCGTATAAAACAAGCATTGTAAAGGCGATTTGCAGCACGAGTGCCATAATTCTTTCTAAGCTGCCAAGGAAGTATAAGTAGGCAGGTTGCTGAATTAACATGTCTTGTAGGCGGCTTAGTTCTGGCATTTTTTCGACCATCTGGGCGAAGCTACCGTTGTTAATTGAATTCGCAAATATAAGTGCTTGGAATGCAGAGAATCCGCCAACTAAAATGGATTCAATTCCGCCGTGACCGATTCCGTAAGCAAAGCCATCTTTATATTCTTGATATTTTTTTAGTAGGAAGAAGAAGGCAACGAAGCGTCCTAATTCTTCAAAAATACCAGCAGTTAGTCCGCCATAAAGTGCGAAGACAAATGGATTTTCTAAAATTGGAGCGATTGCTGGATTACCGCGCATAAATAGGTGGAATGGTGTTTCGAGAATTTGGGTAAATCCGATAAAGATAAGAACACCAACACCGACTACTTTCCAATTTATATTATATTTTTTACGGAAATAAACGAGTACAATAATTGGGACCAGAATCGAGACAATGAGTTGAAAGATGATGCTGGCAATTACAGTATTTGAAACCATATTTTCACCACTTTCTAATATATGTACATATCTATTATGCATGAAATATTTTATAAAGAAAATGAATTTACTTATTGACTCTAACGTTGCGTCATACTTTATCGTATGTATTAAGGGGGAGATACACATGGCAATGAAGGTAAAAGAAGTAGCTAATTTAGTTGGAATTAGTGTGCGCACACTGCATCATTACGATGAAATTGGGTTGTTAACCCCAGATGAGACGACAGAGTCTGGGTATCGTCTGTATTCCAATGAAAATTTAGAGACGCTGCAGCAAATTTTATTTTTTAAAGAATTAGGCTTCCCTTTGAAGAAAATTAAAGAAATTATCATGAGTCCATCATTTGACCGGGAAGAAGCATTGCAGCTTCATAAGAAAATGCTTCTTGAAAAGCGGGCTAGGTTAGATAAAGTGATTGCGACGATTGATAAAACAATTCAGCATACAAAAGGAGAGATTGAAATGACGAATAAAGAGAAATTTGAAGGCTTCGATTTCAGCCATAATCCGTACGAAGAAGAAGCGCGTGAAAGATGGGGAGACAGAGCTGTAGATAAAGCGAATGAATATGCGAAAGGTATGTCTAAAGAAAACCAAGAAGAGTTTAATACGATTTACAGAAACTTAGCGGCGCTTAGACACGGAGCACCAGATTCTAAAGAGGCACAAGAAGCAATTGGAGTATGGTACAATTACTTGCAAAAATTCGGTGAATATTCATTAGATGCTTTTAAAGGACTTGGTCAAATGTACGTCGCTGATGAGCGCTTTACGAAAAATATCGATAAGTTTGGTGAAGGATTAGCTCAGTTTATGTGTGATGCGATGGAGGTTTACGCAAATCGTAAGAAATAGTAAAAAATAAAGAAGATGGAGGTTTTCTCCACCTTCTTTATTTTTTTATCATATCATTCAAAGTCTGATCCCCTGTATTGTTCAAATGAGGATTTTTACTCATTTCACGTTTTAACATATCGAGGCTTTGCGTATATTCTGTATCATTTAATGCGCCAGATTGAAGCCCTTGAATTTGAGAAATCAACTTTTGGTCTGTTGATACATATGCTTTATAATAGCGAGGGACGATGGACAAAGCAGCTCTATATACTTGATCCGCTACGAGTTTCGGATCCGTTGTGTTTGCACGGTATACAACAAATACTTCATCGTCTGTAACGAGCGTAGCAGCGTTTGTAACGTCAGGAAGTTTGACTGTCATGCTTGTAATCATTTCAGCAACTTTCTCACGGTTAATGGCTCCTACTTGTTTATTAGATACTTCATGCTTTTGTTTAGATGAATAGCCGACTCTCGTTAATCGTGTATTTGTATTTTCCGTATGATACATGTCGTTTTTGTTGGAAACAAGAACACGACTTCCTTCTTCACGTTCCATTTCGGCTTTATTCGTTGGTTGGCAGCCTGCAAATAAGGAAAGAGTGAGGAGAGAAAGTATAATTTGTTTTTTCACGATGTATCACCTCCTTCTCCATAGCATGCACTAATTTTCAATTTTTTGTATTTGAAATTGTTGGTTGGTATGCTTTGTGATACGATAAAAAGAAGAATGCTTAGAGAGGAAGTTAATGATGGAGCAAAAGCAGGAGATTCATGCTACGGTGAGCATTAATAATGTGCAGTACGAAGTAATTAAAAACTTTCGTGACGGTTTTAGTGAAGAAGCATTTAAAGAGCGCTATGCAGAAATTTTAAATAAATATGATTACATCGTTGGGGACTGGGGTTATGAGCAACTTAGATTGCGCGGATTCTTTGATGATAGTAACCAGCGTGCGACATATGATACGAAAATTAGTACGTTATCGGAGTATTTATACGAGTACTGTAACTTTGGTTGTGCACACTTCGTATTACGAAAAGTGAAGAAATAAAAAAATCCTCTTACGATTGTAAGAGGATTTTTTGCATATTCTCATTTATAAACAAATCGAGATACGATCGCCTTCAGAAAGTATTGTGTTTGGTTTCATTTGTTGTCCGTTCAATTGAATATCCCCATTTTTAATTTTATCCACAATGCGTGTACGGCTCCAGTCGGAAATATATGTGGATAATGCTTTATCCATCCGGTGAGAACCGAAAACAAGGTCTAATACAATCGTAATTTCAGCTATACCACTTTCTTTATGCTGTGTAATGGAAATGGTAGTAGTAGTTGCTTCTATTTGATCTTCCTGCGTCATATCGACTGTTTCAACGTGGTCAGTATATGATTTATAAATATGCAATTTTTGATTCCACGTATGATCTTTCGGACATTTATAAATGGCAAAGCGGTATATGTTTTTTCCGTTGGCGTTATGCCTACGAATATTTGTGTCGGTAAATAGGGTAGTGCGTCTACAATTTTTACAATACTTTTCGATTGTGTTTTGCTCGTTTTCATATAAACTCCAAGAAAGTTGTACTTTCTGCATTTTCCTTCACCTCTTATAGTAGTGGTAAAGGAACGTAATACAGCTATTTGGATGTCTTGTAGTATGAAGACATGAGAAAAAGACAAAAATAAAAGGAGGTTCCCGTAAAGAGGAACCTCCGTAAACATCATACTACAGATGCAATACGTTCCTTTGTAATGGGAATGGGCAGACTACTCCCTTGAAAAAGCGTGGTGCTTTTTTGAGAGTAATGCTATCCAATTGCTGGTCCATTACAAAGTAAATGTTGGCATACGTAGATAACGTCCTTTCTATCCAAATAGATTTATTCTTCATTATAACACAGATAATTGAAAATTCAAAATACTTAAAGTGGAAAAACACCAGCTAAAAGCTGGTGCCTAAGATAAATTATATAAGTTCAAATAAAAATGAGCGTAGTTCTTCTGCAATTTCTTCAGTCATAGAAAATGCATGCTCTAAGTAGCCTGGTTCGTTTAAATCGTCAGCGCCGATGATTGCAAATTTATTACGCTGCATATCAAGGACAATTGTTTTACCGTAATGACGATCGGAGTATAGTAGCGCTAAATCATGACGCTCATTTTCTCCCATAAAGCTAACAAAACGAGTTTTTGTAGCGACAGTGTCGTCGTACAGAAAGAAACGTTCTTCCATACACATGGCTCCTTTTATTAAATATCTAAGTTTAAGTGTGGCTTATGATCTAAATGGTGATGCGTTTTAATGAATCGTACCGTTCTTGTTTTGTAACGCATTACGATAGAGTATGTTTCAGCTAAATCTCCGCCTAGGAATTTCACGCCGTCTAATAACTCACCAGCAGATACACCAGTTGCTGAGAAGATTGCATCATCACCAGACACTAAGTCTTCTAGCATTAGAAGTTGACGAGGGTCTTCTAATCCCATTTCACGACAACGAGCTTCTTCTTCTTCGTTCATTGGAACTAAGCGAGCTTGCATTTCACCTTCAAGGCATTTTAATGCTGCTGCAGAAATAACGCCTTCTGGAGCTCCGCCAATACCTACGAATAAATCAATACCAGTTCCAGGTAGTGCTGTTGCGATTGACGCACCAACATCACCGTCACCAAATAATTTTACGCGTGCACCTTTTGCACGAACACGATCGATAATATCCTGATGACGTTCACGTTCTTGAACGATAACTGTTAGATCGCGAATCTTTTTATTGTTAGCTTCCGCTACAATTTCAATTGTTTTTTCAATTGGATCATCTAAGCTAATTTTACCAGCTGCTTTTGGACCAACCGCGATTTTTTCCATGTACATATCAGGAGCATGAAGAAGGTTTCCTTTATCTGCGATTGCGATAACTGCCATTGCGTTTGCAAGACCTTTTGCAACGATGTTTGTACCTTCTAATGGGTCAACGGCGATGTCTACTTCTGGACCGTTACCTGTTCCTAGTTCTTCACCAATATATAACATCGGTGCTTCATCAAGTTCTCCTTCACCAATTACAACTGTACCTGCCATGTTTACTGAATCGAACATATCACGCATTGCTGTAGTTGCTGCATCATCTGCTTCATTTTTCTTTCCGCGGCCCATCCACTGTGCGGATGCTAATGCTGCTGCTTCTGTTACACGGACAATTTCTAGTGCGAGTTCACGTTCCAAGATTCCATTCCTCCAATTTCAAAAATCATACAAATATAACTATAACAAATTACGGGGAAAAGGTGAATTCGAAAAATTGTCGATTTTTTCAGAAGAAAGCGTTACAATTAAAATGTAAATGCTTTAATTTCCAGGTAGGTGACATTCATGTATTTTGTAGACAGAAAGAAAATAGAACAAATGCTAGTATGTTTAGAACGAGCAACAAGTACATTTCAAGAGAAAAAGATATATGAAACCGAGTTTGAATTTTACGCATTAGAACGCATAGCGCATCTAATGATTGATTCTGTATTAGATGTAGGGAATGCGATGATTGATGGATTTATTATGCGCGATCCAGGAAGCTATGAAGATATTATTGATATTTTAATGGACGAGCGAGTGATAAGTGCAGAAGATGGACAAGGGATGAAAGGAATTATCCTTCTTCGAAAAATGCTTACGCAAGATTATATTCAAATGAATCATGATGAATTATATAAGACGATTCAAAAACATATTGCAGTGGTAGAGAAATACCCAGCCAATATTCGCAGTTATTTAGAAAAGGAATTAGGACCTGTATCTGCATTTGTACCAGAATAATTATGCTTATAAGATCCCCAAGTTACCTTTTTGGGGATCTTATATTGTATGTGAGGGAGAAGGGTGAAGCATGGGGGAAGCACGTACGACGAAAGATGAAATTATCCAATTGTTGAAAGTAAAGGGAGAGCACACGGTAGCGGAACTAGCTGAAGTTTTAGAGATTACAGAAATGGCGATCCGAAGACACTTAAGTAATCTTGAGAAAGATGGTTTCATCTATTCCAAGATGGTAAGGCAACATGTCGGAAGACCAACTTATTTGTATGGATTAAGCGAAAAGGGAGAAGATACATTCCCGAAGGAGTATAAGCAATTTGCGATTGATATACTAGAAGATTTAGCTCGAATGGGCGATGAAAAAATACTTCGTTACGTTTTAAAAGAGCGAACGAAGCGAATGGAAGAACAGTTGCAAAAGCGAGTGAGTAATCAAAAGAATTTAGCATATAAAGTGCAAGAGATAGCGGCTATGCAAGAGAAAAATGGTTATATGGTTCAAATTAAGAGAGACGGAGAGAATTCTTTCGTAATTGAAAAGCAAAACTGTCCGTTAAAGGAAATTGCCGAGAGATTCCCGCAAGTGTGTGAAGATGAAAAAGAAATGTATAAGCGTTTATTTGCAGGAGCTGATGTAAAGACGCTAGCAAACATGTGCGAGGGCGATTGTAGTTGTTCTTATCAAATAAAAGAGAAAAAATGAACGTTATGGGGCGCTTTAAGGTAAAGCGTTTTTTTCTTTGTAAAAAGCGGGTAATATAAGAGTGGTATGATAAGGTGAGAACGTTAGCATAGAAGGAGAGACATAATCGATGTATAAAGGTTACTTAATTGACTTAGACGGTACAATGTATCGCGGAGAAGAACAAATTGAAGAAGCGAGCGACTTCGTAAAAGCATTAGGAGAGCGCGGCATTCCATATTTATTCGTTACGAATAACTCAACTCGTAAACCAGAACAAGTGGCAGAAAAACTTGTTCGTTTCGATATTCCAGCGAAAGCAGAGCAAGTATTCACAACGAGTATGGCAACAGCAAACTTCATTTACGAACGTAAACAAGACGCAACTGTATATATGATTGGTGAAGAAGGCTTACATGATGCGCTTGTGGAAAAAGGATTTGAACTTGTGGATGAAAATCCTGATTTCGTTGTTGTCGGTTTAGATCGTGACATCACATATGAAAAATTAGCAAAAGCTTGTCTTGCTGTGCGTAACGGCGCAACGTTTATTTCTACAAATGGAGATATTGCCATTCCGACTGAGCGCGGATTATTACCAGGTAACGGTTCATTAACATCAGTTGTAGCAGTATCAACAGGTGTGGATCCGATCTTTATCGGAAAACCAGAATCAATCATTATGGAACAAGCTTTAAAAGTGCTTGGCATAGAAAAAAATGAAGCCTTAATGGTTGGGGATAACTACGACACAGACATTTTAGCAGGAATCAATGCTGGTATGCATACGCTTCTTGTCCACACTGGAGTCACAACTGTGGAGAAGTTAACAGAATACGAAGTTCAACCGACGCAAGTTGTGCATAACTTGACGGAGTGGATTGAGAAGATGTAATGAAGAAAGCTGTTCCAAACTTTGGAGCAGCTTTTTTTCTAATATTCAGTTGTGAATAGTGTCGTTTTTTGTCTGTAAGTCGATATAATTAGAAAATCGCCGATATAATTTAAGTTGCGCTGATATAATTAGAAAATCGCCGATATAATCTGAGTTGCGCTGATATATTAAAAAAATCGCTGATATAATTTTATTTAAAATGCACGATTCACAACATCTTTAACCTCTTCAAGATATTGTTTACGCACACTATCATCTACAGAAGGAACACTTGTATAGAATGTATGCTCAATTGTTTCAATACCTGTAAATTCAAAAATACCAACATCAGCTGTTTTTTTCATTGCGTCAAACATACCGCCTGCTGTGTATGCCTCTTTCGTATTTCCCATTGTAGATAATAATAATCCTTTTTTACCGCTTAATAACTTCTCGATGCCATTTTCACCGTAAGCATAAGCGAAGCCGTGGCTAAATACACGGTCAACGTATCCTTTTAAAATAGCAGGAAGTCCCGCCCACCAAACTGGATAAATAAATGTAATGCTATCAGCCCAAGAGATATGCTCTTGCTCTTCTTTAATATCTGCTGGTGTGTTTCCTTGAGAAAATGAGATGAAATCGGAAGCGCCTAATACTGGATTGAAGTTTAATTCATATAGATCGCGAACGCGTACTTCATGACCTTTTTCTTCTAATTCACTTTTTACCGTTTCTAAAATCGCATGGTTGAAGCTTTCTGTATTTGGGTGTGCATAAACGATTACATGTTTCATTGTTCTTCCTCCTATTTGTGATATGTGAATGGTTTCTCTGTAACCATTATTGTTACTTCTTTTATGAAAGTCAAGTAATACATATGTATAAAAAGACGCCTCAAATCGTCTTTCTACACACCACTCATACAAAGAACAAAGAAAACAAATAAAATAATGATAATACCAATGCCGAAGTTAAATACGAGAGTACTATCCATATATGTAACCTCCTGATTTGAAAGTAAAAAGCACTCTAGCCAAGAGTGCTTTTTTATTTTGAGTCTACTGCATAACTTTTAGAAAAGAATTCATGCATGTAAAGAGTTACATTATTTTATGTGCTTATGCTTTGAAATGAGTAAGTCCTTGTAAGGTATAGAAAAAAAGACACTCTTTCGAGTGTCTTTCAAGATGACAAAATGTGCCAATTGCTTGAGTTTGATAAGGCGCTAATATCCGTTTTAACGCCTTTTCTTTGATCAAGAAGTGTAGCAACAGCGATTCAAATGAATTGTACCATTTGTTCCGTGGGCGTGCGTATGCAATTGTGCATATTTCAATTAGAGGGAAATGAGGCACGAAAAATGAATGAGTATATAGAGAATATTTGATAAGGGGAGAGAAGGATGGATATACATAAGTTAACGGTAGAAGAAGCAAATGAGATAAATACGTGGACGTATGAAGAACCTTATCATTTGTATAGTTTTTCAGGCGAAGAAGAAGTAATAGAAGAATTATTAGATGGGACGTATTATGGCTGCTGTGACGATAATGGGGAGTTTATCGGCTATTTTTGTTTTGGAGAAAATGCACAAGTGCCAGGGGGACGAGATGCCCATTTATATGGTGGAGAAGATGTAATTGATATCGGACTTGGCATGAAGCCGGCGTTAACAGGGAAAGGGCTGGGAAAAATGTTTTTTCAAGTTGGCATAGCATTTGCTGTTAAAGAATTTAGGCCGAAAACGTTTCGACTTAGTGTAGCAACATTTAATACAAGAGCGATTACGCTATATAAAAACATAGGTTTTCAGCAAGGGCCCATTTTTTTGAGCCGCGGAAGAGAATTTATGCTCATGGAATATGAAAGACCGTCAGTATGACACTGACGGTCTTTCATATTTTATTATTCCGAATGCTCAGCTCTGTGCGCTAAACGGCTTGAAGCAGCGGCAGCGATTCCGCCAACGATATCATCAAGGAATGTATGCACCTTTCCAGTTGATTTATCATTTAAGTATTCTAAAATACCAGGTTTTAATTTATCGATATATCCAAAGTTTGTGAAACCGATAGAGCCGTACACATTAACGATAGAAAGTGCGATCACTTCATCAATTCCGTATAAGCCTTCATCACGTTTTACGATATCTTGTAACGGCTCACTTAACATGCCTTTTTCAGCGAGAACATCGAGTTCGATACCTGTAATCAGTGCGTTTTGTACTTCACGTTTTGATAATACACGCTCAACGTTATAACGGCATTCTGACATCTCTAAATTTGGATGATATTTTTTTTGAAGAAAATGAACAAGTTCAGCAATATCATCAATTGTTACACCGCGTTCTTGTAATAGTTGCAATGCTCTTTCTTGTAGTTGATTTGATTCTTTCATGTTTATCACCTTTTTTTCTTTTTAGTATTTGTATACGTTTCGTTGCTTTATCATGTGCATAGGAATGAAAGGCGAGCACAAGCTCATATATATAAAGAAAAACCATAGGTGGCGACTGCGATGATTCATCATATTTATGAGCATTATCATATGCATGTTAAAGAATTAATCCCCCTTGGCCCCTATAAAAGCTTTTGGATTCGCAACAAAATTTATGTACTTGTTCCAATTGGAGAAATGGAGGAAGAAGTACTTGTAGAGATGAAAAAGCTCAGTGATTATATGAACCAGCAAGGGGATATAACTGTAGCGACTTTCGTTCCGACTATACACGGCTACTATGTAAGTGAGATAGAAGAACAAAATTACTGCTTATTAAAAGGTATGCGCGCGTTAGAACGACATGCTATGTCATTAGGAAGTGAGCTTTCTATATTCCATAAACGAGGTGCATTCTTTCCAGAAGAAATTGAGCAACTAAGCCGCATTGGTGAATGGAAAGCATTATGGGAAAAAAGGCTCGATCAATTAGAAAAGTTTTGGCAATCACAAGTGATGAACCACCCTACAGACGTATTCGATCAATTGTTTATTGAATCCTTCCCGTATTACTTAGGAGTTGCGGAAAATGCCATTCAATATGTTGTTGATACAGAAATGGATGACACACCGCAACTAACGGATGCAGCAACCATTTGCCAAGAACGATTCACACCTTTATTATGGCATCAAACGAAGCGTCTCAAACTCCCTTTTGATTGGGTGTATGATCACCCAACTCGAGATATAGCAGAATTAATCCGCTATATGATGATTGAAAAAAAGAAAGACTGGGAGCAAACAATCGTTCAATTTGTTACAGATTATGAACGGAATTATTCGCTATCCTCATTTGGGTGGCGCCTATTATTTGCAAGGCTCCTGTTCCCGCTTCACTATTTTGAAACAGTCGAACGATATTACCAAACAGGAAACGAAGAACAAAAAAGCATGTATAGAGATCGTTTAGAAGCCATTTTACACGATGTGAACCGCTCTGAGCAATTTATGAAGCATTTTTATGGCTCACTCCGTTTACCAGTTGATAAGCTTGGGATTAGAAAATTAGATTGGCTGTCTTAAAAATATAAAAAAGAGACCGATTGAGGTCTCTTTTTTATATACCACAATTGTATGTAATACATTATGCCCCTACCTGTTGATCTGCACATATATTTAAAATGAATTGATGTTGTTCGATTTTTTCATTTACTTTACTCAATAATTCTTGCTGGATTTCTTTAAATAAACATTGATAGCTCGCATTCCATGTCGGTATAACGGATGAAAGGTCTAATAAATACTCTTTTTTCTTTTCTAGTTCTTGAATTGTTAAAAACGTGTTCCCCATTTTTGGCATGTGTCGTCCCCCTATGTTTTTTACTTTATATGTGTGAACGATTCACTATATAGTATCAATTATCGCATTTTTTGAGAAGGATTTCCAATTTTGCTTTATGATGTTAACGGATAAATGTGATTTGTATAAAAAAGGAGACCAAATTTGGTCTCCTTTTAGCAAGTGGCTTTGAACGAGCCGCTAGATAATATCTAGCTCTAGCGGCTAAAATGTTCGGTGGCTAGAACAGTCGGCCATTTCGCGCCTTCCTGTGAGGCAAAAAGCGCCTCTTCGTCAGGAGCTCCAATGACCTCCTGTTCTGAACGAGCCGCTTCCGCTTTTAGATTAAAATACTTGTTCTACTTCGATAACGCCTGGTACTTCTTCAAGTAATGCGCGTTCGATACCAGCTTTTAGTGTGATTGTAGAACTTGGGCAGCTTCCGCATGCACCCATAAGGCGTAATTTTACGATACCTTCTTCAATGTCTACTAATTCAACGTCTCCGCCATCGCGAAGTAAGAATGGACGTAATTTATCTAATACTTCTAGTACTTGTTCTTGCATATGTGGGTTTTCCATTTTTATCGACTCCTTTCATCAGTTTTATTATAATCAAGATAGAGGGGAAAATCTATTTTTTCTGTTCTTGTTTTATTGCCGAAATTTTTTATCATGTTTACAACGTGTTTTTTCAGTATAGGGGTATGGAATAAGTTTGTAAAATGATGTGCTTATGTAATAAGGTATCTGAATATACTGTCAGAACAAGAAGTGGGGGAGAAGAAATGGTTAATGTGCAAGTGTATGGGACGAAAGTAATTTGTGCGAGCTGCGTTGGAATGCCATCTTCAACAGAAACGTTTGAGTGGCTACAAGCGGCGATTGGTCGTAAATATGAAGGACAAGAAAATAAATTTAATTTCGAGTATATTGATTTTCAAGAAGAACAAGAAGATGAAGATAAAAAAGCATTCGCGGAGCGCGTAGTAGAGGAAGATTTATTTTATCCGGTCGTTCTTGTAAATGGAGAAATTGTTGGAGAAGGAAATCCTCGTTTGAAGGATGTTTACGAAGAAATCGAGAAATATTTATAAAGCAGGAAGCCTTTGCGAATTTGCAAAGGCTTTTTTTATTGGAGGGATAGATGTGGAGAATGTAGTAAAGCATGCGTTACCGAAAGAAGTAGAGCAGTTGATGGAGCAGTACATAGTAGGACTGAAAGAAATTTTTTTAGATGAAAAAATAGTCGGGGTATATATTTACGGATCCATCGCACTCGGTGCATTTCATGCAGAAACGAGCGATGTTGATTTTGTCACAGTAATAAGTGATCCCGTGAATGAAGCTGAAAAACAGCAACTTGTAGAGCTTCATAAGAAACTTAGTGGTAGTACGTTAGGGAAAAGAATGGATGGTATGTATATTCCGCTTGCTGATTTAGGAAAATACAATGATGAAATGAATGAGTACGTGTATTGTGCAGATGGTAAGGCGAATATAGGACATTGGGATATTAATGCAGTCACATGGTGGACATTGAAAAATCAAGGTATTACAGTGAACGGGAAAGAAGCAGAAGACCTTTCGTTCCAAATAAGGTGGGATGATGTAGTAAATACGATGAAATACAACGTAGAACAGTACTGGAGTGGGAAGGCGAAGCAGCCATATTTATTCTTTATAGAAGAATGGGTAGAATCAGCGGTTGTTACGATGGGGCGCATTTTATATACACTAAATTATAAAACAATCGTTTCAAAAGATAGAGGATTGCAATACTTATTAGAACATTCAGCGGAAGAGTGGGAGCTTTTATTAAAAGAAGTAGCGAGAATACGGCAAAATCCAAAAGAAAAGCGAATGCTCTCAAGGTGGAGAAGGGCAGATATGACGAAGAGGTACTTACTGCATTTGATTGAAACATGTAGAGAGAAATGGTAGGGAAGAAAATGGACAATACAGTTGAGTGTATTGTCTTTTTTTACGTTTAATTTGGTATATAATGGTTTAAAAGGTTTAATTATACTGGAGGGGATATGGTGGAAACGGAATTAGTTACATATGAAGAAAAGAATGTACAAATGAGTATGCTAGAAGTAATCGGTATGATCGTAATTATTTTTGGGACCATGTATGGAATTGGTTATTTGAACTTTTTATATGGCTCCTCATTATATCCGTGGTATGTAAATCATCTCATTTCACCCTTCACGTTTTGTATGATTATTGTAATGTATGCACCGGCAAGAAATTACTGTGTGCATTTACTAAAATCAATACAATTCAATAACTCAAAACATTATGTAACAATAATAATGACGATGATCGTACTGCTTATATATCTTGCGGTATTAAATTTAGTTTTACCACATGGGCTTCGTGTGGAGGAATCTAATATAGTAATAGAGCCTACTAAAAATGAAATCATTTTATATGTAGTTGTACTCACGATTTTTGCGCCGATTTGGGAAGAGCTTGTATTCCGAGGTATGTTTTTTATGAAATTATCTCAGCGCTTCTCTACACTTAGTAGTGCCGTTATAAGTGCTTTCATATTTACTTTAGGGCATCCCCTTACAGTAGGGAGTATTTTATATATTTTTGGTATAGGCATAAGTTTAGCCTACACCTATAAGAAAACAAACAATTTACTCGTTCCAATTGGAATTCATGTATTAAACAATTCATTTTATTTATTAGTAAATTTTCAACTATAAAAAGACGCCCTTTTGAAAAGGGCGTCTTTTCTATTTTGTAGTAGGTAGAAAGGGCTTTACACGCATTGTGTAGAGGCAAGGTAATACAAAATATAAATAGTTTCATGTGAAACATTTTTATTATCAAATATACAAAATGATTAACTTAGTGTATTAAACCTATCATTCATAAGTATTCTAATATATTAAAAAGAAAAATGGAATAATAAACGAGAAATTGTCGGAATATATTCGATTTCCGTTCATTTTTATGAAATATATGTACTTCTTGTTAGATTCTTTCTTTTTCTTTCTATAAAATACACGTATGTAGAAAGAAGAAAAGGATGATGTACGTGAAGGACACTGTTTTACAAGAAACAATTTCTCCGCAAGAGTTACATAAAGTTGTTCAAAAGAATACAGCTTATTATGACTTTAAATGGGGCAAAGT
Organism: Bacillus sp. FH; assembly: GCF_052216825.1. Taxonomy (NCBI): domain Bacteria; kingdom Bacillati; phylum Bacillota; class Bacilli; order Caryophanales; family Bacillaceae; genus Bacillus; species Bacillus sp. FH. The sequence goes on along the minus strand of NZ_JBQOUU010000001.1, from coordinate 2,134,870 downwards.
AGAAAATCCAGCGCAAGGGAATACGTGGAATTGGGTAGCCTTTTTCTTCCCAACTTTTTGGTTAGCTTATCGTAAAATGTATAAGTTGTTTATTATACTTACGTTATTGGCGGTACCTAGTATCATTGTAACTCCTTTTATAGATATTCCAGATGGGATTTATTTAACATGTAGTTTAGTTCTTCAGTTAGGAACGATGATATTTACTGGATGGCAAGGAAACCGTTTATATTATAAGCACGCTGTTCGTGTATTACATAAGGGAGAAGATATGCCAGATCATGAGAAGGCGTATTACTTACAATCAAAGGGTGGCGCTAGTTTTGCTGGTATGGTTGGTTTCCAGGTTATAGTTGGAATCGTGTTTGGTGGAGCTATGTTCGGACTCTCACTTTTACCAACTGAGCCAAATATTAAAAATGTCGTTCGTTCAAGTAGTGAAGGTGTGACTTTAGAGATTATGACGGATAATCCAACTTGGAAGTTTGTGAAGAAAGAACAAGATTATGATGTAGTAGAATTTACTGGTTATGATTATGCAGAGAAGAAGAACGTGAAAATTAAATTTGCTGTTTATTTTAGTGAAGACTATTTTGAATGGCAAGAAGTACATGAAAATAATAAGAAGTTAAGTGAAGAAGAGTTAGAAGAATATCAATTTTACATTGAAGAAAATGGTTGGGGGTTCTAGTCAGAACTCGTTCATTTTGAAAAGGAGGATCTTGTGAAGGTTCTTCTTTTTTACTTGGAAACACCATACGAATTGAAATTTTGTAAAATACAATAAAAAATGAGAATTTGAGGTAGGCTTGTCAATAACGTGAGACTATGGCACTATATAGAAATGCTATACAAATTTTATTTATCGAGATGTAAACATCAATTTTGATTTTTACGTATAAATAATGAACGGAGGAAATGAATTTATGGCTACTTTACCAAATTGTCCAAAATGTAATTCAGAATATACGTATGAGGATGGCGTTCTTTTCGTATGTCCTGAGTGTGCTCATGAGTGGGGCCAAGAAGCAGAAGCTGAAAATAATGATGGTGCAAAAGTTGTAAAAGATGCGAACGGAAACGTTCTTCAAGACGGCGATGCTGTTACTGTCATTAAAGATTTAAAAGTAAAAGGAACTTCTTCAGTTGTGAAGATCGGTACGAAAGTAAAAAGTATCCGTCTAGTTGATGGCGATCATGATATTGATTGCAAAATCGACGGTTTCGGAGCTATGAAGTTAAAATCACAATTCGTTAAGAAGGCGTAAGTAAATAAAAGGAGGAGGCGTATAGGCCTCCTCTTTTTATTATGTCATTTTTTGTCGGTAAGTCGATATTCCTTGTCGAATCGTCGATATATTTCAAAAATCGTTGATATATTTTGAGTTATGATACATATATTCGAAAAATCGTCGATATAATTTCACTCACCGAGAAAGGTGCATCATTTACCGAGCAAAAAGCTAGATTACCGTCCACCATAGTCAATATCCTTCAACTGACACCTCTTATTAAAGAATGTTTTATATCCAAGCTGTAAAAAGATAATGACAGCAAAAGCGGTACTTCCTGAAATACCGAGTATAATTGCGATTTGATATTGAATGGCTGTAAATGGTGATACACCAGATAAGATTTGTCCTGTCATCATGCCTGGTAAGCTTATAATTCCCATTCCGACCATAGAATTGATCGTTGGTAAAATAGCGGAGTCAAAAGCGTCGCGTATGAGCGGGGCAGCGGCTTCTTTCGGTGTTGCACCGAGCATAAGTGCCCCCTCGATTTGACCTCTTTGCGATTTCATATTGTTTAAGAACGTATTTGCACCGAGAGAAACACCTGTCATTGCATTCCCAACTAACATTCCGGTAATCGGAACGATATATTGCGGGGCGTACCACGGATCATGTCCGATAATAACAAAGATAAATAGTAGAAGTGGCCCAATTGATCCGGTTACCATGGAAAGGGCGGCTACTCGTTTTAATTCTTTAGACATTGGGATATTCACTCGTTTATAAATATTAAAAATTGCAAAGGTAGTAATAGAAGTAATAAGAGCAATTGTATAAAATGGATTACTATTTTCAAATACGTATGTAAGGACATAGGCAACGAGTACGAGCTGAATCGTCATACGGAACGTTGCGAGCGCGATTTGTTTTTCGCGAGGTATTCCTTTTAACTTCACAAGCCCAATTAAAATAAGAATGAAAATATATGCAGCGGCAAGTTGCCAAATTTGGAGTTCAATCACGCCCTTCAACTGAGAGCACTTCCTTTCTAGTTGCACCGTTTGCTTTACTAATCTCAATAATATCGTCTGCAATTTCTTCTGGAAGCTGTTGTGAGTGTGTGATGAAGATGACTGTTTTTTTCTTTTCTTTTGCTAGCATAGTGAATTGCTTCATAACGCGTCGTTCTGTATCGCTATCTAACGCCGAAGTTGGTTCATCTAATAAATAGACAGGTGGATCCATAAGTACGATACGTGCAAAAGCAAGTCGTTGTTTTTCGCCACCTGATAATGAATCAGCGTTGTCTTCTAAATTTTTTTCCAAGCTAACAGTCGTTAATGCACTTCGCAAGGCAGCATCATTTGGAAATGGCTTTTCAGAAAGACGAAGTCCCATTAATAGATTGTCTTTAATGGTTCCATCGAAAATAGGTGGCGTTTGCCCAAGCATGACTACGTCACGTCGTAATTGAATAGGGGGATAATCAGAAATTAGCTTTCCGTTATATTCAATTGTTCCAGATGTTGGAGATTTTAGATCATTTAACATACGGAGCAATGTGCTTTTTCCGCTCCCACTCTCGCCGATAATACATGTGATTTTTTCTTTTTGAATCTGTAAATAAGGAATGTGCAGTATATCTTTATATGTAACGTCTTTTAATATAAACATAGATGGCTCCTTTCTGATTCTAGTTCTATCGTATCAAAAAAGAGAAGGTAACGGTTATAAAGAGCAACGTTTTTTCTTCGTCTTGATTTCTATTAATAAGTTAAGTAAACGATCTAATTCTTGGCTGAAAGAAATTACTTTATGATGAGTGAATCCGTACTTTTCAACGAGATAGATCAATTCTTTCTTCTTCGCTTCTATGCGATCATTTAGTTTCGTTACGTTCATAAGTGAAATGAAATGCCTCCTGTAAAAGTATTTACAACACAAAAAATAAGACCGAATGAATTCGGCCTTAAAGGAAATAAAACAACTTATCAATAGCATACACTGTTTATTGGTAGTTTTTAATATGAAAATGAAAAATAAATCATGATTCATATTGAGAAAGATGTGTCTGATAATTATATTTTAACGAATAAGAGAGGCTGCCTAATTAGGAGACAGCCTGTAAAGTATTAACCGTTATGATATTTGTACATCCAGAGGATACCGGATTTTAGTAACCTTGGTACACGTCCCATTAATGGTTGGTTTGCTAGCAAACCAAAGCCATGCTTCTTACCAAGAGAGCCGAGAACACCTTTTAATTTAATGACAGGTAGTTCGTCAGGAAGTGGTTCATTATGCCAACGTTTTAATAATATTTGGACAATTTGTTCCCCTTGACCTTCAGCAAGTTGTGCAGATGGTGCGTGTGGAAGTGCTGCACAATCTCCTACAACATATACGTGCTCGTTATTTGGAATATTGTGATATTTTGTTAAAACAACCCGTCCGCTACCATCTTGTTCAACTGGAAGGTTTCGAACAACTTCATTTGCTTGAATACCAGCTGTCCAGACGATTGCATCACATTCAAGTGGTTCATCGTGGTTGTACACAATATTTGGCTCTACTTTTGTAATGTTAGAGTTTCGTATAATAGTAACTTTATGTTTTACGAACCATTCTTCTACATATCTACTTAATTTCTCTGGATATGGGAATAAAATTCTATCTTTTCGATCAAATAAGTAAATTTTTAAATCAGAACGGCTTTCGCGAAGTTCACTTGCAACTTCAACGCCACTTAATCCAGCACCAACGACAGCTACCGTTGCATTTGGTTCTAGACTATTTAATTGTTCATATGTCTTACGTGTTTGTTCAATCGATTGTAGGCTATGTGTATATTCCTTCGCCCCAGGAACGTTATGATATTTATCCTCACAGCCAAGTCCAATAATTAAATCATCATATTGGATTGCTTCGCCGCCATCGAGATGAACAGCTTTTTCTTCGAGATCAATATTTGTTACTGTGCCGTATTGAATATTGAGGCGTGGGTGTTCAGGAAACGGTATACGAATATGCGTTTCTGAAATAGTACCCGCAACTAATGCATAATATTCAGTTTTGAAGCAATGATATGGTACTTTGTCGATTAATGTCACTTGTACATCATCCGGAAGTTGGTTGCTTGGAAGTAGCCGTTGCAGAATTCTCATTCCACCGTAGCCGCCACCTAATATTACGAGGTGTTTCATGATGGATTACCCCTTTTCTGTTGAAATATCCCCTAATCATAAAATTTTATATTAATAAAATATTTTGACTTTACTCAATCAAATTATATCGAATTTGTGAACAAATAACAATGCATGAATGAATACTCTGTTGTACAATAAGAAGAAAAGTAGAGTAAACGATCTGCATTATTTAGTTACCATTTCATCGTAAATAGCATGTTATATAGAAGGAATCATCTATTTTGAAGTGAAATAATGAAGTAACTAAATAGTTTAGAAGGTGTAATGAAAACAACAAGAAACAGCTTAGTTTTTTTCTTATAGATGAAGTCAGAAAGTAATTTGTTTTGTAGTACAGGGGGGAGAATTTTGATTAAACCATTAATTGAATTTTGTGTAGGTAACCTTGCGAGTGGTTCACAAGCCGCTTTAGAGAAATTAGAAAAAGATCCGAATTTAGATGTAATGGAGTATGGTTGTTTAGGATATTGTGGTATTTGTTTTGAAGGACCGTTTGCTCTTGTAAATGGTGAAGTGGTACAAGGGGCTACAGTAGAAGAACTTGTTAATAATGTATATGAGTATTTGGATGAAAATCCAATGTTTTAAGGTGTTGCAATCGGCAGCACCTTTTTCTTTTTCTATTAGATAAAATTTTATTTCGCAGGGGAGGATAATATTGTATATAAATAAAAAAGGCCCTTTTTAGAAGGGCTTTTTTCTTACACAATTTGCGCAAGAATGGCTCATCGCCAAATGTTGTCAAATATGAGAAACGGGGGACATTCATATTGTGTTCTAAAAGCGTGCATTTTATACTTGAAATAACAAATTATTTTTGGAGTGAATACAAATGAGCCAATTTTCTTTTACAAAAATGCATGGTCTTGGCAATAGTTATATATATGTAAATATGTTTGAAGAACAAATTCCTGAAGAAGATTTAGCTCTTGTGGCGGAAAAGGTTTCAAATATTAATACTGGTATTGGAGCAGATGGAATGATTTTAATTTGTCCGTCTGACGTAGCGCCGGTGAAAATGCGCATGTTTAATAATGATGGATCAGAAGGAAAGAGCTGTGGTAACGGTCTACGCTGCGTAGCGAAATATGCGTATGAGCATAAACTAGTAGAAGATACAGTTTTCACAATTGAAACGTTAGCTGGCATTGTAACGGCTGAAGTAACGGTAGAAGAAGGGAAAGTTACGTTAGCGAAAATTGATATGGGAGCACCGCGTTTAACGCGTGCAGAAATACCGATGCTTGGCGAAGGTGAAACACCATTTATTCGTGAAAACTTCTTATACAATAACCATCGTTATGCATTTACAGCTGTTTCAATGGGAAATCCGCATGCAGTTATTTTTGTGGATGATGTAGAACAAGCACCTCTTACAACACTTGGACCAGTTCTTGAGACACATGAAATGTTCCCAGAACGAGTAAATGTTGAATTCATTGAGATTTTGAATGAGGAAGAGATGAACTTCCGCGTTTGGGAACGTGGATCTGGTGTAACACAAGCTTGCGGAACAGGGGCGTGCGCTGCAGTTGTAGCCTCTATTTTAAATGGAAAAATGGAACGTGGTAAGGAAATTACAGTTCATTTAGCTGGTGGCGATTTAATGATTGCATGGACAGAAGAAGGCAACGTGTTAATGAAAGGACCAGCAGAAGTAATTTGCCACGGAGTGTATGAGTACAAGATAGAAGCGTAAAGATGTATAATAGAACGAGAACAGAAAGGATGGTGTATTTCATGATTGAAGTAACAGAACAAGCAGCTTTTCAAATTAAAGATATGTTAAAAGATGCTGAAGATGGAGAGAAGTACGTGCGCCTTGCTGTACACGGCGGCGGATGTAGTGGTCTTTCTTACGGCTTAGGATTTGAAGTAGAACCAAAAGAAGACGACACAGTTCTTGAGTTTTTCGGTGTCGAATTTGTTATCGATAAAGAAAGTGCTCCGATTGTTAAAGGAGTAAAAATTGATTATAAACAATCTATGCTTGGCGGCGGATTCACAATTGATAATCCAAACGCAATCGCATCATGCGGATGTGGATCATCTTTCCGTACAGCGACGAATGCTGGTAAGCCAGAAGAGTGCTAAGTTTTTAGTTGAAATAGAGAAAGACCTTTTTAGCGATGGAGTGCAATCGTTAAGGAGGTCTTTTCTTTTGGTGTAAAAGTCCAATTGATAAGAACTTATTAAAGTTTTACTGTATCTTTGCATAGATACAAGTATCAGTTAGTTGTTTGCCGTCAGCTGAAAAATCTTCATTGCGTAATATCCCTTCAAGTTCAAAGCCTAGTTTTTCAGGAATCGCACGACTTTTCGTGTTATTACATTCACATCGTATTTCAATCCTTCTAAATTTGAATAACTGAAATCCAAGGTTTGTTAAAGCACTTACTGTTTCTGTTATGTATCCACTGCCACTAAATTGTGTGTTAACCCAGTATCCAATTTCACATTTAGAAACATTCCAATCAATTCGGTGAAGGCTAGCTGTTCCAACAAAATCATTCGTCTCCTTATGGTAGATAAGGTAGCGAAAGCTTTCTCTTTTCAAAAAATCTATATGGGCATTTCTCAGAAGATTTTCCGTTTCTTCAACAGTAGGAATTGACTGGAATAGAGACAACCATTGCTTTAATTCATGAATTGAATCTTTAATAGCTTTATGTACTACATTCCCTTCACCTGCTTGAAGTGGTGCTCGAAGAATGAGTCTGTCTGTTTCTATTTGTAACGGAACATCTAATAAAATAGGATTCATATTATTTCTCCCCTCAAAACCTTTAAATTAGGACAGAATGAAACTTATGTAAAAAAACTTTCGTTCAAAAGTTAGAGAACAATAAATATATATTCACTTCATCATTTAGAAATCCTTTTTCATATATTGACTTCTAATTTCTTTATCAGTTATTTGAGCTTTAAGTATTCTTTTTCCAGTTATAATTGAAGGGTAGAAAGAGGGGATATATGCTGGAAAATATTTTTGAATTTATATTGAAGTACGTTATAGGTCCTATTTTTAGATGTATAAGATACCTTGTGATAGATATTATAATAGAATGCATAATAGAAGGTGTAATAAACGGTATAAGGAAATTACGTGATAAGTGGCGAAAGTGGCGTGAAAGACGTTATTGGCGGTAATAGGTACATAAAAAATTGGCAGTAAAGAGATAGAGGATAAAAAGCCTTAAGGGAGATGATTCATTCATTTCCCTTAAGGTTTTTTATAATGAAGTAGTAGCAACTCATCTATATTTAGAATCTGTACTCATGCCAATTGGTGACGGCATGACGGTTTCTAAAGTGAAGCAATAATTATTATCTTACAAAAGTGTAATGTTCATGTCATGTTTTTGAATTTCTTCTTTAAGCTTTGGGCTTTAAGATAACAATATAAGAAAAAACATATGAGGTGAAGGAAATGAAAAGATATATTGCACTGTTTAGTATTTTAGTTGTATTCGCAAGTCTTTTAGTTGGTTGTGATATTAACCGTATGGGGAAAGATCAGTACTATGTTCAAATCACAGCTGATGGAATTGAAAAAAATGAGAAGTCTGATAGCGGAGAGCCATACAAATATTTTGAGTATAAATTAAAAGGGTTCGATAAAGATGGAAAAGAAAAAGAATTAGAATTCACAGCTCAAAAAAACTTACGTAAAGATGCATTCCTACGCGTATACCACTCAGATAAAAAAGGTGTTTCGGCTTGGGAAGAAGTTAAGAAAGATGAGCTTCCTGCGAAAGTGAAAGAAAAATTAGGTGCAAAATAAGAAAGAAAAAAGGAATTGACGAACAGGGTCAATTCCTTTTTATATTTTCAAAATCATCTTCTGAAATGACTGTAAATCCATGTCTTTTGAATAAAGCAGTTGTTACCCCGTAACCAGTTTGTTTATTCCCGTTAAATTCTCCTGTATAAATTGTGGAACTACCACAAGAGGGACTGCGTTCTTTTAAAATAATATATTCTGGGCGCAAATCTTTCATTTGTTCTAATGCTTTATAAGCACCATTTACAAAAGCTTCCGTGACATCTTCACCGTCTTTTGTCATCACTTTCGCTTTTCCATCCAAAACGTCATCGCCATTCCCGCCAATAATTTCAGCTGAGGGACGAGGCGTTGGCAATCCTCCTAATACTTCGGGGCAAATGAGGAGTGTCTCTTCTTGTTGCAGCAAATCCCCTATTTTTGAAACGAGATTGTCATTTCCATCATACCGACAAGCGATACCACCTAAACAAGCGCTAATTACGATCATATTTTCATCTCCACTAAAAAAATATTAAATAGCACGCCAAATCCCCTTCCTGCCTCTTACTTATAAATGAGGTGATAAAAATGGGAAGCTTATATAACTTAATGAAACCATATAGTGAATTTCGAAGTAAAGAAGAGTTTAATACATATCAAAAACAAGTTTTGAAATGCTACCGATTTCAATTGAATAAAACAGATGCTACCATTATTCATTTTTTAGGAAAGTATGCAGTGAATGAGAAACAGAAAACAGTGGGGGTTGCTTGTCCGTTAATGGAGACGATTGCGACGAATGTTGGAAAAAGTATTCGTACAGTACGCCGCTCCATTGCAAAGTTAGAGGAATTAGGAATTATAAAGCGTGTTGCAACGAAAGAAAGACATAAACGCGGCGGATATAGTGCGAACTTATATGTTTTTCTTACATCTGCAATTGACCGCATGGATGACCGTATGAAATTGTCCGCATGTGAAAGTGAGAATTATGCAGCTGGCTGTAGTGGAATGGGGCAAAAATATGAGGGGGAAACAATTCTTTCTAAAAACATTCCACAAATAAAAGAGAATAGAAAAGTAACGTACGAGCTTGATGAGACGTATTGCCGTCATGATATACCGAAGCCTTTTATATATGCACTTCTGCCGATGACGAGTAATCCGAAGAAGATTAATATATTTTGGAGTAAGGTGGAGCTTGCTTATAAAAAGAGCGGATTATTAGAGCAAGGTGTTTTACTGGAGCAAATATTAGCTGATGAAGAAGTGTATGGAAATTTCATTTGGCGCGTAAAAAGTGTTGTGAGAGCGTATAAATATGGAGAAATCCGTAAAAATGTTAAGGCTCTTTTATATAGTACAGTGCGAGATTTATTTTTAGAGGTTGGATTAGAATGGGGAGCAGCTGCGAGAAGAAGTAAGGGGATACCGTTATTTGATCCGTTTAAAAAGGAGCCATGCGTAAATGCATGACTCCAAGTAGTTAATCAAACTTTCTTACAACTGGAACACGAATCGCTACAAATAGTACGAAGACGATAACGGCGATTGCACCACTTTTCATAACGGTTACGATTGGAATTCCTATTGCAAGCGCGATAGATGTGAATGCATAAGAAAGCGGGATAAAGCCCATTGATGATAGCATAAGTAAACTCATTACGCGTCCCATCATTTCTTCTTTCACTGTCGATTGAATCATCGCCATAAGCGGAACGATAGCCATTGCAATTGTAATACCGTAAAACATGCCAGCTAATAATGCTTGCCAAAGTACGGTGCTAAAGTTGATGGATAAGAAGAAAACACCAGACAGTAGCATCATGATAATGCAAAATAGACCGCGTCTACGATTAATATTTTTTAAACCGACAATGACTGCGCCTATTGCCATTCCGCCTCCTACAGACGCTTCTAAGTAACTGAATTGAAGTGAGTCACCGTGTAGAACATTTTTAACGAAAAGTGGGAAACCGACCTGCATCGGACCGATTAAAAATAAGTTTAAAAATGCGCTACAAATAAGGAAAGTTGAAAGAAACGGTGATTCCTTTACATATAAAATTCCTTCTTTAATAGAAGTAAACATGCCTTTGTCTGTATTTTGCTGCTCTGGCATCGTAAATTGTATTTTTTGAACGAGTATGGCTGCGACAATGAGTAATAAAATTGTAATCGAAAAAATCGTTTCATAGTTCGTAAATTTAATAAGAATGCCGCCAAGTACAGGGCCTAAGATGACCGATGCTTGGTTTGTCATTTGTGTAAGTGAGTTTGCTTGTGTTAAACGGCTTTTTTCTACAAGTTCAGGCAAGATAGATCCATCAGCCGACCAGAAAAAAGCATCAGCAAGTCCAAAGAATAAAGCGAATAAAGCAAATGTATATAGTGTTACGTCACCTACGATGAACCATGTAAGGATAGTTGCGACGAGAATAGCACGAACAATATTAGAATAAAACATAATGTTTTTTTTCGGGAATTTATCAGCTACAGCGCCGCCGATAATCATAAAAATAAGCCTTGGAACACTAAGAGCTACGAAAACAACACCGAGTGATGCTTCAAGGTTTAATGTTTTTGCTATGTACCACGTTTGTGAAAAAGTAAAAAAGGCTAAAGCGAAACTTGAAAAAAGAGTAGCTGCCCAAAGAAAAAGGAAATTCGTATTTTTTAATAACGGTTTTCCGCTTCTTTCTAAAGCAGATTTATTTTGTTGTAGTTCCTCCATATTGCTTCCTTTCTATGTGACAAATTTAAACTAAAAAACTTGTTAACAATCACTTTATCCCGCGTTAACGGGCAGTAAAACTCCCACCTCAAAATTGGGCTCGAGCAAAGAAGTTAGGTGGGAGACTAACTGCCCGTAAACGTCCGATTGGTGAGGGCTAATACTCAGTGGTGGGGGATGAATCCCCCCACCACTGAGTATAGTTTCACTTTATACAGTTTCTAATATTTCTATACTGCACTTTCTCATTGTAGACAATTATGTTGGATTTGCACAGTGGCTATTTAACGACAAAAAAGAAGATACCAAATGGTATCTTCTTTTTTGTCGTTTAGGCTAATGCAATATAAATATCTAATTGTACGTTAGTTGGATCTAACGCTCTTTCATCATAAAGCTCAAAGTCTGTTGTAAAAGCACGTTTGTTTTCCTTTGACCATTTCCAAATATATTCCCAAGCCTCGCAAACGACTTCAGCAACCGGTCCCTTTCTCGTTGTAAATACCGCATACGTAGCGGCAGGTATTGTTAAAGTTGTCATATTTTCAGGAACGTCTTCTAATGAAGAAACAGGCATGCCAATTGTGTATTTATATGTACCCGTTTCATCTGATTCGTAATTTGAGTAGAAAGCGAATGTTTCTTTCGTTTGTTGATTTGGAATGTGGTGCATGATTTGTTCTTGGAAGTACCGGTTCCAAAGCCCGGGAATTTTCCCTTCAGTAGATGCCTCTTTTTCGTTGGTCGTCGTAATCGAAATGCCGATTGCTTGGAAAGCTTCTTTTTTTACGATGATAGGTTCTTTCATTTTAAAATATCCCCCTTATTATACAGAACATTTGTTCTTGTTTAATATAACATATTTTTACATATAACGGTTACTATTTTTAAAAAATTTCAATGATACATAACAAACTGGGATAAGTAAAAAATGGTAAATTTATCATTGTATGTATAAATAGATTATGGAGTATGTTAAGATTTTTATGTATCCTTAAACTGTTATATAAACCTATATCATAGGGGCTTTTTACTATAAGTAAAAAGTGGTAGAGGTTTATATGAGTATCCGATATATATACTATTTTTAATAAATTAAAATAGTAATATTCTATGAGATTTATATTGTTGAAATAACGATTTCAACGATAGATTTTCATAGGACGGATTGTTGCGAGTGGATATATATTGTTATGTTTTCGTCTATAAGTAGACGGATAGCAAATATATAGGAAGGAGAAAGGTACAAGATATGAAGAAATCGTTGAAGTGTTTTAATGTCGTAACAATAATCGCACTTCTCCTATCCATCACCTTGCCTTCACCTAGTGCTTTTGCAGAGATGCATAAGAAGAGCTGGGATGAGTTACAAGGAAATGATGTAAGAATTAAGGCAGAGCAAGTAAATGCTGAAATATATAGGGGAGAAGTAGCTGAGAGGGAGCACGTATTTCAATATACGATTGAAAATACGGGAGATACACCAATTCAAGAATTGGTGCTTAAACAAAGTAATGAAAATGAAATTACGTTCCTCTCGCAATCTGTGAAAGTAAACGGAGAGAAGTTACCTGAAAATAAAGTGGCTGATTTCTATGTAGAAGAAAAAGATAAGGGAGGAAAGCTTCTTTCTTCTAATCTTAAAATTCGAGATTTAAAATCACATGAAAAAATGACGGTGTTAATAAAAGGTAGTCGCAAGCAGCATTTTAATAAAGAGTACAAACAAAAGATTAGTGTGCAAAAAGATCAAGTACAAATAGGGAGCATGTCCGTTGATGTTGAAGGGATTCCCTCTGAAGAAAAAGTAGAAGCTAATGCTGATGATGAGCCTGACAGTAGTAAGAAAGAAGTAGGTCCATCAGCTGATAGTACAACTAAAAAAGTTGATGAAAAGCTAAAAGTATCTGCAGAAGATAAAAATAAATCTACATTAAAAACAGAACTGCCAAAACAACCAGTAACTGAAGCTGAGAAACAGCCAGAAAAAGAGGCAGCAAAGCAGAGTAATGCAGAAGTACAAGCTGCGTCAGAGAATGCTTCGAAGGTTCAAATCCAAGTAGGAGATAAGCAAGGGTTTGGAGATCCGCTGTATTCTACAATTGCTGCTGGTAATTTAGTACAGACTGGTAATGTAACACTTGGTTTGACAACTGATCATTATGGCAGACAAAGTATGGGGTATAAGACGAATAAAATGACTGTGGACGTTGATAACGATGATAGTACTTTTAATTCGTCAACAGGAGCTTTTCCTAATATTCCCGCTGGAAGTAAAGTGAAAAAGGCCTACCTATTTTGGACAGCAGCAATGGGGTTACCGGGAAATATTGCTGATAGAAAAGTTACCGAGGATCAAGTAAGGCAACCAGTCAAAATGAGAATGGGTAATAAAGAATATGCAGAGGTAAGTGCTGATAGCATACGAAAAGCGGATAGCTTACCTTTTATTTCTAATTACTCAGGTGCTGGTGCTGGTTATGTTGCATATGCGGATGTAACAAATGTAATTGCACAACAAGGAATTTCTCAAACGTTGACAGTTGCGAATGTACCACAAATTAAAGATGTAACAGGTGGCGGCTATTACTGGGGCAATTGGAATCTTATATTAGTGTACGAAAACTATAAAGAAACCGTAAAAGATATGAAGATTTGGGAAGGGTTAGTTTCTCAAAAAAGCGCAGCTTGGACAGATATTAGTATTAATAAAATAAACACGCCAAAAGAAGGTGCTTTTAAGGCGAAATTTAGTTATTTTTCTTCACAAGGTGATCCAGCTGAGAAAGATGGATATGCATATGATTATGGAGAATACGATTTTGGCGCTGGATATATAAAAATAAAAAACATTAATGGTAAAGATAATGATGCAAATGATTCTTCTATGACAGAAGTGCAAGTAGACGGCACGAATGAATTTGTTACAAAAAAATATCCAGGATATAACCCGGATTGGACAAATTCATTCAGTACTGATATTCATACGTATCATCTTGAAGGACCGAATCAAGTAAAAAATGATTTAAAAGAAGCAAAAATGCGTTTTAGGGCAAATAGTGGCTATGGTGATATTTACGTATTAAACAATGCTACATTCGTTACAGAACATAATGCGCCAAACTTACAAGTAGATAAAAAGGCATTAGATAGTGCCGGAAAAGAAATTAAGGAAGTTAAAGCTGGCGAAGAGATTACGTACCAAATTGAAGTGAAAAATGATACGAAGAACAATCAAGCGCCGGTATCTAATGTAAAAGGATTTGATAAATTAGATGATCGATTAGAGTATGTCCCGGGATCAATTCAATATGTTACTGGTAGCAATACAGGACAAAAAACAGATGATACAAGCGATGATGAAGCAGAGTTTGTAAATAATCAAATTGATTTCCGTATTGGTGAAGGAGCAGATGCTAAAGACGGTGGTGTTTTAAAGCCTGGGGAAAGTGCCGTTCTTACATTTAAGGTGAAAGTGAAAGAATCTATAAAATTAAATACAACAGTAAAAAACGTCGTTGCTGTAAAGGGACAAGATAGTGCCGAGATAAAGTATGAGAGTGAAGACGATGCAAATGTTACGGTTACGATTCCAAAAGAGGTTCCTGGAGAAATAGAAGCGAGAAAAATAGCTTCTAATAAATCACCGAAGTTAGGTGATGAGGTAGAGTATCGTATTACATTTAAAAATAAAGTCAAAGATGGACGTCTAGATGTATTGACGATTGAAGACCAATTACCGAGTAGGCTTGAGTTTGTGAAAGACAGTTTGAAAGCTGAAGGTGTACAGCCAGAGCCAGTAGAACTGAAATTTGAAAATGGAAAAATCATTGCAAAGTATCCAGCAATTACGGATATGGAAGAAAGAAGTATTGTTTTTAAAACAAAAGTAAAAGAAACTGCAAAAATTGGTGAAGAAATTGTTAATAAAGCAATTGTTAGTGATAAAACAAATCCACCAAAGAATATAGAAGAAAAGATTACACCGCAGCATAAGGTTGGCAAGATTAATGCAAAGAAAAAAGCAACAAATAAGCATCCGAAGCTAGGAGAAGAATTTGAATATCAAATTAGCTTCAACAATACGGTGGAAAACGGAAAACTAGAGGCCGTTACAATAGAAGATGAAATTCCAGCTAACTTGGAATTTGTTCAAGGCAGTGAGAGAGCTGAAGGTGCTGGACCAAGTCCAGTAGAGTTAAAAGTAGAAAATGGTAAGGTAATCGCAAAATATCCAGAAATTACGGATACAAAAGAGCGAAGCATCATTTTTAAAGTGAAAGTAAAAGAAGAAGCAAAAGCAGGAGAAACAATTGTTAATAAAGCAGTTGTGAGCGATCCGAATGGTCAGTCTGAGCATCCAGAAGAAAAGGTTACGCCAGATTATAAAGACGGTAAAGTAGATGTAGATAAAAGTGTAACGAATCAAACACCAAAACTAGGAGAAGAAGTGGAGTACCGCATTACATTTCATAATACGGTAGAAAACGGAAAGCTAGAAAAGGTATTGGTAGAAGATACATTGCCTGCAGGTGTTGAATACGTGAAAGATAGTTTGAACGCTGAAGGCATCAAACCAGAGCCAGTAGAACTAAAAATGGAAAATGGCAAAGTAATTGCAAAGTATCCAGAAATTAAGGATACAGAAAAAAGAAGTATTGTTTTTAAAGTAAAAGTAAAAGATTCGGCAAAAGTAGGGGAGGCAATTGTAAATAAAGCAATTGCAAAAGATTCGACACATGATCCTGTGGATGCAAAAGTTGTTATTACACCGCAAAGTAAAAAAGGTGAAATTGCTGCTACAAAGGTAGTTAATAATGAAAAGCCACAGCTAGGAGAAGAAATCGAATATCGAATTAGTTTTCATAATACGGTAGAGAATGGAAAACTAGCAGAGGTGCGAGTAGAAGATACGATCCCAAAAGGTCTTGAATATGTAGAAAATAGCATTAAGGCTGAAGGGGAAGCACCGGGTCCAGTAGAATTAACAGTTGAAGCTGGGGTAGTTAAAGTTAAGTATATCGATATTACGGATACGAAAGAAAGAAGTATTGTCTTTAAAGTAAAAGTGAAGGAAGAAGCAGAAGTAGGCAAAGAAATTGTTAATAAAGCAATTGTTGATGATACGAAACATCCGGCAATTGAGCCGGAAGAAAGAATTACCCCGCAATATAAAGAAGGGATAATTGATGCGGCTAAGATAGTAGATAATCCATCACCAAAACTAGGAGAAGAAGTGGAATACCGAATTAGCTTTAAGAATACGGTAGAAAACGGAAAACTAGAAAAGGTAAAAATAGAGGATACAATCCCTAACGGTTTAGAGTATGTAAAAGGTAGTGAAAAGGCGGAAGGCGATAAACCAGCTCCAGTAAAGTTACATGTGAAAGATGGAAAAGTTATTGCTGAATACGAAAATATTACAGATACGAAAGAAAGAAGTATCATCTTTAAAGTAAAGGTGAAAGAAGAAGCGGAAGTAGGCAAGGAAATCGTCAATCAGGCAATTGTTGATGATACGAAAGATTCGAAAAAGCCAGAAGCAAAAATTACGCCATTACACAAGGACGGAAAAATTAAAGCAAAGAAAAGCGTAAATAATGAAACACCGAAGTTAGGAGAAGAAGTAGAATACCGAATTAGCTTTAAAAATACGGTAAAGAACGGAAAACTAGCAGAGGTGAAAATAGAAGATACTTTACCAGAGGGCTTAGAGTATGTAGAAAATAGTTTGAAAGCAGAAGGTGCCGGACCAAATCCAGTAGAGTTGAAAATGGAAAATGGGAAGGTAATGGCGAAGTATCCAGAGATTACGGATATAGAAGAAAGAAGTATTACTTTTAAAGTAAAAGTAAAAGAAGAAGCAAAAGTCGGTGAGAAAATCGTCAATCAGGCAATTGTTGATGATACGGAACATGATCCAATTAACCCAAAAGCAGAAATTACTCCTCAGTATAAAGATGGGAAAATTGAAGCGGAAAAGGTTGTAAATAATCGATCACCGAAGTTAGAAGAAGTAGTAGAATACCGAATTAGCTTTAAGAATACGGTAGAGCATGGAAAGCTAGCGGAGGTAATAATAGAAGATGATTTACCAAATGGATTAGAGTACGTGAAAGGTAGTTTACAAGCGGAAGGTTCTAAGCCGGATCCGGTGGAATTGAAATTTGAAAACGGTAAGGTAATGGTGAAGTATCCAGAGATTACGGATACAAAAGAGAGAAGTATCACTTTTAAAGTGAAAGTAAAAGGTAACGTGAGCGATACAATTGTCAATGAAGCAATTGTGAGCGATACGAAACATCCGCCAGAGACACCGAAAGCAGAAATTATTCCGCAGCATAAAGACGGAAAACTTGAAGCGAAAAAAGTAGTAAATAATCTATTACCGAAGTTAGGAGAAGAAGTAGAATACCGAATTAGCTTTAAAAATACGGTAGAAAACGGAAAACTAGCAGAGGTAAAAATAGAAGATACTTTACCAGAAGGTTTAGAGTATGTAGAAAACAGTTTGAAAGCAGAAGGTGCCGGAACAGATTCAGTAGAACTGAAATTTGAAAACGGTAAGATAATGGCGAAGTATCCAGAGATTACGGATACAAAAGAGAGAAGTATCACCTTTAAAGTGAAAGTAAAAGATGAAGTGAAAATTGGTGGAAAAATCGTCAATAAAGCAATTATTGATGATACGAAAAAAGAGCCAGAAACACCGACGGCAGAAATTACACCGCAGCATAAAGATGGAAAACTTGAAGCGAAAAAAGTAGTAAATAATCCGTCGCCGAAGTTAGGGGAAGAAGTAGAATACCGAATTAGCTTTAAAAATACGGTAGAGAACGGAAAACTAGCAGAGGTGAGAATAGAAGATAATTTACCAAATGGCTTAGAGTATGTGAAAGATAGTGTGAAAGCAGAAGGATCTAAGCCAGGGCCGGTAGAACTGCAAGTAAAAGACGGAAAGGTAATCGCCAAATATCCAGAGATTACGGATAAAGAAGAAAGAAGTATCGTCTTTAAGGCGAAAGTAAAAGAAGATTTCAAAGTTGGAGAAGGAATTGTCAATAAAGTAGTTGTTGATGACACAAAAGATCCAACGACTTCAGAAGTAACGATTACCCCAGAATATAAAGACGGTAAGCTGAAAGCTGAGAAATTTGTAAATAATAAGAAGCCGAAATTAGGAGAAGAAGTAGAATACCGAATTAACTTTAAAAATACGGTAGAAAACGGAAAACTAGTAGAGGTTAAAGTAGAAGATGAAATTCCAGCTGGACTAGAGTATGTGGAGAACAGTTTACAAGCAGAAGGTTCTAAACCAAGTCCGGTAGAACTGAAATTTGAAAACGGCAAGGTAATGGCAAAGTACCCAGTAATTACAGATACAAAAGAAAGAAGTATTGTCTTTAAAGCGAAAGTAAAAGAAGAAGCAGAAATAGGCAAGGAAATCGTTAATAAGGCAATCGTAGTAGATACAAAAAATGAGCCAAAAGAACCTTATGTGGAAATTACGCCGCAATATAAAGATGGTAAAATTGCGGCGGAGAAAGTGGCGAATAATCATAAGCCAAAACTAGGAGAAGAAGTAGAATACCGAATTCGTTTTAAAAACACGGTAGAAAACGGGAAACTAACAGAGGTAAACATAAAGGATACATTACCAAAAGGTTTAGAGTATGTAGAAGGCAGCATCACGGCAGAAGGTTCTAAACCGAAACCAGTAGAACTTAAAGTTGAGAATGGAAAAGTAACAGCAAAGTATCCAGCAATTACAGATACAGAGGAAAGAAGCATTGTCTTTAAAGCGAAGGTAAAAGAAAGCGTAAAAGCGGGAGAAGAAATCGTAAATGAGGCGATTATAGATGATACAAAAAATGTACCAGAAGAGCCTTATGTACCGATTACACCGCAATATAAAGACGGAAAAATTGAGGCAAGAAAAGAAGTAAGTAATTACGAACCGAAGCTAGGCGAGGAAATCGAATATCGAATTATTTTTAATAATACGGTGAAGGATGGAAAGCTAGCAGAGGTGAAGATAGAAGATGAAATTCCAGCTGGCTTAGAGTTTGTACAAGGAAGCGAAAAGGCAGAAGGTGCAGAGCAAAAACCTGTGGAGTTGAAGGTAGAAAATGGTAAGGTAATTGCAACGTATGCAGAGATTATGGATACGGAAGAAAGAAGTATTGTCTTTAAAGTAAAGGTGAAAGAATCAGTTACAATAGGAAAGGCTATTACAAATAAAGCAATTATTCATGTGGATGATCCGAACCATCCTATAATTGAACCAACCGCAAAAATTACACCGCAACATAAAGAAGGTAAGATTGCTGCTCATAAAAAGGTAAATAATGATAAACCGAAGCTAGGAGAAGAAATCGAATACCGCATTTCATTTAGTAATACGGTGAAAGATGGAAAGCTGGCAGAGGTGAAGATAGAAGATGAAATTCCTTCTGGTTTAGAATATGTGAAAGATAGTCTAAAAGCAGAAGGTGATGAGCCGGCGCCAGTAGAGTTGAAAGAAGAAGCTGGTAAGGTTACCGCGAAGTATGAAAATATTACTGACACGAAAGAAAGAAGTATTATCTTTAAAGTGAAGGTGAAAGATTCAGTTGAAGTGGACAAAGCAATTGTAAATAAAGCAATTGTTGATGATACAAAAAATCCACCAGAGCGACCAGAAGTAGATATTACACCGCAACATAAAGACGGTAAAGTTAAAGCCGATAAAAAGGTAAGTAAAAAGGATCCAAAGCTAGGAGAAGAAGTAGAGTATCAAATTCGTTTTAAAAATACGGTAGAAAACGGAAAGCTAGCAGAGGTGAAAATTGAGGATCAATTACCAACTGGTTTAGAGTATGTGAAGGATAGTTTAAAATCAGAAGGTAATGAACCAAATCCAGTAGAGTTAAAAGAAGAAGCTGGGAAAATTACAGCGAAGTATGAGAATATCACTGATACAGCTGAGCGTAGTATTATCTTTAAAGTGAAAGTAACGGAAGTAGCAAAAGTCGGTAAGAAAATTGTGAATACGGCAATTGTGGATGATGATAATCCGAAGAATCCTCCGCAAAAACCAGAAGCAATTATTACGCCGGAGTATAAAGATGGAAAACTAAAAGCTGAGAAAACAGTAAATAATCCAGCTCCAAAATTAGGAGAAGAAGTAGAGTATCGAATTACTTTCCGTAACGTAGTAGAGCATGGAAAAGTAGCGAAGGTGAAGATTAAGGATGAATTACCAACGGGCTTAGAGTTTGTAGAAGGTAGTGAAAGAGCCGAGGGAGAGAATCCGAAACCGTTGTATGTGAAAGTGAAAAATGGAATCGTCCTTGCGGAATATCCAGAAATTACGGATACGAAAGAAAGAAGTATCGTCTTTAAAGTGAAAGTGAAAGAAAAAGCTAAAGTAGGCGAAGAGATTGTGAACAAGGCGATTGTGGAAGATACAATAAATCCACCAGAGCAACCGAATATCTCTATTCAGCCTCAATATAAAGATGGTGCATTACAAGCAGAAAAAACAGTAAGTAATCATGAACCGAAGTTAGGAGAAGAAGTAGAATATCGAATTAGCTTTGAAAATACGGTAGAAAACGGTAAAGTAGCCGAGGTAAAGGTAGAAGATGAAATTCCAGCCGGTTTAGAATACGTACAAGATAGTATAAAGTCTGATGGGCCGGAACCACATCCAGTGGAACTTAAAGTAGAGAATGGAAAAGTAACAGCAAAGTATTCAGAAATTACGGATACGAAAAAAAGAAGTATCATCTTTAAAGTGAGAGTACAAGAGACGGTACAAGTAGGAAAAGAGATTGTAAACAAGGCGATTGTTGATGATAATAATCCGACGACTCCGCCAGTTGAGTCACTTATACCAATCACACCGCAATATAAAGATGGGAAACTAGAGGCAAGGAAAGAAGTAAGTAATCATGAACCGAAGCTAGGAGAAGAAATTGAATATCGAATTACTTTTAACGGCACAGTAGATGGCGGGAAGTTAGTTGATGTGAAAATTGAAGATGAAATTCCAGCCGGTTTAGAATATGTGAAAGATAGTCTAGAGGCTATAGGTGATAAGCCTGTACCAACAGAGCTTAAAGTAGAGAATGGAAAAGTAACAGCGAAGTATCCAGACATCATGGATACGAAAGAAAGAAGTATCATCTTTAAAGTAAAGGTAAAAGAAACAGTAAAAGTTGGAGGGGAAATAACAAATAAAGCGATTATTCATGTGGATGATCCGAACCATCTAGTTATAGAACCGACAGCGACAATAAAGCCAGAATATAAAGATGGTCAGTTAAAAGCAACGAAGACAGTAAGTAATAAAGAACCGAAGCTAGGAGAAGAAGTAGAATACCGAATTAGCTTTAAAAATATGGTAGAAAACGGTAAAGTAGCCGAGGTGAAGGTAGAAGATGAAATTCCAGCTGGTTTAGAATACGTGCAAGATAGTCTTAGATTTGAAGGTGCTGAGCCAAATCCAGTAGAGTTAAAAGTGGAGTTTGGAAAAGTAATCGTGAAATATCTAGACATTGTGGATATGAAAGAACGTAGTATTGTTTTTAAAGCGAAGGTAAAAGAAGCACCAAGTAAAGGGATAACAAATAGAGCGGTAGTGGATGATGGAATAAATCCGCCACTTGAGCCTACAATTACAATTTTACCGAAAACAAAAGAAGATTTTAAGATACCGGAAGAACCAGAAGTGAAACCGGAAGATCCGAAAGAACCAGAGGTGAAACCGGAAGATCCGAAAGAACCAGAAGTGAAACCGGAAGATCCGAAAGAACCAGAGGTGAAACCGGAAGATCCGAAAGAACCAGAAGTGAAACCGGAAGATCCGAAAGAACCAGAAGTGAAACCAGAGGATCCGAAAGAACCAGAAGTAAAACCGGAAGATCCGAAAGAACCAGAAGTGAAACCAGAGGATCCGAAAGAACCAGAAGTGAAGCCGGAAGATCCGAAAGAACCAGAAGTGAAACCGGAAGATCCGAAAGAACCAGAAGTGAAACCAGAGGATCCGAAAGAACCAGAAGTGAAACCGGAAGATCCGAAAGAACCAGAAGTGAAGCCGGAAGATCCGAAAGAACCAGAAGTGAAACCGGAAGATCCGAAAGAACCAGAAGTGAAACCGGAAGATCCGAAAGAACCAGAGGTGAAACCGGAAGATCCGAAAGAACCAGAGGTGAAACTGGAAGATCCGAAGAAACCAGAAGTAAAGCTGGAGAAACCGGAAGTAAGATTGGAAAAATTAATTAAAGAGCCGCAAGTAAAAGTAGAGAGAGAATTACCGAAAACAGGGGCAGCGTCTCCGTGGATGATGTCAGTTGGTGCGGGAATTTCATTCTTAGTTGGCGGAGTATTATTTGTATTAGGTAGAAGAAGAAAACAATAATTCTTTTTAGATGAAAAGCAAAATGAGTTCGATTTTGTATCGGATTCATTTTGCTTTTGTTTTCTGATATAAAAGGAAAAGCTCCTTCCATGCGTGGAAGGAGCTTTATTTTTGTATATTAAAACATACTAGAGCTGTGCATCGGTTGGAGTTTTGCGTTTGGATCGAAGTAAGCTTTCGCATTGTTTACTGCTGTTGGTGCTTCACCGAAGCCGCAAGCAATGAGTTTTACTTTTCCTTCATATGTACAAATGTCACCAGCAGCGTAAATGCCAGGAATATTTGTTTCCATTTTCGAGTTCACGAGAATGCTATTTTTTTGTATATCTAAGCCCCAGTTTTTAATTGGGCCAAGGGAAGAAACGAAGCCGTAGTTTACGATTACGTCATCAACATCGATGATAATTTTTTCTTCCGTTTTTACATGCTGAAGAACGACTTGTTCAATTTTGTCATCACCAATGAGTTCTACTGGGACGTACGGTGTGCTTACTTCTGCACGAGAGTTCATTAAGCTTTCTACGCTATGTTCATGCGCGCGGAATTTATCACGGCGATGAACGATTGTAACTTTGTCAGCGATCGGCTCTAACATCATTGTCCAGTCAACAGCTGAATCGCCGCCGCCAAATACTACGACGCGCTTACCAGCAAATTTATTCATATCATCAACGAAATAATGTAAGTTTTTCTTTTCATACTTTGCTGTTCCTTCTAATTCTAAGCGGCGTGGTTGGAAAGCACCATTGCCAGCAGTAATAATAACTGATTTAGAATAGTGAGTTTGCTTATTCGTAACAAGTTTAAATATACCGTCAGCTTGTTTCTCAAGCGTATCAACAGCTTCTTCTAAACAAACGGTTGGATCAAATTTCTTCATTTGCTCTTTTAAGTTATCAACTAATTCTTGTGCGCGCACTTTCGGGAATCCGGCTACATCATAAATGTATTTTTCAGGGTAGAGCGCGGATAATTGTCCTCCAAGCTGAGGTAAGCTTTCAATAATTTTTACACTTGCTTGTCTCATACCACCATAAAATGCTGTGAATAGTCCTGTTGGCCCACCACCAATAATTGTTATGTCGTAAACTTTTTGATTTTCTGCCACTTTCATTCCCCCTATAGATGGAATTTTGATATTGATTTCATATATTGTTCATATGTACACGAAAATCCTGCAAATGATGACACTTTCAAATAAATGATAGCATATTTGAGTGCATAATACTTCTGAAAACGACTGAATTGTGTGTAAGTTTTCGCATAGATGTTTTTTACATTGTATAAAATATACAGAAAGGAAAATACATGAAAAAAAGGCTGAAAAACCCTTGAAAACGCTATGTTATTTTAAAATATTGATAATTCTCCAGACGCTTGAATTCTGGAATAAAACCGACTAATATAGGGAAGTATTATGTTAAATTTCTATGACAAAATTCGTACGATTTTTTGAATGCGTTTTGTTATGATATAGAATGTGATAAATTCCACATTCTTGACAAATAGAGTTTTTAGTACTTGGTATTATTTTTCATTACTATTATATAAAGAAAAGGGTTGTGATTTGGTGAAGACTCCAAAAATCGTAGTTTTAGGTGCAGGTTATGGCGGGATGATTACGACTGTTCGTCTGCAAAAAGCATTATCTGTAAATGAAGCTGAAATTACGTTAGTAAACAACAACAGCTATCACTACCAAGCGACTTGGTTACACGAGAGCGCAGCTGGTACATTACAAGATGAAAAAATCTGTCTAGATATTCAAGACGTTATTGATACAAATAAAGTGAACTTTGTACAAGATACAGTAGTAGAAATTAAAGCAGCTGAAAAACGCATTATCTTAAAAGACGGCGAGTTAGAATATGACTACTTAGTAATCGGTCTTGGTTTCGAATCAGAAACATTCGGAATTACAGGATTAAAAGAGCATGCATTCTCAATCGCTAACATTAATGCAACTCGTCAAATTCGTGAGCATATGGAAGCTAGCTTCGCTAAATATGCAGATGAAAAGCGCGATGAGTTAGTAACAATCGTTGTTGGTGGTGCTGGATTTACTGGTATCGAGTACGTAGGTGAGCTTGCAAACCGTGTTCCGGAACTTTGCAAACAGTACAATGTACCACGTGAAAAAGCACGTATTATCTGTGTAGAAGCTGCTCCAACAGCACTTCCAGGTTTCGATCCAGCATTAGTAGAATACGCTGTGAAACAACTTGAGAAAAAAGGTGTAGAATTCCGCATCGGTACAGCAATTAAAGAAGCAACTGAAGAAGGTATTATTGTTGCAAACGGTGATGATACTGAATTAATTAAGTCTGAAACAGTAGTTTGGGCTGCAGGTGTTCGTGGTAACGGTATTGTGGAAGAGTCTGGCTTTGAAGCAATGCGCGGACGTGTAAAAGTTGATGAGTACATGCACGCTCCAGGATACGAAGATGTATTCATGGTTGGTGACGCAGCGTTAATCATTAACGAAGAAATTAACCGTCCATACCCACCAACAGCACAAATCGCAATTCAACAAGGTTACAACATTGCGCACAACTTAACTGTGTTAGTTCGTGGTAAAGGCGAAATGAAGAAATTCGTATTCGACAATAAAGGATCTGTATGTTCTTTAGGTCATGACGATGCAATGGGCGTTGTTATGGGCAAAAAGTTAACAGGTTGGAAAGCTTCCTTCATGAAGAAAGTGATTGATAACCGTTACCTATTCTTATTAGGTGGACCTTTATTAGTTCTTAAAAAAGGTAAATTAAAATTCTTTTAATATATAGTAGAAAAAGCAGAAACGGCTAAGAGCTGTTTCTGCTTTTTTCATTTAAAAAATATAGTATAATATATAAAAAGAAAGAATATTCTGTCCGTTCTAATAGAGGAGGGTATGACATCATGGAGAAGCGAGGAAAAGTATGGTTAGCTGTCAGTGGCCTAGTAGCTACAAAAGATGGCAGGTGGTTATTCGTTAAGAAGAAATACAGTGGGTTAAAGGGGAAATGGTCTTTACCGGCTGGTTTTGTAAATGAAGGTGAGACCGTTGATGAAGCTGTGAAACGTGAAGTGTTAGAAGAGACAGGTATTGTCGCTCATGTGAAGGGGATCATTGGTGTTAGATCGGGCGTAATTCGCAATGAGATTAGTGATAATATGATTATTTTCCTTTTGGAGCCTGAAGGGGAAGAGATTATTGTACAGGAGAAGGAATTGTCTGAAGTAGCGTTTCTACATCCAGATACGATTGCGGACGATCCAAATACGTCTGTACTTATTACATATTTGTTAGAAAGACAATCAGAATTACATCTTGAAATGGACAAAACATTAAATCCAGGAGAGCAGTTTGGTTATACAGCCTATCACGTATTTACGGCACATACGAAGGAGAGGGAGAAAGAGTGAGTATACCGGTATTACTTATTTCAATGATGTTATTTTTCATTTTGTTTTTTGGAATTGGATTTTTACTCAACATGATATTGCGAGCGACATGGGTAATGGTTATTGTATATCCGATTGTTTGTATGCTTATTATTAATAAGGCGAGTATGTGGGATTATTTTTCAAAGCCAAAAGAAACATTCTCTTCATTTGGGACAAGTGTATCGCATTTAGGACAAGCAGATGTGTTTATTTTATCTACTGGATTGATTGGTGCTGCTTTAGCGGGAATCGTTATTAAGAAACTTCGGAAAAGCGGATATCAAATGTTTTAATCTCCAATGCAATTGGAGATTATTTTTTTGCATATTCTTTCATCGTATAGGGAATGATTAACGATGAAGGAGTGTGGCATATAAAAATGTTAAAACGATATTGTATTCGCATTATGATGACTTGTTTACTTGCAATTGCATTATGCGTAACATGGAATGCTTTCACAGGAGTTTCTTTATTAGAGATTGTAAAGAAATATGAGGGAACGAGTGCAAAAGAAGTACATGCAGCAGAAGTTAAGAGAAATGTTGCTCCGAGTAAAGAAGTGATAAATGCTTTAGAGCAGGCAAACGACTGGTCTAAATATCGTTCAATTGAAATGACTGCAACAGGTTATACGTCGGGAATTGAGTCAACTGGTAAGAGGCCGGGACATCCGGAGTATGGTATTACATATTCAGGTGTTAAGGCGAAAAGGGATTTATATTCCACAATTGCAGCAGACTTACGCGTATTCCCAATTGGAACAATCTTATTCGTACCAGGTTATGGGTATGGTGTAGTAGCTGATAAGGGCGGTGCAATAAAAGGAAACCGTCTTGATTTGTACTATGATACAGTGAAAGATGTTTATAGCCAATGGGGTAAGAAAAAAGTAAATGTATATGTAGTTAAGATAGGAAATGGTAAGTTTTCAGAAGAAGAGTTAACGATGTTAAACCAAGATGAGACGATGCAAGTGTTTCGTGGTCAATATTTAAAACAAAGATAGTCTAGTGGTAAGTACGCTAGACTTTTTTTATTTTATATAGGGTATAACAGAAGTTAGAATTGTCGCATTTTATCGAAAATAAAGTTATAATAAAGATAGAGTAGAGAAATTTAGGGGGTCTGAACATGTTTTACGTACAAAAAGAATTAGCAAGCCATGAAGCGGTGATTGTTGCCTTATTTGAAGAAGAGCAAACGAGTAGTTTTGTACAAGAACTGGACAAAGCGTTTGAAGGACAATTACAAGTTTTATTAGAAGAGAAAGAACTTTCTACGAAGAAGAAAGCTATTTCAAAAGTACATAGTTTAGGAAAAACAGATGTGAAACGTTATTATTTCGTTGGTTTAGGTAAGAAAGAATCTTATACGACAGAAACATTACGTTCGGCTCTTGGTAAGACGTTTAAAACACTGCAAGCAGCAAAAGTACAAGATGCAGCAATCTTACTTGATTCTTTCGTAACAGAGAAATTAGACGCGATTGATGTCGCTCATATTGCGGCAGAAGTACAAGGCCTTGGTACATATGAGTTACAAACGTATAAATCAGATAAAAAGGATCGTGTAGAGTTAGAGAAGTTTACGGCTATTACAGCGGAAGATGCACAGGAAATTGAAGCGGCATTAACAGTTGGCTACGTACATGGACGTGCAACAAATTCAGCTCGTACACTTGTAAATATGCCGCCAAACGTATTAACAGCAACAAAGCTTGCTGAGTATGCTGTTGAGTTAGCTGAGAAGTATGATATGGATTATAAAGTTCTTGAGAAAGAAGAGATGGAAGAGCTTGGTATGGGTGCGTTACTTGCAGTAAACCAAGGTAGTGTAGAGCCACCAAAAATGATCGCTCTTATTTATAAAGGAAAAGAAGAGTGGACAGATGTTATTGGATTCGTTGGAAAAGGAATCACATACGATACAGGCGGTTATTCTTTAAAACCACGTGAAGGCATGGTCGGTATGAAAGGTGATATGGGCGGTGCTGCTGCTGTACTAGGTGCGATGGAAATTATCGGTGAACTTCGCCCAGAGCAAAATGTGATCGCTGTTATTCCATCAACGGATAACGTTGTAAGTGGTACCGCATTTAAGCCAGACGATGTAATCACATCTATGAGCGGAAAAACAATTGAAGTATTAAATACAGATGCAGAAGGTCGCTTAGCATTAGCTGACGGTATTACGTATGCGAAAAAATTAGGTGCAAACTATTTAATTGATGTTGCGACATTAACAGGTGGTGTAATTGTTGCACTTGGAAATCATACGACAGGTGCAATGACAAACAATGAAGAGTTGTTTGAGCAAGTGCTAGAAGCATCTATGGAAACAGATGAATCGATTTGGCAATTACCGATTTTTGATCGTGATAAAGAACGCGTGAGAAACAGTAAGTTTGCTGATTTAAATAACTCACCAGGCCGCGAAGGACATGCGGTTATGGCTGGTACATTCCTGGGTGAATTTGCTGAAGATACACCTTGGGTACACTTAGACATCGCTGGAACATCTGAATCATCAGGAGCGCATGATTTAGGTCCAGCTGGAGCAACAGGTGCAATGGTACGTACACTTGCAACGCTTGTTGAACGTTTCGGCGAAGAATAAGATCGTAAGAGAGGGCTGTTCCTACATTTTGGAACAGCCTTTTTTATTGATATATGTGGTGTTACGGCCGGTGTAATTTCACTTTATAAAGAAATCGTATATAACGTTCCGTTTAAAGCAAAGGAAGTGCGGCCCGTTTCTTCAGAGACAACTAAAATAAGGGCATCGCTTTTTTCTGATAAGCCAATTGCAGCTCTGTGACGTGTTCCTAGTTCAGGATCAACTTCTGTGTTTTTCGTGAGCGGAAGAATATTGGCAGCTGAGACAATATGATTATTTTTAACGAGAACGGCTCCATCATGAAGAGGGTTACCTGGATAAAATATTGATTCGAGTAATGGTGCGGTTAAATGAGCGTTTAATGTCGTTCCAGTTTGAATGAAAGCTTCAAGCGTCTCGTTTCGTTCCACAACGATAAGAGCGCCATGTTTTCGGGCGCTTAAATGTTGGATAGCTGTCGTAATAAAAGATGAACTTTCCGTATAAGGTGATAAATATGCTTGAATATAGTATGTAGCTGCCAATGTTTGTACATTTGCTAACATATGATGAATATCTTCCATTTTGCATAAAATACATTCGTCTTCTTTATCGATTGCGCTCCTCATAATCGATAGTTCTTTTTCAGCAATTTCAATCATTTGCTTTGTTTGTATTTTGAGCTCTTCTGACAAGCCCCATTCGCGCATAATCCTCATTCCCTTTAGTGGAGTATTTAACAATAGTGTATACAAATATTCCTAGTAAAATCCTGCTAGATTTTATAAAATATTGAGATACAGCATGTTTTTTTCATATAATAAAGGTATGACGAGCGAGAGGAGAGAGAAGAATGAATTGGAAACAAGAATTTAATCGCTGGCTTTCTTACGCACAATTAGATGCAGAATTAAAAGAACAGCTAGAAAATATGAAGCAAGATGAGAAGAAAATCGAGGATAGCTTTTATAAAAATCTAGAGTTTGGCACAGGTGGTATGCGTGGTGAACTTGGTGCTGGTACGAACCGTTTAAACGTATATACAGTTCGTAAAGCGACAAAAGGATTAGCAAGCTTTATCGAAAAGTTAGGTGAGGAAGCGAAAAAACGCGGTGTTGTTGTAGCATATGATTCTCGTCATAAGTCACCTGAGTTCGCAATGGAAGTTGCTGCTACACTAGGTGCACACGGCATTACAACATATGTGTTTGAAAGCTTACGTCCAACGCCAGTGCTTTCTTTCGCAGTTCGTCATTTACATACAGTGAGTGGAATCGTTCTTACTGCAAGTCATAATCCGCCTGAATATAACGGTTATAAAGTATACGGTGAAGATGGTGGACAGTTGCCTCCGAAAGAAGCTGATGAATTAATTAGCTACGTAAACGCAGTAGAAGACGAGTTAACAGTTGAGGTTGCTAATGTGGAGCAATTAAAAGCTGACGGTTTATTACATATTATTGGACAAGAAGTCGATGATGCATATGCTGCAGAATTGAACAATGTCATTATTAATAAAGAAATGGTGGAAAAGGCCGGCAAAGATTTAAAAATCGTCTTCACACCACTACACGGAACATCAAATATTTCTGTACGCCGTGGTTTAAAAGAAGTTGGATTTACAGATGTAACAGTTGTAAAAGAGCAAGAGTTACCAGATCCGAACTTCTCTACAGTAAAATCACCGAACCCAGAAGAGCATGCAGCATTTGAATATGCAATTCGTGACGGTGAAAAGGTAGGAGCGGATGTATTAATCGCAACAGATCCTGACGCAGATCGCCTTGGTGTAGCAGTTCGTAATCACGATGGTGAGTTCCAAGTATTAACTGGTAACCAAACAGGTGCATTAATGCTTGATTATTTACTATCACAAAAGAAAGAAAACGGAACGCTTCCAGAGAACGGTGTCGTATTAAAAACAATCGTAACGTCTGAAATTGGTCGTACAATCGCGAAAGCATACGGTTTAGATACAGTTGATACGTTAACTGGATTTAAATTTATCGGTGAGAAAATTAGACAGTATGAAGAAAGCGGACAATATGAATTCCAATTCGGTTATGAGGAAAGCTATGGTTATTTAATCCGCCCATTCTGCCGTGATAAAGATGCAGTACAATCTGTTCTATTTGCATGTGAAGTAGCTGCGTACTACAAATCACAAGGTAAAACGTTATACGATGGTCTATTAGAAGTGTTTGAGAAGTACGGTTTCTTCCGTGAAGATCTTGTATCGTTAACGCTAAAAGGAAAAGATGGAGCGGAAAAAATCCAAGAGATGATGGCAACATTCCGTGAAAATCCTCCGAAAGAAGTAGCGGGCTTAACAGTCGTGGCAGTTGAAGACTATAAAGCAAGCATCGTTACATCTTTACAAGATGGACATAAAGAAGAGATTCACTTACCGAAATCAAATGTGTTAAAATATCAATTAGAGGATGGTTCATGGTTCTGCCTACGTCCATCTGGAACTGAACCGAAGATTAAGTTCTACTTTGGTGTAAAAGATAGTTCTTTACAAAATAGTGAACAAAAGTTACTTACTATTAAAGAAGATATTATGAATCGTTTATAATATAAAGTAATTTTAAGTAGTAAGGAACAAAAGGGAGCGAAATCTCCCTTTTGTTTTATGTAGGAAATGATTGCTATTGATTCCGACAGGAGAGAGGGTATTTTGTGATGAAAAAAGTAAGAAAAGCGATAATCCCAGCAGCTGGATTAGGAACACGTTTTTTACCAGCAACGAAAGCGATGCCGAAAGAAATGTTACCGATTGTTGATAAACCAACTATCCAATACATTGTAGAAGAAGCAGTAAAATCAGGAATCGAAGATATTATTATCGTTACTGGTAAAACGAAGCGTTCTATTGAAGATCATTTTGATAATGCATTTGAGTTAGAGCAAAACTTATTAGAAAAGAAAAAGTATGAGTTACTTGAAAAAGTACAGGCTTCTTCAAAAATGGTAGACATTCACTACATTCGTCAAAAAGAACCAAAAGGATTAGGTCACGCTGTTTGGTGTGCGCGTAAATTCATTGGTGATGAGCCATTCGCTGTTTTATTAGGTGATGATATCGTTCAAGCTGAAAAACCATGTTTACGTCAATTAATTGAAGAATATGATAAAACGCTTTCTTCTGTTATTGGCGTACAAACGGTTCCAGAAAATGAAACACACCGTTACGGAATTATCGATCCGTTAGAGCAGGAAGGACGTCGTTACCAAGTTCGCAATTTCGTTGAGAAACCAGCAGCAGGTACAGCACCTTCAAACTTAGCAATTATGGGACGTTACGTTTTAACACCTGAAATCTTCATGTTCTTAGATCAGCAACATGTTGGTGCTGGTGGCGAAATTCAGTTAACAGATGCAATCCAAAGCTTAAATGAAATTCAACGTGTATTTGCTTACGATTTCGAAGGAAAGCGCTACGATGTAGGTGAAAAGCTAGGATTCGTTCAAACAACAATCGAAATGGCACTGCAACACCCAGAATTACGTGATGACATGGTTGCAATGATGAAGAAAATTTTAGAAGAACAAGCCAATCAAGAGTCTTAATAAAAAAAGAGTTATTTCAGTAAACTGAAATAACTCTTTTTTTATTAAGAAATCGTCGAATGAGAATGCTGATAAGCAGAACGACGCACAGCATAGTATATGCGAGGTGCGATAATAGCACCGATAATTGTAAATGCAATATCTTTTACTGCAAACCACATCATAATCATCCAAGCAGCTTTATAGCTCATATTACCGCCCATAAAGAGATTGACTGCCCCGTACATGTAAGTAGTACCGATAATATAAGTTAAAATGATTCCTGTGAAAGAGGCAGTTGCAAATGTACGAAATGTTGGTTTTTCCTTTTGTTCTACGAGTTTTCCTGATACGTAAGCAACGATAATAAATGCGATAATAAAGCCACCAGTAGGATCTAAAAGTGCTCCAAATCCAGCTTTGAAGTTAGCGAAGATTGGTGCACCTGCTACTCCAACTAGCATGTAAACAGTCATTGATAATGCACCAAGTCTACTTCCAAGAAGAAGCCCTGCTAAAATTGCGAAAAATGGTTGCATAGATAATGGGATGCCCGCTACTTGCAGGAATGGTGCCCAAGATACAATATTTGCACCAATGGCCATAAGAGCGACGAACATGGCGGCTAATGCTAAATCTAAAACATGAAATCTCCTCATAATGTTAACCTCCTGTTGTTTTTAAGTTAACATTATCGTAGCGAAACTATTTACTTGTTGTCAATTAAAATATTTTGATAAGAAGGCTTCAAATACTCTCTTAGCAACGTATATGGAATACGAAATTGTGGAATGCCGCTTGAATAAGGCGCAATTTCATATAAAGGGAAATAAATGACGAGATTGTTCGGTTCTAAAAAGAAGTGAAACTTTTTCGTGCTCATGACTTTTTCAGTTGCATCAGGAAAATAAATACTTTCATTTTGTTTAATTTGTCTTACAATCTCAGCACGAATTACGTCTTTATATGTATCTTCTTGTTGAAATAAATCGTCTAAGTGTAGTAACTTTTTTTCTTTTAAATCAAATGTGTTAGCCTTCCACGTATAAAGACCGTGTGCTCCGCCTGTATATTGATAGTAATTCAAATATAGGCTGAGCAAAGGTGATTTATTTAAGGAGACTTTATAATCAACATTCGCCACGTACGGATGAAATGGTGTACTAGATCCTTCTGTTTCTTTATAATATTTTTTTGCGTCTTTTTCTAATTTTGTTTTAAATTTTTCAGTAGATTTTTTGTAATAGAAATTTAGCTTATTTTGAAACTTAGAATCGGAAAAGTTATGAAACGAAGGCCTATTGATTTGATATTCTATATAAGGTTTCTTACCTTTTTGCGTGACAGTCTGAACATCGATTGTCAGGTTGGATGCTTTGGCTGCTAGTGCACAATTTGGTACAATAGTCAGCAAGGAGAACATAAGCGATAGTATAAAAAATTTCTGTTTCATTTAGGTGAAACCTCCTTATATAAGTGTTATAAGTAGTTTGAAAGTAAATAGGTAAAATTATACATTTAATTAAAGTGAGAGAAAGGGGAAACGATATGGCAAAAACTTTAATGGATTCGCTTGGAATTGAGTTGTTAGAGATGACAGAAGATAAGGTAGTTGCTACGATGCCTGTTGATGAACGTACACATCAGCCGTTTGGTTTTTTACACGGTGGTGCATCTCTTGCGTTAGCGGAAACAGTAGCAAGCGTCGGTTCATACAATTTAATTGATCAAGAGAAATGTATTTGCTTCGGTCTAGAAATTAATGCAAACCATATTCGCTCAAAGAAAGATGGAATTGTAACAGCAATCGGAACACCGATACATAGAGGAAACTCAACGATGGTTTGGGATGTACGTATCATTGATGAGAATGACGATTTATTATGTATTTCAAGATGTACAGTAGCAATTAAAGAAAAACGTGAAAAGTAAAAAAAGAGGCTGCTCTAATGAGCAGCCTCTTTTTCTTATAATTAGAACTGGATTTTCTTCTCTAAGAAACCTTTTAGTTCGCTAATTGGCATACGCACTTGTTCCATTGTGTCACGGTCACGTACTGTAACAGCTTTGTCTTCAACTGAGTCGAAGTCATAAGTGATACAGAATGGTGTACCGATTTCGTCTTGACGACGGTAACGTTTACCGATAGAACCAGTTTCGTCAAAGTCTACCATGAAGTCTTTAGCTAGTTCTGCAAATACTTCAGTAGCACCTTCAGATAGCTTTTTAGATAATGGTAAGATCGCTGCTTTGTATGGTGCTAAAGCAGGGTGGAAACGAAGAACTGTACGAGAATCGTTTTCTAATTGCTCTTCTTCATATGCATCACATAAGAACGCTAATGTTACGCGGTCAGCACCTAAAGATGGCTCGATGCAGTACGGTACGTAACGCTCATTCGTTTGTGGATCAATATAGTTAAAGTCTTCGTTAGAGTGTTCCATGTGACGTTTTAAATCGAAGTCTGTACGAGATGCAACGCCCCATAGTTCGCCCCAACCGAATGGAAATTTGAATTCAATGTCAGTTGTTGCGTTACTGTAGTGAGATAATTCCTCTTCACCGTGGTCACGAAGACGCATGCTTTCTTCAGTCATACCAAGTGAAAGTAACCAGTTCTTACAAGTTTCACGCCAGAATGCGAACCACTCTAAATCTTCACCAGGCTTACAGAAGAATTCAAGTTCCATTTGTTCGAATTCACGTGTACGGAATGTGAAGTTACCAGGCGTGATTTCGTTACGGAAGCTCTTACCGATTTGGCCAATACCAAATGGAAGTTTTTTACGCATAGAGCGTTGTACGTTTTTGAAGTTTACGAAAATACCTTGTGCTGTTTCAGGACGAAGGAAGATTTCGTTTGTGCTAGACTCTGTAACACCTTGGAATGTTTTGAACATTAAGTTGAACTGACGGATTTCAGTGAATTCTTCACTACCGCAATCAGGACATTTTACTTCATGTTCTTTCATTAAGTCAGCCATTTGGTCGAAAGTAAGACCATCAACAACCATTTCGATGCCTTTTGCATCTAATGCATCTTCAATTAATTTGTCAGCACGGTGACGCGCTTTACATTTTTTACAGTCGATCATTGGATCGTTGAAGTTACCAACGTGACCAGAAGCGATCCAAGTTTTTGGGTTCATTAAAATAGCAGCGTCTAAACCAACGTTGTATGGAGATTCTTGAATGAATTTTTTCCACCAAGCTTTTTTAACGTTATTTTTTAATTCGATTCCAAGTGGACCGTAATCCCAAGTGTTTGCAAGACCACCGTAAATTTCAGAACCAGGGAAAACAAAACCGCGATGTTTCGCTAAGTTTACTACTTGTTCCATTGAATACATAATAAAATCCTCCTTTTGAAAGTTAACGTATTGGCGATGACGTGCTCAGGTAACTTGTGAAACGAGCAGTATATGCTTTGAAAAACATAAAAAAACGCTCATCCCAAGGCTTAATTGCCTAGGGACGAGCGTTTGCCCGCGGTTCCACCCTAGTTGATACACAAAAGGTGCATCCACTTTATCACGTATTGCTCGAGACTGCCGTTTCCTTGCGGCTTCAGGCTTTCACTATCCCTGAATCGCTTTTTGTGCAAGTACTTATAAGTCCGTCATCGCTACTTATATTAATAATAATGAACATATTCTAACACGTTCTTTTTTAAATCTCAATAGAGGAACGCGTCTATCTATGATAGAGTCTCGCCTATTTTTTCGTTATTTATTCCGTAATTTTGTTTAATGTGCTTAATTGCTTCACGCCTGCTGAGCGGGGCAAGCTCGTTATTTTGCACGTATTCCCAAACGACATCGGGCTTTGTTTTTGCATATTCACGAAGGACCCATCCAATCGCTTTTTGAATGAAAAATTCTTTCGAAGAATGTAGTTGTCCAATAACCCAAAAAAGAAGTTCTTCATCCATCTTTTGTTTATATTTTAGCTGGAATAAAATAGCGGCGCGTTGTAACCATATGTTATCTGATGCAATCCATTTTGGAATATAGGCAGAAATCAATCCGGGATGTTGTAAAAAAATATCGCCTAAAAATGTAGGGACGATGCTATCGACAGTGTCCCACCAAGATTTTGTTACAATAAGTTCTTCTAAGAAGGGAATATGCGTTTCGTTTATATGCTTTTTATATTTTTGCATCATATCGAGTGCGGCTGCCTGAAATCTGATGCAATCCATTTTGGAATATAGGCAGAAATCAATCCGGGATGTTGTAAAAAAATATCGCCTAAAAATGTAGGGACGATGCTATCGACAGTGTCCCACCAAGATTTTGTTACAATAAGTTCTTCTAAGAAGGGAATATGCGTTTCGTTTATATGCTTTTTATATTTTTGCATCATATCGAGTGCGGCTGCCTGAAATTCTCGTTCTGGTAAATCCCACAGCTCACGTACGATAATTTGGAAGTCTTTTGGATCTGGGAGAGTATGTATTTGGATGACGTCTTTTAGTAATTGTCTTCTTTCAGGTGTTTGAATACCGAGAAATGGGAAGTGATTTTTCATATAACGTGCCATCGGTTCTGCTTTTTCCGGATTTTTGTGAGCTATGAAATGCTCTTGTAATGTTTTTACAAATGGATGCATCGGTTGTTCTCCTCTCTTATTATGTTACTCCTATTATTATACAGAGAGTTTGGTTGAATTTTAAAACATAACTTGCAATGCAATGAAATATGTTGAGAGTAGAGAGGAGAGGATAAGATGGAAGATCAAGGCTTACTAGCAGGTTTCTTTGCTCTTAGTTTTGCGTTTATTCTTGTTATATTGATTTGGGCAGTTATTGCGTATTTGTTAACGGCTTTTGCACTGTATACGATGGCGAAAAATGACGGTGCAACGGATGGAGTTCTAGCATTTATTCCTTTTTTAAATAGTAAAATATGGGGTGATTTAGCGAAAGATAAATTACCCGATTTCTTGAAAGAAGAAGCAGGATGGAAAGTATTCGGCATATATGTCGCATGTTTCATTTTTAATTTCGTACCAATTTTATATTTAATAGCAACAGCTGTATCCATTGTGTTGTCTATTTATCTTATCTACGCTATTTTAGACAGATATGGAACGAACTCTATATTATTTACAATTATTCATGTCATCACATTTTCAGTGTTCTTGCCGATTCACTTGTTCATTATCAGAAATGAGCCGGTGAGGTATAACGAGTAAGTTTAATTTAAATATGTGTAATGAAAAAAGCGCCCTGGTTATCAGAGCGCTTTTTGTGCTACATAAGGTAGCGTACATAAATATAAATATGAGAAATGATTAATGAAACGATCATAATTGGGAAACCGACTTTTAAGAAGTCCATGTAGCTAAATTTATGTCCTTCGCGGCTTGCGATACCTGCGACAATTACGTTAGCAGAAGCGCCGATTAATGTTCCGTTTCCGCCCAGACAAGCACCTAATGCTAATGCCCACCATAATACGTCGATTTGTGCGTCAGCAGGTGATAAACCTAATCCGACAGCCATATCGTTAATAAGAGGAATCATTGTTGCAACGAATGGAATGTTATCAATTGTTGCAGAGGCGATACCAGATACCCATAAAATAAGGATAGATGCGTAAGAAATATCTCCGCCTGTTATGCCAATTACTTTTTGAGCTAACATTTTAATAAGACCGATGTCGATAAGTCCTCCAACGAGTACGAATAGTCCTGCGAAGAAGAAGATTGTTACCCATTCTACACTTGCGAATACTTCTTCAATTTCATGTTCTTTCACACCGATTAACATAAGTACAGTAGCACCAGTTAAAGCGATGATAGCTGCATCAACGTGGAAAATGGAATGAGTCATGAAACCTACAATTGTAAGTCCAAGTACTGTTAAAGATTTTTTCATTAATACTGGATCTTTAATGTATTGCTTTTCATCTAAACTCATTAATTTTTTAACTTGTACAGGATCAGCGATTAATTGTTTGCGGTACATGAAGTAAAGTATTGTCGCTGTCACACCAATGATAATAATTACGATTGGCGCTAAGTTTAGTAAGAAAGCATTGAAATCTAAATGCTTATTGGCAGAACCAATCATAATGTTAGGTGGATCACCAATTAATGTTGCTGTTCCCCCAATGTTTGAAAAAATAATTTCAGAAAGTAAATAAGGGACAGGATTTACTTGCAGTATGCGCGTAATAGATAAAGTAACTGGAACAACAAGAAGTACAGTTGTAACGTTATCTAAAAACGCGGAACCAAGCGCAGTAAGTAAGGAAAGGGAAATTAAAATTTTAATTGGATTTCCTTGCGCTCCTTTTGCCGCTTTAATGGCAACGTATTGGAAGACACCCGATTTACTCGTAATGTTCACCAAAATCATCATACCGATGAGTAGTGTAATCGTCCCCCATTCAATATGTTTCGTAAAGGCGTTGTGTAAATCAACGACCCCCATAATTACCATGAGTGCTGCGCCAAGAAGTGCGATGACAGCGCGATTAATTTTTTCAGAAATAATAATGGCATATGTAATTAAAAAGACTGCGATAGCAAAATAATACTGCCAGTTTGCGAGCTCTTGCGTTGTTTCGTGCAAAACTCTCATCTCCTTTCATTCACTTTTCTTAGTGTGTCAAAAATTAACTAGATGAAACACACATAACGTCATTATAAAGTAGAAAAATGTCGGATGTAAATGAAAGGGTTTATTTTGTTATATTTTCTGCAAAGGTTACTTTTTCTTATTTTTAAAAATATTTGCGGGCATTTGACATATATATAAGATACATCCAATCTGAATATTTAAAATGGAATTAGCATTCGAGCTTGTTCGTGTAGGAGTGTCAAATAGAAAGGAATGACAAAGATGATAAGGAAGGGATCGTATGAATGAACAACAATTTTTATTTTTGGATTTTGAGTTTACGATGCCCCAGCACAGAAAAAAACCAAAAGGATTTTTCCCGGAGATTATTGAGGTAGGACTCGTTTCGGTTGTTGGCTGTAAGGTAGAAGATACGTATTCAGCTCATGTTAGGCCGAAGACTTTTCCTTCTTTAACGGATCGATGTAAGAAGTTTTTAGGGATTAAACAAGAAGTCGTAGATAAAGGAATTTCGTTTCCAGAACTCGTTGAAAAACTTGCAGAATATGAAAAGAGATGTAAACCGACCATTGTTACGTGGGGAAATATGGATATGAAAGTGTTGAAGCATAATTGTGAAAAAGCGGGAGTAGATTTTCCTTTCCAAGGACAGTGTCGTGATTTATCACTTGAGTATAAGAAGTTTTTTGGTGAGAGAAATCAAACAGGATTGTGGAAAGCGATTGAAGCGTATGGAAAAGTAGGGACGGGTAAGCATCATTGTGCGCTAGATGATGCGATGACGACGTATAATATTTTTAAATTAGTAGAAAAAGATAAAGAGTATTTAGTGAAACCAGCACCTCCAACATTAGGGGAACTCGTTGATTTTTCAAAAGTGTTAAAGAAAGTGAGTACACAGTAACGACCAAATTGCACAGTATGTAATTTGGTCGTTTTGTTTTTTTAAAGTTTGTAGTCCTTTTTTAACTGTTCTAATGTTTCTAGACTACGAACCGCAAAAGGTGAATCATCTTCAGAAAATGAATTCATTTGAGTTTCTAATGCTAATTTGAGTGAATCTGTGTAATCTGGAATTTCTCCTTCATATTTCTTCACCATTTGCTC
Organism: Bacillus sp. FH; assembly: GCF_052216825.1. Taxonomy (NCBI): domain Bacteria; kingdom Bacillati; phylum Bacillota; class Bacilli; order Caryophanales; family Bacillaceae; genus Bacillus; species Bacillus sp. FH. The sequence goes on along the minus strand of NZ_JBQOUU010000001.1, from coordinate 2,095,253 downwards.
TGGAATGTTCGTCTGTTCACGAAAAGCTAAAGCACGTCTTTCGTGGAAAAATGGTACGTCAGCTTGTTTTACGTTATGTAAGTCACCTTGCACCGGATGTTTTAAAACAGCTAATACTTTTACGACGTAACTGCCAGGGCGGCTATTTGTAACCTCGCCAATGTATTTTCCCGTTTTATAAATACCAGTAACGATTTCGCCAATTTCAAATGTTTCTCTCATATTTTTCACCTCAAGTTTATAGTAAGGAAAGTAGGAGAAGGAGTCAAAGAAATCATTCGCTTTCGGAACGCCCCTTGAGAATATGGATAGGTTCAACTATAATTTAAGTGTATATAACAGAAAATTCTGATGTTTTTCGAATCCTATAATTAAGGAGTGTTCGTTATGATGCCTTTATACTTTCCGGAAGATAAAACAGAATATATTATTCCAGGGATTGTTTGTGTTCTATTTATTATCGGTGCGATTGCTACATGGCGTATGTTCGTTCGTGTATCAAAACGAGAAGCAGATCGATTACAGAAAGTTGAAGAAAAGCTGTTAGCTGAAAAGAAACAGTAACTCATTTTTGTATGTTTCCCTCTATGCTCGGACAATCTAAGGGCAGAATGTATTTTGGAGGGAATAAAATGAAAAAACGGCTTTTTTTCAGTTGTTGTTTACTATTTCTGATGGCAGGTTGTGACCAAGGAAAGCCGAAAGAAATTGACGTGAAATTACATAATGCTTCAGGTGATGAAGTGGGGACTGCAAAAGTAACTCAGCAAACAAGCGGAGTGAAAATTACGATTAAAGGGGAAGGTTTCGCACCTGGCCCGCACGGACTACATGTACACGAAATTGGAGAGTGTAAAGCACCTCGTTTTGAATCAGCTGGAAATCATTTTAATCCAGATGATAAAAAGCATGGACTACTCAATCCGAAGGGTGCAGAAAACGGTGATTTACCGAACGTAATTGCAGATGGTTCTGGAAAGATTAAAGCAGAAATTGATGCGCCGCATATAACGCTTGAAGAAGGAAAAACGACGATTCATAGAAAAGATGGAGCGTCTATTATTATTACAGAAAACGCTGATGATGGCATGACACAACCGACAGGTAAATCAGGTGATCGAATTGCTTGTGGTGTTATTGTAAAAAAAGCGTCGGATATGAAGAAAAAGTAAAAGCTACCGTGCGCGGTAGCTTTTTTGTGTAGTGTAAGTGAAAATATATCAGCGATTATTGGAATATATCGACTGTAACTTAAAATATATAGGCGATTATTGGAATATATCGACCGTAACTCAAAATATATCGGCGATTTTTAAAATATATCGACTTACCGACAAAAGTTGACAAAGGAGGCTGTCCCAAACAGTCTCCTTTCTTATTATGAAAACGTATGGCGCAGTCTATTTAAAATTTCTTCTAAAACAGACCTTGGACAGCCGATGTTAATTCGAATATGTTCTTCGCCGCCTAATCCGTACTTCTCACCAGGCTCAACAATAATTTTTCCTTTTTCTTCGAGCAATTTAGTGCGCTCATCTTGAGAAAGCTGTAGGCGAGAGCAATCAATCCATAATAAAAAGCTACCTTCTGGCTTCGTTACGGAAAGAGTAGGTATGTGATCTTTCATATATTTACAAGCAAATTGAGCATTATCTTCTATATATAATCGAATTTCATTTAGCCAATCGTTACATTCTGTATAGGCACTTACCATCGCTGTATAGGCAAATATATTTAATCCGTGGAAGCCTTGTCTATATTGGATAGATGTAAAGGCTTGACGGAGTTTTTCATTTGGAATGATAATAATCGATGCTTGTAATCCAGCGATATTAAATGTTTTACTTGGAGCCATACAAGTAATCGTGCGCGCTGCTAGTTCTTCAGATAAAGAAGCGAACGGTGTATGTGTATGATTTGCATAAATAATATCGGAATGAATTTCATCTGCGACAACGATTACATTATATTTGGTACATAAAGATCCAAGCTTTGTTAATTCCTCTTTCGTCCAAACACGACCTATCGGGTTGTGAGGACTGCAAAGAAGCATAAGTTTGACGCCTTGTTGAAATTGCTTTTCCAAATGCTCGAAGTCTATCGCATATGTATCATTTTTTTTCTGTAATGGACTTACGCATAATTGTCTATTGTTTGTTGTGACCATTTCGAAAAATGGGGGATAAATAGGTGGTTGTACGAGAACGGATTCGTTTTCCTTTGTGAAGGCCTGTATGCTCGTACTAAGAGCTGGAACGATTCCGGCGCTAAAGACAATCCACTCTTTTTGAATATCCCAGTTGTACTGTTTTTTTGTCCAGTTACAAATAATATCGCCAATATTTTCGGGAGGAAGTGTATAGCCGAAAATAGGATGCTCGATACGTTTCTTTAAAGCAGCTTGAATTGGTTGTGGTACTTCAAAATCCATATCAGCAATCCACGCATGGATAAGTTCTTCGTTTTTATATGTATCCCATTTTGTACTATGAGTTCCACGGCGATTGACTGCTTTATGAAATAGTTGCATAAGTTTGCCCCCTTCTTCTGTAAAACCGTTAAGTTATGAAAGTTCTCTCTCTTCTTATAGAATAGCTGATGTGATAGGATAAAGAAAAGTATTAAAAAGTGAAAAGGCGGGAAGCGAATGGGTACATATGAAAAGATGATAGAGGTTGTGAAGAATTGGGATCCGTTTCAAATGGGACCGGAGTTTTATGAAACAGAAGCGAGCGATGTTGTGAACGTCGCAAGTGTGTTTGATGATTCGAAATACATCGCAAAGAAGATTCAACATATATACTTTATGTCTTTTGAGGAAGTACCTGCGCTTGAAAAATGTGAGAAGTTAGCTGTGGAATTACTTGTAATAAAAGAAGGCGGAAGTTGTTCATTGTAGGCTGTCGGAATTTCCGACAGCCTCTTTGATATTATTGCGCAGAAAAAGTGATAATTTCTTCATAAACATGTTCCGGTTTTTCTTCAGGTAGTAAATGCCCTGTATTTTCGTAAGAAATAAATTTCGAATTCGGTAAATCTTTGTGCAGACGATGACCTACATGTACAGGGACGACCCGATCTTTTTCACCCCAAATGAGTAGCGTAGGTGTTTCGATTTTTTGTAATTCAGTTGAAGGTAAGTCACCTTCACGATCTCGTATCATACGAGTTAAAGCGGGGAATATACGGTTGTCATAAAAAGGAGCAGAGTAACCGGCCTTCATTTCATCGTCAATTAATGAATGATCATGAACGACATTCATTAAGTTATGAACAATGCCGCGCCGTATAATCCAATTCTTTACGTATAAATGAAAGAACGGTAAATAAGAAGAGTACAGTAAAGGTAAAGTTGCGCGTGCTAAATAGCTAGAGCTACATAGTAAAATTGTCTTTGAAATTAATTCAGGACGTATACGGTTTACGTAAAGTGAAATTTGGCCGCCCATAGAATGTCCAACTAACACAATGTTTGAGAGAGATAAGTGTTCAATTAAATCGATTATAATCATTGCTAAATTATGATAAGAATACTTAAATAGATGAGACTTATCACTCTTCCCGAACGGTGGTAAATCAAGAGCAATGACTGTTCCTTCTTTCGATAATAAAGGTATTAGACGGCGGTAGCTGAATGAGGAAGATAAAAAGCCGTGAACGAGTACGAAAGTAGGACGTTCTGTTTTATTTTCATGTTCATACAATTCGTAATGAACAGTAGTGCCGCGAGTGGAAAAAGTGAAATAAGGACAAGTAGATTCGTGATTCATTTTTTGTCACTCCATTGATTTTTGTTCATATCATTTCCAAGGCAGAAAAAAATATGTTAACAAAAAAAGGCAAGATGACGATGTCATCTTGCCTTTCGTATATTCAGTATTACCCGCGAACAATATTAGGCGGTGTTTTTCCTTGTAACGCTGCAACTAAATTTTCAGCGGCGGTCATAGCCATTTGCTGCCTAGTTTTTAATGTTGCAGATCCGATATGTGGTAAGGTCACAACATTTTGTAAGGATAAGAGCGGATTGTCTTTTTGAATCGGCTCTTGTGTAAAAGTATCGATGCCTGCTGCAAAGATTTTCTTTTCTGTTAACGCATCGATTAACGCTTCTTCATCTACTGTTTTCCCGCGAGAAGCATTAATGAAGATAGCTGTTTCTTTCATGAATGAAAATTCCTTTTCTCCGATAAGATGGTACGTTTCATCTGTTAATGGAGTAAGAAGAACGATAAAGTCAGACTGCTTTAGAAGCGTCTGTAAATCACAATATGTAGCATCGAATTTTTGTTCAGCTTCTTCTTTTCGGCGACGGTTATAATAAAGAACATCCATATCAAATCCGAATTTCGCTCGTTTTGCAACAGCTTCACCAATTCGGCCCATACCGATAATGCCGATTGTACGATGGTGTACATCTAGCCCAAAGTGCTCTTTTCCAATTTCCGCATTCCATTCACCGTTTTTTACGTAGGAGTCGAGCTCACAAACTCGGCGACCAGCAGATAACATAAGAGCGAAAACGAGGTCAGCTACTGTATCATCTAGTACGTATGGTGTATTCGTTCCGATGACATTGTGCTTTGCCATCGCTTGTAAATCAAAATTATCGTAACCGACAGAAATGTTGCTTACTACTTTTAAGTTAGGAGCCGCCCCCAATAATTCTTCATTAATAGCAGATCCAAAATTTAATAAACCATCTTTATCTTGTATTTTCTCTAGTAGAATATCACGAGGTACCTTCTCATTTTGCTCCCATTTTTCATAATCACAGTGTTCTGATAAATAGTTTTCTACAAATGTTGGAACTGGTTCAGCAATATAAACTTTTGGTTTCACGGTTCCATCCCCTTTCGCTTTATCACGCATTTTTCTGCTGAGTAAAGTTTCACTTTACCCCGCTTTAACGAGCAGTAAGACTCCCACCTAAAAAGACGGTTGAGACAAAGAAGTGAGGTGGGAGATCAAGCCCGATTGGAGCGGGCTAATAATCCATGGGGTGAACCTTTCCATGGATTAAAGTTTCACTTTATTTTGACATAATTCACTAAAAAAATCTTCTTTTCAAACTGGAAAGGCTATTTGTATAATTTAGACACAAACGAAAAGGAAGGATGATTTATATGGTGACAGAAAAAGAATTAGAATTATTAGCTTGTCTTGAAAAAAGTAGTCGATTATCTGTAGATACATTAGCGAAGCTGTTAAATATAGAAGTAGAAGAAGTAAAGAAAATGGTTGAAAAATTAGAAGCGGAAAAGATTATCGTGGATTATGTAACACATATCGATTGGACGAAGGTGAAAGAACATACAGGTTTAACGGCAATGATTGATGTGAAAGTTACGCCAAAGCACGGCGTTGGGTTCGATGCGGTTGCTGAGCAAATTTATCGTTATTCAGAAGTGAAATCTGTGTATTTAATGTCAGGGACATATGACCTTTCTATTACATTAGAGGGAAAGACAATGGGAGAAGTGGCGATGTTTGTTTCTGAGAAATTAGCAACAATTGAATCTGTCGTTTCTACGACAACGCATTTTATTTTGAAGAAGTATAAACATGAGGGGATTATTTATGAAAAAAACGATGATGATAAGCGAATTGTGGTGACACCATGAAGCAATTTGAACTATCTAGAGCAGCGGAATCTTTACAACCATCTGGTATTCGAAAGTTTTTCGATTTAGCAGCAAATATGAAAGGTGTTATTTCGCTTGGAGTAGGAGAGCCTGATTTCGTTACACCTTGGAATGTGAGGCAAGCATGTATCCGTTCTTTAGAACAAGGATATACGTCATATACAGCAAATGCAGGATTATTGGAGCTCCGTCAAGAAATAGCAAAGTATCTAAAAAAACAATTTGCAGTTTCTTATGATCCAAACGATGAAATCATTGTTACAGTTGGAGCAAGTCAGGCGTTAGATGTAGCGATGCGCGCCATTATAAATCCTGATGATGAAGTACTCATTATTGAGCCAAGTTTCGTTTCTTATGCCCCGCTTGTGACATTAGCTGGAGGCGTTCCAGTTCCTGTGGCGACTACTTTAGAAAATGAATTTAAAGTACAACCAGAACAAATTGAAGCAGCTATTACAGCGAAGACAAAGGCAATTTTACTTTGTTCACCAAATAACCCAACAGGTGCAATGTTAAACAAGTCCGAGCTTGAAGAAATAGCAGTGATTGTTGAGAAGTACAATTTAATCGTATTATCTGATGAAATTTATGCAGAACTTGTATACGACGAAGCATATACAAGTTTCGCGAGTATTAAAAATATGCGCGAGCATACGATTTTAATTTCGGGATTTTCAAAAGGATTTGCAATGACAGGATGGCGTCTTGGTATGATTGCAGCTCCTGTTCATTTTTCAGAATTAATGCTCAAAATTCACCAATATTCTATGATGTGTGCCCCAACGATGTCTCAGTTCGCAGCACTTGAAGCGTTACGTGCCGGGAATGATGAAGTAATTCGGATGAGAGATAGCTATAAGAAACGCCGTAATTTTATGACGACATCTTTCAATGAAATGGGATTAACGTGTCACGTGCCGGGCGGAGCATTTTATGTCTTTCCTTCAATCTCTTCAACTGGACTATCTTCAGCGGAATTTGCAGAACAGTTATTATTAGAAGAAAAAGTGGCTGTTGTACCTGGAAGTGTATTTGGCGAAAGTGGCGAAGGGTTTATTCGTTGTTCGTATGCAACATCGCTTGAACAGCTTATGGAAGCAACGAAGAGAATGGAACGGTTTATAGAGAATAAAAAAAGGACAAAACACAATACGTTTTGTCCATAAAAGGGGGGGAATACTAGAAAGCCATGTGTTAGTATTCTATCCTAATATTGGAGAATTATACTTACTTAAGGAAATTTTTTCATGAATTTTGAATGAGCTCTGTCATAGTGGTATAATTTACTAATATAAGGTATGCGTATCCTGAGTAGCTTTACTTACGGTACGTATTAACTAATCGGATATTTAACAATAAATCATCTGCTTTGCTATCTACAATTGTAGAGAAAATGGTAAACGTATGGGAGTGTTTCATATGTCAGAACAATATACAACAGGAGTGGTTGTAACAGGGAAAGTGACTGGGATTCAAGATTACGGTGCATTTGTAGCGTTAGATGCAGAAACACAAGGACTTGTGCATATATCTGAAATTACAAATGGATATGTAAAGGATATTCATGACTTTTTAAAAGTCGGCGATACAGTAGAAGTAAAAGTACTTTCAATTGATGAAGAACACAGAAAAATGAGTTTATCGTTAAAAGCGGCGAAAAGAAAACAAGGACGGATTCTTATACCGAATCCATCTAAGGACGGATTTAATACGCTGCGAGAAAAGCTAACAGAATGGATTGAAGAGTCTGAGTTAACAAAGTAAAAGAGGAGCGCATATGAGCGTTCCTCTTTTACTTTTTCTTATGATATATATTTGCAAATATGATTGCATGCAATCATATTCGTATGTCGAAGGTGAGTAAGGACATACTGACTAGCGAATTTCGTTCGTTTCTGGGTGAGTACCAAGATTTTCTGATGGTTTAAAGAGTAAACCAAGATTGATCAGCCCAGAAATACCGACGATGCCGTAAATAATACGTGCAAGAGCTGAGTTTTGTCCACCGAAAATGGCTGCCACTAAGTCAAACTGGAAGAACCCAATTAATCCCCAGTTTACAGCGCCAATTACAGTAAAGACTAATGCGATACGTTGCAAAGTACTCATGAAAAAGCCCCCCTTAATTGTGAAGCATGAGCAAGCGATGAGTTAATTAACTCTTTTATAGAATGGGGTAGTTATGTTGTTTTTATACATAAAAAATGTTCGGAATAGGATGTATATACATCTATACCGAAAAATGCGAATTTTTATGCAAAAAATGAACTTTTTTTAAAAAATATATATTGGTTACGTTTACAAGGGGTGAATCGCTTGATTTACAACTTCAGTTTCGCTAAAGTGAATACAGAAATACATATCCATAATTGGAGGGAAAAAGATGAGTACACATGTAACGTTCGACTATTCTAAAGCGTTATCCTTCATCGGTGAACATGAAATCACTTATTTACGTGATGCAGTGAAAGTAACACATCACGCAATCCACGAAAAAACTGGAGCTGGGAACGATTTCCTTGGGTGGGTAGACCTTCCGCTTCAATATGACAAAGAAGAATTTGCTCGCATTCAAAAATGCGCAGAAAAAATTAAAAATGACTCTGACATTTTACTTGTTGTAGGTATCGGTGGTTCTTACCTAGGAGCACGTGCAGCAATTGAAATGTTAAACCATTCTTTCTACAACACACTTTCTAAAGAACAACGTAAAACTCCACAAGTGCTATTTGTTGGACAAAACATTAGCTCCACTTATATGAAAGATTTAATGGATGTACTAGAAGGCAAAGACTTCTCTATTAACGTTATTTCCAAATCAGGTACAACAACAGAGCCAGCACTAGCATTCCGTATTTTCCGTAAGTTATTAGAAGAAAAGTATGGAAAAGAAGAAGCTCGCAAACGTATTTATGCAACTACAGATAAAGCGCGTGGTGCATTAAAAACATTAGCTGATAATGAAGGTTACGAAACATTCGTTATTCCAGATGATGTTGGAGGACGTTTCTCTGTATTAACGCCAGTTGGTTTATTGCCAATCGCAGTGAGTGGCTTAAATATTGAAGAGATGATGAAAGGTGCAGCTGCTGGTCGTGAGGACTTCGGTACATCAGAACTAGAAGAAAACCCAGCTTACCAATACGCAGTAGTTCGTAACGCTCTATACAATAAAGGAAAAACAATTGAAATGCTTGTTAACTATGAGCCAGCACTTCAATACTTCGCTGAGTGGTGGAAACAGTTATTTGGTGAAAGTGAAGGAAAAGATCAAAAAGGTATTTTCCCATCTTCAGCAAACTTCTCAACTGACTTACATTCATTAGGTCAATACGTTCAAGAAGGTCGTCGTGACTTATTTGAAACAGTTCTAAAAGTAGGTAAACCTACACATGAACTAACAATCGAATCAGAAGAAAACGATTTAGATGGATTAAACTACCTTGCTGGTGAAACTGTAGACTTCGTAAACACGAAAGCATACGAAGGTACACTACTTGCACATAGCGATGGCGGAGTACCAAACTTAATCGTAAATATTCCTGAATTAAATGAGTACACATTTGGTTACCTTGTATACTTCTTCGAAAAAGCATGTGCGATGAGCGGCTACTTATTAGGCGTAAATCCATTTGACCAACCAGGAGTAGAAGCATACAAGAAAAACATGTTTGCTTTACTTGGTAAACCAGGATTTGAAGAATTAAAAGCAGAATTAGAAGAGCGTTTAAAATAATAAAAAGCGGCCGGATCCGGCCGCTTTTTATTATTTCATCGAAAAGTCCATCAGTATATTCAAACTAGAGTGGGTATGCTAAAGAAAAAGTCTAGGAGGGATGGACTTGATTCTGATTCATTCAAATTTAGAAGGACGTACATATGCGTTATATAAGTTAGAAGAAATAATGAAGCCACTCGGATATAGCATTGGTGGCAATTGGGATTATGATAAAGGATGCTTTGATTATAAAATCGATGAAGAAGACGGCTATCAATTTTTACGAGTGCCATTTACAGCAATTGATGGAGAACTAGATGTACCCGGCGTAATAGTTCGTCTTGGAACGCCGTATATTCTTTCGCACGTATATCAAGACGAACTAGATGATCATGTAAATACTTTAACAGCTGGAACGAGTGGAATGGATCAATTTGCTGAGCCGAAAGATCCAGATGGAGATGTGAAAAGAAAATATATCAATATTGGGAAAGTGCTCATGCAAGAATTAGAGCGTCATTTTACTAATGGTGAATAACAATGAGTATGTCGCTTTCAATGAGAACAAAGGAATGAACTGGATTAATCATATATTGTTCGTCGCGCTTTATACCTAGTAAGAGAATGTTTTGCTTTAAAAGAGTATAGCTACAATTCGCAAAAGTTTGTCCGGTGCAGGACATAGGAAGCTCCATCAGTTGTAATTTATTATCAGAGATTTCGTCGTAAAGTGAAAATAGTACACCTGAAATGGAAGGGAATAAAAGAGAAGCGGTAAATACATAGCTCGTTAATTTATTTCCTTCTATAATTTCTGACACGCCAGCTCTCGTTGCATTTTGTATTTGTTCAGAAGTAAGAAGTTCAGCGATGCAGTGAATGTTTGGGTT